>NZ_JABFMX010000001.1 GCF_013359735.1 Arthrobacter sp. C9C5
CTGTCCCGGGTGCCTGGGGTCCGTCTCCGGTGGTTCTGACGTATCAGTGGAAAGCTGGCGGTGTTGCCATCACCGGGGCGGCCGGCGCGACGTACAAGCCTGTCGCGGCGGATGTCGGCAAGACCCTCACGGTCACTGTGACCGGCGCGAAGGCCGGTTACATCACGGCGGCTAGGACCTCTGCCGCCACAGTCCGCATAGCTTGATATCTTTGCGCGTTCATCCTAAAGCGGTGAGACGGACGATGACTGCTCGGAGGACAGGGCCGCCGCGGGAGGTGGGCCTACTTTGTCCGGGCGGCGTTCGAAGACCGGCAGCGCCTCGGCATTCTTGGCGACCGACCTCGTCGGCGGGTTTTCTGTAACTGCGTCCATTCCGCTGGCTTGAAGGTGTGACGGGATCGCCCGGGACGAACGGGCACTACGCACATGTGCGCGGCGCAGGACGCCTCTGGCTAAACCCGCACATGACAAGGGGACGACGGCGGAACCTCCCGCCGTCGTCCCCTTCTTTATCCCCGCGAGCCTTTATTTCAGGATTGTGCCCGACACGTCCGGCGTCGAGGGCACAATGCCGTACTTGGCCATCAGCTCGCCGAGCTTGCCCAGGACGGGTTCGTTCAGCTTGCCGTCGAAGTCCTCCAGCCGGAGCTTCTTGGCTACGGCCTCCGGCATCTTCATGAACGCAGGCAGCAGTGCCCGGACCTTGTCAGGGTTGCTCTGCGCCAGGGCAAGGGTCTCCGTCATGGCCGCCTTGAAGTCGGCAACCACCTGCGGATTCTGCTGGGCATAGCCGCCGCTGGTGAAGGTGACCATGGTGGGCAGGCCCGGCAGCGCCGCCTGGTTGTTGTACGTCACCAGCTTGTTGCCTTCCGCCAGCAGCTTGGACAGAAACGGTTCCGGAACCCAGACAGCATCCGCATTCCCCTTGGCGAGCTGGGCACCCATGTCCTGGAAAGGCAGTTCGAGGAACTGGACCGCGCCCGGATCGCCGCCCTGCTTCGACACAGCCTCCTTAATGGTCAGGTCTCCCTGCGCATTGAGGGTGTTGACCGCGACCTTCTTCCCGACGAGGTCCTTGGCCGAGGTAATGCCCGAGTCCGCCTTGGCGACGACGCCGTTGATGTCATCCCCGGTGGGGAGCGAGTTCGAATACCCGGAGACAATCTTCATGTCCAGGCCTTTGTTCTTGGCCAGGAGCACGGACAGCGGGTTCCCCACGGAGAAGTTCATGGTTCCGGTGGAGACGGCGGGAAGCATTGCCGCCCCGCCCTGCCCGCTCTGCAACTCGACCTTGAGCTTGTGCTTCGCAAAAATCCCCTCGTCGATGCCCAGCTGCACAGCAGCGGACGGCGCAATCGAGATCACACCCACACTGATGTTGCGGACACCATCGCCGCCGGCGGACGCGGCGTTCGACGCCGACCCGGACGGCGACCCGGCGCCGCATCCGGTGAGCAGCAAGGCCGCGGCAACTCCGACGGCGGCAAATGTGAGTCTCTTCATAACAGTCCACTTCCTTGGGGGTAGTTATTGGGCGGTCGGGACACTTGCCGGGCAGACGACCCTGCGGGTAGCCCCGTAGCTACATAAATGACAACCCACATAATTGACGTTGTCAATCATAATTTTCTCAACTATTTTCCGGAGTGCGGGGCCGCCAGCGGTATCGTTGGCGCTGTCAAGCGTTCCAGGCGCCAACCAGAAGCTGCGAGGATCTGTGGCCGAATCAACCCAGCACGGTGAGGACCCGTGGGAGGGCGCCGCGATTCCGGCCGTCCCCGACCGCTTTCTCGCCAGCGATTTGGTGGACGAAATTGAATTCCTGGCGGCGCGGGCGAGATCCCTGGGCAGCGCCCACGCCAATGCCGTGCTGGCCCCGCTGGATCTGAAGGTGCGGTCCTACTCGGTCCTGGCGATGGCCTGCAGCGACACTGGGCCCTCGCAGCGCGAGCTCGCCGATTTCCTGCGCTTGGATCCGAGCCAGATTGTCTCCCTGGTTGACGCACTGGAACAGCGCGGGCTGGTGTTCCGCGCGCCCGATCCCCGCGACCGGCGGTCCAAGGTCATCCGCCCGACGGCAGCCGGCACGGAGCTGCATCAACGTGCGGCGGCGGCCGTCCGGGTGGCCGAAGAGACGTCCTTGGCGTCCCTCGACGGTCCGGAACGGGATCAGCTCCGCGTCCTGCTGCGAAAGATCGCGTTCAGCTGAGTTTCGTGCTGCGTAGTGGCCGTGGACTAGGCGGAGAGCACGTCCAGCTCGACGCCGGAGAGCACCTTTGCCGGGTGCGGGCCGCGGGCCGTCAGCGCCGCGGTCCAGACCTCGGGCCACGGGCCCTGGGTGCCGGTCAGGATGATGTTGCCGGGGTGCCGGCCGGCGAACATGCCGGTCTCTGCGAACGCGGCCACATCGGCCATCGCCCGGCGCAGCGCGGCGACCTGGCTGCGGACCAGGGTCAGGCCCGGCTCGTCGCCGACATTGACGATCAGTACGCCCCGCGGGGTCAGCCTGGCCGCGGCTTCCAAGTAGAACCCGGTGCTGGCAATGTGCTCGGGCGCCTCCGGACCGGAAAAGATGTCCAGGATCACGACGTCGAAGCGCAGTTCCGCGGGCAGCGTGGCCAGGGATTCGCGGGCGTCGCCGATGACGGTGTGCAGCTCGGTCCCCGCGGGCATCGGCAGCTGCTGCAGCACGAAGTCCAGCAGTTCCCGCTCCAGCTCCACGGCGTACTGCACGGAACCCGGACGGGTCGCCTGGATATAGCGCGCCAGCGTCAGCGCCCCGGCGCCCAGATGGAGGGCGCTGATGGGTTCGCCCCACGGCGCCGCGAGATCCACCACGTGGCCGATCCGGCGCAGATACTCGTAGAAAATGTCGCTGGGGTCGGCCAGGTTGACGTGGGACTGTTCGGCCCCGCCGATGCTCAGCACGAACCCGCCCTCGGTGAACTCGTCGGGCTCGATCACGGCGTGCTGGCCGGTGGTCCGCAGGAACCGCGTGGCCGCCGGGGTGCCCTCCGTGCTCACAGTACGTACCGGAGGGTGGCGAGCCGTTCGGCGGCTTCCTCCAGGACGTGGGTCCGCTTGCAGAACGCGAAGCGGAGCAGGCTGCGGGTCCGCTCTGCGCCCTCGGGGTGACAGAAGACCGGAACCGGGATGGCGGCAACGCCCACCAGTTCCGGCAGCCGGCGGGCCAGGTCTACCGAATCGGAAATCCCTAGCGGGGCGGTGTCCACGTTCACGAAGTAGGTACCCTGCGGGGTGAAGACCTCCAGTCCCGCCGCACGCAGGCCTTCGCTCAGGATGTCCCGCTTGAGCCGCAGGGTGTCGGCGATGCCGGCGTAGAACTCGTCCGGCAAGCCCAGGCCCACCGCAATGGCGCTCTGGAACGGGGTCCCGGAACTGTAGCTCAGGAACTGCTTGACCGTCCGGGCCGCGGCAACGAGGTGTTCGGGGCCGCTGAGCCAGCCGATCTTCCAACCGGTGAAGGAGAAGGTCTTTCCGGCGGACGAAATGGTCAAGGTGCGGTCGGCCGCGCCGGGCAGTGTGGCGATCGGCAGGTGCGCGACGTCGAAGGTGAGGTGCTCGTAGACCTCATCCGTGATGATGACGGCGTCGTGCTTAATGGCGAGCTCGACGACGCGTTCCAGCGCTTCGCGGGGGAATACCGCGCCGGTGGGGTTGTGCGGGTTGTTGACCAGCACCACCTTGGTGCGGTCGCTGAAGGCCGCGGCCAGCGCATCGAGGTGGGGCATGAAATCGGGAGCCAGCAGCGGGGCGGTGACGTGCGTGGCGCCGGACAGCCCGATGATGGCGCCGTAGGAGTCGTAGAACGGCTCGAAGGTGAGGACCTCGTCGCCGGGCCCAACCAGGGCGAGTAGTGCGGCGGCGATGGCCTCCGTGGCGCCGGTGGTGACGATGATTTCCGTCTGCGGATCCGGGGTCAGCCCATAGAACCGTTCCTGGTGCAGGGAGATGGCCTCGCGCAGCTCAAGGATGCCCTTGCCGGGGGCGTACTGGTTGGCGCCCGCGGCGATCGCGGCCTGGGCTGCGTCCTTGATCTCCGCCGGGCCGTCCTCGTCCGGGAAGCCCTGGCCGAGGTTGATGGCACCGGTCCTGAGCGCCAGCGTGGTCATCTCCTCGAAGATGGTGACGCCCAGGTCCCCGCCGGGGGAGAGCAGGTTGGCGCCGCTAGCCGCACGCTGCCAGGGGGCCAGCGGCTGTCCGCTCACCGGGTCCCCGCCTGGCTGGGGCTTTCATCGGCACCGTCGCCAACGCCGTTGGAGGCACTGCCCGTGCGGCCGGTGAACTTGTCCATGGTGGTGTAAATGCCGAAGATCTTCCCGCCGACGAAGTCCCAGGCCCGGACCGGCAGCAGCCCGCGAAGCACCTTGCCGAGCTGCGCCGTCGCCGGGGCGATCAGCTGCGGCTGACCGGCCACGGTGGCCCGCCAGGCGCGGTTGACGGCGTCGTCCGGGGTCATCAGCGGGGTGAAGAGCGGGCCCCGGGCACCGGTGAACATGCCGGTGGAGATGTAGCTGGGGCAGAACGTGGTCACCTTGAGGTGGCCATAGCCCTGCTGTTCGAGCTCCAGCCGCAGCGAGTCGCTCCAGCCGATGACCGCCCACTTGGACGCGGCGTAGACGCTCATCCGCGGATTGGACACGGTGCCCGCGGCGGAGGCGATGTTCAGGATCCGGCGCGGCCGGCCGACGTCGGCCATCATGGCCGGCAGGAAGGCGTGGGTGACATACATCGGGGCGAGCGCATTGATGTCCATGGTCAGGGCGATGTCCCGGGCCGGCTCGTGGTCCCAGAACAGGGCACCGCGCACGATCCCGGCGTTGTTGACCAGCAGGGTGAGCGGGCCTTCGGACTTCGCCTCCGCGGCGGCCTCCGCGATCGCCTCCCGGCTGGCCAGGTCGACCCGGCGGACGACGGCGCGCGCGCCGAGCGCCGTGACCTCATCGGCGGTCCGGGCAAGGCCGTCGGCGTCGACGTCCCAGAGAATGACGACGGCGGCTCCCTCCCGGGCCGCGCGAAGGGCGTAAAGCCGCCCCATGCCCATGGCGGCTCCGGTCACGAGGACGACCCCGCCGGCAACCGTGAACGGCGCGGACGTGGGCTCGGCAGTGGAACTCTTAGATGCTGACATGCCGCCATGCTATCCCGGCCCGCAAGGCCCATGCGGTAGGTTCGGAGGATGAGACGCGCCGTATGCCCTGGCTCCTTTGACCCTATCCATAACGGCCACCTGGAAGTCATAGCCCGGGCGGCCAGCCTCTTCGACGAGGTCATCGTGGCAGTATCGACCAACTACGCCAAGAAATACCGTTTCGGGCTCGAGGAACGGCTGGACATGGCCCGGGAAACCCTGGCCTCGCTGCGGGGGATCGTGGTGGAACCCGTGGGGGAGGGGCTGCTCGCCGAGTACTGCCGGCAGCGCGGAGCCAACGCGATCGTGAAGGGCCTGCGATCGTCCTCGGACTTCGACTACGAGCTGCCGATGGCCACCATGAACCGGCAGCTGACCGGCGTGGAGACCGTGTTCATTCCGGCCGAGGGCCACTACCTGCACCTGTCCTCCACGCTGATCAAGGAAGTCTTCACCCTCGGCGGCGACGTCGCGGACTTCGTGCCGAAGTCAGTGCTGAAACGGCTGGGCTCCGGCGAGCCGGTCCAGGATGCGCCCCGCAGAGGGTAAGCTTGATCGGTACTCGGCGGCCTGCTGCCGGTTGCGCGGCCTAACCGGGCCGGTGTGCGGTGCTGAACCGCGCGCTGCCGGCCGGTTTGAGTCCGTCCGGAAGATCAGGCTAAGATGGTACGTCGGTCATATGTTCAACAGGAGTTCTCATTAAACGAGATGCTAGTTCGCCCCTGGCGTTCGACGTCAAGGACCTCGGACGCAGTCCGGGAAGCATGCGGACACTGACGGAACATGTACCCGCACCAAGTGACCTTGGTGTGGCGCTCATTGGTGTGCAGGAAGGCTCGGATGTCGAGCTGGATCTGCGGCTGGAGGCCGTACACGAAGGAATTCTGGTATCGGGCACCGCGAACGTCGAAGTAACCGGCGAATGCGGTCGATGCCTGGATCCCCTTGCGTATGACCTTGAGGTCAATGTGCAAGAACTTTTCTTCTACGGGGATGCTGAATTCCCGGACGAAGAAGACGAACAAGAGCAACGTCGAGTCGAGCACGATCTGATCGATCTTGAGCCGGTGTTGCGGGACGCAGTTGTCACTATGCTGCCGTTCCAGCCGGTGTGCCGGGAAGACTGCCAGGGCCTTTGCTCCGAATGCGGAGTTCGCCTGGAAGACGAGCCGGGGCACCACCACGAGGTCGTAGATCCTCGCTGGGCTGCCCTAGCTGATCTGGCTAAGCCTGACCGGCAAAACTGATTTGTAAGTGTTGGACTAGAGAGAAATGAGTTAGCCGTGGCTGTCCCGAAGCGGAAAATGTCTCGCTCGAATACCCGCGCCCGCCGCTCCCAGTGGAAGGCAACCGCCCCCCACCTGGTGAAGACCGTGGAAAACGGACAGGTTGTTTACAGCCTGCCGCACCAGGCAAAGGTCGTTACCGACTCGGCTGGCACCGCGCTGTTCCTTGAGTACAAGGGCCGCAAGGTCGCAGACGTCTAATCCGCCAACAGGCTGACCAAGATGTCTTCAACTGAAGAGCTTCTGAAGCGTCTCGGTGTCTCTATTGACGCCGGGACGCTTCGTCTTGCTCTGACACACCGTTCCTACGCCTACGAAAACGGCGGCATCCCCACCAACGAACGGCTCGAGTTCCTCGGCGACTCCATCCTGGGCTTCTCCGTCACCGACGCGCTGTACCGCGACAACCCCGAGCTGCCAGAAGGGGACCTGGCCAAGCGCCGCTCCGCCGTCGTCAGCACCCGGGCGCTGGCCGGCATCGGCCGCAGCATCGGGCTGGGCGAGTACATCTACCTCGGCCAGGGCGAGAAGCTCACCGAGGGCAAGAACAAGGCCTCCATCCTGGCGGACACCATGGAGGCGCTTATTGGCGCCACCTACCTGTCCAACGACCTGGAGACCGCGCGGCAGCTCGTCATGCGGCTGGTCGGCCCGCTGCTCCAGGACGCGGGTGCGCTGGGCGCCGGCACCGACTGGAAAACCAGCATCCAGGAGCTCGCGGCCAGCCGGCAGCTCGGCACGATCAATTATGCCGTGGAGGGCTCCGGCCCGGACCATGCGCGGACCTTCGAAGCCGTGCTGCGGATCGGCGGCAACGACTACGGCACCGGCTCGGGAAATTCCAAGAAGGAAGCCGAACAGGAAGCAGCCGCCGACGCCTGGCGCCGGCTTTCCGCGCCCGCTCCCGCCCGGTCCCCGGACGCCGCTCAGGCCGCCTCTTCGGACGCGCCGGCCGACGCACCGGCCGACGCCGCGCCGTTCAAGACCCAGACCGGCAGCTAGGCGCCTCCTTGCCTGAACTGCCCGAGGTCGAAGTGGTCCGGCGCGGCCTGGTGAACTGGGTGCGCGGCCGGACCATCACCGCCGTAGAGGTGCTGGATCCGCGCTCCATCCGCCGGCACGCGCTTGGCGTCGAGGACTTCGCCGGAAACCTCGAAGGTGCCCGGGTGCTCGACATCGTCCGCCGCGGAAAGTTCCTGTGGCTGCCGCTGGCGGACACCCCCGCGGGTGCCAGCAGCGCGGCTCCGGAGCCGGCCCCAGCCGTCGCGCTGATGGCCCACCTGGGCATGTCCGGCCAGCTCCTGATGCAGGACGGTGCCGTCGCAGACGAGAAGCACCTAAAGATCCGGCTGCGGCTCAGTGCCGCCGCGGGCATGCCCGACCAGCTGCGCTTCGTGGACCAGCGCATCTTCGGCGGGCTGTTCCTCACCGCGCTGATCCCCACGCCCGACGGCGGTCCCGGCGGCCTCGCGGAGACGCCGTTGCCGCTGATCGCCGAGGAAGCCGCGCACATTGCCCGGGACCCGTTGGACCCGCACTTTTCCTTCGACGTCTTCTACCGGCGGCTCCGGGCGCGCAAGACCGGCCTCAAGCGGGCGCTCCTGGACCAGGCGCTGGTTTCCGGGATCGGCAACATCTACGCGGACGAGGCGCTCTGGCTGGCCAAACTTCACTATGCCCGGCCCACGGACACCCTCCGCCGGTCCGAGGCGCTGCGGGTGCTCGACGCGGCCCGGCAGGTCATGACGGACGCCCTCGCTGCCGGGGGGACCAGCTTCGATTCCCTCTACGTCAACGTCAACGGCGCGTCCGGCTACTTCGAGCGGTCCCTGAACGCCTACGGCCGCGAGGGCCAGGAATGCCGGCGCTGCGCGGAAGCGGGCATCGTGAGCCTGATGAAGCGCGAACAGTTCATGAACCGCTCCTCCTACACCTGTCCGGTCTGCCAGCCGCGGCCGCGTAACGGGCGCTGGTAGCCGGACGCCCGCGAATCAGGGCGCCGCGCTCCTGCCTAACCCACGTCGAGTGCTCCATAACTGCCGTTATGAGGCCTCGAAAGGGCCGTTATGGAGCAACCGACGCTGGAACATGGCACCGAGACCCCAAATCCGCTGAATATGTTGTGGTGCCAGTAGATTTAGGGCAGGAAACACCCCCGCTTCCGCCACACAGGAGACCCGAAACACCTTGCATCTCAAAAGCCTGACCGTCCGCGGATTCAAGTCGTTCGCCTCCGCGACGACGTTCGAATTCGAACCTGGCGTCACCGCCGTGGTGGGACCCAACGGCTCGGGCAAGTCCAACGTGGTCGACGCCTTGTCCTGGGTGATGGGCGAGCAGGGGGCCAAGACGCTCCGCGGCGGCAAGATGGAGGACGTCATTTTTGCCGGAACCTCCGGCCGGCCGCCGCTGGGCCGCGCCCACGTCTCGCTGACTATCGACAACAGCGACGGCGCGTTGCCGATCGACTACAGCGAAGTGACGATCTCCCGCACGCTGTTCCGCACCGGCGGCTCGGAATATGCAATCAACGGTGCAAGCTGCCGGCTGCTGGACATCCAGGAACTGCTCTCGGACTCCGGCCTGGGCCGTGAAATGCACGTAATCGTCGGGCAGGGGCAACTGGACAAGGTCCTGCACGCCACCCCGGAGGACCGGCGCGGCTTCATCGAGGAGGCCGCCGGCATCCTCAAGCACCGCCGCCGCAAGGAAAAAACGGTCCGCAAACTCGAAGCCATGCAGGCCAACCTCGCCCGGCTCAGCGACCTCACCGGGGAAATCCGGCGCCAGCTCACCCCGCTGGGCAAGCAGGCCGAGGTGGCCCGCCGCGCCCAGACCGTCCAGTTCGAGGTCCGCGACGCCCGCTCCCGGCTCCTGGCCGACGAGCTGGTCCAGCTTCAGTCCGTGCTGGCCAAGGACGTCGCGGATGAGAGCGCGCTGAAGGCCCGCCGCGCCGTCGTCGAACGGGAACTCGAAAGCGGCCGCCAGCGCCAGGCCGGTCTGGAGCAACTCGCCGCGGAGGCCACTCCAAAGCTCAACGCCGCCCGGGACAGCTGGTACCAGCTCTCCTCCGGACGCGAACGGCTGCGCTCCCTCGGATCGCTCGCGGAGGAACGCCGCCGCCTGCTCGGGGCGACCGACGCGGCCCCGGACACCGGCCGCGACCCCGAGCAGCTCGACAAGCAGGCAGCCCGGGTCCGCGCGGAACAGTCCGGGTTGGAAGACCAGATTGTCGAGCAGCGAACCGCCCTCGACGCCGCTACCGCAGCCAAGCAGGAAGCCGAAAGCGCAGCCGCGGCGGAGGACAAGCGCCTCGCCACCCTGCTCCGGGCCGCCGCGGACCGCCGCGAGGGCCTTGCCCGGCTCGCCGGCCAGGTGGGTGCCGCGAGGTCCCGGGTCGAATCCGCCCAGGCCGAACTCGGCCGGCTGAGGGAATCGCAGAAGTCCGGTGAGGAACGGCGCCGCCTCGCCCAAAGCGAGTTCACCGCCCTCGAATCCCAGGTGGCCGGCGTCGAGGACGGCGAGGAGACCCTCGACGCCGAATACGAAGCCGCAAGCGAGGCCCTCGACGCCGTCGTAGCCGAAATCGACGCCCTCAAGGCGGCCGAACGCGAGGGCGAGCGGGAACGCGACGCCCTCGTGGCCCGCCGGGACGCCCTGCAGCTTGGCATGAACCGCAAGGACGGTTCGGAGCACGTGGTGGCCTCGGGGCTGCCCGGCGTGCTGGGCCCGCTCGCGGGCATGCTGAGCGTGGAGACCGGCTACGAGGCCGCCATCGCCGCCGCGCTGGGCAGCTGCTCCGACGCCGTCGTCGTGCGCGACGCAGCAGCAGCCGCCGAGGCCGTGCAGCTCCTGAAGGACGACGACGCCGGCCGCGTCTCGCTGCTGCTGGCCGACGGCTCCGGCTTGTCCAGTGCCTCCGCACCCTCTGCAGGAAAAGACGACGCCGGCCTGCCCGCGGGCGTTCGCTGGGCCGCCGGACTCGTCAGCCCCGTCGGCGACAAGAACGGCGACACGGACGGCGGCACCGGCCTGCCGCTCGGGCAGCTGCTCGAAGGCACCGCCGTCGTCGAGGACCTCGACGCCGCGGCGCGGCTCATTGCCGCCCGGCCGGAGCTGACCGCGGTGACCCGGACCGGGGATGTGTTCACTGCACTGAGTGTCAGCGGCGGCTCCGCCACGGCGCCGTCACTGCTGGAAGTCCAGGCCGCCGTCGACGACGCCGCCGCTCGGCTCGCCGGCGTGGGCGCAGAGCTGGAACGCAACCGCTTCGCCCTGGCCGCCGCCGAATCCCGCCGCGCCGCCGCCCAGGACCGTGCCGACGCCGCCCTTGAGAAGCTGCACGACTCGGACGCCCGGCTCGCCGCCGTGGCCGAACGGCTGGGTCACCTGAACTCGGTGCTGCGCAGTGCCGTCGGGGAAAGCGAACGCCTCGCCGCGTCGCTGGCCCGGGCGGAGGCGAACATCCAGGCGGAGCAGGAGGCGCTGGAGGCTGTCGCCGCCCGGCTCGCCGCAGCCCAGGAGGCCCCCACGGAGGACGAGCCTTCGCCGGAACACCGCGACGCCCTCGCCCTCGCGGCGTCCGCGGCGCGCGCGGCTGAAATGGAGGCCCGCCTCACGCTGCGCAGCGCGGAGGAACAACTGACCGCCACCCGCAACCGGGCCGCCTCGCTGGAGCGGGCCGCCGCCACCGAACGCCGCGCCCGCGAAGAGGCCGCCGAACGGGCCCGCCGCCGCCGGCTCCAGGCCGGCCGCGCCGCAGCCGTGGCCGCCGCCGTCGGACAGGTGATCGGCTTCATCGACGTGTCGGTGGAACTGGCCCGCCGCGAACGCGACCATGCCGAGGAGCGCCGCGAGCAAATGGAGCGTGAACTGGCCGCGGTCCGCACCGGCAACGACGCCCTCGCCCGTGAACTGGCTGAGCTGACCGACTCCGTGCACCGGGACGAACTGGCCCGCGCGCAGCAGCGCCTGCGGATCGAAGCCCTCGAGCTGCGCAGCGTCGAGGAACTCGGCCTGACCGCGGACCAGTTGGTCGCCGACTTCGGCCCGGACCAGCCCGTACCCTTGCCGGCCGGCGAATCAGGGGACAAGTGGGCGGCCCTCCGCGCCCCCGTCGACGAGGACGGACACGAGATCGTCGAAGGCAAACCCTTCGTCCGCGAAGAGCAGGAAAAGCGGCTCCGCAAGGCCGAACGCGACCTCTCAGCCCTGGGCCGGGTCAACCCGCTCGCGCTGGAGGAGTTTGCGGCCCTCGAGGAGCGCCACCAGTTCCTGAGCACCCAGCTGGAGGACCTCAAGTCCAGCCGCAAGGACCTGCTGGACATCATCAAGGAAGTCGACGAACGCGTGCAGAAGGTCTTCGCCGAGGCCTTCGAGGACACCGCGGCGCAGTTCGTCCGGGTCTTCGCCCGGCTGTTCCCGGGCGGCGAAGGCAGGCTGGTGCTGACCGACCCCTCGGACATGCTCACCACCGGCATCGAGGTGGAGGCGCGCCCCGCCGGCAAGAAGATCAAGCGGCTTTCCCTGCTGTCCGGCGGTGAACGGTCGCTGACGGCGGTGGCCCTGCTGGTGGCGATCTTCAAAGCCCGGCCCTCGCCGTTCTACGTCATGGACGAGGTGGAGGCCGCCCTGGACGACACCAATCTGGGCCGCCTCATCACCATCTTCGAGGAGCTGCGCGAGTCCAGCCAGCTGATCGTCATCACGCACCAGAAACGCACCATGGAGGTCGCGGACGCACTCTACGGCGTCACCATGCGCGGCGACGGGGTCTCCACCGTGATCAGCCAGCGGCTGGGGGCCGAGGTCTGAGGTCCGGCGCCTGAAGGCCTGCTCCGGACGGAGCCCGGGCCGCCTCCGGGGCGTTTGGGGTTTGTGAGAAGCTAGGGGAGTGAACGACATCCTCCCCATCATCCTGCCCATCCTCGTTGCCGTGGTGGTCCTCGGTGCGCTGATTCCGGTGCTCATGAAGACCCGGAAGAACATCACCAACTACCCGTCGCAGCGCGACGCGAACGACCCCGTGCAGGGTGCCGGCGGCGGCACGCTGCTGGAGGACCGTCCCGCTCCGCCCCGCGGGGCCACGGCGCCGGACGCCGTCGACCTCGAAGGCCTCGAAACCGTCGAGGTGCCGGACAACGTCGCAGGCCTCGAGACCGTCCCGGTCGAGACCCCGCTGCCGGTGGCGGGCCGCCTGACCCGGCTGCGCGAACGCCTGGTCAAGTCCAACAACATCCTGGGCAAGGGCCTGCTCGCCCTGCTCTCCGCGGACAAGATCGACGAAAACGTCTGGGACGAGGTCGAGGAGACCCTGCTGCTGGCGGACCTCGGCACGGAACCGACGATGCAGCTCGTGGACGCCCTCCGCGAACGCGTCAAGGTCCTGGGGACCCGTTCGCCCGAGCAGGTCAAGGCCCTGCTGCGCGAGGAACTCATCAAGCTCGTGGACCCCACGATGGACCGCAGCCTGAACGTCGAGCGGCACGCGGACAAGCCCGCGGTCATGATGGTGGTCGGCGTCAACGGGGTCGGCAAGACCACCACGGTCGGCAAGCTCGCCCGAGTGCTTGTTGCCGAGGACAAGGATGTGCTGCTTGGCGCTGCCGACACCTTCCGTGCCGCCGCGGCTGAGCAGCTCGCCACCTGGGGCCAGCGCGTCGGCGTCCCCACGGTCAAGTCCGACGTCGACGGGGCGGACCCGGCGTCCGTCGCCTACGAGGCGGTCAAGGCCGGCATCGACCAGGAAGTCGACGTCGTCATGATCGACACCGCCGGCCGGCTGCAGAACAAGGTCGGCCTGATGGACGAGCTCGGCAAGGTCAAGCGCGTTATTGAAAAGCTCGCTGAGGTGGACGAGGTGCTCTTGGTCCTGGATGCGACGACCGGCCAGAACGGCCTGAACCAGGCCCGCGTCTTCGCCGAGGTCGTGAACATCACCGGCATCGTGCTGACCAAGCTGGACGGCACCGCCAAGGGCGGCATCGTCGTCGCGATCCAGAAGTCACTCGGGGTGCCGGTCAAGCTGATCGGCCTCGGTGAAGGCGCGGATGACCTGGCGCCCTTCGACGCAGAAAGCTTCGTGGACGCGCTGCTGAACTAGCCCGCCCCGCCCAACTAGCTCGCAGTTGTTGTCGTTTTCAGCCCTCAAAACGACGACAAGTGCGAGCTAGTTTGGGTTAATCCGTAGCGTCGCGTCAGTAGCTGAAGTTGAGAACCGTCACCGTACCGGCCGTCAGCTTGAACTTCTGCGTATCCGACCCGTAGGAGAAGCCCGGCACGGTGGGACGCTTGGCGGCCGGGACCGGCGCGTTCTTGTCCCCGTCGATGACCGTGCTGTCCTGCGCGTTCAGGCGGGGGCCGCTGAGCTGCGTCATGGTTCCGCGCAGGGCGCGGCCGGGCAGCTTGAGCGATACTTCAGTCTGCGCGGCCTTCTCGGGATCGTTTTCGTTGACGATGACCACCGTGGTGCTGCCGTCGGCGTTCTTCAGCGCGTAGCTGTTGCCCATGCCGCCGCCCTTTTTGTCGACGTTGAGGAACTTGCCGGGCGCCAGGTCCGCGACCATCGCCATGCCGAAGTAGTTCGCGCGGGCGGCCATCTCGCCGTTCGGCTTCAGGTAGGCGCCGCCGCTGCAGATCACGGACATCGGCGGGCCGCCCTTGCAGGTGGCCATCGAGCTGTGGAAGCCCAGCCGGGTGATGCCGAGGCGGGCTGCATTCAACGCATAGTCTGCGGCCCACAGCGCCGTCGCGTGCGTCTTGGTGGTCTGGTTGGATCCCGGGCAGGCGGACATGCCGGTCTCCGCGAGCCAGGTCTCCAGCCCGGCGGCCTTGGCTGCATCAAGGGCGTGCTGCTGGTATTTGGCGGCGCGCTGGCGGGTTCCCTCGCCCAGCAGGTTGGGGACCGTGGGGAAGCCCTCCGACTTCGTGTCCTTGCAGCTGTAGAGCGGGTAGTTGTGGAACGACAGCACCTTCTTCTGCGGCAGCTCCGCGTCGATAAACGGCTTCCACCACTTTTGGTCATAGACGCCGGGCCCGGAAATGACGACATCGGGGGCGGCCGCGTGGATGGCGTTGGCATAGGCCTTGAGTTCCACGATGTACTCGTCGCTGCCGTAGGTGGCCGGACGCAGCTTCGTGTACGCGAAGCCGTTCGGTTCATTTCCGACCGTGAAGCTCAGCAGCCGCTTGCCGAAGATCCGGGAGGCGTTCTTGATCATGTCCGCTGCCCGGTCAGGATCGTAGTGTCCAAGGTCCACGGTGAGGCTGATCTTGGCGTTTGTGGCGTTCAGGAGGGTGGCAACCCGCTCCAGGTCTGCGGGGGTGACCACCCGGGCCGGGTGGGCCTTATCTCCCTTGTAGCCGGCGGGCAGCGCCTCCCCCGAGGACGTCCAGAAGAACCGGCGGTCTACGGCGTTGCCTCCGAAGCGGAGCACCGTGTCGTCGGAGTCCTTGAGCAGCTTCACCATCGTGGCGTTGTCAGCGCTCAGGGTGGGATCCGCCAGATCCGTCGCTTCCAGCGAAATTCCAACGGTGCCCTTGTCCAGGGTCGTTCCGACGGGCTCGTTCTTGACGGTCAGCTCCAGCGGGTCCACCTTCTCCAGGGGGGACCCGGCCGGCGGGGGAGTCTGCTTGTAGTAGGTGACGGCGGGGGCCTTGCCCGTCGGGGCGGGCTGCGTCGGCGTCTCCTCGGCGGTGCCTTCGGCGTTCCCCGCGGCCTGATTCGAGTTCGAGCCCGGGTTAAACGACACCGTAAGCAGGACGGCGATCAGCGCAATAACCGCCACGGCCGCGATGGCTGCGATCAGGCGTAGGCGGGTGATTTTTCCGGCGGGGCGGGAACTGCTGGAGCCAGGCTCCGTGCCGTGCGGCGGGTGGTCAGTATCGGGCATGGCAGTTTCTCCAGCGGTCGAGGTTGGTTTGCCCCTAGCCTAGCCAATTCCGGTCAGCGCGCGGGCGACCCGGTGCCCAACGAGTCCGAAAGCTACGCGGACGCGCCGCTGAGTTGTCCCGATCAGCCCAACTGGCTGGCAGCAGTTGCCGTTTTCAGCCCTCAGAACGGCCACTACTGCGAGTTAGTTGGGTTGGCGCTGGAAGGTTTCCCGGGCCAGCAGCCAGCCCGCGGCCGCCGCGAGTAGCACCCCGCCGGTCACGCCGAACGCCCAGCCGTAGCCCAGCCGGTCCGCCAGCAGCCCCGCGATCACAGGCCCTACGATCGCGCCGCTGTCCGCGGTCATCTGGAACACCGCCAGCACCCGGCCGCCGGAGCGCTCGTTGCCCACGACGTCGGCAATGGCCGCCTGCTGTGCGGGCCCGAGCAGGCCGGACCCGATGCCGGCGACGGTCGAGGCCAGCAGGAACCAGGGCAGCTCGTGTGTGAAGCCGATGGCGGCGGTGGCGAGGCCGGTGACGACGAGCCCGGCGAGCATCATCGGCTTCCGGCCCAGATTGTCCGCGAGCCGCCCGGAAAAGGTCAGCGCCGCGGCGTTGCCCGCGGCGAACACGGCCAGCGCCCAGCCCGCGGAGGAGGACCCCGCACCGAGCGCCGCGACGGCGAAAAGCGGCACCGTGGCCATCCGGACGCCGAAGGTGGCCCAGCCGTTGGCGAAGCTGGAGGCCAGTCCAGCCCGGTAGGCGCTGTCCCGCAGCGCGTCCCGGAGCAGCATCGCCGGGCCCGCCGCGCCCGCTTCACGGGAACCTGCCGGGACATGGCTGAGCTGGGTCTGCACGACGGCGGCGGCGAGCACCAGCGCGGCCGCGTAGGCCAGGAACGGCACCCGCAGGCCGAAGCTGGCCAGCAACCCGCCCACGATCGGGCCGCATACGTTTCCGATCAGGAAGGCCGAGGCATAGGCGCCCGAGACGCGCCCCCGGCTTTCCGGCGGCGCCAGCCTCACCACGAGGGCCATCGACGCCACCGTGAACATCACTGATCCCGCACCGCCCAGGCCGCGGAAGACCAGCAGTTGCCAGTAGTCCTGGGCGAAGGCGCAGGCCGCCGTGGACGCCGCCACAATCAGCAGCCCGGCCACATACACAGGGCGTTCCCCCAGCCGCACGATCAGCGCCCCGCCGGCCGGAGCGAAGACAAGCCGCATGAACGCGAAGATGCTGACAATCACCGCCGCCGCTGTGGCGCCGACGTCGAAAGTGGTGGCGAACTGGGGGAGCACCGGCGCGACGAGGCCAAAGCCCAGCGCGATGAGGAAGGCAGCGACCAGCATGACCTTGATGTCCCGGGGCAGGCGGGGGCCGCCGGGGCGGCGGAGGCCGGCCAGCGGGCGGGGTCCGTTGGCGGAACGGGTTGCTTTGCTCATGGTGCTGCTTTCGGTGCTGCTTCTGGTGCCACGGGGCAGTCAGGGGCGTGATGGAACGCGTGAAACATAACCGTAACAAGCGCGAGACGCACCATTTACTTCCGGGAGGTTCTTGTAACAACCCGGCAATGTAAATCCTCTGCCGGTGAAACACGGCGCCAGCAAACTCTTCTTAGAACGCAAAACGCGTTGGACCGGCGGACAAGTCCGCACCTAAGAGCAAGAGAGGACGCAGACCATGGAACTCACCGCAGGTCTCGTTTGGCTCCTGGTCGCGTCAGCCCTCGTGCTGTTCATGACCCCGGGCCTGGCATTCTTCTACGGCGGCATGACTCGTGCCAAGTCGGCATTGAACATGATGATGATGAGCTTCGTCGCCATTGGAACCGTAGGCATCATGTGGGTCCTGTGGGGCGCTTCGATGGCTACCAGCAACAAAGACAACTTCTTCCAGATCTTCGCGAACCCCACCAGCCACTTCGGCCTGCACAACTTCACCGAACCGGCTGACCTGCTCAAGGTAGGGTACGCGGCGACCTTCGCCATCATCACCGTGGCACTGATCTCCGGCGCTGTCGCAGACCGGGCCAAGTTCTCCGCCTGGGTCATCTTCACGCCCATCTGGGCCACCCTGGTCTACGCGCCGCTGGCCTACATGGTCTGGGGTGGAGGGCTCTTCTCCGCAGACGGCTGGTTCGGCCAGACGTTTGCCCCGGTGATCGACTTCGCCGGCGGAACCGTGGTCCACATCAACGCCGGCGTCGCCGGCCTCATCCTGGTCCTGATCATCGGAAATCGCCGGGGCTTCGGCAAGGACCCCAACCACCGTCCCCACAACGTCCCGTTCGTCATGGTGGGTGCCGCAATCCTCTGGTTCGGCTGGTTCGGCTTCAACGCCGGCGCCGCCGCCACGGTTGAGCAGGCCGGCCTGATCTGGATCAACACCCTCGCCGCTCCGGCCGCAGCGATGCTCGGCTGGCTCGCCGTCGAACGCTTCCGCGACGGCCACCCGACATCCCTCGGCGCCGCTTCGGGCGTCGTCGCAGGCCTGGTCGCCATCACCCCCGCCTGCGCCAACGTCTCTCCGCTCGGGGCGATCGCCCTGGGCGTCGTCGCCGGTGTGGCCTCGGCCCTCGCCGTCGGCCTGAAGTTCAAGTTCGGCTACGATGACTCGCTCGACGTCGTCGGCGTACACCTTGTCTCCGGTGTCGTTGGCACCGTGGCGATCGGCTTCCTGGCCACCCCGGCCCAGGGCACCGCGGGCCTGTTCTACGGCGGCGGCAGCACGCAGCTGGTCGCCCAGGTCCTGGCAGCCCTGATCGCAATGGCCTTCACCGCGATCATGACGTTCATCATCGCGTTCCCGATCCACAAGCTCATGGGCTTCCGGGTCTCCCAGGAACAGGAAGTCGTGGGCGTTGACCTGAGCCTGCACGCCGAGACGGCCTACGAGTTCGGTGTCAGCGGCCGCGGCGGAAGCTTCCAGCCGCTGCACGAACTCATCACCGGCAAGCAGCTGGACGAAGGCGCAGAAGTACCGGCCACCGAGTCCGTGGACGTCACGTCGAACGGCAAGAAGTCAGCAGCTGGCAAGGAAAGCGTGGAAGCATGAAACTGATTACCGCAATCGTCCGTCCGGAAAAGCTCGACACCATCAGGGAAGGTCTGGAAGCCTACGGCGTGCAGGGCCTGACGGTCAGCGCGGCCAGCGGCTACGGCCGGCAGCGCGGCTACACCGAGGTGTACCGCGGCGCCGAGTACAACGTGGACCTGCTCCCCAAGATCCGAGTCGAGGTCCTGGCCACCGACGAACAGGCGGACGACATCCTGGATGTCATCATCGCCAGCTCGAACACCGGCCGGGCCGGCGACGGGAAGGTCTGGACGATGGACGTCTTCGAGGCAGTGCGCGTCCGCACCGGAGAACGCGGCGCGGCAGCCATCTAGGCTGCAGCCCTCCAGCCGCGCACCGCGCGAGCGGATCGCGATCGGGGGTTGCGACGGCGGACCGGACACCTGGAAAGGTGTCCGGTCTGCTTTTTCGTTGCCCGCTCATTATCGTGGCGGCGATTAGCCGCCGCGGGTTTGCCGTGCCGCCGTTCACCCCGCTAAACCGGCCAGCCCTCCGGACCGGGCGTCCCGGCGGCATATTCCTCCAGCGGCACGCTGTCCCGGGCCCAGGCCTTGAGCACGGGTTCGAGGATGCGCCAGCAGTCTTCCGCGGTGTCGCCGCGCACGGACAGCAGCGGGTCGCCGCTGAGAACGCCTTCCAGGACTTCACCGTAAGGGAGCAGCTCGGAGGCGCTGAGTTCCGCCTTCAGGGTGGCCCGGTCCAGGCTCAACACGTTCCCGGGGCCGTTCACGTCGACGTCGAACTGCAGCGTATCCGGGCCGAAACCAATCCGCAGCTGGTTGGGGGAGTCCACCCCGGTAAAGCCCTTGGGCAGGTGCGGCACCGGCCGGAAGGTGACCACGGCCTCCTTGCGCATCGCGCCCAGCGCCTTGCCTGAGCGGAGGATGAAGGGCACGCCCTGCCACCGCCAGTTGTCGATCTCCACCTGCACCTCGGCAAGGGTCTCGGTGTTGCGCGACGCGTCCACGCCCTCTTCCTTGGCGTAGTCCGGGACCTTCCGGCCGTCGATGGAGCCTGCCGTGTACCGGGCGCGGCGCGTGCTTTTGGCATACGGGGCCTTGATGCTGCTGGCCCGCAGGAGCGTGGCGACGGCGTCCCGCAGGTCCCGCTCGTCAACCGAGGCGGGCGGTTCGATCGCCATCAGGGCCATGATCTGCAGCAGGTGGCTCTGGATCATGTCGCGCAGGGCGCCGGCGCCGTCGTAGTAGCGGGCCCGGCCTTCCAACGCGAGGTCCTCATCGAAGATGATCTCCACCTTCTCGACGTAGTCCCGGTTCCACACCGGCTCCAGGAAGGTATTCGCAAAGCGCAGGCCCAGGATGTTCAGCACCGTGGCCTTGCCCAGAAAGTGGTCCACCCGGTGGATGTGGTCCTCGGGGACCAGTGCGGCCAGGGTCTTGTTGAGGTCCCGCGCCGATTCCTCGCTGGACCCGAACGGTTTCTCCATCACCAGCCGGGTCCCGGCGGGTACCTGCTCCGGGGCCAGGGCCTCGCAGGCCAGCTGGCTGATCTTCGGCGGCAGGGCGAAATAGACAGCCACCGGTCCTTCCAGCGTGGCCAGCAGGCCCGCCAGCTGCCCTTTGGCGGTGACGTCCAGCTGGTGGTAGCTGGTGCTTTCGCGGATCCGTTTCAGCTCCCGCTTGCCGCTGGAGTTGGCCTGGGAGTTGGCGTCGGCGAAGGAGGTCTCGAGGCGTTCCAGCCACTGCTCCGAAGTCCAGTCGTCCGAGCCCGCACCCACCAGCGTGAGGCCCGGAGCGTGGCCCTTCGCCACCAGCCGGGCCAGCCCCGGCAGCAGCAGCCTGCCGGTCAGGTCGCCCGAGGCGCCGAGGATGAGCAGGGTTTTTACAGTTGGTTGACTGGTCACCTAAGCCAGCATGCCATCTTGAAGGCGCGTCTTGGTACCCTAGATAGTCGAGTCCCGTTGTCGAGGCAGTTCGTTCCGGCGAAACAGTCACGACTCTGGCGTGCCGCACTGGCCGCCAGCTGTAGATCCACTGAAAGAAGTGCACGGCGCGTGTTCAATTCACTCTCTGACCGGTTGACAGCAACCTTCAAGAATCTCCGTGGCAAGGGCCGCCTCACCGAGGCGGACGTTGACGCCACGGTCCGCGAGATCCGGCGTGCCCTGCTGGACGCCGACGTTGCCGTCCCGGTGGTCAGGGAGTTCACCGCCCGCGTGCGCGAGCGGGCCCTCGGCGTCGAGGTCTCCGGTGCGTTGAACCCGAGCCAGCAGATCGTGAAGATCGTCAACGAGGAACTCGTCGAGATCCTCGGCGGCGAGACCCGCCGGATCCGGCTGGCCAAGACCGGGCCCACCATCATCATGCTCGCCGGCCTCCAGGGTGCCGGTAAGACCACCCTGGCCGGCAAGCTCTCCAAGTTCCTCAAGGCGCAGGGCCACAGCCCCATGCTGGTCGCCTGCGACCTGCAGCGCCCCAATGCCGTGACGCAGCTGCAGGTCGTCGGCCAGCGGGCCGGCGTTCCCGTCTTTGCCCCGCACCCGGGCGCCACCTCCTCCGAACTGGACCACCCTGCCGGTGACCCGGTCGCCGTCGCCCGTGCCGGCGTCGAGGAAGCCAAGCGCACGCTGCACGACGTCGTGATCGTGGACACCGCCGGCCGGCTCGGCGTCGACGCCGAAATGATGGAACAGGCCCGCCAGATCCGCCGGGCCATCGTCCCCAACGAAGTCCTCTTCGTGATCGACTCGATGATCGGCCAGGACGCCGTCAACACGGCAATGGCCTTCGATGAAGGCGTCAACTTCACCGGCATCGTGCTCTCCAAGCTCGACGGCGACGCCCGCGGCGGTGCCGCGCTGTCCGTCGCGTCGGTCACCGGGAAGCCGGTCATGTTCGCGTCCACCGGCGAAGGCCTGGACGACTTCGAGCTCTTCCACCCGGACCGGATGGCCTCGCGCATCCTCGACATGGGCGACGTGCTCACCCTGATCGAGCAGGCCGAGAAGTCCTGGGACAAGGACGAAGCAGCGCGGATGGCGAAGAAGTTCGCCGACCAGGAAGACTTCACCCTCGAGGACTTCCTCGCCCAGATGCAGCAGATCCGCAACATGGGCTCGATGAAGAAGATGCTCATGATGATGCCGGGCGCGCAGAACATCCGGCAGCAGCTGGAGCAGTTCGACGAGCGCGAGATTGACCGGGTCGAGGCGATCGTGCGGTCCATGACCCCGCACGAGCGGGTGGCGCCGAAGATCATCAACGGCTCCCGCCGCGCCCGCATCGCCCGCGGTTCCGGCGTGCACGTCTCCGAGGTCAACGGCCTGCTGGAACGCTTCGCGCAGGCACAGAAGATGATGAAGAAGATGGCGGCCGGCGGAGGCATGCCAGGCATGCCGGGGATGCCCGGGATGGGCGGCGGCGGAGCCCGCAAGGGCGCCAAGAGCGCACCGAAGAAGAAGGCCCGCTCCGGCAACCCGGCCAAGGCCGCGCAGGAGCTCAAGGACGCGGAGGCACGGCGCGCCGCGGGCCCCAAGGCTGTGCCCACCGGTGCGGCCTTCGGCCAGCAGGGCGGGGAATTCGACCCGTCGCAGCTGAACCTGCCCAAGGGTTTCGACAAGTTCCTCGGCGGCAGCAAGTAGCGGAAGCCTCCTTGGCCCCGGCAGTATGTTGTCGGCCGGTATCCCGACTGCCAGTATCGCGACTGCGAGGATGTCGTCGGCCTCGATGACGGACCGGTGCCATAGGCTTAGGGCATGTTCAAGCAGCGCGTAGTTTTCGTCCACGGGGCCGGCAGATTTGGCGCCGCGGCGTGGCCGAAGCAGCACGGCATGGCGCTGAGCTACGACGCCTTGTTCCTGCGGCGGCACGGCTTCGACGCCGTCGCCGAGCCTCAGGAGACGGACTTTGCCGCCGACGCCGGAATTGTCCTCCGGGCCCTGGCCGACGACGGCCGCGGCGCTGCCGGCGGCCACGTGGTGGCCCATTCGCAGGGCGCGATCGCGGCGATGATGGCGGCCGTCGAACGCCCCGACCTGGTGCAGTCCCTGACCCTGGTGGAACCGGCCTGCCTGTCCCTGACCGCGGAGCTCCCGGCCAGCGCCGCGCACCGGGCGCTGATGCAGCCTCTCTTCGATGTCCGGCACAACCTCAGCGACGACGACTTCCAGCGGGAATTCGTCCGCCGCGCCTTCGCCGCCGACGCCCCGGGAGCCACGACGCCGGAGGCCCTCCGGGCGGCGCGCCGGCTGCGGCTGCAGGCGCCGCCGTGGGAGGCGCCGCTGCACATCGTCCCCGGCGTGCCCACCCTGGTCCTCACCGGCGGCTGGGAGCCGCTCTACGAGGAAATCGCCGGCTACCTGAGGGAGACGGGCGCCCTGCACCGCACCGCCCCCGGAGGGCACCGGCCGCAGGACTCGAAAGAGGGCGACCGCGCTATCCGCACCTTCATCGCCGACGTCAACCGGCTTCAGCAGGCCCGGGCTTCCTAGGGTGCCGGTGGCCCGCATCAGGACGGCGACGCCGGAAGACCTCGGGCGCCTGCCCGCTATCGAGGCTGCGGCTGACAGCCTGCTCGAGGCAGCGCTGGGGAACCAGGCGCTCCCGGGTCCGGCGCTCCCGACCTTGGGTGAGCCGCTCTATGTCCTGGTTGCGGGAACACCCGCCGTGGGTTTTGCCCGTGTCGACGAAGTCGGGGGCCAGGCCCATCTGGAACAACTCGCGGTGCATCCGGACTCTGCCGGGCAGGGGATCGGCCGGTCCCTGGTGGAGGCAGCCCTCGATGTGGCCCGCAGCCGTGGCTATGAATCCATGACGCTCTGCACCTTCGCGGACGTTCCGTTCAATGGGCCCTTTTACGCAAGCTGCGGCTTCGACGTCGTCGCCAGCCCGGCCGGGGCGCTGGAAGCACTGCGGGCGCACGAAGGTCAGTTGGGGCTGGACGAGCTTGGCCCGCGGATCGCCATGCGGATTAGGCTTTAGGCCATGAGCGCCATCATCGAGTTCAGCGGCCCGGTCCTCACCGGAGCCGACCAGGAGCGGCGCGGGCTGTGGGCCGTGGACGGCCGCCTGACCTTCCGGCGCCCCGCGGCCGCGCCGGACCGGGTACTGTACGGCTGGGTGATCCCCGGGCTCGTCGACGCGCACTGCCACATCGGGCTCGGACCCGGCGGGGATGTCCCCGAGGAGGTCGCCGAGCGGCAGGCCCTGACCGACCGCGACGCCGGAACCCTGCTGGTCCGCGACGCCGGTGCCGTCCATGACACCCGCTGGATCCAGCAGCGGGCCGAGCTGCCACGCATCATCCGCTCCGGCCGGCACATCGCCAGGACGCGGCGGTACCTGCGGGGCTTCGCCGTCGAGGTGGAACCCGAGGACCTCGTGGAGGCCGTGCGCAAGCAGGCCCGCGCGGGGGACGGCTGGGTGAAGCTGGTGGGGGACTGGATCGACCGCGACGCCGGCGACCTCGCCGCGAGTTTCCCGGCCCGGTACGTCAGGGACGCGGTCCAGGCCGCCCACGACGAAGGCGCCCGCGTCACGTCGCACTGCTTCGCGGAGGACACCCTCGATGACATGCTCGACGCCGGCATCGACTGCATCGAACACGGAACCGGGCTGCTTCCCCGGCACTTGCCGCGCTTCGTCGAACAACGTGTCCCGATTGTCCCCACCCTGATCAACATCGCCACTTTCCCGGACATCGCGGCCCAGGCCAAGGCGAAGTTCCCCCGCTACGCGGCACACATGCTCGGGCTCTGGGAACGCCGCTCCGAACGGATCCTCGAGGCGTACGAGGCCGGGGTCGCCATCTACGCCGGGACCGACGCGGGCAGCGTGATCAAGCACGGACGCATCATCGACGAAGTAGAGGCCCTGCACGCCGCCGGGCTCCCTGCCGGCGCCGCCCTCGACGCCGGCGCCTGGGCCGCACGGGACTGGCTTGGAGCCGATGCGATCGCAGAAGGTGCCAGTGCCGACGTCCTGGTCTGCGCGGAGGATCCGCGCGGGAACCTCGGCACCCTGCGCGGACTCACGGCCATCGTGCTGCGCGGAGAGCTGGTGCTGGGGACGACTCCGGGCTTTTAGGAATAAATTGAAGCTTCAAGTAATTTAACTCTATGAGGGTCGCCGAAGGTCGGGGGCCACAGAACCATCGGAGCGTTTCAATGACCGTAGAAGCCAGCACCCAGGATCTCCTTCCTGCCGAACTCACCATGGGCACCGTGATGCTCAAGGTCGGCGACATGAAGCTGATGACGGACTACTACCAGCGCGCCCTCGGCCTCGACATCGTGGCCGAGCAGGACGGCGGGCTCTACCTCGGACGCAGGCGCAAGCCGCTGGTCCACCTGGCGCCGGCACCCGGGCTGAACCTGCCCTCCCGCGGCGAAGCCGGCCTCTTCCATACCGCCCTGCTCTTCGAGGACCAGCCCTCGCTGGCCGCCACCGTCGCGTCCGCTGCGCAGTACGAGCCGCAGTCCTTCACCGGCAGCGCCGACCACCTTGTCAGTGAGGCCTTCTACTTCAACGACCCGGAGGGCAACGGCATCGAGCTTTACTGGGACCGCCCCCGCGAAGCCTGGTCCTGGGACGGCAAGAACGTCGTGATGGACAGCCTGGCCCTGCCGCCGCAACGCTACCTCGAGCAGCACCTCACCGAGGCGTCGCTCGCCGGGCAGCGCGAGGCAGACGCCGGCGTCGGCCATGTCCACCTGCAGGTCGGCGACGTTCAGTCCGCGCACGACTTCTACGTCGGCACCCTCGGTTTTGAGAAGACCGCGGGCTGGCATGGCCAGGCGCTCTTCGTCTCCGCCGGCGGCTACCACCACCACATGGCCATGAACGTCTGGAACAGCCGCGGCGCCGGCCCCCGCCGCGACACCCTCGGCCTCGGCGAAGTGCTGATCGAAGTGCCGTCCGGCGACGACGTCGGCGCCCTCGCCGACCGCCTCAAGACCGCCGGCGTCCAATCGCACCACACCGGAGCCGAGCTGCGCTTCGAGGATCCGTGGCGCAACAGCATCCGCGTCGCCGTCCGCTAAGCATCCGGACATGCCCAGTCTTCAGCGCCAACGTTGGACATGTCCCACCTTCGAAGCCCACGCTGGGCATGTCCAACTCTCAGCGCCAGCGGCGGACACGTCCAACTTTCGAAGCCCACGTTGGGTATGTCCACCCTTCCACGTTCGGGTCCGCGGACGTGTCCGGCGTGCGCGTCGGGGAATGGGCATAGTGGGATTATGTCCATTGCTCGCGGCCAGGGGAGGGCATGTCCAGTGGCGGGAGTGCGCGAGGCAGGGTACAGCGTGGTTGACGCCGGGCATGTCCATCCGCTGATCGGGACGCCGGGCATGTCCATCCGCTGATCGGGACGTCGGGCATGTCCATCCGCCGCGGCCAAGGGCGGACATAGTGGCATTATGTCCATTGCTCGCAGCCAGGGGAGGGCATGTCCAGTGGCGGGGGGGGCGAGGCAGGGCGCGGCCGGGCTGAAGCGGATAGGCTGAAAGCGACGCCAAAAACGCGGCCAGCGCCGCCAACCCTCATGAGGAGCACTTCCTTGGGATTTACTGAAATCTTCGTCGCCACCCATGACGCCGCCCTCAAGCGTGCCGCGGCCCTCGACGGCGGCGCCGCGGTCGCCCCCGGCGCGGTCCGGATTCCGGACATCAGCGACTTCGAAGTCGAACGCCTGGGTGACCTGGCCGGGACTGCCGTGCACGCCGCCGGCGCCGATTATGAGCTGGCCATGGTGGACGTGGCCAGCGACTCGCTGCTGGGCGTGCCGGCCGCCATGGTCCGCGCCCTCGCCGAGCTGCTCAGCTACGAGACCGAGGGCGAGGGGGACGTCCTCGCGGACGTCGCGGAGGGCTGGGCCGCGGAGGAGGACATGCCCTTCGGTGCGGACCAGGCCGCCCGCTATGTGCGCCAGCTCGCCGAACTCGCTGCCGGCGTTGACCCCGCCACCAAGGCCGGACTTTACGTCTGGACCTCCTGACGCCTCCAAGCTGACGCCTCGAAAAAGCGTCCGGACACGCAGCCGCGGGCGTCAAGTCGAAATCCGCGCGGTGATCTGGCACAATGAACAGGTACTCGATCTGCGTGGCCCCTCTCTCCGCGTCCGGATCCTGTCCTTTAGAACCCCCTAGTACGGCCCGCCCCACGGGTGCAGAACGCCGGGCTCGACCCCGTTTCAGAAACAGGAGTGACCACAAAAGTGGCCGTAAAGATTCGCCTTAAGCGCTTCGGCAAGATGCGCGCACCGTACTACCGCATCGTCGTCATGGACGCACGCTCCAAGCGTGATGGCCGTGCCATCGAAGAGATCGGCAAGTACCACCCGACCGAAGAGCCCTCGTACATCGAGGTCGACACGGACCGTGCCCAGTACTGGCTCGGCGTCGGCGCACAGCCGTCCGAGCAGGTAGCCGCGATCCTGAAGATCACCGGTGACTGGCAGAAGTTCAAGGGTCTCCCGGGCCAGGAGGGCACCTTGAAGACCAAGGCTCCCAAGGAAGCCTTCGTCACCCCGGAAAAGGGTTCCGTGATCATCCCGGAAGCCATCACCAAGAAGGCCAAGAAGGACGACGCAGCCGAGGCTCCCGCCGACGCCGAAGCAGAGACCACCGAGGCTGAGTAAATTGCTGGCAGAAGCGCTCGAACACCTGGTCCGCGGGATTGTTGACAGCCCCGAGGACGTCAAGGTCAGTGCGAAGAACAACCGCCGCGGGGACACCCTCGAGGTGCGCGTTCATCAGGACGATCTCGGACGGGTGATCGGACGCCAGGGCCGCACGGCACGCGCTTTGCGCACTGTGGTGGCGGCGCTGGCCGACGGCGAGCCGGTCAGGGTCGACGTCGTCGACACCGACCGCCGCCGGTAGCGCGACCAGCATTACTTGTCTTTAGTCCGGCCCCTTCACCAGCTTATGGTGGAGGGGCCGGACTGTTTTGCGCAGCCAGCGCACCAACAAATCCCAGATTTTACGAGAACCCGAACAGAGGAACAGATGCAGCTTCAGGTGGCACGAATCGGCAAGCCCCACGGCATCCGCGGCGAAGTGACCGTCCAGGTGCTGACGGACGCCCCCGGTGACCGCTTTGTTCCCGGCACCCAGTTCGTGGTGGAACCGGCGTCGGCCGGGCCGCTGACGGTGGAGAGCGCCCGCTGGAACAAGGACATCCTGCTGCTGGCGTTCGAGGAGGTGGAGACCCGCAACGAGGCGGAAGCCCTCCGCGGCGCGAAGCTCTACATCGAGACCGAGGAACTGGACGAGGACGACGACGAGGGCTGGTACGAGCACGAGCTGGTGGGCCTGGACGTCCGCGTCGGCGACCAGGTGGTCGGCAAGGTCTCCGGTCTGCACACCATGCCGGCCCAGGACCTGCTCGTGGTGACGGACCAGGACGGCAAGGAAATCCTGATCCCGTTCGTGGAGCAGATCGTGCCCGAGGTCAATGTCGCGGACAAGTACGTCCTCGTCACCCCGCCGGCCGGCCTTTTTGAGGTCAACACCGAGGCCGGCGCTACGCCCGACGACGGTGACGCCGATGGGGATGCCGACGGCAAGACCGAACGCGGCGCGGGGGACAACGCCTAAGATGCGGATCGACGTCGTCAGCATCTTCCCCGAATATCTGGCACCGCTGGAACTCTCCCTGATCGGAAAGGCCCGCCAGGACGGGCTGCTGGACCTCAACGTCCACGACCTCCGCGACTTCACCACGGACCGGCACCGCACCGTGGACGACACCCCGTACGGCGGTGGCGCCGGAATGGTGATGAAGCCCGAACCGTGGGCCCAAGCCCTGACCGCCATAGCCGAGGTCGGCCCGAAAGCGCCTGGGACGGAGGCCGTCCGCAAGCCCGTGCTGATCGTCCCGTCGCCGGCGGGGGAGCGCTTCAGCCAGGCGATTGCCCACGAACTTGCGGAAGAAGAGCAACTCGTCTTCGCCTGCGGACGCTACGAGGGCATCGACGAACGCGTCCTGGAGTGGGCCGCGGAGCACTTCACCGTCCGGCCCATGAGCCTCGGTGACTACGTGCTGAACGGCGGCGAAGTGGCGGTGCTGGCCATGGTCGAAGCCGTGGGGCGGCTGCTGCCCGGCGTCGTCGGAAACCCCGAATCGCTCGTGGAGGAATCCCACTCCGATGGCCTGCTCGAGTACCCCGTGTACACCAAGCCCTCCAGCTGGCGGGACCGCGAGGTTCCGGCGGTGCTGCTGAGCGGCAACCACGGCAAGATCGCGCAGTGGCGGCGCCACGAACAATACCGGCGCACCGCCGAACGCCGGCCGGACCTGCTCGACGTGTTCGACGCCGGCAAGCTGCCACGCGCGGACCGCACCGCTTTCGGCGAACTGGGCTACGACGTCGTGGACGGCCGGCTCCGGCGCCGCCCCGACGCCTGAGCTGAGCCGATTCGCCCAGGCCCTTCGCCCGGCCAATTCACCAAAACGTGCGCGAATGTGGCAAAATTAGTCCTTGTGCCTGCTGGGTGCGAACCTGCCACAGGGGGAGCGCCACCAACAGTGCGGCACCCCGGCCCCGTCAATTCCTGACGGAGCCGGAATGACAAAACTTTCGGCGGGAATTTCCGGTGCGCACAGCACCCGGGCTTGGCCGCCGTGACCCAACGTGAATGACCTGTGGCGTTCACCAGGAGTGGATCAATGCATATCCTCGATTCCGTAGATGCAGCCTCGCTGCGCAACGATGTTCCCGAGTTCCGCGCGGGTGACACCATCAAGGTGCACGTGAACATCATCGAAGGCAAGAACTCCCGTGTCCAGGTCTTCCAGGGCTTCGTCCTGGGCCGCCAGGGCGACGGCGTCCGCGAAACCTTCACCGTCCGTAAGGTCTCCTTCGGCGTCGGCGTGGAGCGTACCTTCCCGGTACACTCCCCGATCATCGACAAGATCGAGCTCGTCTCCAAGGGTGACGTGCGCCGCGCCAAGCTTTACTACATGCGTGCACTGCGCGGTAAGGCTGCGAAGATCAAGGAAAAGCGCGACTTCCAGACCGCCAAGTAAGTCCTCCGGACTTTCCTGCGGATCCACGGAGGGCTCCGGCGTTTGCCGGAACCGTCCCCACTGCGCCGTTCAATTAAGAAAAGCGTTAGAGGACACGGATCATGGAACAGACAAGACGCCGGCCCAGGAAACTGGGCTGGCGTTTTGCGCTTCTGGGCCTGGTGCTGGCCGTGGCCATCAGCGGCCTGGTCCGGTCACTGTGGCTGGATGTCTACTTCATCCCCTCCGCGTCGATGGAACCGCTGCTCCGCGACGGGGACAGGATCCTGGTGTCCCGCACCGACTTCGCGTTCGACCCGGTCCGCCGCGGCGACGTCGTGGTCTTCGACGGCCGCGGCTCCTTTGCCCCGCTGAACAGCGGCAAAGGGCCTGCGGCGGACTTCCTCACCGGCGCGGGCCACTGGCTGGGTCTGACCGGCAGCGACACGACCTATGTCAAGCGCGTCATCGGGCTACCTGGCGACCGCGTGGTGTGCTGCGCCCCGGACGGACGGCTCACAGTCAACGGCCAGCAAGTTGAGGAACGCTATCTGTATGAGGGCGACGCTCCGAGCCAGTTGAAGTTCGATGTGATTGTGCCGGACGGCCGGCTTTGGCTGATGGGGGACCACCGTTCAAAATCGGCCGATTCGCGCAGCCTGCTGGGCGCGCCGGGAGGCGGTATGGTCCCGGTGGAGCGCGTGATCGGCCGCCCGGTACAGATCATCTGGCCGCTTGATAGATTTGCAGCAATACCGCGGCCCAACCAGGCCGCCACGACGATGAAGAACGGACAGTAGATGCCCGAGACCGGACCCCGGACTCCTGATCCGCGGGGGCACGACGAGCCCCGAGTGACTTCCTCGCCCATCCCGGGCGCCGAACACCCGACGACGCGGCTGCCCGCCGCGCCGAGGCCCGAACACGCGCCGGACCCTCGGCCGGTGCAGGCTGAACCGGTGCACGCGGCGCCCGCGCAGCCCGAGCGTGCTGCGGGCATCCCGCTGGCGGGACCCTCGCACGCCGGACCGTCGTCGGCGCGCGCCCGAAAGGCCAAGGCCCGCGAGGGCCGCAACCCCGTGCTCCTCTGGCTCAAGGAGATCGCCACGGTGGTGGTGATCGCCGTCGTGCTGTCCTTCCTGATCAAGACCTTCTTGTTCCGTGCGTTCTACATCCCGTCTGAATCCATGATGAACACCCTGGACGTCAACGACCGGATCTTCGTCAACCTGCTGGTGCCGGAACCGATGGCTTTGCAGCACGGGGACGTCGTCGTGTTCCGGGACACCAAGGGCTGGCTTGTCCCGAGCGCCGTGAAGCCGGCCGGTCCGCTGACCGGTGTCCAGGACGCCCTGACATTCGTCGGCCTGCTCCCCGACAACTCCGAGCAGCACTTGGTCAAGCGCGTCATCGGCCTGCCGGGCGACCACGTCGTCTGCTGCGACGGCAGCGGCCGGCTCACCGTCAATGGGGCGCCGCTGGACGAGAAATACGTGAACAAGGCCGAGGTTCCGCAGGTGCGCGACTTCGACGTCGTGGTCCCCGCCGGCAAGGTCTGGGTCATGGGCGACAACCGGAACCACTCTGCCGACTCGCGCGCCCACATTGAAAGCAACGGCGGCTTCATCGACGTGGCGGATATCGAAGGCAAGGCGGCCGTGATCGCGTGGCCGCTGAACCGGATCACGTCGCTGGACAACTATCCGGACGTGTTCCGCGGCGTCCCGGCTCCAGTAAAGAAGTAGGGACGGCAGTGTCCGAAGCTCCAACCCTCGACTACGAGCGCCGCTTCCGTGGCTCCGGCGCGCGGCTGCTCGCCGGGATCGACGAGGTGGGACGCGGTGCCCTGGCCGGACCCGTCAGCGTCGGAATCGCCGTCGTGGACCTGCAGAAGCAGAAGCTGCTCGCCGACGTGCGGGACAGCAAGCTGCTCAAGGTCGCGGACCGGGAGCGGCTCGAACCGCTGGTGCGCAGCTGGAGCGTCGCCTCCGCCGTGGGGCACGCCAGCGCGGCAGAGATCGACGCCCTGGGGATCATCGGCGCGCTCCGGCTCGCCGGCAACCGTGCCTGGTTCGCGGTGCTGGCCGCCGGTGTGACGCCGGACGTGGTGCTCCTGGACGGCAGCCACAACTGGCTCTCACCCGTGGCGCAGGCTTCGCTGTTCGATGAGGGCCCCGAGGAGCCCGGCTGCGACGCGCCGGTCCACACCCTGGTCAAGGCCGACATGCAGTGCCTCAGCGTGGCCGCGGCGTCCGTGCTGGCCAAGGTCGAACGTGACCGCCAGATGGCTGTCCTGCACGCCGAGTACCCGGCGTTCGGCTGGAACGAGAACAAGGGCTACGGCACCGCTGCGCACAAGGACGCGCTCCGCGCCGCCGGCCCCACGCCGTACCACCGGGTGAGCTGGCAGCTGCTCGGCGACTGAGCGGTGGCGCGCGCCCGGCGCCCGATGGTGCAAGATGGAAGCATGAGTGCCGAGGACCTTGAAAACTATGAGACCGACATGGAGCTACAGCTCTACCGCGAATACCGCGACGTCGTCGGGCTGTTCAGCTATGTGGTCGAGACCGAACGGCGTTTCTACCTGGCCAACCACGTGGACCTGCAAGCGCGCAGCGCCGACGGCGAGGTCTACTTCGACCTGACCCTGCAGGACGCCTGGGTTTGGGATGTCTACCGCTCCGCCCGGTTCGTCAAGAGCGTCCGCGTCATCACCTTCAAAGACGTCAACGTCGAGGAGCTCCCGCGCAGCGAGGAGCTCGCCCTGCCCAAGGTCGAGGGCCTGGGGAACTGATTCCGGGGTTGAATTAACTGAAGTTTCCCACATAGCCGAATTCTTGTCCGCGTCCCGGCTGACCTGCGTTCCACGCTGGAGGAATGAGAGCTAAGGACGTGCTGGGCCGGCGCGGCGAAGAACTCGCCGCCGGCTTCATCGAGGCCCAGGGGATGCGAATTGTTGACCGCAACTGGCGTTGCCCCGAGGGTGAAATCGATATTGTGGCGCTCGACGGCGACGCCCTGGTCATCGCCGAGGTCAAGACCCGAAGATCCCTCGCCTACGGGCACCCGTTCGAAGCCGTGGGCGTGGACAAGCTCGCCCGGCTGCACCGGCTGGCCTCGGCGTGGTGCCGGGACCACGAGCTGCGGATGCCGCTGCGCCGTGTGGACGTCATCGCCGTCCTCGACGACGGCACCGGCTCCCCGGCCATCGAACACCTCAGAGGGGTGGGGTAGATGGCGCTGGGACGGACCTATTCGGTGGCGCTGGTCGGACTGAACGGCTACATCGTCGAGGTCGAGGCCGACATCGGACAGACCCTGCCCGCGTTCGTGATCCTGGGCCTGCCGGACGCCTCGCTCAACGAGGCCAAGGAACGGATCCGGTCTGCCGCGCAGAACTCCGGAATACCGCTCAGCCGCCGGAAGATCACCGCGAACCTCATTCCGGCGTCGCTGCCGAAGCGTGGCTCCGGCTTCGACCTCTCCATCGCCATGGCGGTGCTGCTGGCCGCCAACGACGTGCGCTCCACCGGACGACATGTCTTCATCGCGGAACTTGGCCTGGACGGGCGGCTGCGTCCGGTCCGCGGCATTCTGCCGGCCGTGATGGCGGCGGTTCAGGCCGGTTATCCGGACGTCGTGGTGGCGCAGGCCAACGCCGCCGAAGCAGAGCTGGTGCCCGGAGCCAGAGTCCGCGGCTACCGGACCCTGGCCAGGCTGGCGTTCGATTTCGGCGCCGACCCGCAGGACCTTGCCCTGGACTTCGAGCCGGTTGATGAGGAGACGGACGACGCCGGCGGAACCGCCGCGCCCGGGCTGGTCCCGGACATGTGTGACGTCTCCGGCCAGGGCGAGGGGCGCCGCGCTCTGGAAGTGGCCGCCGCCGGTGCCCACCACGTGCTGTTGACCGGGCCACCCGGGGCCGGCAAGACCATGCTGGCCGAGCGCCTGCCCGGCCTGCTCCCGGACCTCGGTGACAGGGAGGCGATGGAGGTGACGGCCATTCATTCGCTCAGTTCGCTCACCTCGGCTTCCGTCACGCTGCTGCGGCGGCCGCCTTACGAGAATCCGCACCACACCGCCACCGCGGCTGCCATTATCGGCGGCGGATCCGGACTGCCGCGGCCCGGTGCGGCTTCCAGGGCGCACCGCGGCGTGTTGTTTCTGGATGAAGCCCCTGAATATGAGCGCCGGGTCCTCGACGCACTCCGGCAGCCGCTCGAAAGCGGCGAACTGGTCATCCACCGCTCGGCGGGCACCGCGGCCTACCCCGCCCGGTTCCAGCTGGTCTTCGCCGCCAACCCCTGCCCCTGCGGCAAAGCCTCCGGAAAGGGCGTGGACTGCACCTGCACCCCGATGATGCGGCGCCGCTATCTCGCCCGGATGTCCGGGCCGCTTCTGGACCGGGTCGACATCCAGCTGGAGGTCGAGCGCGTTGCACTCGCAGACTTCGGCCAGCCCCGCGCCGAAGAGGCCACGGCCGACATCGCCGCCAGGGTGCGCGCCGCCCGAGAGCGCCAGCTGGAGCGGCTCCGGCCGCTCGGACTGGAAACCAACTCGCAGGTTCCCGGACGGGTGCTCCGCGGCCCCCTGCGGCTCGCCGGACCTACGACGCGGATCCTCGACCATGCGCTGGAACGCGGCGCCCTGACGGCCCGCGGCTATGACCGGGTGCTGCGCCTGGCGTGGACCCTTGCGGATCTCTCCGGCCGCGACGGACCCGACGTGGACGACATCGGCCAAGCGCTCAACCTTCGGCAAGCGACATCGGCTGCCGCGTGACGGCACCGACCCGTCCCATCACGCCCCGCCCCGCTAGCAGCACCACCGCAGCACCACAGCATGAGGAGAATGCAGCACCATGACAGAGAACGAAAGGATTGCCCGGGCGGCGCTGTCCAGGCTTCTGGAACCCCAGGACGCCGCCGGCGTGGCGCTCGTCCGGGTTGCCGGGGCGGAGGATGCGCTGCGGATCGCCACCGGACAACTGCCGTCCGGCCCGAGGCTGGAGCAGGAACTGTCCCAAATGCTGGAGGAGAACGGCGCCGGCGGCGGCTGGACCGGCCTGGGCATGGCACTGAAGCGCTGGGCGCCGCGGGTACCCGACCTGGCGCCGGAGCGCGACCTGGCGACCATGCAGCGCCTAGGCGGCCGCCTGATTATCCCGGCGGACGATCTATGGCCCGGCCAGCTCGCGGACCTGGGGCTGCAGGAGCCGCTCTGCCTCTGGTGGCGCGGCGTGGAACAGGCGTTGCCGCCAGTCCACAAAGCCATTGCGCTGGTGGGTTCCCGCGACAGCACGGCCTACGGCTCTGCAGTAACGGGCGACCTCGCCTATGGGCTGGCCCAGCGGGGCTTCACGATCATCTCCGGCGGAGCCTATGGCATTGACGCCCATGCTCATCGGGCCGCCCTGGCCGGTGCCGCCGGGGGCCTGCCGACCATCGCCGTCATGGCCGGGGGAGTGGACCGGTTCTACCCTGCCGGCAACGAAGATCTGCTCCGTGCGGTCGCCAACCAAGGCGCCGTGCTGGCCGAGGTCCCGCCGGGCTCTGCCCCCACGCGGTACCGCTTCCTGCAACGCAACAGGCTAATCGCTGCGCTGGCCGCCGTCACGGTGGTGGTGGAGGCGCGGTGGCGTTCCGGGGCGCTCAACACCGCCCACCATGCCGAGACCCTGGGCAGGGCGGTCGGCGCGGTGCCGGGCTCGGTGCACAGTGCCAACTCGGCCGGCTGCCACCGGCTGCTGCGCGAAGGCGGCGCGGTGTGCGTCACGGACGCGGCCGAGATCGCGGAACTGGCTTCGCCGAGCGGTGACGCGCTGCCGGAGTCCATGGCGGGCCGGGCCGAGGCCCACGACGGGCTGACCCTTGAGGACCTCATTCTCCTGGACGCCCTCCCGCTGCGGATCACCAGCACGGTTGAGAAGCTTTCCGTGGTCGCCGGGCTGAGCCCGGAATCGGTCAGGGCTGGCCTCGGGCGGCTCGGACTGCTGGGCCTGGCCGAATCCCACCGGGGCGGCTGGAAACGCTCCGCCAAGGCGGGCTGACGCGATGCACCGGATCGGTGGCGCACTCATCGCCCGGGGGCAAACTGCCGTGGCGTCCCGGGCCGTGACTTCCAGTCTCCTGGCACTGCGGAGCAAGCACGAGGGCGTTGACGGCGCGCCGCCGGGCTGCGCCGGCGCCAGCCCAATTGCTGGGAGAGTGGGAGTGTGTCAACACAGCAACTTCCCCCAGCCCTCGTTGAGGCCGCCCGCGGCTTCGGCCGGTATCTGGAGGCTGAGCGGGGCCGCTCCGCCCACACCGTCCGCGCCTACCTCTCCGACGTCGGAAGCCTGTTGGCGCATGCGGTCTCGGAGGGTGCGGGGGACCTGGCAGACCTCGAACTCGGCACGCTGCGGCGCTGGCTTGGCACCCAGAGCGAAGCCGGGATGTCACGAGCCACGCTGGCCCGGCGCGCCGCCACCGCGCGGGCCTTCACCGCCTGGGCCGTCCGCGAGGAGCTCGTCGCCGCCGACCCCGCCCTGCGGCTGAAGGCCCCGAAACGGGAGAAGTCCCTGCCCGGAGTGCTGCAGCAGGGGCAGGTGCAGCGGCTGGTGGCCGGAGCCGAGTCGGCGGCCGCCGGAGGGGAGCCGCTGGCCCTGCGCAACCGCGCCATGTTGGAGGTGCTCTACGCCACGGGCGTCCGCGTCGGCGAGCTGGCCGGCCTGGACATCGACGATCTCGACCCGGACCGCCGGACCCTGCGGGTGCTCGGCAAGGGCAACAAGGAACGGACCGTGCCGTACGGGTTGCCGGCCGCGGTCGCCGTCGACGACTGGCTGCGCCGTGGACGCCCGGCCCTGGTGGCGGACGGCTCAGGCCCGGCTCTCTTCCTCGGGGCGCGCGGGAATCGGGTGGACCAGCGGCAGGTCCGCAGCGTCGTCAAGGGGCTGCTGGACGGGCTGGGGGACACCTCGGCCACGGGTCCGCACGCACTGCGGCACTCCGCGGCAACCCACCTGCTCGACGGCGGGGCGGACCTCCGCGCGGTGCAGGAAATCCTCGGCCACAGCAGCCTGGCCACCACCCAGATCTACACCCACGTCTCGGTCGACCGGCTCCGGAAAAGCTACCAGCAGGCGCATCCGCGTGCCTGACCGGCCGCGCGCTGGCACCGTGCCCTGCGCCTGCTCGGAGCCGCTCCGTGACCGCCTCCGGACCGCCTCCGGAGCTGTAGCAAAGCGAAAACGACTCGCCGGGAGCGACGCGCCGAATTGCACTGGCGTAATTAGGCGGGGTACGGCAGAATGAGATTCACGCCCGGCAACTTTCAAGTGGTGCTTGAAGCTCAGAAAGCATCGTTTCACCACCTGAGGTCCGGACCTATTTTTTGCACCAAGTAGTTATCCAAAACTGAATAGTCTGGCAGGGGCAAGAGCCCCGCACGCGGATCCACGCAGCAGACAGGCATCCAGGCAGAGGTCGTTGGGGAAGACGTACCTATAGCTATGGAGGATGGAATGTCTGTTGCACTAACCCGCGGTGTCCTGTTCGTACACTCGGCCCCGACCGCCCTGTGCCCCCACGTTGAGTGGGCCATTGGGTCTGTCGTGGACAAGCGCACGGACCTTGAGTGGACTGCCCAGCCCGCTGCGCCCGGAATGTTCCGGGCCGAGCTGTCGTGGACCGGAACACCGGGCACGGGGGCTCAATTGGCGTCTGCGCTCCGCGGCTGGGCGCACCTGCGCTACGAGGTGACCGAGGAGCCCAGCCAGGGCGTTGACGGCGGCCGCTGGTCGCACACCCCGGAACTCGGCATCTTCCACGCCGTGACGGACGTGCACGGCAACATCATGGTCTCCGAGGACCGCATCCGCTACGCCTACGAATCCGGCGCCGGCGACCCTTCCGCGGTCTACCATGAGCTCTCCCTGGCCCTCGGCGAGGCCTGGGACGAGGAGCTCGAACCCTTCCGGCACGCCGCCGAAGGCGCCCCCGTGCGCTGGCTCCACCAGGTCGGCTAGGTACCCGCGGGCCTCTTCCTCCGACCCTGGACGTACCGCAACACACTCCATAGCAACGCCAAATGACAGATGGCGGCAATGTTCACGAGGAACATTGCCGCCATCTGTCATTTCGGCGTGAGGCCCAAGGCCCAGATGCCCGGGCCCAGGCGGGTTAGACGCTGCGGACGGCGATGACGGCGTTGTGGCCGCCGAAGCCGAACGAGTTGCTCAGTGCCACGATGCTGCCGCCAGGCAGGGCGCGCTCGGAGGTGACGACGTCGAGCGGGATCTCCGGATCCTGGTTCTCGAGGTTGATCGTCACGGGTGCCTTGCGGTCGTACACGGCCATGACGGTCAGCACGGCTTCCACCGCGCCGGAGGCGCCCAGCAGGTGGCCCATCTGCGACTTGGTGGCGGAGACCGCCACGTTGTCCACGTGGCTGCCGAGGGCGGCCTTGAGGGCGGTGTACTCGGGCTTGTCGCCGACCGGGGTGGAGGTGGCGTGCGCGTTGACGTGCACCACGTCCTCGGCCTGGATGCGGCCGTCGAACATGGCCGCCTTCAGGGCGCGGGTGGCGCCGAGGCCCTCCGGGTCCGGGGCGGTGATGTGGTACGCGTCGGCGGTTACCGAGGTGCCGGCGAGTTCGGCGTAGATCCGGGCGCCGCGGGCGAGGGCGTGTTCCTCGGCCTCAAGGACCAGGGCACCGGCGCCTTCGCCCATCACGAAGCCGTCGCGGTCGCGGTCGTAGGGGCGGGAGGCGTGCTCAGGATCGTCGTTGCGGCGGGAGAGCGCCTGCATCGAGGCGAACGCGGCGATCGGCATCGGGTGGATGGCGGCTTCGGCGCCGCCGCAGACGACGACGTCGGCCTTGCCGGAGCGGATCAGGTCCAGGCCCATGTGAACGGCTTCGGTGCCGGACGCGCAGGCGGAGACGGGGGTGTGGGCGCCGGCACGGGCGCCGAGGTCCAGGCTGACCGCCGCGGCGGGGCCGTTGGGCATCAGCATGGGCACGGTCATGGGGAGGACGCGGCGGGGGCCCTTTTCGCGCAGGGTGTCCCAGGCGTCCAGGAGCGTCCAGACGCCGCCGATGCCGGTGGCGAACGCCACGGCCAGGCGGTCGTGGTCGATGTCGGTGATGCCGGCGTCGGCCCAGGCCTCGCGGGAGGCGACAACGGCGAACTGTGTGGACGGGTCCATGCGCTTGGCCTCGACGCGGCTCAGGACCTCGGTGGCGGGGGTGGAGGCACGAGCAGCGAAGTGCACGGGCAGCTCGTACTTGGCCACCCAGTCGTCCTCAAGCGTGTGCGCGCCGGAGACGCCCTTCAGCGCGTTCTTCCACATCGTGGGGACATCGCCGCCGATGGGTGTGGTGGCACCCAGACCGGTAATGACTACTTTGCGTGCCATGGGATCACTCTCTGTCGGTGCGCCTGCCGTATCCGGAACCTGGTGAAGGCGGCCGGGGCCTGCGTAGGGAAAACTCGGTGGTCATGCAAAAAAACTTGGGGTTCAGCTGTGGTGCTCCGGTCCGGGGCGCTGACGAAGCGCCCCGGACCGGCCACAAGCCAGGCCGTTGCCGGCCACAAGCCAGGCCGTTGCCGGCCACAGCTCCGGCCGGTTACCGGCCGGAGCCAAGGCGAAGGCGGAATTAGGCCTGGGCGTTGGCGATGAAGCTGACGGCGTCGCCGACGGTCTTGAGGTTCTTGACCTCTTCGTCCGGGATGCGCACGCCGAACTTTTCCTCGGCGTTGACCACGATGGTCATCATGGAGATGGAGTCGATGTCCAGGTCCTCGGTGAAGGACTTGTCCAGCTCGACAGCCTCGGGGGCCAGGCCGGTCTCTTCGTTGACGATTTCAGCCAGGCCGGCCAGGATCTCTTCGTTGCTAGCCATTGATGGCTCCTTTTCTTGTTGTTGCCGTCGGCTTCCGGTGGTTGTCCGGGAGTGTCGGGCGAAATGATTCAAACCGAGGATTCGGCTTGGTTGGGAATCCGCGCTGTTGAGGAACGCGTTCAGCGTGGGAAGTGCGGTGGCCGCCTACGGAAGCACAATCACCTGGGCGCCGAAGACGAGTCCGGCTCCGAACCCGATCTGCAGGGCCAGTCCGCCGCTTAGTTCAGGGTTTTCCTGAAGCAAACGGTGGGTGGCGAGGGGGATGGAGGCTGCCGAGGTGTTGCCTGCTTCGGCGATATCCCGGGCGACCTTTACGGTCTCCGGAAGCTTGAGCTTCTTGGCCATCTCATCGATGATCCGCATGTTGGCCTGGTGCGGGATGAAGGCCGCGAGGTCCTCGGCCTTGATCCCGGCGGCGTCGAGGGCCTGCTGGGCCACCTTGGCCATTTCCCAGACTGCCCAGCGGAACACCGTCTGGCCATCCTGCCGCAGGGTGGGCCACAGGGCCGCTTCGGTGACGGCGGCCTCGCCCTCGCTGAGGGCGGTGTCGCGCTTGCCTGCGGCGGCGAAGTCGCGGATGTCCAGCATCGAGTGGGTCATGCCGATGGCGTCCCACTTGCTGCCGTCCGAACCCCACACGGAGGGGCCGATGCCCGGGGTGTCGGAGGGGCCGATGACGACGGCGCCGGCGCCGTCGCCGAGCAGGAAGGAGATGGTGCGCTCGGTGTTGTCGATGACGTCGGAGAGCTTCTCCGCACCCACCACGAGCACGTACTTGGCCGCGCCGGAGCGGACCAGGGCGTCGGCCTGGGCGATCCCGTAGCAGTAACCGGCGCAGGCGGCGGAGATGTCGAACGCCGGAGCCGGGGTGGCGCCGAGGCGGTCGGCCAGGCTTGCGGCGGCCGAGGGCGTGGCATACGGGTGGGTGACGGTGGAGACGATCACAGCGCCGAGCTCGGAGGCCTCAATGCCGGCCTTTTGCAGGGCCTCGCGGGAGGCGCCCTCGGCCATGTCGATCACGCTGACGTCGGCGGGGGCCCGGTGGCGCGTGATGATGCCGGTGCGCTGCCGGATCCACTCGTCCGAGGAGTCGATCCACTGGCAGACGTCCTCGTTGGTGACGATGACGCTGGGCCGGTACGCGCCGACGCCCATCACCCGGGTGTTTTCCTGCAGGGGAGCCTGCTTCAGAGTAGGAGCGCTCATTCCCCTCCCTCCAGTTCTGCGAATAGGGCCAAGGCGGCGGAAAGGTCATCCGGGGTCTTGACGGTGACGGTCTTCACGCCGGGCATGCCGCGCTTGGCCAGGCCGGCCAGCGTCCCGGCCGGGGCCAGTTCGATCACTCCGGTCACGCCTCGCTTCACGAGGGTCTCCATGCAGAGATCCCAGCGGACCGGGCGGGAGACCTGGGCAATCAGGCTGTCGACGGCGGCACCGCCGTCGGTGACCTCCGCGCCGTCGAAGTTGGACAGCAGCGGGACCTGCGGGTTCCGCGGGTGCAGCGAGGGCCGGAGGGCCTGCAGCGCGGCGACTGCGGGAGACATGTGTGAGGTGTGGAACGCGCCGGCGACCTTCAGCGGGATCACGCGGGCCTTGGCCGGCGGATTGTCGGCGAGGGCCTTGAGCTGCTCCAGGGTGCCGGCAGCGACGGTCTGGCCGGCGCCGTTGACGTTGGCCGGGGTGAGGCCGCAGGCCTCGATCGCGGCCAGGACTTCGGCGGGATCCCCGCCCACGACGGCGCTCATGCCGGTGGGGGTGGCCGCGGCGGCCGCGGCCATGCCGTTGGCGCGTTCGCGGACAAAGGTCATGGCCTCGGTCTCGGTCAGGACACCGGCCAGGGCGGAGGCGGTGATTTCGCCGACCGAGTGGCCGGCGAGGATTACCGGGAGGGTGCCCAGTTCGACGTCGAAGAGCGACTTGGCGGCCACGAGTCCGGCGGCGACGATCAGGGGCTGCGCGACGGCGGTGTCCTTGATGGTCTCCTCATCGGAAGTGGTTCCGTGGGCGGTGAGGTCGATACCTGCTATTTCGCTAAGGGAGGCCAGATGGCCTGCGACGGGAGGCAGTTCCAGCCAGGGGGCTAGAAAACCAGGGGTCTGGGAGCCCTGTCCAGGGCAAACGATTGCAAGCACGTATCCAGCTTTCCAAATTGCCGCGTGATTCATCGGTACTCTCATGCACCAAGCTCACTGGGTCAGATTGTAGGAAGTCTACAACGGGTCAGGAGTTGTTACGCGACGGCTGGCGTTCCGCGGAGGGCCTGGGCGGGGCCGAGAGCCGGCCCACTACGAGCGCGGCCTGGAGCACGAAAGCCTCCCGGGGGATCAACGGATCCCAGCCCGTGACGTCGCAGACACGCTTGAGCCGGTAGCGCACGGTGTTGGCGTGGACGAAGAGCTCGCGGGCCGTCGCTTCAAGCGAATGGCCGAGTTCGAGGTAGGTCCCGAGGGTCTCCACCAGGCCGTTGGACGCCGCGACCAGCGGCCGGTAAATGTTCTTGACCAGGGAGCGCCTGGCCGCGTCGTCACCGGAGATCACCCGCTCGGGCAAGAGGTCATCGGCCGCCACCGGACGCGGCGCGGAGGGCCACGCCCTGGCTGCGGTCAGGCCGGCGAAGGCGGACTGGGCGGAGCTGCTGGCCTCCAGCAGGGATCCGGCCTCCGCGCCGTAGACCACCGGACCCGGGGCGAAGAGCTCGCTGAGTTTCTGGCAGGCCGTTTCGCGGTCCTGCACGCCGCCCAGAATCAGGATCAGCCGGTCGCCCTGGATGCCCACGAGGGCGTCCTCGGCGAAGCGCCCGGCCGTGCGGCGGAGTTCGCTGACGTAGCTGGCGCTGGGTTCCGACGGGGAGTTTCCCACCATCACGGTGAAGCGTTCCTGGGCCTTCCAGCCCAGGGCGGCGATCCGGGAGCGCAGCGCGTCGGTGTTCTCGCCGCGCAGGATCGCGTCGACAATCAGCGCCTCCAGCCGGGTGTCCCAGGAGCCGCGGGTCTCGGCGGCGCGGGCGTAGACGTCGGCCGCGGCGAAGGCCACCTCGCGGGAGTACCGCAGCACGGCCTCGCGCAGGCCGGCCTGGTCGGCTTCCGGGGCGATGATCGGCACCTGCTCCTCGACCACCTCCACGACGATCCGGATCAGCTGCAGCGCCTTCTGCAGGCTGATCGAGCGGGTGAGCTCGGTGGGGGCGGTGCCAAAGACATCGGAGAGGATCCAGGACGGCGAGCTGGGCCGTTCGAACCAGGTGACGAAAGCGGCAATGCCGTTCTGCGCGACCATGCCCAGGGCGGAGCGCTCATCGGAGTTCAGCCGGCTGTACCAGGGCAGTGATTTTTCCAGCTGCCGCAGGGTCGTGGTGGACAGCTGGCCCACGCTGGCACGGAGCTTCTTCAGCGTCTCGGCCTTCTCCGGGGTGAGCGCCCGCACGGACGGCTTGCGTTTTGCGGGAGTGGTGGTGGGCTCTGCCATGCATCGAGCATACGGTGCCCGCCGTCCAAGCTCCATTTGTGCAAAGGCTACAAGTCGCTTTGGGCTGCATCACAGCCGTGCCCCGGCCGTGGCGGGTGGCCTGTGCCACCCGTTGCGGCGCCGGGTGCCCGGTTAAACGCCCGACGGCGGCCCCCACCCGAAGGTGTGAACCGCCGTCGTGCGCTGTTTCCTGCGTTACTGTTTCCGGCGCTGATGCGCGGTTAGGAGTCGCCGCCCGCGTTGCCGGTGGTGCCGGCGTTGACGTTGAGCAGGCGGTACTTCTCGATTGCCTGGGCCGGGGCCTGGGCGTCGACCTCGCCGCGGCGGGCCAGCATCTGCAGCGAACGGACCACGATCGAGTGGATGTCGTTCTTGAAGAAGCGGCGAGCGGCGGCGCGGGTGTCCGAGAAGCCGAAGCCGTCAGCACCGAGCGAGGCGAACTCGTTCGGGATGAACTGGCGGATCTGGTCCGGAACGGCCTTCATGTAATCCGAGACCGCCACGATCGGGCCGGTGGCGCCTGCGAGCTGTTCGGTGACGAACGGGACGCGGGCAGGCTGGCCCGGGTTGAGGAAGGCATCTTCCTCGGCGGCCATGGCGTCGCGGCGCAGTTCGGTCCAGGACGTCACGGACCAGACATCGGCGGAGACGCCCCAGTCCTCGGCGAGGATCCGCTGGGCTTCGAGGGCCCAGGGGACGGACACGCCGGAGGCCAGGATCTGCGTGCGCGGGCCGTCAATCTTGGCCGGTGCCAGCAGGTAGATGCCCTTGATAATGCCCTCGACGTCGAGCTCGGCGGGTGCCGGCGGCTGCACGATCGGCTCGTTGTACACCGTGATGTAGTACATCAGGTTCCGGGCAGGGTCGTTGTCCGCCGGGCCCGGACCGTACATCCGGTTGAGCCCGTCGCGCATGATGACGCCGATCTCGTAACCGTAGGCCGGGTCGTAGGTGACGACGGCTGGGTTGGTCGAGGCGAGGATCGGGGAGTGGCCGTCAGCGTGCTGCAGGCCCTCGCCGGTCAGCGTGGTCCGCCCGGCGGTGGCGCCGATGATGAACCCGCGCGTCATCTGGTCCGCGGCAGCCCAGAAGGAGTCGCCGGTGCGCTGGAAACCGAACATCGAGTAGAACACGTAGATCGGGATCAGCGGTTCGCCGTGCGTGGCGTAGGACGTGCCCGCCGCGGTGAAGGCGGCGACTGAACCGGCCTCGTTGATACCGGCGTGAACGATCTGGCCGGCAATGGACTCCTTGTAGGCCAGGACGAGGTCGCGGTCCACGGACAGGTAGTTCTGGCCGTTCGGGTTGTAGATCTTCGCCGTCGGGAAGAACGCGTCCATACCGAAGGTGCGTGCCTCATCGGGGATGATCGGCACGATCCGGGAGCCGAAGTCCTTGTCCCGCATCAGGTCCTTGAGCAGCCGGACGAACGCCATGGTGGTGGCGGCCTGCTGCTTTCCGGAGCCGCGGTTGGCGACCTCGTACGCCTTGTCGCCCGGCAGGGTGACGTCGGTGTGCTTGGAGCGGCGCTCGGGAACGAACCCACCGAGGGCGCGGCGGCGTTCCATCAGGTACTGGATCTCCGGGGCGTCGGCGCCGGGGTGGTAGTACGGCGGCTGGTAAGGGTCGGCCTCAAGCTGCTCGTCCGTGACCGGGATGCGCAGGTGGTCGCGGAAGGCCTTCAGGTCCGCCAGCGTGAGCTTCTTCATCTGGTGGGTCGCGTTGCGGCCCTCGAAGTGGGTGCCCAGGCCATAGCCCTTGACCGTGTGGGCCAGGATGACCGTCGGCTTGCCCTTGAACTCGGTGGCGGCCTTGTACGCGGCGTAGACCTTGTTGTAGTCGTGGCCGCCGCGCTTGAGGTTCCAGATCTCCTGGTCCGTCATGTCCGCGACCATGTCCTTGGTCTGCGGGGTCTTGCCGAAGAAGTGCTCCCGGACGAACCCGCCGGATTCGGCCTTGTAGGTCTGGTAGTCGCCGTCGACGGTCTCATTCATGATCTTCACGAGCGAGCCGTCTTCGTCCTTGGCGAGCAGGGTGTCCCACTCGCGGCCCCAGACGACCTTGATGACGTTCCAGCCGGCGCCGCGGAAGAACGCCTCAAGCTCCTGCATGATCTTGCCGTTGCCGCGGACCGGGCCGTCGAGGCGCTGCAGGTTGCAGTTGATGACGAAGTTGAGGTTGTCCAGCTTGTCGTTCGCGGCGAGCTGCAGCAGGCCGCGGGACTCCGGCTCGTCCATTTCGCCGTCGCCCAGGAACGCCCAGACCTGCTGGTCCGAGGTGTCCTTGATGCCGCGGTTGTGCAGGTAGCGGTTCGACTGCGCCTGGTAGATGGCGTTCATCGGGCCGATGCCCATGGACACGGTGGGGAACTCCCAGAACTCCGGCATGAGGCGTGGGTGCGGGTAGCTGGAAAGGGCGTGGCCTTCCTTCGACTTCTCCTGGCGGAAGCCGTCCAGGTCCTCCTCGGTCAGCCGGCCTTCCATGAAAGCGCGGGCGTACATGCCGGGGGAGGCGTGGCCCTGGAAGAAGACCTGGTCGCCGCCGCCGGGGTGGTCCTTGCCGCGGAAGAAGTGGTTGAAGCCGACCTCGTAGAGGGTCGCCGCACCGGCGTAGGTGGAAATGTGGCCACCGACGCCGATCTCGGGACGCTGGGAGCGGTGCACCATGACGGCAGCGTTCCAGCGCAGCCAGGCGCGGTACTTGCGTTCAATCTCTTCATCGCCGGGGAACGGCGCTTCCTGGTCCACCGGGATGGTGTTGACGTAGTCGGTGGTGGTCACCATCGGCACGCCCACGCTCTGTGCGCCGGCCCGCTGGAGCAGGCTCCGCATGATGTATTGGGCACGCTCGGTGCCCTGTTCCTGAATCAGGGTGTCCAGGGACTCCAGCCATTCGGCGGTCTCTTCCGGATCACGATCAGGCAGCTGGTTAGTCAACCCGCTGAGGATATGGGAGGTATCTTCTCCTGCAGCCACGTCCAACCTCTCTTTGAGCGCATTCATCGGCACCCTCAGCTCCGGCAGGGTAACTGCCTGGCGTGAACGCGACGTGTGCGACATATCGGTAACAGCAGCCCGGTCCTGTACGCCGGGCTAGGTCCAATCACAACCATGCCTGCCTGTATTAGCGGTCGGTTGTCCGCGCAGGCATAGTCGTCATCAGCCACTCTAGCCGTGTGAGTCCGCGGATGCGTAGCTGTCGCATGGGGCCGCCGCCGTATTTCACGGGCATACTGGTTCTGTGACGTGGGCCCCGTCAGGCGCCCCCGGAACGGCCGGTGTGACGCAGAATATGGCGGATCGCGGCGCCAGCAGCTTGAAGCAAAGGCCCAAAGGGTGTTGGCTTGTAGTAATGGAAATCACTAGCATCATTGGGTTCACCAAGCAGTACACCAAGACGTACAAACAGCATAGGAGCAACACGTGAGCGAGGCCGACGCCGCCACTTCGGTAAATGTGGCGGAAAAATTGGGTTTCAAAAACGGAGATCTGATTCAAGAATTCGGTTATGACGACGACGTCGACTTCGACTTGCGCGACGACATCGAGGACCTCACCGGCTCGGAACTCTTCGATGAGGACGACCACGAGGTCGTCGACGCCGTGATCCTCTGGTGGCGGTCCGACGATGGGGACCTCGTTGACACCCTGGTCGGCTCGCGCACCACCCTGACCGAGGGCGGCGTGGTCTGGGTACTCACCCCGAAGAACGGCCGGGTGGGCTACGTGTCACCGGCTGACATCCAGGATGCCGCGCCCACCGCGGGCCTGCACTACACCACGTCCGCTGGTGTCTCCAAGGAGTGGAGCGCCACCCGGCTGGTCACGCGGAAGAACAAGTGACCCAACCCGGCGCAGGCGCTGCGCTGGCAACTGCCGTGCCGGCCGTCGGCCATCCCGCCCCCGACTTTGAGCTGGTCAACCAGTTCGGCGAGCCCGTCCGGCTGTCGGAACTGCGCGGACGCAATGTGGTTCTCGTGTTTTTCCCGTTTGCGTTCTCCGGCATTTGCACGGGCGAACTTTGCGAAATCCGGGACAACCTTGCGCTCTTCGAAGACGCGGACGCCGTCGTGCTGGGGGTTTCGGTGGACAGCAAATTCGCGCAGCGCGCCTACGCGGAAAAGGAAGGCTATTCCTTCGACCTCCTTGCGGACTTCTGGCCGCACGGTGCCGTGGCCGAGCGGTATGGCGTCTTTGACCCCGACAGCGGCATGGCCAAGCGCGGCACCTTCATCATCGACGCCTCCGGAATGGTCCGCTACGTCGTGGTGAACCCCCGCGGCCAGGCCCGGGATTTCACCGAGTACCGCGCCGCCCTGGCGGGGCTCGCAGGGAACTGACGGCGGGGACAGTCGCGGTGAGGCAGCGGAGGCCCGGCGTCGGCATGACTGGCTTTGCCAGCCTGCCGCCGGTCGTTGCCGCCGAACCGGCGCGGAGCGAACTCGAGGTCCTGCGGGAAATCCACGACGTCCTCGCGGGGGAGCGCTTCGCGTTGCTCACCGGGGCCGGGCTCAGCACGGATTCGGGCATCCCGGATTACCGGGGCCCCGGCGCGGCTCCGCGGGCGCCCATGACCTACCAGGAATTCATTGGCGAACCCGAGAACCGCCGTCGCTACTGGGCGCGGAACCACATCGGCTGGTCGCATTTGCGCCGCGCCGATCCAAATGACGGCCATGCGGCCGCCGCCCGACTGGAGCACCGCGGGCTCCTCACCGGCCTGATCACGCAGAATGTGGACCGGCTGCACGAGGACGCCGGGAGCGTCAACGTGGTGGACCTGCATGGCCGCTTCGACCAGGTGGTCTGCCTGGCCTGCCAGCGCCGCTACAGCCGCTCGCTGCTGGCCGGCGTGCTGGAGGAACTCAACCCCGACTTCCTGACGGAAGCACTCGCCGCCGGTGTCGTGGAAATGGCGCCCGACGCCGACGCCACCGTGGAGGATTCGGAGCTGATTGCGGGTTTCGTCGTCGCCAACTGCCCGGCCTGCGGCGGAACGCTGAAACCCGACTTTGTCTACTTCGGCGAGAACGTCCCCAAGGACCGGGTGGAGCGCTCCTACGCCATGGTGGACGCCGCGGCGGCCCTGCTGGTGGCCGGGTCGTCCTTGACCGTGATGAGCGGACTGCGGTTCGTCCGGCACGCTGCCAAGCAGGGCAAGGCGGTGGTGATCATCAACCGGGGACAGACCCGCGGCGATGACCTGGCCACGATCAAGCTGGAGGCGGGCGTCAGCGAATCGCTGACCTGGCTCGCTGTGGAGCTCCCCTCGCTGTGAGGCTTTCCGGCCCGGCGGACGATTGGCGTTTCCGGCGCCGTTTCGGGTAGAGTCATTGTTCGTTGGTTGACGCACTGCAGTGCGGAAACAACACCTTGGGTCTTTAGCTCAGCTGGTAGAGCGCCACGTTTACACCGTGGATGTCATCGGTTCGATCCCGGTAGGACCCACCAAGGAGAACCCCGTCGCGGCAGGCCTAGAAGCCAGCCGCGGCGGGGTTTTTTGCTGCGGATTTTGCACCCACGCAGAATGTCGGTGCCAGCCCGTACCGTCGCTGGCATGGAACATGTGATGGTGAAGACCGGCCCGGAGGGGCAACCCCAGTCAGTGGTCCGCGGTGGCCGCGAATGGGTGGTTGGCGCGGAACCCGTGCGGTGGTTTGAGCGCGTGAGCTGGTGGGAGGCCGAGCGCAGGATGCCGAAGGGACTGAGCCGGGTCGACGTCGAAGTGTGGCAGATCCAGGCCAGGCTGGGCCGGAACAGCGGATCGGCCCTGACCACGATGGAAATCATCCGGGACGGCCTTGGCGGAGGCTGGCGGCTCCGGGACGCGGTAGCGGACGCCGCCTGACCAGCGACCACCCACGGGAAAAGCCCTTTGTGCAGTGAAAAGCCTTTGTGCAGTGGAAAGCGTCCGGGCAATGGAAAAGCCTCCGGGCAATGGAAAAGCCTTCCACCGCGACTATTGGGGGATGCCGCGGTGGAAGGCTTGATAGAAATATACCGTGAATGCGTCCAAATGTGAAACGCCTAGCGGTTGAATTTGGCCATCGTCGGGACTAATCCTGGCCCCGCGGCTGCCCATCGGGAGCCGTTCCGCTGCCGTGCGGGCGGACTAGCGGGGCTGGACCGGGACGAAGACGCGGGGCTGGTCCTTCCAGCTGGGTTCCATGTCCGCGATCGTCTCGCGCATGATCTTGTTGGAGGCCTCGCGGGCGGCCACGCCGTCGCCGGCCGCAATCGCCTCCGCCACGTCCACGTGCCACTGCAGCGCGGAGGTCCGCGGATGGTCCGGCATCAGGCCGTGGACGGTGCGGCCGGTCAGCGTTTCGGCTACCTGGCCCACCATGTTGGCGAACATTTCGTTGCCGGAACCGGTCAACAACAGGGAATGGAATTGGATGTCCAGTTCGAGGAACCGAGGCACGTCGCCGGCCACGCCCGCCTCCCGCATGGCGTGGGAGATTTCCACCAGTTGGCTGCGGAGTTCATCCGGGGCGTTGCCGGCCGCCAGCTCGGCCGCCACCGGCTCCACCGCGGTCCTCAGCTCGGCCAGGGAGCGCAGCTGGGCGCCGCGGCCCTCGCCGGCCAGGCGCCAGCGGATCACGAGCGGATCGAAGGGGTTCCAGCGGCTGGCGGGGAGCACGCGGATGCCGACTCGTTTGATGGTCTCGACCAGCCCCAGGGACTGCAGCACGCGCACCGCCTCGCGGACCACCGAGCGGGAGACCTTCAGCTCATCCTCGAGGTGCTCGGCCAGCATGACATGGCCGGCGGGGAGCTCACCGGCGACGATGCGGGCTCCCAGATGCTCGATGGCGCGGTGATGCAGGCTGGTCGACATAGTCGTAAGCATAGTGGCGCAGGTCGCAATCCCGGGGCTACAGGCGCAGTGGCCGCCGAAAATCATAGACTGTTTGTGACGCGCCGTATTCCGCCACGTGGGCGCTGCTTTCCGGCAGTCAGCGGAAATACATATGGTTTATTGACAGCCACTGATCCCAAGAAGCGTGTTCCGCAGCAACTGCGGGACGAATTGCACTCGATGCACAGAATGAATTGGAGTTTTGATGTCAGCACACATCGGTGTCACCGGCCTTGCGGTGATGGGGGCCAACCTGGCCCGAAACCTGGCCCGTAACGGCTTCACCGTTGCCCTGCACAACCGTTCCGTGGAGAAAACCGACGCGCTCCTCGAAAAGCACGGCCAGGACGGCGACTTCGTCCGCACTGAAACGCTGCAGGAACTCGTTGACTCGCTGGAGAAGCCGCGCCGCGTGCTGATCATGGTCAAGGCCGGCAAGCCGGTGGACTCAGTGATCGAACAGCTCGAGCCGCTGCTGGAGGCCGGCGACATCATCATCGACGCCGGCAACTCGCACTACGAGGACACCCGCCGCCGCGAGGCCGCCCTCGCGAAGAAGGACCTCCACTTCGTCGGCATCGGCGTCTCCGGCGGCGAGGAAGGCGCGCTCAACGGCCCCTCGATCATGCCCGGCGGCTCCAAGGAGTCCTACGAGGCGCTCGGCCCGCTGCTGGAAAAGATCGCAGCCCACGTCGACGGCCAGCCCTGCTGCGCCTGGATCGGTACCGACGGCGCCGGCCACTTCGTCAAGATGGTGCACAACGGCATCGAATACGCCGACATGCAGGTCATCGGCGAGGCCTTCGACCTGCTGCGCTCCGGCGCTGGCATCGAGCCGGCCGAGCAGTCCAAGATCTTCGCCGAATGGAACAAGGGCGAGCTCGCCTCCTTCCTGATCGAAATCTCCGCCGAAGTCCTCGGCCACGTCGACGCCAAGACCGGCAAGCCGTTCGTCGACGTCGTGGTGGATGCCGCCGGCCAGAAGGGCACCGGCCGCTGGACGGTCATCTCCGCCCTCGAGCTGGGTTCCCCGACCTCCGGCATCGCCGAATCGGTCTTCGCCCGCGCGCTGTCCTCCCAGGCGGAGCAGCGCAAGCTGGCCCAGGAACTGCTCGCCGGCGGCGAGGCCGCCGTCGAGGTCCCCGAGACCTTCGTCGAGGACGTCCGGCAGGCACTGTATGCCTCCAAGCTGGTCTCCTACGCGCAGGGCCTTGACATGCTCACCTCCGCCGCCAAGGAATACGGCTGGGACCTCAAGCTGGACGAGATCGCCTCGCTGTGGCGCGGCGGCTGCATCATCCGTGCAGAGCTGCTGAAGGAAATCACCAAGGCCTACGCCGCGGAAGAGAAGCCGGCAAACCTGCTGTTCGCGCCGGCCTTCACCAAGGCGATCGCCGAGGTCCTCCCGGCCTGGCGCCGCGTGGTGGCCACCGCGGTGCAGCTCGGCATCCCGGTGCCGGTGTTCTCCTCCTCCCTGGCCTACTACGACGGCCTGCGCCGCAAGCGCCTCCCGGCCGCCGTGATCCAGGGCCAGCGCGACCTTTTCGGCGCACACACCTACGGCCGGATCGACACCGAGGGCACCTTCCACACCCTCTGGGGCGAGGACAAGTCCGAGATCGCGGCAGTGGACACGCACTAGTCCAGACCGGTTAAGCGACAGCGGCCGGCGCCCCCGCTTTGGGGACGCCGGCCGCTGTCTTGTAACTGCGCGCCTTAGATCCGGTATTCGATCAGGTACTCGGCCGGGTCGACGGCGGGCTTGGTCTCGCGCTGGGCGTCGCGGTGCCGCCAGGTGGCGGGTACGCCGGTCAGGATCGACTCGGCCGGGGCGTCCTTGACCACGACGGCGTTGGCGCCGATGGCGCTGTCCCGGCCGATCGTGATGGGGCCCAGGACCTTGGCCCCGGCGCCGATGACGACGCGGTCCTCGATGGTGGGGTGCCGCTTGATCTTGGCGAGCGAACGGCCGCCAAGCGTGACGCCGTGGTAGATCATGACATCCTCGCCGATCTCGGCGGTTTCGCCGATCACGACGCCCATGCCGTGGTCGATGAAGAAGCGGCGGCCGATCGTGGCGCCGGGGTGGATCTCGATGCCGGTCAGGAAGCGGGCCAGCTGGGAGATCAGCCGCGCCGGGAAGCGCAGCGAAGGGTTCTGCCAGAGCCGGTGCGTCAGGCGGTGCGCCCAGATCGCGTGCAGGCCGGAGTAGGCAAAGAAGTTTTCGAAAGAACCCCGCGCCGCCGGGTCGTGGGACCGGGCGGCGTCGAGGTCTTCCTTCAGTCTTGCGAAGAAGCTCACAAAGACCTTTCTACGAATTCTTGGGACAGGGCTGGGCTTAGCCGCGGATGTCGTCGTACAGCACGGTGGAGATGTAGCGCTCCCCGAAGTCGCAGACAACGGCAACAATCAGCTTACCGGCGTTCTCCGGGCGCTTCGCGAGTTCCAGGGCCGCCCAGACGATCGCGCCGGAGGAGATGCCGCCGAGGATGCCTTCCTTGACGCCCAGCTCGCGGGCCACGCGGACCGAGTCCTCCAGGGTGGCGTCGATGACCTCGTCGTAGACGTTGGTGTCCAGGATTTCCGGCACGAAGTTGGCGCCCAGGCCCTGGATCTTGTGCGGGCCCGGGGCGCCGCCGTTGAGGATGGGGGAGTCCTTGGGCTCGACGGCGATGATCTGCACGTCGGGCTTGCGCTCCTTGAGCACCTGGCCGACGCCGGTGACGGTTCCGCCGGTGCCGACGCCGGCGACGAAGATGTCCACCTTGCCGTCGGTGTCGGACCAGATTTCCTCGGCGGTGGTGCGGCGGTGCACCTCGGGGTTGGCCTCGTTGGCGAACTGCTGCGCCCAGATGGAGTTCTCCGTGTTGGCGACGATCTCCTGGGCCTTCTCCACGGCTCCGCGCATGCCCTCGGAACCGGGGGTCAGCACAATCTCGGCGCCGTAGGCACGGAGCATGACGCGGCGTTCCGTGGACATGGTCTCGGGCATGGTGAGGATGACCTTGTAGCCGCGGGCGGCGCCGACCATGGCCAGGGCGATGCCCGTGTTGCCGGACGTTCCCTCGACGATGGTCCCGCCGGGCTTCAGTGCACCGGACTTCTCCGCGGCGTCAATGATGGCGACGCCGATCCGGTCCTTGACGCTGTTGGCCGGGTTGTAGAACTCCAGCTTGACCGCCACTGTGGCGTCCAGGCCTTCGCTCAGCCGGTTGAGGCGGACCAGCGGGGTGCCGCCGACCAGCTGGGTAACATCGTCATAGATCCGTGCCATGGGTAGGTATGCCTATCTGTGAGGAGGAATTCTAAGGTCAGCCTAACGAGGGCGCCGAGGCCCTAGCTAAGCATTAAGCCATGCAGAGTAATATTTCCTGGCCTTCGCCAGCTTCGGGTTGATGATCACCTGGCAGTAGCCCTGATCGGGATACTTCGCGTAGTAGTCCTGGTGGAAATCCTCGGCCACGTGGAAGACCGGCAGGCGGCTCACCTCGGTGACGATCGGGTTAGACCACAGCTCCTGGTTTCGACCGATTGCTTCCTCGAAAAGGATCTTCTCCTCGGTGGTCTCGTAGAACATCGAGGACCGGTACTGCGTGCCGACGTCGTAACCCTGCCGGTTCAGCGTCGTGGGATCGTGCAGGGCGAAGAACATGTCCAGGATGACTTCGGCCGGGATCACCTCCTCGTCGAAGGTCACCGCCACTACCTCGGCGTGACCGGTGGTACCGGAGCACACGCTGTAATAGTCGGGGTTGCGGTCGTGGCCTCCGGTGTAGCCCGATACAACCGAGCTGACACCCCTGGTCTTCTGGTAGACGGCGTCGAGGCACCAGAAGCAGCCCCCGCCGAGGACGAAAGTTCTCATGTCCTGTTCAATGGGCGAAGGGCCCGGATCATTCCCGAACCCGGCATTCCGCCAGCATCCGGGACTCCCGGCAGGGGTGGCGGGCCCCGCGCATAGGGTAAAAATGAGGGTATGGAACCTGAGAACACCGACGTTTCAGCGCAGCCCGACGAAGCCATCAGCGCCGGCGACGCCGCCACGCTGGGCATGATCCTGCTGGCCGTCGAGGAGCTCTGGCCCGAATCGCTGGCGGAGGACTGGGACGAGGTGGGCCTGGTGGCCGGACACCCGTCCGCCGAGGTGAGCAGGATTCTCTTCGCCGTGGACCCCACGCTCGAAGTCATCGAGGAAGCCGTCGACTGGGGCGCCGAACTGCTCATAACGCACCATCCCCTGCTGCTCAAAGGCGTCACCTCCGTTGCCGCCAACACCCCCAAGGGCAAGGCGGTGCACCGGCTGATCGAGTCCGGAACTGCCCTGCTGACCGTCCACACCAACGGTGATTCCGCCGTCGGGGGCGTCTCCGACGTGCTGGCCGACGCGCTGGGCCTGCAGGACGTGGTGCCGCTGACGCCCGCCGCGAACGGCCTTCCCGAGGAGGGGATCGGCCGGGTCGGGGACCTCGCCGACGTCCAGACGCTGGGGGAATTCGCCGCGCGGGTCTTCGGCATCCTGCCCTCCGTGGCCGGCGGGGTCCGTGTTTCCGGCGACCGGGACGGCCTGGTGCGCCGGGTGGCCCTGTGCGGCGGTGCAGGCGACTCGCTGTTCAACGAGGTCCGCGCGAGCAACGCCGACGTGTACCTGACCGCGGACCTGCGCCACCATCCGGCGTCGGAGGCCCGCGAGGCTGCCGTCAATGACCGGCCGTACCTGATCGACGTCTCGCACTTTGCGAGCGAGTGGCTGTGGCTGCCGGCGGCCGCCGAGGCCCTGGGCAATGTGCTGACCGACCAGGGGCACGAGATCGAGATCCGGGTCAGCACCACCAACAGCGACCCCTGGGACTTCATTCTGACTCCGGGCTAAGCCTGGCGTGCGAGGGGCCCCGGGTGAGCGTAGCGAGGCCGGGGAGCACGCTAGGCGCTAGAGTCTAGGGAGCGCCGGTACGGTGCCCGGCTGCGGCCGGTAAGTGAACAAGCGGAGGAAATAGTGGCCAAGGCAGCACCGGCGGAACAGTTGAAGTTGCTCGAATTGCAGGGACTCGATGCCAGGCTCAAGTCCCTGTCCAACCGCCGCCGCAGCCTTGAAAGCGACTCCCGGATCACCGACCTGGAGGCTGCCCTTAGTGTGGCCAACGGCGAACTTGGCGCCGCGAAGGTGGCAGTGCACGACGCCGAACTGGAACTCAAGCGCGCCGAGGCCGACGTCGAGCAGGTCGCCTCCCGGATCGAACGCGATGAGGCCAGGCTCAACAGCGGCACCGGGCTGTCCAAGGACCTCGTGGCCCTGCAGCGCGATATCGCGTCCCTGAACAAGCGTCGCTCGGATCTTGAGGACGTTGAACTCGAGGTCCTGGAGCGGCTGGATTCGCTGCGCCTGCGCCAGGCTACGCAGCAGCAGATCGTTGACGACATCCAGGGGTCCTTTGGCGCCATCCGCGCCGAACTGGACGAGCAGCTCGCCGAAGTGGCCGCGGAGATGACCGTGGTTCGCGGCCAGCGCGCCGAGTTCGCCGAGGGACTGGACGCGGGAATGCTCACCGTCTACGAGAAGACCCTCGCCAAGCGCGGCGTCGGCGCGGCCCGGCTCTTCCACGGCACCTCCGAAGGCTCCGGCATGCAGCTGAGCCCCGGCGACCTTGCCGAGATCAAGGCCGCCGCCGAGGACGACATCGTCTTTTGCCCCGACTCCGGGTGCATCCTGGTCCGCTCCGCCGAGTGGGCCTAGCCGGCCTGTCCCGGGCTAGTTGGGCAGGATGAGGTTGAGGGTGTGCGGCTTCCGGGCCGTGCCCTCGACCAGCTCCGCGGACCACTTCTCGGCGGCGGCCTTGTGCAACTGCGCCGGGGTCTGCGGGGCCTTGCCGCGCCTGGACAGCAGGTGCCGGGCCAGTTCCCCGCGGGTGTGCTTGGCGAAGTGGCTCACCACCTTGCGGACTCCGTTGACCTCGGTGAAGACGTTCACCGCCACGGTCTGCTCGGGCGGGGGAGCCCAGGCCGCGGCGTAGGTGCTGGAGCGGCAGTCGACCAGCAGCTCGCCGTCCGTCGCGGCGGCCAGGGCCTCCGTTAGCTGCGGCTTCCAGAAGGAGGCCAGCCGTCCGACGTCGGGCAGGGCCGTGCCCATTGACAGCCGGTACGCCGGCACCCGGTCCGCGAAGCGGATGGCACCCCAGAGCGCGGAGATCACCAGCACGGACGCGTCCGCCTTCTTCCGCTGCGCCGGAGTCAGTGAACGGTAGTCCAGGGCGTCATAGAGGACGCCGGAATACACCTGGTGGGCAGGTGCGGCAGGCTCGGCGTGCAAGCGGGTGTTGCGTTCGACGTCGGCCTTCAGCGAGGCGCCTACGCCCAGCAACGCCAGGGCGTCCTCGTGGGCGCTGACTGTGCCGAGCGCCTCGAGCACCTTTGCGCGGTAGGCGTTGAGGCCGGGGAAGCTGAGCGAACTCGCGTCGACGGCGTCGCCGCCGGTCGCGGGGGTCTTGCCTTCGGAGGGCGGCAGCAGAATTAGCACCGTACGATCCTACCGGCGGCCAGGCGGCTCCAGCCGCGCGCGCCCCGACGTCGGGCTAGCGCCGGTGTCCGGTGCTGTCGAGGCCCACGAAATGCGACTGGCCGACTGTCTTGGCCCGCTGGATGTCCCGCCGTGCCCGCTCGGACTCCGGGTCGCTGCCCAGCCGCGCGTGCTTCCGACGGGTCAGGAGGTCACGCACGACGGTCGCGACGACCAGCAGTCCGGCGGCGACGGCAAGAAGCAGCAGTTCCATGCGGTCAGGCTACCTTCGACGGCGCGGCCGGGATAGGGGAAGGCACAGTGGCTGCCACGGGGGTGGGGACTGCGGGCTGCGCCGGGGCCGCTACCGTTGCCTGGGCGGCTTTGGTCTCCCGGGCCAGGAACGCGGACAGCTCGCCGATGGTGCTCATCAGCGGCGCCGGGAAGACCACGGTCGAATTCTTGTCCACCGCAATCTCGACGAGGGACTGCAGGTTCCGCAGCTGCAGGGCCAGCGGGTGCGCCATCATGATGTCGGAGGCTTCACCGAGTGCCGCCGCTGCGATCGACTCGCCCTCGGCGGCAATGATCTTGGCCCGCTTCTCCCGCTCAGCCTCGGCCTGCCGGGCCATGGCACGCTTCATGCTTTCGGGCAACTGGATGTCCTTGAGCTCCACGAGCGTGACCTCGACACCCCACTCCAATGTGAGGGCGTCGAGGATTTCGCGGATATCGCTGTTGATGCGTTCCGTCTCGGACAGAGTCTGGTCCAGGCTGTGCCGGCCGACGACTTTCCGCAGCGTGGTCTGCGCGATCTGGTTGATCGCGGCGGCCACGTTTTCGATCGCCACGACCGACTTCACGGCGTCGATCACCCGGTAGTAGGCCACCGCGGAGATATCCACGCTGACGTTGTCCTGGGTGATGATGCCCTGCGACTGGATCGGCATGGTTACGATCCGCAGACTGACGAGCTGCAGCCGGTCGATCACCGGGATGATGAAGCGCAGGCCGGGCATCCGGACGCCGATCACCCGGCCCAGCCGGAACAGCACGCCCTGCTCATACTGGCGCACAATCCGGATCGACATCCGGGCCACAATAAGCAGCAGGGCCGCGACGAGCAGCCAAATGACGACGGCGGTGAAATCCATCCGAATCGCTTCCTTGCGTGGCGGGAGTGGTTGCTTCCATTCTCCCACCGGGGGGACGAAAAGGATCCGGTGCGCCGTGGCCGCCGGGGGAGACCGTAGAATGAACAGCGGATGGGTTGACCAGGCGGCCGCGCGTCACGCAAGTGGCTCGAGGAACGTCCGGGCTCCGCAGGGCAGGGTGGTGGGTAACGCCCACTCGGGGTAACCCGCAGGCCAGTGCCACAGAGAATAGACCGCCTGCCTCAGGTCCGTGTCCGCACGGCCGGGGGAGCAGGTAAGGGTGAAACGGCGGTGTAAGAGACCACCAGCTTCCCGGGTGACCGGGAAGGCTAGGTAAACCCCACCCGGAGCAAGGCCAGACAGGACACGTTTGAGGGCTGCCCGCCCGAGTGTCCGGGTAGGCTGCTGGAGGGCGTCGGCAACGGCGTCCGTAGATGGATGGCCGCTACTCCCGCGCCGGCAACAGCGCGGGAACACAGAACCCGGCGTATCGGTCAACCCATCCAACAAAACGAAAAGGGGCTGGCACCGCATTACGCCGGGTGGCGTAACAAGAAATGGGAGATCTTATTGGGCACCTGTGACATCCCATACGCGACTCGAGACAGGGCGGCTCCCCAATCGTCGAAGCGTGGAGTTCAGAGGGCGGTCTTAGCAGTTTGGGTCTGTGGCGTAATGCTCCTTTCAGGAAGCCACCCGATACGCGCGGCAGACAGGGAGCAGCCGCGTCTTGATAGCAAGACCGGTGTTGACGAACTTGTCCTGAATCCCAAGAATCCACCGTTCAACGCTGAGGGGGATGGCCTGACGGACGATACAGTTGCTCTCCAAGCCTGGCTAAATGCGGGGGGCTCGCTGCTCGCAGAGGGGTCCTTCCGGATTACCCATGGCTTAACGCTCGATGGTGACGGCCGGACGCTCAACACTATGAACGCGAAAATTGTTGCGGACGGTGTCGACATCACAGCGTTGACAGTGACCGGAAATAACAGCCGGGTCAGTGTCTACGTTAACGGCAACAACAAGGCTGCGTACGGCTTGAGAGTGACTGGGTCCGGCTCAGTCATCGAGAATGGCCGCTATGTGAACTTCCGGTCAGTCACGCAGTCGGCCCGCGGGATAGACATAACTACTACTGGGGGCGCGCTCGTCCGCAATAACGTTGTTCGGAACGTGGTCAGCCTTGGTGACAAGACAAGAGGGAACGGTCCCGGTTTCTCTCGCGGGATCGGACTCAACGCTAGGGGCCCGGCCTCTGCCGAGTCGTACATCTCCAACAATCTCATCGAGAACATAACCGGTGAAGAAGGCGACGCAATCCACGTGCTGTTCTATGACGGCATGGCGAATCCTTTCAACTCTGGAAAGGTGACGATTAGCGACAACACGATCCGTAACGTATCCCGCCGGTTTATCAAGGTCCAAGCTTCAGACGTGGCCGTCGAACGAAACAAACTGAACTTTGACCTACCGTCGGCCCCCAAATACCCTAGCTCGGCAATCGACGTGATCCGGTCTCAGGACGTCAGGATTATCGGAAACGAAATAAACCCGAACCTGATCGGCAACGACGTTGCTGTGAACGGTACTTCCACAGCGCCCCTTCGCGGCATCCAAATAAGCGACAACGTCTTGAGGCAGACGTGTTCGAAAAAGTCTGTCAACATTTACCTTAAGTGGACTAGCTCTCCGGTTGTTCGAAACAACGTTGTACACGGCGGGGGTACCGGACTTGGGATGGATTCATCCACCAACGCCCTCCTTGGGGGAAACACATTTCGGCGTCGTTGCACCTGAGGTCCCCTGAGCCTCCAAGGCTTCACGGGTGAGAAGAGCTTACGGCTGGGCCGTAGCAGTTGGACTCAACTCTGGGACCGAGATGCAGGCGGCCCCGGAGCAAACGAAAAGGGGGCTGGCACTGTGTGGTGCCAGCCCCCTCGTTTAAGCCGTAGGTTTCGGATCAGGCCTTGGCCTTCCGCTTCACCCAGCCCCACGCCGCCGTGGCGACGAACAGGACCAGGCCGATGACGGCCAGCCAAAGCAGGCCCTTCACGACGAAGCCCAGGATCGAAAGAATGAGCCAGATGACAAGTAGTGCAACTATGAGTCCCATCTGGACATCCTACGTCAAGGGCTGCGTGACGCGGCGGACCCGGCTCGTGTGAGTGATTTCACGCCGCCTCCGGCACCCGGGGCCGGCGCCCCGCTCTAGAATGGATAGCGAACGTAGATGTTCTGCCACCGGGTCTGCGTTCGCAGCCGGTGGCTTTTTCTTTGCGCTCCATGCAGGCGCGCGGGGTGGACCGAATCCCCGCCGCGTCCAGGTTCCGGAGATCCGCCGGCAGCCGACTTCCGCATACGAGGACGTATGTGGTGGATTTTAGGAAGGTAGTTCTGTGAGCCAGACGTCAGATTCTTGTCTTGATACGTGGATGGGCCGGGAGGCGCTCGCCGAGGCCATGATTCCGGTGATCGGCCGGCTGTACCGCGAAAACAACGTGGTGACGTCCATCCACGGCCGGAGCCTGATCAACAAGTCCACCATGAACATCCTCAAGGCGCACCGTTTTGCCCGCCGGATGAGCAAGGAAGAGCTGCGCCTCGAAGAGACCGCGCCCCTGCTGGACGCCCTCACCAAGCTGGACCTCGGCGCGGCAGCCATCGACATTGCCCGCCTGACCGAAAAGTACCGCGCAGAAGGCGACGGCATCAGCCTGGACGACTTCCTGCGCGAGGAGCTGGCCGAAGTTGTCGGCAAGCGCGGCGGCGACGACCGCACCAGCACCGACGTCGTCCTCTACGGCTTTGGCCGCATCGGCCGGCTCCTGGCCCGCCTCCTGATCGAGAAGGCCGGCGGCGGACACGGCCTGCGCCTGCGCGCCATCGTGGTGCGCCGCGGTTCGGACAACGACCTCACCAAGCGCGCCAGCCTGCTGCGCCGTGACTCGGTGCACGGGTCCTTCGAAGGCACCATCAAGGTGGACCTCGAGAACGACACGATCACCGCTAACGGCGTCCAGATCCAGGTCATCTACTCGGACAACCCGGCCACGGTGGACTACACCGCCTACGGCATCCACGACGCCCTGGTGGTCGACAACACCGGCCGCTGGCGCGACGCCGAGGGCCTCTCCCAGCACCTGCAGAGCAAGGGCGTTTCCCGCGTTCTGCTCACCGCCCCGGGCAAGGGCGAGCTGAAGAACATCGTGCACGGCATCAACCACGCCACCATCACGGATTCGGACAAGATCGTCTCGGCGGCGTCCTGCACCACCAACGCCATCACGCCGGTACTGAAGGCGATCAACGACCGCTACGGCGTGGTGCACGGCCACGTTGAGACGGTCCACTCCTTCACCAACGACCAGAACCTGATCGACAACTTCCACAAGGGTGACCGCCGGGGCCGCTCCGCCGCGCTGAACATGGTCATCACCGAAACCGGTGCCGCCAAGGCTGTCGCCAAGGCCCTGCCCGAGCTCCTGGGTAAACTGACCGGCAGCTCCATCCGCGTCCCCACCCCGGACGTCTCGCTGGCCATCCTGAACCTGAGCCTGGAAAACGGCACCACCAAGGATGAGGTCAACGACTACCTGCGGGAGATGTCGCTGCACTCGGAGCTCCGCAAGCAGGTCGACTACATCGATTCGCCCGAGGTTGTCTCCACCGACTTCGTCGGCTCCCGCCGCGCCGGCATCGTCGACGGCCTGGCCACCATCAGCAATGACAAGAACCTTGTCCTGTACGTCTGGTACGACAACGAATTCGGTTACAGCTGCCAGGTGGTCCGCGTGATGGAGGAAATGGCCGGCGTAAACCCGCCGTCGTTCCCGGCCAAGGACGCGGCCGCGACCCTCGAAGCTGCCGGGCTGCCGGTCGAGGTCGGGTAGCCCCACTTTGGACCTTCCCGGCCGGTTCGCTGGAATCGGCCGGGAAAGGGAACCACAATGGAGCCATGGAACAGAACTCGGCTGTGGAGCACGAAACCACCCTGGAACATGCCCTCGATGTTGCCCGGCGGAACGCCAAGGAAGCCAAGCGCCTCCTCGACGACGCCCGCGCCAAACGCGAGGCAGGCGAGATCGACGACGCGCGGGTCAGCCAGTTGGAAGCGCTGCTGAACCTCGCCGAGGAGGACCTCCGCAGGGTCACCAAGGAACAGTGACCGCACGGCACTGACCAGCAGGCGGCTGTGCGGCCGCTAATCCCGGGGCGTGACCTGACCTGTCCTGCACACTGTGGACAACCGGCCCGCTGTCGGTGCCCCGGCCTAGGCTGATGAGGTGCAGCAGTCCCACCCCTCCCGGGAACTTCCTTGACCATCACCTGGCGAGACTTCAGGCGCGCCCGGCGCCGGTCCCGCCAGGCCTGGGCGCTGCTGGCCGTCACGCTGCTGGCGTTGCTGGGTGGCCTCGGCTGGTTCTTCACCGCCGGCCAGTTCGCCATCGCAGAGCCGAGGATGGCGGGCCCCACCGAAGCTCCCGTGCTGGCGGCGGGTTGGATGAAACCGGTCGCGCCGGTACGGGCCGTACCGTCCGGACTCGCCGTGGACGTGCTGGCGGTGCTGCCGGTCAAGGGGCGTGCGGCCAGCGGCAACTACAACCGCAGTGTCTTTGGCCAGGCGTGGCTCGACGTCGACCGCAACGGCTGTGACACCCGCAACGACATCCTGCGCCGCGACCTGGCCGGCGCCAGGTTCACCGAAGGCTCCCGCTGCCGGGTCGGATCCGGGAGCTTCCAGGAGCCCTACACCGGGCGGACCATGGCCTTCCGGCGCGGAGCGGATTCCAGCAAGGCGGTGCAGATCGACCACGTCGTGGCGCTGGGTGACGCCTGGCAAAAGGGGGCCCAGCAGCTGAGTCCGCTTCAGCGCCAGCACCTCGCCAACGATCCGTTGAACCTCATCGCCGTTGACGGTCAGGCCAACCAGGACAAGAGCGCGTCCGACGCCGCCACCTGGCTGCCGCCGAACAAGGCGTTCCGCTGCCACTATGTGGCCCGGCAAATCTCGGTGAAGGCCGCCTACGGGCTGTGGGTGACGCCGGCCGAAAAGGACGCGATGAAACGGGTTCTTGGTGCCTGCCCTGGGCAGCAGACCATCGTGCCGCGCTGACTGGTGCGCACTGACCGTGCCACGCTGACGAGGTCGGCCGGATTCCCAGCTCATTGACAGGCGACACCACCAGGTCTACGACTGGACTCGTCAGCTAAGGCCCACCATTCGAGGAGCAGAAATGGCCTACGGAGTTGTGCACTTTTTCCCGGGGGGAACCAAGGAACAGTACGAGGCGTCCATTGCCGCGGTCCATCCCGGCGAAGGTCGCTTGCCGGAGGGTCAAGTCTTCCATGCCGGCGGCGCTTCAGCCGGAGGCTGGACGATCATGGCGGTCCATGATTCGAAGGAGAGCTGGGAGAAATTCCGTGACGGCATCCTGATGCCCAAAATGCAGGCAGGCATCGAGGGCGGCTTTAGCTCCCCGCCGGAAGAGACCGTCATCGACCTGTACAAGGTGATGCCTTAGCCCGCCGGATCCTCGGCTCTCAGAAGAGCACCGAGACCAGGCACCAGCCGGCGAGGAGCAGCCCCAGGGCCAGCATTGGGACGTTCCATTCGGAGACGACCGTGCGGTCGGCCGAACTCCAGCCGGAGCCCCCCGTCCCGCTCGCTTGGCGGGCATCCTGCCAGGCCCTGACAATCGCATCCCGTCCGCCCGGCGTCGGAGACTGGCCCATCCGCTCATTGGACGGAAGCATCCCGAAGGGGCGTTCCTTCCAGTCCCGGGCCTGTTCGAACCCGGCGCCAAAGGCGCTGGGCGGCGTCGGGGCGCCCCAACTGACGTACCTCTTCCCGGCGGCTTTCACCGTCACGGTATAGCGGACCTCGACGTCGTCCACCGCGGCGAACGGGATCCGGTGCCGACGGAGGCCGTTCACCACGTCAAACCCGTCGGCTCCGACGATCAGCCTTGGCTGCCACTGCGTCAGATAGACCAGGAGTGCCGCGGCAGCCAGCCACGGAGCGGCCGCTACAGCGGCCCCGCCCCTTCCCGCGAGCAACAGCCAGCCAACGGCGGCAGCGCTGCCGGCCCAGACCAGGAGCGATACCACCCTCCCGGATGGCTCCTTGAAACTGCTCGGCTTCGGTCTTGAGCGTGTTCTGTTTTCCCCCATGCGGCCCATCATGCCAGCGGTGCGCAGGTTTGGCGGCTAAGCCCCGAGGACCTGTTCGGCGAGTTCAGCTTCCAGCCGCTCGACGTCGACCCGGTGGCACAGTTCGGTGGCGCGCGTCGTGACGGTTGCGCTTCCGGCGGCGACCGCCGAGCGGAAGGCATCGGCCAGGGTTCGACCCTGTGCCAGCCGGAGCACGAAGGCTGCCAGGAAGCTGTCGCCCGCACCGACCGTGCTCTGCACCCGCACCTGCGGCACGCCCAGCCGGAGCGTACCGCCGCTGGAAGCAAGAACGGCTCCCTGCCCGCCAAGGGTCAATGCGACATGTTCGGCGGATCCGTCGGCCACCAGGGCCATGGCAGCGTCGAGTTCGCTTTGCTCGCTGTCCAGTGTGGTGCCGAAATGCAGCCCAAGCTCCCGCCGGCTCGGTTTGACCAGGAACACCCCCTCGGACAGGGCAGCGGCCAAGGCAGGCCCGGAGGCGTCGACCACGCACCGCGCATTCTGCTCGCGCGCCAGCCGGGCCACCTCCGCGTAAAAGTTGTCCGGCACCCCGGGCGGAAGGCTGCCGCTGGCCACCACGTAGCCACCCGGCTGGATGGAATCCGCCACCAGGGCCAGGCACAGACGCCATTCCGGCTCACTCAACTCGGGCCCCTGGAGGACAAAGCGGAACTGCTTCCCGGTGGACGTCTCATCCACCGTGAAGTCCTGCCGCGTGCTGCCCTGGATCGGCACTACCAGGGTGGCGAGCCGCTCCGCCTCGATCAGCCGCCGGTACGCCTCGCCCGTCGGGCCGCCCGCCGTGTAGACCGCCAGGGGACGTCCGCCGAGCCGTTGAACCACACGGGCCACGTTCACTCCGCCGCCGCCCGGATCCAGACGGCTGGGGCCGCAGCGGAGCTTATGACCGCTGGAGACCACCTCGGTGGTGGTGCTGATGTCCAGGGCGGGGTTCACGGTGACCGTGAGGATGGGCTGCGCCGGCGTGGTGGCTTCCATGGGCCCAAGCATAGGAGCGAGGGCTTACCGGTGTCCCCGGGCCGAGGTCCCCTTGTGGGCAGCCGGCCGCTCCGCAAGAATGGGCGCGGCAGGGCAGGCGGCTGGAAGTCAGCCGCCACTACTGGGGCGGGAACCATGGCACATCGCAAGGCAGGCGCCGGCAAGGGCAGTGCCGGCAAAGGTCTGGCGCGCCGGAAGGCCGGCCCGGGAGAGGACCCAGGGCAGCCAGCGCGGTTGCCGCTCGGCGTCTATGCGGCCGAACTTACCCGGCTCCAGGCGGAGCTGGTTGCGCTGCAGGAATGGGTCCGCAGCACGGGCGCGCGGGTGCTGGTGATCTTCGAGGGCCGCGACGCCGCCGGCAAGGGCAGCGCCATCAAGCGGGTCACCGAGTACCTGAATCCCCGCGTTGCCCGGATCGTGGCGCTGCCGGCGCCGACCGAGCGGGAGCGGGGTGAATGGTATTTCCAGCGCTATGTCCAGCATCTGCCGGCAGCCGGTGAAATCGTCCTGATGGACCGCTCCTGGTACAACCGCGCCGGCGTCGAGCGGGTGATGGGATTCTGCACGCCCGCTGAGCACAAGCGCTTCATGTCCCAGTGCCCGGTCTTTGAGCGGCTGCTGATCCAGGACGGCATCCTGCTGTTCAAATACTGGTTCTCGATCAGCCACGCGGAACAGGAACGGCGGTTCAGGTCCCGGCTGGAGGACCCGCTGCGGCAGTGGAAACTCTCGCCGATGGACCGGGAAGCGATCCTGCGGTGGGAGGACTACTCGCGGGCCAAGGACGACATGTTCATGCAGACGGACACCGCCGAATCGCCGTGGTTTGTGGTCGAGGCAGAAGACAAGCGCCGGGCCCGGATCAACATGATCGCCCACCTGCTCTCCAGCATCGACTACACGGAAGTACGGACGGAGCCGGTGACCCTGCCGGAGAGGCCGCACGCCGTCAATTACACGCGCCCGCCGCGGGATCTCTTCCGCTACGTCCCGGACCACGCCGCCCTGCTGCTGAAACCGGCCGAGGACTAGCCCGCCGGCGCGTAACTCCGCGGCGGAAATTCCCCGCCTTTGCGACAGGCCGCCGGCGCGTCCCCCGAAATTGCCGGCGATTTCCGGTGCGTCGGCGTCAAACATGGGGAGAATCCGCGCCCGCCGGCGCAGTCCCGCCTTTGGGAGTAGGCCGCCGGCGCGCTAGTGGCCGAACGGGTCGGGGTCCACACCCGGCATCCACGTCAGCCCGGGGACGCCCCAGCCGCTCTTCTTGGCCTGCTTCATCGCCTTGCGGGAGTACCGGTCGATCAGCCGGTTGACGTACAGCTTGCCGTCGAGGTGGTCGTATTCATGCTGGATCACCCGAGCGAACCAGCCCGTTGCCTCGAACTCGACGGGGTTGCCGTCGCCGTCGAAGCCCTGCACCCGGGCCCATTCGGCGCGTTTGAGCGGGTACTGCCCGCCCGGGAAGGACAGGCAGCCCTCCTCTTCCTCGTCCGGGTCCGGCAGCGCCCCGGAGACCTTGGAGAGGGTCAGCACCGGGTTGACGACGACGCCGGAGGGCGGGGCGCCGTCGTCGTTGGCGTACTTGTAGACGAAAAGCCGCTTGCCCACGCCGACCTGGGGCGCGGCCAGGCCGACGCCGTTGGCGGCGTCGTTGGTCTCGAACATGTCCGCGATCAGGGTGCGGAGCTCGTCGTCGAAGACCTCAACTTCGGCGGCCCGGCGGTGCAGCACGGGTTCGCCCCAGATCGTGATGGGTAGGACTGTCATGTCGAAAGAGTTCCTTTGGTGCTGTTGGCTGCTGGTGCTGCGGCGGTCAGCCTGCGATGGTGCGGCCGACGACGTCGCGCATGATTTCGTTCGTGCCGCCGAAGATGGTGAGCAGCCGGGCCGCGAGGAAGGCCTGCGCCACCGGGTACTCCAGGATGTAGCCGTAGCCGCCGTGCAGCTGCAGGCACCGGTCGGTGACGGACTTGGCCCGCTCAGAGGCCCAGAGCTTGGCCCGTGCCGCCGAGGCGGCGTCGAGCTCGCCCGCGTTGAACGCCCGGATGGCCTGGTCCACGTAGGTTTCAGTGACTTCAACCTCGGTGAGGATGTCGGCCAGTTCAAAGCGGCTGTTCTGGAAATCGATGATCCGCTCGCCGAACGCGTTGCGGTCCTTCGTGTACGTCACGGTCGCCTCGTAGACGGCGCGGACGACGGCGGAACTGGCTACGGCGATGGCCAGCCGGCCCTGGGGGAGCTGCTCGGCGGCGTACTGCAGCCCCTTGCCTTCTTCGCCGACCAGGTCCGCGTGAGGCACCCGGACGTTGTCGAAGAACAGCTCAGCGGTGTCCGAGGCCTTCAGCCCCATCTTGTCCAGCTGGTTGCCGGTGTTGTAGCCCTCGGACTTGCGCACCATGAAGAGCGAGAAGGAGTCGCGGCCGCCCCGCCCGGTGCTGCCGTCGGTGCGGGCCAGGACCAGGGACGCGTCGCCGGAGATGCCGTTGCCGATGAAGGTCTTCTGGCCGGTGATGAGCCAGTCGTCGCCGTCGCGCACGGCCTTGGTGCGGATGCCGCGGAGGTCGGAGCCGGCGCCGGGCTCGGTCCAGGCGACCGAGGTGACCGTCTCTCCGGAGACCATGCCCGGCAGCCAGCGCGCTTTGAGATCGTCTGAGCCGTAGGCCAGCAGGTGGGGGAGGACCATGTCATCGTGCAGGTGGAAGGCCAGGCCCACGGCCAGGTGGTTGCTCTTGGCGAATTCCTCGTCCAGCACGGCACGGAAGCGGTAGTCGTCCATGCCCAGGCCGCCGAACTCTTCGGGAACGGCGAGCCCCAGCAGGCCCTGCTCGCCGGCCGCGGTCCAAAGCGAGCGGGGCATCATGTGGTCCTGGTCCCACTGGCCGTAGTGCGGGGCCACCGCCCGCGCGTTGAACTCCGCAGCCATCTCACGGAACATCTCGTGGTCTTCTTCAAAGAGCTGGCGCTTCATCGCGGTTCCTTCCACGCATGGACAAGACTGGACAGACAACAAAGGCCGCACCGGATATCCGGTGCGGCCTTTGGGAAAGGTCGGACAATTCTACCGTCCTTTGTGAGGGTGAGCGACGGGGGTTGAACCCGCGACCTCCTGGACCACAACCAGGCGCTCTGCCAACTGAGCTACGCCCACCATGTGCCCCGCCATGCCTTCCGGCGAACCGGCTGGCTGAAAAGGCAACGACAAATAGCTTACCTGCTGTTTGGGGGTGGTTTTGCCACTTTCCTCGAATTCGACGAAATTTTCCCTAAACGTGGTGGAGATTACTCCGCGGGTGCTGCTGCCGGCGCGTCTGCGGGTGCATCCGCCGGGGCCATGATCGACTTCGCGATCCGCTGCGCCGTGGCGCTGTCCGGACCCGGTGCGGGCACGAAGACAGCCTCCCGGTAGTAGCGGAGCTCGTCGATGGAATCCTTGATGTCGCCCAGGGCACGGTGGCCGCCGAGCTTGGCGGGGGACTGGAAGTACGCCCGGGCGTACCAGCGCCGGGAGAGTTCCTTGATGGTGCTGACATCGATCACGCGGTAGTGCAGGTGTTCCACCAGCTCCGGCATGTCGCGGACCAGGAACACGCGGTCGGTGCCCACCGAGTTGCCGCCCAGCGGGGCCTTCTTCGGGTCCGGCACCCACTTCTTGATGTACTCGAGCACGACGGCCTGGGCTTCGGCCATGGTCTTGCCGTGGGGGAGTTCCGCCAGCAGCCCGGACCGGGTGTGCATGTCGCGCACGAAGTCGTTCATTTGGGCCAGCGCGGCGTCGTCCGGCTTGATCACGACGTCGACGCCGTCACCGAGGATGTTGAGTTCCGAATCCGTCACCAGGGCCGCGACCTCGATGAGGGCGTCGTTCTTGGAGTCCAGGCCGGTCATTTCGCAGTCGATCCACACGATGCGTTCATTAGATATAGGCACCCGCCCAGCCTACCGTTCCGCCGCCGCTGAGCGGTCCGGTGCTAGGATTTCGGGTACGCGGCCGTCGAAGATTTTCGTCATCGCGGCGTGCCCCATGGCCGGCTTGTCGGTCCGCTGCGGGCCAAAACGAGCCCCACAAGAGATTGGACGATCCTGAGATGACGGCGCCTGTACCTGCGGCGGGGGAAACGGCTGCCGGTACCTCCCGCCAGTCCCCGAAGGCCGTTGTTGCTGATGTGGACAACGCCAGGTCGCCGATCCTTGCCGGATTCCTTGGCTCCGTGTTCATGGCGGTCGGCTCGCTCGGCGTCGGCTGGCTCGCTCCGGTCTCCGAACTGCGGCGCCTGCCCTTGTTCATCTGGATGCGGACCGAGGCGGTGGGTGTCGGGCTGAGCATTGTGCTCCTGGCGGTCGGCGGAATGCTCCTGGTCCGCGCCTGGCTCCGGCTGGGGCAGCGGGTGCGGACCTGGGGCCCCGGTGCCCGCAAGGCGACGCTGCTGGCGGTGGCTGCGTGGGGGCTGCCGATGATGTTCTCCGTCCCCTTGTTCAGCCGCGACGTCTACGCCTATATCGGCCAGGGCCGCCTGATGGTGGAAGGCTTCAACCCCTACGAGAACGGCATCTCGGCGCTGTCCAACTACTTCCAGCTGGGCGCGGACAAGATGTGGACCGAGGCTCCCGTGCCGTACGGGCAGCTCTTCCTCTGGATTGAACAGTTCGTTGTCTGGTCCACGAACGTCCACCCCGAGGCCAGCATCATGCTGTTCCGGCTCGCGGCCCTGCTCGGAATCGTGCTCTGCGTGATCTACGTGCCGAAACTGGCCGAGCTCCACGGCGTCAACCCGCACCGCGCCCTCTGGCTCACCGCCGCCAACCCGTTGTTCCTGACCAACTTCATCGCCAGTGTGCACAACGATGCCCTGATGATCGGCCTGGCCCTCGCCGGCCTGTACTACTGCGCCACCAAGCGCGTGCTGCTTGGCCTGGTCCTGGTCACGCTCTCCATCTCGGTCAAACCCATCACGATCGTGTTCCTGCCGTTCATCGGCCTGCTGTGGGCGGGCAAGAACGCCAGCTGGCCGCGCAAGTTCGTCTTCTGGGCCCTCACCGCCGGCATCAGCCTGGCGCTGCTGTACGCCATGAGTCTGGTCAACGGCTTCGGGTTCGGCTGGATCAACGGGCTCTCCGCCCCGGGCAGCATCTGGATCTGGTACGCGCCGGTCGGCCTGCTGGGGCTCATTGTCGCCTCGATTTTCAACGCCTTCAGCCTGGACGGCTGGGGGATGGCCAAGTGGGTGTACGACGCCGGGAAGCTGCTGGCGCTCGGAATCGTCGGCTGGCAGATCTTCCGCGGCGACTTCGACCGGCTGATGCGACGCCTCACCCTGGCCTTCGCCGCCGTCGTCTTCCTCGCCCCGATGATCCAGTCCTGGTACGTCGTCTGGCTCATCCCGCTCTTTGCGGTGACCGGCATCCGGGACGACTGGCAGGTCAAGGCGGTGTACTTCATGGTGTCCTTCTTCATGGTCTACGCCATTTCGGACCAGCTGGAAGTCTTCCCCTACCTGCAGACGGACGACCTGGGCCTCGCGCTCGCCCTGGCCCGCAACGCCGCTGCCATCATCGCCCTGCTGTTCGCGCTGTACCTGATCTTCCTCGATCCGAAGACCAAGCAGCTGTTCAGCAAACCGTCGGAACCGGTGACCACCCGGCCCGTCATCTGAGCCTCAGGAGCCACCTGCTCCCGCGTCGGAAGGAAGCCCCATGTCCATGATCAAGAGCCCCGAAGAGATCGCCCTGATGCGCGAGGCCGGACGGGTGGTGGCGAACGCGCTGGCGCAGGTGCGTGAGGCTGCCGCCGTCGGCGTGTCCCTCAAGGACCTCGACGGCGTGGCCGCGCAGGTGATGGCCGAGGCGGCCGCCACGCCGGCGTTCCTGAACTACCGTCCCCGCTGGGCCTCCATTCCTTTCCCCGGCGTGATCTGCACGTCCGTCAACGACGCCGTGGTGCACGGCATCCCCAACGATTACCGGCTCGAAGACGGCGACCTGCTCAGTGTGGACTGCGGTGCCTTCCTGGCGGGCTGGTGCGGGGACGCCGCCGTCAGCTTCATCGTGGGCACGGCAGACCCGGTGGACCAGGCACTGATCGACGCCACCGACGAGGCCCTGGCCCGCGGCATTGAGGCGGCGCGGATCGGCAACAAGATGGGCGACGTAGCGTACGCGATCGGCGGGGCCGCGCGCCGGGCCGGTTACGGGCTGCTCGCCGACCACGGCGGCCACGGCATTGGCCGGACCATGCACGCGGAGCCGCCCGTGCCCAACGACGGGCGGCCGGGCCGGGGCATCAAGCTGACCGAAGGTCTGGTCATCGCGATCGAACCCATGCTGATCCTCGGCGGCAAAGGCGACTACTACCACGACGACGACGAATGGACCCTGCGTTCAGCCAACGGACGCCGGGCGGCCCACAGCGAGCACACCGTGGCGATCACCGCGGAGGGCCCGGTCATTTTGACGCTGCCCTAGGGACGGTGGGCGGCGCCGGGCCCGCTGGTGATCAGCGGGTCCGGGTGCCCTGGCCAGCCAGTCGGATGCGCTGGCGATGCGTTGCGAGCCGCAACTGGATGATGCGGGCCGCTCCGGCGATGGCGACCAGCACCCCGCCGCCGACCGCGGCGATGAAGAGCGCAACGCCGAGCGGGACGGACCCCTCCAGGCCGAAGAACTTCACCTGGACATAGACCTGGTTCTGCAGGATGAAGACGATCAGCAGGATCAGCACCACCAGCGCGCTGGCAACCGCGGTCCACACCATGCCCGCGCGGGTGACCCGGCGGGGTTCCGGTGCAGCGGCCTTCGGTTCCGGCGTCTCGGCGCGGGGAGTTTCGTCGCGCGGAACGGCTATTGCGTCCACTGGGGCCCCGGTGCCGAGGTCGGTGCCGTCTGCCGGGCCGCCGGCGGGGTAGCCCTCGACGGGGCCGGACGGGGCCTCCGGCGACACCGGGTACTGCGCGGGAGCGGCGTTGCGGGGATCCTGGGAATCGCGGGGATCCCGGGGATCGAATCCGTGGGGTGTCTGGGTCATGGCGGCCGTACCTTTCGATAGCGGGCGGGTCGCTCAGGTTTTCCCTGGTGTCCTGCCTGTCACCTCAATACTAAGCGTGCTGATGGCGGAGCAGGCCTGCAGCTGAGGGGCGCGTTGCGGCTCAGTCCGGCCGTGGCAGGCGCGAGAAGGCAGGCTGTTGGCACCGGGCGGGCGGGGGTATAGCGTCACAGCCAAAGGGGCGCCCGGAGCCGGGGGCGTTCAGGCGAGGAGGCATAGCCGTGACGATCGTCGACAACGCCGTCTACGTGGACGGGTACCGGACCGCGGACCCGGACGACCTGGACGAGACGTACTTCCTGTTGCGGCAGCGCCAGGGCATGGCCTGGATCGGCCTCTACCGTCCGGACGCAGCGGAGCTCCGCTCGGTGGCCGAGGAATTCGACCTGAACCATCTGGCGGTGGAGGACGCGCTCGCCGGCCATCAGCGCGCCAAGCTCGAACACTACGGTGACACCCACTTCCTGGTGCTGCGGCCGGCCCGGTACCTGGATGAGGTGGAGAAGGTCCAGTTCGGCGAGATTCATATTTTCACCGGCCCCGATTTTGTGGTCACCGTCCGCCACGCGGAATCACCGGACCTGGCACGGGTGCGCCGTCGGATGGAGTCCCAGCCGGAGTTCCTGGCGCTTGGGCCGGACGCCGTGCTGTACGCCATCCTCGACCAGGTGGTCGATGAGTACGAGCCCGTTGCCGCCGGCCTGGAGAACGACGTCGACGAGATTGAAGACGAGCTGTTCGCCGCCGATCCGGGAGTTTCCCGCAGGATCTACGAACTCTCGCGGCAGGTGATCATGTTCCAGCGCGCGACGGCGCCGCTGACCGTTATTTTGCAGGCACTTCGGGCTGGCGCCCCCAACCACGTGCCGGACCCGGAGCTGCAGGACCACTTCCGCGATGTGCTGGACCACGTGCTGCGCCTGAGTGAACGGATCACCGCGTTCCGCGCCCTGCTCCAGAACGCGCTCGCGGTCAACGCAGCCCTCGTGGCGCAGCGGCAGAACGATGAAATGCGGCTCCTCACGGAATCGAGCATCGCCCAGAACGAACAGACCAAGCGGATCTCGTCCTGGGCCGCCATTCTCTTCGCGCCCACGTTGATCGCGTCGATCTACGGCATGAACTTCCGCCTGATCCCGGAGCTCGACTGGATCTTCGGCTATCCCATGGCGCTGGGGCTGATGCTGGTGATGGGCGTGGCCCTTTACCTGACCTTCCGGCACAACAAATGGATCTGAAGGGGCGCGGCTTCGCGTCGTAGCGGGCCTCGAGGCGGAAAGGGTGCGGCCCTGGACGGCGGATGATCCGCGACCAGGACCGCACGTTGTGCCCCAGGAGGGAATCGAACCCCCGACCGGCGGATTAGAAGGCCGCTGCTCTATCCCCTGAGCTACTGGGGCACGTTCGGCGTCCCGCCCGGCTGCTGCCGGGGACGCCTCAAGAAGTTTACAGTGCCCCGCGCGCCCCGCCAGTCAAGCGTGCCCGCGCCTGCCTCGCCGACCCTGTTTTCCACATAGCGCAGTCCCGCACTGCCTGCCGCTGCGCCCGGGCGTGAAGCTGGAACTGCTCGGTAGGCAAGACCAATCGAGCGAGCGTTCTCAAGACATGGCTTATTCAGGACAGGGCATATTCAGGACAGAGCCTGTTCAAGGCAGCGACTATTCAAGACAGGACAGACCAATGAACGACAGCATCACGGTCCGCGGCTTCGTCGCCTCGGAGATCAGGAGCTCGACGACGCCGGGCGGGGTCGCCACCGCTTCCTTCCGGCTGGGCTCGACGGAGCGGCGTTTTGACCGCTCCGCGAACGCCTGGGTGGACGGAAACACCAACTGGTTCACGGTGCAGGGATACCGCCAGCTGGCCGGAAACATAGGCTGCAGCATCAAAAAGGGTCAGCGCGTCATCATCGTGGGCCGGCTCAAGATGCGCAGCTGGGAAAAGGACGGCCGCGTCTATCACGTGGCAGAAATCGACGCCGAGTCTGTCGGCCACGACCTGATGTGGGGGTCCGCCAACTTCACGCGCACCGCCGCCAACGGCCCGGTGCCCGGCCAGGACGCCGCATCCCCCGAACGGACCGACGGCGGGCACGACGCCCCCGACGAGGACCGCGGCGTGGACGCCGGCACGGACGATGAAGGCGCCGACGATGCCGGGTCGGACGATGACGAGCAGGATTTTGACGCAGAGACCGGCGAATTGAAGGGGGCCGCCGCCTGAGGCCGGCGGACGGCCGCCCATGGCAGAATTGCCGGGTGAAGCGAGCCCGGACGAACACTCAATACCAGGCGGTGCTGCCGGTGCTTGGGGCGCTTACCCTGCTGCTTGCATCAACGGCTGGTTGTTCTGCGGCCGCTGGCGGCAATGGGGGAGCGGCGGCTGACGTCCACTCCGCAGAAACACCGCCGGGCATGGCCCGGCCCGCACCCGCCCAGGTCCCTTCCGCGGCAGCGACAGCGGGCCCTGCCACCTCGGCGGCCACGGCCCGGGTAGAGGCGGCCTTGGCGAAGGTGGCCAGGGAGGCCGAGCCCGGAACGGAACAGATCCGGGCGGCCCTCGTCGAAGCCGGATTCCCGCGGGACGCCATCGAAGTTACGGCGAGCCGAACCCCCACCGGGCTGCAGGCTGACGCTGTGGAGGCCGCGGTCCGGCAAGACCGGGACTGCGTCGTTGCCCAGCTGCGCAACGGTACGGTGGCGGTGACCGTGTTGGCCGTCTTGGCGGATGGCCGCTGTTTCGCGGGCTCACCCGCCTAGAGACCGTCCGGAGACCCGGTGCCGGGCCTCCGGCTGGCCGGGCCCCGGAATGTGAGTTATCCGCGTCAAGCCACTAGATTTGTAGGCATGGCGGAATTTATCTACACAATGACCAAGGCCCGTAAGGCCGTTGGCGAAAAACTTATCCTCGACGACGTGAGCATGTCCTTCTTCCCGGGGGCCAAGATTGGTGTTGTTGGCCCGAATGGTGCCGGTAAGTCCACCATTCTCAAGATCATGGCCGGCCTGGACACTCCCTCCAACGGCGAGGCCCGGCTGAGCCCGGGCTACACCGTCGGCATCCTGCTGCAGGAGCCGCCGTTGAATGAGGACAAGACCGTTCTGGGCAACGTCCAGGAAGGCGTCGGCGAGATCTACGGCAAGATCCAGCGCTTCAACGAGATCTCCGAAGAGATGGCCAACCCCGACGCTGACTACGACGCCCTCCTTGAGGAAATGGGCCAGTTGCAGGAAGCCATCGACGCTGCCGACGCCTGGGACCTCGACTCCCAGCTCGAGCAGGCCATGGATGCCCTGCGCTGCCCGCCGGCCGACGCCGATGTCACGCTGCTCTCCGGTGGTGAGCGCCGACGCGTCGCCCTCTGCAAGCTCCTGCTGCAGAAGCCGGACCTGCTGCTCCTTGACGAGCCCACCAACCACCTCGACGCCGAGAGCGTGCTGTGGCTTGAACAGCACCTCTCCTCCTACCCGGGCGCCGTCCTCGCCGTCACCCACGACCGGTACTTCCTGGACCACGTGGCGGAATGGATCGCCGAGGTGGACCGCGGCCACCTGTACCCGTACGAGGGCAACTACTCCACGTACCTCGAGAAGAAGCGTGCCCGCCTGGAGGTCCAGGGCAAGAAGGACGCAAAGCAGGCCAAGCGCCTCTCCGAGGAACTCGAGTGGGTTCGCTCTAACGCCAAGGGCCGCCAGACCAAGTCCAAGGCCCGTCTGGCACGCTACGAGGAAATGGCCGCCGAGGCGGACCGCACCCGCAAGCTCGACTTCGAAGAGATCCAGATCCCGCCGGGACCGCGCCTTGGCGGCCTGGTCCTGGAGGCCAAGAACCTCCAGAAGGGCTTCGAGGACCGCACGCTGATCGACGGCCTGACCTTCACGCTTCCGCGCAACGGCATCGTCGGCGTCATCGGCCCGAACGGTGTCGGCAAGACCACACTGTTCAAGACGATCGTTGGGCTGGAGCCCCTCGACGGCGGCGAACTGAAGATCGGCGACTCCGTCAAGATCTCCTACGCGGACCAGAGCCGTGGCGGGATCGACCCGAACAAGACCCTGTGGGAGGTCGTCTCCGACGGCCTCGATTTCATCCAGGTCGGCCAGGTCGAGATGCCGTCCCGCGCCTATGTTGCCGCGTTCGGCTTCAAGGGCCCGGACCAGCAGAAGAAGGCAGGCGTGCTCTCCGGTGGTGAACGCAACCGCCTGAACCTGGCCCTGACCCTCAAGCAGGGCGGTAACCTGCTGCTCCTCGACGAACCGACTAACGACCTCGACGTCGAGACTCTCAGCAGCCTCGAAAACGCCCTGCTCGAATTCCCGGGCTGCGCCGTCGTGGTCTCGCACGACCGCTGGTTCCTGGACCGGGTGGCCACCCACATCCTCGCCTACGAAGGCGACGAGGAGAACCCTTCCAAGTGGTACTGGTTCGAGGGCAACTTCGAATCCTACGAGGAGAACAAGATCGAGCGCCTCGGCCCCGACGCGGCCAAGCCGCACCGCGTGACGCACCGCCGCCTCACCCGCGACTAAGTCCGCAAAGCGGTCCCGTCAGGGCCTGCGCAAAAGGGCCGGCTCCCCACGGGGAGCCGGCCCTTTCGCGTGTCTGGGTCAGCCGCGGTCGGCCTTGCGCATCTGGTGCTCCAGCACCTTGGTCTGGACGGCGCCCTTGACCTTGTTCTTGAAGTCGGTCGGCACCCGGATCATGCCCTCCTGGGCCACCGTCGCGACGTGCCGGCCGTCGCGGCTGAAGATCTTGCCGGTCGCCAGGCCGCGGGCACCCTGCGCGCTGGGGGATTCCTGGACGTAGAGCAACCACTCGTCCACGCGGACGGGTCGGTGCCACCACATGGCGTGGTCCAGGCTGGCGACGGACATTCCCGGGGTAATCCAGCTCATGCCGTGCTTGCGCAGGACGGACTCCAGCAGCGTGTAGTCGCTGGCGTAGGCCAGTGCGGCGCGGTGCATCTCCGGGTCATCGGGCATCGGGCCGAAGGTACGCATCCAGACCGCGTTCCGGGCTTCCTTGGGTCCTTTCGCGGAGACGTACAGGGCCGGATCCACGTGGCGGATGTCGAAGGGGCGCTCGTAGGCCCAGTGGCGTGCCACCGGGTGGTCGTACTTGCCCAGCAGGTCAGCCGTGCTCGGCAACGACTCCGGGTCCGGTATCCCGGCGGGCATCTCGGTCTGGTGCTCGATGCCTTCATCCTCGTCCTGGAAGGACGCGATCATCGACAGGATGGGCATGCCCTCCTGGTACGCGTGGACCCGGCGCGCGGAAAAGGAGCGGCCGTCGCGCAACCGCTGGACGCCGAAGGTGATGGGCTTGTTGGCGTCGCCCGGCCGGAGGAAATAGCCGTGCATGGAGTGGACGGCGCGGCCGTCCGGAACGGTGCGACTGCCCGCCACGAGGGACTGGGCCAGCACCTGGCCGCCGAAGACGCGCTGCCGCGGCTGCTTCTGCGAGGGGCCCATGAAGATGTCCTCGTCGGTCCGTGCGCCCTCCAGCTCACCGAGGTTCAGGAGTTGGATGAGCGAGGAGGTGGGATCCTCGGTGGGCATCGCCTGCAATCCGGCATCGGCTTCAGTCATGGTTTGACTCTAGACGGCACCCCGGCACGGCTCAAAAGAGGCACAGCCGGTAGAGTCAAGATTGTGTCTGACGTCCTAACCCAGCCCCTGCAGTTCACTGATCCCCGCGACCTGGCCGACCTGCGCACCTTCGCCACCCGCGCCCGGGCCATCGAGGACGGCGCCATCCGGCTGAACGCTTCCGGGCCGGTCCTGGCCGCGTACGTCTGCGTGCTCCGGCCCCGGCTGCTGGGGGAGGCCACCCCCACCATCCTGGGGCTCCGGACCGTGGCGCTGGCAGCGCCGGCCGAGCTCGATGTGACCGTTCCGCTCTCTGCCGTGTTGGACCGTCTGGCCCGCGCGGGCGCCGACGACGTCGAATTCCCGGTGCCGCCGATGACCGTCACCGAATCGTGGGCCGGCGTCGGCGCACCTCGCGCCGGCTGGGAGCCGCTCGGCGCGCTGCCGGACACTGTCCTGCGGCTGGCGGCGGAGGCAGGCATCACCGAGATCGCAGCCATCATCCCGGACAAGCCCGGCGCCCTCATCGTGAACAACGCCCGGGCCACCGTCTGGGGCAGGCCGCTGCCCGACGCCGGCGGACTGCCCGCCGGGGCGGCGTTCGCCGCGCTGACGCTGGGCTTCCTGGCGGACGGCGAACAAAGCCTCTTCCGTTCGGGAAGGTGGTTCCGGCTCAGCAGCCCCCGCGGCCACGTCCTGGTCCGCGCCGGCTCAGGGCTCTAGGACGCAGCCCGGCACTACTACCTGGCTCCGGCTTAGAACCGGAGAACGCTGAGCTCGTCGGCAGGCTGGAACCCCAGCCGAGCGTAGAAGGTCCGGGACGCGGGCGACGGCGAGAGCACCATCCGTGCCGCGTTGATGCCCTGCGAAAACTCAACCGCCGTCTGCACCAGCTGTGCTCCGATGCCGGCGTTCCGGAAGTCCGGCAGCACATAGACGTTGCCGAGGTAGACCCAGCGGGAGGGCGGTTTCCCCGGCTTGGGCATCCGCTCGAAGATGAGGAGGTTAAGCATCCCGACCAGTTCGCCGTCCTCCTCGGCCACAAAGAACTTCCGCGGATTGGCATCCATCCAGCCGCCGTAGATGTCTTCGAAATCTGGATCGTCCTGCGGTTCCGGCTCCTGTTCTGCGGCCCACGTGGCCCTGAGTGCTGCAAGGCCGGCGCGGTCCTCGGGGCATTCGTCGCGGATTATCAGCATGGGGTTACCCTACTGATCGGGCCTGCCATACTGAGCGCATGAGCGTCATGTCGGTGCTGGATCCCCCGGTCTTGCGACATCTTGGCTTCAATGATGCGCTGCATCCGGACCGCAGCTGGATCCGATTGCTCCGTTTCGCCGTCGGCGCCTTCGTCCTCGTGGCCCTGGTCCGGAAGACGTGTGACGCGACGCTCCCTGGCAACGACGTGGACGTGGCCCAGCTCTACTCGGAGTTCACGGTCCAGTCGAACCTCGTCCTCGGGCTTGTGCTGCTCGCATCCGCCGTCCTGCCGCGGACCCGGCTGCCGGAATGGTGGGACCGCATGTTCGGGGCGCTCGCCTTGTATCTGGTGATGACGGGCATCATTTACGTGGTGCTTGTGGCCCCGCCCGGGGAGCCTTTGTGGAGCCTGGACTTGTACTGGCCGCAGCTCGCCCACCACCGCGTGGCCCCGCTGTTCGCCGCTCTCGACTGGCTCCTTGTTACGCGGACCGTGCGCGGCAGCTGGTGGCGGCCGCTGGCGTGGCTGGGCTACCCGGCCGCTTTCCTCGTGTTCTCGTGGGTGCGCGGGGGTATCGACGGCTGGTACGTGTATGACTTCCTCGACCCGACGCTCGCCGGCGGCTGGCCGGCCGCGCTCACCACGACGGCGGAGGTGCTCCTCGCCTTCCTGGCCGTTGCGGTCCTGCTGCATGTGGCGGGCAACGCGCGCTCCTCGCTCGCCGCAGGACGTGGGAAGCGTTGACGCCGGCGTTGATCGAGGCGCACGAAATACTTGCCGCCCCATACCCAGCCGGGTATTCTGGACGCAGAAAGACCCCGGAGGCATTCCCCCAAGTGCCTCCGGGGTCTTTCCATGTCCGGTCCTAGGCCCCGGAAGGGCTGTTGACCATCGAGAGCGCGGCCCGCTCCATGTAGTCCCAGAGGGTCCCCTCGTAGAGCGGCGGCAGCTCCAGGGCGTCGATGGCGGTGCGCATGTGGTGCAGCCAGGCGTCCTTCGCCTCGGGCGTGACGCGGAACGGCTGGTGCCGCATCCGCAGCCGCGGGTGGCCGCGCTCCTCGCCGTACGTGGTGGGGCCGCCCCAGTACTGTTCCAGGAACATCAGGAAGCGCCGCTTGGCCGGCCCGAGGTCCTCTTCCGGATACATCGGACGCAGCAGCGGGTCGGTCGCGACGCCGTCGTAAAACACATCGATCAGCTTCACGAAGGTTTCGTGGCCGCCCACGGCGTCATAGAAGTTGTCCGTGTAACCGGGCTGGCTGAACGGATCGTTCTGCATCAGCATCTTGGGCTGGCGGGGTTCGCCGGAAATTGGGATCGTCATATTATTCTCCGGCCTGTTGCTGGGTTGAGGAGCCGGCGTCGTCCGCCGGCCCGCTGTCGGGCGCCACGTAGCTGCCCTGCGAACGGTTGCCCACCCGCAGGATCTCGCCGTTGCGCAGGTACCAGACGGTGCCGTCCTCGGCCCTGACCCGGGTGATCCGCAGGCCCATGGACTCGACCGTTCCCACCACCTCGGACGTTTCGATGATGTCGCCGATGCCGTACTGGTCCTCGATGGTGATGAAGATGCCGGCCAGGAAGTCGCGGATCAGTTGCTGGGCGCCGAAACCGATCGCGACGCCGAGGATGCCGACGCTGGTCAGCAATGGGGCGATGTTCACGTTGAGGTTCTGCAGGACGTACATCACCGTGATGACGACGACGAGCACGCTGACCACGCTGTTGAGCAGCGAACCGATCGTGTTGGCGCGCTGCTCGCGCCGCTGGTGGTCCAGGGCACGCAGCGCGGGTGCCACCCAGCGGAAATGCGGCTTCTTGAAGAACGTGGTTCCGGCGGCAACCCGCTTCGTGATGCCCGCGATTACGAAGGACGCCACCAGCCAGGTGGCGACGCCGACGCCGATGCTGATCAGGACGCCCGGCAGGTTGACCGCCGAGATGTCCGGCGGCGTGAGGGGCTCGGCGGTGGTCAGGCTGTACATCAGCAGGGTTTACTCCTTAGGGGCGCCCGCGTTCGCCGGGCGCATAACACTCTGTTCAGCTTCAACATTAGCGCCGTAGCGTGGCCCCATGCGCATTCTGGTCCTCGGCGGCACCGCCTTCCTGTCAGCAGAAATCGCCCGGCAGGCGGTCGCCGCCGGGCATGACGTCATGTGCCTGGCCCGCGGGACCCGTTTGGCCCCGCCGGAGGGCGCCAGTTGGCTGAAAGCGGACCGCTCGCAGGGCCCCGCCGCCTACGCCGGCGCCGCCGGCGTGGGGGACTGGGACGCCGTCGTCGACGTCGCGCGGGACCCCGGGCAGGCGCGGGAGGCACTCGAAGCCCTGGCGCCAAGCACCCGGCACTGGACCTTTGTCTCGAGCTGTTCGGTCTATGCGGACCATTCCGTCCCGGGCGCGGCCGAGGACGCCGCCGTGCTCGCCCCGCTGGCAGCGGGAATCGAGCCGACCATGGAGAATTACGGCGAGGCAAAGTCGGCCATTGAACAGGCGACGGCGGAACTCGCCGGCGGCAAGGCGCACCTTTGCCGGGCCGGGCTGATCGGAGGGCCGGGGGACGGCTCGGACCGCTACGGCTACTGGCCCGCCCGCTTCGCCCGGGACCCGGGTCCGGTACTGGCTCCGGACATTCCGGCGGACCCCACCCAGATCATCGATGTCCGCGACCTCGCAGCGTGGGTGCTGCTGGCGGCTGAATCCGGTGTCACCGGGGCCCTGAACGCCGTGGGCGACCCGGTGCCGTTCGGCGACTACCTCGACGAGTCGCGACAGCTGTCCGGGGGAGCAGCCGAGGTGGTGGCCGCCCCGGCGGGCTGGCTGGCCGCACGCGGGGTGAACTACTGGGCCGGCCCGGACTCGCTTCCGTTATGGCTCCCACCCGGCCACGAGGGCTTTGCGGCCCGCAGCAACGCCGCGGCCCGCGCCGCGGGACTGGAGTTGCGGCCGTGGCGGCGGACATTGCAGGACACGCTGGCGGACGAGCGCCGCCTTGGACTCCGCAGGGAGCGCAAGGCGGGGCTCAGCCCGGACACCGAGCGCCGGCTGCTGCTCGAATTCCAGACCGAGTTTCAGTCCGCCTGAGCATCAGCGGCCGTAGCGGCCGGATCCGCCGGTACACCGGGAGCCGGGTCCACGGCTGCTGAGGCCTCGTGCCGGACCGGGAAGTTGACGCTTCGGGCGATGAAGCACACCGCGTTCGCTCCGCGGTGCAGTTCCTCGAAAAGTTCCTCGGCCACCGGGGCCGCCGTCGTGACCCGGGGTTTGAGCGTGACCGATTCGAACTGGCCGCTGCCGTCCCGGTTGGTCCGCATCACGCCCTCGGCGCGGTCCTCGTAGCCGGTCACCACCACGCCGTGCTTCACGGCGACGTGCAAAAAGGACAGCATGTGGCACTGCGAAAGCGCCGCCAGCAGCAGCTGCTCCGGGTTGTACCGCTCCCGGTCGCCGTGGAACGTGGGGTCCGCGGAGCCCTTCAGGACCGGCAGGCCAGGGATCTCGACGTCGTGGTCGCGCGAGTAGCCCCGGTAGGAGGACGTCCCGCTGCCCAGGTTCCCGGTCCAGCGAACCGTCAGGGCGTAGTGGTGCTGGTCGAGGTTCATGCGGCCAGTCTAACTGCGCCAAAAACAGCAGGACCCCGGCGCCGCCAAGCGGTGCCGGGGTCCTGAACTGCAGGTCCTGAACTGCAGGTCCCGGAGTGCGGGCTAGTTTCCGCCGGGCCTAGACGTCCGCCGCACGGGCGCGCAGGGCGCGGGCGACGCCGTCACGGTTTTCCAACATCATCCGTCGCAGCGCCGCGCTGTCTTCCGGCAACGAGGCCAGGAACTCATCCGTGCGGTCCACCGTGGCCTGCGTGGTCAGCTGCGCCGGGTAGAGCCCGACGACGATCTGCTGGGCCAGGGCGTGGGTGCGGTCCTTGACGATGCCCGGCACGGCTTCGAAGTACTTTTCGGCGTAGGGCTCCAGCAGCGCGGTGTCCAGCACGCGGGTGAAGCCGGCAACCGCCGAACCCTGCAGTGCGTTGGACAGCTCACCCTTGACCACGATCGATTCCCAGGCCGCGGCCTTGGCCTCGGCGGTGGGAATGGCTGCCTTGGCAAGGGCCGCCGCGTTCTGTCCGGTGGCGGTGTTGTCGTGCTCCAGTTCGGCGTCGATCTTCTCCTGCCCGGCCCGGCCGCCTGCGACGAGGGACGCGATCAGCTCCCAGCGCAGGTCCTGGTCCACGGTGAGGCCCGCCAGCTCCAGCGAGCCGTCCAGCAGGCCGGCGACGGTGTCCAGCTGCCCGGCGCTGCGGGCCAGCAGGGCGTAAGACTTCACGAACTGCAGCTGCGCGTCGGACCCGGCCGGGACGCGGGAGGCGAGCTCCCAGAGCCGATCGGCCGCGGCCGTCGCGGTGGCGTCCTTGTGCTCCGCGGCCACGTAGAAGTTCAGCGTGGTGGCGAGCTGGCGGAGCTGGACCAGGATCACGGAGGAATCGGACTCCTCGGCGATGTTGGCCAGGATCAGTTCCACGTAGCCGCGGGCCGGGGTTTCGCCGTCGCGCGCCGCGTCCCAGGCCGAACCCCAGACCAGCGTCCGGGGGAGGCTCTGGCCGAAGTCCTTCAGGTGCGCCGTGGCGGTGGCGAGGGACTTCGGGTCCAGCCGGACCTTGGCGTAGGCGAGGTCGTCGTCGTTGAGCAGGATGAGGTCCGGCTGCGCCAGACCGGCCAGGGCGGGAACCTCGGTGCGCTCGCCGTCGACGTCGAGCTCCTCGCGGTGCACGCGCTCCAGCTTCCCGGCGCCGTCCAGGTTGTAGAAGCCGACGGCGAGCCGGTGCGGGCGGATGGTCGGCTGCGCCTCGGTGGCGGACTGCAGGATGGCGAAGGACGAAATCGCGCCGTCCTCGCCGACGGACAGCTCCGGCTTGAGCGTGTTGACGCCGGCGGTCTCCAGCCAGAGCCGTCCCCAGTGGTCCAGGTCTCGGCCGCTGGCCTTTTCCAGCTCGACCATCAGGTCGCTGAGCTCGGTGTTCTGCCAGGAGTGCTTGCGGAAGTACTCGCGGACGCCGGCCATGAACTCTTCCGGGCCCACCCAGGCCACCAGCTGCCGCAGCACCGAGGCACCCTTGGCGTAGGTGATGCCGTCGAAGTTCACCTCCACGTCCTGCAGGTCGTTGATCTCGGCGAAGATCGGGTGCGTGGTGGGCAGCTGGTCCTGGCGGTAGGCCCAGGACTTTTCCACCGAGGCGAAGGTGGTCCAGGCGTGGTCGAACTTCGTGTTCTCGACGGCGGCGAGGTGGGACATGTACTCGGCGAAGGACTCGTTGAGCCAGAGGTCGTTCCACCAGCGCATGGTCACGAGGTCGCCGAACCACATGTGGGCCAGCTCGTGCAGCACGGTGATGGCGCGGCGTTCCACCTGGGCATCGGTGACCTTGCTGCGGAAGACATAGCCCTCCAGGATGGTCACGGCCCCGGCGTTTTCCATGGCCCCGGCGTTGAACTCCGGGACGAAGAGCTGGTCGTACTTCTCGAACGGGTAGGGGCAGCCGAACTGAGCCTCGAAGAACTCGAAGCCCTGGCGGGTGAGGTCGAAGATGTTGTCCGCGTCGAGGTACTGCATGAGGGACTTGCGGGCGAAGACGCCCAGCGGGGTGACTTTCCCGTCCGCGGACTTCACTTCGCTGCGGACCGACTGGTACGGACCGGCGATCAGGGCGGTGACGTAGGAGGAGAGCCGCGGGGTGGGGGCGAACTCCCAGACCGAGCGCGCGCCGCCGTCCTCGCCGGGGATGGTTTCCACCGGCACCGGGGTGGGGGAGTTGGAGACGACGTCCCAGTGGGAGGGCGCGGTGACCGTGAAGCTGAAGCTGGCCTTAAGGTCGGGTTGCTCGAAGACGGCGAACATGCGCCGGGAATCCGGAACCTCGAACTGGGTGTACAGGTAGACCTCGTTGTCCACCGGGTCCACGAAGCGGTGCAGTCCCTCGCCCGTGTTCATGTAGGGCGCGTCCGCGACCACCAGGAGCTCGTTCTCGGCGGCCAGGTCCGGCAGCTGGATCCGAATGCCGTCGGAGACTTCCGCGGGATCCAGCTCGCGGCCGTTGAGCGTGACGCTGTGCACCGCGTGGGTCACGGCGTCGATGAAGGTCGAGGACCCCGGCTTGGCCGTGAACTTCACGGCGGTGGTGGAGCCGAAGACCTTTTCACCACGGGTCAGGTCAAGGCTGACGTCGTAGGAGTCGACGGCGATCAGTTCTGCGCGCTCGCGGGCTTCGGCGCGCGTGAGGTTCATACCGGGCAAAGGGTGCCTCCAGAAGTGGTGGGAACGGTGGAAACGATACTGTGAAATTATTCTTTCACGCTGTGCTGGGTTGGCAAGTTGTCCACGTCACAGCGCGTCCCCTCCGACCGGCCCCGGCAGGGGTAGCGTTGGGTCTATGGGAAAGATCCGGGATTCCGTTGACGCCAGGGCCCTGCGTTTCGCCGTGGGTTTCCCGCTCATGCTGGCTGCCGGCTTCGTGGTGTGCGCGCTGCTGATCCGCGCGGACCTGCCCGAGCCGCTGGCCGTCCGCTGGACCGAGGCCGGCGCCGCCGATTTTGCGCCCTTTGGAGCCGTGGTGGGGGTTGGTGCGGCCATGATCGTCCTGGTCGGCTGGGCCGTCCTGCTGCAGGCGGCGCCGCTGTCCCGGCCGGCCCTGATGCGCCGGTTCATGATGGGCGCCGGGCTTGCGGTAAGCCTTTTCGTCACCACCGTCCTTGCCGCCGTGCTGGTGGGCCAGCTGGGGCTAGCCGATGCGCGGGAGTCCCGCGTGGACGTGGCGGTCCTGGCCATGGGCAGCGGTGCGGCCCTGGGCCTCGGCGTGGTGATGGGCTTCGTCTTCAAGGCGGACGAGCGGTGGTCCACCGAGGACGAACGGGCCGCGCAGGCCGCGCTGGAACGGGAGCTGGACCCCGAACTGGCCGGCGATTCCGTCATCCTCTGGGTCCACGCCCGCAGCTCGGTGTTCGTGATGCTCGGGATTGCCACGCTGTTCCCCGCGGCCCTGCTCACCGTTGCCGTGCCGTGGCTGGCCGCGTTGCTCGTGGCGGTCGCACTGCTGGCGGCCGTGTTCCTGTTCGCCCGCATCCGGGTGGACCGGAGCGGCCTGCGGGTGTTCGCGGCCGGGTTCGTCCGGGTTATGGATGTTCCCGCGGCGGCCATCGACTCGGCGACGCCGAAAGAGGTCAAGGCCGCCGACTATGGCGGCTGGGGATACCGGAGCCACGGCTCCACGACGGCGATGCTGGTCAGCAGCGGCCCCGCCGTCGTCGTCGACCGCTCCGACGGCCGCCGGCTGGCGGTGAGCGGCGGCAGCGCGACGACGGCGGACCATGTCGCGCAGGTGCTCTCCCGCGTTGCGGCCCGTGCGCGCCGCAACGGCGGGGCGCCGGCGGCATAGCCCTAGTAGGCTTGGACGAGCCCTGATCAGCAGCGCCGAGAGTCCACCGGCGCCCCACAGAACGGATACGCCGTGACCACTGCCCCGGATTTCCCGCGCGTTCACATCGCCACCGACCACGCCGGCATGGAGCTCAGTGCCCATCTGGTGGCCTACCTCCGGGCGAAGGGCTACGACGTGGTGGACCATGGGCCGAAGGTCTATGACGCACTGGATGACTACCCCTCGTTCTGCATCAACGCCGCCCGCGCCGTCGTGGCCGACCAGGAAGCCGGCACCCACGCGCTGGGCATCGTCCTGGGCGGTTCCGGCAACGGCGAGCAGATCGCGGCCAACAAGGTCAAGGGGGTCCGGGCCGCCCTGGCCTGGAACCTCTCCACCGCAAAGCTGGCCCGTGAGCACAACGACGCCAACGTCGTGGCCGTGGGCGGCCGCCAGCACAGCGTCGACGAGGCCACCGGCATCATCGAGGCCTTCCTGACCGAGCCCTTCAGCAACGACGAGCGCCACGTCCGCCGGATCGGCAAGATCGCCACCTACGAAACCACCGGCGAGGTCGTCGAGTAGTGCCGGAAGGGCATTCGGTCCACCGGCTGGCGCGGCAGTTCGCGGACGTCTTTGCGGGGGAGCGGCTCGCCGTGTCCAGCCCGCAGGGACGTTTCGTGCAGGGCGCAGCGCTGCTGGACGGCCACGTCCTCACCGGGTCCGTGGCGCACGGGAAGCACCTGTTCCTCGGCTTCGACCACGGACTGGTCCTGCATGTCCACCTGGGGCTGTACGGCGCGTGGGACTTCGGCGGCGACGCGGACTTCCGCGGGGCCTCCAGCATTGGCGCACCCCGGAAAATAGGGGAGCGGGAGGTCTACAGTGACGGCGGCGCGGATCCCGTATACGCGGGCCCGCCGGCTCCGGTGGGCGCGGTCCGGGTCCGGCTGGCCAGCGCGCACGGCTGGGCGGACCTCCGCGGGGCAACCACCTGCGAGACGCTGACCGAAACCGAGGCCGAAGCCGTCACGGCCCGGCTGGGCCCGGACCCGCTGCGGAACCTCCCGGGGGACCGGGAGGGCTTCATCGCCGCTCTGGCGAAGAAGCGCACGCCGCTGGCCACCCTGCTGATGGACCAGAAGGTGATTGCCGGCGTCGGCAACGTCTACCGGGCCGAGCTGCTGTTCCGGCAGCGGCTGGACCCCTGGCTGCCCGGGAGTGCCCTGCCGGCAGAGGCCGCCGGGCTGCTCTGGGACGACACCGTCGCGATGATGTCCGACGGCGTCCGCGACGGCCGGATCATCACCACCCCGGCAAGCTACTGGACAGGGCAGGGCCACTGGGCAGGGCAGAGCGACCGGGCAGGGCATGGCGACAGGCTGCCTGACCCCGAGGAAGCGCACTTTGTCTACCGCCGGCAGGGCCTGGACTGCCGGGACTGCGGCACGGCCGTGGCACTGACCGAGCACGCCGCCCGGAAGCTCTACTGGTGCCCGGTCTGCCAGCGCGCCTGAGCCAGCCGACGCACCGCGGCCCCGTGTCGGTTGCTCCATAAGTGCCCCTTTGACCCGCGAGAAGGGCACTTGCGGAGCAGCCGATGGCGGGGGTGGGCACGAAAAAAGCCCCTCCGGGGAGGGGCTCGCGCTTCGTCATATTCGGAGGGGACGACGGGAATCGAACCCGCGTAATCAGTTTGGAAGACTGAGGCTTTACCATTAAGCTACGTCCCCGGGAATTTGCTGGAACTTCAGCAAAACTTCCGGGCGGCTGTTGAAGCCGGATACAACTAAACCCAATTCAGGCCCCCAGTGTCAAATGTGCAAATCAGCACAGTATGACCGTAGACTGTTCTGTGCACTTACGGGGTGTAGCTCAGCTTGGCTAGAGCGCCTGCTTTGGGAGCAGGAAGTCGCAGGTTCAAATCCTGTCACCCCGACTCTGCAGCAACTGCCAGATAAGTGGCGTTGCAGAACCCCATCCCCCAAAACCAGGAGTACTTAGACTGTGAAGAGCGCTGTCGAGAACCTCACCCCCACGCGGGTCAAGCTCAATGTTGAGGTCCCCTTTGAGGAATTGAAGCCCAGCATCGCAGAGGCATACAAGACTGTTGCTTCGCAGATCCAGGTTCCCGGGTTCCGCAAGGGCAAAGTCCCCTCCAAGCTCATTGACCAGCGCGTCGGCCGCGGCTACGTGCTGGAAACGGCCATCAACGAAGGCCTCAACGGCTGGTACCAGGCTGCCGTGCAGGAAACCGGCATCCGCCCGCTGAGCCGTCCCGAGGTTGAAATCACCGAGGTGCCGGACCCGTCCGCCACCGACGGCGAACTGAAGTTCCACGCCGAGGTTGACGTGCGCCCCGAAATCGAACTCCCGGACTACTCCGGCATCAAGGTTGAGGTCGCCGCTGCCGAGTCGTCCGAGGCCGACGTCGACAAGGCCCTCGACGAGCTGCGCGGCCGCTTCGGCACGCTCAAGTCCGTTGACCGCCCCGCCGCCGACGGTGACTTCCTCACGATCGACATCACTGCCTCGATCGACGGCGCCGAGGTCGACTCCGCGTCCGGCCTGTCTTACCAGGTCGGCGCCGGCACCATGCTCGAAGGCCTCGACGAAGCCGTCACCGGCCTCAGCGCCGACGAAGACGCCATCTTCGACACCACCCTCGTGGGCGGCGACCACGCCGGCGAGGCCGCGCAGGTCAAGGTTGTCGTCAAGGCCGTCAAGGAGCGCGAGCTTCCCGAGGCCAACGACGACTTCGCCCAGCTGGCGTCCGAGTTCGACACCCTCGCGGAGCTCCGCGAGGACCTCGCCAAGCAGGCCGCCGACTCCAAGACGGTCGAGCAGGGCGTAGAGGCCCGCGACAAGGTCCTTGACAAGCTCGTCGAGCTCGTTGAGGTGCCGGTCCCGGAATCCGTCGTCGAAGAGCAGCTCGAGCAGCACTTCAGCGCCGAGAACTCCCACGGTGAAGGCGAGCACGACACCGAGGAGCACCGCGCCGAGGTCAAGGCCAACACGGAGCGTGCCTTCCAGAACGAGATCATCCTTGACGCAATCGCCGAAAAGGAAGAAGTCAACGTCACTCAGAACGAGCTGATCGACTACATCGTCACCACCGCCAGCCAGTACGGCATGGACCCGAACCAGTTCGCGCAGATCATCGATCAGAGCGGCCAGGTTCCCATGATGGTTTCCGAGGTGCGCCGCCGCAAGGCACTCGCCGTGGTCCTGGGCCAGGCCGAGGTCACCGACTCCGAGGGCAACAAGGTTGACCTGAGCGACTTCGTCCGCCCCGGCGGCGAAGAGGCCTCCTTCGAAGCCGACGCCACCGACGAGGCAGCCGCAGCCGAAGCAGCCGCCGAGTCCTCCGACGACGCGGCAGCGACCGAAGCGACGAAGAACGACGACCCCGCGGCCGTGAAGTTCTAGCACCTACGGTTCCCGTAGTTCCTGCCCGCACCCCCGGATCACCGATCCGGGGGTGCGGCTTTTTAAGCCTGCAATGAACCCTTCCGGGCAATCGTGCGCCGTCAGCGAACAGCCCTGCGCCTGAGCACAAAGCAGGCGCGAAAACCGTTAGTGTCCATGTAGGAAAGTTCAGTGATGCCGTCCAGTGGCGTCACCGTCGCCAGCGAGAGGTAAGTACACATGTCACAGCAAGCAGGGGATCCCCGGATGGCTACCGTCGATCCGGCAGCCCAGGATAACTACATTTACAACCGCCTGCTGAAAGAGCGCATCATCTGGCTCGGCTCTGAGGTCCGCGACGAGAACGCCAACGCGATTTGCTCGCAGCTGCTGCTGCTCTCGGCCGAGAACCCCGAGAAGGACATCTACCTGTACATCAACTCGCCCGGCGGCTCAGTCACCGCCGGCATGGCCATCTACGACACGATGCAGTTCATCCCGAACGACGTCGTCACCGTGGCCACCGGCCTGGCCGCCTCGATGGGCCAGTTCCTGCTCTCCTCCGGCACCAAGGGCAAGCGCTACGCCACCCCGAACGCCCGCATCCTGATGCACCAGCCCTCCGGCGGCATCGGCGGGACCGCCTCGGACATCAAGATCCAGGCCGAGCTGATCCTGCACATGAAGAAGGTCATGGCCGAACTGACCGCTGAGCAGACCGGACAGACCGTGGAGACCATCCTCAAGGACAACGACCGCGACAAGTGGTTTACGGCGCCCGAAGCCCTCGAATACGGCTTCTTCGACAAGATCGCGGCGCACGCCGGGTCCGTGGCAGGCGGCGGCGGAACCAACGCCGACGCTGGCACCGAAAACTAACCGGCACGCAGACAGAACCGACTTCAGGAGCAATGAACATGGACTACAACTTCGGATCGACTGCCGGTAACCTGCCGAGCAGCCGCTACGTGCTGCCGCAGTTTGAAGAGCGGACCCCTTACGGCTTCAAGCGCCAGGACCCCTACACCAAGCTGTTCGAGGACCGCATTATCTTCCTGGGCGTCCAGGTCGACGACGCCTCCGCGGATGACGTGATGGCGCAGCTGCTGGTGCTCGAGTCCACCGACCCGGACCGTGACATCACGCTTTACATAAACTCGCCGGGCGGCTCCTTCACCGCCATGACGGCAATTTACGACACGATGCAGTACATTCGCCCGGAGATCCAGACGGTCTGCCTGGGCCAGGCCGCGAGTGCGGCCGCCGTGCTGCTCGCCGCCGGCACCCCGGGTAAGCGCCTGGCATTGCCGAACGCGCGCGTCCTGATCCACCAGCCGGCCCTCTCCGGCGGCCAGGGCGGACAGGCTTCCGACCTGGAGATCCAGGCCGCCGAGGTCATGCGGATGCGCTCCTGGCTGGAGGACACCCTGGCCAAGCACTCCGGCCGCACCTCGGAGCAGGTCAACAACGACATCGAACGCGACAAGATCCTCACGGCCGCCGAGGCCATGAGCTACGGCCTGATCGACCAGGTGCTTGACTCCCGCAAGATCAAGCCGCAGGCGATCACCAAGTAGCAACACGGCAGTTCAACCACGACGCCGGTGCAGCTCAGCAGAAATGGGCCGCACCGGCGTCTCCTTTCCACCCATCAGGCCGAAAGTGACCTAGAGTGGAAGTTGTCACGGCCTCACGTCCCGCGAGGAACGTCCGTGATTCCAGTAACGGGTGCAGCGCTGCACAGGAGCACGACCCAGCCGGCAGCAAGATACTAAGGGGTTCACATATGGCTCGGATTGGCGAGAGCACCGATCTGCTGAAGTGTTCTTTCTGCGGAAAGAGCCAGAAGCAGGTCCGCAAGCTCATTGCCGGGCCCGGCGTCTACATCTGCGACGAGTGCATTGAACTCTGCAACGAGATCATTGAAGAAGAACTCGCCGAAGTAGCTGACCTGGGCAGCTTCGAGCTGCCCAAGCCCCGCGAGATCTTCGACTTCCTGCAGGAATACGTCATCGGCCAGGAGCCCGCCAAGCGGTCCCTCGCCGTCGCCGTCTACAACCACTACAAGCGGATCCAGGCCGGCCACGCGCCCAAGAGCGGCGCTCTCGCCGAGGGCGGCCACCACGACGACGTCGAGATCGCCAAGTCCAACATCCTGCTGATCGGGCCCACCGGCTGCGGCAAGACCTACCTTGCGCAGACCCTCGCCCGGCGCCTCAACGTCCCGTTCGCCGTGGCCGACGCCACCGCTCTGACCGAGGCCGGCTACGTCGGCGAGGACGTCGAAAACATCCTGCTCAAGCTGATCCAGGCCGCGGACTACGACGTCAAGAAGGCCGAACAGGGCATCATCTACATCGACGAGATCGACAAGATCTCACGCAAGAGCGAGAACCCCTCGATCACCCGGGACGTCTCGGGCGAGGGAGTGCAGCAGGCGCTGCTGAAAATCCTCGAAGGCACGGTCGCCTCCGTCCCGCCGCAGGGCGGCCGCAAGCACCCGCACCAGGAATTCATCCAGATCGACACCACCAACGTGCTCTTCATCGTGGCCGGTGCCTTCGCCGGCCTGGAGGAGATCATCGGTTCGCGCTCGGGCCGCAAGGGCATTGGCTTTGGCGCCCCGCTGAACGAGGTCAAGAACAACGCGGACTCCTACGGCGAGGTCATGCCCGAGGACCTCCTGAAGTTCGGCCTCATCCCGGAATTCATCGGCCGGCTCCCGGTCATCACCACGGTCTCGAATCTGGACCGGCCGGCGCTGATACAGATCCTGTCGACGCCCAAGAACGCGCTGGTCAAGCAGTACCAGAAGATGTTCCAGCTGGACGGCGTCGAGCTGGTGTTTGAGGAAGAGGCCCTGGACCTGATCGCTGACCAGGCCCTGGAACGCGGCACCGGCGCCCGCGGCCTCCGGGCCATCATGGAGGAAGTCCTGCTGCCGGTGATGTTCGACCTGCCGAGCCGCGACGACGTCGCCAGCGTGGTCATCACCGAGGACGTTGTGGCCAAGAAGGCCCCGCCCACCTTGATCGCCCACGACGTCAAGCGCCGCAAGTCCGCCTGATCCGAATCGCGTAGCGCGCCGGGAAAGTTCCGGAATAAATCCGCCGGCAGCTTCGCTATGGGTAACTGATGCTCCGTGCCGTCCTTGGCTATCTTCCGCCGGCCCGCCGCGGTGCCGCTTACCTGTCGACTTCCAAAGGAGATCTCCTGTGCCTGAGACCATGACGAACAAAGCTGACTTCTGGTTCGACCCTATGTGCCCCTTCGCCTGGGTGACGTCGCGCTGGATCAGCGAAGTGGAAGACGTCCGCGACATTAAGACCGAATGGCACGTGATGAGCCTGGCAGTCCTGAACCAGGGCCGCGACGAGTTGCCGGCCGAGTACCAGGAATTCCTGGCCAAGGCCTGGGCCCCGGTACGGGTGATAGTGGCCGCCGCCGAGAAGCACGGCACCGAGTACATCAAGCCGCTTTACGACGCCATGGGCACCAAGATCCACAACGAGGGCAACAAGGACATCGCCGAGGTCATCGCCAAGTCGCTGGCCGAGGCAGGCCTGCCTGCCGAGCTCGCGGCTGCCGGCCAGAGTGATGAGTTCGATGCCCAGTTGCGCGCCAGCCACGAAGCCGGCATCTCCCTGGTCGGCCAGGACGTCGGAACCCCGGTTGTGGCGTTCAACGGCACGGCGTTCTTCGGCCCCGTGCTCACCCGCATCCCGCGCGGCGAGGACGCCGGCAAGCTGTGGGACGCCACCGTTGCCCTCGCATCCTTCCCGTACTTCTTCGAGCTCAAGCGCAGCCGCACCGAGAGCCCCGTTTTCAGCTAGGCGGCTGCCCCGACCGCGATCACAAGGGTCCCGGAAGAACTACTCCCATGTAGTTCCGCCGGGGCCCTTGTGCATCCGGAACCACGGGAGAACAATGGAACTTACCCACTTCGAAAGAAGCGGGACGCAGGAACCAAAGATTCAGTGACACTCATCCGACGCAGCCTTCGGCAAAGTCAGATGATGGCTACCAGTGACGAGGTAGGAAGACCTGAAATTCCAAGGATCCCGCCAGATTACCTAAGACGTCACGTGGTAATCGAAAAGTCGAAGCCCCACCAACCGCAAAAAGCTGATGGGGCTTCCCCTTTGCCCAAAAATCGCCTCAGATTGGTGCCACGCGGGGCAACTTCCCGCAGGCCTTCAGCCACATCGGACTGGTCAACGCGGCCTGGGCCATCAGCGAGGCGGAACGGCGAAGCCAGGGTTCCGCTACCCAACAGCGGCAGAGGATCGGAGCGGCGTCCAAGGAACAAGTCCGGCAGCGCCGCTGTTGCTTCCAGTGACCAACCTGACCACGCGACCATTGGAGCGCCATGCCCATCACAGCCCACCTTGACCTGACCCTCAAAACGGAATCCCTGCCCATGGCGCCGGCCGTGCTCCGCGACATTCTCGCCGATACGCGGGCGTTCGACGGTTGCCTCGGCGTCGATGTGCTGGTCGACAGCGCGGATCCGGCGCATATCCTTGTCGTGGAAAAGTGGGCGTCCCTCGAGCACGACTCCGCCTACCGCGCCTGGCGGGCGGGCGACGGAGCAAGTGGGCTGGGAGACCTCCTGGCCGCCCCGCCGGTCCTGACGCACTTTGAGACTTCCTTCGGCGTCTGAGCCCGGAAGACACAGCACGGAAGACAAAGCACGGAAGACCAAGAATGGAAGAGGGCCCTCCGGCCGGCCTGAGCCGGCCGGAGGGCCCTCTTTATGGTTGTCGCTTTGCCGGGCGCTACGCCTGGGCGGGCTCCTCGGCGGGGGCCAGCACGACGTCGCTCACGGTCAGGTCGCCCTCGCCGGCCACCAGCGCCAGCTCACGCGCGTTGGCCGCGGCCTTGAGGTCGCCCAGGCCGGCCTTCAGCTGCGTGGTCAGTGACTCCGTCGCCGTGATGGTCGCGGAGAGCACCTCGGTGCGCTGCTTGACCTTGGCCTCGGACTTGGCCTTGCGGATGCCGCCCAGAGCCGCGCCCACCGTGGCGAGCAGGGTGGTGTCGCCGTCGATGTCCACGGCGGACGGCCACTGCGCGCGGTGCACCGAGCCGGTCCGCCACCAGCCCCAAACTTCTTCGGTGGCGAACGGCAGGAACGGCGCGAAGAGCCGCAGCAGGGTGTCCAGGCTCGTCGCCAGCGCGGCCAGCACCGACGCCTGCTGGGCCTCGCCTGCGGCACCGTAGGCGCGGTCCTTGATCAGCTCCACGTAGTCATCGGTGAAGTGCCAGAAGAAGCTCTCGGTGATCTGCAGCGCCCGGGCGTAGTCGTAGTTCTCGAACGCCTTGGTGGCCTGCTGGACCACGTCGGAGAGCTGGGCAAGCACGGCGCGGTCCAAGGGATTGGTCAGGACCGAGAGGTCGGAAGATACCACCGAGTCCTCCGTGGCGCCGAGGTTCAGCACGAACTTGGAGGCATTGAGCAGCTTGATCGCCAGCCGGCGGCCAATCTTCATCTGCGCGATCTCGTAGGCGGTGTCCGCGCCGAGCTTGGCCGAGGCCGCCCAGTAGCGGACGGCGTCCGAGCCGTATTCGTTGAGCACGTCGGTCGGGACGATCACGTTGCCCTTGGACTTGGACATCTTCTTGCGGTCCGGGTCCAGGATCCAGCCGGAGATCGCCGCGTGCTTCCACGGTGCGACGTCCTGCAGGGCGTCGGCGCGGACGGCGGTGGAGAACAGCCAGGTCCGGATGATGTCGTGCGCCTGCGGGCGCACGTCAAACGGGAAGACCTTGGCGAAGAGTGCCTCGTCGGTGCTCCATCCGCCCACGATCTGCGGGGTCAGTGAGGAGGTGGCCCAGGTGTCCAGGACGTCCGCATCGCCGGTGAAGCCGCCCGGCACGTCGCGCTGGGCTTCCTCGTAGCCGGGGGCCGCGTCCGCGGCGGGGTCCACCGGCAGCTGGCCGTCGGCGGGCAGGATGGGCGCGTCGTAGTCCGGGTTGCCGTCGGCGTCGAGCGGGTACCAGACCGGCACCGGCACGCCGAAGAACCGCTGGCGGGAGACCAGCCAGTCCCCGTTCAGGCCGGTGATCCAGTTCTCGTAGCGGGACCGCATGAAGGACGGGTGGAATTCGATCTCGTTGCCGCGGCCGACCAGGCGTTCGCGGCGCTCCTCGTCACGGCCGCCGTTGCGGATGTACCACTGGCGGGAGGTGACGACCTCGAGCGGCTTGTCGCCCTTTTCGAAGAAGTTGACCGGGTGCATGATCTTCTTCGGTTCGCCGTCGAGCAGGTCCGCGGCGGCCAGCAGCTCCACCACGCCCTCCTTGGCGCTGAACACGGTCTTGCCGGCGATGGCCTCGAACGCGGCCCGGCCTTCCGCGGACGTGATCCAGTCCGGGGTTTCGCCGATGATCCGGCCGTCGCGGCCGACGATCGCGCGGGTCGGCAGCTGCAGCTCGCGCCACCAGGTGACGTCAGTGAGGTCACCGAAGGTGCAGACCATGGCGATGCCGGAGCCCTTGTCCGCCTTCGCGAGCGGGTGGGCCTTGACCTCCACCTCGACGCCGAACAGGGGAGAGGTGACCGTCTTGCCGAACAGCGGCTGGTACCGCTCGTCGTCGGGGTTCGCCACCAGCGCGGCACACGCGGCGAGCAGCTCGGGCCGGGTGGTCTCGATGTAGATCTTCTCGCCCTCGGCGGTGAAGAACGGGTAGCGGTAGTAGGCGCCGGCGACCTCGCGGTCCTCCAGCTCGGCCTGGGCCACCGCGGTGCGGAAGGTGACATCCCAGAGCGTGGGGGCCTCCGCCATGTACGCGTCGCCGGCGGCCAGGTTGGCCAGGAACGCCCGCTGCGAGATGGCGCGGGACTTGTCGTCGATGGTGCGGTAGGTCAGGTCCCAGTCGACGGACAGGCCGAGGGTCTGGAAGAGGTTCTCGAAGACCTTTTCGTCCTCGACGGCGAGTTCCTCGCACAGTTCAATGAAGTTGCGGCGCGAGACGACGTCGAAGTCGCGCTGGTTCTTGGCGGGCTCCGACGGCGGCCGGTACCCGGCGTCGTACGGGATGGCAGGATCGCAGCGCACGCCGTAGTAGTTCTGCACCCGACGCTCGGTGGGCAGGCCGTTGTCGTCCCAGCCCATCGGGTAGAAGACGTTCTTGCCGGTCATCCGCTGGTAGCGGGCCAGGACGTCGGTCTGGGTGTAGGAGAACATGTGCCCCACGTGCAGGGACCCCGACGCGGTGGGCGGGGGAGTGTCGATCGAGTAGACCTGCTCCCGGGAGGTCTCCCGGTCGAACTTGTAGGTCCCTTCGTCAAGCCAGCGCCGGGTGAGGGCGACTTCCAGCCCCTCGAGGGCGGGCTTGTCCGGAACGTTGATGGGGGCAGTGGTGGGCGTGTCTGTACCCTGAGTGTCTTCAGCCATGGGTCAATTCTTGCAGTTCTTTACAGTTCGTCTCACCGCGCTTCGCTAGTTTCGCGAATCTAACTGCAATAACGTGCACCACTATGGAGGAAAGCACCGGAAGTTTCGCAATCAAACGCATCTACGACGAGCCCGCCGACGACGACGGCTGCCGGGTCCTGGTGGACCGACTCTGGCCGCGCGGGGTCAGCAAGGAACGCGCGCAGCTTGGGCTGTGGCTCAAGGAAGTGGCGCCCTCGCCGCCGCTGCGCACGGAATTCGCGCACATGCAGGAACGGTTCGCGGACTTCCGCGCCGCCTACGAGGCGGAGCTCGAATCCAACCCGGCCGTTGGCACCCTGCGGGAACTGGCGGCCGAACACGGGAAGGTGACCCTGCTGTTTGGCGCCCGGGACCCGGAGACCAACCACGCCCGGGTGCTGCTGGAGTTCCTCGGCCGCGGCAGGAAATGAACCGCCGATTCCCATAGGGTGGTGCCATGACTGAGGCAACTGACAACGCAGGAACTGCAACTACAGCAAAAGCGGCGGTCGTCACCGGCGCCAGCACCGGGATCGGGGAGGCCACCGTGCGCGCGCTCCGGCAGGAGGGCTGGACCGTCTTCGCCGTCGCCCGCCGTGCCGAGCGGCTCGAGGCGCTCGCCGCCGAGACCGGCGCAGTCGCGGTCCCCGCCGATGTGACAGACGACGCCGACGTCGCGCGGCTGGTGGATGAGGTGACCCGCGCCGGCGGCATCGACACCCTGATCAACATCGCCGGCGGTGCCCGCGGCGCGGACAAGGTGGCCGAGGCCAAGACCGAGGACTGGGCGTGGATGTACGAGGTCAACGTCCTCGGCACCATGAAGCTCACCCGGGCGTTCTTGCCGATGCTGCGCGCCTGCGGCGAAGGCACCGTCCTGAACCTGACCTCGACGGCGGGCCTGTCCGCCTACGAGGGCGGCGGCGGCTACAACGCCGCAAAGTTCGCCCAGCATGCCCTCACCGGCGCCCTGCGCCTGGAAGAGGCCGAACACAACCTGCGCGTGATCGAGGTGGCCCCCGGCATGGTGCAGACCGAGGAATTCTCGCTGAACCGGCTCGGTGATCAGGGCGCCGCGGAAAAGGTCTACGCCGGCGTCGAGAAGCCGCTGACGGCCGCCGACGTCGCCGACGTCGTCCGCTTTGCGGTCGCCGCGCCGCACCACGTCAACCTGGACCAGATCGTGATCCGCCCGGTGGCGCAGGCCTCCAACTTCAAGGTGATCCGCAAGGGCTAGCCGCTGCCGGAGCGCGCCGGGCCCGGGAGGGGGCGCGCCGGGCTCTGTCGGCGGGCTCTGTCGTCGGGGCCGCGGCGAACCCGGACGTTCACCCCGGCGTCGTACGGAGGTCGGACAGGGGTGGCCGGGCGTTGGCCGGCGGAGGACACCGTGGGTGGGCAACTGCACACCACCAGAGTGGAGATTCCTTCCCATGCGCACCCCCACGAAGCTTGGTTCTTCGATTGTCAGCGCCGCCGCACTTGGCGCAGCCCTGCTCCTCGCCACCTCCGTCCAGACCCACGCCGCCGGCACCAACCCGAACGGCGGCGACAACCACTTCGACCTCCAGGCACACCGCGGAGGCATCGGCCTGACCGTCGAGTCCACCCTGGCGTCCTTCGCCAAGGGCATCGAGACCGGCGTCTCCACCCTGGAACTGGACCTCCAGATCACCAAGGACGGCCGGGAAGTCATCACCCATGACCGCAAGATCAGCGGCAAGAAATGCCTGGACACGGCACCGGTGACGCCGAACGACCCCCAGTACCCGTACGTGGGCAAGTACATCAAGGACCTCACCTTCGCCCAGGTCCGCAGCCTGGACTGCGGGTCGCTCACCCAGCCCGAGTTCCCCGGCCAGCAGGCCTCGCCGGGAGCCAAAATGCCCACCCTCGCCGAGGTGTTCGCCATGACGGACGCCCACCGGGCCAGCCAGGTGAAGTTCAACATCGAAACCAAGGTCGAAGCCGGCGCCCCCGAGCAGACCGCACCCCGCGAGCAGTTCGTGGACGTCGCCCTGCGCGAAATCAACAAGGCCCACATGCAGCACCGCGTCTCCATCCAGAGCTTCGACTGGGGATCCCTGCGCCTGGTGCAGCAGCGCGCGCCGCAGATCCCCACGGTGGCCCTGACCAACAAGGACTTCCTGCAGGCGGGCCAGCCGGGGAAGTCTCCGTGGCTTGGCGGCATCGACGCGGACGACTTCGGCGGCGATCTGGTCGCTACGGCCGCGTCGCTCGGCTTCAGCGCAATCTCGCCGGTGCATGGCACACCGCAGAACGGCAAGGTCACCGACCCGGACTACGTCCCCTACGTCACCCCGGACATGGTCCGGCGCGCCCACGCGGCCGGCATGCAGGTCATTCCGTGGACGGTCGATGACAAGCCCACCATGCGTGCCCTGATCGGCGCCGGCGTCGACGGACTCATCACCGACTACCCGGACCGGCTCCGCGAGGTCATGGCGGAGTCCGGCATGAAGTTGCCCAAGGCCTTCGCGCTGCAGCCCGGTCGCTAAGCGGCCGCCGCGGCCTAGCGCCGGATCCCGGCAGGGATCCGGCGCGGTTGCCGGGAAAGTGCCCAAGGCTAGCCCGTTCTACCAGTAGCTGCTAGTAGTTTCCGGTAACATCGACTTATCAGCTTTGACCCGGCCATCACCGGTGAGCTTCCGGAAGAACGCCCCGGCGCGGCAACACAACGCACCAGGGCCGGTAGAACCGGACGGGTAAGCCCGTCACAGCAGTCAACGAGCGGCCGCCTCCGGTGCAGCGCTTTCCTTGGAATTCCCAGGGAAACGGCGGAACCGGGGACGGCAAGTGAGGTGGTACCGCGGTGCCGGTGTTGGTGAAACAGCATTAGGAGCCGTCCTCGCATCCTGAATGAATCCCGTTGTTCACCAGCTCAACCCAGGATGTCGAGATGACCCATTACCCCAAGGCCTCAGCCGCACCGTCAGGCGCCAACACCTCCGCTTCCAACACCTCTGGCGTGTCCGCCTCCGTGAAGTTCCCGGAGATCGAAGAGCGCATCCTCAAGTACTGGGACCAGGACGGCACCTTCCAGGCGAGCATTGACCAGCGGGATGCCGGCAAAGACGGGTCCAACGAATTCGTCTTCTACGACGGTCCGCCCTTCGCCAACGGCCTGCCGCACTACGGCCACCTGCTGACCGGCTACGCCAAGGACCTCGTGGGCCGCTACCAGACCCAGCGCGGCCGCCGGGTCGAGCGCCGCTTCGGCTGGGACACGCACGGGCTGCCCGCCGAACTGGAAGCCATGAAGCAGCTCGGCATGACGGACAAGACCCAGATCGAGGCCATGGGCATCGACAAGTTCAACGACGCCTGCCGCGCCTCGGTGATGAAGTACGCCGACGAGTGGAAGAGCTACGTCACCCGCCAGGCGCGCTGGGTGGACTTCGAGAACGACTACAAGACGCTCAACGTCGAGTACATGGAGTCCGTGCTCTGGGCCTTCAAGCAGCTGCACGAAAAGGGCCTGACCTACAACGGCTACCGCGTGCTGCCGTACTGCTGGAAGGACGAGACGCCGCTGTCCAACCATGAACTGCGGATGGACGACGACGTCTACAAGAACCGCCAGGACCAGACCGTAACGGTGACCTTCCCGATCACCGCGGGGGAGTCGGAGCTGTCCCGCCAGCTGGCCGGGGTGCAGGCCCTCGCCTGGACCACCACGCCCTGGACGCTGCCCACCAACCTGGCGCTCGCCGTCGGGCCCGCCATCAACTACGTCGTGCTGCCGGCCGGCCCGCACGGGATCAAGGCCGCCTCGGCCGAGGCCCCCGTCACGGGCAGCTTCCTGCTCGCCGCGGACCTGCTGGGCGCCTACGCCAAGGACCTCGGCTACGGCGATGGCGCCGAGGGTGCCGCCGCGGCGGAAGCCGCCGTCACCTCCCGCCACACCGGCGCCGAGCTCGAGGGCCTGAGCTACGAACCGCTCTGGGACTACTTCCACGACGCCGAGAAGTACGGCACCGAGAACGCCTGGCGCTTCCTCGTGGCGGACTACGTCACCACCACGGACGGCACCGGCATCGTCCACCAGGCCCCGGCCTACGGTGAAGACGACCAGAAGGTCTGTGAAGAGGCCGGCATCCCCGTGGTCCTCTCCGTCGATGAGGGCGCGAAGTTCCTGCCGCTCTTCGGCCACGGCGACCTCGCCGAAATCGCCGGACTCCAGGTCTTCGAGGCCAACAAGCCCATCACCCAGGTGCTCCGCGCCCAGGGCCGCCTGGTCCGCCAGGCCAGCTACGAGCACTCCTACCCGCACTGCTGGCGCTGCCGCAACCCGCTGATCTACCGCGCGGTGTCCTCCTGGTACGTCGAGGTCACCAAGTTCAAGGACCGCATGTCCGAACTGAACCAGGAGATCAACTGGATCCCGGGCAACGTCAAGGACGGCCAGTTCGGCAAGTGGCTCGCCAACGCCCGCGACTGGTCCATCAGCCGCAACCGCTACTGGGGCAGCCCCATCCCGGTCTGGCAGTCCAGCGACCCGGACTACCCGCGCACCGATGTCTACGGCTCACTCGCCGAGATCGAAGCCGACTTCGGCCGGCTGCCGCTGAACAACGACGGCCAGGTGGACCTGCACCGGCCGTTCATCGACGAGCTCACCCGCCCGAACCCGGATGACCCCCGCACCCCGGAGGAGGGCCAGTCCGTGATGCGCCGCGTCGAGGACGTCCTGGACGTCTGGTTCGATTCCGGATCCATGCCGTACGGCCAGGTCCACTACCCGTTCCAGAACGAGGAGTGGTTCGACACCCACAACCCGGCCGACTTCATCGTCGAGTACATCGGCCAGACCCGCGGCTGGTTCTACATGCTGCACATCCTCTCCACCGCGCTGTTCGACCGGCCGGCCTTCCGCAACGTCATCAGCCACGGCATCGTGCTCGGCTCCGACGGGCAGAAGATGTCCAAGAGCCTGCGCAACTACCCGGACGTCTCCGAGGTCCTGGACCGCGACGGTTCCGACGCGATGCGCTGGTTCCTGATGTCCAGCCCGATCCTGCGCGGCGGCAACCTCGTGGTCACCGAGCAGGGCATCCGCGACGGCGTCCGCCAGGTCATCCTGCCGCTGTGGAACGTGTACAGCTTCTTCACGCTGTACACCAATGCCGCGAACGGGGGCGAGGGCTACGACGCGAAGCTTCGCTACGACGGTTACGCCGACACCCTGGACCAGTATCTGATGGCCAACACCGGGGACCTGGTCCGGAACATGACCGCGCAGCTGGACAGCTACGACATCTCCGGGGCCTGCGACGAACTGCGCGGCTACCTGGACATGCTCACCAACTGGTACGTCCGCCGCAGCCGCCAGCGCTTCTTCGACGAGAACGTCGACGCCTTCGACGCGCTCTACACCGCGCTGGAAACGGTCTGCCGGGTCGCGGCCTCGCTGCTGCCGCTGGTCTCCGAGGAAATCTGGCGCGGCCTCACCGGCGGGCGCTCCGTGCACCTGGCCGACTGGCCGGACGCGGAGCTGTTCCCGGCCAACGCCGGGCTGGTCGAGGCCATGGACCGGGTCCAGCAGATCTGCTCCACCGGCTCCTCGCTGCGCAAGGCCGCCAACCTCCGCGTGCGGCTGCCGCTGCAGGAACTGACGGTCGTGGCACCCGGCGCGGACGCCCTCGAAGGCTTCGCCGCTGTCGTCGCCGATGAACTGAACCTGCGCTCCGTGCGCCTGCTCGACGCCGAGAGCGCCTCCCCGGAGGAGTTCGGCATCGAGCAGAAGCTCGTGGTGAACGCCCGCGCCGCCGGCCCGCGGCTGGGCAAGAACGTCCAGCAGGCCATCAAGGGCTCCAAGTCCGGCGACTGGTCCGTGGACGACGCCGGGGTGGTTACCGCCGGCGGCCTCGCCCTCGAGCCGCAGGAATACACCCTGGAAACCGTGGTGGCCGAGGCCGCCGAAGGCGAAGGCTCCCGCGCAGCGGCAGTGCTGCCGGGCGGCGGCTTCGTGGTGCTCAACACCGAGGTCACCCCGGAACTGGAAGCCGAGGGCACCGCCCGCGACCTGGTCCGTGCCATCCAGCAGGCCCGCAAGGACGCCGGGCTGAACGTCAGCGACCGGATCCGCACCACCGTCACCGCGGCGCAGGACACCGTCGAGGCGCTGCTTGCCCACGCCGCGCTGGTCAAGACCGAGACCCTGACCGTGGAGCTGGACACCGTTCCGGCCGAGGTCAAGGAACCTCAGGTCAGCGTCGAAAAAGTAACCGTTGAAGCAGGGGCATAATCCATGAGCGACGAATTTTCCGTAGAGAGCGTCTACGCCGAGCTGCTGGGCCGGGCGCCGGAAAACAAGATGGAGCCGAGGCTGGCTCCGCTGCACCGGGCCATGGACATCCTGGGGGAGCCGAACAAGGCGTTCCCGATCATCCATGTCACCGGCACCAACGGCAAGACCTCCACGGCCCGGATGATCGAGGCCGGCCTGCGCGCCCACGGGCTGAGCACCGGCCGGTACACGAGCCCGCACCTGTCCAAGGTCACCGAGCGGATCAGCATCGACGGCGAACCGGTGCCGGATGAGACGTTCGTCCGGATCTGGGACGAGATCCGCCCGTACCTGGAAATCGTGGACAGCGAGCTCGTTGCCGAGGGCCAGCCCCGGCTGACCTACTTCGAATGCCTGACCATCCTGGGCTTCGCGGTGTTCGCGGACCAGCCGGTCAACGTTGCCGTGATCGAGGTGGGCCTCGGCGGCATCACCGACGCGACCAACGTCGGCGACGGCCAGGTCGCCGTGATCACCCCGATTTCGCTGGACCACACGGAGCTGCTCGGCGAGACCACCGAGGAGATCGCCTACGAAAAGGCCGGCATCATCAAACCCGGCGGGTTCCTGATCAGCGCCGCGCAGCCCGTCGACGCGGCCCAGGTGCTGCTGGAAAAGGCCAAGGAAGCGAACGTGCCGTTCCGCTTCGAGGGTGTGGAGTTCGGCGTCGAGTCACGCACCGTCGCCGTCGGCGGCCAGATGGTGAACATCCAGGGCATCGCGGGGCGCTACGAAGACCTGCTGCTGCCCCTGCAAGGCGCACACCAGGCGGAGAACGCCGCCGTCGCGATCGCCGCCCTGGAAGCCTTCTTCGGCGCCGAAAAGCCGCTCGACCCCGAGGTGCTGCAGGAGGCCTTCGCCTCCGTCACCTCCCCGGGCCGGCTGGAGGTGCTCCGCACCGCGCCGACCATCATCGTGGACGCCGCGCACAACCCGGAAGGCATCCGGGTCTCCGCCGAGGCCATCCACGAGGCCTTCAGCTTCAGCAAGCTCGTGGTGGTGCTGGGCGTCCTGAAGGAAAAGGACGCCGAGGAAATCCTCCGCCAGCTCAAGGAATCCCTGGGCGACCTCGCCTCGGACTACTGCTTCACCCAGTCCAACTCGCCCCGAGCCGTACCGGCCGAGGACCTCGCGGAGCTGGCGCTGGACCTGGGCTTCGGCGAGGACCACATCCACGTCGCCGAGAAGCTCGACGACGCCCTGGAATGGGCCGTGGAGCGGGCCGAGTCCAACGACGACCTCGCCGCCGGGATCCTGGTCACGGGGTCCATCACGCTCGTTGCCGAGGCCCGGATCCTGCTCGGAAAGACCGAGGCGTAACCCATGGCTAAACTCACCAAGGCCCAGCGCGAATGGCGCCCGGGCATGCCCAAGAAACGCCGTTCCACCAAGGTCATGTTCGCCTCCACGGTGCTCGTGCTGGAGGCCTTCGTGGCGCTCTTCGGCACCCTGGCGGTCTTCGGCCTCCGGCGCGGCGAGCTCCCGCCGCTGCTGGTCTTCGGGGTCGGCATCGGCCTCAGCGTGGTGCTCGTCCTGACCTGCGCGGTCCTCTCCAGGCCGTGGGGCGTGGCGCTGGGCTGGGTCCTGCAGCTGTTGCTGGTCCTCACCGGGTTTGTGGAGCCCACGATGTTCGTGGTGGGCGGCCTGTTCGCGATCACCTGGTGGTACGGCATCCGGACCGGTATCCGGATAGACCGCGAAGCCGCCGAACGCGAACGCGAGCAGGCGGCCTGGGAGGCCGCGAACCCCGAGGGCCAAAGCAACTAGACTTGTCCCGAACCCCACCCCAACACATTGGAGCAGCTGTGAGCACTGAGCGCACCCTAGTCCTGATCAAGCCCGACGGCGTCGCCCGCAACCTGACCGGCAGCATCATCGCCCGGATCGAAGCCAAGGGCTACAGCCTGGCGGAACTGAAGAAGGTCAACGCCACCCGCGAACTCCTCGAGCAGCACTACGAGGAGCACGTCGGCAAGCCGTTCTACGAGCCGCTGGTCGAGTTCATGCTCAGCGGGCCCGTGGTTGCCGCGATTTTCGAAGGCCACCGCGTGATCGAGGGCTTCCGCTCGCTCGCCGGCACCACCGACCCGACGACGGCGGCGCCCGGCACCATCCGCGGCGACTTCGGCCGCGACTGGGGCCTCAAGGTGCAGCAGAACCTGGTCCACGGCTCAGACTCGGCGGAGTCCGCCGAACGCGAGATCAAGATCTGGTTCTAAGCCCTCCGGCGCGAACGAACACTTAAGCACCCGCCTTTAAGCGCGAACGTACACTTGGGGCCCCGGTTTCTCTTGAAATCGGGGCCCCAAGTGTACGTTCGCGCTCTTTTGTGCCCGCGCCGTGGTGCCTGTGCTGGGCCGGCCGTTGCGTTGGGGAGCGTCGGCTGACTAGTAGCCGGAGGTCCCGATGAAAACCTGGATGAAGGCGAAGAAGATCGTGGCGACTACGGCGACGTAGAGCAGGGCCGTGAGGATCCAGCCGGAGTCCGCCAGGATGCGGGCGGCAGCGGCGGGCACCCGGATGGCGCCGTGGCTCACGTTGCGGACCGTCACCCAGACGAACAGCGGGATCATCGCGGCCCAGACGATCATGCAGAACGGGCAGAGAATGTGGATCGAGTACAGCGCCTGGGACCACAGCCACACCACGAAGGCGAAGCCCAGCGTCACCCCGGCCTGCAGCCCGATCCAGTACCAGCGGGCAAACGTGGCACCGGCGAGGATTCCCATGGCCGTGGTGATGATGACCGCGAACGCGACGATGCCGATGAACATGTTGGGGAAGCCGAAGACCGAACTCTGCCAGGTCTGCATTACCTGTCCGCAGGAGATCCACGGGTTCACGTCGCAGACCGTGGCGTGGTTGGGGTCCTTGAGGACGGCCAGTTTCTCCAGCACCAGCGTGCCGGATGCGAGCCAGCCGACGACGCCGGTGATCAGCAGGAGCCAGGCGAACGGCCGGTCACGCGTCATCGGGGGCAGCGGGCGCTCCGCAGCTGCCGCGCCGGCGCCGCGCTCGTGGGCGGTCACGTCGCCGGGGGCGTGGGAGATGCTGGGCATGGGATTTCAGTCCTTTGCGTCGGGTGCTCTTGGGCCGATTCTATCGCCGGAGGCTGGATGTAACCGGGTAGGCGTCATGCCCTCACCAGTGATTCGGTCCACGGCGCGGACTGGATGTCCGGCCTAGCCCTGCTTTGGCGGCTCCTGTGAGACAATGAACCTGGCTGGGGCTCGATCCACATTCGGGTTTCGGTCCGGCGACTTTGCTTTCAAGACCGCCAATGATGAGCAGGGCATACTTCGGATCCCTCGATCCGGCCTATCCTGCAATGCCATTGGACGGCACCTGGTTGTGACATAGAGATCAACGGGTTCAGAGCAATCTTGCCGGCCTTCCAGGGCTGCCGCACCCCACTGCCGGTGCGAACCTGGAGGTATCCAATTGACTTCTGTCAATGCCTGCGGGTGTTGACAAATATTTGCCCCACGGGTGCCGGATGTGGCGGTACATCAGGGGCAGGAGTGTCGCCACATATGGATAATGACCAGCTTGTAGCCGGTAACGACGAAGCCACTGTTACCGAAGTAGCACCGGAAGCCGCCGCCACGGAGGCGCCCAAGAAGGCCACCCGGTCCCGCCGCAAGGCGGCCCCGAAGGCGGAGGCCGCCGATCCGGCCCCCGAAGCGGCCGCCCCCGCGTCCGACGTCGTTGCTGACGCCCCCGCCGCTGACAGCACCGACGCCGCCCCGGAAGCGAAGGCCCCGGCCCGCCGGAGCCGGTCGCGGAAAAAGACCGAAGCCGAAGTATTGCCCGCCTTCGCCGACTCGGCCGCAAGTACGGAAACTGAGGTTCCCGCCGACGAAGCAGCTGCCGAGCTGCCGGCCGCCGAGGCGGCACCGGAGAAGCCGGTCCGCCGCCGTGCCTCCCGCGCCAAGACCGCACCGGCGCCTGCAGCGACGGAAGAAGCCCCGGCCCAGGTCGAGGCGTCTGCCGCCGTGATGTCCGACGCGCCGGCCCCTGAGGCCGCGCCCGCCGAGGCCCCGGCCGACGCCGCGCCCGCTGAAGCGTCTGCTGAGGCGTCTGCCGAAACAGCCGAAGCCCCCTCGCTCTTCCTCGCACCCGGTGCTGTCACCTCGATGATCTTCCAGGCCCCGGACCTGAGCACCGTCATCCGCCCGGCACCGGTCGCAGCCGCGGAAGCCGAAGAGGAAGAGGACGAAGAAGCCGAGGGCGAGGACGCCGGCAGCCGCCGTCGCCGCCGCAGCCGTGGACGCCGTGGCCGCAGCCGGGCCGGCGAAGCCGACACCGACGCAGACGGCGCAGCCGAAGGCACCGAGGAGTCCGGTGAGGACTCCGAGGGCACCCTCGAAGACGGCGTGACCTCGCGCCGCCGTCGCCGTCGCCGCCGCGGCGACCAGGATCTGGAACTGACCGGCGGCGGGGACGACGATCCGCCCAACACGGTGACCCGCGTCCGGGCGCCGCGCTCGGTCAGCGAGGCCCCGGTCAACAACCGCGTCACCTCCGTCAAGGGCTCCACCCGTCTGGAAGCCAAGAAGCAGCGCCGCCGCGAGTCCCGCGACACCGGCCGCCGCCGCACCGTCATCACCGAGGCCGAGTTCCTGGCCCGCCGTGAATCCGTGGACCGCCAGATGATCGTCCGCCAGCGCGACGACAGAATCCAGATCGGCGTCCTCGAAGACGGCGTCCTGGCCGAGCACTTCGTCTCCAAGACCCAGCAGGATTCCCTGATCGGCAACGTCTACCTGGGCAAGGTCCAGAACGTGCTGCCGTCCATGGAAGCCGCTTTCGTCGACATCGGACGCGGCCGCAACGCCGTGCTCTACGCCGGCGAAGTCAACTGGGACTCCGTCAACCTTGAGGGCAAGCAGCGCCGGATCGAAAACGCGCTGAAGTCCGGCGACTCCGTGCTCGTCCAGGTCACCAAGGACCCGGTCGGCCACAAGGGTGCACGCCTGACCAGCCAGATCTCGCTGCCCGGCCGTTACCTTGTCTACGTGCCCGGCGGCTCCATGACCGGCATCTCCCGCAAGCTGCCCGACGTCGAACGCAACCGGCTCAAGCGGATCCTCAAGGACCGCCTGCCGGAAGACGCGGGCGTGATTGTCCGCACCGCGGCCGAAGGCGCCTCCGAAGAAGAACTCACGCATGACATCAACCGGCTGCGGGCCCAGTGGGAGGGCATCGAAAGCCAGTCCACGTCCACCAAGATCCTGGCCCCCGAGCTGCTCTACGGCGAACCTGACCTGACCATCAAGGTGGTCCGCGACGTCTTCAACGAGGACTTCTCCAAGCTGATCGTCTCCGGCGAGGAAGCCTGGGACACCATCGAGGCATACGTCACCTACGTGGCTCCGGACCTGGTGGGCCGGCTCGAGAAGTGGACCAAGGACACGGACATCTTCGCGGCCTGGCGCATCGACGAGCAGATCCACAAGGCACTGGACCGCAAGGTCTTCCTGCCCTCCGGCGGCTCCCTCGTGATCGACCGCACCGAAGCGATGACCGTGGTGGACGTCAACACCGGCAAGTTCACCGGCAGCGGCGGCAACCTCGAGGAAACCGTCACCAAGAACAACCTCGAAGCGGCCGAGGAAGTCGTCCGGCAGCTGCGGCTGCGTGACATCGGCGGCATCATCGTGATCGACTTCATCGACATGGTGCTGGAATCCAACCGCGACCTCGTGCTGCGACGCATGGTGGAGTGCCTGGGCCGGGACCGGACCAAGCACCAGGTTGCCGAGGTAACCTCGCTGGGCCTCGTGCAGATGACCCGCAAGCGGATGGGCACCGGGCTGCTGGAAGTCTTCGGCGAACAGTGCGAGGCCTGCGCCGGCCGCGGCATCGTCACCCACGACGAACCCGTGGAACACCGCCGTGCCAACACCGTCGCCGCGGAACACCACGTCCCGCGGACCGAGCACCAGCCCGCCGCACGCAGTGAGCGCAAGCGCCGCCGCGGCAAGGGCGGCCAGGGCGGCGAAGCCATGCCGTCCGCACCCGCCGCTGTCCACGCCGAGCCCACCGAGGCGGAGCGCCACGCCAAGGCGGAGGCGACCCGCGCCGCGCTGGCCAACATCGCCGCCGCGGCGCACGCCGCCCACCTGCACGACGGCGAAGCAACAGCAGCTCCCGACGCCGAAACCCGCCAGGCCGCGCTCGACGCAGCCGTGGAACTCGCTTCCTCGGAGGAGGCAGCGGGGCGTCCCGCGGCCGTGCTGACCTTTGGCGGCGAACAGGTTGCCCTGCCCTTCGTCGAGCACGCCGAGGAAACCCCGCAGCCCGCGCTGACCCTGGACCTGCTGACCGAAGCGTTCGCCCACCTGGGCGACGCCGAGACCGGCAAGCAGGCCGCCGCGACTCCGATTGCGGAGACGCCTACAGCCGAGGTTCCCGCGGCGGAGCAGGCGGCGCCTGCAGCTGCAGCGCCGTCCCGTGCCACCCGGGGCCGCGGCCGCGCCCGGACGGCGCGGATCCAGCCGCCGAGTGCACGTGCCGCCGAGGCGCAGGCCCCGGTGCGCCAGGAAGCTGCGAAGGCACCTGCGGCCCAGGCGCCGGTTCGCGAGGAAACCCGCAAGGCACCTGCGGCCCAGGCCCCGGTTCGCCAGGAAGCTGCGAAGGCACCTGCGGCCAAGGCACCTGCGGCCCAGGCGCCGGCCCAGGCCGCGGACACCACCGGACCCCGGCGGGTGCGCCGGAACCGGAGCGCCAGCCGAGCCCAGGGCGCCGCCAACGAGACGTCCGTGCAGCAGCGCGAGACCGCTCCGTCGGTTGCGGCTGTCTCGGTCCATGAGGCCAAGGCCCCGGAGCCGGCAAAGGTGGCCGCCAAGCCCGCCGCCAACGAGCCGATCATCCTCGGCGTCGGCGTCCCGGCGTCGGAGCTCTAGGACCCAGCAGGCACCACTCGCGGGTGCCGTCCGGGATCGACGTAACATCACGTCGACCCCGGACGGCACCCGCGAGTGCGTTAAGGGGACGGGCTGAAATTAGCCTGCGGGGAACGCTAGGCTGGGGGACTGACACGGGGTGCCGCGCATCGAGCCGGCTGAGATCCAGACCCGTTGAACCTGTCCGGTTAGCACCGGCGAAGGGATGTCTCTTGTCTTCAACAACCCAACCTGCATCGACCCAGCCGGCATCAAGCCGAACCTCAGTTTTCCTGGAGTCCGTCTTCCCGGCGCCTGACGCCGAAGCCCCCACGCCGCCGCAGCGGATTCCGCGGGTGCTGGCCATCGCGGGCTCGGACCCGTCCGGCGGCGCTGGCATCCAGGCCGACCTGAAGAGCATTGCCGCGAACGGCGGCTACGGGATGGCTGCCATCACGGCGCTGACCGCCCAGAACACCCACGGCGTCCGGTCGGTGCATGTACCGCCGGCATCGTTCCTGACCGCCCAGCTGGAGGCGATCAGCGACGACATCACCATCGACGCCGTGAAGATCGGCATGCTCGGCGACGAGTCGGTGATCGACGCCGTCCGAACCTGGCTCGAAAAGGTGCGCCCCGGCGTCGTGGTCCTAGACCCGGTGATGGTGGCGACGAGCGGCGACCGGCTGCTCCAGGAATCGGCCGAGACCGCGCTGCGGGCCCTCCTGCCACTGGCGGACCTCATCACCCCGAACCTGGCCGAGCTGGGCATGCTGCTGGGCGAACCGCCTGCCGCGGACTGGGCCAGTGCGCTGGAGCAGGGCAAGCGGCTCGCGGCGCTGGCCGGCACCACGGTGCTGGTCAAGGGCGGGCACCTACCGGACAGCGGAGCCCGGAACGGCGGAAGCCAGGACAGTGGAGTCCAGGACAGTGGAGTCCAGGACGGGGGAGGCCAGAACGACGGCGGTTGCCCAGACGCGCTCGTCAACACCGAGGGAGTGCTCGGCCAGGAGACGGTGGTGGTGCCGGGCGAGCGGATCGACACCCGCAACAGCCACGGTACCGGCTGCTCGCTGTCCTCGGCGCTGGCCACGGTCCAGGCCAGGACGGGGGACTGGGAGGCGGCGCTGCGTGAGGTCAAGCCGTGGCTGCTGGGCGCGCTGCGGGAAGCCGGACGCCTCGAGGTCGGCTCCGGCAACGGACCCGTGCACCACTTCCACCACTTGCGGCACGCTGCGGTGCCCCAGCTTCCTGCCGAGGGCAATTTCGCCGCGGTCCTGGCCGGGCACGCGGCGGACGGGCTGGACGCGATCTACGGCCTGGACTTCATTCGGGGGCTCGCGGACGGTTCCTTGCCGGAACGCGAGTTCGCCTACTACCTCGGCCAGGACGCCCTGTACCTCAACGGCTACTCCCGGGTGCTGTCGCGCGCGGCGGCCCTAGCGCCGTCGGAAGCCGAACAGCTCTTCTGGTCCCGCTCGGCGCAGCAGTGCCTCGAAGTCGAATCCGAACTGCACCGGAACTGGCTGGCCGGCCGCGCCGTCGAGACCCAACAGGGACCGGTGACCAAGGCGTACGTGGACCATCTGCACGCGGCCTCGCTCGCCGGCAGCTACGGCGTGCTCGTGGCCGCGGCGTTGCCGTGCTTCTGGCTCTACGCGGAGGTTGGCGCCACGCTGCATCGCGAGTTCCTCGCTGCCGGCGCACCGGGGGCGCACCCCTATGCGGAGTGGCTGCGCACCTATGCGGACGAGGCCTTCGCGGAGGCGACACGGCAGGCGATCAGGTACACGGACGCGGCGGCCCGTAGAGGCTCCGAGGCGGAACGCAGCGCCATGGCGGTGGCCTTCAGGCAGTCCTCCCGCTACGAGGTGGAGTTCTTCGACGCGCCGAGGCTGCACGCCTGAGCCGCGCTAGGCAAAGCAGCCGGTAGGATAGTTGGGCACGGTTCCGGAAGTCGCTGCGGCACCATACCTTTGGCCCCCCGGGGGACGGGGTGTGGCGGCCGTCACGCACTACCCGCCGGAACCAGCCTCGTTTGCGGCCGAAGGCAAAATTAGCGTAGTCTAGATCTTCGGTGCTTACGCCAACACTTGGGTTATGACCTTGAGGAAAAGTTCACCCGTATTACGGGCAGGACTTTTCCGCAGGATAGCTCATGGGTTCCCCCGGGGAATCCACCGGCGTTGAGGCACAGCGTGAGCCGGTCCAAGCATTTGGGCCCCAGGTTCCGCACGCAAATCTAGTAATAAACGTCGAGAGAAGTGAGTTCCCCAGTGGTGTACGCGATTGTCCGCGCAGGCGGCCGCCAAGAGAAGGTTTCCGTTGGAGACTTCGTTACCCTGAACCGCGTCCCCGGTGGAGCCGGCAGCACCTTTGAGTTGCCCGCACTGCTCCTGGTGGACGGTGACAAGGTCACGTCTGCAGCCAAGGACCTGGCCAAGGTAACGGTTACGGCTGAGATCCTCGAAGACCTCCGTGGTCCGAAGATCGTCATCCAGAAGTTCAAGAACAAGACCGGTTACAAGAAGCGCCAGGGTCACCGTCAGGAACTGACCAAGGTCAAGATCACCGGTATCAAGTAACTAACGTTACTGTTCAGGTTTTCAGCAGATTCCCCAGAATTTTAAAGGCAGGCATTTCAAATGGCACATAAAAAAGGCGCGAGCTCCACTCGCAACGGTCGTGACTCCAACGCCCAGTACCTCGGCGTCAAGCGCTTCGGCGGCCAGGTAGTTTCCGCAGGCGAGATCATCGTCCGCCAGCGGGGCACCCACTTCCACCCGGGCGCCGGCGTTGGCCGCGGCGGCGACGACACCCTGTTCGCCCTGACCCCCGGTGCTGTCGAGTTCGGCACCCGCCGTGGTCGTCGCGTTGTGAACATCGTGGCTGCTGCAGCTGCAGAGTAACAACAAGTTCTAAATCGGTGGGGCGGGCCAGTAGGTCCGCTCCACCGGTGTTTTAACCGCATTACAATCATCTTGGGCCCCTTGCGGGCCCGAGGAACAGCACTGAGGAGATCCACGTGGCGAGCTTTGTAGACCGGGTAGTACTGCACGTATCCGGCGGTACCGGCGGCCACGGCTGTGTCTCCGTCCACCGCGAGAAGTTCAAGCCCCTCGGCGGTCCCGACGGCGGCAACGGCGGCAACGGCGGCGACGTCATCCTGCGCGTGGATCCCCAGACCACCACCCTGCTGGACTACCACCACGCCCCGCACCGCCACGCCACCAACGGCGGCCCCGGCATGGGTGACTGGCGCGCCGGCAAACACGGCGAAACCCTGATTCTTCCGGTCCCGATTGGCACCGTGGTCAAGTCCAAGTCCGGCGAAGTCCTCGCGGACCTCGTGAGCGAAGGCGCCGAATACGTTGCCGCGGCCGGCGGCATCGGCGGCCTGGGCAACGCCTCGCTCTCCTCGCAGAAGCGCCGCGCCCCCGGCTTCGCGCTGCTCGGCATCGAGGGCGAATCCAGCGACATCGTCCTGGAACTGAAGTCCATCGCGGACATCGCCCTGGTCGGTTTCCCCTCCGCCGGCAAGTCCAGCCTCATCGCCGCGATGTCCGCCGCGCGGCCCAAGATTGCCGACTACCCCTTCACCACCCTGATCCCCAACCTCGGCGTCGTCCAGGCCGGCGAGGTGCGCTTCACCATCGCCGACGTCCCGGGCCTGATCGAAGGCGCCAGCGAAGGCAAGGGCCTGGGCCACCACTTCCTGCGCCACGTCGAACGCTGCGCCGCGCTGGTGCACGTGCTGGACTGCGGCACGCTGGAATCGGACCGCGACCCGCTCTCGGACCTCGCCGTGATCGAAGCCGAGCTCGAAAAGTACGCCGTGGACATGAGCTACGCCGGCTCCGACGGTGAAGTCGTGCCGCTGAACCACCGCCCCCGCCTGATCGCCCTGAACAAGGTCGACCTGCCGGACGGCAGGGACATGGCCGAGTTCGTCCGCCCGGAGCTCGAAAAACGCGGCTACAAGGTCTTCGAAATCTCCGCCACCAGCCACGAGGGACTCCGCCAGCTGGGCTTCGCCATGGCAGAGATCGTCAAGGCCGCCCGCGACGCGGTGGCCGCCACGCCGCCGAAGGTCCAGGCCCCCGTGCTGCGCCCGCGCGCCGTCAACGAGAGCGGCTTCACGATCCGCCGCGAGGAAAAGAACCTCGAGCCGCTGTTCCGCGTGCTGGGCGAGAAGCCCGTGCGCTGGGTCAAGCAGACCGACTTCACCAACGAGGAAGCCATCGGCTACCTCGCCGACCGCCTCGCCAAGCTGGGCGTCGAAAACGAACTGTTCAAGCAGGGCGCCAAGCCGGGCGACACTGTCGTCATCGGCGAGGACGACGGCGTCGTCTTCGACTGGGAGCCGACCATGATGGCCGGCGCCGAACTGCTGGCTTCCCCGCGCGGCACCGACGTGCGCTTCGCTGACATCGGCGACCGCCCCACCCGCGGCCAGAAGCGCGAGGACCAGCAGGAGCGCCGCGACGCCAAGGCAGCAGCCCGTGCCGAGCTGGAGGCAGAGCGCAAGGCCGGCATCTGGACCGAATCGGTCAGTGCCCGCCGCGCCCCGCAGCCGCTCAAGGAGAGTGGACTCGGCGAAGCCGATGACGAGTAACGCCGTCGTCGTGCCCGGAGCGGCGGGGGTCCCAAGCCGCACCCTGCTCTCCGGCGCCCGCCGGATCGTGGTAAAGGTCGGGTCTTCCTCGCTGACGTCCATCAAGGGCGGCATCGCCGAGGAAGCGCTGAGCGACCTTGCCGATGCCCTCGCGCACAAGCGCAACGCAGGCACCGAGATCATCCTGGTCTCCTCCGGGGCGATCGCCGCCGGGCTGGCACCGCTGGGGCTTGAAAAGCGCCCCCGGGACCTCGCCACCCAGCAGGCCGCCGCGAGCGTGGGCCAGGGCCTCCTCATGGCCCGCTACACCCACGCTTTCGGCGCTCACGGCGTCACGGTGAGCCAGGTGCTGCTGACCGCGGACGACTTCATGCGCCGCAGCCAGCACACCAACGCCTTCCGCGCCCTGGACCGGCTGCTGAACCTCGGCGTCGTCCCCGTGGTCAACGAAAACGACACCGTCGCGACCCACGAGATCCGCTTCGGCGACAACGACCGGCTCGCGGCCCTCGTGGCGCACCTGGTCCGTGCCGACGCCCTCGTGCTCCTCTCCGACGTCGATTCGCTCTACGACGGGCCGCCCTCGCACGGCGCCAAGCGGATCGCGCACGTCTCCGGCCCGCACGACCTCGAAGGCATCTCGATCGGCAGCACCGGCAAGGCCGGGGTCGGCACCGGCGGCATGGTCACCAAGGTGGAGGCCGCATCCATCGCCGCCGGATCCGGGATCAGCGCCCTCGTGACCTCCACCGCGAACGCCGCCGCCGCGCTGGCGGGGGAGGACGTGGGAACCTGGTTCTCCGTCAACGGCGCCCGCAAGCCGATCCGGCTGCTCTGGCTGGCCCACCTGGCGTCCGTGCAAGGCACTTTGGTACTCGACGACGGCGCCGTCCGCGCCGTGCGCGACCGCCACACCTCGCTGCTGCCCGCCGGGATTACCGCCGTGCACGGCGACTTCGAAGCCGGCGACGCCGTGGAGATGGTCGGCACCGACGGGACCGTGATCGCCCGCGGCCTGGTGAACTACGGGGCCGACGAGCTACCCCAAATGCTCGGCCGCTCCACCCGTGAACTCGGTAAGACGCTGGGCCGCGGCTATGACCGTGAAGTTGTTCATGTTGACGACCTGGTGCTGGTCTAAGCTCCCGCCTCGCCTAAACTTGGAGCATGACTGAGGCCCTGACTTCGCACCCCGACCTGCCGGTTCACGATGTGCCCTCCGAGGGCCTGCCGCTGGCCGCAACGGACGTCGAAGCCGCCGTGCACGCCATCGCCGACCGCTCCCGCACCGCCTCCCGCCGGATGGCCCGCGCCGACCGGGCCTGGAAGGACCGCGGGCTGCGCGCCATCGGCGCCGCGTTGCTGGAGCATAAGGACCGGATCCTGGCCGCCAACGCCACAGACGTCGCCGCCGGCCGGGCCAATGGCACCTCCGCGGCGCTGCTGGACCGCCTCACCCTCACCGACGCCCGCGTTCAGGCCTTGGCCGCCGCGCTGGAAAACCTAGCCAACCTGCCCGACCCGGTGGGCAATGTGGTCCGCGGCCAGACACTCCCGAACGGGCTGCGGCTGCGCCAGGTCAACGTGCCGATGGGCGTGGTCGCCGCGATCTACGAGGCGCGTCCCAACGTCACCGTGGACATTGCCGGACTGGCCCTCAAGAGCGGCAACGCCGTGATCCTGCGGGGCGGAAGCGCCGCCGCCGCCACCAACGAGGCCCTCGTCGGCATCCTCCGCGAGGCGCTGGACTCCGTGGGCCTGCCGTCGGACGCCGTCCAGAGCGTCGACCAGTACGGCCGCGACGGCGCGAACTTCCTGATGCGTGCCCGTGGCCGCGTAGACGTGCTGATTCCCCGCGGCGGACGTGAGCTGATCCAGACCGTGGTGACGAACTCCTCGGTGCCCGTCATCGAAACCGGCGAAGGCAACGTGCACATCTTCCTCGACGCCTCCGCGGACGAGGAGATGGCCGTCGAGATCCTGCTCAACGCCAAGACCCAGCGGCCCAGCGTCTGCAACACCGTGGAGACGCTGCTGGTCCATTCCGCTTCCACCGTCCTGCCCGCCGTCGCCGCCGCCCTGCGCGCCGCCGGCGTGACTCTGCACACAGACGAGCGGATCCGCGCCGCGCTCCCGGCCGCCGTGGAGTCCGTGCCGGCCACCGAGGTGGACTGGGCCACCGAATACATGGACCTGGACCTGGCGGTGGCTATGGTGGACAGCTTGGACGAGGCCGTGGAGCACATCCGCACCTGGTCCACCGGGCACACCGAGGCGATCCTCACCAACGACCTCGCCAATGCCGAGCGTTTCATTGCGGAGGTGGACTCGGCTGCGGTGATCGTGAACGCCTCGACGCGGTTCACCGACGGCGGAGAGCTGGGCCTCGGCGCCGAAGTGGGCATTTCGACGCAAAAGCTGCATGCCCGCGGTCCGATGGGGCTGACCGAGCTCACCACCACGAAGTGGATCGTGCAGGGCGAAGGCCAGGTCCGGGCCTAGCAACGCGGTAACATGGAACAGAAGCCAGGAACGGCGGGGCCTCCGTCGTCGCAAAACCGCAATTAATTTGTGAAGTCACTAGGGGAGAACATGCTGTTGCAGCAGATCACCACGTCCATCGCCGCAGCCGTCGAACACGAGGAACTTGCGCCGCTCATTGCGCCGCCGTTCGTCATCGGCGGCTCCATGTTCGTGATCCTGCTGGTCCTGATGTTCATCACGCTGTCCTACGGCAACCTCGGCAAGCGCCACGAAGCCGTTGAGGAGCACGCGGATCCGCACCGCCAGCACCCCAACAAGCACGACCACGGCCAGGGCCACTAATATTTCCGCCAAAGTGAAGCAGCGCGGCGCGAAGCGTCGCCTGCGGCTGGGTGTGATGGGCGGCACGTTTGATCCGATCCATCACGGTCACCTCGTCGCGGCCAGTGAGGTCGCGGCGAAGTTCGGCCTCGACGAAGTGGTGTTCGTTCCCACCGGCCAGCCCTGGCAGAAGAGCAGCAAGAAGGTCAGCGAGGCCGAGCACCGCTACCTGATGACGGTCATCGCCACGGCCTCGAACCCCCGGTTCACGGTGAGCCGGGTCGACGTCGACCGCCCGGGGCCCACCTACACCATCGATACCCTGCGCGACCTGCGCACGCTGCGGCCGGACGCCGACCTGTTCTTCATCACCGGCGCGGACGCGCTGGCGCAGATCCTGTCCTGGAAAGACATCGACGAACTGTGGTCCTTGGCGCACTTCGTCGGTGTGACCCGCCCCGGACACGTGCTGGACGGCATGGGCCGAGACGATGTCAGCCTGCTCGAGGTCCCGGCCATGGCGATCTCCTCCACGGACTGCCGGGCGCGCGTCGCCGCGGGAAACCCCGTCTGGTACCTCGTGCCGGACGGCGTGGTCCAGTACATCGCCAAGTACGACCTGTACGACGGCCGGCCCGATCCCGAGTCGGAATTCCGGGAATCCCGGCCTGCCCTCGAAATAAACCAAACCGCCAGCACTGAATGAGCCTTCAATGAGTCAGGAACAGCCTCCCATCCGCAGCCGCCGCGAATTGCGCCAGGCCAGGGATGAACGCCAGGAAGTGAACCCGGACGCCGGTACCGCGGGTGCTGGCGCGGGTCAGGCTGCCCGGAATCAGGACGGCGGGGGTTCCGTCTCCCGGCAGGCCGGCGCGAACCCCTCCTTCTCCAGACGTCCCGAGGAACCGACCGAGGCCGAGACCACCGGCCGCCGCCGCGTCCCCGGCCCGGTGGATTCCGTCCGGACTACTTCCGCCGCCGAACGGTCCTCCCAAATCCGCGCCCGCGACCGTGCCGCGCTGCGGACCATCAAGGAACTTGCGGAAAAAGAGGGGCAGCTTTCATCCGGAGGTGCGCCCACGCGCCGCCAGCTCCGGCTCCAGCAGCTGGCCGAGGAAACCGCCCCTGCCACCTCGGCCAATCCGATCGTGCCGATGCCCAGCCCGCGCACCCGCCCGCATCCGGTGGTGGGAGCGGTCGCCAAGCCGTCGGCCGGCACGGAAACGTCGGCTGACGCGGCCGCCACACCGGCGGAGACTGCCGCCGCGCCGAACCAGAACGACGGCGCACCCGGTCCCGGCGGAAAGCTGCCGGAGGGAATGAGCGTCGAGCAGGCCCTCGCCGCGCGCGAGCTGCTCGCCGAGCAGGCCCGCAACCAGGTGGCGAAGATGGAGCACATTGCCGCCACCGATCCGGACGCCGTCAACCCGGAAATACTGGCCGAGCAGATTGCCCTCGCCGAGCGGGCGGCCGTGCTCAACCGACGCGCAGCCGCGAAGCAAAAGCTGGCCGAGCAGAACAACCAGCCCGCACAGCAGCGCAACGAACAGCCCAAGAACGATCCCTCGACCGCCAGCAACCTCGCCATGGTGACGCCGCTGGAATTTGTCGAGGTTCCCGGCGTGGAGCGGCCAGTCATGAAGCGCCCTGCCACGTCGTATGTCCCGCTGGTCACCAACTCCAGCCCGAAGGTCCAGCCTCCGCGCACCTCGCGCCGTCCCGGCCAGGCCCGCAAGCGGGATGCCGGTCCGGCCAATGGCCGCTCCGGCGTCCTGGCGCGCGCGGAGGCGGCCGCGCAGGCCGCATCGGCCCGCCGCCCGGCTGCGGCAGCCGCCCCCGAAAATCCCAGTGCCGCGGCGGTGGAGGAAGACTTTGCGGCACGTCCGCCGGTCGCTGCCAACGCCGCCTACGGCCTCGATCCGCTCGACGCGGCCACGGCCGGACTCGGCCGGGCGCGGCGTCTGCGTGCCCTCCAGCTCGGTGTCCTGGCCCTCGGCGTGCTGGCGCTGATTGCCGGCATCATCCTGATCATCACCGGATTGGCGCACTAGCCGCTGCGCCGCAGCATCCCCACGATGCTTCGGCGGTGCTCCGGTCCACACAGCGGTTCCGCCGCACAGCTATTTCACTCAACAGCTTTCGACATTCAATGCTCTTACATTCAACAAGGAGTCCCGTGACTGCAACCGATTCATCCATCGCCACAGCCCGCCACGCAGCCCGAGCTGCTGCGGAAAAATTGGCCGAGGACATTGTGGCCCTCGACGTCAGCGAGCGGCTTGCCCTCGCCGACGTCTTCCTGATCGCGTCGGCGCCGTCGGAGCGACAGGTCAACGCGATCGTCGACGGCATCGAGGATGAACTGTCCAAGTTCGACCTCAAGCCCGTGCGCCGCGAAGGACGCTCCGGCGGACGCTGGGTACTGCTGGACTACGCCGACGTCGTCATCCACGTCCAGCACGAGGAAGACCGCGTGTTCTACGCCCTGGAGCGCCTCTGGAAGGATTGCCCCGTCGTGGACCTTCAGCTCGGCGACGACGCCTCGGCGAAGGCCAGCGCCGCCACCGAATCCGAGTAGGCGGCCTGGCAGCCATCAGCGCAAAACCCTGAATATGCCCGATTTGGAATTTTCAGAAGTGCTGATCTAAGATATTTGAGTTGCTTCGGAGAGAACGAAGTCGGAGCAGCGAAAATTCGGGGCTGTGGCGCAGCTGGTAGCGCACCTGCATGGCATGCAGGGGGTCAGGGGTTCGAGTCCCCTCAGCTCCACCGAACGAGGTCCCGCTCTCTGAGCGGGGCCTCGCTTTAGTTAACGCTCAATTAGGATGGGGACCGTGAACGACTCCCTGCCGCCGTGCCCCGAATGCTCCAGTGCATACAGCTACGAGATGGGTGCCCTGCTGGTCTGCCCCGAATGCGGCCATGAGTGGTCCGCTGCAGCGGAGCCCGAAGACGGTGCCCCGGCCGCACGGGTCATCAAGGACGCGGTAGGCAACGTCCTGGCCGATGGTGACACCGTAACGGTGATCAAGGACCTGAAAATCAAGGGCAGCTCCGTTGTCATCAAGGTCGGGACGAAGGTACGCGGAATCCGCCTAATGGACGGCGTTGGCGACCATGACATCGATTGCAAGGTCGACGGCGTCGGACCCATGCAACTGAAGTCCAGCGTCGTCAAGAAGAGCTAAGCGGGGCCCGCCATTCCTGAACAGCCCCGTCCTGGCCAACCGGAAGCGCCCGCACGGTCCGCCGACGTCGTGGTCATCGGGGCCGGCCAGGCGGGACTGTCCGCCGCCTACCACCTGCAGCGCCGCGGCTTCGTCCCGGCCGGCCTGTCCGGCAACGCCGGTGCGGACAGCGCCGCCGACCCGCTGAGCTATGTGGTGCTCGACGCCGAGGACGGCCCCGGGGGCGCCTGGCGGCACCGTTGGAAGAGCCTGCTGATGGGCACCGTAAACGGCATCAGCGACCTCCCCGGCATCCCGCAGCCGCAGGTGGACCCGCAGGAGCCCAGTTCGAGTTTCCTGAGCCGCTACTTCGGCGGCTACGAATCCCGGCTGGGCCTGGCCATCGAACGGCCCGTGAAGGTTCACGCCGTCAGCCGCGAGGACAGCAACCCGGCCGGACGACTGCGCATCAATACCTCCCGCGGCGCCTGGTCCGCCCGGGCCCTGATCAACGCCACCGGCACCTGGACCCGCCCGTTCTGGCCCATCTATCCGGGCCAGGCCAGTTTTCGCGGCAGGCAGCTGCACGTCGCGGACTACGTGGCCGCGGAGGAATTCCGCGGCCAGCACGTGATCGTGGTGGGCGGCGGGATTTCCGCCGTGGGACTGCTCGACGAGATCTCCAAGGTCACCGGAACCACCTGGTTCACCCGGCGGGAGCCGGTCTGGCGCGACGCCGCCTTCGACCGGGAGGCAGGCCACGACGCCGTCGCCCTGGTCGAGGAGCGGGTGCGGCAGGGGCTGCCGCCGCAGAGCGTCGTCGCCGTGACCGGGCTGATCTGGACGCCGGCCCTGCGCGCCGCCGCAGACCGCGGCGTGCTCAAGCGCCACCCCATGTTCACCGGCATTGAACCCGGAGGAGTGCGGATGGCGGACGGCAGCTTCCTGGCCGCCGACGTCATCCTCTGGGCCACGGGCTTCCGCGCCGAGCTAGAGCACCTCGCGCCCCTGCATCTGCGCGGGCCCGGCGGCGGCATCGCGATGGACGGCACGCGGGTCGCCGCGGAGCCCCGGGTGCACCTCGTAGGCTACGGGCCGTCGTCATCCACCATCGGGGCCAACCGCGCCGGCCGGGCCGCCGTGGCAGGGATCGTCAAACTGCTGGCCGGTTCGGGATAACGTAAAGCGTTGCAACTTACCCAAGCCTGATCTGAGACGGCCCGACAAGAAACGGCGGCAGCCCGCGCGTGGCGGACAACAATCTTGAATCCCTCTTCCCCCGGCTCCGGAGGTTCCCCGACGTCGAGGCCGCCAATCTGCAGGCCTGGGATGCCACCGACCGTTTGTTGCTGGACACCGCCGCTGAACTGCGGGCCGCCGGCCAGGTGGCATCCGGCGGCAGGATCGCCGTCGTGGGGGACCGCTACGGTGCACTGACCCTCGGTGTGCTCGCGCTGGGGTGGCACGACGCCGGCCCGGTCCGGGTGCACGAAGACCTGATCACCGGCGAACGCGCGCTGCGGCATAACGCCGCTGCCACGGGGCTCACCGAGGGGTTCGAGCAGCTCCCGCTAGCCGACGCCGTGGAGGGCGCGGCCCTGGTCCTGCTCCAGCTGCCGCGGTCCCTGGCCGAGCTGGAGGAGATCGCCGACGCCGTCGCCCGGCACGCCGCGTCCGGGGTGGTGCTGCTCGCCGGCGGCCGGCTCAAGCACATGAGCCTGGGCATGAACGCCGTGCTGGAACGCTACTTCGGCGAGGTGCAGCCGCAACTGGCGCGGCAAAAATCACGGATCCTGCTGGCCCGGGCCGCGAAAGCGATCCACGGGCCCCCGCCGTTCCCCGTCTCGGAGCGGAACTCCGGCCTGGAGCTCACGGTCTGCGCCCGCGGCGCCGTGTTCGCCGGCACCGGGCTGGATATCGGAACCCGCTTCCTGCTGGACTTCCTGCCGGAGATCCCCAGCGTCCGGCACGCCGTCGACCTCGGCTGCGGCACCGGAATCCTGGCCGCACTGTACGCCCGCAGCCATCCGGAGGCCCGGGTCACCGCCACCGACCGGTCCGCGGCGGCCGTCGACTCCGCCCGGGCCACGGCCCGCGCCAACGGCCTGGACCGCCAGATCGAGGTCCTGCAGGACGACGCCATGAGCACCCTGCCGGACGCGTGCGCCGAGCTGGTCCTGCTCAACCCGCCGTTCCATCTCGGCGCCGCGGTGCACGCCGGAGCCGGAATCAAACTGATCGAAGCCGCGGCCCGGGTCCTGGCCCCCGGCGGCGAACTCTGGACGGTGTTCAACAGCCACCTGCACTACCAGCCCGCGCTGGAGCGGCTGGTCGGCCGCACCCGCGAGGTGGGCCGCAATCCGAAATTTACGGTCACCGCGAGTGTCCGCAGGCCGCAGCCATAGGGGGCCCGCGCCGGCAACGGCAGGCAATCCGGGCGAAATCAAACCGACTGTGACGGCCGATGGTGGGGGCTTGGGGCCGCGGGTAACGTACCATTTCTGACATCAGCAGTGCTTGGCCGAAGACGTTTAGAGGTATCAGTGACTGAGATCCGCACACCCCCGCCGCGGCGCGGAACGAACCTCCCACGGATGGGGGATTTCAACCTCACGGTCATCCTGGACGCGATCCGGCGCGCCCCGGGCGGGCTCAGCCGGGTGGAACTCGCGCAGCTTGTCGGACTCTCGCCGCAGACCATCTCCAACATTTCCCGCCGGCTGTTGGACCAGAACCTGATCGTCGAGGCGGGCAAGGAAGGCACCGGCCCAGGCAAGCCCCGGACCATGCTTCGCCTTAACGCCGCTGGCATGTATGCCGTCGGCGTTCATCTGGACCCGGCGGTGACGACCTTCGTAGTACTGGACCTCGTAGGCGCCGTGGTCAAGCACTCCCGGATCAAGACCCCGTCCGGCGCTGATCCCGGCGCCGTCATTGACACCATTGCCGCCGAGATCAGGCAGCTGATCGCCGATTCCGGTGTCGACCCCGCCAAGATTGCCGGCCTCGGCGTCGCGTCCCCCGGGCCCATCGACCTGAACGAGGGCGCCGTGGTCGACCCGCCGCTCCTGCTCGGCTGGGACCGCGTCCCGTTGCGGGACGCCCTCGTAAAAGCCACCGGCCTTTCCACGCTCGTGGATAAGGACGTCACCAGCGCGGCCGTCGCGGAGACGTGGGCCGGGGGACCCAGCGGGGCCGGGAGCTTCATTTTTATGTACATGGGCACCGGGATCGGCTGCGGAATCGTCCTCAACGACGAGGTGGTGCGTGGCACGTCCGGAAACGCCGGCGAAATCGGGCACATTGTGGTGGACCCGGGAGGCGCTCTGTGCGATTGCGGGCTGCGCGGCTGCGTGAAGTCCACGGCCATTCCCCAGGTGCTCGTGGCCCAGGCCGAGGAAGCCGGGGTACTCGCTGGCCCGCGCGGGGAAAACAACGGTCCGGCGGTCCAGGAACGGTTCGCCCAGCTGTGCGCCCAGGCCTACGGCGGCGACAAGGCGGCCGCCAAGATTATCGACCGCTCCGCCGTGCTCGTGGCCCGGGCGGTGTCCGTGATCACCAACACCCTGGACGTGGACCGTGTCGTCTTCGGGGGACCGTTCTGGAGCTGCCTCTCGGAAACGTACCTGACGCTGGTCCCTGAGCTCGTGGCGGACAACAGCGCCACCCGGAAGATCCACGGGATCGAAGTCGTAGGCACCGGCGTGGGCGAGGATGTGGGCGCCATCGGCGCCGCCTGCCTGGTCCTGGAACACACGCTGGCGCCACGGTCCCAGCGCCTCCTGCTGGAGGGCTAGCCGGGAGTCGTCTCCTTGCCGGGGGCCGGAGACGTCAGTCGATGTCCTCGATGACGGTCCCGAACGGGATGGTGTCATCCAGATGCGCCTGGTGGTCGTGCGGGTGCACCACCACCCGGACGCCGTGCAACTTGTCCGCCGCCGACTGCATCAGGATCGGCCGGACGGTGTTGATGACGCTCTCGCTCTTGCCGGCGAGATACTCCTGGTAACTGGCTGGAAGCTGGATCATGCCCTCAGGATAGACCTGCGCCGCGGACATGGGGAGGGCCGACAGTGCCCGCGTTTCGGACACGAGCCGCCAACACAATCGGCCTGATCGGCGAAGAATCTTCTGTGACAGGCTTCATGGCAGCGTAAAGACGCGTCTTAATTCTGCAGGCGACTTGAATGCCGCTCCCGGGCACCCTAGAGTCGTAGACAAGTTACCGCGGTAACGTGTCAGCGATCCTCCGTTGCCGGCCGGCCCTTCGAAAATTCCACGCGGATTTTCCACGGGCGGCCAAGGAGGGTGTGGGTGCCCCCATGTGGGCCTGACATTTGCTCACGGACAACTTCGTATCAGGCGTAACAGTCGCGGCTGCGTCCTGCTGAAGTTTCCTCCGTGTTCCCCAAACTAAACTCATTGGCGGCAGCGCCGGCCGGACTCCGGCACAGCTGGCACCAGTGGCTCACAGCCAAGGACGCAAATGTCTCCACCAAGCCTTATAGACGCACATCCAAATCTCGCCGGCGCGGCCCCCGTCGCCCTGTCCTACGAACTTTTCCCGCCACGCTCGCCCGCGGCGGCTGAGTCGCTCTGGACCACCATCGGGGAACTGGAAGCCACCAGCCCCGACTACGTGTCCGTCACCTACGGCGCGAGCGGCTCAAACCGGAACACCGCCGTCGAACTCATCAACCGCCTGGTGCAGGAAACCACGCTGCGCCCGCTGGCGCACCTGACCTGCGTGGGCAACACCCCCCAGGAGCTGGCCGAAATCATCGGCGAACTGCTCGACGTCGGCGTCCGCGGCATCCTCGCCCTGCGCGGCGACCAGCCCAAGGACGGGGGCGCCCCGGCCGATGGCTCTCTGCGCTACGCCCAGGACCTGATCGAGCTCATCCGCCGCGTCGAGCAGCGCCGCTCGGCACTGCTCTGCGCCGGCAAAGTGGCGGTCGGCGTCGCCGCCTACCCTACGCGGCACCCCGAATCCCCGAGTGAGGCGCACGACGTCGAGGTGCTGCTCGCCAAACAGCGCTCCGGCGCGGACTTCGCCATCACCCAGGTCTTCTTCCACACCGAGCAGTACGCGCAGCTGCTGTCCCGGGCGCGCCGGGCCGGCGTCACCATCCCGATCGTCCCCGGGGTCATGCCGCTGACCAGCATCCGACGGCTCACCCGGCTGGGCGAACTGACCGGCGTCGAACCGGCGCCGGAGCTGATTGAACGGCTAGCCGCCGCCGATACCGACGCCGAACGCAACCGGATCGGGGTCAGCGCCACCGTGGACCTGGCCAACGCGGCCCTGGACGCCGGCGCCCCGGGCCTGCACCTCTACACCTTCAACGAGCACGCCAGTGCCCTCGAGGTGCTGGACAAGCTCGCGCTGCCCCGCCCGCGAAGCGGCAACCGGCACAGCAGCCACCAGCGCCCGGCCGGCCGCCGCCAGCTCGCCAGCTGACGGCGCCGGCAGACACAACCTTCCTCCGCACCGCCCCACCAACTCTTAGGACTTCCCATGACTGACAAGAACACCGCTGTCCCCACTCCGTTCCCGGCCGCCTCGATCCTGGGCTACCCGCGCATCGGCCGCCGCCGCGAGCTCAAGAAGGCCGTCGAGGCCTACTGGGCCGGCAAGATCGACGCCGCCGCGCTGGACGCTGCCGCCAAGGAGATCCAGCTGGGCACCGCCAAGCGCCTCCAGGGCCTCGGCCTGGCCGAAGCCGCCGCCGTCCCCGGCACCTTCTCCTACTACGACCAGGTCCTCGACGCTGCCGCCCACCTTGGCGCCGTGCCGGCCCGCTTCGGCAATCTCCTCAACGCCGACGGCCAGCTCGACATCGACGGCTACTTCACCCTGGCCCGCGGTACCAAGGATCAGCAGCCGCTGGAAATGACCAAGTGGTTCGACACCAACTACCACTACCTCGTCCCGGAAATCGGCCCGGAGACCACCTTCGCGCTGACGTCCAACCGGATCGTCGAAGAATTCGAATACGCCCTGGCCAACGGGGTGCTGACCCGCCCGTACATCGTTGGCCCGGTCACCTTCCTGCTGCTGAGCAAGGCCTCCGACGACGCCCCGGCCGGGTTCAGCCCGCTGTCCCGCCTCGAGGACGTCCTCCCCGTCTACACCGCACTGCTGGAAAAGCTCGCCGCCGCCGGCGCCAGCTGGGTCCAGCTCGACGAGCCCGCCCTCGTGGTGGACCAGGACACCCCGGCCGACGAGATCCAAGCCGCCGTCGCCCGCTCCTACGAGGTGCTCGCCGCCGCCGCCAACCGTCCGCAGCTCTTCGTCTCCACCCCCTACGGCGCGCTCAACGGCCAGCTCGGCGCCCTCGCGGCGACCGGCATCGATGCCCTGCACCTGGATGTGTTCAAGGGCGACGTCCCGTCCGCCGCCGCCCTCGCCGCGCTGGGCAACAAGACCCTCGTTGCCGGCGTCGTGGACGGCCACAACATCTGGCGCAATGACCTGGCAGCCTCGGCCGCGAAGATCGCCGAACTGCAGAAGTCGGTGGCGAAGCTCGCCATCAGCACCTCCACCACCACCGCGCACGTCCCGCACGACGTCGACGAGGAAGTCCAGCTCTCCGCGCAGCTGCGCAGCTGGCTGGCCTTCGCCGACCAGAAGGCTACCGAGGTTGTCACCCTCGCCGGGCTGCTGAGCGATGCCGACGCCGTCCGCCCGGCCATCGAGGAGGCCACCCGCATCATCGCCTCCCGCGCCGAGGCCGAGGGTGTCCGCCGCGCCGAGGTCCGGGCCCGCGCCGCTGCCCTGACCGACGCGGACTTCAGCCGCTCCGCCTACGCGGTCCGCGAAGCCGCGCAGATCGAGGCGCTGCACCTGCCGCCGCTGCCCACCACCACCATCGGCTCCTTCCCGCAGACCTCCGAGATCCGCACCGCCCGGGCACGCGCCAACAAGGGCGAACTCAGCACCGAGCAGTACGAGCAGCTCATGAAGAATGAGATCAAGCGCGTCGTGGAGCTGCAGGAAGGGCTTGGCTTCGACGTCCTGGTCCACGGCGAGCCCGAGCGCAACGACATGGTGCAGTACTTCGCGGAGAACCTTGAAGGCTTCGACGTCACCGTGCACGGCTGGGTCCAGTCCTACGGCTCACGGTGCACCCGCCCGTCCATCCTGTGGGGCGATGTCACCCGCCGCGCCCCGATCACGGTGGAATGGGCCCGCTACGCGCAGTCCCTGACCAGCAAGCCGATGAAGGGCATGCTCACCGGCCCGGTCACCATCCTCGCGTGGTCCTTCGTCCGCGACGACCAGCCCCTCGGCGAGACCGCCAACCAGGTGGCCCTAGCGCTCCGCGACGAGATCGCGGACCTGGAAGCCGCCGGCATCAAGGTCATCCAGGTCGACGAGCCGGCCCTGCGCGAGCTGCTGCCGCTGCGCAAGGCTGACCAGGCCGCGTACCTGGACTGGTCCGTGAAGTCTTTCCGCCTCGCCACCGCCGGCGCCGCGGACGCGACCCAGGTCCACACGCACCTGTGCTACTCCGAGTTCGGCGCCATCATCGACGCGATCGACGGCCTCGACGCCGACGTGACCTCGATCGAGGCCGCCCGCTCCCGCATGGAGGTTGTGCATGACCTCGAATCGCACGGTTTCGGCCGCGGCGTGGGCCCGGGCGTCTACGACATCCACTCGCCGCGCGTCCCGGGCGAGCAAGAAGTCACGGAACTGCTCAGCACCGCGGTCAAGCACGTCCCGTCCCGCCAGCTCTGGGTCAACCCGGACTGCGGCCTGAAGACCCGCGGCTACGCCGAGACCGAGGAGTCGCTGCGCAACCTGGTCACGGCCACCAAGACGGTCCGCGCGGAACTGCTCGAAGCGGCCAAATAGCGCGCAGCTGCCGGGCGGTTCACTGAATCGTCGGCGCCATTAACCGACGACGGCGGCCGGTCACCTTCCCAGGTGGCCGGCCGCCGTCGTACGTTTTTCCCATCGGCTGCTGAGCAGTGGCCCTTATCAGCGCTCAAAAGGGCCGCTGCGGAGCAATCGGTTCAGGATTCCCAGAGGATCTCGTCGTCAACCACGCCGTCTTCGTCTGCGGAGGCTACTAGGACCTCGTCGGAGAAGTGCGCGCCCAGGGTGAAGTCGAGGACGAAGTAGCGCTCCGGCTGGCCCGGGTAGATGCCGACGTGGCCGAGCTTCAGGGCCTTGAGGAAGACCTGGTTGGTCAGCTGTGACTTGTCCGTAACGCCGAAGACCTGCTGCAGGTGCTCGGGCTTGATGGCGTTGCAGTGGAAGCGGAGGTATTCCTGCGGGCTGGTGCCTTCCTGCTCCAGTTCCTCGGCGATCATTTCGCGGACCTGGTCCACGAGCTCGGGCAGGAAGCGCAACCGGTAGTCAACCTTGTGCATGGCCGCCTCGTCGAAGTGGTCATGCGCGTTGACATTTAGGTCAAGCTCCAGGGGTTGGCCCGCAAGTTCGTGTCTCGCTGCGAAATTATGGTCACGCCCGTGGTTGAGCTCGATCTCTCCAAAGTGCTGGCTCGCTACCTTGCTCATGTCTTCAACATAGTCCTGAATACTGGTCCGTTCCAGCGTAGGCCGGCATTTATCCGATACCGCCCCCGAACTCCGGCAGGGGACCGGTACATTGATCGGATGCAAACAGTTGCCGCCACAGTCGCCCGCGCCCGAGATTTTTTTGACAGCGGAACCACCCGCCCGCTGGCGTGGCGGCTGGAGCAGCTCGGCAGTCTGCGGCGGATGCTCATCGAGCGGCGCCGGGAGTTTGCCGCCGCACTGGCCGGCGACCTGGGCAAACACGAAACCGAGGCGCAGCTGACGGAAATCGGGTTTGTCACGGCGGAAGCCGCGCACCTGGAGAAGCACCTCGAAGCCTGGCTGCGGCCGCGGCCGGTGTCCGTCCCGCTGGCCGTCCAGCCGGCGAAGGCCTGGACCGAACTCACCCCGCTGGGCGTGGTCCTGGTGATCGGCCCGTGGAACTACCCGCTGCAGCTGCTGCTCGCCCCGCTGGCCGGCGCCCTGGCCGCGGGCAACGCCGTGGTGCTCAAGCCCAGTGAGCACGCCCCCGCCACCTCCGCCGCCCTGGCCCGCTGGATTCCGGAGTACCTGCCCGGCGCGGCGCAGGTCGTCGAGGGCGGCATCCCCGAGACCACGGCGCTGCTGGCCGAGCGCTTCGACCACATCTTCTTCACCGGGGGCGAGGCCGCGGCCAAGGTGGTGCTCCGCGCCGCGGCCGAGCACCTGACGCCGGTGACCCTGGAGCTGGGCGGCAAATCCCCGGTCTATGTGGATGCCTCCACGGACCTGGCCGGCGCCGCCAAACGGATCGCCTGGGGCAGGTACATGAATGCCGGGCAGACGTGTGTTGCTCCCGACTACATTCTGGCCACAGAGGACGTCCTGGTGCCGCTGGAACGCGAGCTGGTCAAGGCCATCAAAGCGCTGTTCGGCACGGATTCCGCGCGGAGCGGGTCCTACGGCCGGATCGTCAACGACCGGCACTTCGCCCGGCTCGCCGCGCTCGCGGACAGCAGCACCGTGGTCCACGGCGGTGAGCGCGACGCCGGCAGCCGGCACTTCGCTCCGACGCTGCTCCGCCCGGCGCCCGGGGACGCCGTGATGGGGGAGGAGATCTTCGGCCCGCTGCTGCCGCTGGTCCCGGTCAGCGGCCGGGATGAGGCGATCCGGACGATCAATGCCGGAGCCAAGCCGCTGGCCCTGTATGTGTTCAGCAACGACGCCGACACTCGCCGTGCGTTCGCCGAACAGACCTCCTCGGGGGCGCTGTGCTTCGACGTACCGGCCGCGCACCTGACCGTTCCCGGGCTCCCGTTCGGCGGCGTGGGCGGCAGCGGCATGGGCGCCTACCACGGCGAACACTCGCTGCGGACGTTCTCGCACGAGCGCTCCACGCTCTCCAAACCGCTCTGGCCGGACACCCTGGCGCTGATCTATCCGCCGTACACGAAGGCGAAGCACCGGATCATCAGCACCCTCGTGGCGCCGGCCGGGAAAACCGTGAAGACCGGAAAGTTCCTGAAGCCCAGGAAGCCGGCGGAGAAGCCCGGCCAGTCCTAGCTCAGTCCCGGCGCGTGGTTCCGAGTTTGTGCAGCGTGTCGGCCAGCAGTTCCACGAAGAGCTGGACCTGGGCCGTCTGCTTTTCCTTGGGCAGCAGCGCGAAGACGTTGCGGGCCAGCCGGATCTCGGGGACGTCCAGCACCACCACGCCGGCGGGCCGGTGCAGCAAGGCCAGCTCGGGGACCAGGGCCGCGCCCAGGCCGGCGGCCGCCATTTCCAGGCTGGCGTGGAAATCGTCGCTGTACGCCACGACGCGCGGGTGCAGGTTGCAGCTGGCGAAGAGCCGTTCAATCACCGTGGCGTCGGACGTGCCGGGGTGGTGCATGATCCAGGGCATGTCGGAAAGGTGGTCGGCCGCCACCTTGGATTCGGGGCCGATGCCCCAGGCCGCGGGCAGCACCACCCGGAAGTCGTCGTCGCCGATCCACTGCCGGTTCACCGTATGCGGCCAGGCGAGGCCGGACTGGCCCACTTGGTAGACCAGCGCGACGTCGAGCTCGCCGCCGGTGCGCAGCCCCTGGATGGTCTGGCCCGGTTCGGCCACGGAGACCCGCAGTTCGATGCCCAGCTTCTTCCACGCCGGATTCTGCAGGATCCGGGGGAGGACGTACGTGGCCAGGCTGGGGAAGATGCCGAGGCGGAGTTCCTGGCTCGCACTGTCGTGGGTCCGGGCCGCCGCCGCCATCAGCGCGTCGATGTCGGTGAGGACCTTGGCCGCATGCCGGGTCATGACGACGGCGGCCTCCGTCGGGTGGATGCTGCGGGCCGAGCGCTGGAACAGGGCCACCCCGGTGTCCCGCTCCAGGGCTGACATCTGCTGCGACACCGCCGAGGCCGTGTAGCCGAGCCGCGCGGCGGCCGCCGCGAACGAGCCGAGCCGGACCACTTCCACGAGCGTTCGGAGGTGCACGGGGTTGATCAAGGGCAGCCCTTCGGTGGTTACGGTGAGGCGGGAGCGAAATCCCGCTTCATTCTGGCACATTGGTGTGCAGGCAGACGCTGGGAAATCGGACTCATCCGGCCGCCCCTCGGTTACGAATTGCCCATAAGACGATTCACCAGGACGATTCAGGCGAAGCAACAGGAGCAAACCAGTGCAGCAAGCAGCAAGCATCCCGAACGGACGGCGCGTCGCCGTGATCGGAAGCGGGGTGGCCGGACTGACCGCCGCCTACGTCCTGAACCGACGCGACAACGTGACGGTGTTTGAAGCGGATGCACGGCTCGGCGGCCACGCCCACACGCACGACGTCCGCCAGGCCGACGGCTCCGTCCTGGGGATCGACACCGGCTTCATCGTCCACAACAACCGGACCTACCCCACCCTGCTGCGGCTGTTCCGGGAACTGGGCGTGCAGACCCAGGAGTCGGAAATGAGCATGTCCATCCGCTGCGACGGGTGCGGCCTGGAATACGCGGGCGCCCGGGCCGGCGCGCGGGGCATCATCCCGCGGCCCTCCACGCTGCTGCGCGGCCGCTACCTGCTGATGCTGCTGGAGGTCACCCGCTTCTACCGCCGGGCCCGCGCCCTGCTGGCCGAGGCTGACGCCGCCGCCGGAACGGCTGTGCCCGAGCTGACCCTCGGCGAGTTCCTGGACCGGGAGAAGTTCAGCAGCTACTTCATCGTGCACTTCATGACCCCCGTGGTCAGCGCCGTCTGGTCCTGCGACCCCACCACCGCCCTGGCCTACCCCGCCCGCTACCTCTTCACCTTCCTCGGCCACCACGGACTCCTCGGCGTCAAGGGCTCCCCGCAGTGGCGCACGGTCACCGGCGGCTCGCGCAGCTACGTGGATAAGCTCGCCGCGACACTGCCGGACATCCGCCTGTCCAGCCCGGTCACCCGGGTCCGCCGCCACGCCGGCGGGGTGGAAGTCACCACGGGTGCAGGCCGCGGCGAGGAGAGCACCGAGCAGTTCGACGCCGTCGTGATTGCCACCCATCCGGCGCAGGCGCTGCGGATGCTCGAGGACGCCACTGCCGCCGAGCGCGAAGCCCTGGCCGGCATGCCCTACTCGGTCAACCACACGGTCTTCCACCGCGACGACGCCGTGCTGCCCGCCAGCGACAATGCCAAAGCGTCCTGGAACTACCGGCTGCCCGCCTGCGACGCCCGCCCGGACCGGGTCCTGGTCAGCTACGACATGACCCGCCTGCAGCGTCTGGAAGCGGCGGACGGCAAACGCTACATCGTCAGCCTCGGCGAGTCGGAGCTGATCGGAGACAGCACCGTCCTGGAGCAGATGGTTTACGAACACCCGCAGTACACGCCGGATTCCCTGCGCGCCCAGCAGCAGATCCTGGGCCTTGGCGACGGCAGCCTGGCGTTCGCCGGCGCCTACCACGGCTGGGGTTTCCATGAGGACGGCGCCCTCTCCGGCGTCCGCGCCGCCGCTAAGCTGGGACGCGAGTGGGAACCCGCCGGCGCTGCCGAAGTGCAGGCGGGTTCCCTGCAGGCCGCTGACCTGGAGGGTGCATGAGCAGTCAGGCAGCCATCTACCGCACCTCGATCGCGCACGTGCGGCGCACCCCGCTGCACAATGCCTTCACCTACCGCAGCTACAGCTGGTACGTCGACGTCGATTCCCTCCCCAGCCTGCCGCGCTGGCTCGCCCCGCTGGCCGGCTTCTCCGTGGCGGACCACCTCGGTGACCCGGACGGAACGCTGCGCGGCAACGTCGAACGCTACCTCGCCACCCAGAAGATCGCGCTCGACGGCGGGCGGATCACCATGCTGGCCAGCGCCCGCGTCCTCGGCCACGTCTTCAACCCGCTCAGCCTGTTCTGGTGCCACGACGCCGCGGGGGAGCTGCGCTGCGTCGTCGCCGAGGTCCACAACACGTACGGGGAACGGCACTGCTACCTGCTGGAGACCGACGACGCCGGACGGGCCACCGTACCCAAGGCGTTCTACGTCTCGCCGTTCAACGACGTCGACGGCCAGTACCGGATGAAGCTGCCGGAACCCGCCGAGCGGCTCGCCGTCTCGATCGTCCTGGAGCGGGAGGGGCAGAAGCCCTTCGTCGCCACCGTGGACGGCGTCCGCCGCGACGCCACCGTACCGAACATCCTGGCCGCGGCGTTCGCCGTCCCGCTGGCGCCGCTGCGGGTGGCCGCGCAGATCCGCTGGCAAGGAATCAAGCTTTGGGCACGTCGGTTGCCCATCATCAAAAGACCACACCACCCTTCACAGGAGGCAGTCCAGTGACCATGACCGAAGCGACCGGGTCCCAGCCTGCGCAGGCCAGCACTGTGCAGACGAACACTGCGCAGACGAAGCCGGCACCCGCAAACCAGGCACCCGCGAACCTGACCGTGCCCTACACGGTTCCGCAGCCGCCGGCGGCCATCGACGCCGCGATCTGGCCCAGCATCGCGGCCGTACCCTCCAGCCTCAAGGCCCGGCTGGCGGGGAAGGCCGCGGATGCGATCTTCCGTGCCGCGGTGCGCCGCCTTCCGCTGGAGGTGCGCTACCCCGACGGCACCGTCCTCGGGAGGGCGGCAACGGGCCAGGCCGGCCCGGGCCAGTCCTTCCCGGTGATGACGATGAACCGACCAGAGGCTTTCGCTGCCCGGCTCGGCGACGGCGGACTGATCGGCCTTGGTGAGTCCTACATGGCCGGGGACTGGGACGCGGATGACCTGACCGCCGTGATGGAGGTCTTCGCCGCCCGGGTGGGAACACTCGTGCCTGAGCCGCTGCAGAAGCTCCGAGGCCTGTACCTGCCCCGCACGCCCCGCACCGAGCGGAACACGGAGCAGAACACCCGCTCCAACATCTCCCGGCACTACGACCTGTCCAACGAGCTCTTCGCCACGTTCCTGGACGGCACCATGACGTACTCCAGCGCCCTCTTCCCGGAGAGCGGCGACGCGTTGCGGAGCGTTGTCTGGGACGGCCTGGCCGACGCGCAGCAGGCGAAGATCGACCGGCTGCTGGACAAGGCCGGCGTCACGGAGGGAACCCGCGTGCTGGAAATCGGCACCGGCTGGGGCGAACTTGCCCTCCGGGCCGCCGCCCGCGGGGCGACGGTCTACTCCGTGACCCTGTCCAGCGAGCAGCAGGAACTGGCGCGACAGCGCGTGGCCGAGGCCGGTTACGCCGACGCCGTCACGATCGAGCTCAAGGACTACCGCGCCGTGGAAGGCGAGTACGACGCCGTCGTCTCCGTGGAAATGATCGAGGCGGTCGGCTACGAATACTGGGCCACCTACTTCCAGACGATCGAGCGCGTGCTGGCCCCCGGCGGGAAGGTCGCCATCCAGGCCATCACTATCGGCCACGACCGGTTGATCGCCACCCGGACCAGCTACACCTGGGTGCACAAGTACATCTTCCCGGGCGGCGTCATCCCCTCGGTCCGGGCGATCGAGGAGATTACCGAAAAGCAGACCGGGCTCCGGGTCCGCGAACGCCTCGCGATGGGCGAGCACTACGCCCAGACCCTGCGGCTCTGGGAGGAACGCTTCATGGCCCGCGCGGAGGACGTCCGCGCCCTCGGGTTCGACGAGATCTTCCAGCGGATGTGGCTGTTCTACCTGTGCTACTCCCGCGCCGGCTTCGAGACCGGTTACCTGGACGTGCAGCAGATCGTGCTGGACAAGGTTTCCACCAAGACCGCCTCCAGCAAGGCGGCAGCCAAGGCTTCCAGCGAGCGGACCGCAGGATGAGCGCGGCGCTTGCAACGACGATCGCGGACGTCCTTCGCCCGGTCGTCGGCGGGGAACTCCCCGTCCGGCTCGTGGTGTGGGACGGCAGCGAGGCCGGTCCGGCCGGGGCGCCGGTGGTGCGGCTCAACTCGCCGGACGCCATCCGCCGGCTGCTCTGGGCGCCGGGGGAGCTGGGCGCCGCCCAGGCCTACGTCACCGGGGAACTGGACGTCGACGGCGACCTCAACTCGGCGCTGGAGCATCTCTGGAAGGTGGTCCGGGACCGCGGCTTGTCCGGCGTCCGCCCCACCCCGTCCGTGCTGGCCGGCGTGGCTAAGATCGCCAAGGCCGCCGGTGCCCTGGGCGCGCCGCCCGAGCCGCCGGCCAGCCAGGCCCGGGTGAAGGGCCGGCTGCACAGCCTGATCCGCGACCGCGCCGCCATCAGCCACCACTACGACCTCAGCAACGACTTTTACGCGCTGATCCTGGACCCGCAGATGGCGTATTCCAGCGGCTACTGGACGGATTCCCGCGGGAACGCCGCCGCCGGTTACGGCCTGGAGGACGCCCAGCGGGACAAGCTGGATCTGGTCTGCCGCAAGATCGGGCTGAAGCCGGGGATGCGGCTGCTCGACGTCGGCTGCGGCTGGGGCTCGCTGAGCTTGCACGCGGCGCAGCACTACGGCGTCGACGTCGTCGGTGTCACCCTGTCGGTCGAGCAGAAGGCGTTCATCGACGCGCGGATCAAGGAGCGCGGGCTCGAGGGGCGGGTTGAAATCCGGGTGCAGGACTACCGTGAGATCCCGGACGGCCCGTTCGACGCCGTGGCCTCGCTCGAGATGGGCGAGCACGTGGGGCAGCGCAACTACCCCGTGTACGCTGCCGCTCTGTTCAACAACGTGGTCCCCGGCGGCCGCGTCCTGGTGCAGCAGATGTCCCGGCGCGGCAAGCATCCCGGCGGAGGGCCGTTCATCGAGTCGTTCATCGCCCCGGACATGCACATGCGCCCGGTCGGGGAGACGCTGGGGTTCCTGGAGGACGCCGGTCTTGAGGTCGAGGCCGTCGAGGCGATGCGCCGCGACTACGTCCGTACCCTCGAGGCCTGGTACGCGCGGTTCGAGCAGAACCACGACGCCGCCGTCGCGATGATGGGTGAGGAGATTGCCCGGGTATGGCGCTTGTACCTGGTGGGCGCACTGCGCAGCTTCGCGGAAGGCCGGATGGGCGTGGAACAGATCCTCTGCAGCCGGCCGGAGTAACAGTTCGGGCAGCTCAGCCTGTGAGGGACTTGCCCAGCAGCTTCGCGAACATCCCGGGCGCCTGCGTCACGCCGCTGCAGTTGCTGGATGCGCTGCTGCCTTCTTCGGGCCGGCTGGAGGAAGTACAGGCGAAGTCCCGGTTCAGCGACCACATGGACATCCGCCCGATGCCGCGTTCCACGGCGAAGCTGTTCAGGCCTTCAGCGTCCGCGAGGGTGAAGACTTGGCCCTTCACATCGTTCATCCCGATCATCGGGGTGAGCCCGATCCGTTGCCACAAGGCCGCATCCTCGAGCGGCTTGCCGGCTTTCTCATACAGTGCACGCAGCGTCTGGTGAGTGGCCTCGGCAGCGCTTTTTGCCGCGGCGAGCATCGTCTGGCCCGGTGCGAGCGGCTCAAAGTCCATCACCATGATGTTGATGCCGGCGAGTTCAACTCCGGCGTCCAGCATCGCTGTCACGGACTTTTCGCCGTCCGTTGTCAGGCCCTCCATCGAGACGGGAAGGGTCAGCCACACCTTCAACGGGTTGACGGCGGGGCGCTCGGCCTGAAGCTTCGCGGCGGCCGCGGCACGTCGTTCCGCCGCTGCGTGATCGCTCAACCCGGCGCCTTCGACGTCGAAGTCCAAGGTGTCGAGCCCGTACTTGGTGATGACCGCCGTGTACGCCTTCACCAGGGCGCCGAGGTCGGTGCAGGTTTCGGCGAGCTCCTTGCCGAGCTGCCCTCCGAACGAGACAGCTATGTCATTGCCGGCCTTGCGGAACGATGTGATCTGGCTGTCCACGCTCAGCTTGGCGCCGGTTTGGTCAAGCGTGTGGACGCCGTCCCAGGAGGGCTGGCAGGTGTCTTTCGGGTGTGCGCCAATAAAGGACAGAACCGTGGTGGCGGCTCCGTGAAGCGCCGTGTCCTGCAGGCGCAGGCTCGGGCTGAGCGTGACGTCGAGGTACCCGCCGAACCACTGCGGGCCTAGCGCGGGCTGGCTCGTCCGCGGCTCCTGTCCGTAGTTGGTCGGCGGTGCGGGAGAACAGGCGGCAACCGCCAACACGACGGCGGAGGCGGCGAGGACCCCGCTCCGGCTGCGGGAGCGGGGCCTATGCCGCCATTGCATGAATGTTCCCTACGTCCGCCACGAGGGCCGTCCCTTTCTTCGCCACGGATCCTGCCGATGGCCCTAGGCTACAACGGGGCCAGCCGGTCCGCGGGGGCCGGGGCGAGGGTGGACAGTTTTGCCTGGCTCGTCGGCATCAGGACGCTGTTGGTGCGTTCGGGTTTGTACCAGCCGACGGCGGTGCCCCGCAGCGCCAGAATCGCGGATCCGAACACCACGTAAGCGCGGAGGGGTTCGTAGATGAGCCGGTAGATGGGGACCATGAGGAGGTGCATGGGACTCTCATGGACCATCAGCACGGCCACTATCGAGATGATCATGTGGGTTGCGGCGACGAACACCGAGAACGCGGCGACGGCCTGCCATTCTCCGCGGGCCAGGCTGGTCGCTGCCACGATGACCGTCAGGGGCATGAAGACCAACGGGACGAGCACCGAGATCAGGGCGTACGGCATGGTCAGCATGCCGAGGGCGCCGAACCGGGGATTGAAGAGCATGGACCGGTGCTTGTAGAGCGTCTGGATGTTGCCATAGGTCCAGCGGAGGCGCTGTTTGAACAATCCCCGCAGGGTCATGGGCGCTTCCGTCCATGCCACGGCGGAATTCTCCTGCACGATGCTGTAGCCGAGCTGCTGCAGGGAGAGCGTGAGGTCAGCGTCCTCTGCGAGCGTGTCATGGGAGTAGCCGCCGGCCTGGATGAGTGCCTCCCTCCGCCAGGCTGCGCAGGCGCCCGGGACAATCGAGATCGCTCCCATCAGGCCCTCCGCCATTCGCGTGACGCAGATGCCGGAGAGATATTCAAGGCTTTGCCAGGCGGTCAGGAGATTGCGGCGGTTTCCGACTTTCACGTGCCCGGCGACCGCTCCGACGATCTTGCCGTTGCGCGGCGCCAGGAAATGGCGGGCAAACATCTTGATGGTCTGGGGTTCAAACAGCGTGTCGCCGTCGAGGGTGACCACAATTTCTCCGCGGGACTGGGCTATTCCGTGGTTGCTGGCGGCGGACTTTCCGCCGTTGGGCTGGTCGATGACGCGCAGTTGCGGCCAGGTCTGGGCGTATTCGGAAAGAACCGCCAGGGTGCCGTCGGTAGAGCCGTCATTAATGGCGACGACTTCCATCCGGGGGTAGTCGCTGGCTCTCAGGGCGTCTAACGTTTTGGCCACGACAAGTTCTTCGTTGAAGACCGGTAGGACGACGCTGACGAATGGCCACTCTTCCTCCTTGACGTCCGCCCAAAGACGTTTCTTCTGCCGCTGATTGTTGATGACGGCGAGAACCACGTAGAGGAACGTCAGGACGGTAAGCGAGCCGATTCCGAACCAGAAAAGCCAAGTGAGGACCACGTTCGGAGTCACTAGATACGTCGTCATCGCGGCCAAGGTCGCATCGTCCTCCACGGCGGCCTTGACGTCCGACTGGGGAATGTATTCGGGCGGAAGCAACGGCTCGACCGTGGTGAAGGTGTAACCCATTGCTTTTGCCTGCGGGATGAAGGTCTTCAGCATTTCGATCGTTGCGTTGCGATCACCGCCGCCGTCGTGAACCAGGACAATATGCCCTTGTCCGTCCAGTTTCTGCGCCTTAATCGGAACGCCGGGGGCGTAGGACCAGTCCCGCGTATCAAAGTCCATGTTGATATGGAGGAACCCCAGCTGCTGGGATTGCAGAAGGGCCAGGGTGTTGTTTTCCGGATCTCCGGTCGGGATGCGGAACAGCCTTGTTCCGTAGCTGTCCGCAGCGCGCATGACCCGGTCCGCCCCGATGATCTGCTGGCGGTTGAACAGGTCGTCGTGGGCCCAGAAATCGATGTGGGACATCGTGTGGTTTCCGACCATATGACCTTCCTGGGTCATGCGGCGGAAGATATCCGGGTACTTGACGATGTTGTCGCCAACCGTGAAGAACGTCGCCGGTACGCCTTCCTTGGACAGCAAATCCAGAATTTGCGGCGTATTGCGCGGGTCGGGCCCATCATCGAAGGTCAACATCAATGTGTGGTCCGCCGGCTTCCCAAAAGTTTCCATGGCGTAGGGGCTGTTGCCGATCAGCTCAATTTCGTCGGCGGTGGCCTCCCTCCAGATGGTGTTGCTGAAGGGATCCTTGAGGAAGACTTTGCCATCCCGCCGCTCGATGAGCGCGATCCGATCGAAGGCGAAGCCGCCTTCGGGGCCGATTCGGGGAATGTTCCGCAGATCCTGGGTGGACAACAATTTCCGGGGGTACTCCACGGACTGGTTCTCTGGCGCTTTCCATACCGGAGCGCTGGCAGCGGGCAGGATCCACACGACCGACAGGACGATCAACAGCACGCTCGCCATTAGGGCGACGAGAATGCGTCGCCACCGTTTTCCACTGGGATCGAAGAAGACCGGTGCAGTGCCGGAAATTGGGGATGATTTCTTCATGGATTGCCTCGCCAGGGAATCTTGTGTGATGTAGTCCCCGACCGGAGTCAGGGCGTGAGCGCCAGCGCTCGTTGCCGGGGGTCATGCCCGGAACTGGCGATCAATTCGCGGAGGGAAAAATCGGCGCTCATCTGGTCTCTCCCTTGAAGCCGCACGAGCCGCCGGTTCGCGGCGTACCCTTATGCCTTCGAGGTTAGGAGCGCCCGATGGGGTCACACACGCGTAGGAAACACCCGCGTTTTTAGAGTGGTTCTACTTGGTTTGAGGGATCGACTACCGCGGATTGGCGACGACGATTCGAGTAAGCGCGGAGGGGCGCAGCAGTGGTGCCGCCGGACTCTGAAAGACGGGTCAACCTTGCGTCTATCGCCGCAGCCGGACCGACGGGTAGCGTTCAAGGTACGTGGTCCGAATTAGTGGAGGCAGATGCCGAATGCGCAGAGAGATCGGACTGGCCGCAGGCTTGCTGTCGGTTGTCCTGGCTGCCGCCGCGTGCGAGGGCGCGCCGCCGTCGCCACCGCAGTCTCCTTCGTCATCGGGGCTCTCGGCCGTTCCGGACACGTACATCACGGCCTACACCTGGTTCGACAACACGCCCGAGGGCTCCCCGGACATCAGCCACCCGGTGCTGCACAAGAAGGCCGGCGGGGCAGGAACCTACGCGGATCCGGTGACCATCGCCGTCGGGCACTCCCTGGAGACGGGCCAGGACGTCCTTGATTTCCCTGCCGGCACCCGGATCTACCTACCCGATGTCCGCCGGTACTTCATTGTGGAGGACACCTGCGGGGACGGCCCCAGCCCGGAGGACGGGCCCTGCCACGCCCTGGCGGCCAGACACGGCGGCGCATCCAGCTGGCTTGATGTCTGGATTGGCGGCGAGGGGGAGAGCGAGTCATTTGCCAGGCGCTGCGCGGACCAGGTAACCGGCGTCCGGGCCGCTGTCTTCCACCCTGCGGACAACTACGTCGTGGCCTCGGGGGCGGGCGTGATCCACGACGGCCAGTGCGACAGCGGCTACGGCAATCAGCTCGTCACCACGTCACCGGCCCCGACGGCCCGCTGATTTCCTAAGCCGAGTTTGAAAACAGGTCAAAGGACCCTGTCGATTGGCCTCTCCGCGCTTGCCAAGGTAACGTTTGGGTTACCGGTTGGTACACACGCCCCACAGAACATCCAGAATGCTCTTGCGTGTGGTAATTCCCTCGGCGGATGCGTCTTTGCGCTCCGCATGCCGTGACCAACTCCGGGCAGGAACCATCCCCAGGGACTGTCCGTTTTCCGCACCCCATGAAAAGGCTTTATTTTCCATGCGCAGAAATACTCTGCTGGCCGCCGGCATGCTCTCGGTCCTCCTCGCCACCTCGGCGTGTGGCGCCGGAACCGGCGCCTCCAATTCATCCGCCCAGTCTTCCGGATCGGCAAACGCCGGTGTTGAGGTTACGGCCGCTGCCGACAAGCCGTCGGCCGAGGTTGGCGCCTCCCAGCGGGCCGCTGCTGAGAAGGCCAAGGTTGCAGCTGTGGCCGCCAAGAAGGCCAAGGCGGCCGCCGCGGCCTCCAAGAAGGCCGCAGCCGCTGCGGCAGCCAAAACGGCAGCCGCCGCAAAGGCGCCGGCAACGGTGCCCGCCGCTCCCGCCGTACCGGCCGTGGTTCCTGCGGCTCCGAAGCCGGCCCCGGCACCCGTTGTGCCGGCGTCGTCCTCCGAACGGGTTGTCAACACCACGTACACGACGGCGTACACCTGGTACGACAACACCCCGGCGGGCTCGGCCACGATCAGCCACCCCATTCTGCACAGCACGGCCGGGGGCACCGGCACGTACAACGACCCGATCACCATCGCCGTGGGTCACTCCACCGCCAGCGGTAAGGACGTTCTGGACTTCCCGGCCGGCACCCGGATCTACCTTCCGGACGTGCGCCGCTACTTCATCGTCGAGGACAGCTGCGGCGACGGCGACGACCCCCAGGGCGGCCCTTGCCACCAGGGCACCAACGTCGAGGGGACCAACTCCACCATCTGGATCGACATGTGGATCGGCGGCCAGAGCATGAGTGCTGACGGTGCCGACAACTGTGCCAGCAAGGTGACGAACGTCCGTACGGCCGTCTTCAACCCGGCCAGCAACTACGCGGTCGCGCCGGGCGCTGGCGTCATCCACGACGGCAAGTGCGACGCCGGCTATGGCAACACGCTCCTGAAGCGGTAGCTGTCGGAAGATTGACATTCGGCTGCGGCCGGAGGCCCTGCGGGGGCTGGCGAGACTTCGCCGGCCCCCGTTTTCCGTTGCGGGACCGGTGTAGGGCCGCGCACCGGTCCGCTCCGGAGGCCCAAAGACCCTTGTTCGTGGGCTGGGACAACGCAGACTTGGAGGGAGTTAGTTGCACCCAAAAGGGGAGGGCGCCATGCGTCGGTCCGGACCGTCCGTCAGGGTAGTTTCAGTAGGGTTTTGCGTCGCCGTTCTGCTGGCGTCCTGCTCTTCCCCCAGTGGACCGCCAACGGGTTCGGCGACAGCGACGCCGTCGCCGGCCGCTTCATCCGCAAGCTCGAAACCGGGCCTGAAACCGTTGGCCCAGGCCTCCCCCCGGCCGACCGGGCAGGCCGACTGGAAGACCTACACGACGCCTGATGGCACGCTCATGTTCGACTACCCGCCGGACTGGACCGTCAAGGACCGGGCCCGCGAGGCAGCGCCCGGCGGAGTCTTCATCGAAGTCCTCACCGGCGCCCGAAAGTCGATCGCAACCCTGCGGACCAACATTGTGACCAAGGCGAGCTGCACCCAGAAGCTGCCCTACGCCCTGATGGACTCGCAGGAGTTGCCGGCTCTTGCCCAGAACGGTGTGAAGCCGCGCTTTGTGTTCGAGGGCCGGGACGACCATGAGTCCTACCCCTCAAGGCCGGCCCCGTTGTCCTACGGGATCACCTCCGCACCGCTGCCGGCCGGCCCCAGCGCCTGCCCGATCTTCCAGTTCTTCAACTGGCCGCCGGGCGTGGCGGCCTTCAGCGGCGTCTACGATCCGCTCGTTACGACACCGGGGGACACGCCCGACGTCGACACTCCGGAGTCCTACACGGGAACCGAAGAGTACGACTCGCTACGGCAGATGATCACCTCGCTGCGCCCGGCTGACTAGACCCGACCCGGGCGTCACCTACCGAGCGCACCGCGCTCCCGCTTAGGGGGCCAAACACGTCCATCCCGGGCTGGACACTCCGGGGCGGCTTACGCTGTGCCATCGCCCACTACATGTGGTGCTTCGTGCCACTCCCCGGCCCGCTGCGACGCACCCGCGACACGCCGTCCAAAATGCGACACGCGGGGCGGTTAATTGTGGCTAAGTACTCCACAGGGTGTGGATTTCGTCCTCGAAAATGGCTGAAATCCGGACATTTTGAAGGCCCTGGGCTGTGGATTAAAGGTGGGTTAAATGACATACTTGTAATACATCATCTTGGGGTCCGCGCGGGACTCTTGCACTACATGTAGTATCGACATACAGTTCGAGCGGAGCGGTTGCAGACCGCCAGGCGAGGCCAGTAACGGATAAGGATTCCTGTTCCGGTCAGGCCCCACCGGACACGAACCACAGACTTCAACAAAGGGGACTCAGGACATGACCGTTACGGTTTACACGAAGCCGGCTTGCGTGCAGTGCAACGCCACCTACCGCGCTCTCGACAAGAAGGGCATCGCCTACCAGAGCGTCGACATCTCCCAGGATGCCGAGGCCCTTGAGCGCCTCAAGTCCCTGGGCTACATGCAGGCCCCGGTCGTCGTCACCGACCAGGACCACTGGTCCGGGTTCCGCCCGGACAAGATCGAAGAACTGGCACAGGCTGCCGCCGTCGCGGTCGCCTGAAAGCCAACACACGGCACAAGCACGTCAGATGAGGTGACTCCGATGGCACCGGTTATAGCGGCAACAGCCGATGCGCCGCTGGCAGCAGGCGCCGGAAGTCCGGACACGGTCCGGACCACCAGCAGCCACCTCATCTACTTTTCCTCCACCTCCGAGAACACCAGACGCTTCGTTGCGAAGCTGGGTGTCGACGCCGCCCGCATCCCCCTCCACGCGAGGGAACCGGGGCTGGTGGCGACCGAGCCCTACGTGCTGGTGCTTCCCACGTACGGGGGGACGGGGGGAGAGGGATCGGTTCCGAAGCAGGTCATTCGCTTTCTGAACGATCCGAGGAACCGGCAACAGCTCCGTGGAGTGATCGGGGCGGGCAACACGAACTTTGGGGACAACTACTGCATGGCCGGGGATATCGTCGCCGCCAAATGCCAGGTCCCGCACCTATATCGTTTCGAACTCATGGGGACGCCGGAAGACGTCAGCCGAGTACAACAAGGATTGGAAGAATTTTGGACACGACTGTCGCAGACACCGAAGTGACCGGGGGCTCCCACGCGGCCAGCAATACCGCCGTCGAGAAGCACACCGTCCCCGGCGAGAAGCCGGCCATGCCGGCCGCCTACCAGGGCCTGGGCTACCACGAGCTCAACGCCATGCTGAACCTCTACGGCCCCAACGGCGAGATCCAGTTCGAGGCCGACCGGGAGGCTGCGCACCAGTACTTCCTGCAGCACGTGAACAACAACACCGTGTTCTTCCACGACCTCGAGGAAAAGCTCGACTACCTCGTCAAGAACGAGTACTACGAGCGGGAAACCCTCGACCAGTACACGATGAACTTCATCCGCGAGCTCTTCAACCGCGCGTACAAGAAGAAGTTCCGCTTCGAGACCTTCCTCGGCGCGTTCAAGTTCTACACCTCCTACACGCTCAAGACGTTCGACGGAAAGCGCTTCCTGGAGCGCTACGAGGACCGCGTCTGCATGGTGGCCCTGCACCTGGCCCGCGGCGACGAGAAGCTCGCCACCGCGATGGTGGACGAGATCATCGAAGGCCGCTTCCAGCCGGCCACCCCGACGTTCCTGAACGCCGGCAAGAAGCAGCGAGGCGAGCTGGTCTCCTGCTTCCTGCTCCGCATCGAAGACAACATGGAGTCGATCGGCCGGTCCATCAACTCCGCGCTGCAGCTCTCCAAGCGCGGCGGCGGCGTCGCGTTCGCGCTGACCAACATCCGCGAGGTCGGCGCGCCGATCAAGCAGATCGAGAACCAGTCCTCCGGTGTAATCCCCGTGATGAAGCTCCTCGAGGACAGCTTCTCCTACGCCAACCAGCTCGGTGCCCGCCAGGGCGCCGGCGCGGTGTACCTGCACGCGCACCACCCGGACATCTACCGCTTCCTGGACACCAAGCGCGAGAACGCGGACGAGAAGATCCGCATCAAGACCCTCTCGCTCGGCGTAGTGATCCCGGACATCACCTTCGAGCTGGCCAAGAAGGACGAGGACATGTACCTGTTCTCGCCGTACGACGTCGAAAAGGTCTACGGCATGCCGTTCTCCGACGTCTCGGTCACCGAGAAGTACTACGAGATGGTGGACGATTCCCGGATCAAGAAGACCAAGATCAAGGCCCGCGAGTTCTTCCAGACCCTCGCCGAGATCCAGTTCGAATCCGGCTACCCGTACATCATGTTCGAGGACACCGTAAACCGGGAAAACCCGATCGACGGCAAGATCATCATGTCCAACCTGTGCTCGGAGATCCTCCAGGTTTCCCAGCCCACGACGTACCACGATGACCTGTCCTACGACACCACCGGTAAGGACATCTCCTGCAACCTGGGTTCGATGAACATTGCCAAGGCCATGGACTCGCCGGACTTCGGCCTGACCATCGAGACGGCCATCCGCTCGCTCTCGGCCGTCTCGGACATGTCCAACATCACCTCGGTGCCCTCGATCGCCCGCGGCAACGACCAGAGCCACGCCATCGGTCTCGGCCAGATGAACCTGCACGGCTACCTGGCCCGCGAGCGGGTCCACTACGGCTCCGAAGAGGGCCTGGACTTCACCAACATCTACTTCTACACGGTGGTGTTCCACGCGGTCCGTGCCTCCAACCTGCTGGCCATCCAGACCGGCCAGACCTTCGGCGGCTTCGAGAAGTCCAAGTACGCGTCCGGTGAGTTCTTCGACAAGTACACGGACCGGGAATGGGTCCCGCAGACGGCGAAGGTTGCCGAGCTGTTCGCGCACATCCACATCCCCACGCAGGATGACTGGCGCGAGCTGAAGGCTTCCGTCATGGAGCACGGCATCTACAACCAGAACCTGCAGGCCGTCCCGCCGACCGGCTCGATCTCCTACATCAACAACTCCACCTCCTCGATCCACCCGGTGGCGTCCAAGATCGAGATCCGCAAGGAAGGCAAGCTGGGCCGCGTGTACTACCCGGCGCCGTACCTGACCAACGACAATCTGGAGTACTACCAGGACGCGTACGAGATCGGCTACGAGAAGGTCATCGACACCTACGCCGCTGCCACGCAGCACGTGGACCAGGGCCTGTCCCTGACGCTGTTCTTCAAGGACACCGCCACCACGCGCGACATCAACAAGGCCCAGATCTACGCCTGGAAGAAGGGCATCAAGACCATCTACTACATCCGTCTCCGCCAGCTCGCGCTGGAAGGGACCGAGGTGGAAAATTGTGTCTCGTGCATGCTTTAATCAACTGAAATAGGTTGTTTTTCATTAGGGGATGAAATGATGGAAACCACGACGGCGGTGGGCGGCTTGGTCTACGGCATCCGGCTTCGGCGGGAAGTCGAGTACCGCTATGTCGGTATCACTACCAAGACGGCCAGTCGTCGTTTCCATCAACACCTCCGAGTCGCTGCAGAGGGGCGCAAAACACCCTTCTACGATTGGCTTCGGAAGCACGACCCGGCAGACGTCATCGCGGATGAGTTGGACTGGATTGAAGGGTTGCCCGAACTGGGGCAGGCCGAGATCGAGTGGATCAGCTACCTAAGGCGCGAGGGGGATCGACTACTGAACCTCGCGGACGGCGGTCTTGGTCCGACCGGCGTGGTGTGGACGGAAAAGCAGCGCGAAGCCGCCCGGTTGAGGTCGACGGGGCGAACAGGTCTCAGCCGGCCAGGTCCTGCCAATCCGTTCTACGGCGGTAGGCACAGCACCGAGCAGCGCATGAAATGGGCGGCGGACAGGAAGGGAACGTATTCCGGAGCGGAGAACCCGAATTTCGGGAAGTTTGGGCCAGATCATCCAGGGTTCGGTCACTCGATGAGCGAGGAGGCCCGGAAGGCGCTCTCCGAAGCGCGGAAGGGACCCGGTAACCCGAATTTCGGGAAGAAGGCCAGCGCCGAAACCCGTGCGAAAATGTCAGCAGTACGGAAGGGCCGTCCGATGCCTTCCAGCCAGCGCAACGCCCACACCAGGCACCACACGAACAAAGGCATCGAGAAAGCCGACTGCAAGTATTGCGTCGAGGACTCGGCCAAACCAAGTCTCTCTTCAGAAAGCGAGTCGGAGTCATGACAGAAAAAGTAAAGCTTCTCAGCCACGTCGAGGCGATCAACTGGAACCGGATCCAGGACGAGAAGGACGTTGACGTCTGGAACCGCCTGGTCAACAACTTCTGGCTGCCGGAGAAGGTGCCGCTGTCCAATGACGTGCAGTCGTGGGCGACGCTGACCCCGGACGAGCAGCAGCTCACCATGCGCGTGTTCACCGGCCTGACCCTGCTGGACACCATCCAGGGCACCGTCGGCGCAGTCTCGCTGATCCCGGACGCCGTCACCCCGCACGAAGAGGCTGTCTACACCAACATCGCGTTCATGGAGTCCGTGCACGCCAAGAGCTACTCCTCTATCTTTTCCACGCTGGCCTCCACCAAGGAGATCGACGAGGCTTTCCGCTGGTCCACCGAGAACGAGAACCTTCAGAAGAAGGCCCAGATCGTCATGGACTACTACCAGGGCGACGACCCGCTGAAGCGCAAGGTGGCCTCGACGCTGCTGGAGAGCTTCCTGTTCTACTCGGGCTTCTACCTGCCGATGTACTGGTCCTCGCGGGCCAAGCTGACGAACACGGCCGACCTGATCCGCCTGATCATCCGCGATGAGGCCGTGCACGGCTACTACATCGGCTACAAGTTCCAGAAGGGCCTGGAGAAGGTCTCCGAGGAGCGCCGGCAGGAGATCAAGGACTACACGTTCGAGCTGCTCTTCGAGCTGTACGAGAACGAAGTTCAGTACACGCACGATCTCTACGACTCCGTCGGCCTGGCCGAGGATGTCAAGAAGTTCCTGCACTACAACGCCAACAAGGCGCTGATGAACCTGGGTTACGAGGCCATGTTCCCGGCCTCCGTCACCGACGTGAACCCGGCGATCCTCTCGGCCCTGTCGCCGAACGCGGACGAGAACCACGACTTCTTCTCGGGGTCCGGTTCGTCTTACGTGATTGGCAAGGCTGTTAACACTGAGGATGACGACTGGGACTTCTAGGTCCGTCCCCGTCTTCTGTTCAACAAAACGACGACCCCGCACGCAGAAGCGTGCGGGGTCGTCTTGCGTCGGGGCCGCTGTGCCGGAAGAAAACTTCGCCGGGAGGGTCCAGCGGGAGATTCCGGACGTAGTATCAGCGCATACGGAAGAACTGAGGCGAGCCGATGAACACCGACGGGTCAAAGATGGACGGCCCTTCCGGGCAGTCAGAACAGGGCGGGAGCGTGAGCGGCGAACTGGCCACACGGCTCAGCGACCTGGCGAGGGAGCTGCAGCAAGAAAATGACGTTGACACCGTTCTATCCGGGATAGTCCAGGCTGCCGTCCAGCTCATCCCTGGAGCCGCCGATGCGTCCATTAGCGTGGTCACCGGTCGGAAGGCAATCGATTCACCAGTCGCTTCGGGAGACCTTCCCCGCAGGGTTGACGCTCTGCAAAGTTCATCCGGACAGGGGCCTTGCCTAGATGCGGCCTACGAGGAGCGGATTGTGCGTGTTCCCGACCTCCGCACTGAGACCCGTTGGCCGGCCTTCTCCCGAGGCGCGGCTGAGCTTGGGGCGCGCAGCATGCTTTCAATGCAGTTGTTCGTCGAAGGCGATCGGCTGGGTGCGTTGAACCTCTACGGCGCCGCTCCGAACGCTTTCGACCTCGAGTCCGAGCAAATCGGACTGCTCGTCGCCGCCCACGCAGCGGTGGCCTTCGCCGACTCCCAGAAAATCAGCCAGCTCAACGAGGCGCTAATATCCCGCCAACTCATCGGCCAGGCTGAAGGCATCCTCATGGAACGCTACAAACTAACCGCCCAGCAGGCCTTCATGGTCCTCACCCGCGCCAGCACCACTTCCAATACGAAACTGCGTGATGTGGCAGAAAACCTGACCAGCAGCGGAGAAATACCGCCCGGAATACGTCCGCGTCCGAGCTGACGCGGCTCCGCTGCAGATCGTCAGTTCGCGCCAGCCGGGCTCCGGAAAGGCTCGTCGTCCTGCGGTGCGCTCCGGCGCCGGTGTACTTCCTCATCGACAAGGAGGAGGAGCTCGCTGGCGCCGGTCCGGCCTCCGAGCTTCTGCACTTGGAGCAGTGATTGGCGCAACTTCAGGAGGTCTTCAGCGGGTACGAACGGCCACCTTCCGAAGCGGTGGAATACCCGCTCATAGTACTCGCGGCTGGACTGTTCCATCAGGCGGCCGCCCGCGTTGTAGTATCCGGGCGGTACCCGCCGGGGGCGTGATGTATGTGAATTGTCTGGGCGCCGGCCTGTGAGAGGGCGCGGAGCGCTTCAGGGCAGTCTACGCGGAGCTGTTCAAGATCAAGCAGGACGCCGAAGCCGGGCAGGACCCGCGATGCGCGTCGCACCACCGCGAGGAGGGCTTGGACGTTCCTGGGGGTCAACCTGCCGGCCGGTCGAAGGGTGACGGCGGCAGCATCCATGTCGACGGCGACAGTTACGGAGAGTTTCGCAGGCATATAGCGTGTCCTTTGCAAAAGAACGGAGGCCACTGCCTGACCTCCTCCAGAGTACCAAGTCACCGCTGGCATGGACCTGTTTGTGACAATGGATTCCGGGTCTTCCATGCAGGGTCGGTCCGTCGCCGGACTGCAATCGATCGCCTTCTACGTCTCGATGGCCTGGCCGCCCTGCACCGCGGGCGTGACCGGTGATCAGCGGTTCTGCCGGCAAAGCGCAATACCGCACCACGCCGTCACCAGCCGCCGCGCGTCGGCGTGTGACCCTTTCTGGCGTCGTCGGGCATTGTCATTTCGGCCCGCAGGCCCAGGAGCCGGATAGGCCGCCCCGCTTCGATTCCGGCTGCGAGGTCCAAGGCCCGGGCGAGGATCTCGTCCCGATCGAAGGTCTCGGGAATCTTCCTCGCGTGGGTCTTGGTCAGGAACGGTGCGTATCGAACCTTCAGGGTCAACCCAATGACGGGTCGTCCTTCGGCCGCAACATCCTCGAGGACACGCGTTGTCAGCTCCCTGACGGCGTCGTCCACCTGGGCCGGCTCGGTCAGGTCGCGCTGGAAGGTGGTCTCCCGGCTGTGCCCGCGGGCAACCCACGGGGTGGCGTCCACTACGCTGGCGCCGTCCCCGCGTCCCAGCTCCGCGTACCAAGGCCCCATTTTGGGGCCGAACTCGTGGACCAGGTCCTGGGGGTCGGTGGCGGCGAGCTCGGCGACTGTGTTGACGCCGAGCTTAGCCAGCCGCCCGGACACCTTGGTTCCGATGCCCCACAGGTCTTTGGTGGGCCGACTGCCCATGACCTCGAGCCAGTTCGCGGCAGTGAGGCGGAAGACGCCGGCCGGCTTGCCGAACCCGGTGGCCACCTTGGCCCGGACCAGGGTGTCACCGATGCCCACGCTGCAATGCAGCTGCGTCCGCTCCAGGACGGCGGCCTGCACCTGCCGGGCGTAGGCTTCCGGATCCCCTGACTCGATGCCGACGAAGGCCTCGTCCCAGCCCAGTACCTGCACGGTGGCGCCGGGCTGCGCGTGCAGGGTAGCCATCACCGTCTCAGACGCCGCGAGGTAGGCCTCGGGATCGACTGGCAGGATCACGGCGTCGGGCACTTTTCGGGCAGCAATGCGCAAGGGCATTCCGGACCCCACACCGTACGCCCTCGCTTCGTAGGACGCGGTTGAGACCACGGCTCGTTCTGTGGGGTCGCCCCGGCCGCCGACGATGATCGGCTTGCCCGCAAGCTCCGGCCGCCGGAGCACCTCGACGGCGGCGATGAACTGGTCGAGATCGACGTGAAGCACCCAAGGGATTCCGTTCACGCCACCAGTCTGCCCTAAACGTCCCCGGTAGGCACCCGGCCAAACGGCATTGAGAGGGGTGCATGCGAGCATGTGAGAAGTGGCACTTTGGTTGACTTTTCAAGTGATGATGTAAAGATAGATGCATACGCATATAAACGCGTATCGCGGGGCCGCCGGTACAACGACCCTGACCGCGATATCGCTGAGAGATTGAATTAAGCCATGCAACTCGAGAAAAGGGCGCTTTCATTACCGGTGGCGGATCGGGGTTGGGGCTCGCGACCGCGAAGACCTTCATTGCAGAAGGTGCGAAGGTCATGATCTTCGACTTCAATCCCAAGTCGCAGGAAGCGGCCAACGAGATCGGCGCGAAGTTCTTCCAGGGGGACGTCTCGAAGGCCGAGAGCGTCGAGGCGGCCGTCGCGAAGACCGTCGAGGAATTCGGCAGCCTTGATATCGCCGTTGCCTCGGCGGGCGTTGGCGGCGAAGGCGACGTCGTCACCTCGACCGTGGAAAACTGGGAACGCACCAACGGCATCGACTACTCGGGAGGGTTCTACACCAACAAGTACGTCACCGAGCAGCTCCTCAAGCAGGGCTATGGCGGCGTCGTGGCCAACCTCGCTTCGATGTTCGGCCTGGTGGCCGTTTCGAACAACATCGCCTACTCGGCCTCGAAGGGCGGCGTTATGGACATGACCCGCGCCGCCGGGACTATGCATGCGAAGGAGGGCATCCGTGTTAATGCGGTGGCCCCGGGTGTCATCCGAACCCCGCTCATCGACGAGCCGACCCTCGAGCAGTACGCAAGCCTGCACCCGGCCGGTCGCGTAGGCGAGGCGCAGGAGGTCGCCGCCCTCATCACCTTCCTCGCGAGCGGCAAGGCGAAGTTCATCACCGGTGCGACCATTCCGATCGACGGCGGCTACACCGCCGTCTAGCTGTACTGAGCCGGGAGGTTATTGACATATAGGGCTTGAAAACGAGGAGGACCTCCGGGCTAAGTGGAGCTGTCTAGTTCACACACTTTGTACTCGGAGGTCCTCGTGTCCCACGTTAATGCCCGGCTGACAGTTCATGTAAGACGCCTGATCGTTGACCGGGTGGCAGCGTACCGGTGGATCCGCTGTTTCAGAAAGCCGAGGCCGCGGCCGGCCCACCGACAAACAAGACGCTCGTCTGAGCGCAGTCCTCACGGTCGACGCCTATCTCGAGGTCGAAGCGAGGGACTGAGTTCGTTTAGCTGCCATCCATGGTGCGGAATTCGTTCCGGCGTGCGGCTGAGGGTGGTTGACCGATGGAGGTGTCGGGAGGAGCATTAGGCGTGCAGCAGTGCCACTTTTCACCGCGCCTCTGAAGTTGGTGCGGAATAGCCGTTACGCTCCCGGTTGAGGCCGAAGCTTCAATTGTCGATACTGGCTCACATCTCACTTTCGCTCACGTTATGCGAGGAGATCAAAATGAGCGTGAAAATCAAGACACGGATGACCCGCCGATTTGGTGCCGTCTTGTGCCTTGTGATCGTACTGCTCTCAGCGGGGATCGCCCAACCAGCTTCCGCCGCCTCGAGAATCGACGGTCCGTACAACCTGGTGTGTGAGAAATACGACAACAAGTTGTCGGTCAACCCGCCCCGGATCTGGGCGTCCAACCGTACAGAGCTGGTTCTATGGAAGGTCTATATCTGGCGTTGGGACGGTGCCAAATGGAACCAGTACGTCGTTTATGACTTCTGGTCTACTTACAATGTCTTTGGGCAGAGCCTCACAAGCTGGGGTCCCTGGTATCACAACAGCACGATGAATCTTCCGGTGAATCACAGCGGATACTACCGAATCACGTCCGCCATCGTAGGCACTCAGGGAGGCGTACAGTTTGCTGGTCATGTTGATGGAGGTAAAATCTGTTACGTCTCATAAGGTATTTGTCTGGTAGACGCAGTTCAGACGCCTCTTCCGGTGACAATGCGTTCCAAAACAGGCATTCAGCTAAGGCGTGTCTCCTTATTGTCATAGTCAGATGACAACGGGGAAGGGTGGCCTGCCGCCTGAAGTGCGGCCCCGTGGCCATGCGCTAGTGATTTTCGAGCTGGCTGAAAAGAGCTTTCGGTACTGGGACCTAATCTTCTTACCGTCCGGGAATCGCGGCGCCGGCCTTCGCGCATGCAACCCTTAGAAACGGCCCCGGCCGGGAGTGCACGGGGTTCGACTTGGAAACTGGGAACCCAGACCCCGTGTCCGCCTGCGATGTGTCACGACAGAGGAACCGGCACCGCAGCGATCAACGTTCGTTGTTACAAGAGTTCGGAATTCACCGCTGCCGCACCTGGTTGCGGTCAAACACTTCCCGTCGGCGGTGCGGGTCGGACTACCTTTCGGAAAAATCCGGCTTGGGTCTCTGCCCATTGGGTCTATTCAGGACTATCATGTTCGAATCGGGGGAGTAGAAATCGATTTGAATTTCAAGGCGTATTCGTTGTGACTGGAGTTAGAAGTGGGTCACTCAAACTCTGGTTCCTCCCCAGGCAGGGATTTTGAACGTCCTGGGCGCTCGTCTCCGGTGGAACGCGGCAACTTTCGGTCCGCGTCGACGGTGGTCTTGGGCGGCACTAATTGGAGCCCCAGCGCAGGGGATTAGAGTCCGCAGATTGATAGCGGGATTACTACTAGGTTTTGTGGGGGTCATCCCCGTTCCGGGTTCACCATGCTGCGTGGTCAATCGGGAGCGAAGCGACTAACAGATAGTTTGCCTGCGCCGGGCTGGTCCTCGCCGTCACCTTCAATGAAAGCGACACGAGTTCGTCACGGAGCCACCCGCGGAATTGGCGAACGTCGAACGCATCGGCGGGTGGCGCCGCTATGCTCCCTCTCAACGTCTGCCTTGGAACTCCTTGCTGCGGAGAGTCCAATCCCAAACATGACGCAGTCGTTTGTCTGCCTGGTCACAGGGGGTGGCCCGGCCCAAGCCGGAGGGCCTGTTAGACATTGGGAGTAGGCGTGCCATCCAAGATTTTGAACATGCTGGTCGAATTCTCGGGTGGAGCTTCCTATTTCATTCGTCGGTCTTCACCACGAACTCTGACAGCGCCCTGAAGTCCAGTCCTTAATGAGGCAAGACCATGAAAATGAAGCACCGTACCCTAATTACAGCTTGCAGTCTCTGCTTGGCATTGTCGGCCTGTACCCCGGGCCCGCGGGCGCAAGACGCATCAACCCGCACCGAGGCTACAATCCCGGCCAGTACCAAAACGACTGTCGGAACGACTGTCGATATCGATGGGAAGCGGTGGACCTGTCAGACCATCACCGCATCCGGCAACGACGAGTGCGGGGCACTCACCCAGCAGGCTTTCGACACCTACAAAGAAAACCTCGACTCTTACGTACGAAGCGGGGAGCTTGGCGTATTTAGCGGTGAAAAGTTGTTCACCTACTACGACGCAGCATTCGCCGGCTTAGTCGCGTGCGCAATCATGATTGATAAGAGAGACTCGAACGCCTACATCGACGCCATGTTGGTGGAGGAACCGTTCAAGACCAAACTGACGGAACGCAGTTCTTACATCCCGGCCTGGCTTGCAGCGAAAAAACATCTGTGCGCCGATCTTGAGCAGACGACTGTCAATACCGGAGACCAGTCGACGGGCGATGTCCGAGTGGAATAAAGACGATCGGGCGCACTTGAAGTTTGGCGGCGGCGGGGGGCGTCAAGCCGACGTTCCTCGTCCCAGCGCCGTTGCGCCTTCAAGAATCTCCGACGACGCTACCGTGACGGTATGCCCAGTTTGAAGAGGGCTATACCCGACCCAGAACCTGTGGATCTACTCCGGGTTGCCACACTCACACTCTGGACGCCGACAGGATTAGTTGGAGGCGGTCTCCTAAGTCCGCCTTAGACGCCAGCCGCCGCACGCCCCGCCATCCGCCGGGCGAGGAAGTCCTGAACCACCGCGGCAAACTCGTCGGGCCGCTCGATCTGCGGCATGTGTCCCGTCTTCTCGAACACGTGCGATTCGGCGTGCGGCAGTGCCGTGGCGGCCGCCTCGAGGTGGCTAAACGGGAGGATGTGGTCGTGGGAGCCCCACACCACAAGGGTGGGTATGTCCGACTTCGCCAAAGCACCCATGAGGGCCGTCCGCCATTCGGCCCGAACGCCGGAGACGGTGCCAAGGTCGCGGGCGACGTCGAGCAGCGTCTTGCGGTGCGTGGGCCGCTGCGACAGGGCGAAAGCATGGCCGACCCGGGCATCGGTCACCAGCCCCTTGTCATAGAAGATCGACTCGACCGTCCGGCGGGAAGCCGCCTCAGCGGGACGCATGAGCAGGGCCGCGAGCGGCCGGACCGTGAGCAGGCGCAGGACCAGCGCAACCTCTTTGCCGAATCCGGCGCTGTTGGCAAGAACCAGGGCTGAGACGCGGTCCGGATGATCCGCGGCCAGTTTCATGGCGACGGCACCGCCGAGTGAGTTGCCGATCACGGGCAGCGGCTCGTGCACCCCGACGGCGGCGAGGAAGGCCGGCAGGGCGTCGGCAAGCTTTGCCAAAGTCGCCGGCCCGGAGAGCCGGTCGGAGTACGCGAAACCGGGCAGGTCCACGCTGATGACGGTGCGCCGTGCCGCGAGCCGTTCGTGCTGCTCGTTCCAGTCCTCCAGGCTCTGGCCGATGCCGTGCAGGAGCAGCACCGGATCCCCGCTGCCGGTCTTCCGGTAGCGCAACCGCGCACCGCCGACGTCGACGTGCCCGGTTCCGGGGAGGCCGAGCGGATCGGGGAGCGCCGCCCTCGTTCGTCCCGACCCGCGCACCTGGTGCCCGCGCCGGCCGAAACGAACGTGGTCCGTGACCCGGCCGGCCCTGAGCAAGGCGAAGTCGCGCAGATAATTCTGATGCAGCCGCCACGGCGAGCCCGCGCCCTGCCGGGGCAGGCGGTCGGCGCCGCGCAGGATGTACCCGGCCTTCAGGTCGATCAGGGAAGTCAGGCCGGCGTCGGCCACCTCGGCGGGTGCCGCGGGTGCCACCCACTGCAGGTTCCGGCGGTCGAGGTGTTTGAGCAGCCTGCAGATGTAGCCCGCGACCAGATCGGCTTTGAGCGTCCATGACGCGTTGGTGTAGCCGATGGTGAGCGCAAAGTTGGGAACGCCGTCGAGCATCATGCCTTTGTAGGTGAGGGTCTTGCCGACGTCCACGGACTCGCCGTCCACGGTGAGGGTCATGCCGCCAATGACGAGCAGGTTCAGCCCTGTCGCGGTGACAATCACGTCGGCAGGAATCGATCCGCCGGAAACGAGGTCAATCCCGTGCGGGGTGATCCGCGAGATCTCGTCGGTCACGATGTCGGCAGTGCCGGCGCTGATCGCCCGGTAAAGGTCCCCGTTGGGGATGGCGCAGACCCGCTGGTCCCAGGGCTGATACGACGGGGCCAGGTGCGTGTCGACCGGAAAGCCAGCGGGCAGTTTGGCGACGGCCGATTTCCGGAGGATCGCCTTCATCGTTTCCGGCCGCCGCCGGCTGAGCTGGTACGTGAACATCGAAAAGAGAATGTTCTTCGCCCGGACGACGTCGTACGCCAGTTGAGCGGGCACCTTGCCTCGGAGGCGGTCGGCCAGATGGTCCCGGGACGGCACGGGGGCGATGTAGGTGGGGGAGCGCTGAAGCATGGTGACCTTGGCGGCCGACTTTGCCATCGACGGCACAAGAGTCACCGCGGTGGCCCCGCTGCCGATGACCACCACCTGCTTGCCCTCGTAATCGAGCTCGGCTGGCCAGTGCTGCGGGTGGACGATCGACCCGGCGAACGTATCGGCGCCCTCGATGGCCGGGGTGAAGCCCTCGTCATAGCGGTAGTAACCCGAGCAGACGGATAGGAACGAGCAGGTAAAGATGGCCGGCTCGCCGGGACCGGATGCCGCATCGTCCTGGCGGTATTCGCCGCCGGACGTCGGGACCGCCGTCACCGCCCACAGCGCGGTTTCGCTCGACCACTCGGCCGAGACGACCCGATAATTCAGCCGGATCCGCGATTCGAGGCCCTCGTCCGCAACCGTCGCCCGGATGTACTCGCGAATCGAATCGCCGTCGGCGATGGCCTTGGCGCCGGCCCAGGGCCGGAAGGAGTAACCGAGCGTATACATGTCGCTGTCGGACCGGATGCCGGGGTAGCGGAAAAGGTCCCAGGTGCCTCCAACGGCGCTGCGGGACTCCAGGATCGCGAACGTCTTCCCGGGCATCTCGCGTTTCAGCCGGCTGGCGAAACCTATGCCGCTCAGCCCGGCTCCGACAATCAACACATCCACGTGTTCGCTCATATCGCCAAGTTATCGACTTAGAGTTGACAGCGTCAACACGGCGTCGAAAAGTGGTATTAGGATGGGCGGCATGGTTCAGCGAGGAAGACGTACCGCAAAGGTCTCGGGTGACGAGCGCCAGGACACGATCCTGATCACCGCCGAGGCCCTCCTTGCCGAGCGGGCCTTCGACGATATTTCGATCGAGGAGCTGGCGCGCGGCGCCGGCATTTCGCGCCCCACCTTCTACTTCTACTTCGGGTCCAAAGACGAGGTGCTGCTGGCCCTGCTGGACCGTGTCATCACCGAGGTGGAGCACCGGGTCGGTGACCTGCCGCGGGATTTCGAGAGCGACCCCGCGGCGGCCTGGACCCGTTCCATTGGCATGTTCGTCGAGGTGTTCGCGGCCCACCGCGGCGTCTCCACCGCAGCGATCGCGGCGCGCGCCCGCAACGAGGAAGTGCGTGCGCTCTGGTCCAAGTCGATGCAGTCATGGGTCGACTTCTCCAGCGACGTGATCCGGTCCGAGCAGGCACGAGGCGCCGCGCCGGAGGGCGTCGACGCCCACGACCTGGCAGTAAGCCTCAACCTGATGAACGAACGGGTGATCACCGCGGTCCTCGACGCGGAGAGCCCCGCCATCGCGGAGACCAGCGCCCTGCACGTGTTATCGACCATCTGGATCCGCAGTATCTACGGCTCCGACAACCCCGGCCGCCGGTAACGCCCGCGCCGAAAGGAAGAACGCAAAATGGCAGAAATCAAGACGCTCACCGTGCTCGGCACCGGAGTGCTCGGCTCCCAGATCGCCTACCAGGCCGCGTTCCACGGGTTCGCCGTCACCGCCTACGATGTCGACGCTGCGGCCCTCGACAAGGCCCGCTCCCGCTTCGCGCGGCTCGCCGGCATTTACCGGGCGGCAGACGTGGCGGGCGCCGGGGAGGGCAAGGCCGAGGCAGCCCTCGGCAACCTCCGCCTCACCGCCGACCTCGGGGACGCCGTCGCCGACGCGGACCTCGTGATCGAGGCCGTTCCCGAACTGCTCGAGCTCAAGCGGGAGATCTACCGCAAACTCGCGGAGCTGGCCCCCGCCAAGACCATCTTCGCCACGAACTCCTCAACCCTGCTGCCCAGCGACCTCAAGGAGTCCACCGGCCGTCGGGACCGCTTCCTCGCCATTCATTACGCCAACAACATCTGGGCGCAGAACATCGCCGAGGTGATGGGCACCGCCGACACCGACCCGGCCGTGTTCGACGCCGTCGTGGAGTTCGCGCGGGGCAGCGGCCTGGAGCCGATCGAGATCAAGAAGGAGAAGGCCGGCTACGTGCTGAATTCGCTGCTGGTTCCGCTGCTGAATGCGGCCGCCGGCCTGCTGTTGCAGGGCATCGCCAGCCCGGAGACGATCGACAAGACCTGGCGCATTGCCACCGGGGCGCCGAGCGGACCGTTCCAGATTTTCGACGTCGTCGGCCTGGGAACTGCCTACAACATCGCAGCCTCCTCGCCGGACGCCGGATCCCAGGCATTCGCCCGGTACCTGAAGGACAACTACATCGACAAGGGCAAGCTCGGCGTCGCGACGGGCGAGGGCTTCTACAGCTACTGAGTCATGCCGGCGCCACGTGCGCCCCGGGTGTCAACCGTGGTCGTTCGTGTCCAGGACCGTGACGGTTAGGGGCATGCGGTTGGCCCGGCGGAGCCGTCCGGCCAGCACGTTGCGCACCCCGCGGGTCACCATGGTGGTCTTCGTCAGATACCGGAATTCGGCCGCGTCCGATGTTACGAGATCCAACAGGGGGCGTGCGGCGTCGTCGGGGGTCTGCCCCCATAATCCGACGACGACCTGCAGTGCGCCCAGCCGATGGTCGTACCCCGGCTGGGAGGTGATGTGCCCCAGCAGGTCCGTCATCACCAGCCCCGGGTTCATGCCATGCACCCGGACGCCGGTGCCTCTGGTTTCCAGCCGCAACGTCTCGGTGAACTGCCGGACCCAGCGCTTGCTTGACGCGTAGGCATTCTGCAGCGCCACGGGCCCCTGGTCGCCGTGGCCGTAGACGTTGACGAGGTCGCCGCGGCCCTGGCCGAGGAACACCGGCAACGCAACTCTCGACCCGTGGAACGTGCCGAGGATGTTCGTGCGCACCACCCGCGTGAAGTCGTCGACCGGCGTGGACGCCGTAGGCCCGAAGACGCCGGAGGCTCCGGCATTGTTGACCCAGATATCGAGCGTCCCGTGGCTTAGCGCCTCGTCGCGAAGGGCCTCCACCTCGGCGAGCTCGGCGGTGTCGCAGCGACGTCCGGACGCTGCGATCCCTTCCAGATGCAGCCGCTCCACGGCGGCGGCGACGTCGGCGTCGGACCTTGACGCCAGCACCACCGTCGCACCCTGGTGCCCCAGCAGCCGCGCCATGGCAAACCCAAGCCCGCGTGTCGAGCCGGTCACGACCGCCACGCGTCCGTTGAGGACGTCCCGTTGCGAACTCATGCCTCTCTCATACGCGCAGCGGCTGCGGAGAGCAAGAGTTGTCATCGGACTCCGTGCCGAGGTGGAAACGAGACTCAGGGCTTGGTCATCGACTTGGGCGGCGGCGGGAAAGGGGCGGCGGGGTAGAGCGGGGCCACCTGCTGCATGTAGTTGGCCCACTGCGGACCGGCGAGCATGTAACCGTCAATGTTCCTGTAGAACTTGCCGTTTACGGTGACGTTCTGGCCTGGCCGTTTCTGGCCCGCCAGGGTGTCGCCGAAGAATGATGCGGTGGCAAGGCCGGTGGTGTAGCCGACCACCCAGGTCGCGCCATTGTTGTTGGAGGTGCCGGTCTTGGCCGCCACCGGGACCCGACTCTGGACCTTGGGCTCAATGTAGATTCCGGACCCCCGTTTCAGCACGTCCTGGAGCACGGCGTTCACGCCGCGGGCCACCTCGGGCCTGACCGCGCTGCGGCAGTTGCTGGTCTGGGCCGGGAGCTCCCGTCCGGCTGCATCGGTCACCGCGGTGATCGCGATGGGGGCGCAATACTTGCCGTCGGCGGCGAAGGTGGCAAAGGCATTGGCCAGATGGAGCGGCGCCACGCCGATGGCCCCGAGCAGGTTGCCCAGCTGGTGCATGTTCACCCGGGCGTTGTCCACGCCGCTGTGGAGGCCCACCGTGTCCACCATTTTCTGGATGCCGCAGAAGTCCAGCTGGGCGGCCTCGGCGAAAGTCGCCGTGTTGATGGAGTTGTAGAGCCCGTAATTGACGGGCATCTTGCGGTAGTAGCCCTCATCATTGTTCTTCAGGTCGTCGGCGGCACCGAGGGCCCTCTGCGCCGTGTTGTAGGCACCGAGGACCTTGCCACAGCTGGACTTCCAGGGAAAGTCCAGCGGATAGACCCGCCGGGAAGCATCCACCTTGGCGAGCATGGACTTGCCTTCATTGAGCCACTCCGCGAAGGTGAACGGTTTCATAGTGGACCCGGGCTGGAATCCGCCTGCCCCGTTCAGGTCCTTGCCGTTGGCGTCCTTGGAATCGACGTTGAAGTTCAGCTGGGTATCGAATTTTCCCTGGGCGGGCAGAAACACGGTGTTTTGCGCCATGGCGAGGATCTTGCCGGAGCCCGGCTGGATAGACACCAGGGACGCGCCCCATTTGTCCGGGTTGGCCCCGGCCGTGGCGTCGACCTGGACCTGGGCGGCCGCCTGCAGTCTGCTGTCCAGCGTGGTGGTGATAGTCAGGCCGCCGCGGTAAAGCCTCCTTTCGCGGTCCGTGGCGTCGGCGCCGTACGCCGGGTTGTTGAGGATCACGTGGGAGACATAGTCGCAGAAGTACGGGGCCATCTCTGCCGCGGAGCAGCCCTGCTTTGCGGCCGCGATCTTGAGCTTGACACCGCTGGCGACGGCGGCGTCATGGGCGGCCTTGGTGATCTTTTCCTCGCTGAGCATCTTGTCCAGGACCTGGTTGCGCCGCTTGATGGAGTTTTCCGGATGGACGGCGGGGTCGTAGAAGCTGGGACTGTTGACCAGGCCGGCCAGCAGGGCAGCCTGGGGCAAGGTGAGAGCCTTGGCGGTGGTGCTGAAGAAATGCCTGGCGGCGGCCTCAATGCCGTACGCGTCGCGGCTGAAGAACACGATATTGAGATAGCCCTCCAGGATCTGTGCCTTGGTGTACTTCTTTTCCAGCTCGATGGCGAGCTTCATCTCACGTACTTTGTCGCCGATGTTCTTCTGCCCGCTGAGGATGACCTGATCGCTCCTGTCCGCCGACAGCAGGGACTCGTTGATCACGTTCGTGACGTACTGCTGGGTGAGCGTGGATGCTCCCTGCCTGGCGCCGCCGGTCAGGTTGGAGGTGAGCGCCCGGAGAATACCCTGCGGGTCGACGCCGCCGTGCTCGTAGAAGCGGCTGTCCTCGATGGCGACAATCGCGTCCTTGATGAAGGGGGACATCTGGTCCAGCCTCACCTTCACCCGGTTCTCCGCGAAGAAGGTGGCAATCGGTTTCCCGTCCGCGCTCAGGACTTTGGTTGACTGCGACGGCGGAGTCACGGTCAGCTCGGCGGGGAGGTTGTTGAAGAACGTGATTGATCTGCTGACAGCGACGCCGGCCGCCGCGACACCGGGGACCACCAGGCTGGCGGCCAGAACACCGCAAAATGCGCTCACTATCAAGAACCCGAGGACCCTCCGAAAGGCCGCGGCCAGCCGAGACCCGAATCGCTTCTTCTGCGCCATTTTCTGTCCAGTTATCACGCTCAAAATCTGTGCCCAGAATAGGCCGGGCCGCCGCCGAAGGCCAGTGCCGGAAGGCCTTCCTGCTGCCAGCATCCGGGAGGCGCGACGCTGGCCGGCTTCCGGGAGCCCGAGTCCCTGTGAGAGTGTGAGGTCCTATGAAGCGGATCGGTTTCCTCTCCTTCGGTCACTGGGGTGATGTCCCAGGTTCGCGCGTGCGCACCGCCCGGGACGCGCTCCTGCAGGCGATTGACTTGGCCGTGGCAGCGGAGGACGCCGGCATCGACGGAGCGTTCTTCCGCGTTCACCATTTTGCCGAGCAGCAGGCCTCGCCGTTTCCGCTGCTCGCCGCAATCGCCGCCCGCACGTCCCGCATCGAGATCGGCACCGGCGTGATTGACATGCGCTAGTACATGTCGAGGTTGTTGCCCTGGCCTTCACTAAACGAGAACTTGCTCTGTCACCCCGGGTGAGCATTCCAAATCCGGGGACCGGAACGTGCTCCGGCTGTGTCTTCACCGCGTCTCCAACGCTGCGTCACGGAACTAGGAACCCCGGATCCTTCTCCCTGGAGTGAGTCCTCCAAGGGAGTGAGTGGCGGCTGGCCGACCTTCACTGCATTTGCGCCCGCACCTCTATCCTTCATCTTCGGCGGGCCTGATGGTTCGGAGAACCTGGCAAGTTGTCTAACTGCCCGTTGGTACAAGCCGCGTTTGGCTGGCGTCACTTGCCGCGCATCGTGCGCGACCAGACTTTCTTTATCTCCCAGTCGCGGTCATAGCGACCCAACTCCATTGCGGCAGGATGCCAGGCCTTGATCATGGCTATGCGGTCACTACTCGGAATCCTGTCCCATGCGTCGAGGGCGGGTTCCGGGTAATAGACCTGGTATGCGTATAGAAGGGCAAACAAGAGCATTGGGGCGAGGATGAGGCCTCCAAAGCTCGCCATTGCAATGGCTGTGATCAGTCCCGCCCCACAACTAGTGACCCAGATAGCCGTGCGCACCCCGCGATAGGTGGATGTCCGCATAGGCGTGCGCTGAATGAGTACTCCCATGACTCGAGGCTAGCTGTAGAAGGACTTATTTCTCGGGATATTCACCTAATGGCGCGGGAAGCCCGGTCCTTCAGGGCCGGGAGGATGTCAAAGGATCGGCTACATTGAGCACCGATGCCTACCCCCAAAGAACTCACGCTACTGGGAAACCTAAACGCAGAAATAAAATTCACTATTGCTCAAGTGCTGGGCCGCTACCGGGGGCCTACCCAAGCAGGCCGCGCGGGCCGGTATGAACTCGCGACCTCGCCGGGCGCCGCCTGGCATGATGAGGTGCCCGGTATGCTCACCTTGTGAGAGTCTTCCTGAGCTGGTCCAAGGATCTGAGTCGTGAAACTGCCAAGCTGTTTGCTAAGTGGTTGCCGAACGTAATTCAAGAGTGCAGTGAGCCGTTCCTGTCGCTCGACATCGGCAAGGGTGACCCGTGGTTTGAGACGATTACAACGAACCTGACGACGACCGATCTTGGCATCGTATTCATCACCGCGGAAAATCAGCACGAGCCTTGGCTCAATTTCGAAGCCGGCGCGATGCTCAACAAATTCGGCAAGGCAGGCATATGTCCTGTACTCGTTGGGCTGAGTAAGGAAGATTACGCCGGCCCTCTGAGCAACCTGCAGCTCACTGAGATTAAGTCCGAGGAAGATATGCGGGGCCTTTTGGGAACCATAAACCGGCGGTGCAAGACCCCTCTAGCGCCTGAAGTCCTTGGAACCATTTTCGACGCATTCTGGCCCAAGCTCATGGACGGCGCTCAGACAACACTCGCCACAGTGGAAGCGGCGGCCGGTGACGCGAAGTCGAAGCGGACTGTGGAACAGAAAGTCGACGAAATACTGAACCTCGTCCGCGGCATCACATCCGATCCGCGTTCTGGCGACATGGAGAAATGGATCGAAGCTGAAGCAAAGCAGGCGGAGTTGGGCCGTTCACGGCGCTTTGAATACTTTGCGAAGAAGTACGGGTCGATGCATGTCTACCGCAACATTGACAAAGCAGTGGGGAAGGTCTTGGAGTTTTCCGAGAAGGAGGGCAAACTCCAGTACGTTGTGGCACTGTTCTCCGACGACCCGGAGGGGCGCGTTTACCTCGCGGAGGATGTCGAGCTCTGTCCCTTCTAACTGGAAGCTGCGTACCGCACCCGTTCAAGACCACCGCGACAAAGATTGATCCCCTCGGGCGCCCCTCTAGGCGGAGGCTTCTCCTTCCTCTCCTTCCCGCCAGCCCTCAGGTACTGCTGCCGGGTCTCGTAGTTGACTCCGAGTTCACGCCCAGGGCCAGCCTTTTACTCCGGTACAGGCGCGCCTCGAAGTTCGTGGTCTAGTCGGGGGAGGGCGCTCTCCTGCGACTCGGTAGGGCAAACGCGCCGGGCGTGACGCTCACCCTCGGCCGGGTGACTTCATCGCCCACAACATAACGGTCATTATGTTGCTGATTTATTACCCATTCAGGTCCCGGCTGGAGCCGAGCAACCTGATTGATCCACGCGACACGCCGCGCCCGAACCGGACCGTGGACTCGCACCCACGCGAATGCCTTGAATGAGACATCCAGCCGGGGCAGCTCCGTCCGGTGCTCCGAGGAGCTCGAAGGAGGGGCCACGGATTCGTCACCGCGCCGAATTTCGGCAGCGCACCTGAGCCTGGGCTTTGCGGTTCCGCCGGGTTCAACCGCCGAGTCATACGGAGTTATAGGGGGTTATTGGTTTTTTCCTATAAGTGGCTATAACTTCCTATAACTGGCAATAGCGGCGACCTCGACGCTGTGAAGGTCAGGTTCTTGGACGAGACCGTTCCAGGCTGGCGTGCCGGCCGAACCGGCGGCCGCCCGGCCCGCCGATGAACACGCCACGCTCCGGCAGCTCCTCCCGGCCGGCGTCCGCGGCCAGTGAGCTCGCTGAGGAGGCGCTACGGTCTCCCAGCTTGGAGAGCCTGGAGCCTCCACGCTTGAGTCCTTGGATTCGCGCGGGGGCTTCCTCATATCCACTCAAGGCATGCAGCCGGGCAATCATTCAGCCCGCCCACCCTTCCCTCGCGGTTGGCCCGTTGGGGGCAGGTGGAACCCTCCCCGCAGCTCAAAGCTGTCCCGAGCGTCGCAATACCCCGGCGACCATGGCCCGCCATTGATATTGCATTCTAGAGAGCTCCAACCACGAATCCGACACGCTTCAGAGGTGAGCGAGTCCGCCGCAGCTCATGTTGCGTCGGCTGGGTCCAAAGTTGTAAAGCCGCCCAATGGTTCTATCCCGCTGAACAACGCCATGTTCTCCAGGTTGTTGCGTGTGAATAGCTCTGTGTAGGTCATCCTCTGCTGTAGGGATGGCCGCTGTCCCGCCATATTGAATCCAGCCCAGGCCTGAATTTCGGGGTCGATTCCTACTCCAGTCAGGTCTGCTTTGATAGCGAAGCGCGAGATTGCCTTGCTCGTAGTGAAGCGTCCGACCACGAGTTCGCCAACGATGTGGTGGTAGGGCTTCACTGACTCGTCAAAGGTAGCCGTCACGTCGTTGGGCAGGTGCAGACGGATCCGATGCGCGCCGACCCTTCCCAACCCCACGTGCAAGCTTCGGTGTCGATCGGTGCGGGCAAGTTCGTGGACCCAATAGAAGAGGTTGCTCTCCGGCCCATAAGGAGACTGATAGGGCTGGGCTGCCTCAACCTTGTCCAGAATGTCTACCGGAACTCCGGATAGCCGCTTGCGTTGGCTTGCGTACTCCTTCGCCGTCGAGCAGATTGGGTATTGGATTCGTTCAGCCAGCGGAGGCGGATCTTGTCCGGTGGCTGATGCAACCCACGCATAGAGACCGTTATCCAAGGCAGCGCGAATCGTCGCGAGCCAATCGCTGAATGCCAGCGATAATTGCACAGGTGCCTGCTCGCGTGTGACGGCCAAGATTTCAAACGTAGTCGGAGTAACGTTCCGGACGTCGATGTCCCAAGGGTGCTGTGAGATGTATTGTTTCCAGGATTCACCGAATTCTCGGCGCTTCGACTCGGCGTGGTCCAGCCGCGCGAAGGCGAAATCAAAGAGTTGTTGCATGGCCTAACCATAACGGCCGACGATAACGGTTCATTGTCTGATTTTGGATAGAGGACTTAAGCTCCAACACACCCTGCGAGACGCCGGGGCTAACTACGATCTGCTGCCCGGGCGTTCCTGGCGTCAACTTCCTGCAGAAAGAGGTCGGCCAAGTTAAGCCAGTCGCTGACCGGCAGGTCCGTGCACCAGTCTGCAAGGAATTCCTCGGGCTTGGAATTGTGAGGGTTCGGATCGAGCCCTTCAGACCGAACGTTTTTGAAGGGGGACGTCGACCGGTCCACCCGGAAGATGATGTTGCGGGGCTGGTTTACACCGCCAAATTCGATTTTGGGAAGTATCTCAGGTGACCGGACTGTGGGTTGCCACTGGCGCCAGGCGGCGAGGAAAGGGCCCTCGAAGGCAATATTGTCCGTAGCGATGTCGGTGACGCCGCGTGCCGCAAGAGCACCCAGAAATCCGTTGGCCAGTGCAAGCAGCTTTTGATTCTTCCCCATAGCCATTCAGCCTAATGTGATTATGGCAGTTTGAGTGGGGACCGGTTTTGCAGTCTGAGTTGGGCCCACTTCGCGGCTCGCCGGTTGATGAATCGCACTTTCAGTTGAGCCCACCCCACGGTTGATTCCATCAGAGTTTTTCCCGACGGTGGAAGGCAGTGATGGAGTCGAGAGTGGAGTTGTTCGCGAGGATCCGCCGGGATGCCAGGATCAAGGGCTCATCGATCCGCTGCCTCGCCCGGGAACACCGGGTCTCCCGAAGAACGGTCCGGCAGGCGCTGGCCGCTGCGGAACCACCTGAGCGAAAAGTTTCCGCCCGGGAGGCCCCGAAGCTGGGCCCGCTCAAAGGCGTCGTTGATGGGATGCTGCTGGCTGACCTGGACGCTCCGCGGAAGCAACGCCATACCGCCCAACGGATTTTTGACCGCCTGGTCGATGAGCACCAGGCCGTGATCTCCTACTCCACCGTTCGCCAGTACGTGAAGGCCCGCAGGACCGCTATCGCCGTCGAGGCGGGGAACGCCCCGGTGGAGGCCTTCGTGCCTCAGGAACGCGCGCCCGGTGCGGAGGCAGAGGTGGATTTCGGTGATGTGTGGGTGGACCTGGCCGGAGTCCGGACCCGGTGTTACATGTTCGCGTTCCGGCTCTCGAACTCGGGCAAATCCGTTCACCGCGTGTACCCGACCTGCGCGCAGGAAGCATTTCTGGAGGGCCATATCGAGGCGTTCACCGTTTTGGGTGGCGTCCCGAGCAGGCATATCCGCTATGACAACCTGACCTCGGCTGTCACGAAAGTCGTATACGGGGCCGGCCGGCAACGCGTGGAGAACGAACGCTGGGTGCTCTTCAAATCCCACTACGGCTTCGATGCCTTCTACTGCGAACCGGGCATCAAGGGCGCCCACGAGAAAGGCGGGATCGAAGGCGAAGTCGGACGGTTCCGCAGGAACTTCCTCACCCCTGTCCCGGCCGTGGCCACCCTGGCCGAACTCAACGACAAGCTGCGGGTTTGGGATGACGCGGAGGACCGCCGCAGAATCTCCCAGCGGCTCAGGACCATCGGCCAGGACTTCGCCGCCGAACAACCCCTGCTGGCGCCGCTGCCGGCAGAGGGCTTCGACCCGGGTCTGGCCCTGACCCCGCGGGTGGACCGCTCCTCGCTCATCACCGTCCGGTCCACGAAGTACTCGGTGCCGGTGCGGTTCATCAACCGCAGAGTCCGGGTCTCCCTGCAGGCCACGCAGGTGAGGATCTTCGACGGCCGGGCCCTCGTCGCCACCCATCCGCGGACCGTGGCCCGGGGCGGGCAATGCGTGCAGCTGGATCACTACCTCGAGGTCCTGAAATTCAAACCCGGCGCCCTGCCCGGCTCCACAGCGCTGGCTCAGGCCCGGAAATCGGGGGTGTTCACCCCGGCCCATGACGCATTCTGGGCCGCCGCCCGCAAAACCGACGGCGACACCGCCGCAACCCGCGAACTCATCGACGTCCTGCTGTTGCACCGGGTCATGGACGACGCAGACGTCGTCGCCGGGATCACGGCCGCCCTGCAAGTCGGGGCGGTCAGCGCGGACGTCGTCGCAGTCGAAGCACGGCGGGTCGCCGCGGAACGGAACTCCCCGGGGTGGGTCCGGCCAGATTGCGATTCCGGCGCGAAAGAAGAACTCGTCGAGCACCGCATCGTCAGTCTCACCCAGCGCCGCCTCGCGGACCCCGCGGCAGTGATCGCCGGCCTCCCACCGGACAAACGCCCGCTGCCGACCGTGGCCGGCTACGACCAGCTCCTGAACAAACGCACCACCCACTCCACCGACCCGCAGCAAGCGTCACCGAGCAAGGAGCACGTCTCATGAGCCCCACCGCACCCGTTGTCGTGTCCCAGACCCTGCGCCGGCGACGCGGACTGACCGAACAAGCCGCCGCGGCGGCCGTGGCCCAGGCCTGCCGGCGCCTCCGGCTCCCTACGATCCGTGCCGTCCTCGACGAAGCCGTCTCCGTCGCCGGCAAGGAGCAGCTCTCCTACCAGGGCTTCCTCGCCGAACTGCTGCTGGCCGAGTGCGATGACCGCGACCGGCGATCCTCGGTCCGCCGGGTCAAATCCGCCGGATTCCCGCGGGATAAATGGCTCGGAGACTTCGATTTCGACGCGAACCCGAACATCAACCCGGCCACGATCCACACCCTGGCGGCCGGGGACTGGATCCGTAAGGGCCAGCCCCTCTGCCTGATCGGTGATTCCGGAACCGGGAAGTCCCACCTGCTCATCGGACTGGGCACCGCCGCGGCTGAGAAAGGCTTCAGGGTCAAATACACCCTCGCCACCCGGCTCGTGAACGAGCTCGTCGAGGCGGAAAACGACAAAGCTCTCGCCAAGACCATCGCCCGCTACGGACGCGTGGACCTGCTGTGCATCGACGAACTCGGCTACATGGAACTGGACAAACGCGGCGCCGAGCTCCTCTTCCAAGTCCTCACCGAACGCGAAGAAAAAGCATCCGTAGCCATCGCCACCAACGAATCCTTCTCCGGCTGGACCAAAACCTTCACCGACCCCCGACTCTGCGCCGCCATCGTCGACAGACTCACCTTCAAAGGCACCATCATCGAAACCGGAACCGACTCCTACCGCCTCGCCCACACCCTCCAACAAAACACATAACCCGCATAGACCGCATGACCGGCGCAGGCATTCCTGGCCGAGACGACGGCCCGGATCGCCGCCGACCCGGCAGCCCGGTTCGCTCTCTCCCTGGACCGGCTCGCCTACGCCAAGGACAACCACACCCTCGGCACCGACCTGGTCCGCACCTACGTCCGCAACGTCGACGTCGATGACCTCCCGGACGCCGCGGCGGCCGACGTCGTGCAGCTGCGCCGCGGCATGAACGCGCTCACCGGACGGGCAAATATTCTCGGCACCCGATGCGAGGGCCTGGCCGTCGCCGTCCGGAATGCCGGCGGGACCGTCTTCGACTGGGTGGACGAGTCAGAGGCCCGCGCTGTCGTGACCCGGATCGGCGCGTCGGACCAGGCGCTTGCGGCCCGGATCGTTGCCAGGATTACCGCATAATCGAAGCATCAATTGCACCCGTCCTTTGTCACTGATATTCCGGAGAAAACGTCCAGCCGAGTGGTATATCCGATCGAGGCTTTTAGGGCTGCTCCGAGGCTGAGCTTACTCCGCGCAGTACCTGTTGCAGGTCCCGCCTTGACTGCCCAAAGTCAACAATTGCCGTTCTCTGCTTATGTTGGCATTCGGCCTCAATACGAGTACCACTTGCGACAGGATGGAGACGTACGACGATGTCTTCGCCCCAGGTGAATGCTGAAACCCCGGCCTTGATCAGGAGTTCAACCTGGTCTTCATGCAGCAATTCAAAACGTTCATGGTCTCGCACGTTGCCCTTGATGATCTCCTTGACGGCTCCAGGCGGAAGCGGGGAGGTCATCGTGGCCCTTGTGGTGGCTCCAGTAGTGTCGAATTCCTTGCCACCCTTGCCCAGCTGTCCCTTCGACAGAAGGACAAATGCCGCTACAGCAGCGATCGGCAACCCCACAACGAGGGCGGAGGCGAGGACACCCAGGTTCAGCACTACGCTGGCGACGGAAGACAATACGGCATAAGCTCCGGCTACCGCGTAGTGCACGGGACGAAAAACTCGCATCCTCTTGTCTCCTGTGTCTTCAATCATCTTCTATCCTCCGAGGACTCTGTTGATGATTCCGAACGCACAGGACCCCAGGGCTTCGCCACCTGAGAGAGTACCTTGTCCCCTCAGGGAGTTTTCGGATCCGGAGGCAACAATCCCTGCCGGCCGTCAGACCGACTGGCCCGGCCACAGCAAGCCCCACCAACCCGCCGGCAAAGGCGCCAACAAAGGCCCCAAGTACCCCGGCAACCCCGTCGATGGTGTCAAAAAGGCCCGTAGGATCAGTTCGGTTGATGGGATTGGAGTCTGTATAGAGATAGCGGTTTTCCTCCAGTCCGGAAGGGTCGGGCTGGGTGAAGCGGCCAATTCCGGCATCGTAGTAGCGGGCGCCGAATTTGGTGTGCCCGGTGGCGGTGTCTTTGTAGCCGCCGGCGTACCGGAAGGGGTTGGCCGCGGCCTGGGTGCCGGTGGCGGTGGTGTTGCCCCAGGAGTCGTAGGCGTAGGTGGCGACTTTGGCCTGGGCGCTGTCGGTGAGAAGGATCGTGGAGCCCAGCGCATCGGTGGTGTAGTAGAAGCTCGCACCGGCACTGTTGCGCATGCTGATGAGCGTACCGTCCGGGTCGCGGATGAACGAGGTGTTCGCCCCCGCGGTGGTCTGCCGGGTGATGCCGAGGGAACCGTTGAGGAAAGTGGTGGCTCCGGCGGTGGTGCGTTCGGTGTTGGATGATCCGGCGTAGGCAAAGTTTGTCGTGGTGCCCGAAGTGAACGAGGTCATCTGGTCGAAGGTGTTCCAGGCCATGGTTGGTGTGCCGGCTTTAGTGGTGTTGCCGTTGGCGTCGTAGGTGAAGGTGGAGGCCCCGGACGGCGGTGCGGTGCAGGCGGCCGCGGAGGGGCCGGTCCAGCAGAGCTGGTCCGCGGCGTTGTAGGCGGAGTGCAGGGTTCCGGTTCCGGTTTTGGCGGCGGTGAGCCGGTTGCCGTTCAGGTCGTAGGTCCAGGCTTCGGTGACGGTGCCTGTGACGGCGGTCTTGAGCCGCTGCACGGCGTCGTAGGTGTAGGTGGTGACGGCACCGGTCTCCGGAACGCCATCTCCGGCGCCGGCCTTGCCCGCCCCAATCCGCAGTTCGGCGGGCACACGGGACCGGCCCCGATCCAGCCTCGCTCAGCAACCCTCCCGGAACGGATCTGGTGGGGTGCCGGAAGCCGGGCCACCGCACGGTGGGCAGGACAGCAGGGCATGAACCTGATGTCCTCCACCCTGTTGACCGAGGACACCGGGGTTCCCTTCGACCAGCTGCAGGCGGAGCAGATTGCCGGCTTCCGGGAGGCGTGGACAGCAGCCGGACACGCCCACACCCCGCGGGTCTCCGTGTCACGCAGCATCATTCCGCTGATCGACGACGAATCGCGGCACTATTTCGGGCTGCGTGCGCAGACGGATGCCCGGGACCAGGTGGGGTACCTCGACGGCGGCCTTGCCCGCTTCGGGCGCAGCTACATCGGCGAACCCGGACAGCTGGTGCAGCAGCTCTCCCGTGACGCCGCCGTGGCCGCGGCGGACACCCTCCTCGTCACCGTCCCGAACCAGCTGGGCGTGGATTTCAATGTCCGGCTGCTCGAAGCGATTTCCCGCGAGCTGCGCCCCGCCCTGGGCTGGGACTGACGAGTACCTGACATGGGCACGCATCCGTGTGGCCGCGCCCCGGTCGGTGGCCAATGACTCTTCCCGCGAGGGTTGCGTAGCTGGTAGGCCGGTAATCAGATCCTGATTATTCAAGTCTCTCGGGAGGCCCCATGGCCGAGGTAATCATTGGCACTTCCCGCGGGGAAATGCCGGCCTACTTGGCAACGCCGGCCGGCGAAGGTCCCTGGCCCGGCGTCGTAGTTATCCATGACGCGCTGGGCCTGAGCCGGGACATCCGGAAGCAGGCCGACTGGCTGGCCGGCGAGGGGTTCCTCGCGGTGGCCCCGGACCTGTTCTACTGGGGCAGCAGGTCAGCCTGCCTCTGGTCCCTTATCCGCGGCTGGCGGCCCCTTGGCGACCTGGACCTCACCCGTGCTTGGCTGGCGGCACGCGGAGACTGCACAGGCCGCGTCGGGGTAATGGGCTTCTGCATGGGCGGCGGCTTCGCCCTCATGCTCGCACCGGATCGCGACTTCGCCGCGGCCAGCGTGAACTACGGCGGACTCGACGACGCCACGGCCCGGGCCATGCCGCGGGCCTGCCCGATCGTGGCGAGCTACGGAGCAAGAGACCGCTGGCCCGGGGTGCGCCAGGTGCCCGCCCGGCTGGAGCCGCTGCTGGCTGACGCCGGGATAGACCATGACATCAAGGTCTATCCCGGCGCGGGCCACGGCTTCCTCAACCGGCATGGCCCGTCGGACCTGACGTTCGGCGACAAGTTGCTGGCGAAACTGGTGGCCGCCGGCTACCACGAGCCCTCGGCCGAGGACGCCCGCCGGCGGATCCTGGCCTTCTTCCGGACGCATCTGAGCACTGAGGGGGAGCCACGATGATCTACCGCAGGCCGGGGGGCCGGACCAGGCTGGTGGTCAGCGGCTATTGGTCGTTCCGGCCTACATGGCTTCAACCGGTGCTGAGTATTTTGGCGCTCGAGCCCTCGCACTGGGTCACGCAGACGCGCCAGTTCTCAAATCTGAAACGTCTCGTTGAGTCAGAAAGCCGCTGAGCCCCGGAATCCGCCACCGGCAGGCCCGCCGCCGCCGGCAGGGCCGCCGCCGCCCCCGCCTCCGTCGCTGCCGCTGCCGCTGCCCAGCAGACTGCGGGTGAGCGCCTCGCCGTCGGCCATCAGCTGGCCCACGGCCGTCTGAAGGTGGTCGTCCGCGACAGGGACGCCGGCCAGGGCGGCGGCCACGACGGCGCGGCGGATCAGTTCGCGGGCAAAGGAGGCCGTGGTTCCTTCGGTGCGGGCGGCCGCCTCCTCAAGGGCGGCCGCGCTGAAGGGGATTCCGCGTGAATACAGCTTGAGCAACGCCACGCGCTCGGGCCGCGCGGGCAGGGGAATTTCCACGGCCAGATCCACCCGCCCGGGGCGTTGCGCCAGGGCGCGTTCCAGCATGTCCACCCGGTTGGTGGTGAGGACGAACGCCACATCGGCGTCGCTGGCCAGGCCATCCATCGCGTCGAGCACCTCGAATAGCAGCGGCTGGGGTCCGTGTCCGAAGCTGCGGTCCTCGGCAATGAGGTCACAGTCCTCGAGCACCACGATGGAGGGCTGCAGCGCCCTGGCCATGGTGGCCGCCTCGGAAATCCGGGCAAGCGATCCGCCGGACAACAGGATGGCGGTGGCACCTTGGCTCCGGCTCAGCAGATACCGCACCGTGTGGGTCTTTCCGGTGCCCGGACGCCCGTAGAGCAGGATGCCGCGCTTCAGGTGCTGCCCGTACCGGTTGAGGGTGTCCCGGTGCTCGGCGATGCCGAGGGCGTGGTCCGACACTTTCTGCAGCAGACCGTCCGGCAGGATGACATCGGACGCGGCCAGATCCGGCCGGGCGTGGAAGGTCACACCTGCCGCGCTGGGTCCGTACTCGCCCATGACGAGGGAGATGACCTGTCCCTTCAAGATGCTGTGGCGCTGCATCCGACGTCGGAACTCCGCGAGGAAGCTTGCGGCAGTGTCGGTAGCGCAGGCTAGGACTTCCAGGGACGCCGTTTGCCGACCGTAGCGGGGGTTGGCATCCCGTTGCAGCACCACGATCGGATGTCCGCCGTGACTGAACAACCAGAGCCCCAGCGCCACGGCCTGCCGCTGCTCGTCCGGGCCCACCGCGAGGTTTGCGTAGTCGGGCTGGGAGAGCGGGAACTGGGGGAAGACCTGCGCCTGCTGCAGCATGTCGCTCAAGGAATGATGGTGTCGCTGGTCGCCACCGCCGATGCCGACCAGCCGGGACTCCGGATCCTCGCGCGCCAGCTCGGCCATCTGGATGTCTGCGTCGACGAACCGGTGCGGCGGAATCTCCTCCACGACGACAGAAACCGACCCGGCCGGCGCGCCCAAATGTTCGGTAAGCGTCGTCAGCAACTGCGGTCCCGACGGCACCCGGTGCTGGCCGGACTGCGCAAGTTGCACGAGTTGCGCAAAATCGTCGATGAACTTCCCCAAATTTTCATCCATGCGCAGACCCTACCAGCGGCCGCTACCGTACCGTCCGCTGCCGCACCATCCGCTACTGCCCGTTGCGCTCGATCGCCTGTCCCAGAATCCGGGCGCCCTCCGGGAAGGCGCCCGGGTTCGGCCCGGCGTAGTTGAGCCGGATGAAGGGGCCTGCGGGTTCGGCAGGGAACCATTCGGTGCCGGCGGCGATCAGAACCCCGGCGCGCTCGCAGTCGGCGCTGAGCCGGTCGACGTCGGTCCCGTCAGGGAGGCGGGCCCAGAGGTTCAGCCCGCCCTTGGGGACCAGCGTGAGATGGGCCTGCGGGGCATGCTCGCGAAGGCTCGTGACCAGCAGGTCGCGGCGTGACTGGAGCTGGTGGCGGACGCTGCGCAGGTGCGTCTGCCAGGCAGGCTGGGTGACGACGTCGAGGGCAGCGGCCTGGAGGACGCCGCTGACATACATCGACTCGGCCCCGCGGTCCGCGAGGATGCGTTCCCGTGCCGGGCCGCGCGCGATCACGGCTCCCACCCGCATGGCCGGCGAGACACTCTTCGTCAGGGACCGCAGATATACGACGTGCCCGGAATCGTCACGCGCGGCGACGGGGGAGGGGGCCGAGGTGATGCCGAAGTCGTGGGCCCAGTCATCCTCCACCAGGAACGCTCCGTGCCGGCGCACGACCTCCAGGACCTCTTCGCCGCGCCGGCCCGTCCACTGCGCCCCGGTGGGGTTGGCGTAATTGGCCTGCGCGTAGAACAGCCGCGCCCCGGTCTCCTGGAACGCGCGGTCCAACCCGTCCGGATCCGGGCCGTCGGGTCCGCTCGGAACAGGAACGACGCGCACGCCGGCCTGGGCAGCAGCCAGAATCGCGCCCCAGTAGCTTGGGGATTCCATTAGCAGCGGCTGCCCGCTGCCCACCAGCGCCCTGAAGATCGAGCTGAGTCCGCTTTGGGTTCCGGGCAGTACGACGACGTCGCTCGCAGCCGGCGGTGTGACGCCGGCCTGCATCGAGGCACCCAGCTCGTGCGCGAACCAGGACTGCAGCTCCGGGAGCCCCGCAGCCGGTGCCCGGGACAGCGCCGCGTCGCCCCTGGCCGCCCTGGTCAGGGCAGCCCGGACCAGCCGTTCGGGCAGGAGTTCGCGGGCCGGGTAGCCGGAGTGCAGGGCGATGACATCGTTCGCCGCGCTGCGCATCGCGGTGGATGCCGAACGAAGTGGCGCGTGCGGCGTCCGCAGGGCCGCGGTCTGCCAGCCGTAGTCGGAGGGGCGCGCCGTCCGGACCTCCCGGACGAAGGTGCCGACGCCGGGCCGGCTCTCGATGAGGCCCTGGGCGGCGAGGGCCTGCAGGGCCTTCTGCACCGTGACGGGACTGGCCTGGTGTTCGGCGACCAGCGCGCGCGTGGATGGCAGCCGGGAGCCGGGGGCGGCGTGAGTGATCCACTCTTTGAGCTGCGTCACAATCCGCCAACTGCTATCGTGGTTCATGAGAGCCAATAGTAGCGCTACTGTGATTTTTAGCCCAGTGATACCGACCCCTCGGTCCGGCCGCCCCGGCGGCGGCCTCTGGTGGGGACTGCTCGGAGTTGCGGCGTTCTCCTTCACCGTTCCCCTCACCCGGGTGGCGGTCGCGGGACTGTCGCCTTTGTTCATCGGCTCCGGCCGGGCGGTCGTTGCCGCGGCCCTGGCTGCCACCGCCCTGATCCTGACCCGTCAGCGATTTCCGCTGGGCCTTCAGTGGGCCCGCCTCGCGGTGGTCGGCGGCGGGATCGTGGTCGGCTTCCCGCTGCTCACCTCGTTCGCGCTGACCAGTGTGCCCGCCAGCCACGGCGCGGTCGTTATCGCCCTGCTCCCGGCCGCTACCGCAACCGCCGTCGTCCTCCGCGGCCACGAGCGTCCGCGCGCGGCTTTCTGGCTCGCCACGGCTGCCGGCGCCGCGGCGGCCCTGGGCTTCGCCTTCGCGCAGCCCGGAGGCTTCGGGCAACTGCACTGGTCGGACCTGCTGCTGCTCGGCGCGGTCGTCGCCGCGGCCATCGGCTACGCCGAAGGGGGCCTGCTCGCCCGCGAGCTCGGCGCCTGGCAGACCGTCTCCTGGGCGCTCGTCCTCGCGGCGCCGCTGATGCTGCTTCTGGCCGTGTGGACGATGATCCAGCAGCCACCGTCGGGCACCCCGGCGCAGTGGGCCGCCTTCGCCTACCTCGGCGTCGTCAGCATGTTCCTTGGCTTCTTCGCCTGGTACCGCGGCCTCGCCATCGGCCCCATGACCCAAGTCAGCCAGATCCAGCTGATCCAGCCCGTGCTGAGCATCGCCTGGGCCGCGCTCCTCCTTGGCGAAACCCTGACGCCGACCACCCTCATTGGCGGGGCCGCGGTAATCGCCTGCGCCGGCATCGCCGTCCGCGTCCGGCTGAGGCCAACATCGCCACCACCGCGGCCCTGACTCTTCCCGCACCCCACCCCACGGCAAAGGACAATCCCATGTACATCCCAGCGCACTTCGCGGCCGGCCCCGGCGCCGTCCGTGACCTGCTCACCGCCCCGGCGGCCGCCAACCTGGTCACGATGACCGCGCACGGCATGCTCGCCACCTTGCTGCCCTTGGTCTACGATCCCTCCATCGGCGAGCACGGGGCCCTGCACGGACACCTGGCCCGGAATAACCCGCAGTGGTCCGAGCCGTCAGTGGGCGAGGCCCTGGTCATCATGCAGGGGGCCGACGCCTATATTTCACCGGCCTGGTATGCATCAAAGGCCGAACACGGGCGCGTCGTCCCGACCTGGAACTACTCCACGGCCCACGTTTACGGCACCCTGGTCATCCACGATGATCCGGTCTGGCTCGCCGGCCACGTCAGGCGGCTCACCGACCTCAACGAAGCCCATGCAGCCCGGCCTTGGGCAGTCGACGACGCGCCGGAGCGATACATCGCCGGCCAGCTGCGCGCCGTTGTCGGGGTCGAACTGCTGATCAGCAGGATCGAGGGGAAGACCAAGCTCAGCCAAAACCGCTCCGATCAAGACGTCGACGGTGTCGTGGCCGGACTCAGGGGGTGCGGGCACACAGCCAGTGCTCACGACGTCGAACGCGCACGCCGGGAGCGGCGCCCGGACCGGGGACGGTAGGCCGGCCGGGTCCGGGCTGCCGCGCTCCTAACGTTCGTCGCTGGCGTAGCTGAGCCCGATCTGGCTTCGGACGGTGTCCAGCGCGGCCATGACCCGGACGGTCTCGCCGGGTGACAGCACATCGTTGGCGATTGCGCCGGCGGCAATGAGCCGCTCGACTTCCCACGCCTGGTATTGCATGCCGCGGCCGGTGACCGGCTCGTCGAAGCGCTCGACGACGTTGCCGCCGTCGTCGTACCGGGTGAAACCGGTGGGCGTGTACCAGACCGGGTCCATCTCGATGCTGCCTTCGGTGCCGATCACCGCGGCCCGGTTGGGCCCCGCGGTATCCAGTGCGCAGTGCAGCACCGCCTGCTGTCCGTCCGCGTATTCGAAGATCATCGCGGTCTGGCGGTCGACGCCGGTGGCCGTCATGCTGGCGGCTGCCTGGATCCGGGCTGGCTCGCCGAACACGTCGAAGGCGAAGGAGACCGGATAGATCCCCAGGTCAAGGAGTGCTCCGCCGCCCAGCGCGGGGTCGTTGAGCCGGTGCTCCGGATCCTTGGGCAGGTTCTGGTTGTGGTCCGCGATGACGGTCCGGACTTCACCCAGGACGCCCGAGCCGATCAGTTCCCGGACCCGGACCATGTGCGGGAGGTAGCGCGTCCACATCGCTTCGAGGGCAACCAGCCCCTTCGATGCGGCGAGGTCCACGATTTCCTGCGCCTGCCACTCGTTCATGGCGAACGGCTTCTCCACCAGCACATGCTTGCCGGCGTTGAGGGCCAGCAGCGCGTTCTCGTAATGGAACGGGTGCGGCGAGGAGATGTAGATGACGTCCACCTCGGGGTCGTTTACCAGCGCTTCGTAGCTGCCATGGGCCGCGGGCAGCCCGAACCTGCCGGCGAAGTCGCGGGCCGTTGCGAGGTTCCGGGAGCCCACCGCCTGGACGCTGAAGCCGTGCTCGACCAGGTCCGAAGTCTGCAGCCCGGCGATTAATCCGGTGCCGAGGATTCCCCAGCGGACGCCGCTCCCCGAACGTTCGGGACGATCGGGGGCTGGGGTGGGGGAGGGTACTGGGGCGGTGTCTGACATCGTGGGTTCCCTTCGGCCGAGCGCAGATGGTCTGTGGCAGCGGCAGCGAAGACGTCCCCGTGGACGGAGCAGGTTACTGCCGGCGTGTTGTCGACCGTACCGTACGGGCGCCGGTTTGTTGCGGACCGGTCCCCGTCAGGGGCGTCCGTTCCGCAGCCCGTCCGGAAGCGGAGGCCGGCATGCGCCCGGCCGGCCTGGGCGCAGGCACTGCTGCACCGCGGCCGGCCGGGAACGAGTCACTTGCAGGTGCAGCGCTGTTCGGTGGGCACGTCGGCCATGACGGAGTCGACGTGCTCGCCGCAGCCGGCCCAGGTGATTTTTCCACAGCTATTGCAACGGACGGGACTGCACATTGTTTTCTCCTTTAGCGGGTACTGCTGGTTGGGTACTGCGTTGGTTTGGTGATGCTGGCGGTTAGGACGCGGGCGCGGCGGCCATCTTGGCCCGGATTTCTTCCATGTCCAGCCCCTTAACGGCGGTGATGAGTTCATCGAGCCCGCTGGCGTTCATGGCGCCGGGCTGGGAGAAGACGAGGATACCGTCGCGGAAGGCCATCAGGGTGGGGATCGAGGTGATCCGCGCTGCCGCGGAGAGCCCCGGCTCGGCCTCCGTGTCCACCTTCGCGAAGACGACGTCGGGGTGGGCTTCGGAAGCTTTGCTGAATGTGGGGGCAAACATGCGGCACGGACCGCACCAGGCTGCCCAGAAGTCCACCAGGACGATGTCGTTGCCGGAAATGGTGTCGTTGAAGGTCTTTTCAGAGATGTCGATGGTTGCCATAAGGAAAATATATACCCCCGGGGGTATTAGAGACAAGCGCTGAAGGCGTCCCAATTTTGAGCGCCAATACCCCTGGGGGTATATTGTGAGTGGCTGGATTGGCCACATGCCCCTACCGAATGCCTCCCGAAAGGTGCACATCAATGGACATTACCGCCCAGCAACTCAACCAGCAGCTCAAGAACGGCAGCGATGCCCAGATCGTGGACGTTCGGGAACCCGCGGAAGTCGCCGCCGGCATGATCGCAGGCGCACGGCACATTCCGCTGGGCGAACTGCCGGCGCGGTTGGGCGAACTGGACAAGACCCGTCCCGTCGTCGCCGTCTGCCGCAGCGGCCGCCGCAGCGCCGCAGCCGCCGATCAGCTCGCCGCCGCCGGCTTCACCGCCTACACGATGACCGGCGGGATGCTCGACTGGTCCGAGGCCGGGCTGCCCGCCGGCTGACACTCCCCATAAACTGCCCGGGCGACGCCTCCCCCCACGTGCCGCCCGGGCCTCCACCTGTCCTGACTGCGCCCTGGCGGGCTCCGGGCCGGTGGACGGCGGCCTCCCGCATCCGCGGCCAGAACCACCCAAGCTAGACCGAAAGTGACTATGACTACCTCACACAAGACCACTACGACCGAGTCCGCGCCCCAGTCCATTGACGCTGCCACGCTCAAGGCCTGGGAGGACAACCACGATGACCTGATGGTGATCGACGTCCGCAGCGGTGCCGAGTTTGATTCGATGCACATCAAGGGCTCGTACCATGTCCCGCTCCCCATGCTGAGCGAGCACACGGAAGAATTCGCCGCCAAGATGGGCACCCGTGTGGTCCTGGTCTGCCAGTCCGGGAACCGGGCCGAGCAGGCCCGGAAGCACCTTGATGCCGTGGGCCTGGGCAGCGCGAGCGTGCTGGCCGGCGGGGTGCCCGCCTACGCCGCGGCCGGCGGCAACGTGGTGAAGGGCCGCAACACCTGGGCGCTGGAACGCCAGGTCCGCATGACCGCCGGATCCCTCGTCCTGGCCAGCATCGTCGGCAGCAAGTTCCTCTCGCCGAAGCTGGGACTGCTGGCCGGCGGCATCGGGGCGGGCCTGACCTTCTCCGCGGCGACGAACAGCTGCGCCATGGGCCAGATGCTCTCCAAGATGCCGTGGAACCGTTCCGCCAACGAGCCCACCGCCCACCAGGCCCTGCAGAACCTGGGCTCTAAGGCATGATCCTCACCGCGGCGGCGTTCGGGCTGGTCGTCGGCGGCCTGTTGGGCCTGGTTGGAGGCGGCGGGTCCATCCTCGCCGTCCCGGCCCTCGTCTACGGGGTGGGGCTTCCGCTGGCCGCGGCGATCCCGACGTCGCTGGTCGTTGTCGGAGCGTCTTCCGCCGTCGCGGTGCTGCCCCGCCTGCGGGGTGTGAACTGGCGGCTGGCCCTCATCATCGGTGCCGCCGGCACGGCTACTGCCTACCTGGGCGCTTATGTGAACCGGTTGCTCGACCCGAAGGTGCTGCTGCTGGCTTTCGCCGCCATCATGGTCTTCGCCGGCATCCGGATGATGCTTCCGTCCAAGGCCTCCGGCGGCTCCTGCGCCCTGCCCAGCGGCGGCGTCAACTGGCGCAGCTGCCTGCCCAAGGCCATCGCAACCGGTGCCGTCGTAGGTTTCCTGACCGGGCTCCTCGGCGTCGGCGGCGGCTTCCTGATCGTCCCGGCCCTGACCCTGGTCCTGGGCCTGCCGATGGCGGTGACCGTCGGTACCTCGCTGGTCATAATCGTGATCAATTCGATTGCCGGCTTCGCCGCGCACCTCGGTGACCTGCAGATCGACTGGGCCGTCACGGCAGCGTTCGCGGGCGCGGCAATGGTGGCCTCCCTGATCGCGAGCCGGCTCGGAGCCAGGATCCCGGACAAGGCGCTCAAGCGCGGTTTCGGCGTCCTGGTCCTGCTGGTCGCGGCCTACGTGACGGTGCAGGCACTGCTTTCCTAAACCGGACAGCCCGGGAGAAAACAGCACGGCCGTAAGGCGCCGGAGGACGGGTCCTCCGGCGCCTTTTTCGTTGCCCGGGCCTGCTCAGGCCGGCCGGGAGGGTATCTTGGGGCCTAGGGGGATGTATGGAAGAGATCTTAATCGCAGGGGCCAAGGGCCGGCTCGGAGTTTGCGGGCCCCACTTTCACCTGGTTTGGACGCCCGGGGCGCAGGTCGACGCCGGTGACGCCGCCGCGTCGATCGAGGGGATGCGCGCTCTTAGCGGTGGCAGGGAGTTGCCCGTGCTCGTGGAAATATCCGGTGTGACAATGAGCGCGGCGGCAAGGCACACCTATGAACGGGCCGAGGCAGTGTCCGCGGTGGCCCTGCTGGGTTCCAGCGTGGTAGACACCGTCGTGGCGGCGGCACTCGGCCGCCACGGCTTTTGCCCGCATGCGTATTTCACCTCACGCAAAGAGGCCCTGGAGTGGCTTGACGGCCTCGCCGCACCGTAGGGGCCCCGGACGCCGGGGCGGAGCCGCTCGAGGCTGACGATGGGGCGGTGGTCATCGCCCCGCTGACCGCAGTCGCCGGCTGAAGGCCGCGGATGGTACTTGTCGCGGACACAGCTGTGGCGGCGACCCGGGTTACCCGGGCCGCCGCCACGCTGTCACTGTGTTGCGTTACTGGTTTGTCCTGCTTAGCTGGCCGGGACGGTTTCCGGCGCCTTCTTGCGGGCGGCCCAGGCGGCGTAGCTGCCGTCGAGTTCCACGACGTCGTAGCCGGCGCGGCGCAGCGCGCTGGCCGCGACGGAGTTCCGGACGCCGCTCTGGCAGTAGGACACGATGGTGCCTTCGGTGGGGAGTTCGTCCAGGTGCCACATCACACGGCCGCCGCTGAGCTGGTAGGAGCCCGGGATGTTGCCGGCGGCGTGTTCGGTGCGGTTCCGGACGTCCAGGACCATGGCGGCGTCGAAGCCCTCGAGTTCCTCGGGCTGGATCAGCTTCGGGGTGCTGGCGGGCAGGCCTTCGACGCCGCTGACGTAACCGGCGACGTTGTCGATGCCGACGCGGACCAGGTGGTCCCACATCTCCTGCGCGGCGGTCTGGCTGGGAGCCAAGAGGACGAGCGGGTTCTTGTCGGTTTCCGGGTTCACGACCCAGGCGCCGAAGCTGGCGGTGGATTTGCCGGCCGGGATGTTCAGCGACCGGGCGACGGTGCCTTCGTGGACCTCATTGTTCGGGCGGGTGTCAACGAAGATGACCTTGTCCGCGGCGAGGTCGGCGGCGACGTCGGCGGTGTTGAGCTCGGCGAGCGGGGCGCGTTCGCCCATCACGGCGGGGCCTTCACGGTTTTCGCGTTTCATCCGGGCGAAGTAGGCGTGCGCGTCGGGCTGGCCGTCGAGGAGTTCATCGATGAAGCCCTGTTCGTCGTTTGCGGCCAGGTAGGGGCCCCACCAGGCGTAGAGGCGTTCGTAGCCGACGGTGGAGGACGGGATCGCGCCCAGGGCCTTGCCGCAGGCGCTGCCGGCGCCGTGGCCGGGGTGGACCTGGACGTGGTCCGGCAGGGTCAGGAACTTGTCCCGCAGGCTGGCGAACAGCTGCTTGGCGCCCGCGAAGCGGGTGTCAACGCCGCCTGCGGCCTCATCCAGCAGGTCCGGCCGGCCCAGGTCGCCGGAGAACACGAAGTCACCCGAGAGCAGGTAGCCGGGCTTGTCTGCGAATGCGCCGTCGGTGATCAAGAAGGACAGGTGCTCCGGGGTGTGCCCGGGGGTGTGGAGGGCCTTGACCGTGATGTTGCCCAGCACGATCTCGTCGTTGTCGTTCAGGCGTTCGGCCTCGAAGCCGTACTGCCAGTCCGCGCCGCCCTCGCCCGAGACGTAGGCGGTGGCGCCGGTAGCGGCGGCCAGTTCCCGGGTGCCGGAGAGGAAGTCCGCGTGAATGTGCGTCTCGGTGACAGCCACGATCTTCATGCCGTTCGCGGCAGCGAGGTCCTGGTACACGGCGATATCACGCCGGGGATCAACCACAAGGGCCTCGCCCTTGGCCTGGCAGCCGATGAAATAGCTGGCCTGGGCAAGGTCTTCGTCGTAAATGCGCTCGATAAGCATGGGGCTCTCTTTCGTTGGACGGTCGGGGAGTCTCCGTGCGGGGATCCTCCGGTGGTCTATTCACAACGATAATACCCCCGGGGGTATCGCGCAAGCGGCGCCGGACGGGTCCTGCCGTGTCGCCGCCGACGTCGTCCGGAGGCTTCAGCTGCCGACCCTGGCCATCACCTTGTTGATGGTCGCCGCGAGCCCGCGTGCGGCCTGAAGGACGGCGGCGTCGGAGAGGGTTTTCGTTTCCGTTTCCACGCACAGCGTGCCTTTCCGGGCACCCACCTGAATGTGCCGGATTCCGGTCCCGTCGGGAAGCATATAGACCACGGCGTAGCCCGCTTCGCCGCCGGTGTTGACGATCGGATGTTTGATGGCGGTCCAGGTGCGCGAGCCGCCGCCCGGCAGGCTCTCCCGGATCGAACTGCAGCGGCTAAGGTCCTCCGCCCGGCTGTCAAAAGGTGACGGCCCGGCCGGCGGGGGCGGCAAGCTGACGAGCCGCAGGCTGATCTGGTCCAGCGCCTGCGGCCCACCGGCGATCTCAGCGACCAAGGTGGCCGCCCCGGAGAACGAGGCAAGATATGCCGCGTCGTCGTAAATGCATCCGGGAGCGGCCGGCGCCGTGGCAGGGCCGGTGCGGGTGTAGCGTCCTTCCAGCACCTGGGCCGGCCTTCCAGTGGGGCCGGTAATGCCCTGCAGCAGCAGGGCCAGTTGCTGCGGCGTCCGTTGTGCGGGGGCTGCGGGGCAGCGGGCGGACCAGCTGGTGGTGCGACTGACGGTGCCGTGCCGGAGGCGGTCTCCCCAATCAGTTCTTGGGCCAACCGGACCAGCGGCTCGAGGGCGGTCCTGAGTTCCGCGTCGGAACTGGCGGTGGGTGCCTGCCGGCTCAGTCCGATCGTCAGGGTTCCCTGCAGTACCTGCAGTGCAACGGTGGCACCGCCCGGTGGAGTGCCCGCGGTTGCGGGCGTACTCAAAACCGTGGCGTAGGCCTTCTCGCCGACGGCCGGCATCCTAAGCAGCCTGATCGTGGACGTTGGCTCATTCCCCGCCGTCTGCCGGAACGTTGAACATCTTTGGGCCAGTTCGTCGGTGTAGGCGAAATCCGCAGCGAGCACATCGTTCCGCGGCGCGCTTCGGGCAAAGACAAACGCCAGGGCATCGCGTGACCACACGCCGGTCAGCGTAAGGACGCCCGCAGCGAAGTGCATTGCCAGGTCCGCTCCGCTGGTCGGCGAACTGTGCGGCCGGAACACGCCGCATTCGCCGGGCTCGACGGCCGGTTTGTCGGCGGGCTCCGGTCGTCCCTGCAGGCGGGTGCGCAGGTCCGAGCTTCTGGAGACCCGCCCGGTGCCCTCCTGGCCGCTGTTGATCGCCCGGTCCACGAGGGCCATCAGTTCCTCATCGGACAGCACCTTCTCCGCCGTCGCCGCCGGAAAGGTTCCGGTTGCGGTGGCCGATCCGCTCTCGGTAGGCGGTGCGGGTGAGCCCGGCGTGCAGCCGGTCACCGCCAGAACGGCGGCAGCGCAGGCAAGGAGCCAGCGCTGGGTCCGCAAGTGAAGACCGCTGGCATTCAGTGTTGTTGCAGCACCTGGACACACGACTGGACTCCCTGCCGTCGAAAGATGTGCTGAGCCAATGGTCCGCCGCAGGGACCAAGGGCACCAGAGGATTTATGCCCCCGGTGCAGAAGTAACGAGGTCCGCGTTACTCGATCGTGACCTTTGCCCGGGATGCCGTGGCCGGGATGCTGCAGGCCGGTCGTCACCTCATTGTCAACGACGCGAGAAGCAGCTCCGCAAACCCTGCTCATCCACGTCCGGGGGCCAAATCTGGCGTGTTTTTGAGCCCAACCATGAACGGTGCCGTGTTCCTGCGTCAGCTGAACCGGCGTCGGCGGACCCAGGAAGCAAGTGGGCAAGCAAGTGCCCCAAACAACGAAGCAAGTAGTACCGGCAAGAAAGCAAGAAGCCCCCTCCAGAAGACGGGTAGGCGCCACTCGCGCGCCGCTGTTTCGGCGCTTCTAGGCTCCTGAGTACTGGGTGGAGTTAGTCGATTTAATGTTCAGAAACGGGTCTCAGCCATGCGTGAACAAGCGGAATTTCGTGCTGTGTCGGGTCATTTTCCTGGCCGTTGCGGGCGTGCGACTGGGGTGTCCCGTTCCCGACGGAAGCGGACCGCCGGATTGATCGAAGCTCCGTCCCGGCCACGGTCGCAGCCCCGACGCGCCTGGGCGCTCCTGCTGGCATCGTCGCTCGCCCTCGCCGGGCTGTCCGTCAGCGGCCCCGCCTCTGCCGACGTCGGCACGGTCGCCCACGATTTGCTTCGGACAGGCTGGGACAGCAACGAGACTGCGCTTTCGCCGACGTCGGTCGCGTCATCAAACTTCGGCAAACTTTTTTCCACCTCCGTGGACGGCCAGGTCTACGCCCAGCCGCTCGTGGTGGGCGGAACCGTAATCGCCGCGACGGAGAACAACAACGTCTACGGGCTGAACGGCGCCACGGGAGCAGTGAATTGGCAACGCAACCTCGGGCCGGCGTGGCCCGCCTCGACCGTAAGCTGCGGTGACCTGACGCCTAACATCGGAATCACGTCCACCCCCGTCTTCGACCCCGCCAGCAACAGCGTCTTCCTGCTGGCTAAGACGAATGACGGGACTAGTCCGCAACTCCCGCACTGGTACATGCATTCGCTGGACCGCGTCACGGGGGCCGAGAGGGCAGGGTTCCCTGTCCTCATCAGTGGCGCCCCCACCAACGACCCGTCCCGTCCGTTCAATGCCATGACCGCCATGCAGCGGCCCGGCCTTCTCCTGATGGACGGCGTGGTGTACGCGGGCTTCGCGAGCCACTGTGACTACGCTCCATTCGTCGGCTACGTCGTCGGCGTGTCCACGGCCGGCCGGCAGACAACGATGTGGGCCACCGAATCCGGCAACAGCAACGCAGAGGGCGGTATCTGGCAGTCCGGCGGTGGCCTGGTCTCCGACGGATCCGGGAGCATCCTCTTCGCTACGGGCAATGGCATTTCGCCCAAGCCCGGTCCGGGCAAAACGCCTCCTGCGACCCTTGCTGAATCGGTGGTCCGTCTCAAGGTGGGCAGCGACGGCCACTTGAAGCCCACTGACTTCTTCAGCCCGGCCAACAATTCCAAGCTGGACCAGGACGACGCCGATCTCGGTTCCGGTGCCCCGATCGCCATCCCGGACGGCTACGGAACCACGGCCCACCCGCGGCTGCTGGTCCAGGTGGGTAAGGACGGGCGTGTCTACCTGCTGGACCGCGACAACCTGGGCGGTATGGGCCAAGGTGCCGGCGGAACCGACGCGGTGCTCGACGAGGCGGGCCCGTACAACGGTGTCTGGGGACGGCCGGCATTCCTCGGGACCAAGAACGGCGGATACGTCTATACGGTCGAGAACAAGGGCTACCTCCGCGCGCACCGACTTCTGCCCACCAGCACCGGGGGCGTCCAGCTCGCTTCCGTCGGGACGTCCGTGGGCACCTTCGGATACACCTCCGGGGCGCCCGCAGTCACCTCCAACGGTACGGACGCGTCCTCCGCCCTGGTCTGGGCGGTCTATGTCACGGGCCCCACCGGTGCCGGCGCGGAACTGAGGGCCTACCGGGCCCTCCCGGACGCCACGGGAAAGCTCCAGCAAGTGTTCACCGCCCCGCTTGGCATAGCCGCCAAGTTTTCCTCGGTGGCTACCGACAACGGCCGGGTCTATGTGGGAACACGGGACGGGCACGTACTCGCTTTCGGCGCACCGACGACCTCCGCGGTAGGGGCGACGAACACTGACCTCGGCCTGGCCGCGGTGGGAGGGACGGGCAAGGGAACCGTGACTATCACCGCAACCAGGGCCGTAACCGTCAGCGCCATCACAACAGCTGCACCGTTTGGCATCGGTACCCTCACCCTGCCGAGGGCGCTGGCCAAGGGCGCAAGCATGACGGTGCCCGTGACGTTTTCACCAACCGCCCCGGGCCAGGTTGACGGTGCGCTGACCCTCAAGGCCGCTGACGGCGAGACAGCCCTTCTGGGCATACATGCCGTGGGTACGAAGGACGGTCTGGGGGCCACGCCGCCCACGCTCGCGTTCACCGACGTGCCCACCCAGACGAGCTCGCGGCAGACCGTCAATGTCGTCAATACGGGCACAAGCGTCGCAACCGTCACCGGCGTCACCCTGCCGGCCAACGCCGGCCTCAAGGTTGACCCGACCACGCTGCCGGCCGTGGGGCAGAAGATCCAGCCGCTCACCTCCATTCCGGTGTCCGTCACCTTCAGCCCGACGACGTCGGCTGCCGTGGCAGACCGGCTGCTCGTCACGAGCGACCGCGGTTCGCTGACGGTTCCGGTGACGGCCACCGCCGTCTCCGGAGCGGCGCACCTGCAGCTGCCGCCAGGGCTGGACTTCGGTGACGTCCCCATCGGCGCGTCAGCCACCTGGGACTTCACGATCTCCAACACCGGAAATATCCCGATGACCATCACCAAGGCCAAGGCGCCGCAGGGTGTCTTCTCAACCACCGCTCCGATCTCCGAGGGCCTGGTAATCCCGCCTGGCGAATCCGCCTATCAGAGTGTGACGTTCAAGCCGACGGTGGCTGGACAGGCGGGAACCCTGGATACGTTCTACCTGATCACCGCGAATGACGGCCAGGGCGCATCGAAGGTGATGCTCACCGGCAAGGGTGTCGATGACCCCATCGCCCTCAAGGCCTACCAGACCCGTGCGGGCGACCCAAGATCGAGCCTTGGCAGGTCGCTCACCCTGGAGTACCCCGTGGCCGGAGGAAAGTGCCAGGACTACGACAGGGGAGTGATCTGCTGGTCACCGGCTACGGGGGCGCACGTGGTCTCCGGCGCGATCTACGCGCGCTACAAGGCGCTGGGCGGCGCTGCCGGTGTCCTCCGATTCCCGACCACTGACGAGATGGTCGCCCCAGACAAGGTGGGGCGGTACAACCACTTCTCCGGCGGCGGAGGAAGCGGCAGCTCGATCTACTGGTCGCCGAAAACCGGCGCGCATTCGGTGATGGGAGCCATCCGGTCCCGGTGGGCGGCCCAGGGCTGGGAGAAGGGAAAGCTGGGCTATCCAATCACGGACGAGATGGTCACCCCTGACAAGGTGGGGCGATACAACCACTTCTCCGGCTCCATCGGGGCATCGATCTACTGGTCGCCGGCCACCGGGGCGCACTCCATCCTCGGGGCAATTCGCGCCAGATGGGCGTCCCTGGGTTGGGAGAAGGGACGGCTGGGCTATCCGGTCACTAACGAGTACTCGGTGCCCGGTGGACGGGCCTCGAACTTCCAACGCGGAAAGCTGACCTGGATCTCGGCTACCGGAAAGGTGAGCGGCTAGCGCCGGTGCAGCCGCTGCGGCCGACGCGCCACGCACGATCCGGCGCTCGCCGTCGGTCCGTACGCAGGAAGCCGCGGCTTGGACCCTGCAGCCGGACCCGGGACAGAATGGATTCATGAGCGAGGCCGGTGACTTCATTGATGCGGCTCTGCGGCGTGAAAGCTCGTGGCAGCGGGCCGAGGAGGCGCAGGACCGATACGGCCCGGACCTGGGGAGCTACGGTTCCTCGGTCGGCGCCGTCCGCGGCACTGTCCGGGATGCACTCCGCCGCTACCGGAACCTTGACCGTGACGAGATCACGGCGCTTAGCTCGGAACTGTGGGCGGTGCCCGTCTTCGAACGCCGCCTTGCCGCCGTCGTCCTGCTGCAGTCCAGCCTGGCCCTGCTGGACAATTCGGACCTGACCCGGATCGAGGGCTTCCTGCGGACCGCCCGCCTGCGCGAGCTGGCCGATCCGCTGGCGACCGACGTCGTCGGGCCGCTGGTTGCGGGACTGAACGGCCAAAACCGTGCCCGCGCGGAAACCGTGCTGGGCCGCTGGCTGCAGGATCCGGACGAATGGTTGCGGCGCGCGGCCCTGATGGCGCCGCTCCGCGAGCTTCGGGCCGGGGGAGGGGACTGGGACCGTTACCGGCGCCAGGCCGGACTGGCGGAGTCGGGCACCCCGGACGACGCCGGTCTGGTGCGGGAGGCGATCGCTGCCCTCACCTCGGTGATGGCGAAGTAGCGCTACTTGCCGGGTCGGCGCTCCACAACGGCATACGCCTTGCCGTCGAGGAACTGCCAGTCGGTCACCACCATGAAACCGAGCGCGTCCACGCGGTCATTCAGGACGTGGATGTCGAAGCCGCCGTCGCGCGGTTCCGCGTCCCAGGTAGCTACGTGGATTTCCTTCCCCTCGAGAACCAGCAGCTCTGTGTTGACGTCAAAATCCTCCTGCGGCTGATCGCTGAGCTGGCAAATTGCGACACAGTGGCTGTTCATAACGGGGCCTCCGCTCGGGGAACGCTGGGTGCCCTCATCCTATGGCCGGCGGGTACTGGCGCCCTAGGGTTTTTCCTTACCAGGACACGACTCCGTTATCTGAATGTGACATTCCCGCCAGGGCCCGTTACCGTAGATGGGTGCCTGTTTGTTTCCGATACGGGCGCTCCCGAGCCGATTGCCTAACTCTGCCGCGGCCTGGGATCCGAATGCAACCTTTCTGGCAGAGACGGGGAAACCACTTTTGACCTGCAGTCTTAGCAGGTCTTGGGGTGAAGCCGCACAGCGCCCGCACTGACGGGCCCGCGGCCGGGTGCCTCCCATCCGAATCCGACAGCTCACCTCGCAGGCATTGGGAGAGGCTACAAACATGACTTCAAGCATTACTTCTGCGCGCCATCGTTCCGACGCCTCCGCCGGACGGGCCTCAGCATTCTCGGGCAAATCAGGCACCATCGGCCGTCAGGCCGCAGTAATCTTCGCAGCCTCCGGCCTCGTCCTCACGAGCGGAATGGCAGCCAATGCAGCTGTCGCCCCGGCCGAAAACAAGGCCGCCCCGGCGTCGTCGGTTGACGTCGGCAGCAAGGTCTCCGCGCCGGTTACCGCTGATTCCGCAGTTCAGATCAGCTTCGCCCGCCCGGCAGTCGCCACCACGCCGGCACCCGTGATCGAGCAGCCCAAGCCCGTCGCCGCCCCTGCGGTTAACGCCGCGCCGGCGGTCGCGCCGGCTCCGGCACTCGCGCCGGCGGCGCCGCAGGTCAGCGTTCAGGCGAAGGCTGCCGTGGCACCTGCCCCGGCAGCCGGCGGAGCCAACGCCGCGATGCTCTCGGCCGCCTACAGCCAGATCGGCATCACCCAGGACTGCACCGCCATGGTCGAGAAGGCCCTCGGTGCGGCCGGCATCCACGTGGGCGACCTCGGTCCCCAGCAGTTCATGAACTACGGCAAGGTTGTGGGCTCCCCGCAGCCCGGCGACATGATTGTCCAGTCCGGCCACGTGGCCATCTATGCCGGTGGCGGCCAGGTCATCAGCGGCGGCATGAACGGCAGCAACCAGACGATCAAGCACCCCCTGTCCTGGCTGACCGCCACGGGTGGCGTGACCTTCGTCCGCGCCGGCGCATAGCAAAAAGCGGTAAGAACCTCTTTCCAGGGCCGGTGGTCGGCTGCCGTTATGGCAGCTGGCCACCGGCTTTTGTGCAGGTTCTTCGCCGGCCGGCGATGCTCAGCTGGCGTACCGCAGCAGGACGACGCCGTTGCCGAAAGCACGGGTGCCGGCGAGCGTCAGCGCGGTCCCGTCATCCGAGGCCTTGAACAAAGGCTTGCCGCGCCCGATCAACACCGGGTGCACGTAAATCCAGTACTCGTCAATGAGCCCGAGCCGGCGGAAGGTATCGGCGAGGTCCGCCCCGCCCAGTGCCATGTCGCCGCCGGGCTGCGACTTCAGTGCCAGCACTTGGTCGGCGACGACGTCGCGCACCACCGTGGTGTTCCAGCCGGCCCGCTCCAGCGTCCTGGAGTAGACAATCTTCGGCATGTCCCGCCAAATTTTGGCGAACTCGACCACGGCCGGTGTGCTGGACGGATCCTGGTCCGCCGTCGGCCAGAAGTCGGCCATCAGTTCGTAGGTCACGCGGCCGTCCAGGAAGGCGCCCATAGAGGCCAGCTGCTCGTTGAAGTGGCTGTGGAGTTCTTCGTCCACCGTGTGCCAGTCAATCTCTCCATTTGGCCCCTCGAAAAAGCCGTCGAGGGAGACCTGAAGGGCAAGGATGATCTTCCGCATGGGCCAGAGCCTACGCCCGGACGAACCGTTGCGGGAAGGCTGTGGTCGGCCCGGATGACCGGCAACATACTGCCGTTTGGGTTCTGAGCTTGTGCTGCCGGCTCGGGAACAGTCAATTTCGGCAGTATCTTGCCGAATGGGCAATTTTCGGGCACTATTGGGGGAGTCCTGCTGAGGGATCGGCAAAATGATGCCGATATGGCGAGGCCAGGACATGAGACCGCGACACGGTGTGTGCGCAGCGAAGGAGTGCCTGTGAGCGACGTGGCGGCGATTGCCGAGGGGATCCGCCGGACCCGCAAGGAGGCCGGTCTGACCCAGGAGGACCTGGCGCATCTGGCCGGCACCTCGGAGCGTACCGTCCGCGCCATCGAGACCGGGAGCGGCAACCCGTCGCTGCAGGCCGTGGTGGCGGTGGCGAACGTGCTCGGCCTGAAACTCGCGGTGGGCTGATGCCGGCCGAACTCCAGGACCTGAGGTTCGTCAGGGCGGCGGACGTCTACAAGAACGGCCGCCTGGCCGGCCACCTCGCACGGACAGGCACCGGGGGAGTGCGGTTCTCCTACCGGCCTGACTATCTCGCAGGCGGGCAACCCGCCGTCGCCATCTCCCTGCCCCCGTCCGAGGCGGCGGTGGAAGCCCCCGCCGGGGCGCTGCCCGCCTTCTTCGCCGGGCTCCTTCCCGAGGGCCACCGGCTCACCGTGCTGAAGAACGCCACCAAAACCAGTTTCGACGACGAGTTGACCCTGCTCCTCGCCGTCGGGGCGGACGTTCCCGGCGACGTGCAGGTGGTTCCGGCAGGAGAGCCGCCGGCCGAGCCGGCGGCCCTGGCCGATACCTCGCGGCCCGAGGAACTTGATTTCTCCTTCCTCGCCAACACCGTGGACCTGCACGGCATCCCGGGGGTACAACGCAAGACCAGCGCCTCCATGCTGACCACGCCGCTGGCCCTGCGCGGGCACCGCTACCTGCTGAAGCTCGATCCGCCGGAACACCCGCACCTGGTGGAAAACGAGGCCGCCCACCTGAAAGGTGCGAAGGCGCTGAAGATCCCCGTCGCAAAAAGCTCCGTCATCGCCGACCGGAACGGCCTGCCCGGACTCCTCGTCGAACGGTTCGACCGGGTCAAGACGGCCGACGGCGCATGGCACCGGCTGCCGCTCGAAGACGGCACCCAGGTGCTGGGCCTCCCGCCGGCGTCCAAGTACGGGGTGGGCTCCGAGGATGTTGCGGCTGCGCTGGCCCGGATGTGCAAGGCGCCGGTGGTTGCCAGCCGCAACCTGTACCTCCAGTTCCTCTTCGCATGGCTGACCGGAAACGGTGACCTTCACGCCAAGAACCTGGCCATCCTGGGCGGTCCCGCCGGTTTCGTGATGGCCCCTGTCTACGATGTTCCGTGCACCCTCCTGTACGGGGACGAGACCCTGGCCCTCCCCGTCGCCGGCAAGACCCGGAACCTCAAGGCCAGGCACTGGGCCGAATTCGCCAACACACTCGGGTTGCCGCGGCGGGCCGCGGAGAGCGCCAACCGAACCGCGCTTGCGGCGGCGGACGCCATCCGCCTCGAAGACTTGCCGTTCTCCGGTTCCCCGCTACGCGGAGCACAGCGGGAACTGCGGTTCAGGCGCCAGGAGATCAACGCCTGAACCGGGGCTTAGAAGGCCCAGCCCTCGCTGCGCCCTATTCCGCGGCCTTGGCGAAGGTGGCCGCGCTCAGGAACTCGACCCCGACAAACGGGTCTCCACCTTCAACCCAGGCGTCGTGGCCCGGCGGAATGGTGTAGGAATCACCGGCGGCGATGTCGATGCGGCCGCCGTCGGTGGTCTCGACGGCCAGCCTGCCGGACACGCAGAACCCAACGTGGCTGTTCTGGCACGAATCAGTGTGCACCACGGGTTTGATGCATTCGGACCAGCGCCATCCCGGCTCAAAGCTGAACCGGCCGATCGTGTAGTCGCCGACGGACACGATGTCGACCTCGGTCTTGTCCGGACGGCGCTTCTCATCGGGCGAGTTGTGAGACTTCACCTGCAGCTGGGTAACAACGTTTGTGGTCATTGCACTCCCTCTTTTCGATCAGGGAATTTAACTGCTTACGGAGCCAAGCGTCCTCGCTTGGCCGCCCGTTGTCGATACACATTTCTTAGAAGCTGGACGAGCTCCCCGAGCCGGAAAAGCTGCCGCCGCTGCCGCCGTATCCTGTGGTGGAACCGCCCCTGGCGGAGCTGACGCTGCTGACGCCGGTGCTGAAACCACTGTTGAAAGTGGGGACCGAGAAGAAGTAATACGAGGGGTACACCGTGCCCAGGATGCTGGGCTCATAGCTGCGCCGTTGCTTCTTGCCGGTCCCCGCCTGGGCCTCCTCCATTTGCTTGCGCATGAGCTTGGCCTCGCGCTCGTTCCGGGCGAAGCCGGCGATCACCGTGTCCGCGTGGCTCTTGAGCAGCTCCGAGAGCTCGGTCCTGGCATCGCGCAGCCGGTCCAGCGCGGTTTCTGGCGTGATGCTGCCGTCGGAGAGTTCCGCGGTCCAGCGTTCGATGTCCCGCTGGCTGCGGTCGCGGAAGGACCGGAGTGCGGCAGCCGTGGCCGAATCGCCCTCCCCGTGGCTCTTGGCGAGCATGCCCTCGATGCCCGCCAGATCGGTGCGGAAGGGGGCGAGCTGTCGGTCCCACGCCGTCGCCCAGATCGACCCGCGGTTCAGCAGGGCATTCGTGTCGGCTATTACGTCATCCAAGGCATCGAGTTCGGCGGCAGAATCGGCGTACTGCCGGGCCAGCGACAGGCTAGACCGGCGCCCGAGCTGCCGCGGCGTCAGGGTATGCACCTGGTTGGAGAGCCCGGTGGCCGTGCTGTAGCGGCTCAGGAAGGTGCGGTGCTTCTCCAGCACGGTGCTCCCGTACCGCGACGACTCGGGGATTGTGCTGGCATTGAGTTCGGTCACCTGCAGGTCCATGCTTACGTTGGCATAGTTCGCGTCGCCGCGAACTATCTCTTTGCGACTCCCCACCCGAGTCCGCCAGCGCACCAGCAACCAAGTGCCCGCACCGGCCACCGCGGCCCCCACAGCGCTCCAGGCCGTGACGAGGAAGGCAGTTGAGCGGTACCACGGCTGGTTGATCAGCTCTGCGCCGCGCCGAATGCCGGCAATGGTCCCATCTGTCCACTGCGCGTCGCGCAGCAGTTCCTTGGCGGCGTCCTGGATGTCAGCGCGCTGCTCGAGGGACACCTTCCGGTCCTCGCCCATGTATGTTCCGACGTGCCGGCCCACCGGATCCAGCGCGAAGATGAAGAGGCCGTCTGCCCACTTCTGCCCGTCCTTGCTGATCCAGTCCGGGTGCTCGGCGCGGGCGAAGCGCAGCACCTCTTCGTTGAGGTTGTCCGCCGTGCTGCCCTTGTACGTGTAGACGGCCACCTTGGTGGGCTCGTAGAACTCAATCTGCCGCACCGCAGGGAGCAGGGTGTTGCGGTCGAGGACCCCCGCCCGGTCCTCCACGACGACGTCGGCTGGCGGGACGGCGAGCGCCGCCGGTGCGGCGACCAGCAGGATGGCCACCGGGGCGATGAACAGCAGCAGGGCGCCCGCCAGTTTCGGGCCAATGATTTTCCGCATGATCCCCATCGCCTGAGAGTAGTGCCTGCCGCCAGCGTCGTCGAGCCGCGGAGGCGCTGAAAGGGCCTAAAGACACCATGACGGGGCATCGCGGCCCCTCCATACTGACGGCATGAGTGAACCGCCGAGCGGCCCCGAACGACCGGCCACAGCACGCGGCGACGGTCCGCACGGCAAGGATCCGGTCCCGGGACCGGCCGCGGCCGGGGCGCCGGTCCCTGACCGGCACCGGCCCGACCGGGTGCTGCTGGGCATCGTTGCTGCGATCGCCGTGCTGGTGGTGGTCGCGCTGGCGGTGGTCTTCCTTCGCGGGGAGCCGCAGCCGCTGGATGAGTCGTCCCCGGCCGGGGTGGTGCAGCGCTACAGCAGGGCCGTCATCGACGCGGACACCGCCGTCGCGGACGCCTACCTTACCGACGCCGCCCGGTCCCGCTGCGCCAACTTCTACGGCAGTGCCCAGGCCAGCCGGGTGGTCCTAATCTCCACCACCGAACGGGGGGACACCGCCACGGTGAAGGTCTCGGTGGTGCACTCGGCGTCGGACGGCCCGTTCGGCCCCTCCGAATACGCCGAGGAGGCCGTCATCGGTCTAGTGAAGGAGGCCGGCAAGTGGATGATCAACGATCTGCCCTACAGCCTCCAGACCTGCGCCGGCGGGGTGTTGAAAAAGTGAGCGCCACCAGGGTGTCCGTCGGACCTGCGGCGGGGTCGGCGCAGGCGAAGGTCCGCCGCCTGGTGGTCTTCGTGTTGCTCTTTGCCCTCGTGGTGATCGCCGCCAACGGGCTCAGCGGCCTGCTGGAACGGCTGCTGCGCTCCGGCCAGGTGCTGGCCGGAGAAGGGGTCGCAGGGCTGGCGTTGTCGCTGGCGTTCACACTGATCGGTGGCCCGTTCGCCGCGCTGCTCTGGTGGTTCGTCTGGCGGCGGCTGGACGAGGAAGCGGAGCGGGCGGCCACGTCGTGGGGCCTCTACGTCGCCGCGGTTTACACGATTTCGCTGATCCTCTCTGTGACGTCCCTGCTGGCGATGGCGGCCTCGTTCATCGCCGACGAAAATCCGGAGTGGCGGTCGCCGCTGTCCGTCGGGGTGGTCTGGGCCCTGGTGTGGGTGTGGCACCGCTGGATGTGGCGGTATCCGGCCCGGTGCCCGCTCAAGCTCGCGAACGTGCCTGCCGTCATCGGCACCTATTTCGGGCTGGGAGTCGGAGTGGGCGCCGCGGTGACGGCCCTCGGCGGCCTGCTGGACGTCGCCATCCGCGGATCGATGGAGCTCACGTCGATTGTTGACCCGTGGTGGCAGTCCACCCTGCAGGATCTGGTCTGGGCGGCCGGCGGGGGCCTGGTCTGGTGGTGGCACTGGGGCCGGGGTGGTGCGCGCCGGCTGCGGGGCGGGTTCGCCGATGTGGGGCTGGTCGTCGTCGGTGTGCTGGCGGCGGGCCTGCTCGCCCTGGGCGGGGCCGGGACCGTCCTTTTTGTCCTGCTCCGACTGGCCTTTGACCGGCAGGATTCCCTGATGGAACTGCTGGCGCCCCTCGGCGTCGCGATCGCCTCGGCCGCCGTCGGCTCGCTGGTCTGGCGCTACTACCGGACCATTGCGGTCAGCCGCGCCGAAAGGACCAGGCAGGCGGGGGTGCTGGTGACGTCGGGTGTGGCCCTGGCGGCGGCCGCCACCGGCGTCGGCGTGGTCGTGAACGCGGCCCTCTCCATCGCGGTCTCGCCGTTGGCCGGAGGCAACGCCCGCACCCTGCTGCTCGGCGGCATGAGTTCCCTCGCCGTGGGCGGTTGCGTCTGGTGGCTTGCGTGGCGGCCGGCGAGGCAGCACCGGCTTGAAGGCGCGGTCCCGCTCGGGCGGCGCGTCTATCTCATCGCGGTGTTTGGCCTCAGCGCCGTGGTGGCCCTGGTTGCCCTCCTGATGGTCGGCTACCGGGTCTTCGAGTATTTTCTGGGCGACGTGACGGGCGGCAGCCTGGTGGACCGGATCCGCGCACCGCTGGGCCTGCTGGTGGCCACAGGCCTGGCCGCCGGCTACCACTTTGCCGTCTGGCGGCAGGACAGGTCCCGGCCGGCAGCCGCGGGGCCCGGCCGGAAACGGATGGTCGGGCACGTGATCCTCGTGGCGGGCTCCGACCCGGAGCCGCTGCGCCGCACCATCGAGGAGCTCACGGGGGCCGCGGTCACTGTCTGGAGCCGGGACGACGCAGCCGTGCCCGTGCCCGTGCCCGCGGGCGCCGTGCCTGCCGGCGCCGCGCCCGTCGCCGGCGTGTCCGAGGGGGACCCCGGCGGGCGGCTGGCTGACGCCCTGGCCGGGGTGAGCGCCAAGCGCGTGCTCGTCGTCACGGGTCCCGGCGGCAGCGTGGACGTCATACCGCTGCGCGGCTGAGAACGCGGGGGCCGAAGTCGTTGACCTCACCGAGGAGCCCGCAGGCAGCATCACCGGGGTAGCCGGTTAGTCCAGGACCCGCCGGCCAGGATCACGGAAGCCCGAATTCCCTGCGGTAGGAACGCACGGCGTTGTGCACCGTGGGAAAAAAGTGGTCCGGGCCGAACCGGCTGCTGACGCCGAAGCGGATCAGCCGGTCCTTGATCGGCCCCTTCATCTCGGCGAACACCAGGCTGATGCCTTTCCGGGCGAGTTCGTCGTCGAGTTCCACGAGGTCATCCAGGGCGGTGGTGTCGAGGTCCGTGATGGCCTCCGACGCCACCACCACCCACCGTACGGCTCCGGGGGCCTGTGCCACGAGCGTGCGGATGTGGTCGGCAAACACCGCCCCGTTGGCGAAAAACAGCGGGGCGTCGAAGCGGGCAATCACCAGTCCCGGCACCCGGTGGCCTTCCGGGTGCCGGTTGAGGTCGTGGTAGCCGGGCATGTCCTCGACACTGGCCAGCTCCGTGCGGTAAGGGTCCCAGGCGCGCAGGACGAAGGCGATCAGGGACAGGCCAATTGCGACCACGATGCCCTCGAGGACGCCGACGAAGGCGACGCCGAGGAACGTCGCGAGGAGCAGCGCGGTTTCGGTCCGGCTCATCCTGATCAGCCGCACGAGGGTCTTGACGTCAATGATCGAGGCCGCCGCAAGGATTACGACGGCGGCCAGGGTGCTGGAGGGCAGGAACGCCGTGACCCCCGGCGCGGTGATCATGAACAGCACCACAAGGGCTGCCGCGATGACGCCGCTGAGCGGACTGCGCGCCCCGGCCTCAAGCGCGATCGGGGTGCGGGAAGCGCTGCCGGAAACCGGAAAACCGCCGAACAGTCCGCAGGCCGCATTGGCGAAGCCGAGCGCGCCCATTTCCTGGTTCCCATTCACGCGGGAACCGCGCCGGCGCGCGAGGCTCGTCGAGAGCACCGAGGTGTCCGCGAAGGCGATCAGCGCGATGCCAGCCGCGGGTCCCAGCAGGGCAAGGACTTCCTCCGGCCGGACGCTGCCGAGCGCGGGCACCGAAGGCTCCGCCGGGAGGGCGCCCACCACCGGAACGGCCCCGCCCAGCCCGGCCGCGGCGGTGACAGCCATGGAAGCCAGCACGGCCAGCAGCACACCGGGGACCTTCCATGGCAGCGCCCGGCAGCCGAGGATGACCGCGATGGTACCGGCTCCGAACAGCAGTGCCAGCGGATTAGCGGTGCCCTGGAGCAGGGCCCGCCCTGTTCCGCCAAGGCTGCCGGCGAGTGAACCGGCGTCGGCCGGGATGCCGAACAGCTTGGGCAGCTGGCTGGCGATCACGACGAGTGCTATGCCGTTCAGGTAGCCTACGCGGATGGGCTTGGACAGCAGGCCGGTGACGAAGCCGAGTTTGAGGAACCTGCCAACGATCAGCATCGCCCCTATCAGCAGCGAAAGCACCCCGGCCAGGGCCACGGCATGGCCGGACGCCCCGCCTGCCAGTGGGAGGATCGCCGCGGCGATCATCGGCGCGAGGGAGGAGTCCGGCCCGACGATCAGCACCCGCGAGGGGCCGAACACTGCGTACGCGAGCAGGGGAACCACCGAGGCGTAGAGACCGGTGACGGCGGGCAGGCCAGATGCCTCGGCGTAGGCCATGCCGGCCGGGATCAACGCGGCGCTCAGGGCCGCGCCCGCAGCCAGGTCGGCCTTCAGCCAGGAGCGACGGTAGTCGAGGACAATCTTGAGGCCGGGCGGCACACTTCCGATCCAGCGGCGGCGCACGGCGGCCCCGGCTCAGTTCCAGGCTGGTGACGAGTTGGCGGGCTTCATGCTCGATTCTACGTCCGCCGACCGGCCGGACTCTGGCCTAGATGCAGCTTGGCTGGAAGGCGGGGTCGGCCGGCAGACCGGGCGGGCGCCCGAGCGCGTTGGAGACCAGCCGCTGAACGACCGGATCGATCGGCGTCTGGTCGTGCTCAATCACATCCACGGGGCACTTGTCCTGGATGGTGATGTTGGTGACCTGCTGCGCTGAGCCGGCCAGGAACTGGCTCTGATAGGGCGTCACCACCTCGTCGTGCGTCGTTGAGATGACCGTGTACGCCGGCCCGGCCAGGAAATCTTCCCGGTAACAGGACAGCAAGGCTGCACATTTTCGCCCTTTCCGGGCCACGGCTAGCCGCTTCTGCGCTTGGCGTCTCCGGCTTCCAATGGTTGGGCGAAAGTCCTGGCCGCCTGCGATCCGGCCAGGCTGCTCGCGGCTATGGTCACCAGGGCACCCAGGAGCAGGGCGGCGTCCTCGCCGGGCAGCAGTACGTGGAGCTGCGTGCCGATGCTGGCAGCTGCCACCGGCACCCCCAGCTGGGCCGCCGAGAGAACACCGAGCGGAAGGGGGAGTCCGACCGCTCTCAGGCCGGCATGGAGCAGCACCGTCCCGATCCCCAGGGACAGGCCCAGGACCACCATGTCCGGGTGGCCGGCGAGGTCGCGCAGATTCAGGGACGCGCCCAGCCAGACAAAGAAGATCGGGCCGAGAAATCCGTCGCTGACGGCGAAAAGCTGGCGGGCCAGGCGCCTCGGTTCGCCGACGGCGGCCACCACCAGGCCGAAGGAGAAGCCGGCCAGCATCACGGAGACATGACCGAACGTGGCCACTCCGGCCAGCGCGAAGAGCAGGGTCAGCTGGATGCGCAGCTCCAGGGCAAATTTGCGCTCCTCGGAGAGCCGGTGCATGCGCTGCCGGGTGCCGCTCCGCTCCAGGGCGCGCAACGCGAAGAAGAGCGCCATGGCCGCTACCCCCACCGCGAGCGCCCCCAGCGCGGCACGGCCGGCGTTCGGCGGGTCCACGGCCAGTGGCAACGCGACGATGCAGGCGATGTCGGCAATCGCTACCTGGGCTGTCATTGCCACCACCTTCGGTCCGCCCAGGCGCAGGGAGTCGACGATCGGGAGCACCAGGGCGGCTGACGATGAAGCCAGGAGCACCACATAGAGCGGAGCATGGCCGGTGCCAAAGGCCAGGCCCATGCCGGTTCCGATGACCACGGCCGCGCCGGCAGCAACGGCGGCCCGGCCCGATCCCTTTCCCAAGGCGGAGCGGATCTGGGGATCCCTGACCGGCACATGCGTTCCGGCCACGAACATCATCAGCGCAAAGCCGATGTTAGCCAGCAGGCTGAAGGTGGGATCACCCGGATCGACCAGCGAGAGCCCCGTCCGGCCGATCACGACGCCGGCCAGCAGCTCGCCCAGGACGACCGGCAGGCGCCAGCGGACCGGAAGTGCGAGCAAGGGGCCGGCCAGGGCCACGACGGCGATCAGCGCCAGGGACAGAAAAGTCACCGTGGACACAACCCGGCGGTCGCTGACGGCGCAAGCTTCCCCGGCGCAGGTGCCGCCGGTTCAGGCAGGCAAATGACGGAGGCCGCCGCGTCCCTCATTCTGGGGTGTTTCGCCATGGAATGAGACTAGTCCGTCCGCGGTCCGGCGCCCCCGAATGAGTCGCCCGCGCTCCGCGGCTCAGCGCCCGGCGGCGGGAAGGACGATCTTCATGACGGTTCCTTCGTCCCCGGTGCGGGCCACCTCAACCGTGCCGCCGGCGGCCATGGCAATCTCACGGACCAGGGACAAACCGATACCGAAGCTGCGCTGGCTTCGGGCCCCGCCGGCGCTGGGGGTCCTGACGAAGCGCTCGAAGATCCGGTCCTGCTCGACGCCGCTGATCCCGGTACCCGTGTCCGCGACGGTAATGACGGCGTGGTCCTGCTCCGCAGCCGTTGAAATCGTGACGCGTCCGCCGGGCGGCGTGTGGGCGAGGGCATTGTCCGCGAGCGCCAGCACCGCGCGCCGCAGGGCGTTCTGCTCAATCCTGGCCCGTGGCCGGTCGAGAGCGGCGAAGTCCAGGCGCACCTCGTTCGCCGACGCCAGCTGCTGGAGGCTCTCAGCGACGGAAGCGGCGACGTCGGCCAGTTCGACGGGCTCCGCGCCGGGATCGGGTGCCGCGGCCGTAGCGGCCAGCAGCAGTTCGTTGACGATTCCGGTCAGCGTGGCCGCGTCCTCGCGGATCCGGGCCAGGTTCCGGCCCGGCTGGGAGTCCGGCGCGGCGTCGCGCTGCGCGAGCTGGATCCGGGTGTCCAGGATGGCCAGCGGCGTGCGCAGTTCGTGGCTGGCGTCCTGGACGAAGCGGCGCTGCAGGGCCAGCGCCTCGCCCAGCGGGCGGATGGCGCTGCGGGCACTGAGCCACCCCACGAGGCCGGCCAGCGCGATCCCGGCCACTCCGGCGATGATCATCGCCTCCAGCAGGTCCCTGGAATCCAGGTAGGCGTATGTCCCTGCAGCCGCGGCGGGCGGCAACTCCGGATGGGCCAGTTTGTTCATGAGATAGACGGCGGCGACGGCGAGGAGGCAGACCACCATCACCGCGCAGGCGGCGCTGATCCGCACGGCCACCTTGAGCGAGGCCTTGCGAAGGGTGGACTGGTCCGGCGTTCCCCCCGGCACGGTTACCTTGGCCATTGGCTTCCTAACCATGGGCGTCTCCGATCTGGTAGCCGACGCCGTGGACGGTGCGGATGACGGTCTTGGCGATCTTCCGGCGCAGGTGGTGGACGTAGGTGTCGATCACTCCGGGCTGGTCCGTGGTGTGGAAGAAGCTCGCCAGCAGCTCGTCACGGGTGAAGACCCTGCCGGGCTCGGCGGCGAGTGCCCCGAGCACCTCGGCCTCTTTCGCGGTGAGGGACACCTGGCCTCCATACACAGAGCGGACCGAGCGCGATGCCGGGTCGAGTTCCCAGTCGCCGATGCTCATTGGGCCGGCGGGCCGGGCGAAGCTGCGCGTCAGCGCGCGCAGCCGTGCCGCCAGTTCGCCGGCGTCGAACGGCTTGGTGACGTAATCGTTGGCGCCGGCGTCGAGCCCCCGGACCTTTTCGTCCGGGTCGCCCAGCGCCGTCAGAATCAGGATCGGCGCGGCGATGCCCTTGGACCGTAAGGCAGCGATCACGCTGATCCCGTCCATCACGGGCAGTCCGCGGTCGATGACCATGACGTCCCACGGCTCCGTCAGCCCCAGATGCAGGCCGTCCTGGCCGGTGGCGACCAGCCGGACCCGGTAGTCCGGTTCCAGCAGTTCGGCGATCATCGGGCCCAGGACGGGGTCGTCCTCGACGAGCAGCAGGGACGGCCGGTCAGCGGTTGTCATGCCGCCTATTCTTCCGTGGACGTCTTCCCGGTCAGCACGCCCTCCGCCGTGTCGGGTCCAGTTCCGTCTGCACCCGCCGCCCCGTCCGGAGCGGCCGCAGCGGCGGCGCGGCGGTTGCTGCGCCGGCGCTTGAGGAACTGGATCACCCAGGGCGCCACCGAGACGAGGACCATGACGACGGCGATGACGTCGATGTTCTTGGCGATGATCTCGTAGTGTCCCAGCCAGGTGCCCAGCAAAGTCACGGACGTCGCCCAGGCCAGGGCTCCGACGATGTTCCAGAGGGTGAAGGACTTGTGCCCATAGTGGCCGATGCCTGCGGTGAGCGGCGCAAAGGTCCTGACCATCGGCACGAAGCGGGCCAGCACGACGGCGGCGCCCCCGTGGCGGCGGAAGAAGTCCTCCGTGGTGGTCAGATGGGCGGTCTTCAGCACCCTGGCGTCATCCTTGAACCATCTCCGGCCAAAGGTGCGTCCCAGCATGTAGCCGACCTGGTCACCGGCGATGGCGGCCGCGGTCACGACGCCGATCAGCGCCGGCAAGGTCAGGTGCAGCTGCCGATGCAGCAGCCCGGCCGTGAGAGCAGGGAATCGCCGGGCAGGAACGGGAACAGGACACCGGACTCGACGAACACCATGGCCGCGATGACGCCCAGCGCGGCCGGTCCGAGCCCCGCGAGCAGGCTGGCCGGGTCCAGCAGGGAGGGGGTTCCGGCCGCGGCTGCCAGGGCAGGGGCCAGTCCCGAAGACAGGATGCTGTGCACGGTCACGTCCTTAGGGTCGGTGCGAAGGGAGGAATGAGGCGGCCGGCAGGCGCTCCACGATCCCGGGCGCGAACCGGTTCCACAGTCCGCCGAGCAGGACCACCGCGGCACTCGCGGCCAGGAAGCTGGCCGCGACGTCCGTGGGGTAGTGGACGCCGACATAGAGCCTCGACCAGGCCACGATAAGCGCCATGGCCGCACCCGCGACAGCGGCGACCTTGGACCAGCGGCTTCCGCGGGCCAGGAAATACAGGGCGAACGCTAGCGCGACGGCGAAGGAGACGTGGCCCGAGGGGAAGCTGTTGGAGCCCGTCTCCGGCGCCAGCGGGTCGAAGAGCAGCTTCGGATCCGGCCGTTGCCGGGCGATGAGGAGCTTGAAGGCTTCGCTGGCCACCCAGCCGGTGCAGGCGACCAAGCCAAAGGCCACAGCCTTGACCAGGTCACGGCGGACCAGCCAGAGGTACAGGGCGACGATGCCGATCAGCATGAGTCCTACCAGCGGACCGAACACCATGTTGATTCCCATCGCGACGGCGGTCAGCACCGCGCCGTGGTGCCGGCTGAGAGACTGGTCCACGCCCAGCTCGGCAGAGGTGTCGCCGGGCACCAGCTGCACCGTCAGGCCCAGCGCGATAACGGCCGCGCACAGCAGCGCGCCCACCACCAGCCAGTGCCTGGCCTGGGGGAGGGCCCAAAAACGTGATCCGGCAACGGCACGTTCGTCGGGGAGGCGGGATGGTGCAGTGCGGTCGTCAGTGGCGGGCCCAGTCATGGAATCCTTCGGCTCGGGTCGGCGGCGCGCGGTCACGCGTCCTCTTCAAGTCTTCCGCGAGGCTCTTAAGAAACGCTTAAGAACCGGCCCCCGGGTACAGCGCAGGGTGGATGCCACGCGAACGCCCCGGCCGGTGCGGGTTCACCAGCCGGGCGTTCGTTTGTTCGGAGGCAGGACCTAGACGCCGGCGTTGTAGACGTCCAGGCCGAAGCGGTTCAGGCCCGGTGTCCCGGCGTAGCCCAGGTAGGGCAGGCCGAAGGTGTCTTCGATGCTGGCGAGCAGGCTGTAGTGGTTGTAGGGCGTGGTGGACCAGGTGCCGCCCTTGGTGAACGGCGAGAGGACCAGTGCGCCGACCCGGCCTCCGCCCACGCCGGTGATGCCCGGCAGCGGCGCATTCGGCCCCGGGCCCTCACCGCAGCACGCGCTGGCGTCGCTCTGCGGCCCGTCGGACTCGTCGAAGGTGATGACCAGGACCCCGTCCTGCTTGAATGCGGGGGAGGAGGTGATGGCGGGAACCCACTGCTTGAGCCACTCGTCGGCGCTGGCGAGGCCGCCGGGCTGCCCGTCGACGCACGGGGAATCGTGTCCGTCATGGCAGAGGTTGGGCGTGATCATGGACAGGTTCGGGGTGGTGGCAGCGGAGGCGAGGTCCGTCTTCAGGGCGGCCAGGTCGACGTCGTTCTTGGCGCAGTCGGGCGAGCCGGTGATCCCGGCGAAGTACACGAACGGGTTGTGGCGCGCCGCGTACTGGTCGCCAACCTTGGCTTTCTGGGTGTCATCGACGGCGCCCAGCGCCGGGTGCCGGCACGGGGTGCCCATGTCCTCCATGTAGCCCTTCCAGGTCTTCCCGGCAGCCGTCAGCTGGCCGGCGACGGTGGGGACGCTGGCCGGGAAGACGCAGCCGTCCCCGACGGCCTGGCCCGGGCTGGCCGTTCCGCTGCCGGTAAACGGGGTGTAGCTCTGGCAGTCGGCCTGCATCTGGGGGTTCGGCCCCTGCCCCGAAATCTGCGCCACGTAGTTGGGCTGCGAGTTGTGCGCGGTTCCGAAGTACTGGTTCAGCAGGACTCCCTGGCTGCGCAGCGTCTGGGAGAGATACGGTGCGGCCGACGCCGGGCCCCAGGTCTCGTCATAGCCCTTGTTTTCGAGGTTGATGACGAAGACGTGCCGGGCCCCGGGCAGGTAGCCCTGGCCTGCGGTGGTGCCGACCGGGGCGGCGTTGGCCGGCGTGGCCGCTGTGCCGGCCTGGGGGCCGTAGCTGAGCGCCGCGGCGGCCAGTACGAGCAGCGCGGCGGCGGCGAAGCGCTTGAGCGTGCGGCGGCTGCGCGGCCGGGGTGCGGAGGCTGGTGCAGGTGCGGTAGGGGTGGTGGGGTTCACGGGAGCTTCCATCCGTCGGCGAGTGCTTTCTCTTTCAGGCCGGACCATTCCTCGGCCGGCGGCGGGCCGACGGGGGTGCAGGCCGGTCCGGCCACGAAGGGCGGGACAAGGTATTTGGGCGCGGCCAGGTTTGCCGGTGTGGCGAAGTCCAGGACTTCGGCGATGTTGCGGGCGGCCTTGTCCCGCGGCGTCAAGGGCGGGAGGTTCCAGCGCCATTCGATGGCCTTGAGGACCGAGGTGTGGTCGTAGACGTCGTGGGCGACGTAGCGGCGTCGTGCGCGGGGCGAGACCACCAGGGAGGGGACGCGGAAGCCGCGCAGGGCCGTGGCGGCGCTGGTATCCGGGGCCGTCGTCGGCGGGACGTGGTCGTAGAAGCCGCCCCACTCGTCGTAGTTGACCACCAGCAGGGTGTTGGCCCAGCCGGGACCGGAGGTGACCGCGTTGTAAACCTCGGCGAGGAACGTTTCGCCGGAGCGGATGTCCGCGTGCGGGTGGTCATCGCCGGAGGTGCCCGAGCCCTCGTCGGTGAACCGCGGGTCAACGAAGGACACCGCGGGCAGGGTCCCGGCGGAGCAGTCCGTCAGGAACTCGGAGTAATGGTGCGAGATGCCCTGGTACTTGGCTCCCCAGAGCGCGGTGAAGGGGATGTCGCCGTAGTAGTACTTGCCGGACACCCCGGCGCCGGCCAGCCGGTCCCAGATGGTCGGCAGGGTGCTGGTCACCGTGGAGTTATGGATCCGGTCGGTGGCCGCGGCGTGCTGGTAGAACCGGTTGGGGTAGGTCTCTGCCATGGTCGCCGCGAAGTACTGGTCGCACACCGTCCAGTCGGGGCCAGCCTGCCGCCAGAAGTCCAGGTCGGCGGCGTCGTAGTATCCGACGGCGAACTCGTCGTTCTCCCCGGCCAGGAGCCAGCCGTTGTTCTTCCCGTTGTTGAACTGGATCCGGCCGCCCTCATAGGAATGGTCCGGGTCCGGGTGGCCGCAGCCCTGGAAGTCCGTCAGGTGATGGGTGGAGTGCGGGATGCCGTAGCGGTCGGTGAAGCTCAGCCCGGACTGTTTCCCATCGGCCCCCGGCATCCAGCCAAGGAAGTGGTCGAAGGAGCGGTTCTCCATCATCACCACGATGATGTGGTCAATGCCGGATGCGCCGGGTGCAGGCAGCGTCGCCGCGGCCGCGGCCCGGGAAGCGTTGCCGGTGGCCAAAGCCGTGGCGCTGCTGGCGGCAAGGGCCGTGCCGGCGGCGGTCATGAAGTTACGTCGTGTTAAGTTCACGCCCAGTAGTAGATCACGGAAAGATTACGGTCCCGGCCCGTTTCAGGGCTGGTTCACGAACTGTTCACCGGGTGTTGGCGGTCCGGTACCGCGGCGGAAATCCGGGCAGGAACCGGGCATTCCGCCGGGCACCGATCAGGCCGGCACGGTGCCGCCGGGCATCCCGGGCGCGTTCTGCCCGTACTCCGCCGAGATCAGGATGGGGAGGTGGTCGGAGGCGCCGCGCGGCAGCGTTTCGACGTTCTCGATCATGAGGCCCTGGGACGTGGCGAAGTCGAAGTGGCCCTTGAAGACCTTGTACCGGGTGTACGTCCGCCGGTCGCTGAGGGAGAGCTCGTAGCCGGCGTCCTTCATCTGTTCCGTGAGGTACTTGGTGAAGAACGGGTAGTTGAAGTCGCCCACCATGAGCGTCATCAGCCCGCCGCCCATGCTCAGCAGTTCCGCGTGCGCGGCGTGGATCTGGTTCCGGCGCAGCGAGTTCGACGCCGTCAGGGGCGCCGCGTGGAAGGACGCGATGACGAGGTCGTGGTCCGTCTCGTTGTCGACCACCCGGGTGCCGATGAGCCGCTCGTGCGCGGGTGCCAGCACCCGGTCATGCATGGACTTCTTCAGGGCGAACGTCTTGGTCTCGTACGCGGTGAAACGGTCCTTGCGGTAGTAGATGGCCAGGCCCAGCCGGTTGCCTCTCGTGGCATCGGCGAGGTGAAGGGCGCCGATGGTTTCGGGCAGGTCTTCGGTGTCGCACTCCTGGAGGCAGAGCGCATCGATCTCATAGCCGCCGGCCAAAGCCTCCAGTTCGCCGCTGGCCTTGTGTTTGCGGAGGTTGTAGCTGATAACTCGGATCAGGGGAAGCACCTCTTCGCGCAATAGTCGGGGTAAACCTGCTCCCGAGTCTACCCAGTCCGGCGGATCGAACGGGAACAGGACTGGCCGGGCACTTGCCCGGGCAGCTCCGTGAACCGCCGCCGCAATGGCGCGCCGAAGCGGCGGGGAGCCGAGGCGATAGGGTGGTTGGGATTCCCTGATGGATGCTGCGAAAGGCTCGACGTTGACTGCTGAACTACCCGCGCTGGCCGAAGGCGATTTCTACTACCAGGTGCTGGGGGACGGGCGCTTCCGCTCCACCATCCACGCCCAGGGCGCCTGGAACGTGCACGAACAGCATATGGCGCCGGCGTCCGGCATCATCGCCGATTGCCTGGCCCGGCACGAACCGCGGGACGACATGCGGATGGCGCGGATCAGCTACGAGATCCTGGGCCTCATCCCCGGCGGCGAATTCGAGGTCACCACCACCACGCTGCGCCCCGGACGGACCATTGAACTGCTGCAGGCCGAACTCGTGGCCGGCGGCCGCGTGGCCATCCGGGCGACGGCCTGGCGGATGATCACCTCCGACACCTCGGCCATTGCCGCCTTCGAAGACCCCCGGATCCCCGCACCGGAAGACTGCGAGCCCTACGACGCCGCAACGGTTTGGCCGGGCGGGTACATCGCCTCGCTCAAGATGCGGATCGCCGAGGGCCACCGCGCCGGCTCCGGGACCGTCTGGCTGCACACCGACCACCCGCTCACGGACCGGGCGGACAGCAGCGACCTGGCCCGTCTGATCGGCCTCGTGGACACGGCCAACGGGATTGCCGCCCGGGTTCCGCCGGGCAAGGGCAGCTACGCCTTTCCCAACCTGGACCTGCAGATCCACATGTACCGGCGCCCGGAGGGGGAGTGGCTGGGCCTGGACAACGAGGTGTCCTTCGGCACGGACGGCATCGGCCTGACGTCGACGGTGCTGCACGATCTGCAGGGCCCCTTCGGGCGGGCCGAACAGATCCTGACGCTGCGCAAAAGCTAGTCGACGCGCCGGCAGGGAAACTGTCCGGTCAGTGGAAGACGAGCCAGCCGACGGTCGTGGCCAGACCGGTCAGGAACGCGCCCCAGAGGATGTCCGCCACGACGATCGCCAGCGGCCAGTTCTTCAGCGTCGCGGCGTTGGTGAGGTCGTAGGTGGCGTAGGCGAACCCGCCGAGGGCGGCGCCGTAGCCCAGCGCGGTCAGCCAGCTGCCGCCGTCGAGGGCCGGGCGGAGGGCGAAGAAGACGATCCCGGCGATGTAGAGCACGTAGAACACCACGGCGTACCCTAGATGGGGCTTGTCCGCCATCAGGTGGCCCAGGTGCCGGCGGTAGAACTTGTTCATCGACTTGAGCCAGACGGCGTCGATGACGGCGAACGCGGCGGCTACCACCAGGAATTGCAGAATGACCATAAGGGAGCATAACAACATGCAGCAGGCCGCGGCCGGACCCCGGAGCCTGACGGCGTTCCGGCAGGAGCACTCCCTCGGCGCCGCGGAAGACCTGGACTTCGCCCTGGAGCTGCTTCAGCGGGTGAAGACCGGCGCGTTGGGGCCCATGTTGCGGCTTTACCGGCCCGCGCCCACCGTGGCCTTCGGTCAGCGTGACACGCACCTGCCGGGCTTCGACGCCGCGGCGCGGGCCTGCCGCGAGCTCGGGTTCGAGCCCCTGGTCCGGAAGGCAGGCGGACGGGCTGCCGCGTACCACGAGGGAACGCTGGTGATCGACCACCTCGAGCCGCACGCCGATGCGATCGCGGGCGCCAAGGGACGCTTTTCCTTCTTCGGCGAACTGCTGGCGCAGGCACTGCGCGACGCCGGGGTGGAGGCCGCCGTCGGGGAGATCCCCGGCGAATACTGCCCCGGCGAGTTCAGCGTGCACGGCCAGGACGCGCAGGCTCCTGAGCACCGGCTCAAACTCATCGGCACCGCCCAACGCGTTGTCTCCGGCGGCTGGCTGTTCAGCTCGGTGATCATCGTGGAGAACTCAGCGCCGATCAAGGCCGTGCTCGAGGCCAGCTACGCGGCCCTGGGCCTGGACTGGGACCCGGCGACGGCGGGGGCGGTCAACGACCTCGTCCCGCACCTCGACGTGGACGCCATCGAGGCCGCCGTGCTGGGCGCTTACGGCCGCTACGCAACCTTGGACTACGGCGACTTCGCCAGCCTGCTGGACTAGGTTGGGGCTCAACCAGGGGCGCGCGCCGCGAGGAGCTGCTCGTGCAGGATGTCGGCGTGCCCGCAGTGCTGGGCGAGTTCCCGGAGCATGTGCAGATACACCCACCTCAGCGGCAGCGGCCCGCGCCGGTTTCCGCTGACCAGATCGTCCAGCCCCGGCGGCCCGGTCCTTTCGCGTGACTCAGCGCAGGCCCGCCGGTACGCTGCCTGGACGCTGGCGATGGTGTCGCCGTCGTCCAGGCCGAAGGACTCGTCCGGGGTGGCTGGTATGCCGATCTCCTGCCGGCTCCGGCCCGTGACGGCCTCGTCGAACCAGACTTTTTCCACGAACGTGGCGTGCTTGACCAGCCCCAGCAGTGTGGTGCGCGAGGGGACCAGGGACGCGCGGGCCTCCTGCTCGCTCAGCCCATCAAGGCAGTCGTGCAGCGCGGCCCGGTGCTCGTCGAGGAAGGCGTCGAATTGCGCCCGAAGGTCCGCCGCGAAGATGCCGGGATCCATGCTGGGGTAAGTGCTCATGGGTCCACAGCCTAATACGCTGCAGCCGGGCGCCCGCAGCGATGCCCGAAGCGCATCCAGCCCCAGAGACGGCTGGCCCCGTCCGAAACTTCGGACGGGGCCAGCCCATGACTGAACGCTGGGACGTCAGTGCCCCCGCGCGATCCATTCCTCAAGCTGCGGCGCTTCGGCGCCCACACTGGTCGAGTCCCCGTGGCCGGTGCGCACCACCGTGTCCGCGGGAAGCGTGAGCAGCCGGGACTTGATGGACTCGACGATGGTGGGGAAGTCGCTGAAGGACCGGCCGGTGGCGCCCGGGCCGCCCTGGAACAGCGTGTCGCCGGTGAAGACCGTGCCCTCGGCGGCCAGGTAGAAGCTCACGGAGCCGGGGGAATGGCCCGGGGTGTGGAGCGCCACCAGCCGCGCGCCGGCGACGTCTAACGTATCGCCGTCGTCGATGCCCTGATCCGGCTCGGTTCCCGGGAAGACCCGGTCCCAGAGCATCCAGTCCTCCCGGTTCAGGTAGACCGGCGCGTTGACCAGGCCGCGGAACTCGCCCACCGCGGCGATGTGGTCGTCGTGGCCGTGGGTGAGCAGGATGGCTGTGACTTTCCGGCCGGCGACGGCGGCCGCGATGGCGGCGGCGTCGTGTGCCGGATCGATCACCACGCATTCCTGGTCATTGCCGACGATCCAGACGTTGTTGTCGACGTCCCAGGTGCCGCCGTCGAGCGAGAACGTGCCCGAGGTGACCAGCTGGTCGATCCTCAGGCCGGTTTCGGAACCGGCGCTCACAGCTCGACCACCGAGCGGAGCACGGATCCGGAGTGCATCTTCTCGAACGCTTCCTCGATCTGGTCGATCGTGATCCGCTCCGTGACGAAGGCGTCCAGGTCCAGCCGGCCCTGCCGGTAGAGGTCGATCAGCATGGGGAAGTCGCGGGACGGCAGGCAGTCGCCGTACCAGGAGGACTTCAGCGAGCCGCCGCGGCCGAACACGTCCAGCAGCGGCAGCTCCAGGGTCATCTCCGGGCTGGGGACACCCACCAGGACCACAGTGCCCGCGAGGTCCCGGGCATAGAACGCCTGCTTGTACGTCTCCGGCCGTCCCACGGCGTCGATCACGACGTCGGCGCCGAAGCCGCCGGTCAGTTCGCGGATCGCCTCCACCGGGTCGGCGGAGGAGGAGTCCACGGTGTGGGTGGCGCCGAGTTCCTTGGCGCGTTCGAGCTTCTTGGCGTCGATGTCCACCGCGATCACGGTGGTGGCACCGGCGAGCGCGGCGCCGGCGACGGCCGCCACGCCCACGCCGCCGCAGCCGATCACGGCGACGGAATCGCCGCGCTGGACGTTGCCGGTGTTGATCGCGGCGCCGATGCCCGCCATGACGCCGCAGCCGAGCAGGCCGATCGCGGCGGGGTCGGCGTCGGGGTCCACCTTGGTGCACTGGCCGGCGGCGACGAGGGTCTTCTCGGCGAAGGCGCCGATGCCGAGGGCGGCGGTGAGTTCGGTGCCGTCCGCCAGCGTCATCTTCTGCGTCGCGTTGTGCGTGTTGAAGCAGTACTGCGGCTCGCCACGGCGGCAGGCCCGGCACTCGCCGCAAACGGCGCGCCAGTTCAGCACCACACGGTCACCGGGGGCCACCTGGGTGACGCCGGGGCCGACGGCGCTGACCACACCGGTGGCCTCGTGGCCGAGCAGGAACGGGAAGTCGTCGTTGATGGCGCCCTGCTTGTAGTGCAGGTCGGTGTGGCAGACACCGCAGGTGAGGATATCCACCAAGGCCTCGCCGGGTCCGGGGTCAGGGACCAGGATGGTCTCCAGGGTGACGGGTGCGTTCTTGGAACGGACTACTGCGCCTTTGACTTCGTGGACCATGGGGCTGGCTCCTTTCATCACCGCTTCCGCGACGGGAAGCGGCACGGCGCGGGCCCCTGGGGTGAGCCGGGAGTCCGCGCCGTAAGTGGTTTGGGGGGTGTCCTGAAAAGGTGGCTTTAGGCCGCGAGGCGGCTCTTGACCTCGGCCGCGGAGGGGTTGGTGGCGGCGGTGCCGTCCGGGAAGAGCACGGTGGGGACCGTGCGGTTGCCTCCGTTGAGCTGCTCCACGAGTTCGGCGGTGCCTTCGACTTCCTCGATGTTGATCTCGGTGTACCCGATGCCCTGCGCGTCCAGCTGCTTCTTCAGCCGGTTGCAGTAGCCGCACCAGGTGGTCGAAAACATGGTGATGGTGCCGGAATCGGGGGTGAAGTCCACGAAGATCTCCTCAAAGCTGGTTGACGGCGCTGGTTGACGACGATGAGTTGCATCGCCGGTTGCCGACAAAAGTCGTATGTCACTCCCAATAACCGTAACCCGAGGCCCGCTATTCCCTGCTCTATTCCCTGCTCTATTCCCGCTGGGCGGCCCGCGGTGGCATGCTGGTGCCATGTGTGGACGCTACGTGATGGCCCGGGCCGTCGGGGACCTGCTGGCAGAATTCGACGCCGAACTCGAGGAAGAGCTGGTGATTCCGCCGTCCTGGAACGTCGCCCCGACCGCGGACGTGCCGATCCTGCTGGAGCGGCTGGTGGACGGCGAGCCCGTGCGGCAGCTTCACCTTGCCCGCTGGGGACTCGTCCCCTCCTGGGCCAAGGACCCCGGCATCGGCTCGAAGATGATCAACGCCCGCAGCGAGAGCGTGCTGGAGAAGCCGGCTTTCCGCAAGGCCACCCGCACCCGGCGCTGCGCCGTGCCGGCAGACGGCTATTACGAGTGGAAGGGCGAGGGCCGCGGCAAGCAGCCGTACTACGTGCACCCGAAGGACGGCAGCCCGGTGGTCTTCGCGGGGCTCTATGAATGGTGGAAGGACCCGTCAAAGGCCGAGGGGGACCCGGAACGCTGGCTGCTCTCGACGTCGATCCTCACCACCGACTCTCCGCCGGAGGGCTACGCGGACGGCATGCTGGCGGAACTGACGGCCCTGCACGACCGCGTCCCGCTGCCGATGGACCGCCGGACCATGGAGACCTGGCTGGACCCGCAGGCCGACGACGCCGCCGCGCTCGTGGGGCTGGTCCGGGCCGGCGCGCACGACGTCGCCGAGGGCTGGAGGATCGACGCCGTCGGCACCGCCGTCGGGAACGTGAAGAACGACTCTCCGGAACTGATCCAGCCGGTCGGCAGCCTGTTTTAGCGGACGGGCCTTGGGCCGTGGCGACTAGACCGTGACCTTGCCGCCGGCGTCGACCGTCCAGGTGGGGTTGAATGCGACCTCCCAGCGGAAACCGTCCGGGTCCGCGAAGTAGCCCGTATAGCCGCCCCAGGGCTGGGTCTTCGGCGCGGCCACGACGACGGCGCCGGCGGCCTCCGCCTGGCGCATCGCCTGGTCCACCTCGTCGGCGCTGCCCACGTTGTGGCTCAGGGTGATGCAGGGGACGCCGGCCGGGGGATCGGTGGCCGCCTCGGCCTGCATCTGCCCGGCGTCCCAGAGCGAGAGGATAAGCCCGTGGTTGACCTGCAGGAAGAGCACCTCGCCGGAAACCTCCCGGTGGACCGGCCACCCGAGGCCCTCCACGTAGAAGCGGCGCGAGGCGTCAACGCTGCGGACACCCAATGAGATGAAGTCGACTCGTGGTTGCATCTTTCGATACTGTCATGCACATGTCCACACATCACCGTGACGCCAAAGACGCCCAGGCCGATAAGGAACAACTCGCCGCCGTGCGGGTGGCCGTCGACGAGGTGGACGAGCAGATCGTCGCGCTGATCGGCCGGCGCGAACGGCTGATCCGGATTGCCGGCACCCTGAAGGCGGACAGTGCCGAGGTGCGGGCTCCCGGCCGCGTGGAGCGGGTCCTCGAACACGTCAAGGCGACGGCGGAGCAGAAGGACATCGACGCCGAGATCGTCGAACAGACCTACCGGGCCATGATCGATGCCTTCATCCGGCTCGAGCTGGACGTCTACAAAGCCTCCAGCTAGGGCTGGCCAGGTCAGCTAGAGCGACTCCTCGACTGGCACGTTGGCCTGGTACTCCCGGCCCTCACAGTCGCTGTAGGCCGTCATCAGATGGCCCTTGGTCAGCCCCATCACCGTGCTCAGCGGAAAATTGCCGGTGATGGTGTTGCCGGAGTGCTCCACACCCTTGAGGTCGAAGTTCTCTTCCGTGCCGTCATGGCTGAAGCAGAAGAAGGAAACTGCCTCGCCGTTCATGAACTCGATTTCCATCCGGCGCTGGTGCGAATGGTCCGGGGTGGCCGCCACGAGCCCCACCACATAGGCCCCGGAACTCGGGATATTCCCGTCTATATCGAACTTCGCCACCAAGGTTGAATCCTTGGCGGCGATGCTTACGTGCTTCAGGAGTGCGCTATGGGAGCTCATAGCTCAATCCTGCTACCTGCGCCTGCGTCCGTCCACCCCCATCTAGGTTTTGTCCCGGGCCCGGCGTAGACTTGAATTGTTCGAAGATATATTCGAATACCCTCTCAAGATTCTTGCCAGAGGTCAGCGTATTCCGGGAGGCACCATGGGGATGTTCAGCGAGTCGGTGGACGTCGCCTGCACCCCGGCCGGCCAGCCGCTGTCCCTTGACTGGGGCGGCCGGCACTACGACGTCTGCGCCGAACCGGTCCGCTGGTTTGAGCGGCGGCAGTGGTGGGCCGAGGAGCAGCGGGCTCCGCTGGGCAGCGGACCGGGACTGGTGGACCACGAGATCTGGCGGATCCAGGTCCGGGACGCCGGCAGCCCGGAGGGCACCCTCACCCTGGACCTGAGCCGTCATCTGGGCAGCGGCCGCTGGCGGCTGCTGCGGATCCACGATGCCCTCCGCACACTCAGGAAGCCCGAATCGGCATGAGCTTCACCCATCTGCACGTTGCCACCGCCTTCAGCGCCCACTACGGGGTGTCCTGGCCGGAGGAACTGGCCGCTGCCGCCGCCGCGGACGGGGCCACGGCGCTCGCCTGCACGGACCGGGACGGGCTTTACGGAACGGTCAAGCACCTGAAGGCCTGCATGGCGGCAGGGCTGGACCCAGTCGTGGGGGTGGACCTGGCCGTCTTCGACGACGACGGCGACCTCCGCACCCAGCTCGGCGGTCGCGTCGTCGTGCTGGCGCACGGGCAGAACCACGGCGCCGGCTACCGGGCGCTGTGCCGGCTGGTCTCCGACGCGCACGCCCGCACCACGGGCAAGGCCGGGGGAACGGTGCCCGTCGCCGTGACCAGGGCGGAACTGGCCTCCCGGGCCCTCGACCCGCAGACCCTCGAACCGGTGCTGACCGTACTGATCGGCCCGGACTCCGACGTCGGCCGCGCCATGGGCGGCCGGCGCTACCTCCGGCCCCGCACGCTCTTCAAGCGCTGGCTGGACGCCATGCCGGCGGGAACTCTCGCCGCCGAAGTCGTCTCGCAGCTCAGCCCGCCCGGCGAGCCGCTGAGCACGGCCCATGCGGTGCGGATGCTCAAGCTCGCCGCGGAACATGCAGTCCCCGCGGTGCTGAGCAACGCCGTGCGCTACTGTGCCGAGGACGGTGCCGCGACAGCGGACGTGCTGGACTCCGCCCGGACACTGAAATCCCTGCCCGAGCTTTCCGCCGCGCCGCAGCTGCAACCCAACGGGCAGGCGTGGCTGAAATCCTCCGCGCAGATGCTGCGGCTTTGCCAGGAGATCATGCACGCCGCCGGCTACGGCGCAGCAGACCTCAAGAGCCTGCTGGCACACACCGAGGCGCTCGCGGACCGCTGCCGGATGGACCCGGTCGCGGACATGGGATGGAAGCAGCCCGTGGTCCCGGAAGCCTCGGTGATCGGAATTGCGGGGGACCCGCTCGTGGAACTCACGCAGCGCTGCGAGGCTGGCATCAGCCGGCGCTTCCCCGGGATCACCGGCAAAGCCGCCGAAGAGCTGCGTACCCGGCTGGAGCACGAGCTGCGGATCATCGACAGCCTGGGCTTCGCCTCCTATTTCCTGACCGTGGCCGAGGTGTCCCGGATGATCCTGGACATGGGGGTCCGGGCGGCCGCCCGCGGCTCGGGCGCCTCCAGCCTGGTCAACTTCCTGATCGATGTCAGCCAGGTCAACCCGCTGCAGCACGACCTCATCTTTGAACGATTCCTGTCCAGGGACCGCGCCACCCTGCCGGACATCGACATCGACGTCGAAAGCGCCGAACGGCACAACGTTTACCGGAGGATCTTTGAGCGCTTCGGCTCCGAACGCGTCACGCTGATGAGCATGCAGAACGGCTACCGCGCCCGCGGGGCCGTCCGCGACGCCGGCCTGGCCCTGGGCATGGACGGCGGCGACATCGACGAGATCGCCAAGCAGCTGTGGCGGTTTTCGGCCCGGAACTTCCGCGAAGCCTTGGTGGAGAAGCCGGAGCTGAAGGAATTCGCCGGCCGGGTGGAGCAGCGGGACTTCACCGAAAACCAGCAGCTGGACCTGCTGGTGGACCTGACCGAACGGCTGGACCGGCTGCCGCGCCACATCTCGATGCACCCCTGCGGGGTCATCCTGGGCGATGCGACCCTGCTGGACCGCACCCCCGTGCAGCCCAGCGGCCTGGGCCTGCCGATGAGCCAGTTCGACAAGCACGACATGGACCCAATGGGCATGCTCAAGCTCGATGTCCTTGGCGTCCGGATGCAGAGTGCCATGGCGTTCGCGGTCCGGGAGGTGATCCGGCTGCACCCGTCCAAGGCCGAGGTGGTGGCGGCCGGCCGCCACCCCGCAGGACCGGACGGCTCCGGCCCGGACTACATCGCCGCCGACGGCCGCATCGACCTCAACGCCGTCCCGCTCGACGACGAACCCACCTATGAGCTGATCCGCAGCACCCACACCCTGGGCTGCTTCCAGATCGAATCCCCGGGCCAGCGGGAACTCATCGGCAAGCTGGCGCCCCGGGAATTCAACGACCTCATCATCGACATCTCGCTGTTCCGGCCGGGTCCGATGAAGTCGGACATGGTCCGGCCCTTCCTGGAACACCGGCACGGCTTCGCGCCGGAGGTCTACCCGCATCCGGACCTCAAGCCGGTGCTGCAGGAGACCCACGGCGTCACCGTCTTCCATGAGCAGATCCTCAAAACCTTCGACGTCATGACCGGCTGCGGGCTTGCCCGGGCCGATGAATTCCGGCGGGCCCTCGGCAACGAGGTGCTCGAGGGCAGGGTGGAGGAGTTCTTCCGCCGCGAAGCCCGGGCCCGGAACTACACGCCCGAGGTGGTGGACAAGGTCTGGGGGACGCTGAAAGCCTTCGGCAGCTTCGGCTTCTGCAAGGCCCACGGCGCCGCCTTCGCCGTGCCCACCTACCAGTCGGCCTGGCTCAAGACCCACCACCCGGAAGCTTTCCTGGCCGGGCTCTGGGAACACGATCCGGGGATGTACCCCAAGCGGCTGCTGGTGGCCGAAGCCCGGCGGCTGGGGATCCCCATCCTGCCGCTGGACATCAACCGCAGCCAGGCCGAATACCGGGTGGAACGGGTGGACACCGGCCCGGACCGGGGCAAGCTCGGCATCCGGCTAAGCCTGAACGGCATTTTCGGGCTCTCCGGGGCCGAGCTGAAGCGGATCGTGGCCGGACAGCCCTATGATTCCCTCGCGGACCTGCGGGCCCGCACCCGGCTCAGCAAGCCGAGCATCCAGCGCCTGGCCCAGCTCGGCGCCTTCGACTCGCTGCACCGCTCCTCCGGCAGCACTGCCAACCGGGCCGACCTGGTCCAGCACCTGCAGCAGCTGCAGGGCAGGCCGCAGCGCAAGGGGGTCGAGGTCATCGAGGGGCAGTTGGCCTTGCCGCTGGGCGACGTCGAGCTCAGGAACCTGTTGGGCGGCCTGCCGGCCCCCACGCTGGTGGAAACCGTGCGCGCCGAACTGGACCTGTTGGCCCTGGATGTCAGCAGACACCTGATGGACAGCCACCGCCCCTTGCTGGACCGGCTGGGCGTCACGACGGCGGACAAGCTGCTGGGGCTGCGCAACGGCACCGAGGTGCTGGTGGCCGGGGTTCGGGTGGCCACCCAGACCCCGCCGATGCGCGGCGGCAGGCGGGTGGTGTTCATCAGCATTGATGACGGCACCGGCTGCGTGGACTCGGTGTTCTTCCATGAGGCCCAGGAACAGTCCGGACCGCTGCTGTTCGGGACCCGGCTGCTGCTGATCCGCGGAACCACCCGGCGGACCGGCCCGCGGGGCATCAGCATCAGCGCCTCGATGGCCTGGGACCTCAGCCGGACCGAAACGCTGCCCTTCCCCGCGCCCGCAGACGGTACGGCTGACACGACGGCTTCTGCCGGGGTGGCCGCCGGAGGAGCTGCTGCCCACGCGCCGGCCGGCCCGGAGCTCCCGGTCCAGGGCCCGCTGGACGGGATCCGCCGGACCCTGGCCATCACCGGGTTCTCCGGCTAAGCGGCGGCAAAACGCCGGCCGACCGGCGGCGGGCTGCGTTGGTTGGCCTATCCGGAACCCGATAGCATGGACGAGGCTGGCTGTGGTCCCCGTACGCCACAAGCTACGAAGCCTTAACTTTGAATAGGAGACACCCGTGTCAGATGCCCAGCAGATCACCCTTCTCGTCGACGGCGAAGAGACCAAGGTGACTACCGGGACCACCGGCGCGGAACTCTTTTTTGAGCGCCGCGACGTCGTTGTGGCCCGCGTCAACGGCGCGCTGAAAGACCTGGACCAGCCGCTGCCCGAGGGCGCCACGATTGAAGGCGTCACCATCGATTCCCCGGACGGCCTCAACGTGCTGCGCCACTCCACCGCCCACGTCATGGCCCAGGCCGTGCAGCAGCTGCGCCCCGACGCCAAGCTCGGCATCGGCCCGTACATCACCGACGGCTTCTACTTCGACTTCGACGTCGAGGAGCCGTTCACCCCGGAAGACCTGCGCCAGCTGGAAAAGATGATGCAAAAGATCATCAACCAGAACCAGAAGTTCGTCCGCCGCGTCGTCTCCGAGGACGAGGCGCGCGAAGCCATGAAGGACGAGCCGTACAAGCTGGAACTGATCGGCCTCAAGGGCGCCGGCTCGGACGCCGACGGCTCTTCCGTGGAGGTGGGCGGCGGCGAGCTGAGCATCTACGACAACGTGGAGCGCAAGGAGGGCACCACCGTCTGGTGCGACCTGTGCCGCGGCCCGCACCTGCCCAACACCAAGCTCATCTCCAATGCCTTCGCCCTGACCCGCTCCTCCGCCGCCTACTGGCGCGGCAGCGAGAAGAACAAGCAGCTGCAGCGCATCTACGGCACCGCCTGGCCCACCAAGGAAGCCCTCAAGGCCTACCAGGAGCGGATCGCCGAGGCCGAGCGCCGCGATCACCGCAAGCTCGGCGCCGAGCTGGACCTGTTCTCCTTCCCGGACGAGCTGGGCTCCGGCCTGCCGGTGTTCCACCCCAAGGGCGGCATCATCCGCAAGGCCATGGAGGACTACTCCCGCCAGCGCCACGTCGACGCGGGCTACGAATTCGTCTACACCCCGCACATCACCAAGGGCCACCTCTACGAGGTCTCCGGACACCTGGACTGGTACCGCGACGGCATGTTCCCCCCGATGCACATCGACGCGGAACTGAACGAGGACGGCACCGTGCGCAAGCCCGGCCAGGACTACTACCTGAAGCCGATGAACTGCCCGATGCACAACCTCATCTTCCGCTCCCGGGGTCGCTCCTACCGCGAACTGCCGCTCCGGCTCTTCGAATTCGGCTCGGTTTACCGCTACGAGAAGTCCGGCGTCGTGCACGGCCTCACCCGCGTCCGGGGCATGACCCAGGACGACGCCCACATCTACTGCACCCGCGAGCAGATGAAGGATGAGCTCACCAAGACGCTCAACTTCGTCCTCGGGCTGCTCAAGGACTACGGCCTGGAGGACTTCTACCTGGAACTCTCCACCAAGGACCCGGAAAAGTCCGTGGGTTCGGACGAGGTCTGGGAGGAAGCCACCCAGACCCTCGCCGAGGTCGCGCAGGAATCCGGACTGGAACTGGTCCCTGATCCGGGCGGAGCCGCCTTCTACGGCCCCAAGATCTCGGTGCAGGCCCGCGACGCCATCGGCCGGACCTGGCAGATGTCCACCATCCAGCTGGACTTCAACCTCCCGGAGCGCTTCGAACTTGAATTCCAGGCCGCGGACGGCACCCGCCAGCGCCCGGTCATGATCCACCGCGCCCTCTTCGGTTCGATCGAACGCTTCATGGGTGTCCTGACCGAGCACTACGCCGGCGCCTTCCCGGCCTGGCTGGCCCCGGTGCAGGTGGTTGGCATCCCCGTGGCAGAGGCGTTCAACGACTACATGTTCGACGTCGTCGACCAACTCAAGGCTGCCGGGATCCGCGCCGAGGTGGATATCTCCTCGGACCGTTTCCCGAAGAAGATCCGCACCGCCAGCAAGGACAAGATCCCGTTCGTGCTGATCGCCGGCGGGGACGACGCCGAGGCCGGCGCCGTGTCCTTCCGCTTCCGCGACGGCAGCCAGGACAACGGCGTGCCCGTTGCCGAGGCCGTCCGGCGGATCGTCGACGCCGTCCGCAACCGGACCAGCTAGGGGAGCAGCACGTGCAGGAGACCACAGGCGCTGTCCCGGGCTACCCGGGTGACGACGGCGTAACCGACGACTTTGGCCTGGCCGGGGTGCCGGACGCCTTCCAGCGCCTGTGGACTCCGCACCGCATGGCGTACATCAAGGGCGGCCAGCACCAGTTCAAGAACCCGGATGACTGCCCCTTCTGCGTCGCTCCCGAGCGCGAGGACGACGACTCCCTGATCGTATTCCGCGGCCGGTCCTGCTACGTCGTGCTCAATCTCTTCCCCTATAACCCGGGCCACCTCCTCATCTGCCCCTACCGGCATATCCCCGATTACACGGACCTGACCGTCGAGGAGACCGCGGAGTTCGCCGAGCTGACCCAGACGGCCATGCGGGTGCTGCGCAAGGTCGCGAACCCCACCGGCTTCAACTTGGGGATGAACCAGGGCGTGACCGGCGGGGCCGGCATCGCAGGCCACCTGCACCAGCATGTGGTGCCGCGCTGGGGCGGGGACGGCAACTTCTTCCCCATCATCGCGCAGACGAAGGCGATCACCCAGACCCTGGGCGAGGTCCGCCAGCAGGTTGCCGAGGCCTGGCCCCAGGTCAACGACCAGGACACTGACCAGGACAATGACCAGGGCGCCGAACGGGCCGGCAACGCGGGGCAGATGCCTGCCGGGACGTCGGATGCTGAATAAGCACGCCCGCGGCTTCTTCACCGCGCTCTTCTCGCCGCTGGCCCGGTGGCTGCTGCGGATGGGCGTCTCGCCCGACGCCGTCACGATCGTCGGCACCGCCGGCGTCGTCGTCGGGGCGCTCGTGTTCTACCCGCTGGGCCAGCTCTGGTGGGGAACGCTGTTCATCACCGCGTTCATCTTCTCCGACGTCATCGACGGCATCATGGCCCGGATGCAGGAACGCGGCGGACGCTGGGGCAACTTCCTGGACTCCACCCTGGACCGCGTCGCCGACGGCGCCCTCTTCGCCGGCGTCGCCATCTGGTTCTTCACCGGCGGCGCCGATATTCCCATCGCCATCGCCGCCGTCGTCTGCCTCGTGCTGGGCATGGTGGTGTCCTACGCGCGGGCCAAGGCCGAGGCGCTCGGCTACCACGCGAACCTGGGCATCGCGGAGCGTGCCGAGCGGCTGGTGTCGGTCCTGGTGGTCACCGGCTTCACCGGGATCGGGCTCCCCACCGTGGTCCTGTTTGCCACCCTGTGCCTGCTCGCCCTGGCCAGCTTCGTGACGGTCGTGCAACGCATCGCCTCCGTGCACCGCCAGTCGCTGGAGGAAAATACGGGAAGCGCCACGGAACAGGCCGCCTGAGCCCGTAATCGGAATTCAACCCGGCCGCGGCAGGGGACTAGTATTAGGCTTACCGGCCAATGGTTCCCGGTAATCCGGTGTGTGCGAGCCGGTGTATGCGAGATTGTCATCTGCGTGCCGTCCGCGCCCCGGCGAGGTCATCTATCTACCCATAGGGGTTTTTGTGTCTACACCTGATGTAAGCAGCGAAGCCGGCGCGTCCGCCAAGAACGTAACGGGCAGCAGCCGCGTCAAGCGCGGCATGGCGGAGATGCTCAAGGGCGGCGTCATCATGGACGTCGTCAACGTCGAGCAGGCCCGCATCGCCGAGGACGCCGGTGCCGTGGCCGTGATGGCGCTGGAACGCGTTCCCGCCGACATCCGCGCCCAGGGCGGCGTGTCCCGGATGAGCGATCCGGACATGATCGACAAGATCATCGACGCCGTCTCCGTGCCGGTCATGGCGAAGGCCCGGATCGGCCACTTCGTCGAGGCCCAGGTCCTGCAGTCCCTCGGCGTGGACTACATCGACGAGTCCGAGGTCCTGACCCCGGCCGACTACACCAACCACATCGACAAGTGGAAGTTCACCGTTCCCTTCGTCTGCGGTGCCACGAACCTCGGCGAAGCGCTGCGCCGCATCAACGAAGGCGCGGCCATGATCCGCTCCAAGGGCGAGGCCGGCACCGGCGACGTCTCCAACGCCACCACCCACATGCGCCAGATCCGCGCCGAGATCCTGAAGCTCGCCGCCCTGCCCGAGGACGAGCTCTACGTCGCCGCCAAGGAACTGCAGGCCCCGTACGAACTCGTCAAGGAAGTTGCCTCCACCGGCAAGCTTCCGGTGGTGCTGTTCACCGCCGGCGGTATAGCAACCCCGGCCGACGCCGCCATGATGATGCAGCTCGGCGCCGACGGCGTCTTCGTCGGCTCCGGCATCTTCAAGTCCGGCAACCCGGCCCAGCGCGCCGCCGCCGTCGTGAAGGCCACCACCTTCTTCGACGACCCGGACGTCATCGCCAAGGCCTCCCGCGGCCTGGGCGAAGCGATGGTGGGCATCAACGTCGACGAAATCCCGCAGCCGCACCGCCTCGCCGAGCGCGGCTGGTAATTCGCGCTGTTGAGGGCGCCGGACGGCGCTGATCCTCTGCGTGCTATTCCCCGCGCCTTGTTGGCAGCTAAGCGGCTGCCCGGGGCGCGGGGCCCCTTTTACGCACGCTGCCGGATCACACCGCCCGTCGCCTTGCGCTCCTGATGAGTACGACGGCGGCCGGTCACCCTTTCGGGTGGCCGGCCGCCGTCGTTTGTTCTAAATGGACCTAGTCGAGGCCGCGGCGCTTGAGCAGCGGTTCGAGCCGGGCATCCCGGCCCCGGAAGGCGCGGAAGGATTCCAGCGGGTCGCGGCTGTTGCCTCGGGAGAGCAGCTCGGCCCGGAAGAAGTCGCCGTTCGCCCGGGTCAGGCCGCCGTTGTCCTTGAACCATTCGACCGTTTCGGCGTCGAGCACCTCGCTCCAGATGTAGGAGTAGTACCCCGCGGCGTACCAGCCGCCGGCAAAGATGTGCTGGAAGTAGCCGGTGCGGTAGCGCGGCGGGATCAGGCTGTGCGCCACCCCGGCGGCGGCCAGGGCCTTGGCCTCGAATTCCAGGGCGTCCTCGGGGATCTCCGTGCCGTCGAGCACGTGCCAGGCGAGGTCCAGCAGCGCCGCACCAAGGTACTCGGTGGTGCCGAAGCCTTCGCCCCAGAGGGCGGCTTCGTTGAGCTTGTCCACCGCTTCCTGCGGCAGCGGCTCGCCGGTGGCGTGGTGCCTGGCGTAGTTGGCGAGAACCTCCGGCCACATGATCCACATTTCATTGACCTGCGAGGGGTATTCGACGAAGTCGCGCGGCACGGAGGTGCCGGCGAAGCGCGGGTAGGTGACCGAGGAGAACAGCCCGTGCAGGGCGTGGCCGAACTCGTGGAAGGTGGTCCGCAGCTCGTCCAGGGTCAGCAGCGTGGGCTCGCCGGCGGGCGGCTTGGAAATGTTGAGGTTGTTGATCACCACCGGCCGCGTGTTCAACAGTCCGGACTGCTCCACGAGGGAGTTCATCCAGGCCCCGCCGCGCTTCGAATCCCGGGTGTAATAGTCGCCCAGGAACAGGCCCAGGTCGGTGCCGTCGGAGTTCTTTACCTCCCAGACGCGGACATCGGGGTGGTAGCCCTCAAGGTCGGTGCGTTCGTGGAAGGTGATTCCGTACAGGGCGGTGGCGGCGAAGAAAACCCCGTCCTGGAGCACCCGGTCCAGCTCGAAGTATGGCCGCAGGGCCTGCTCGTCCACGGAGTACCGTTCACGCTTCACCTGCGCCGAGTAGTAAGCCCAGTCCCAGGCCTCGAGCGGGTGGCCGGCGACCTCCGCCAGCGCCTCCGCCTCGGCGTCGGCGTTCCGGACGGCGGCCGGGGCGAGGCGGTTCATCATGGCCTGCACGGCCTCGAAGTCAGGGGCGGTCTGCTGGTCCACGCTGAGCTCGGCAAAGTTGGCGAAGCCGAGGAGGCTGGCCTTCTCTGCGCGCAGCCGGACCATGTCCTTGACCAGGTCCAGCACATCGAGGCCGCCACCGCCGCTGCCACGGCCGACCGACGCCTCGAAAAGCCGGCGCCGCACCTCCCGGTTCTCCAGGGCGGCCAGCGCAGGCTGGTTGCTGGGCTGGATCAGGGTGAGCAGGAATTTGCCCTCGTGCCCCGCGGTGCGCGCGGCTTCGGCGGCGCTGGCGACGTCGTCCGCCGGGAGACCGGCGAGCTCGGCGGCGTCGTCCAGCAGCAGCGAGGCGGACTTCATCCCCTCCTTGACTCGTTGGCCGAACTCGGTTCCGAGGGTGGACAGCTCGGCGTTGATGGCCTTGAGCCGTTCCTGGCCGGCCGCGTCGAGCTGGATGCCGGTCTGGCGGAACTCTTTGAGGTATTCCTCCACGAGCCGGTTTGATTCCGCGTCCAGCCGGTCGGTGTTGATGGCGGCGAAGCGCTCGAACAGCCCCCGGTTCAGGTACACGGCGTCCTGGTGGGCCGAGAAGCTGGGGGAGAGGCGGGTCTCGAGCTCCCGGATGGCCTCGGAGGCGTCCGCGGATACCAGCGTGAAGAAGGACGCCGCGGCACGCTGCAGCAGCTGTCCGGAGCGCTCCATCGCCAGTGCCGTGTTCTCGAAGGTCGCCGGCTCCGGGTTCGCCACGATGGCCTGGATCTCGGCCAAGTGTTCTGTGAGGCCGGCCTCGACGGCCTCGGAGTAGTGCTGGACCTCGATGTCCGCGAAAGGCGGCAGTCCGTAGGGCAGGGTGCTGGGGCTCAGGAGGGGATTGGTCATGAAATAACTCTTTCATGCACGGCGCCGGTTCTCAATGGACCGCTAGGCGTGTTGTGACGCGGGCCACCGTACGATGACAAAATGCGAACCATCACCACCACGCTGCGCGGACGGCTGCTGGCCGGGTCCGCCGCGGCTCTCCTGGCGGTCTCCCTGACGTCCTGCGGCCTCGTCGCCCGCCCGGACGCCAGCGCGGGACCTGCCTCGGCGGCCGCCGCCAGTACTGCCGGGACGGCGTCCCCGGGAACCCCGGGATCTACGCCGGACGCCCCGCCGTCGAACACACCTACCCCGACGCCGACGCCGGGGAAGGGGCCGGCGTGCGCCGCCATCCGCTGCACCACTGTCCTGGTCACCGGGGACATGCTGGTCCACGCCCAGCTCTGGGAGCAGGCCCGTGCCGACGCCCTCGCCACCGGCGCCAAGGGCCTGGACTTCGAACCGCTGCTGGCGGGCCAGCGCAAATACATCGAAAAGAGCGACCTCGCGGTCTGCCACCAGGAAACGCCCGTGTCCGGACCCACCGGGCCGTTCTCCGCCTACCCGTCGTTCAACGTTCCGCCACAGATCATCACGGCCGCCCAGCAGGTCGGCTACCAGGCGTGCACCACCGCCAGCAATCACACCATTGACCAGGGCACCGCGGGCCTGGTCCGCACCCTGGATGCGCTCGGCGCGGCCGGGCTGCAGCACACCGGCTCCTACCGCAGCGAAGCCGACTCCCGCGGCGTGATGATCCTGAATACCGCCGCCGCCACGGTCGCCGTGATCGAGGGCGCCTACGGTTTGAACGGGCAGACCCCGGAGCACGCCTGGCAGGTGGACATGCTCGATCCTGCCGCGATGATCGCCAAGGCCCGCAAGGCGAGGGCGCTCGGGGCGGACATCGTGCTGGGTGTCATGCATGCCGGGGACGAGTACTCCAACGTGCCGAACGAGCAGCAGCGCACCGTGGCCCACGCGCTGGTGGACAGCGGCCAGTTCACCATGATCTACGGCCACCACACCCACTCGGTGCTCCCGATTGAGCGCTACAAGGGGACCTGGATCGTGTACGGGCTGGGCAACGGCGTCACCGAACTCTCGCCCTGGTACGTGGTGAACAACGAGGGATTGCTGGTGCGGGCGCAGTTCAGCCAGGACGCCGCGGGCAAGTGGACAGCATCGGACCTTGCCTGGGCGCCTTCCGTCATTGTGCGCGGGCCCTACCGGTGGTGCTCGGTCGCCACCGACGCCCCGCAGGGTCCCTGCGCCGGTGCCGCCGCGGACGCGGCCACCCGGCTGCGGACCCGGACCGTGGTGGAATCGATGGGCGCTGCCGCGGCGGGCGCCCATGAACTGCTGATCACGAAGGAGCGGTAGCCCTGGACACGCTGAGCGAACGACGGCGGACCGTGGGCGCGCGAGGTTCCGAGCTGGCCGTCGTCGAATACGGCCGGCAGCCGGGCCCTGACGTGCCGACGCTGCTGCTGGTGCACGGTTATCCCGACGACCACCGGGTCTTCCTGCCCGTCATCCGGGAGCTCGCCGCAACGCACCACGTGCTCGCGTACGACACACGCAATGCGGGCGCCTCCGTCGTCGTCGGGAGCCCGGGCGACTTCACCCTGGCCACGCTGGTGGACGACCTCTTTGCCGTCCTCGACGCCGCCGGAGCCACCGGGGTGCATCTGGTGGGCCACGATTGGGGGTCGATCCAGGGCTGGGCAGCGGTGCAGGATCCGCGTGCCGCGGGCGTGATCCGCCGCTACACGAGCATCTCCGGCCCGGACCTCCGCCACTTCTCTCGCTGGGTGCGCTCACGGCTCCGGCACCCCCGGTCGTGGCGGCAAGTGGCCGGGCAGTTGCTGCGCAGTTGGTACATCGCTGCGTTCCTGGTCCCGGTGCTGCCGGAGGCTGCCTGGCGGCTGTTCCTGACCCGGCGCTACGAACGGGGCGCCAAGCGCAGCGTCGGCAACGACCCGGTCCGCGGGCTGGCGCTTTACCGCAGCAACTTCCGGTCCGCCCGGAACTGGACTGCACCCGCGCGGGTGGCGATGCCGGTGCAGGTGGTGGTCCCGTTGCGGGACCCCTTCCTGTCCCCGCACCTGGTGGAGGGGCTTGAGGCGTGGGTGGATGACCTGAGCGTGTTGAGGGTGGACAGCGGACACTGGTGGCCGGCGACCAGGCCGGCCGAGCTCGCGGCGCTGCTCAGGAACAGTTGAGCCGGAGGATGACGACGACGGTTGTATCCGGGCTTGCACTACGCGGCCGAGGAGTACGTTGGGGGACTCCGGCGTCCGGCGCTTCTCAGTTCGTCAGCGGGCCCGACAGGCTGCGGGCCATAAAGACGCTGTTGGGGTCTGGCAGGTAGTCGGCGAAAGGCGGGCAGAGGACGAAGCCGTGCCGCGCGTAAAGCCGCCGCGCGGGAGCGAAGAAGTCCTGCGACCCCGTCTCCAGGCACACCCGGTCGTAGCCGCGGTTCCGTGCCTCGTCGAGGATGCGGGTCAGGAGGAGTGCGGCGATGCCACGGCCGCGGGCGTGCTGCGCCGTCCGCATGGACTTGATCTCGCCCTCGCCCGCGCCGAGGTCCTTCAGCGCTCCGCAGCCGAGCAGTGCGCCGCCGTCGAGCACAGCGCCGCCGCCCGGCACAGCGCCGTCGCGCGCGGTCAAGAACGTGATCTCCGGACCGGCCAGCGCGTCCGGGTCCAGGGCGTGCACGCTCTCGGCCGGTGAGGTCGCAAACATGTCCGCGAGGTGTTCGTCCAAGAGGCGCCTGACGTCCGGCCGCGCCGGGCTGTCCCGGGCAATGACGATCACGGAATCATCTGACAGCATGTGGCGGCTGGTCAGCGGGGCCGGCGGGCCGCGTGGTCGCGGGCCAGCACGGCGTACGAGTCATCCGGAGTGCCCGGTGTGAAGCTGCCGTACTTGCGCTCGACGGCGGTCTTGATCAGGAAGTCCGCCAGCGCGGGGTTCTTGGGCAGCAGCGAGCCGTGCAGGTAGCTGGCGACGATGTTCCGGTAGCGGGCGCCTTCCTGGCCGTCGCTGCTGTTGTTGCCGGTGCCCTTGGCCGTGGTTCCCAGCGGCGCGACGCCCGGGCCCAGCGTGGTCTGGCCGCTGTGGTTTTCGTAGCCCAGCACGGTGCCGAATTCGGGGGAGGCCACCGAGACGTTGCCGATCAGCCGTTCGTCCGTGCCGTGCGTCTCGACGTCCAGGATGCCGATGCCCGGGATGACGGAGCCGGTCCGGGTCTTGAAGAACTTCCCGAACAGCTGGTAGAGCCCGCAGATCACCAGCATCGGCGTGCCGTTCTCGGCGAGCTCCTTGAGGACGCTCTCGCGGGAGAGCAGGTCATCCTGGATCACCAGCTGGCCGCTGTCCTGGCCGCCGCCGCCCACGATCAGGTCGACGCCGGCGGGGAACTCGTCCCCGACGTTGTACTCGAGCAGTTCCGGGGTATACCCGTGCCAGCGCAGGCGCTGGGCCAGGACCAGGGCGTTGCCCCAGTCGCCGTAGATGTTCATGTCCCGCGGATAGAGCTGCAGCACGCGGATGCTGCCCTTGCTGGGGGCCGGGGTGTCCTCGGGGGGCAGTTCGTGCCCGAAGGAGAGCCCGTGCGGGGTTTCGGGGGCTGCGGGGGTCATGAGACCACCTCCACTGTGGTGATTTTGGACAGCTCGCGGCGGATGGCCAGCATGGCGGTGTAGGTGCAGAAAATCCGCTTCGGCTTGTCCTTGGAGCCGCGGATGAAGGCGGCAAGGGCGGCGGCGATGTCCGTGTCGACGGCGCCGATCGCCACGTCGTCGTATTGCAACCGGAGCGCCATGTCGTAGGCGCGCGAGCCGGAGAGCTGATCCACGCCGCCGTCGCGCAGGGTGTCGAATTCGACGTCCCACAGCCAGGACATGTCCCGGCCGTCCGCGTAGTTGTCATTGATGGCGATCATCGTGGCGTAGCCTGCGGCCGGGAAGGACTTCAGGCCGAGCCGGAAGCCGCTGGGGTTCTTGACCAGGACCAGTTCCAGCGGCAGGCCGTCGACGACGAGGCTTTCGCCGCGGCCGAAGGCAGGGGCGACGTTGGAAAGCGCCGTCAGCAGGCCGGCATGGTCGGTGCCCGTGCCGCGGGCGCCCGTGATGGCCCGCGCCAGGGTCAGGGCAGCCGCAGCGTTGAAGATGTTGTAGACGCCGCGGAGCTTCATCCCGGTGCTGACCGTCACGCCGTCGTACTCAAAATCGGCGTCGTCGGCGCCCACGCGGCGAAGGACGACGTCGGCACCCGGCCTGGCGGGGGCCGGAGGCACCGGGCTGCCCGGCGCGGCACGCATTTCGTCGTCGTTGGGGAACGTGCTGAGCAGCGAATCATCGAGGCCGAAGTAGCGGACCTCGGGACCGCCGGCCGCCGCGCCATTGAGCGTGTCTGTGTTCTGCGTGTCTGTGTTCTGCGTGTCTGTGTTCTGCGTATCCGCGTTAAGCGTGGCCGCGATTCGGGCCACACGCGGGTCCTCGCGGTTCAGGACGACGGTTCCGGTGGTCTTGGCGGCGATGTGTTGCAGCAGCTCGGCGGTCTTGTCTATCTCGCCGAAGCGGTCCAGCTGATCGCGCAGGACATTCAGCAGCAGGCAGTAGCGCGGCGGGACCTTGTTGACGAAGTGCACGGCGTGGGCCTCGTCGAGTTCCAGGACGGCGACGTCGGCGTCGAGCCGGCCGCGCCAGTCCACCTCGCCGAGCAGCGCCGCGGCCACGCCCCGGGTGAAGTTGCTGCCGGTGCGGTTGGTGAAGACCTTCAGGCCCTGGCTTTCCAGCAGTTCCACGACCATCTTGGTGGTGGTGGTTTTGCCGTTCGTTCCGCTGACGACGGCGACCCCCAGCGGCAGCGTGGAGAGCGTCCGTTGCATGAAGCCGGGGTCTATTTTTTCGACCACCAGGCCGGGGAGGGCTGAGCCTCCGCCCCGGAGCCGGGAGACCCGGCGGACGAGCTTGCCGAGCGGAACGCTGAAGTAGAGCATGCTTTGTAATATATCCCAGAGGCGGCATGGAACCCGGTCCGGCGGCGCGCTCCGGTGCGGCCCGGGGAGCGCGGCGCATTATGCTGGCACCATGACCACCCCCCTTTCTCTGCCTGGTTCCGGCGTGGGATCAGGCCTCCGGATCGGCGTCCTGGCGCTCCAGGGCGACTTCCGTGAACATCTGCACGCCGTGGAGGCAGCCGGCGCCACGGGCATCGGCGTCCGCCGCCCCGCCGAGCTGGACGGCCTTGACGGCCTCATCATTCCCGGCGGGGAATCGACGACCATCGACAAGCTCGCCAGGATCTTCGAACTGCGGGATCCGCTGCGCGAACGCATCCAGGCCGGCCTGCCGGTCTACGGTTCCTGCGCCGGCATGATCCTGCTGGCGGCGGACATCGCCGACCCGGCACGGGACCTTGCGGGCAACCCCCAGCAGACCTTCGGCGGCCTCGACATCACGGTGCGCCGCAACGCCTTCGGCCGGCAGCGTGAATCGTTCGAGACCGACCTCGAGTTCAAGGGGCTGGAGTTCAGCGCGGACGAATCCGGCGTGGCCCCGGTGCACGCCGTGTTCATCCGCGGACCCTGGGTGGAACGCGTCGGCGCGGGCGTCGAGGTCCTGGCCCAGGTGGAACCGTCCAAGGCCGGCCACCCGGAATCCCTCGACGGGACGGCTAGAATTGTTGCTGTGCGTTCCGGCAAGCTGCTGGCCACCTCCTTCCACCCGGAAGTGACGGGGGAGAAGCGCGTGCACGAATTGTTTATTCGAATGATCAGAGGAGAAGCGTAAAGCATGTCAGGCCACTCCAAATGGGCGACGACCAAGCACAAGAAGGCCATCCTGGACAGCCGCCGGGCCAAGTCGTTCGCCAAGCTGATCAAGAACATCGAAGTTGCCGCGCGCATGGGCGGACCCGACCTCGCCGGCAACCCGAGCCTGGAACTCGCCGTCACCAAGGCCAAGAAGACCTCGGTCCCCGCTGACAACATCGACCGCGCCATCAAGCGCGGCGCCGGCCTCACCGGCGAGGTCGTGGACTACACCGAGATCATGTACGAATGCCGCGGCCCGCAGGGTTCGGCCCTGCTGATCGAATGCCTCACGGACAACAAGAACCGCGCGGCCTCCGAGGTCCGACTCGCCATCTCCCGCAACGGCGGCACGATCGCCGATCCCGGTTCGGTCAGCTACCTGTTCTCCCGCAAGGGCGTCGTCTCGCTGCCCAAGAACGGCCTGACCGAGGACGACGTGCTGATGGCCGTCCTCGACGCCGGCGCCGAGGAAGTCAAGGACAACGGCGACAGCTTCGAGATCCACTCCGAACCGACGGACCTGCAGGCCATCCGCGATGCGCTCAAGGAAGCCGGAATCGACTACGACACCGACGAGGCCGAGTTCGTGCCCTCCATGCAGGTGCCGCTGGACCTCGACGCCGCCAAGAAGTTCATGAAGCTCGTGGACGCCCTCGAAGAGCTCGACGACGTCCAGAACGTCTACAGCAACGCAGACCTCAGCGACGAAGTGCAGGCCGCACTGGAAGCCGAGTGACCCTTCGCGTCCTCGGCGTCGATCCGGGCCTCACCCGCTGCGGCATCGGCGTCGTGGACGTCGAGAAGAACCGCCGCGCCACCATGGTGGCCTTCGGCGTCGTCGGCACCTCCCCGGAGGAGAACCTGGACCAGCGGCTGCTCGTCATCGCCACCTCGATCGATGACTGGCTGGACAAGTACGAGCCGCAGGTCCTCGCCGTCGAACGTGTCTTCTCCCAGCTCAACGTCAGCACGGTCATGGGTGTGGCCCAAGCCTCCGGCGTCGTGATCGCGGCCGCCGCGCGCCGCGGCATCCCGGTGGCGCTGCATACGCCCTCGGAGGTCAAGGCCGCCGTGACCGGCAGTGGAACGTCCAACAAGGACGCTGTCACCAAGCTCGTCACCAAGATCCTGCGGCTGGATGCCCCGCCGCGGCCAGCCGACGCCGCCGATGCGCTGGCACTGGCCATCACGCACGCGTGGCGGGCCGGCAGCGGTGCCGCGGTGGCCACCACAGGGCCGGGCAGCCAGTCCCTCACCCCGGCCCAGCGCGCCTGGGCCGACGCGGAGGCCAAAGCGCGCCGCGCGCGCTGAATGTCCGGGGCGCTTGCTAGGGTATTCGTAGATATGTTCGGATAGCCGGCTGCCAACCCAGCCGTAAACCCAGGAGCCAGGCCTTGATCAGTTTTCTCCGCGGAACCGTAGCGCACGTCGGCCTGTCCTCGGCAGTGATCGACCTCAACGGCGCCGGCATGAGCGTCAACGCGACGCCGCAGACCCTCAGCAAGCTCCGCGTCGGGGATGAGGGCAAGCTCTTTACTTCCCTGATCGTGCGCGAAGACTCGCTGACCCTTTTCGGCTTCTCAAGCGACGACGAACGTGAGGTCTTCGACGTGCTGCTCAGCGTCAGCGGCGTCGGCCCGCGCCTGGCCCTGGCGGTCCTGGCCGTCCATGAGCCCGAGGCGATCCGCGTCGCCGCGCATTCCGGTGACGGCAAGGCCTTCACCAAGGTTCCCGGAATCGGGCCCAAGGTCGCCGGCCGGATCGTACTGGAACTGGCCGGCAAGCTGGTCCCGCACGGCACGCCCGGAGGCTCCGCACCGGCCGTGTCCGCCGAAGCCGTCTGGAAGCCGCAGGTGGTTGCCGCGATGACGAGCCTGGGCTGGTCCGAGAAGGACGCCACCGCCAGCATCGACAAGTCGCTGGCCGATTCCCCGGAGCTCGCCGAGCAGGGCAACGTCGCGGAAATCCTCCGCGCCACGCTGCGCTGGCTGGGCCAGGACGGCGCCCGCGCCGGAAACCGGGTAGGCGCCCGTGGCTGAGCCGTCGCTCGTCGCCGGGGGAGAGGAGCCCGAGGAGCGCGCGATCGAGGCCGCCCTCCGGCCCAAGAACCTGCACGATTTCGTGGGCCAGCACCGGGTGCGCAAGCAACTCTCCCTCGTCCTGGAGGCGTCCCGTATGCGCGGCCGCAGCGCCGACCACGTGCTGCTGTCCGGGCCGCCCGGTCTGGGCAAGACCACGCTGTCCATGATCATCGCCGCAGAGATGAACGCCCCGCTGCGGATCAGCAGCGGCCCGGCCATCCAGCACGCCGGAGACCTGGCCGCCATCCTCTCCTCGCTGTCCGAGGGCGAAGTCCTCTTCCTCGACGAGATCCACCGGATGTCCCGCCCGGCCGAGGAGATGCTCTACATGGCCATGGAGGACTTCCGCGTCGACATCGTCGTCGGCAAGGGCGCCGGGGCCACCGCCATCCCGCTCGAGCTCCCGCCCTTCACCCTGGTCGGCGCCACCACCCGCGCCGGGCTGCTGCCGGGGCCGCTGCGGGACCGGTTCGGTTTCACCGGCCACCTCGAGTTCTACTCCGTTGAGGAGCTCGAGCTGGTGCTGCGGCGCTCCGCGGGCCTGCTTGACCTGAAGGTGAACTCGGCCGGGTTCAGCGAGATCGCCGGCCGGTCCCGGGGCACGCCCCGCATCGCCAACCGCCTGCTCCGCCGCGTCCGGGACTGGGCGCTGGTGCACGGCGTGGATCAGATCGACGCCCGGGCGGCGTCGGCTGCCCTCGACATGTACGAAGTGGACAAACGCGGCCTGGACCGCCTGGACCGTGCCGTCCTGGAGGCGCTGATCACCAAGTTCGGCGGCGGACCGGTGGGCCTGTCCACCCTGGCGATCGCCGTCGGCGAGGAAACCGAAACGGTGGAAACAGTCGCCGAACCCTATCTGGTCCGAGAGGGCCTGCTGGGCCGGACGCCCCGCGGCCGGATTGCTCTTGCCCCGGCGTGGACCCACCTGGGTTTTGCGGTGCCTGCCGGCGCGTTCGGGCAGGATCCGCTGGACCTGTTCCAGGCCGGCGCCGCCGCTGGTGGACCGGCCGGCTTCGGCGTGGATGCCGAGGGGGAAGTCGATCCGGAATGGATCCGTAATAGTCAATAGCACTCGCTAGTGACCTTTTCCCTCTAGACTGGTATGACGCTCGGCACGTTCGGGCCTTTGTTTCCGTGTGCGGCTACCACTAGCCGCTGCCGGCCGGGCATGATTTTCTGCCAGGTTTACTGCCAGGGTCCACACCAGGCGGCCCCGGAACGGAACGGACGTTGCTGTGAAACCAGCTCGCAAGTACAGAACGGAACTTTCCCCTTGGATCCAATGACAATTCTCCTGTTCGTCATGCTCGGCGTGTTCGTCTTCATGATGTTCCGCCGCAACAAGAAGACGCAGCAGCAGCAGGTGGAACTCCAGTCGAAGTTCGGCCCCGGCGTTGACGTCATGACCAGCTTTGGCCTGTTCGGCCGCATCGTTGAGATCGACGACGCCGAGAACAAGGTTGTCCTGGAGCTCTCCCCGGGCAACACCGCCACCGTGCACCGCCAGGCCGTCACGAAGATTGTTGAGCCGGTTGTTGCGGCCGAGGAGCCCACGGTTGTTCCCGACGACGCCTCCTCGCTGACCCTCGGCAAGACCGATGCCACCGTCGACGGCGTCGACGGCGCCGCCACCGCCGGTGAGACGCCCCGCAACGAAACGCCGGACGAAACCCTGCGCCGCCTGAACGACGAAGGCAAGAAAGACAGCTAGTCTGCCTCCTGAGCTATCCCGCGAAGCTACGGTGCGCGGGCATCCGCCGGTGCAGGCCTGACAGGCCGCACCGGCGGTTCCTCCGTAAACAATAGAAAGATCGACAATGGCACGAACTGGCCCCAAAAACTCAGCCCTCAGGGTGCTGGTCTGGCTTGGCGTAATTCTCGCCGTCTTGACTGCCGTCCTGGCCGGCGGCACCATGGCCGGGCAGGCGAGCTGGGCTCCGAAGCTGGCACTGGACCTTGAAGGCGGCACCCAGATGATCCTGGCGCCCAGGGTGGAGGGCGGTTCGGACATCAACGAAGAACAGCTCAACCAGGCCGTGGCGATCATCCGCCAGCGTGTGGACGGCTCCGGCGTCGCGGAAGCTGAAATCAGCACGCAGTCCGGTCGTAACGTCGTCGTCAGCCTTCCGGGCACTCCGTCGAAGGAGACCCGTGCGCTGATCCAGGCGTCGGCCGACATGAACTTCCGCCCGGTCATTCAGGCCGGCGCCGGCGCAGCCGTTCCGGTCGCGTCCCGGACCCCGGCGGACAAGCTGCCCAAGCCGACCGCAGCGCCGAAGAACAGCAGCGACGAGAACTGGGTCACCGCGGACGTCTACAAGAAGTTTGAGGCGCTCGACTGCGACAACCCGTCCCAGGACAAGCAGGAACGCTCCGACCCGGCCAAGCCGCTGGTGACCTGCGAGCCCGCTTCCGACGGCAGGCCCGCAATCAAGTACATCCTCGGCCCGGTTGAGGTCAAGGGCTCGGACATCACGACCTCGTCCTTCCAGCTGCAGCGCGGCGCGCAGGGCGCGGTGACCAACCAGTGGGCCGTCGACATCCAGTTCAACGACGAGGGCACCGCCAAGTTCAAGACGGTTACCGAGCGGCTGAACAAGTTCTACGTCGCTGCCGGCGGTGAGACCGGTTCGGACCCGAAGTCGCAGTTCGCCATTGTCCTGGACGACCAGGTCATTTCCGCCCCGCGGTCCCAGGCCGTCATCACCGATGGCCGCCCGCAGATCACCGGTGGTTTCACCGAGCAGTCCGCCAAGGCCCTCTCCGACCAGCTGCGCTTCGGCGCCCTGCCGATCAGCTTCGAGATCCAGAGCGACCAGCAGATCTCGGCCACCCTCGGCGGTGAGCAGCTGCGCATGGGCATGCTTGCCGGCCTGATCGGCCTGCTGCTGGTTGTGGTCTACTCGCTGTTCCAGTACCGGGCGCTCGGCTTTGTCACCGTCGCCTCGCTCGTCGTCGCCGGTGCGCTGACCTACCTGGCCATCGCAATCCTCGGCTGGACCGAGAACTACCGCCTCTCGCTGGCCGGTGTGGCCGGCATCATCGTGGCAATCGGCCAGACGGCGGACTCGTTCATCGTCTACTTCGAACGCATCCGTGATGAGCTCCGCGAAGGCCGCGGCCTGGTCTCGGCCGTGGAGAACGGTTGGAAGCGGGCCAAACGGACCGTCCTGGCCTCCAAGGCCGTCAACCTGCTGGCAGCCCTCGTGCTGTACTTCGTGGCGGTGGGCAACGTCCGCGGCTTCGCCTTCACCCTGGGCCTGACCGCAATCGCCGACCTGATCGTGGTCTTCATGTTCACGCACCCGACCCTGCAGGTCCTGGCCCGCACCAAGTTCTTCGGCGAAGGCCACAAGTTCTCCGGCCTCGACCCGAAGCGGCTCGGCGCCGTGCCCCTGTACCGGGGAGCGGGACGGATCCGTACGCCGGAGGACCGGCCGGTTGCGGCCCCGCGCGCCAAGAACACCGGTGCCGCGGCCGAGGCCGAACGCCGGATGACCATTGCAGAACGACGCCTCGCGGAAAAGCAGGAACAGCTTGCTGGTTCCTCCAAAAGCGCGTCCAAGGAGGGCAAGTAAATGGCCAGCTTCGCCACTTTCGGTAACGAGCTTTACACGGGCAAGCGCTCGTACGACTTTGTCGGTTCCAAGAAGATCTGGTTCCTGATCGCCGCGGCCGCCGTCGCGCTTTCCATCCTGCTGCCGATCGCCAAGGGCGGATTCAACCTGGGCATCGAGTTCCGCGGCGGCTCGGAGTTCACGGTCTCCAACGTCAAGGACCGCGACGCCGCCCTCGGCGAGAAGGCGGTCCAGGAAGTCGTCTCCGGCAGCCTGCCGCGCGTCGCCAACGTTGCCGGCAACACGATGCGCATCCAGACGGACAAGCTCAGCGACGATGAGGTGATCAAGGTCAAGGAAGGCCTCACCAAGGCCTACGGCGTGACCGACAACGAGGTCACTTCGACGTTCGTGGGGCCCACCTGGGGCGCTGACGTGACCAAGCAGGCACTGCTCGGCCTCGCCATCTTCGTGGGCCTTGCCGCAGTCCTGATGGCGCTGTACTTCCGGACCTGGAAAATGTCCCTGTCCGCCCTGGCCGGCATGGCGGTGACGATGTTCGTCACGGCCGGGGTGTATTCGCTGAGTGACTTCGAGGTGACCCCCTCGGCCGTCATCGGCTTCCTCACGGTGCTCAGCTATTCGCTCTACGACACCGTCGTGGTGTTCGACAAGATCCGTGAAAACACCGCGGATCTGCAGGCATCCACCCGGCGCACGTTTGCCGAAGAAGTGAACCTCGCCGTCAACCAGACGCTGGTGCGTTCCATCAACACCATGATGGTCGCCATCCTGCCGGTCGGCGCCATCCTCTTCATCGGGGCCGGACTGCTGGGCGCGGGAACCCTGCGGGACCTGTCGCTGGCGCTGTTCGTGGGCATCCTGATCGGCACCGCGGCGACCATCTTCGTCGCCGCCCCGCTGTACGCCTGGCTGCGCCAGGGGGAGCCGGACCTGATCAAGCAGGCCAAGCGCGTGCAGCAGCGCCGGGCCGAGCATGCCGCCAAGGCGGCACCTGCCACGGCCTAGCCGGCAGGCCCCGCAGAAGACCGCCCGACGGGCCGGAGAACGTCCCCGCGACGTTCTCCGGCCCGTGGCCGTTGGTCCCGGTTATCGAAGTATCCTGCTGCGGGAATAGACTTGAATAATTAACGGGTTGTGAGAGGTGCTTCATTGGAAGAACGTTCGACGCCGGTGCCTGCAGCCCCGGCGGATAAGGCTACCGGCCAGGGGCCCCAGACTGGCGTGGTCGCTGCCGGACGCCCGGACACGGCCGTGCCCGTCGACAACTCCGGAACCCGGCCCACCTTCCCCGGACGCCGCGAACGCACCCGCTCCCGGCTCGCGCGCCTGACCGGCCGCGGAACGCCCTCCTACTCGCCGATTCTGGAGCCGTTGCTGCGCACCGTGCGCGCCAACAACCCCAAGGACGACTTCGAACTCATCCAGCGCGCCTTCGTCGTGGCGGAACGATGCCACCGCGGACAAAAGCGCAAGAGTGGCGACCCGTACATCACGCACCCGGTGGCCGTGGCGACGATCCTGGCCGAGCTGGGATTGAGCGGGACGACGCTGGCCGCCGCGCTGCTGCACGATACCGTCGAGGACACCTCGTACACGCTGGATGATCTCAAGGGGGAGTTCGGTCCGGAGGTCGCCATGCTGGTCGACGGCGTGACCAAGCTGGACAAGGTCAGCTTCGGCGAGGCCGCCCAGTCCGAGACCGTGCGCAAGATGGTCGTTGCCATGGCCAAGGACATCCGCGTGCTTATGATCAAGCTCGCCGACCGGCTGCACAACGCCCGCACCTGGCGTTTCGTCTCAGCCGAGTCCTCGGCCCGCAAGGCCCGGGAAACCCTGGAGATCTTTGCGCCGCTCGCGCACCGGCTCGGCATGAACACGATCAAGTGGGAACTCGAGGACCTCTCCTTCGCCGCGCTGTACCCCAAGGTCTACGAGGAAATCGTGCGCATGGTGGGGGACCGCACCCCCGAGCGGGAGAAGAACCTCGCCGTCATCCGCAACCAGATCACCGAGGATCTGCGCGCGGCCAAGATCAAGGCCACGATCACCGGCCGGCCCAAGCACTATTACTCCATCTACCAGAAGATGATCGTCCGCGATAAGGACTTCGACGACATCAACGACCTGATGGGTGTCCGGGTTCTCGTCGACTCCGTGCGCGACTGTTATGCCGCCCTCGGAGCAATGCACTCGCGCTGGAACCCGCTTCCGGGCCGGTTCAAGGACTACATCGCGATGCCCAAGTTCAACATGTACCAGTCTCTGCACACCACGGTGATCGGCCCGGGCGGCAAGCCGGTGGAAATCCAGATCAGGACCCATGAGATGCACCGCCGCGCCGAATACGGCGTCGCCGCGCACTGGAAGTACAAGGACCAGCCCAACCGCACGGCGGCCGGTCCGGGGAGCCCGCGCGACGGGGACATGGGCTGGCTGCGGTCCCTCGTGGACTGGCAGCAGGAAACCTCCGACCCCGGCGAGTTCCTCGATTCGCTGCGCTTCGAGATCAACGCCCGCGAAGTGTTCGTGTTCACGCCCAAGGGCGAGGTCATGGCCCTCCCGGCCGGTTCGACGCCGGTGGACTTTGCGTACGCGGTCCACACCGAAGTGGGGCACCGGACCATCGGCGCGCGCGTCAACGGCAAACTCGTGCCGCTCAACAGCGAACTCAACCACGGCGACTGGGTGGAGATCTTCACCTCCAAGGCCGAAGGCGCCGGCCCCAGCCAGGACTGGCAGCACTTCGTCAAGAGCGCCCGAGCGCGGAACAAGATCCGGCAGTGGTTCAGCAAGGAACGCCGCGAAGAGGCGATCGACCGCGGCAAGGAACTGCTCACCAAGGCAATGCGCAAGCAGAACCTTCCGCTGCAGCGCCTGATGACGCACGACGCCCTCGCCGCGATTGCCGAGGACTTCAAGTACGCGGACATCTCCGGGCTCTACGCGGGCGTGGGCGACGGCCACACCTCGGCCCAGTCCGTGATGGAGCGGCTCGTCGAGAGCCTCGGAGGGAACGAAACTCCCGAGGACGACCTCACCGAGATCTCGATCCCGACGCAGGTCACCAAGACACGGTACTCGGACTCCGGCGTCGTGGTCCGCGGCGTGGACGACGTCTGGGTGAAGCTGGCACGCTGCTGCACCCCGGTGCCGCCGGACCCGATCCTGGGCTTCGTCACGCGCGGATCCGGCGTCTCCGTGCACCGGACCGATTGCACCAACGTGTCCGGCCTGATGGACCAGCCGGACCGGATCGTTGAGGTGGAGTGGGCGCCGACCCAGTCCAGCGTCTTCCTGGTTGAAATCCAGGTCGAGGCCCTGGACCGCAAGTCCCTGCTCTCCGACGTCACCCGGGTCCTCTCCGAGAACCACGTCAACATCCTGGCCGCGAGCGTGCACACCTCCACCGACCGGGTGGCGATCTCCAAGTTCGCGTTCGAGATGGGCGATCCGAAGTACCTGAGCCACGTGCTCAGCGCCGTCCGGCGTATCGACGGTGTCTTCGACGTCTATCGGACCACGGGCAACCGCCGCCGCAGCTAGCATCCCGGCCCGGCTAGCAGTCCGGAACAGTGCCGCGGTCCTGTTCAGACAGCAGGGCCGCGAGCTTCGCCAGGGCCGACTTCCGGTACGGCAGCCGCGGCGTGGCTTCCACCGCCCGGATGAGCAGCCGCAGCCGCACCTCGAGCTCCGGAGCGGCCAGGAAGGCTCGGAGGGCCGGCAATGCCCGCTCTGCCTCCACATGCAGGGCGATGTCCACCGCCGTCCGCAGCGGGCTGGAGACCATGAGCCCGCCGAGACTGACGACGTCGAACGGCCCCAGCCGGACCTCATGGAAGGTGCAACCGCGGGTTGCCCGGAGGCTCGAAACGCGCCGGTTGGCGTCCACGAGTAAGGCGGTCCGGTCCGGTTCCCCGGCGCAGCCGTAGATCCACGCCGCCGTCATCCGTCCCGCGACCACCCGCTGCCGGATTGGTGGCGGAATGGTGCAGGCGGCCGCCCGCGCGCGCAGCTGCGGGGTGGACGCGGCGCCGGGCGGCAGGTAACCGCGCTGGGAGAGTTGCGTCAGCACGCCGTCGTACGCCATGGCCTGCAGCTCCGCCCAGGAGAAGAGCGTCCCGGGGGAGTAGAGCACCGGCGGGGCACCGCCGGGCTGGCCGGGACTGGAAGCCGGCTGGCCGGCAGCCGCGGGGCCGGCACGCGGGTGACTGGCGGCGGGGTAGCCGGGGCGCAAGGTCATTCAGCCATCGTGCCGCCTGGCCCCGGACACGAAACAGGCCCCGTCCCGGTCATGTGGATAACCGGGGCGGGGCCTGTTGCTGGCCTCTACACCTAGGAGAGTTCGCTGGCGGACCGCTCGAGCTGCTCAAGCCAGGCCTGGCGGGCCTCCAGGGCCTCCTGGGCTGCCTTGATCTTGCGCTCGTCCCCGGCCTTTTCGGCCTTGGCCAGATCGTCCTTGAGCCCCGCGATGGCAGACTCAAGCTGCGAGAGGGCGCTGTTGGTGCGGGCCTTCGTTTCCGGGTTCGAGCGCTTCCAGTTCTCGTCCTCGGCGTGGCGGACGGCGTCCTCCACCTTCCGCAGGCCGGCTTCGATCCGGCCCATGTCCGCGCGGGGAACCTTGCCGGCTTCCTCCCAGCGGTCACGGATGGACTGCAGCGCCTTCTTGGCCGCGGCGAGGTCCTTGATGGGGAGCAGCTCGTTGGCCTCCACCAGCAGGGCTTCCTTCACCTTGAGGTTCGCCCCGTACTCCTGGTCGATCTCCTCGTTGGCGGCCTGGCGGTTGGTGAAGAAGACGTCCTGAGCGGCGCGGAAACGCGCCCACAGGGCGTCGTCGTCCTTGCGGCTGGCGCGCGGCGATGCCTTCCACTGATCCATCAGGCGGCGGTATTCGCCGGCGGCGAAGCCCCAATCGGTTGAGGAGGACAGCGCCTCGGCCTCGCCGATCAGCTTTTCCTTGGCAGCCTTGGCCGCAGAGTTATTGCTGTCCAGCTGGGAGAAGTACGCGCGGCGGTGGCGGTCGAAGACGGTGCGGGCGGCGCGGAACCGCTTCCACAGCGCGTCCTCATTGCTGCGGCCAAGCCGGACGCCGCTCTTCTGGGCGGTCTTCCAGCTCTCGAAGAGCTCGTTCATCCGGGCACTGGAGGTCTTCCACTGGATCTGCGCGGGGTCGTGCCCGGCGATCTCCTCGGCCTCGGCCACGATCGCTTCGCGGGCAGCGAGCTCGGCCGCGCGGACGGCGTCGTGCTCCGCCTTCTCGGTCTTTTCGAGTTCGGTGATCTGGCCCGACAGCGTGTCCAGGCGGCCCTCCGCGGCACGGAGATCGCCCACCATGTTGCGCTCGGCCAGCAGCTCGCGCAGGTGCGTGACCGTCTTCTGCATGTCCGTGGCGGGAGCCTTGGAAGCAACGCGCTGCTCGAGCAGGACGATCTGGGCAACGACGTCGTCGTACTTGCGGGCGAAGTAGCCGAGGGCCTCATCATCGCTGACGCCCGGGTACTGGCCGACGGGATATTCCTCGCCATCGATGGTCAGGAACACGTGGCCGTCGCCTTCGACGCGGCCCCAGCGTGCTGCCTCGGCAAGCGATGTGGCGCTCGAAGCGGGGGTGGCGGCGGGCGCGGCCAGCGACGGCGTTGCCTTCGGGCGTGCAGCGAAGGCGGCGGGTGACGGGGCCGGACGGGGCGCGGGAGCCGGGGCCGGGCGGGAATCCGGTGCGGATTCTGCGGCGGGCTCGGCAACGGCCTCGGGTTCCGCAATGGCCTCGGGCTGGACTGCTGCCTCGGCTTCAGCCTGCACGTCCGCCTCTGCCGGGGCGGCTGCTGGGTCGGCCTCCGGCGCTGCGGGCTCCGCCGCGGCCGCCTCCTGCACTTCCGGCGTTGCCGCGTTGGCGCCGCCGGGCTCGTTGGCCGCGTCGGTCACCGTAACCTCGGCTTCGGTCTCGTTGGCAGCTGCTGCCATTGTTTCGTCGGATTTCTGACTGTCTGTCACCGCTAGAAGTCTTTCGCTTGGAGGGAAATACCGGCACCGCGGCCGCGAGGGCCCCGGCTGGTTACTTCAGAGAGAACGAGTCTATCGTGACTGGTTCCACAGGTGCGCCGTCCGTGGCGCTGGCGCCGGGTTTGACGCCGGCCGCCGCAATCTTGCTGACCACATCCAGCCCGGACGTGACCTTGCCGACCACGGTGTAGCCGCCGGCGGCGTCCGCGGGGATCACGGTGTCCTTGTAGACGATGAAGAACTGGGTTCCGTTGCCGTACGCGTTGCCGCCGGTCCGTGCCACGGCGATGGTGCCGGCCGGGTACTTGTTGTTGGCAGGGGTGTTCTCCAGCGGGCCCCAGGTGTACGCGGGGTCGCCGCTGCCGTCCCCGGACTTGGAACCGCACTGCAACACGCCGAAGGACGCGGCGGTGGTAAGCCGGTGGCAGCTGAGGCCCTTGTAGAAGTTCTTGTCCGCGAGGGACTTGAACACGGCGGCCGCCTGCGGGGCCTTGCTGCCGTCCAGGGAGACCCCCAGGTTGCCGCGGTTGAGGGCCAGGGTGCCGGTGAAGGTCTTGCCGGCCGCGGTCTCCGGCTTCGGAATATTCGCGCCGTTGCTCGCGGCGGGGGACGGTGTCGCGGAGGCCGAGGGGCTCTGCAGCCCGGCCTCCGCAGCCTTGAACTCGTCCTCGCTGGGGTTGCTGGAAAACACCGTCAGCTGCAGCACGACGGCGAGGACGAGGGCGGCGGCGCCGCCGGCGGTCGCGAGGAGATTGTCGCGTTTCCGGCGTTTGTCCTGCTCCCGGCGCAGCTCGCGCTTCGCCTCCATCTGCTGGACGCGCCGCTTGGCTTCGCGGGCGCTCCGTGAACTGGCCGCCAAAAGTCCTCCTGGTTGTAGGGCCGCACCCCGGGCCGCGCCGTCGGCGCTGATCCGGGGGCAACACGCAAGCTGCCAGCAGCCGCCGCCCTAGAGCTGCGCATTAGAGATGCGCGCGCCGAAAGCATAAACTGACTGCCGCACACAGTTTATGCACGACTGGCCGGTCAGCGCGCGACGCCGCGGCCGTTGCAGCCGCCGTCGTTATCAGAGGAGAAAATTCCACCATGGCACGCACCGCCTCCCTGTCCGGATTCCCCGAGTGGCTTCCCGAGGAGCGGCTGGTGGAACTGCATGTGCTGGACACCCTGCGGCGGACCTTTGAACTGCACGGCTTCTCCTCCATCGAGACGCGTGCCGTGGAGACGGTGGGACAGTTGCTCCGCAAGGGCGAAATCGACAAAGAGGTTTACGGCCTCAGCCGGCTGCAGGACGACGAGGGCGCCGGCGACGCTGCGACCGACCCAGCCGCGTCCCACAAAGCGGATCCGCACGCCCTGGCCCTGCACTACGACCTCACCGTGCCGTTCGCGCGCTACGTCGTGGAGAACGCCGGCTACCTGGCGTTCCCGTTCCGGCGCTACCAGATCCAGAAGGTCTGGCGCGGTGAGCGTCCGCAGGAGGGTCGCGCCCGCGAGTTCACCCAGGCGGACATCGACATCGTCGGCGACGGCGAGCTGCCGTTCCGCTACGACGTCGAGATCGCGCTGGTGATCGCGGAGGCGCTGGGCGCCCTTCCGATCCCGGACTTCCTGCTCCGGGTCAACAACCGCAAACTGGCCGAGGGCTTCTACAACGGCATCGGCCTGACCGACACTGCCGGCGTGCTGCGCAGCATCGACAAGCTCGAGAAGATCGGCGCGGCCAAGGTCGCGGAGCTGCTCAAGACCGAGCTCGGCGCCACCGAGGAGCAGGCCCAGGCCGCGCTCAAGCTGGCCGGAATCCGCACCGGGGACACCTCCTTCGTGCAGCAGGTCCGGGCGCTCGGCGTGAGCAACGAGCTGCTCGAGGAAGGCCTCAACGAGCTTGAGCAGGTCATAGCCGCCGCCGTCCAGCGCGCGCCGGGCAAGGTGGTCGCGGACCTCAGCATCGCCCGCGGGCTGGACTACTACACCGGAACCGTGGTGGAAACCGTCCTGGTGGGCCACGAGCAGCTGGGTTCGATCTGCTCCGGCGGCCGGTACGACGCGCTGGCGAGCAAGGGCAACCGGAAGTTCCCCGGCGTCGGACTGTCGATCGGCGTGACCCGGCTGGTGTCGCGCATGCTCAGCCAGGAGCTGGCCAAGGCGTCCCGGGCCGTGCCCACCGCCGTGCTGGTGGCGCTCAACAACGACGAGAGCTGGGGCGCGGCGCAGGACGTCGCGGCGCAGCTGCGGGCCCGCGGAATCGCCACCGAGGTCGCGGCAAAGGCAGAGAAGTTCGGCAAGCAGATCAAGTTCGCCGACCGCCGCGGCATCCCGTTCGTCTGGTTCACCGACGACGACGGCAAGCACCAGGTCAAGGACATCCGCACCGGCGAACAGGGCGACGCCGATCCGGCCAGCTGGACGCCGGCCGAGGAGGACCTGCACGTCCGCGTGACCAGGGCCTAAACCTTCCGCGCGCTCATTTCCCGCTGCCCCGGCGAAGCTGCAGCACCAGGAAACGTCCGGCTATCCCGACCGCGAGCACGGCAGCCATGCCCAGCACCGAAGCGGGCGGCAGGGTGAGCGCCAGGACCAGGCATCCGAGGAAGCCCATCACGTTGAGCCAGCGCGGGGCGTGCCAGGGCCGGCCCTCCAGGGTGAAGGCCGCGGCGTTGGACACGGCGTAGTAGATCAGTACCCCGAAGCTCGAGAATCCGACCACGGTTATCACGTTGGTGCTGAGCAGCAGGACGATGACGACGGCAGCGACGGCCAGTTCCGCCACAAACGGAACCGTGTGTGCGCCGCCCACCCGTGCCAGCGGGGCGGGCAGGTCGCCTTCCCGTGCCATGGCCAGGGTGGTCCTGCCTACCCCGGTGATGAGGGCCAGCAGCGCGCCAAGGCACGCGGCCGCCGCCCCGGCCTGGACGAAGGGAACGCCGGAGTTGAGCCGGGAGGCTGCCACCGCATCCAGCAGCGGCGCCGTCGAACCCGCCAGCTGCTGAGCGGGCAGGTGCCACTGCAGGAGGGCAGCGAGTCCGAGGTAAATCACAAAGGCGCCGGCCAGCGCGGCCAGGATGGCCCGCGGGATGGTGCGGGTCGGGTCCTTGACCTCCTCGCCAAGTGTGGCGATCCGCGCGTATCCGGCGAAGGCAAAAAACATCAGCCCGGCCGCAGGAAGGACGCCCCACCCGCCGGCGGAGAGCGCCGCGGGGTATGCCGGAGCCGCCGTCACTGCCGCGGCCCCTTCCGGGTGCGGGCCCAGCAGCGACGCCACGGCGACGAACACCAGCGTGGCCAGCACCACGGCAAGCAGGATCCTGGTCAGCAGTGCCGTACGCGTGATGCCGAGCAGGTTAACCCCGGTGAGAACCACGACGGCGGCGACCGCCAGCGGCGTAGCGTAGGCCGGCGCCACGTAGTGCCCGAATGTGAGCGCCATTGCCGCGCAAGAGGCCGTCTTGCCCGTCACGAAGCCCCAGCCGGCGATGAAGCCGGGCCATTCGCCGAGCTGCCGCCGGCCGTAAACATAGGTACCGCCGCTGGCAGGGTATTTAGCCGCCAACTGCGCCGACGCGACGGCGTTGCAGTAGGCGATGACTCCGGCCACGGCCACTGCGACGGTCAGCAGCGGCCCGGCCAGGGCGGCGGCGGGGGAGAAGACCACGAACACGCCGGCGCCCAGCATCGAGCCGAGGCCGATTGCCGTTGAATCGAAGACGCCGAGCCGGCGCTGGAGCTGCTGCTGGCCGGGCCGGCCACCGGAATGGGTTCCGTGATGCCGAGTTGCCATGGCGGGTGGGTCCTTTTCAACGGGTAAACTCGAACGGGATCGTTCCAGTAGCGATCAAAAAGAGCGTCATTCCTTAATATCGCTTTTGATTTTCCCTCAGTCTTCTTCAGAAAGGCGTGCTGTGCTGCGCACACATGACCTCGGATCGCTTCGCTCCGAGCACATTGGACAAACCGTAACCCTCGCCGGCTGGGTCGGCCGGCGTCGTGACCACGGTGGTGTCGCATTCGTGGACCTGCGCGACGCTTCGGGCGTCGCCCAGGTCGTCGTCCGCGAAGAAGAGGTCTTCCACGGCCTCCGCAACGAGTTCGTGCTGCAGGTAATCGGCACCGTTTCCAAGCGCCCCGCGGGCAACGAGAACCCGGCGCTGGCTACCGGCGAGATCGAGGTCATGGCCGAGAAGGTCACCATCCTCAACACCTCCGACCCGCTGCCGTTCCAGATCGACGAGCACGTTGAAGTGGGCGAGGAAGCCCGCCTCAAGCACCGCTACCTGGACCTGCGCCGCCCGGGCCCCGCCCGCAACCTGCGCCTGCGCTCCGAAGCCAACCGGGTAGCCCGCGAGCTGCTGCACCAGGACGGCTACGTCGAGATCGAGACACCCACGCTGACGCGCTCGACGCCGGAAGGCGCCCGCGACTTCGTTGTCCCCGCCCGCCTCGCACCGGGTTCCTGGTACGCGCTGCCGCAGTCGCCGCAGCTCTTCAAGCAGCTCCTGCAGGTCGGCGGCTTCGAGAAGTACTACCAGATCGCCCGCTGCTACCGCGACGAGGATTTCCGCGCCGACCGCCAGCCGGAGTTCACCCAGCTCGACATTGAAGCCAGCTTCGTGGAGCAGGATGACATCATCGGCCTCGGCGAAAGCATCGTGAAGGCGCTGTGGAAGCTGATCGACGTCGAGATTCCCACCCCGATCCAGCGCATCACCTACAACGACGCTATGGCCCGCTACGGCTCGGACAAGCCGGACCTGCGCTTCGGTCTGGAGCTGACCGAGCTCACCGAGTTCTTCAAGGACACCAACTTCGGTGTCTTCAAGGCGCCCTACGTGGGTGCCGTCGTGATGCCGGGCGGCGCCTCGCAGGCCCGCCGGGCCCTCGACGCCTGGCAGGAATGGGCAAAGCAGCGCGGCGCCAAGGGCCTCGCCTACGTGCTGTACAAGGAAGACGGCGAACTTGCCGGCCCCGTGGCCAAGAACCTGACCGAGACCGAACGCGCCGGCCTCGCCGAAGCTGTCGGCGCCAAGCCGGGCGACTGCATCTTCTTTGCCGCCGGTGAGAAGACCCCGTCCCGTGCGCTGCTCGGCGCCGCCCGGGTTGAGATCGGCCACCGCACCGGCCTGATCAACCCGAGTGACTGGGCCTTCTGCTGGGTCGTCGACGCGCCGATGTTCGAACCGGCAGCGGCAGCAGTCGCGTCCGGCGACGTCGCCGTCGGCGGCGGCAAGTGGACGGCCGTGCACCACGCGTTCACGTCGCCCAAGCCGGAATTCATGGACAGCTTCGACACGGACCCGGAAACCGCACTGGCCTACGCCTACGACATCGTCTGCAACGGCAACGAAATCGGCGGCGGCTCCATCCGTATCCACCAGGGCGACATCCAGGAGCGGGTCTTCAAGGTCATGGGCCTCTCGCACGAGGATGCGCAGGAGAAGTTCGGCTTCCTGCTCGAGGGCTTCAAGTTCGGCGCGCCCCCGCACGGCGGCATCGCGTTCGGCTGGGACCGCGTCGTCTCGCTGCTCGCGGGCGTGGACTCCATCCGCGACGTCATCGCCTTCCCGAAGTCCGGCGGCGGCTACGACCCGCTGACCCAGGCGCCCGCGCCCATCACGGCGCAGCAGCGCAAGGAGGCCGGCGTCGACTTCAAGCCGGAGGCCAAGAAGGACGAGGGCTCCAAGTAGCCTGACCTGATCAGCAGCAAGGGCTCCCCGGGCAACCGGGGGGCCTTTGCCGTGGAACGGGCAGCCTTTTGACGGAGGATTCGAACATGGGAGCAGTGCCCGGCCTTGAGGCCCTGATGGACGCCGCGTGGCCTGCCGCCGACCGTGAGGAGTCCGGCGGCTGGGTGCTCCGGGCTGCCTCGGGCGTGACGCAGCGGGCCAACTCGGTGTGGCCCCGCCAACCGGGAGCCGACCCGCACGCACAGCTCGCCGCGCTCCGGGACGCCCGGCTCTGGTACCGGTCCCGCCGCCAGCCGCTGATCTTCCAGGTCTTCGACGACCCGCGCTCCGCGCCGCTCAACGCCCTCCTCGATGCCGAAGGTTTCACCCGCCAGTCCGAAACCCTCGTCCTGGTCCGGGACGGCGGTACTCCTGCTCCGGGTTCGGGCCGCGGTGTCGAGCTCTCCAAGGAGCCTTCCGGCGAGTGGCTGCAGCTGTGGTGGAGCGTCGACGGCCGCGGCGACGAGACGGCACTGGAGGTGGCCCGCGGCATCCTGACGGGTTGCCCCTCGCTCTACGCCCTCGTGCGGGACGACGACGGCGCCCCCGCCGCCGTCGGACGCCTTGCCGTGCCCGTCGTGGAACCTGGCAGCCCCCGGTGGGGTGGGCTCTACTGCATGGCGACCCGCCCCGACGCACGCCGGCGGGGCTACGCCGCCAGGGTGCTGCACGCATTGCTGGGCGAGGACACGCGCCTGGGCCTGGCCGGCTACTGGCTGCTCGTCACGGCTGCCAACACCGGGGCCCAGGAACTCTACGCCCGTGCCGGCTTCGAGGAGTCCGGCCGGTATCTGTACCGGCAGGAGCGGCCCAAGCGACACCTGACCGGCTGCTGACCGGGAATCCCTCCCGCCGTTTCGACGGTTCCCTGCGCACAAGGTGGTGCGCAGCATTGAGTGGGCAGGGATGGGCACGGAACCGCCGAAACGGCCGGGGCGAGGGGCCGGCTCCTACGCCGGCGGATCCGTGACCATGATCCGCACCGCGCACAGGTCCGCTGCGGCCTTCTTCAGCACGGCTGCGCGCGGGTCCGGGACGTCCAGGAACGGCAGCCGGACCAGGGTCGCGTAGCGCTTGAGCACGGGTTCGGCAAGTACCTGCTCGGCCAAGGTGCGGTCCCCGCCCGGGGCGAGGTATTCGATGCTGTGGTCCGCGAAAATCCGGGCGGCATGCTCGGCCACGGCCTCCACCAGGGCGTCCGCCTGATTGGCGCGGCGGCGGGCGAAGCGCTGCTGGGACCAGCCGCCGGCCGCCGTGCGGGACTGCACATGCCGGGTCCCGGTTTTGGCGGCGAGCACCCGGCCCTCGGACACCACCGCCACCGAATAGCCGCCGCGGCGCACCAGCACCAGGCCGAGCCGGCGCGGCTGCGAGGCCAGCGACGCCAGCCGGGCCAGGGGATCGTTCCCGCGGCCGGGCCGGCCGCCGTCCGGCCAGGGCGGCAGCAGCAGGGCGGTGGCGCCGTCGGCGGCCAGCAGCCGCAGGCCGGCGTCGTCGGGTTCCTCCCGCAGCTCCCCGTGGCTGGCGCGGAACCGCTCCGCCCAGCCGGGCAGCCGTTCGCCGGAGACGAACGCCACACGGGTGTCGGGGCTGGCCATGGCGCGGATCTCCGTTGTGAGGGTGCAGGGGCGGTCGCCGTGTCGGGGCGGGCAGGAACTAGAAGTAGCCTATCTATGTGGATGATCTCTTTGGCTCAGGGCAGGACAACGCGTCGGCAAACAACGACGTCGACGCCGAAGAGTCCGGCGGGGCCAGCTCCCCGAGCGGCACAACCGCCCGCTCCGCGCCGCGCAGCCCGCTGGCAGTCCGAATGCGGCCGCGCAGCCTCGACGACGTCGTGGGCCAGCAGCACCTCCTGGGCCAGGGATCGCCGCTGCGCCAGCTCGCGGCCGGCAGCGACGCCACCGGACCGGCGGGGCCGAGTTCGCTGATTCTCTGGGGACCGCCGGGCACCGGCAAGACCACGCTGGCGCACGTCATTGCCAAGGGGCCGGGCCGAAAGTTCGTCGAGCTCTCCGCCATCACCGCCGGCGTGAAGGACGTCCGGCGCGTTATGGACGAGGCCCTTACCGCACGGGACCTGTACAAGACCACGACGGTGCTGTTCCTGGACGAGATCCACCGCTTCAACAAGGCCCAGCAGGACGCGCTGCTGCCGGGCGTCGAAAACCGCTGGGTGGTCCTGGTCGCGGCCACCACGGAAAACCCCTCGTTCTCCGTGGTGTCGCCGCTGCTGTCCCGCTCGCTGCTGCTGACGCTTAAGCCGCTCACCGACGCCGACGTCGAAGGACTGCTGCGCCGGGCCGCCACGGACGCGCGTGGCCTCAACGGCAAGGTGGAACTGGATGATGAAGCACTCGCCCACCTGGTCCGGCTGTCCGGCGGGGACGCGCGCCGGGCGCTGACGGCGCTGGAGGCCGCCGCCGGCGTCGCGTTCGGGGACGCGGAGGACACTGACGGGATCGCCGGGGGAGCTCCCGTGAAGATCGAACTCAAGCACACCGAGCGTGCCCTCGACGTCGCGTCGGTGCGCTACGACCGCGCCGGCGACCAGCACTACGACGTCGCCAGCGCGTTCATTAAGTCCATTCGGGGCTCCGACGTCGACGCCGCGCTGCACTACCTGGCCCGGATGCTGGAGGCGGGGGAGGACCCCCGCTTCGTGGCCCGGCGGATCGTCATCTCCGCGGCCGAGGACGTGGGCATGGCCGACCCCACCGCCCTGCAGACCGCCGTAGCGGCCGCCCAGGCGGTGCAGCTGATCGGCATGCCCGAGGGGCGCATCATCCTGGCCGAGGCCGTGGTCCACCTTGCCACCGCACCGAAGTCCAACGCCGCGTACATGGGCATCAACCAGGCGATCGCCGACGTCCGCGCCGGCCTCGGCAACGGCATTCCGGCCCACCTCCGGGACGCGCACTATCCCGGGTCCAAGCAGCTGGGCCACGGCAAGGGCTACAAGTACGCGCACGACGCGCCGCATGCGGTGGCCACCCAGCAGTACCCGCCGGACGACCTCGTCGGCCGGAACTACTACGAACCCACCGGCAACGGCGCCGAACGCGAGATCTCCACCCGGCTGGAACGGCTGCGGAAGATCATCCGGGGCAAGTGATGACCGTGGTAGGATTGTTCGTTGTCTGGCAAGGCACGGACGCACAATCCACCAGTTCTCAGCAGTTCATGCTGATTTGATGGGTTCGCCCTGTGCCCAGTAGCAAAAGGCAGCGGTTGGCCGATGCTCTCCATCGTGGAGGCCAGTAACACTGACACACCGCAGATATTGGAAGGACACAAGTGGCTAACAACACTCGTGCTCGCCGTACCGCACGCCTCTCGCGTGCACTCGGCATCGCTCTGACCCCCAAGGCCGCCAAATACATGGAGCGCCGCCCGTACGGCCCCGGTGAGCACGGCCGTGCCCGCAAGAAGCAGGACTCCGACTACGCCGTGCGTCTGCGCGAAAAGCAGCGCCTGCGCGCCCAGTACGGCATCCGCGAAGCCCAGATGACCCGTGCCTTCGAAGAAGCACGCCGCACCAAGGGCCTGACCGGTGAAAACCTGATCGAACTGCTCGAAATGCGTCTCGACGCCCTCGTGCTGCGTGCCGGCTTCGCCCGCACCATCGCCCAGGCCCGCCAGCTGGTTGTGCACCGCCACATCCTGGTTGACGGTATCCGCGTTGACCGCCCGTCTTTCCGCGTCGGTGAGGGCCAGCTGGTCCACGTCCACAGCCGCAGCGAGACCATGCCTCCGTTCCAGGTGGCAGCAGCCGGCGCGCACCGCGACGTGCTGCCGATGGTTCCGGCCTACCTTGACGTCAAGCTTGACGCCCTGCAGGCACGCCTGGTCCGTCGCCCGAAGCGCTCCGAGATCCCCGTGACCTGCGAAGAGCAGCTCGTCGTGGAATTCTACGCACGCTAGATCCAACGCGACACCTTACAAAGAAGCCCGTGGCAAGCGCCGCGGGCTTCTTTGTATGTAAGGTACTTGGGGGAGTTCTCCGTTTGCCGTGCCCGGCGGCCGGGGACCCCTGCAGGAATCCACGTAGTTTCAAGGAGATGAACGTCTATGTCTGGTGGCGATATTGCCGGCCTGATCGCGGCCGGAGTGTTTGCACTGCTGGTCCTGCTGCTCGCCGTACCGATCCTCAAGCTCGGTGGTGTGTTCGACGAGGTCCGCAGCACCATCCGCTCGATCAGCGACGGCGCCACCCCGCTCATGGATGAGGTCACCGCCACCGTCTCCACCACCAACCAGCAGCTGAAGAAGGTCGACGGGATCGCCTCCAACGTCTCCGACGCCTCCGCCAACATCTCGGCGCTGTCCTCGCTGGTCGCCGCGACCGTCGGCTCGCCGCTGATCAAGGTGGCCGCCTTCAGCTACGGCGTGCGGTCCGCCTTCTCAGCCCGCAAGAAGCCCGCCACCGGCCGCCGCAGCCGCTGACCAAGCCGATCTGACAGGATCTGACATGAACAGAATCATCTGGATGGGCATCGGCGTCGCGATCGGTGTCATCGCTTTCCGCAAGCTCACGGAGGCGCAATCGACCCTTGGCCCCGAAGGCCTGAACCGTGCGGTCGGCCGGCTCGCCGACGGCGTGTACGATTTCGCCGACGCCGTCCGCGTCGGGATGCGCGAGCGGGAAACCGAACTCCGCACCGCCCTCGGGGTGGACGCCAGCGCAGACGGCGCCGTCACCGGCCGGGATGCGCTCCGGCGCTAGCCGGGGGAGAATGAGAAACAACGGCTCCCCGCGGGGCGCCTGCCGGAACCAGGCCGGCAATCAGAGAATTTCCGAAGGCTGGCAGCACGGCGCCCCGCGCCCACCCGCTGGCAAACACCGGTGTCAGAAACCGGTGGCAGACAACCAGCCCGGAACCAACTATGCAGTGAATATTGAAGGGTAAGTAACCAGGTTATGAAGTCGCAGGAGATCACCAAGCGCTGGATCGACTTTTTTGTCAGCAAGGGCCACACCGCAGTGCCCTCCGCCTCCCTGGTCTCCAGCGACCCCTCCCTGCTGTTCACGGTGGCCGGCATGGTGCCCTTCATCCCCTACCTCACCGCGCGTGAGGAAGCCCCTTACTCCCGCGCCACCAGCGTGCAGAAGTGCATCCGCACCGGCGACATCGAGGAAGTCGGGAAGACCGCCCGGCACGGCACTTTCTTCCAGATGTGCGGCAACTTCTCCTTCGGCGACTACTTCAAGGAAGACGCCATCAAGTTCGCCTGGGAACTGCTCACCACGGGCGTAGACGACGGCGGCTACGGCCTGCCGCCCGAGCGCCTCTGGGTCACCGTCTACGAAGAGGACGACGAGGCCAAGGAACTCTGGCTGAAGAACACCGGCGTCCCGGCCGAGCGGATCCAGCGGATGGGCAAAGCGGACAACTACTGGTCCACCGGTCAGCCCGGCCCGGCCGGACCCTGCTCCGAGATCTACTACGACCGCGGCCCGGCCTACGGCATCGAGGGCGGCCCGCTGGCCGACGAGACCCGGTACATCGAAATCTGGAACCTCGTGTTCATGCAGTACCAGATCGACAACGTCCGCTCCAAGGTGGACTTCGACATCACCGGCGAACTGCCGAAGAAGAACATCGACACCGGTCTCGGCATGGAACGCCTCGCGATGATCCTGCAGGGCGTCGAGAACATGTACGAGACGGACCAGGTCCGCCCGGTGATCGACAAGGCCGCCGCGCTCTCCGGCAAGGAATACACCTCCGCTGAAACCCCGGAGGACCCGCACCACACGGACGACGTCCGGATGCGCGTGGTGGCCGACCACATTCGCTCTGCCCTGATGCTGATCGCCGACGGCGTCACACCTTCCAACGAAGGCCGCGGCTACGTGCTGCGCCGCCTGATCCGCCGGGCCGTGCGCTCGATGCGGCTCCTCGGCGTCGAGAAGGCCTGCCTGCCCGAGCTGCTGCCCGCCTCCCGCGACGCCATGAAGGGTGTCTACCCGATCGTGGAGACCGACTTCGACCGGATCAGCCGGATCGCCTACGCCGAGGAGAAGGCGTTCCTGCGCACCATCGCCTCCGGCACCGCGCGCCTTGAAGACGCCGTGAAGGAATCTAAGGCCGCGGGCCAGCCGCTCTCCGGCGCCGACGCCTTCGCGCTGCACGACACCTACGGCTTCCCGATCGACCTGACCCTGGAAATGGCCGAGGAAGCCGGGCTCAAGGTCGACGAGCCGGAGTTCCGCAAGCTCATGCTGGAACAGCGCCAGCGCGCCCAGGCCGATGCGAAGGGCAAGAAGGGTGCCCACGCGGACCTCAGCGCCTTCCAGGAGCTGCTGGCCGCGGGGGAGACCGTCTTCACCGGCTACACCGAGCTTGCCGGCGAATCCAAGGTCCGCGGCATCCTGGCCGGCGGCCGCAAGGTCTCGCAGGCCTCCACCGGCGAGGAAATCGAGCTGGTATTGGCCGAGACCCCGTTCTACGCCGAAGCCGGTGGCCAGGCCGCCGACACCGGGCTCATCACCGGCGACGGCTTCGTCGTCGAGGTCCTGGACGTGCAGCGCCCGATCAAGGGCCTGAGCGTGCACAAGGCAATCGTCCGCGAGGGCGAAATCGGCGCCGACTCGCTGGTCCAGGCCGCCGTGGACCGGGAACGCCGCCACGCCGCCGAGCAGGCGCACACCGGCACGCACATCGTGCACGCGGCCCTGCACCAGATCCTCGGCCCGGAGGCGCTGCAGCGCGGTTCGTTCAACAAGGCCGGCTACCTCCGCTTCGACTTCGCCTGGGGTGAGGGCCTCAGCGCCGCCACCCGGTCCGAAATCGAAGAAGTGTCCAACATCGCCATCCGGAACAACTTCCAGGTGCAGACCAAGGTCATGGGGCTGGCCGAAGCGAAGGCCCTCGGCGCCATGGCGCTGTTCGGCGAGAACTACGGCAACGAGGTCCGCGTCGTGGAGATCGACGGCGCCTGGTCCCGTGAGCTTTGCGGCGGAACGCACGTGTCCAACACCTCGCTGATCGGCAGCCTGTCGCTGCTCGGCGAACAGTCCGTCGGTTCGGGAAACCGCCGTGTGGAGGCTTTCGTTGGCATGGACGCGTTCCGGCACCTCGCCGCTGAACGAGCCCTGGTCACCGAACTCACCGAGATGCTCAAGGTTCCCTCCGGGCTGCTCACCGAGCGGATCGCCAGCACCCTGAACAAGCTGAAGACGGCGGAGAAGGAACTCGAGCGGCTCCGCAAGGAACAGCTCACGGCTGCCGCCGCGCAGTTGGTGGGCACCGCCAAGGACGCCGCCGGCGTCCAGGTCATCGCCCACGACGCCGGCCTGGTCAGCGGAGCCGACGACCTTCGCGGCCTCGCCCTGGACCTCCGGACCCGGCTCGGCTCCGAGCCGGCCGCCGTCGCGGTCGCCGGGGTCAGCAACGACCGCCCGGTCATCCTGATCGCCACCAACGAGGCTGCCCGGTCCGCCGGCGTCAAGGCCGGTGCGCTGGTCCGTCTCGCCGCCGGTATCCTCGGCGGCGGCGGCGGCGGCAAGGACGACGTTGCCCAGGGCGGCGGCACCGACGCTTCCAAGGTCGGCGCGGCCCTCTCCGCCGTCGTGGACGCGATTACCAGGCGCTAACCCAGGACCTTGGATGACTGAATCGGCCGTGCCCGGCGCCTACCCCCAGGGCGTGAAACTCGGGGTGGACGTCGGCACCGTCAGGGTGGGCGTCGCGGTGTGCGACCGCGACGGCATCCTGGCCACGCCACTGCGGACGCTGGCCCGCAATGTCAAGAAGAACACCGACGTCCGGATCCTCGCGGATCTTGCCGTGGAGCTCGGAGCTGTCGAAATTTTTGTGGGCCTGCCGCGCACCATGAAAGGCGAAGAGCACGCCTCAGCCCGAATGGCCACCGAATATGCAAAGCTACTGGTCAGTAAACTATTGGAGGCCGGATCCGGCGTGCAGGTGAGGTTGGTTGACGAACGGCTGAGCACCGTGTCAGCCCACCGCGACCTGCACCAAGCTGGCATGAGCAGCAGGGACCACCGTAAAGTAGTTGATCAGGTCGCGGCCGCAGGTATCCTGCAGCATGCGATCGACATGCAAAAGGCCAGGGGAACGGATGTAGGAAGCCGCGTCAGCGCGGACCTCCCTCCGGGGCCACCCGGCGACGGCGCTCAGGCCGTCCCGGCAGTACACACGCATTCTGCACAACGCATTCTGCCCAAAATGGAAGGCTACAGTGAGCCCGGTCAACAATGACGACTCCTCTGGTGTTGCCAATAGCGGCGCCGGCCGACCGCTGACGCGCAAAGAGATCAGGGCCCAGGAGAAGTTCCTGGCCACCCAGGGTCACGACGTCATCCCGCCGCAGGCCTTCGAGGCAGGGCCGGAAGCTCCGGCCGCGCCGCCAGCCGACGCTTCGGCCACGGCTGAAGCACCTCGTGAACCCTCCGCCGACGCCCCGGAACCGCCGGAGGCTGCGCCGACCGTGCATGAACCCGTGAACGAGCTCCCCGCCGCGCGCGTGCACGAGGAGCCCGTTAACGCGGAGCCCCTGCGCGAACAGCCCGAGCACCCCACGCCCCAGCCGGAACAACCTGTGCATGAGGAGCCCGCGCATGAGGAGCCGGTCCACGAGTACGCCGGCGGGATGTCCCGCGAGGAGACCCTGCGCCGGGCCGACGCGTTGCAGTATGGCCACGGACTTCATGACGAGGCGGATTTCCACCCGGCCTACGCGGACCACGCCGACGATGAGGCCCGCCATGTCTACGTCGACGAGCCCGGCCACGATCTGATGGCCGGCGCCGCCAGCATTCCCACCGCCAAGGGGCCCTCCCCGAAGGTCCGCCGGCGCCGCCGCTTCCTCGCGCTCGTCCTGACGCTGGCCGTCTTCGTGGTCGCAATCGTGGTCGGAGCGCAGGTCATCAAACCCTTGCTCGGCGGCGACAAGGTCGCCGACTACCCGGGCCCGGGAACCGGCTCGGTGACGATTACCGTTCCGCCGGGTGCCGGACCCCGGTCCGTGGCGGCGGAGATGGAATCCAAAAAGGTCATTGCGAACGCCGATTCCTTCGTCAAGCAGTTCGCCGCCTCGGGCGGCGCCCTGAGCCCGGGAACCTTCACGATGCGCAACGAAATGAACAACTCGGATGCCGTGGCTGTCCTGTTGAACAAGGGCCAGGAAAAGGTCATGTACGTTGCCCTGAGCGCCGGTTTGAGGATCAGCGAATCGCTGCAGGCCATATCCGAGGGCACCGGAATCCCGGTTGCGGAACTCAAGGCACTCAGCGACTCCCCGAAGCAGTTCGGTGTGCCGTCCAAAGCCAAAAACCTCGAAGGCTTCCTGTTCCCGGGCGAGTACCGGTTCCCGCTGGGGACGTCCGGCAAGGACGTGCTGCAGAAACTGGTTGGCAGCACGCTGGAGGAACTCAAGTCACAGGGCGTGACCGATCCGGCCAAGCAGTACGACGCCATCACGGTCGCAAGCATCGTGCAGGCCGAAGGCGGCCAGGCGGAGTACGGAGACGTCGCCGGCGCCATCTACAACCGGCTCAAGCCCAACAACACCGAGACGAACGGCCTGATCCAGTCCGACGCCACGGTGACCTACGGGCTGGGAATCCGAAGCTTCCACATCGACGAGGACCAGAAGGCCGACAAGTCGAACAAGTACAACACGTACGCCAACGCTGGCCTGCCGGCGGGCCCGATCGGTTCGCCGGGCAAGCGGGCTATCGACGCGGCCGCCAAGCCGAAGAAGAACGACTACCTCTATTGGGTCACCATCAACCTGGACACCAAGGAGACGAAGTTCTCCAAGACCTTGGCCGAGCACAACGGCTACGTGGCCAAGTACAACGCCTGGTGCGAGGCCAATCCCGGACGTTGCGTGTGACACTGCGGGCCGCCGTCCTCGGGCACCCCATCAGCCACTCGAAGTCGCCGGCCCTGCATCGCGCCGCCTACGCCAAGCTGGGCGTCGAAGTGGCCTATGACGCCGTCGACGTCACCGAGGACGCCCTCCCGGCCTTCATGGTGGGCGTGCGCGGGGACGACAGCTGGCGTGGGCTGTCCGTGACCATGCCGCTCAAGGCCGCCATGGCTGCAGAGGTGGACGACATCCGCGGCGTGGCGCGCCAGCTGGGCGTCATCAACACCGTGGCCTTCGAACCCGCGGACGCGGCGGGCGGCGGCCGGGCCCGCCTGGTGGGCTACAACACCGACGTCGCCGGGATCGTCAACGCCGTCCGCTACGCCGGTGTGGCCGCTGAGCCGTCCGCCGTCGTCCTGGGCGGCGGCGGAACCGCTGCGGCCGCCGTTGCCGCCCTGAAGGAACTCGGCGCGCCGTCCGTGGTCCTCTACGCCCGTGACGTCGGCCGCGCCGCCGAAGCGCGTACAGCGGCCGCCGCCGTCGGACTTCCCCTGCAGGTGCTGCCGCTGACGGCTGCAGCGCCCGCGGTCGCAGCAGCGGACGTCGTGATCTCCACCCTGCCGCCGCGGGCCGCCGACGGACTCGCGAAGGAACTGGCCACAGCGTTGGACGCAAACGGCGGCGCGGTGGCGGGGGTGCTCCTCGACGTGGCCTATGATCCCTGGCCAAGCCGGATCGCCGCGGCCTGGGCGGACGCGGGCGGACGGGTGGTCCCCGGCCTGGAAATGCTGCTCTACCAGGCGGTCGAGCAGGTACGCCATTTCACCGGCCTCGAAGGACCCCTGCCGGCAGAAGTCATAGATGTGATGTGTGACGCAGTCGGGGCACCCCGACGGGTGTTCTAAGCGCCTTGCATGGCAGGATGGATTTTATGTTGCGTTGGTTGACTGCCGGAGAATCCCATGGTCCGGCCCTGGTCGGAATTATCGAAGGCGTCCCCGCCGGTGTTGAGCTCACCAGCGACCGGATCGTCGAAGCGCTGGCCCGCCGGCGCCTCGGTTACGGCCGCGGCGCCCGGATGAAGTTCGAACAGGACGCGGTGACGGTCCTGGGCGGTGTCCGCCACGGACTGACCCAGGGCGGCCCCGTCGCCATCCAGGTCGGCAACACCGAGTGGCCCAAATGGGAGCAGATCATGTCTGCGGACCCGGTGGACCCCGAGGTCCTCGCCGACCAGGCCCGCAACGCACCGCTGACCCGGCCGCGTCCGGGACACGCCGACTTCACCGGCATGCAGAAGTACGGCTTTGACGAGGCCCGCCCCGTCCTGGAGCGCGCCAGCGCCCGGGAGACCGCCACCCGCGTGGCCCTGGGCGCCGTCGCCGCCGCGTTCCTCAAACAGCTCGGCATCGAACTCGTCTCCCACACGGTGTCCATTGCCAGCGTCTCCGTCCCGGAAGGCCGGCCGCTGCCGGTGCCGGACAACGTGCTGGCCCTCGACGCCGACCCGCTGCGCTGCTTCGACCGCGAAACCTCGGACGCCATGGTTGCGGAGGTGGACATGGCGCACAAGGAAGGCGAAACCCTCGGCGGCGTCGTAGAAGTCCTCGCCTACGGCCTGCCCCCCGGACTGGGCAGCTACGTCCACTGGGACCGGCGCCTCGACTCGCGCCTCGCTGCCGCACTGATGGGCATCCAGGCGATCAAGGGCGTGGAGGTCGGCGACGGCTTCCTCACCGCTGCCCGCCGCGGCTCGGCTGCCCACGATGAAATCGTCAAGGACGCCGACGGCAGGATCGTCCGCACGTCCAACCGGGCCGGCGGCATCGAAGGCGGCATGAGCATCGGCGACGTGCTCCGGGTCCGCGCCGCCATGAAGCCGATCGCGACGGTGCCGCGCGCGCTCAAGACCGTCGACATCAGCACCGGCGAGGCCGCCAAGGCACACCACCAGCGCTCGGACGTCTGTGCGGTGCCGGCCGCTGGCGTGGTGGCCGAGGCCATGGTGGCGTTGGTCCTCGCCGAAGCGGTCACGGAAAAGTTCGGCGGCGACTCCGTGCAGGAGACCGCCCGCAACATCAAGGGTTACCTGGACAACATTCCGGCGTCCCTGGACTCGATCGGGCACTAGTGCCGGGTCGTCACGCAGCGCGTAAGTCACTGGACCGCCCGGTCGCCCTGATCGGGCCGATGGCGGTCGGCAAGTCCGCGATCGGGCAGCAGCTCGCCCAGCAGCTCGGCGCCCGCTTCGTCGACACCGACGTCGAAGTGGTCGCCCAGCACGGCACCATCGCGGACATTTTCGCCTGCCGGGGCGAAAGCGCGTTCCGCGAACTGGAGGCCCGGGCCGTAGCCCAGGCGATCGAGGACGCCGCAGGCACCAGCACCGTCATCTCCCTCGGCGGCGGGGCTGTGCTGGACTCCGGAACGCAGCAGCTGCTGGCCAACTGCACCGTGGTCTACCTCGAATGCGATGCCGACACCGTCTCGGAACGGATTGCCCGGAACTCCGGGCGCCCGCTCTTGGCCGGCGATGCGATGGAACGCTGGCGGACGCTGTTCGCCACCCGCCAGCCGGTCTACGAACGCCTCGCGGACCTGACGCTCGATGTCAGGAGCGGTTCCGTCCAGGAGCTCGCGCGCCGGCTTGAAGATGCGCTGGAGCAGCTCGCCGCCGCCCCAACCGCGGCAACGCGCACCCCCGCAGCCACAAGGAAAGTTGAAAAGTGAGCACCGAATCAACCGTCATCAAAGTCACCGGCCACGCTCCGGCGGAGAATTACGACGTCGTCGTCGGCCGCGGGTTGCTGGCTAACCTGCCCGGGCTGCTGGGAGAGCGCGTCAAGCGCGTTCTCGTCGTCCACCCGCGCGCCCTGCGGCTCACCGGCGACGCCGTCCGCGAGGAGCTGGCCACCGCCGGCTTCACGGCGCTGACGGCTGAAATTCCGGACGCCGAAGAAGGCAAACACATCGAGGTGGCCTCGTTCTGCTGGCAGGTGCTGGGCCAGAACGACTTCACCCGCTCGGACGCGATCGTCGCCGTCGGCGGGGGAGCGGTGACCGACCTCGCCGGCTTCGTCGCCGCGACCTGGCTGCGCGGGGTGAAGGTCATCCACATGCCGACCAGCCTGCTCGGCATGGTGGACGCCGCCGTCGGCGGCAAGACCGGCATCAACACCGCCGAGGGCAAGAACCTGGTGGGCGTCTTCCACCCGCCGGCCGGCGTCCTCGCCGACCTGGACACGCTGGACACGCTGCCGAAGAACGAGATGATCTCCGGCATGGCCGAGGTCATCAAGTGCGGCTTCATCGCCGACCCGGCCATCCTCGACCTGATTGAAAAGGACCCCGCCACGGTGTCCGACCCGCGCTCCGAAACGGTGCGCGAACTGATCGAACGCGCCATCGCGGTCAAGGCCCGGGTTGTCTCCGAGGACCTGAAGGAAACCGGGCAGCGCGAGATCCTCAACTACGGCCACACCCTGGGCCACGCGATTGAACTCGCCGAACGCTACTCCTGGCGGCACGGCGCCGCCGTCTCGGTGGGCATGATGTTCGCCGCGGAACTGGCCCGCAGCGTTGGCCGGCTCAGCGACGCCGACGCCGACAGGCACCGGAGCATCCTGGAAAGCCTCGGGCTGCCCATCACCTACCGCCGAGACCGCTGGCAGGCGTTGCTGGACGGCATGCGGCGGGACAAGAAGTCCCGCGGCGACCTGCTGCGCTTTGTGGTGCTCGACGGCGTCGGGCGCCCGGGCATCCTGGACGTGCCGGACACCTCGCTGCTCTTCGCGGCATACCAGGAAATCGCGTCCTGATGATCAGCGACAGCGGTGGCACCAGCGAGTGGCCCGACGGCGGGTTCCCCGGCATCCGGATCAACCCGGAAACCCTCATGCCGCAGGTGGTCAACGAGGAAGCCTGCGCCGAGGCGCTGGCGGCCTCAACGGACGCCACGGACCTGATCTTCGTGCGCCTCGTGGAAGGGCACCCGGGCGAGGCCGCCGAGCTGCTCGCCGAGGCCCGGTACAAGGACCCGGATTCGTTCCGGCTGCGGATGTTCGAGGCGGAGGTCCTGCGGGTTTCGCACCGCTTCGACCGCGCCGTCGAGCTGTACCGCCAGCTCCTCCCCGAAGTGCAGGGCACTCCTGACGAGGCCGTGGTCCGGCAGCACCTCGGCCGGTCCTACTTCGCCGCCGGCAACATCGCCGCCGCCGTCGAGGCCTTCGCCAAGGCGCTGGACCTGCGGGTGGCGGGCTCGGCGGACGCCGCGCTGATCTACTCGTCGACCGTGGCGCTGCAGCGCGCCCGGGACGTGCTGGACCTGGCCTGCTAGGGGCCGCTGGTGGCCCGTCCGGCAGCGGGCCGGCAAAACCGGTAGAATGGTTTTTGGATTTTTGATAAATACGCGCTGGCGGGCCGGATCGGCATGCCTGCCTGGCATAAGCGGCTGGCGGCTAGAACCAGTCAACAAAGAAACCTGAGGATACTGTGGCAACCACTAACGACATCAAGAACGGAACCGTGCTGAAGCTTGAGGGCCAGCTTTGGAACATCATCGAGTTCCAGCACGTCAAGCCCGGCAAGGGCGGCGCTTTCGTCCGCACCAAGATGCGCAACGTGATGTCCGGCAAGGTCGTCGACAAGACCTTCAACGCCGGGCTCAAGATCGAGACCGCCACGGTTGACCGCCGCGACTACCAGTACCTGTACCAGGACGGCGCCGACTTCGTGTTCATGGACACCTCGGACTTCGACCAGCTCACCGTGCCCGCCGCCACCGTCGGCGACGCCACCAACTTCATGCTCGAGAACCAGATGGTGAACATCGCCATCCACGAGGGCAACCCGCTCTACATCGAACTGCCGCCGAGCGTCGTGCTGGAAATCACCTACACCGAGCCGGGCCTGCAGGGCGACCGCTCCTCGGCCGGCACCAAGCCCGCGACCCTCGAGACCGGCTACGAGATCCAGGTGCCGCTGTTCGTCGAGAACAACACCAAGGTCAAGGTCGACACCCGCGACGGCAGCTACCTTGGCCGGGTCAACGACTAGTGAGTGCACGCGGTAAGGCCCGTAACCGGGCCCTGGATGTTCTCTTCGAGGCGGAGCAGCGCTCCACCTCCGCATTCGATGTGCTGCGTTCCCGTCGTGAACAGACGGATCAGATCATCAACCCCTACACCTTGGAAATCGTTGAGGGGGTCGTGTCCCACCAGGCCGCGATCGACGAATTCCTCGAAACCTACTCGCAGGGCTGGTCGCTGGAGCGGATGCCCTCGGTTGACCGCATCATCCTGCGGATCGGCACCTGGGAACTGCTCTACAACGACGACGTTCCCGACGGCGTCGCCGTGAGCGAGGCCGTGGCGCTGGCCAAGACGCTGTCCACGGACGAGTCGCCGTCGTTCATCAACGGCCTGCTGGGCCGCCTGCAGCAGCTGAAGCCCTCGCTGCTGGCCTGATGGCCACTGCATAAAGGGCCGGTGCCCGCCCCACGGCGGACACCGGCCCTTGGCGTATCCCGGCCCGCTTTCGCCCCGGGCTTCCCTCGGGCTTTTCCTCCGGCTTTCCCTCCGGCTTTCCCTCCGGCTTTCCCTCCGGTTCTCAGCGCAGCACGGCGTCGCGCAGGGCGAGGATCTCGCCGAGCTGGTGCTGTTCGTCAAGCTGATGCGCCGCCACGTCCCGGCCGCTGAGGATCCGCTGCCGGATGAAGGCCAGCCGGGTGGCGGCCTGCAGGAACGCCTTCATCTGCGGGGCCCGGCCGATCGACCTGGCCCAGCGCAGGGCTGAGCGGCGCCCGGCGGGGGTCGCCAGCATGGCCACCTCCTGGCTCGTGAACCAGCCGGCCGCCGCGTACTCCTGCAGCCGTTGGCGGGTCAGCCGGCGTTCCGCCACGCGCAGCAGCACCACGACGAGGACCGCGAGCAGGAAGATCGGAACCTGGACCAGGATGTACTGCGCCAGGAAATTCTGGCCCATGGAGTTCCAGCCGCTGTGCAGCAACATGGCGGGGACCAGACCCACCGGGAAAGCGAGCAGCGTCAGGCCGGAGTGCCAGCGCCGCGCCGCGAAGCCCAGGATGAGCCCGGTTGTGCCGGTGAAAATGGCATGCGCGAACGGGGACATCACGCCGCGCAGGAAGAACACGACGGCCAGGTCCGTGCCTGGGGTGCTGGACTCGGCGATGGCCCGGCCGAAGTACAGGATGTTCTCGGTGAAAGCGAAACCGCCGGCAACCGTGAACGCAAAGACGACGCCGTCGACCGGACCGTCGAACTGTTTGCGCGCGAAGAGCAGGAGCAGCAAGAGGCCGAGTGACTTCGCGAACTCCTCCACCACCGGTGCCTGTACCGTGACGGCGAACGTCCGGTAGTCCAGCCCGGACGCGGGACCCGCGGCGAGCGAGAAGAACGGCTGGATCAGCATCGTCACGGAAATCGAAACGAGCGCGCCCCACGCGAACGCGAAGAACAGCAGCCGCTTCGGTTCGGGCTCCCAGCGGTCAATGTAGCGGACGGCCAGCAGGACCGCGCTGAGCGGCAGCAGAGAGGCGATGAAGCCCACGACGAAGCCGCCCGGCCCGGTGTTTTCCAGCACGAACGGCAGCACCAGGAACAGGCTCACAAAGGCGAGAACCGCGCCGCCCAGCACCAGGGCCGCCATGCCCGCCGACGCCCGCGCGCGGGGGGCCGCGGCGTAGGCTGCCGGCAGCACCGGACGGCGCTGCGCCGGCGGCTGCGCCTGCATCTGCGCCTGCCCAAAGCCCGGCGCCGGACGGTAGTTCTCCGGCTGGACCTGGCCCATCCAGCTGGGGTTCGCCTGCTGCGGCTGCCGGGGCGCTCCGGGCGTCTGCCGGGCGGGGGGAGGATCGAAGCTCGTCATGCCACGAGCCTAAGGCGCGCGCCGCCGGGCGGCCCAATATGGCCCGTGCCGGTGTGACGCACGCCGCCTGCTCCCGGGCCGGGAGGCGGCGGCCCGTGTGGTAATTTGAAAGAGCAAATGATCCTTTTTTAATTCCGTCCCGTGAGGCGGGGAAAGGGGAGACGAGCGTTGACTTCTGTTCCAGAAGCACCGGTTCCGGCCAAGGTCCAGCTCAGCAGGGTTGTCCTCAACCAGGCTGACATCGACCGTGCACTCACTCGTATCGCCCATGAGATTCTTGAGTCCAACAAGGGCTCCCAGGACCTGGTCCTGCTGGGCATCCCGCGGCGGGGCTATCCGCTCGCCGTCCGGCTCGCCGCCAAGATTGCCGCCGCCGATCCCGACGTGGACCCGGCCGCGATCGTGGGCCAGTTGGACGTCACCATGTTCCGCGACGACCTCTCGCACCAGCCGACCCGGCCCCCGTACCCCACCCAGTTGCCCTGCACCGGGATCGACAACAAGGTAGTGGTGCTGATCGACGACGTCCTCTACTCCGGCCGCACCATCCGCGCCGCTCTGGACGCGATCATCGACCTCGGCCGCCCCCGGATCGTCCGGCTCGCGGTCCTGATCGACCGGGGCCACCGGGAGCTGCCCATCCGCGCCGACCACGTCGGCAAGAACCTCCCCACCTCTTCCGCGGAGAAAGTCCGCGTCCGGCTGGAGGAAACCGATTCGGCCGACGGCGAAGCCGTGAACGAAGTCGTAATCGAGGCCACCGCATGAAGCACCTGCTCTCCACCGAAGACCTCAGCTACGCCAATGCCATCCGCATCCTGGACACCGCCGAAGAGATGGCCGCGGTGGGGGAGCGCGAGGTCAAGAAGCTCCCGGCGCTGCGCGGCCGCACCGTGGTCAACCTATTCTTCGAGGACTCCACCCGCACCCGCATCTCCTTCGAAGCAGCCGCCAAGCGGCTCTCCGCGGACGTCATCAACTTCGCCGCGAAGGGTTCCTCCGTCTCCAAGGGTGAATCCCTCAAGGACACCGCCCAGACGCTCGCCGCGATGGGCGCCGACGCCGTCGTTATCCGGCACTGGGCCTCCGGCGCCCCGCACCGGCTGGCGGCGACCGACTGGATCGACGCCGCCGTCATCAACGCCGGCGACGGCACCCACGAGCACCCCACCCAGGCGCTGCTGGACGCCTTCACCATGCGCCGCCACTGGTCAACACTCGCCGGCAGCCCGTCCGCCGGCGCGGACCTGAAAGGCATGCGCGTCGCGATCGCCGGCGACGTGCTGCACTCCCGCGTGGCCCGTTCCAACGTCTGGCTGCTGCGCACCCTGGGAGCGGAAGTCACCCTCGTGGCCCCGCCCACGCTGCTGCCCATCGGCGTCGAAGAGTGGCCCTGCACGGTCAGCTACGACCTCGACGAGACCCTCGCCCGGGGCGTTGACGCGATGATGATGCTGCGCGTACAGGGCGAGCGGATGAACGCCTCGTTCTTCCCGACCACCCGCGAGTACTCACGGCGCTGGGGTTTCGACGATAACCGCCTCCGCGCCCTCGACAGCCTGGGCCTGAAGGACACGATCATCATGCACCCCGGTCCGATGAACCGCGGGCTGGAAATTTCCTCGGCCGCCGCCGACTCGCCCCGCTCCACCGTGCTGGCACAGGTGCGCAACGGCGTGTCGATCCGGATGGCCGCCTTGTACCTGCTGCTCTCCGGGGATACCCGCGAACCAGCAACCTCCACCGCCGCCTACTCCAAGGAGAGCCACTGATGGCATCACAGCAACAGGACACGGGCAGCACCGGCGCCTACCTCATCCGGGGAGCCTCGATCCTCGGCGGGCCCGCTGAAGACCTGCTGATCCGGGACGGCGTCATCGCCGCCCGCGGCCAGGACCTCGACACCGGGGACGCAACGGTAATCGAGGCCGCCGGCCTCGTCGCCCTGCCCGGCATGGTGGATATCCACACCCACCTGCGCGAACCCGGCCGCGAGGACGCCGAAACGGTCGAGACCGGCACCCGCGCGGCGGCCCTGGGCGGTTACACCGCCGTGCACGCGATGGCCAACAGCACCCCCGTGGCGGACACCGCCGGCGTCGTCGAGCAGGTCCTCACCCTGGGCCGCACGGCCGGCTGGGTGGACGTCCGCCCGGTCGGCGCCGTCACCGTGGGCCTGGCCGGCGAGCAGCTCGCCGAGCTCGGCGCCATGGCCGACTCCCGCGCCCGGGTCCGGGTCTTCTCCGACGACGGCATCTGCGTCAGCGACCCCGTGCTGATGCGCCGTGCCCTGGAATACGTCAAGGCGTTCGACGGCGTCGTCGCCCAGCACGCGCAGGAACCCCGCCTCACCGCGGGAGCGCAGATGAACGAGGGCGTCGTCTCCGCGGTCCTCGGCCTCACCGGCTGGCCCGCCGTCGCCGAGGAAAGCATCATCGCCCGCGACGTCCTGCTCGCCCAGCACGTCGGATCCCGGCTGCACGTCTGCCACGTCTCCACCGCGGGCTCGGTGGAAATCGTGCGCTGGGCCAAGTCACGCGGCATCAACGTCACCGCCGAGGTCACGCCGCACCACCTGTGGCTGACCGACGAGCTGGTCCGCAGCTACGACCCGGTCTACAAGGTCAACCCGCCGCTGCGCACCGACGAGGACGTCCAGGCCCTGCGCGCCGCGCTGGCGGACGGCACGATCGACGTCGTCGGCACCGACCACGCCCCGCACCCGAGCGAACACAAGGAATGCGAATGGGCGCAGGCCGCGATGGGCATGACCGGGCTGGAAACCGCCCTGTCGGTGGTGCAGCACACCATGATTGAGACCGGGCTGATGACGTGGGCAGACTTCGCCCGCGTGACCTCCACCACGCCTGCCGCGATCGGCCGGCTGGAGGACCAGGGCCGGCCGCTGGAGACCGGCGAACCCGCCAACGTCATACTCGTGGACCCGGCTGCGCGCTGGACCGTGGACCCTTCTAAGATGGCAACCATGGGCCGTAACTCTCCGTTTGCCGGCCGGGAACTCCCGGGCAAGGTGGTGGCCACCTTCTTCAAGGGTCATCCGACCGTCCTGAACGGGGAACTCAACACGCCGTACCGGTGGCTCCCCGACAGCGCCGAGGTCCCGAACACGGCGGTCCGGCCCTGATGGTCAAGGAACTCTCCCTGCTCTTGACGCTGGTCCTGATCGGCGTCGCGCTGGTCCTGATCTGGATCGGCTGGCGCAACCGGCTGCGACGCCAGGCCGACGTCGAGCCGCTCCCGGCCGTCCCCGCCGAACTGGGCGAGGCGCTGGCCGCCGCGGCTGGCCAGTACGTCGCCTCCACCACCGCCGGCGACTGGCTGGACCGGATCGCCGTCCACCAGCTGGGCCTGCGCACCAACGCCGAACTCAGCGTCCACCCCGAAGGCGTGCTGTTTGACCGCTCCGGCGCCGCCGCCGTCTTCATCCCGGCCGCCAGCCTCACCGGCGTCCGGCAGGAAAGCGGCATGGCCGGGAAGTTCGTCGAAAAGGACGGCCTCCTGGTGCTCAGCTGGATGCTCGGCGCCAAGGAGCTGGACACCGGCTTCCGCACCCGCCGGGCCGAGGACAAGTCCCTGCTCCTGTCCACCCTCCAAGATTTGATCTCCGCAGCCCCTCAGGCAGAAGCCGATAGTGGAAAGTAACGACGTGACGGAATCCAACGAAGTGTCAGCAACAGAAGTGGTTGAAGAAACAGTGACAGCAAACGACTCTGCACCCGCTGCAGCAGCCTCCACCCCCGCCGTGCTCGTCCTCGAGGACGGCCGGATCTTCCGCGGCCGCAGCTACGGCGCCACCGGCACCGCGCTGGGCGAGGCGGTCTTCGCGACCGGCATGACCGGCTACCAGGAAACCATCACCGACCCGTCCTACGCCCGCCAGCTGGTCGTGCAGACCGCGCCGCACATCGGCAACACCGGCGTGAACAAGGACGACGCCGAATCCCGCCGCATCTGGGTGGCCGGCTACATCGTCCGCGACGCCGCGCGCCGCGCGTCGAACTGGCGTTCGGAACGCAGCCTCGACGAGGAACTCGTCGACCAGGGCATCGTGGGAATCCAGGGCGTCGACACCCGCGCCATCACCCGGCACCTGCGCGAACACAAGACCATGCGCGCCGGGATCTTCTCCGGCGAGGCCGCCGGCGCCACGGACAAGGAGCTCGTGGACACCGTGCTGGCCAGCGCGCCGATGGAAGGCTCCCGGCTCGCCGAGGAAGTCAGCGTCGACGAGGCGTACACGGTCGAGCCCGCCGACTGGGGCTGGGAGGGCGAGCCGCGGTTCAGCATCGCCGCGATCGACCTTGGCATCAAGCGCATGACCCCGATCCGCTTCGCCGAACGCGGCGTCCGGGTCCACGTCCTGCCGGCCACCGCCACGCTCGAAGACGTCAAAGCCGTCAACCCCGACGGCGTCTTCATGTCCAACGGCCCCGGCGACCCCGCCACCGCCGACAGCCAGGTGAACCTGCTGCGCTCCGTGCTGGACGCCAAGCTGCCCTACTTCGGCATCTGCTTCGGCAACCAGATCCTGGGCCGCGCCCTCGGCTTCGGCACCTACAAGCTCCGCTACGGCCACCGCGGCATCAACCAGCCCGTCATGGACCGCCGCACCGGCAAGGTCGAAATCACCTCGCAGAACCACGGCTTCGCCGTCGACGCCCCGCTCGACGGCGCCACCCAGGCTCCGGAGGAGCGCTTCGGCCGCGTCGAGGTCAGCCACGTCAGCCTCAACGACGACGTCGTCGAGGGCCTGTACTGCCTCGACATTCCCGCCTTCTCGGTCCAGTACCACCCCGAAGCGGCCTCCGGCCCGCACGACGCCGCCTACCTGTTCGACCGCTTCATCGAGCTGATGGCGGACACCCAGAACGCTGACACCAAGACTGCCACCGACTCCAAGACTGAGGACAAGAAGTAATGCCCAAGAGAACTGACCTTAAGAGCGTCCTGGTCATCGGTTCCGGCCCGATCGTGATCGGCCAGGCGGCCGAATTCGACTACTCCGGCACCCAGGCACTGCGCGTCCTCAAGGAGGAAGGCCTGCGCGTCATCCTCGTCAACTCCAACCCGGCCACGATCATGACCGACCCGGAGTTCGCCGATGCGACCTACATCGAGCCGATCACGCCCGAGGTCGTCGAGAAGATCATCGCCAAGGAACGCCCCGACGCCCTCCTGCCCACCCTGGGCGGCCAGACCGCACTGAACACGGCGATCGCCCTGGACAAGAACGGCGTGCTGGAGAAGTACAACGTTGAGCTGATCGGCGCCAACATCGCCGCGATCGAGCTCGGCGAGGACCGCGAGAAGTTCAAGGGCGTCGTGGAGCGCTGCGGCGCTGAATCCGCGCGCAGCCACATCATCCACAGCATGGACGAGGCCCTCACCGCGGCCCAGGACCTGGGCTACCCGATGGTGGTCCGGCCCTCCTTCACGATGGGCGGCCTCGGCTCCGGCCTGGCCTACAACGAGGAGGACCTGCGCCGGATCGTCGGCCAGGGCCTGCAGTACAGCCCCACGTCCGAGGTGCTGCTCGAAGAGAGCATCCTCGGCTGGAAGGAATACGAACTCGAGATGATGCGGGACAAGAACGACAACGTCGTGGTGGTCTGCTCCATCGAGAACTTCGACCCGGTGGGCGTGCACACCGGCGACTCCATCACCGTCGCCCCGGCGCTGACCCTGACTGACCGCGAGTACCAGCGGCTGCGCGACATCTCGATCGCCGTCATCCGCGAGGTCGGCGTTGACACCGGAGGCTGCAACATCCAGTTCGCCGTCGAGCCGGACACCGGCCGCGTCGTGGTGATCGAGATGAACCCCCGCGTCTCCCGCTCCTCGGCCCTGGCCTCCAAGGCCACCGGCTTCGCGATCGCCAAGATCGCCACCAAGCTCTCGCTCGGCTACACCCTGGACGAGATCCCGAACGACATCACGCAGAAGACGCCGGCCTCCTTCGAGCCGACGCTGGACTACGTCGTCGTCAAGGTGCCGCGCTTCGCCTTCGAGAAGTTCCCCGCCGCGGACTCCACGCTGACCACCACCATGAAGTCGGTGGGCGAGGCCATGGCCATGGGCCGGAACTTCACCGAGGCGCTGCAGAAGGCGCTGCGGTCGCTGGAGCAGAAGGGCTCCCAGCTGGACTTCAGCCCGGTCCCGGAATGGGAAGTCCCGGAACTGATCGAGAAGGCCAAGCGGCCCAGCACCGAACGGCTGCACCAGGTCCAGCGCGCGCTGCTCGGCGGCGCCACCCTGGAACAGCTGTTCGAGGCCACCAAGATCGACCCCTGGTACCTGGACCAGCTCCAGCTGCTGAACGAGATCTCGCAGGAAATCCGCCACTCCACCGCCCTGACCCAGGAGATGCTGCAGCGCGCCAAGCGGCACGGCTTCTCCGACGCGCAGATCGGGGCCCTGACGCACAACTCCGAGGACGTCGTCCGCGGCGTCCGGCAGGCCCTCGGCATCCGCCCGGTCTACAAGACCGTGGACACCTGCGCCGCGGAGTTCGCCGCGTATACGCCGTACCACTACTCGTCCTACGACGAGGAGGACGAGGTGGCGCTGCACGCCAAGCCGTCCATCATCATCCTCGGCTCCGGGCCGAACCGGATCGGCCAGGGCATCGAGTTTGACTACTCCTGCGTGCACGCCTCGATGGCGCTGCGCAAGGCCGGCTACGAGACCGTGATGGTCAACTGCAACCCGGAAACGGTCTCCACCGACTACGACGTCTCCACCCGGCTCTACTTCGAGCCGCTCACCCTTGAGGACGTCCTTGAGGTCATCGCGGCCGAAGAGCGCACCGGCGGCGTGATGGGTGTGTTCGTCCAGCTCGGCGGCCAGACCCCGCTCAAGCTCGCCCAGCAGCTCGCCGACGCCGGCGTGCCGATCCTCGGCACCTCGCCGGAGGCCATCGACCTGGCCGAGCACCGGGGCGCCTTCTCCCGGGTGCTTGATGAGGCCGGGCTGATCTCGCCGAAGAACGGCACCGCCGTCTCCTTCGAGGACGCCAAGAAGATCGCCGACGAGATCGGCTACCCGGTCCTGGTCCGGCCTTCCTACGTGCTCGGCGGCCGCGGCATGGAGATCGTCTACGACGAAGCGAACCTCTCCCGCTACATCGCCAACGCCACCGAAATCACCCCGGATCACCCGGTGCTGATTGACCGCTTCCTCGAGGACGCCGTTGAGATCGACGTCGACGCCCTCTACGACGGGAAGGACATGTACCTCGGCGGCATCATGGAGCACATCGAGGAAGCCGGGATCCACTCCGGCGACTCCGCGTGCGTGCTGCCGCCGATCACCCTGGGCAACAACGTGATCGACCGGGTCCGGACCGCCACCCGGGCCATCGCCGAAGGCGTCGGCGTCCGCGGCCTGATCAATATCCAGTTCGCCCTCGCCTCCGACGTGCTCTACGTGCTCGAGGCCAACCCGCGCGCCTCCCGCACCGTGCCGTTCGTCTCCAAGGCCACCGGCGTGCAGATGGCCAAGGCGGCAGCCCTGATCGGCACCGGGGTCACCATCAACCAGCTCCGCACCGCCTACAAGATGCTGCCGGAATCCGGTGACGGCTCGACGCTGCCGCTCGACGCCCCCGTGGCGGTCAAGGAAGCGGTGCTGCCGTTCAGCCGCTTCCGCACCCCCGAGGGCAAGGTTGTGGACTCCCTGCTGGGCCCGGAAATGCGCTCCACCGGCGAGGTCATGGGCATCGACAAGCACTTCGACACGGCCTTCGCCAAGAGCCAGGCAGCGGCCAACAACGCGCTGCCCACCGAAGGCAAGGTCTTCGTCTCCGTCGCCAACCGGGACAAGCGCGCCGTCATCATGGCCGTCAAGCGCCTCTCCGACCTCGGCTTCGAGATCGTCTCCACCGGCGGCACCGCCGACGTGCTGCGCCGCAACGGCCTGCAGGCCACCACGGTCCGCAAGGTCGCCGAGGGCTCCAGCGCCGAGGGTGAGGGCACCATCGCGGACCTGATCGTCGCCGGCGAAATCGACATGGTCTTCAACACCCCGTCCGGCGGCGAAGCCCGCGGCGACGGCTACGAAATCCGTGCCGCGGCCACGTCGATCGGCATCCCGTGCATCACCACGGTGGCGGAGTTCAACGCCGCCGTCCAGGCCATCGAGGCGATGCGGACTTACGAGTGGTCCGTCACCAGCCTGCAGGAGCACGCCGCGGCCCTGTTTGCTTCCCAGGAGCGGGTCGCGCAGGAAGCGAAAGCGCATGCCTGAGGCTGCCACCGCTGATACGGCAGGCCGGGAGCCCTTTGGCTCCCGGCTCGGCCGGGCCATGGCGGAGCGCGGCCCGCTCTGCGTGGGCATCGACCCGCATCCGGCGCTGTTGCAGCGCTGGGGCCTGAACGACGACGTCGCCGGGCTGGAGCGCTTCTCGCTCACCGTGCTCGAGGCCGTGGCCTCGCTCGCTGCCGCGGTAAAGCCGCAGGTGGCGCTTTATGAGCGCCACGGCTCGGCCGGCATGGCCGTGCTGGAACGAACCCTCGCGGCGTCCGCGGAGGCCGGGGTGCTCAGCATCGCAGACGCCAAGCGTGGCGACATCGGATCCACCATGGCCGCCTACGCCGACGCCTGGCTGCGCGACGGCTCGGCCCTGGCCGCTGACTCGGTGACGTTGAGCCCCTACCTCGGCTTCGAATCGCTCCGGCCGGCGCTTGACCTCGCGGCGGAGGCCGGGCGAGGCGTCTTCGTCCTTGCCCTGACGTCCAACCCGGAGGGCGCCTCCGTGCAGCATGTCGGCGGTGCCGATTCGGTGGCACGGCGGATTGTCCGGGCCGCCGCCGCGGAGAACCAGCGCTACGGTGTTGATCATGACGCCGGGAAACTGGGCTCCGTCGGACTTGTCGTCGGCGCGACCGTCGGTTCCGCATTGACGGACCTTGACCTGGACCTGGCGGCGGTACACGGCCCGATCCTGGCGCCGGGCCTGGGCGCGCAGGGTGCCACAGCCGCCGATCTGCGGCGCACCTTCGGCAGCGCCTACGGCCAGGTGCTTGGCACCTCAAGCCGGGACATCCTCGGCGCCGGGCCGCAGCCTGCCGGGCTGCGGGACGCTGCGCAGCGCACGCTCGACGAACTCCGCGCAGCCTAGCCCATATCGCCGCGGCCATCCGCCACGGCGGAGGCGCTTGTGGGCCGGCCCTGCGGGTTTGCTGCGTCGTTTGCCACAGATGGCCGCTATGGACCGGGCATGCCGGCCATCTGTGGCGAACGGGTGACGCCGGCTATCCCGGTGGGCCGCGCTGGTGCACGTCCGCGGTGTGGCCAGAAAGGCGTCGGCCGCAGCTGTCGCGCCGGAAGCGATCCATTGCTTTCCGGCGACTCCAGACTGTAAGTTCAGGACAAGTCCGCGGTACCAGCCGGGGTATGCGCGGCCCGTCTCACGGTCACGTCTGACCAGGCCGTTTGCGTGGTCTCGGCTGACAATGCAGGGAGGACCTCAGTGAGCTTGCGACCCCTCACGCCGCAGGAGCGTGCCGACGCCCTGCACAAGGCCGCCGCGGCCAGGCTGGCCCGGGCGGCCGCGAAGGAGCGGCTGAAGTCGGGGGAACTGTCGATCGCGGAACTGCTCAGTGCGGGGGAGACGGACGAAGCGATCGCCCGGATGCGGGTCGTGGAGCTGCTGGAAGCGCTGCCGGGAATCGGGCACGTGCGCGCCGCGGCGATCATGGACCGGATCGGCATCGCGGCCTCCCGGCGGGTGCGCGGCCTGGGAATCCACCAGCGCCGGGCGCTGGTAGATTTTATAGACGAGAAATAGCTTGGCCCGCCGAGCTTCCACCACCGCCCAAAGGAATACGTGAGCAAGAAACCCGGACTGACAGTCCTCGCCGGTCCGACGGCTGTCGGCAAAGGCACCGTGTCCACCTATATTCGGGACCACTATCCCGAAGTCTGGCTTTCGGTCTCCGCAACCACCCGCCCGCCGCGGCCCGGTGAGATCGACGGGGTGCACTACTACTTCAAGTCCAAGGAGGAGTTTGATGCCCTCGTGGCAGCAGGAGAACTCTTGGAATGGGCTGTGGTGCATGGACAAAACACTTACGGCACCCTCAAGAGCACAGTAGACGCGGCAATTGCTGAGGGTCGCTCGGTGCTTTTGGAAATTGACCTGCAGGGCGCACGCCAGGTGAAGAAGGCCGTTCCGGACGCGCAGTTCGTCTTCCTAGCCCCGCCAAGCTGGGAAGAATTGGTGCGCCGCCTGGTGGGCCGCGGCACCGAATCCGCCGAGGAACAGCAGCGACGGCTGGAAACCGGTAAAGTAGAACTAGCCGCTGAACCGGAGTTCGATCACACAGTCATCAATGATGACGTACGTCGGGCAGCGGATGAGCTTGTTTCACTCATGGGGCTAACGCCGCGCCCGCACTAACCGCAGGGTCGGATTGGCCCGTTAGAATTTGGAGAATTCGTGTCCACGAACCTTGAAGGCATCATCAACCCGCCGATCGACGAGCTGCTGAAGGCTGCCGATTCGAAGTACGGACTGGTGATTTTCGGTGCCAAGCGCGCCCGGCAGATCAACGCCTACTACGCCCAGCTGCACGAGGGCCTGTTCGAGTACGTCGGCCCGCTGGTCGACACCAAGCTGAACGAAAAGTCGCTGTCCATCGCCCTGCGCGAAATCAACGAAGGCAAGCTCGTTTCCACGCCGATCGAAGCCGCCGCAGAGTAATAACTCTGCTGCCTGACGGAGGTCACGTGCGCATAGTCCTCGGAGTCGGGGGAGGGATTGCCGCCTACAAGGTGGCGTCGCTCCTCCGGCTTTTTACTGAAGCCGGCCATGACGTCACCGTCATTCCCACCGAGGCCGCCACCCGGTTCGTCGGCGTGGCCACCTGGGAGGCCCTCTCCGGGCACCCGGTCAGCAACAGCGTCTTCGACGAGGTGCACACCGTCAACCATGTCCGGCTCGGCCACGAGGCGGAACTGATCGTGGTGGCACCGGCCACGGCTGACCTGCTGGCCCGCGCCGCCACCGGCCAGGCTAATGACCTGCTGACCAACACGCTGCTGATGGCCGGCGGCCCGGTCCTGATGGCCCCGGCCATGCACACCGAAATGTGGCGGCACCCGGCAACCCAGGCCAACGTGGAAACGCTGCGCAGCCGCGGCATCACCGTGCTCGAACCCGCCACGGGCCGGCTGACCGGGGCGGATTCCGGTCCGGGCCGGCTGCCCGAACCCGAGGCAATCTTCGCTGCCGCGCTGGCCCTGGCCGGCGCTCCGGCCGTGCCTAACACGGTGCCCACCACCGCCTCCGCAGCCGGGCCCCTGGCCGGGCTCACCGTCACCGTCAGCGCCGGCGGCACCCGCGAACCGCTGGACCCGGTCCGGTTCCTGGGCAACCGTTCCTCCGGCAAGCAAGGCGTGGCGCTGGCCGTCGCCGCCCGCGAGGCCGGCGCCCGGGTCCGGCTGCTGGCGGCCCACATGGACGTCCCGGCCCCCGCCGGCGTCGAGGTGGTGCAGGTTGAGACCGCGCTGGAACTGCGCAAGGCGGCCCTGCATGCCGCCGCCGATTCCGACGTCGTCATCATGGCCGCCGCTGTGGCGGACTTCCGCCCCGCGGATGTCTCCGGAACCAAAATCAAGAAGCGCGACGACGTCGCCGATCCCGTGATTTCGCTGGTCCGCAACCCGGACATCCTCCGGGAACTCGTCGAGGTCCGTGACGCCGCGTCCCGCAACCAGCTGATCGTGGGTTTCGCGGCCGAAACCGGCGACGCCGACGGAGACGTCCTCGAGTACGCGCAGGCCAAGCTGCGCCGCAAGGCCTGCGACCTGCTGGTGGTCAACCAGGTGGGCCAGAACCAGGTCTTTGGCCAGGACAGCAACGCCGTAGTCATCCTTTCGCGGTCTGGCTCCGAACCCCAAGAGGCGTCGGGTTCCAAATCCGACGTCGCGGCTGCCGTCATTGACCGCATCAGCGCCGAGTTAAGCCGGGTTGTCCCGCCCGCATAAGCGCTGGCGTAATCAAGGTCTCCTTAGCAGGGGGACACACGCCGCCGGACGTCCGTTTCCCAACCAGTAAGGTAGTTGAGTGACTTTACCGCTGCACATCCCAGACTTCCATGGGTCCACGCCCGCCTCGCTCCGGCTCTTCACGTCCGAGTCGGTGACCGAAGGACACCCCGACAAGATCTGTGACCAGATCAGCGATGCGATCCTCGACGCCCTGCTGGCCAAGGACCCGGAGTCCCGCGTCGCGGTCGAGACCCTCGCCACCACCGGCTTGGTGCACGTGGCCGGTGAAGTCACCACGGACGCCTACGTCGAGATCCCGCAGATCGTCCGCGAGACCATCCTGGGAATCGGCTACGACTCTTCCGCGAACGGCTTCGACGGCGCCCGCTGCGGCGTGTCGGTCTCCATCGGCCAGCAGTCCAACGACATCGCCGGCGGCGTGTTCAACTCCCTCGAAGCGCGCGAAGGCCGCCAGGAAGACGATTACGACCTCCAGGGCGCCGGCGACCAGGGCATCATGTTCGGCTACGCCAGCGACGAGACCCCGTCCTACATGCCGGTCCCGATCTGGCTCGCGCACCGGCTTTCCGAGCGGCTCACCGAGGTCCGCAAGTCGGGCCAGCTGGGCTACCTGCGCCCCGACGGCAAGACCCAGGTCACCGTGGGCTACGACGGCGACCGTCCGGTCTCGGTCGAGACCGTCGTGATCTCGAGCCAGCATGCGGAAGGCGCCAGCCTGGACCAGCTCCGCGCCGACCTCGCCGAGCACGTCGTCGACCCGGTCATGGCGCTGTCCAACCTGGACATCTCCCGGGCCCGCAACATCCTTAACCCGGCCGGCGCCTTCGTGATCGGCGGTCCGGTGGGTGACGCCGGACTGACCGGCCGCAAGATCATCGTCGACACCTACGGCGGCATGGCCCGGCACGGCGGCGGCGCGTTCTCCGGCAAGGATCCGTCCAAGGTGGACCGCTCCGCCGCCTACGCGATGCGCTGGGTTGCCAAGAACGTGGTGGCCGCCGGGCTCGCGAAGCGCGCCGAAATCCAGATCGCCTATGCGATCGGCCAGGCCCGCCCGGTTGGCACCTACGTGGAGACCTTCGGGACCGAAACCGTCGATCCGGCCCGGATCAGCGCCGCGATTGCCGAGATTTTCGACCTCCGCCCCCGCGCCATCATCGACGCGCTCGACCTCAAGCGTCCGATCTACGCCAAGACGGCCGCGCACGGCCACTTCGGCCGCGAGGAGCCTGACTTCACCTGGGAGCGCCTGGACCGGGTCGACGAGCTGAAGGCCTTCTTCAACGCCTAAGAACCGGCCGAACCGCTGGATGTTGTCATAGCTCTTCAATGTCACAGCTCTTGAATGTCACAGCTCTTGAATGTCACAGCTCTGTGATGTGCTGTAGCCAGGCCGCCGAACGGCGGCCTGGCTACAGCTTTAATGTTGATCCATACCCTGGTTGTCGGAGTTTCCAGGCTTTTTACTTGACCCATTCCAGCGCCGAAGGGAGGCAGGCACCATGACTCCAGACCGCCGCGCCGCCGCGCCGGAGGAACCGCTTCAGCTCTCGCTGCTGCACGGCTTCCCCGCCTCCGCGGCAGCCGCCGGGCCTGCCCTTGCCGCGGAACTGCCGGTGGCCCGGGTGCTGCTGGAATCCTCCCTCCCGCACCTGGACCGCCCGTTCGACTACAGCGTGCCGGCGGACCTCGACGCCGTGGCCCGGCCGGGCGTGCGGGTCAAGGTGAAATTCAGCGGCCAGGAGCTTGGCGGATACCTGCTGGAACGCACGGCGGCGTCCGACGCCGGCCACCCGCTGGTGCCGCTGTTCAAGGTCGTGTCCCCGGTTCCGGTGCTCACGCCCGCCGTGGCCGAACTGGCCGGGAGGGTCGCGGCGCGCTACGCCGGAACTGTCAGCGACGTCCTGCGCGTCGCCATCCCGCCCCGGATGGCCAAAATGGAAAAGGACTACGCACCGGGCGGCCTTCTCGACCCGGCGCTCTTCGCCGCCGGCGACGACGCCCGTGCTGAGCTGCCTGCTGCCCCTCCGTCTGGCTGGGCGGAGTATCACAACGGCCCGGCGTTCCTCCAGCACCTGGGAGCGGGGGAGTCGCCGCGTGCCGTGCTGAGCGCCCTGCAGGGGTTTGGTCCCGGCGGCTGGCCCCGGATGGTTGCCGAGGCCGTTGCCGCCGTCCGCCGCTCCGACCGGGGCGCCGTCGTCGTGGTGCCGGACTACCGGGACCTGGACCGGGTGGAGGCGGCCCTGCTGGAACACCTGCCGGCCGGCGACGTCGCCCGGCTCACGGCCGACGACGGACAGACCCCGCGGTACCGCAACTTCCTGCGGGTCCTCAGCGGTGCCGCAGGGGTCGCTGTGGGCACCCGTTCCGCCGCCTACGCCCCGGTGCGGAACCTGGGCCTGGTGGTGTGCTGGGACGACGGCGACGACCTGCACATCGAGCAGCGTTCCCCCTACGCCCACGCCCGTGAAGTCCTGCTGCTCCGGGCCGCGCATGAAAGCGCCGCCTGCCTGCTCGCCGGGCACGCCCGCAGCACGGAGACGCAGCGACTGGTGGAATCCGGCTGGGCCCGCCCGGTCGAGGCGGAGCGCTCCGTGATGCGCCGCAGCGTCCCGCGCGTCCAGAACACCGCGGACAGTTTCGAACAGGAGCGCGACCCGCTGGCGCGGATCGCCCGGTTGCCGGGCGCCGCATGGCGCGCCGCGAAGGAAGGCCTGGAACGCGGTCCCGTCCTCGTTCAGGTCGCCCGGGCCGGATACGCGCCGTCCCTGGCCTGCGAACGCTGCCGCGAAGCGGCGCGCTGCACCGCCTGCAACGGCCCGCTGGCCATTTCCGGGCCCGCCGGCAGCGCCGCGGTACCTGTGTGCCGGTGGTGCTCCGCGGCCGCCCCGGACTGGCACTGCGTGCACTGCAACGGGGTCCGGCTCCGGCGGGGCGCCACCGGGGCCCTGCGGACGGCAGAGGAACTGGGCCGGGCGTTTCCGGGCAAACCCGTCGTCACTTCCTCCGGCGACCGCGTCCTGGCCACGGTCCCGGACTCAAAGGCGCTCGTGGTCGCGACGGTCGGCGCCGAACCGGTCGCGGCGGGCGGGTACGCGGCCGCACTGCTGCTCGACGGCGACTCGCTGCTGCGCCGCGAGAACCTCCGCGCGGGCGAGGACGCCGTGCGGCGCTGGTTCAACGCCGCCGCCCTGGTCCGTTCCGCGGCCGAGGGCGGCCTTGTGGTCGTCACCGCCGAGGACACGGCAGGAGTCGGGGCACTGCTGCGCTGGGACCCCGCTGGGTACGCCGGGCGCGAGCTCGCCCTGCGGCAGGAGCTGTCCCTGCCGCCGGCGGTCCGGATCGCGTCCGTCACCGGCGGCCGGACCGCCGTCGGGCACTTCACCCAGGCCGTCGAACGGGCGCTGGCCAAACAGGGCATCGTGCTGCGGCAGGCCGGACCGGCGCCGCTGCCGGGCGTCGGCGGATCCGGAACCGCGTCACCGGCGGCCGGTGCGGAGCGGCGCGGCGGCGAGGACGTGCGGACGCTGCTCTTCATCCCGTACGCCGAAGCCACCGAGGCCACGAAGGCCATGCGCGCGGTCAAGGCCGCGGCCGCCGCCAAGCGCACCGACGATCCGGTGCAGCTGCGGCTCGACGGCGTCGACGTGCTCTAGCGGCGCTTGCGCCGACGCAGGGCCACGGCCTCTTCGGCGGCGGCCAGCAGGCGCTGCGCGGAGGCGTCCCAGCTGAACCCGGCCGCGCGCTGCACCGCACGGCTGGAGCGCTCCTTCCAGAGCTCGGGCTCCTCGAGCTCGCGGACCGCGGCGGCAAACGCGGACGGGGAGTCAGGGTCGACGTAACTGACGGCGTCGGCGCCCACCTCGCGGAAAATCGGAATGTCGCTGGCGATGACCGGAGTGCCGTGCGACATCGCTTCCACGAGCGGCAGGCCGTAGCCCTCGGCCTTGGAGAGGCTGACCAGAGCGGTGGTGCGGGCCAGCAGCGCCTCGTACTCGGCATCCGTGACGCCGTTGTGGAACAAGATGCTGGCGCCCGCGGGGGCCAGCGCCTCCAGCTCGGCCCTGCGTTCGGGCGTGATCCGGCTCAGCAGGTGCAGTGTCATCTCGGGCAGCCCGGCCATGCCCTTGACCATGGTTTCGACATTCTTGTAGGGCATGAAGGACCCCATGTAGAGCAGCGTCTTGTCGGCGCCGGCGCCGGGATCCCGAGGCGTCAGCCCGGGCTGCGGGGCGTTGCCGACGATCCGGACCGGTCGCTTCGTCAGGCGGTATTTCGCCATCAGGGCCTCGGTGGTGGAGCTGATGGTCGCGACGACGTCGGCCCGGTTCAGCAGGACCCGCTGGGGCCAGAACGCCTTGTGGTAGAGCCGCCAGAGGACGCGGACCGGGGCCGGGAGGAAGCCGGGAGGTGCCGGGTGCTCGTAGTAGATCAGGTCGTGCAGGGTCAGGACCAGGGCGTACTTCCGGCCCCAGCTGCCCATGGTCTGCATCGGGCACACCACCACGTCGGCCCCCAGCGGGTTGACCTTGCCCGCCACGAACAACTCCGCGGGCGAGAGCGGGCTGTTGATCAGGGTGTAGGGGACGTCCGGGAGCAAGGCCAGCTGGCGCGTATCGCTGATCAGCATGGAGACGTCCGCGACCTTGGCGGTCGCGGCAATGAGGCTGGCGCCGTAACGGCTGATGCCATCGTGGTGGTCGAGCCTGGTGAAGCGGGCGTCAATAAGGATTTTCACGCGGCGTGGTCCTTCAGGAAGCGTCGGATGAAGCCCGCGGCGGGTTCCGGGGTTTCATAATGGATCAGGTGCCCGACGCCGGGAATGACTTCGAGGCTGGCGTCCGGCAGCAGCGGGAGCAGCTTGTGCTGGTCGGGGAGGGTGGCGATTTCGTCCTTCTCGCCGGCCACGAGCAACACCGGCAGGGCCAGCCGCGGGGCCACCTCCGCGACGTTGCTGCTGACCGAGGCCTTGAAGGCTTCGAGCAGGCTGTCGCGGTCGGCGAAGGCGGAGAAGTACGCGCTGTGCTGGGCGTGGACGAACCTGCGCAGCGCCTTGTCCGGGGTCTTGGCCATGGTCTCACTCATCACCCGGACGATCAGCTGGTTGCGCAACAGCGCGTTCCCGAGTCCGCGGGGGAGCCGGGCCGCCGCCTCGTAGTACAGCACCGCGGCCTTGGTCATCAGCCCCTTGGGCCCCTCCAGCGCGGGTGCGGCGATGGGGTTGATCAGAATCAGTTCGGCGACCGCGCCGGGATGGTCCGCCACGAAGTGGCTGGCGATGATCGAACCGAAGGAGTGGCCCAGCAACACCGTGTCCTGGCCCAGCCCGAGGGCGGCCATGAAGTCAGCGATGAACCGGCCGTAACCACTAACGCTGTGCCCGCCGGCCCGGAACGCGGCGGAGGCGCCGAACCCCGGCAGGTCCGGCATGATGAGGCGCATCTCGGGCAGCTGGTCGACCACCCGGAGCAGGCCGTGGTGGTCGCCGCGGAAGCCGTGGATCACAAGGATGGTCCGGGTGTCGGCGGTCTCCCGGACCGGCTCATAGCTCCAGTAGGCGACCCGTGTACCGTCCAGGTCCACCGCGGAGGCGCTGCTGCGCGTTTCCAGTTCGGGGCTGAGCAGGGGAGGCAGGGGGGTAGGCTCGGTGGCCACGTGTTCCATTCGTTCGGGTCCTAGTTGACGTCGTCGGGGTTCGAGCCGGTGCGGAATCCCCGGTCCAGGCCGGCCAGGGCGTCCAGGTCCGCGGTGCTGAGGCTGAAACCGAAGATGTCGTGGTTCTCGCGGATCCGCGCGTAGGAGCTGGCTTTGGGGATGACGACGTTGCCCAGCTCCAGGTGCCAGCGCAGGATGACCTGGGCCGCGGTCCGCCGGTGCGCCGCGGCGAGCTCCAGCACCACCGGGTCCTCCAGCACCTGGCCCCGGCCCAGCGGGCTCCACGCCTCGGTGGTGATGCCCAGCGACGCGTGCAGGGATCTCAGCTCGGCCTGTTGCAGCCAGGGATGCAGCTCAATCTGGTTGACCGCGGGTACCACTTCGGCGGTCTGGAGCAGCCGCTCCAGATGTGCGGGCTGGAAGTTGGACACCCCGATGGCGCGGACCTTCCCTTCGCGGTAGAGCGATTCGAGTGCGCGGTAGCTCTCCGTGAAGAGTCCGCGCCGGGCGCACGGCCAGTGGATCAGGTAGAGGTCCACATATTCGAGGCCCAGCTTGGCGATCGAGGTGTCGAAGGCACGCAGCGTCGCGTCATAGCCCTGGTCATCATTCCAGAGCTTGGTGGTCACGAAAATGTCCTCCCGGGCGAGCGAGGGGTGCAGCTCGCCGGAGCCGCCGTTGGAACCGTCGAAGGCGGACAGGGCGCCGATCGCTTTCCCGACGCCCGTCTCGTTCCCGTACATCGCCGCAGTGTCGAAATGACGGTAACCGGCCTCCAGCGCCATGGTCACGAGCCCGGCGGCGTCCGCGGGCGGAACCTTGTAAAGCCCGAACCCGAGGCGGTCCATCATCACGCCATTGTTCAAGGTCAGCCGGGGGGAGATTCTCATAGCAACGACTCTACCCATTCCGGGCACCCGGCCGCGGGTGACCGGCCGTCAGGACAGGCCCTCGGCACTGACCAGCCGCCGGGCGCTGGCCTCATCCAGGATCAGGTCCGTGGCCAGGCCGGCAGCGAGCGCCCCGCGCAACCCGTTGATCTTGGACGCGCCGGAGACCACGCAGATCCGGCGCCGGACCTGCCGGAGCTGGGCCAGGTCGGGCCCGGTGGAGCGTTCGTTGAGGGTAATGCCGTCCGAGGAGCCGTCCGCGCGGAAGAAGACGGTGGCGACGTCGCCGACGACGTCGGAACTCGCCAGGACGCTCAGGTCGTCCTCGTCCAGGTAGCCGCCGGCGTAGACGTGGCTGGGGTAGTCGGCGTCGACCGATCCCACACCGAAAATGGCGATGCTCATCCGGGACTGCAGCTGCAGGATCCGTTGAACACTGCGCTCATTCCACATGGCCTTCTTGGTCGCGGCGTGGTCAAAGAACGCCGGCACCGGGAACTGTTCCACCCGCGCTCCGTAGGCGCTGCCGAAGCGCCGCATGATGTCCGAGGCGTAGGTGATGCCCGTGGTCTGCATGTTTCCGGCTCCGTTGAGCTGCACGATGATGCTGTCATGGGTGATCTTCCGGGTCAGGTGCCGGCTCACCGCGCTCAGCGTCGAACCCCACGCCACCCCGATGATCGCGTTCGAGTCCACGAGCGGGCCGATGGTACGTGCGGCCTGCATTGCCACGCGGTCCAGCGTTTCGGCCTCGTTGAGCGTGTCCACCACCGGGACGACGTGCACATCGACCTTGTATTCGGCGCGGATCATGCTGGCGAGCTCGGGTCCGGTGTCCAGCGGGCTGCGGATCTGGATCTGCACGAGCCCCGATTCCCGGGCCGCCGACAGCAGCCGCGAGACGGTCGAGCGGGACGTCCGGAGCTCACGGGCGATGGCGTCCATCGTCAGGTCCTGGAGGTAATACAACTGGGCGGCCCGGAGGGCGTCGGACTGGCGGGTTGGCGACATTCCATTTCCAATCTGCACGTTTGTGCATAGTGCTTGACTCCATTTTCCATTAGTCCAAAGAATAGTGTTGAACGGCGACGTGCCCGGTGGGCGCGCCGCACAGCATCAATCCCCAAGGAGCAGTTTTGGGAAACAAGGTTTCATCCGGCAATCCGGCGTCGAGCACACAGCGCACGTCCGTGCAGCAGTTGCGGAACCGTCCGCACGCGCAGGTGCTCATCATCGGCGGCGGCATCAACGGAGTCGGAACCTTCCGTGACCTGGCCCTGCAGGGTGTCGACGTTGCCCTCGTCGAACGCGGCGACTTCTGCCAGGGAGCCAGCGGCGCCTCCTCGCACATGATTCACGGCGGCATCCGGTACCTGGAAAACGGCGAGTTCCGCCTCGTCCAGGAGTCTGTGGTGGAACGCAACCGGCTCCTCCGGATTGCGCCGCACTACGTGAAGCCGCTGCAGACCACCATCCCGATCTTCAGCACCTTTTCGGGCATCCTTGCCGCGCCGCTGCGGTTCCTGACCCACAAGCAGGGAAAGCACACCGAGCGCGGCGCCTTCCTGATCAAGCTGGGCCTGAGCATGTACGACTCGTTCTCCCGTGACGGCGGCACCGTGCCGCGCCACCAGTTCCGCGGCCGCAAGCGCGCCCTGGCCGAACTGCCCCGGCTGCACCCCGGCATCAAGTACGCCGCGACCTACTTCGACGCCTCCGTGCACAACCCGGAGCGGCTCACCCTGGACGTGCTCCAGGACGGCGAGAAGGCCGGCGAGGCGGCCGGCAACGGCGCCCGGGCCAGCAACTACCTCTCCCTGGTCTCGATGGACGGCGCGGCCGGTTCCGGCAACGGCACCGCGACCGCCGGCGCGAAGGCCGGAACCGTCCAGCTCCGGGACGAACTGACCGGTGACGTCTTCGATTTCAGCGCCGACGTCGTGGTCAACACCACCGGCGCCTGGGTGGACCTGACTAACCAGGCCATGGGCGCCGCCTCGTCGTTCATGGGCGGCACCAAGGGCTCCCATATCGTCCTGGACCACCCCGGGCTGCTCGAGGCCTGCCAGGGCCGGGAGATCTTCTTCGAGCACACGGACGGCCGGATCGTGCTGATCTACCCGATGGGTGACCGCGTGCTGGTCGGCACCACCGACATCGACGCCGACCTGTCCGAGGACACCGTCTGCACCGACGCCGAGATCGACTACTTCTTCGACCTCATCGGGCACGTCTTCCCGGACATCGCGGTTGACCGCGAGCAGATCGTCTACACCTTCTCCGGTGTCCGTCCGCTGCCCAAGCACGACGCCACGCAGCCGGGCTTCGTCAGCCGCGACTACCGGATCGAACGCCGCGGGCCCGGCAAGGGTTCGGCACAGCTGGCCGCCGGCGGCGCCGTCGTGCTCAGCCTGGTGGGCGGCAAGTGGACCACGTTCCGGGCCCTCGCCGAACACCTCAGTAACGACGTCCTCGCCGAACTCGGCATGGAACGGAAAGTCTCGACCGCCAAACTTGCCATCGGCGGCGGGGCAGGCTTCCCCGAAACCGAGGACGGCGTCCAGCGCTGGATCAAGGCCCACATGGGGGCCGGCCGCGACGCAGACCGGACGGCGGGCCTGCTCACCCGCTACGGCACCCGCGCGGTGGACGTCATGGCCTACCTCGATGCCGGGCCCGACCGGCTGCTGCACTCCACCCGGGAACTGAGCGTCCGGGAGCTGGAGTTCATGGCGGCCAACGAGCAGATCGGACACCTGGTGGACGTGCTGATCCGCCGCACCTCACTCGCGTTCCGCGGGCTCGTGACGGGGGAGTTGCTGAACGAGGTCGCCGAGATCCTGTCCGGACCGCTGGGCTGGGACGCGGCGGCCCGGACCGCCGAGATCGACCACGCCCAGGAGGTGCTCCAGCGGTTCCACGGCGTCCAGGTACACAGCCTGGTCGCCTGACGACTTGAGTGTCCGGAGGCTGGACCTTCCGGGCACAAGGGCTGCGGGGTTTCTCCCAGGGGAACCCGCAGTGGCCGGCCGGCAGCGCGAAACCGTTGCCGGCCCAACGGCCCTTCAAACTCGCGAAGGGCTGACAACAGAAAATAGAGGAGTCAAAGATGTCTCTTGGAATAGTTTTCCTGTCCGAAGTATTCGGCACCGCAATGCTGACCCTGCTGGGTTGCGGCGTTGTGGCCAACGTCGCGCTCAAAGGAACGAAGGGCAACAACGGCGGGTTCCTGATGGTCACCTGGGGATGGGGCATTGCCGTCTTCTGCGGTGTCTTCGTTGCGGCCAAGTCCGGGGCGCACCTGAACCCGGCCGTCACCTTCGGCCTGCTGCTCAACGGCAAGAAGGAGTACGCCCCCGGTGTCGCAGTCGATTTCGGCTCCACCCTGACCTACTTCGGCGGGGAACTGCTGGGCGCATTCCTGGGTGCCGTCGTGATGTGGCTCGCCCACAAGCAGCACTTTGATGTCGAGCCCGAGCCCGCCAGCAAGCTGGGCGTTTTCTCCACCGGACCCGCCATCCGCTCCACCCCGTGGAACCTGATCACGGAAATCATCGGCACCTTCGTCCTCGTCTTCGTCATCCTGACCTTCGGCGGGACCCCGTCGGGACTTGGCCCGCTGGCCGTGGCACTGCTGGTTGTCGGCATCGGTGTTTCCCTCGGCGGCCCCACCGGCTACGCCATCAACCCCGCCCGTGACCTTGGCCCGCGCATCGCCCACGCCCTGCTGCCCATCAAGGGCAAGGGTTCCTCGGACTGGAGCTACTCGTGGATCCCGGTCGTCGGACCGCTGATCGGCGGCGGACTCGCCGGCGTCGTAGCAGCCGTGGTGCCGATCATCGCCACCGCCGCCGCCTGATCCTGCCGCGCAGGACCCTGAACCAAACCCGATCGAATCGCATCACTTCAACCGCCAGGCTCAACAGACAAGGACGTCAGCATGAACCAGTATGTAATCGCCATTGACCAGGGAACGACGAGCACCCGCGCCATCGTGTTCGACCACAGCGGCAACATCGTTTCCTCCGGCCAGATGGAACACGAGCAGATTTTCCCGCAGGCCGGCTGGGTGGAGCACGACCCCGCCGAGATCTGGAACAACACCCGAGAGGTCATCGCCTCCGCACTGTCCAAAGCCAATCTCACCCGGCACGACATTGCCGCCGTCGGCATCACCAACCAGCGCGAAACCGCGGTGGTCTGGGACAAGACCACCGGAAAGGCCGTCTACAACGCTATCGTCTGGCAGGACACCCGCACCCAGCCGATCGTCGACGAACTGGCCAAGGACGGCGGGCTGGAGCGTTTCAAGCAGAAGGTCGGCCTGCCGCTGGCCACCTACTTCTCCGGCACCAAGATCAAGTGGATCCTCGACAACGTCGAGGGCGCCCGGGCCAAGGCAGAAGCCGGCGACCTCGTCTTCGGCAACACCGACAGCTGGGTGCTGTGGAACCTCACCGGCGGAACCGATGGCGGCGTGCACGTCACCGACGTGACCAACGCGTCCCGGACCATGTTCATGGACCTCGACACGCTGTCCTGGGACCAGGAAATCCTGGACGCCTTCGGTGTCCCGGCCTCCATGATGCCCGCCATCAAGTCCTCCTCCGAGGTGTACGGCACTGTCCACACCTCCCAGCTGCTGCGCGAAGTTCCGGTCGCCGGCATCCTCGGCGACCAGCAGGCGGCAACCTTCGGCCAGGCCGCGTTCGACGCCGGCGAGGCCAAGAACACCTACGGCACGGGCTGCTTCCTCATCTTCAACACCGGCGAGGAAATCGTCCACTCCAAGAACGGGCTGCTGACCACGGTCGGCTACAAGCTCGGCGACGCCAAGCCGCACTACGCCCTGGAAGGCTCGATCGCTGTCACCGGTTCGCTGATCCAGTGGCTGCGCGACAATCTGGGCATGATCGGCAGCGCCCCGGAGGTCGAGACCCTGGCCGCTTCGGTTGAGGACAACGGCGGCGTCTACATCGTTCCGGCCTTCTCCGGCCTGTTCGCGCCGTACTGGCGCTCCGACGCCCGCGGCGCGATCGTCGGCCTGACCCGGTTCGTGAACAAGAACCACATCGCCCGCGCGGCGCTGGAGGCCACCGCGTTCCAGACCCGCGAGGTGCTCGACGCCGTCAACGCCGACTCGGGGGTTCCGCTGACGGAACTTAAGGTCGACGGCGGCATGGTCGCCAACGACGCGCTGATGCAGTTCCAGGCCGACATCCTGGGCGTGCCGGTGATCCGGCCGAAGGTCGTCGAGACGACCTCGCTCGGCGCCGCCTACGCGGCCGGCCTCGCCGTCGGCTTCTGGAAGGACCTGGGCGAGTGCTCGGCCAACTGGTCCGAGGACAAGCGCTGGGAACCGAAGATGGACCAGGCGGAGCGCGAGCGCCAGATGCGTCTCTGGAAGAAGGCCGTCACCAAGTCCATGGACTGGGTCGACGAGGACGTGAAGTAAGACCCAGCCTCTGTCGAGGGAGGCCGCACCCGCCCTGCCCGCTTCGCGGTGCCCACCACACCCTGGCGGGGTGCGGCCTCCCTCTCCAGTGCGTCCATGCTTCAGCCGCTCGTGGCGACTTACGGTGGGAGGTAGGCGGTGCGCTAAAGTAGTCGTATGCGTGCGATCCTCCTGCTTAGTTAGCCGCCCGGCATCCCGGCGAAAACCCGGATTGCCGAGCGGCAGCCCCTCCGTGTCGAGGGGCTTTTGTGTGTCCGGGATATGTACCGGACCGCAGCAGGGGACCAAGGGATCAGGCGGGACAGTCCTGATCCGACAAGATCGAAAGAACAGAAGAGGCCAGCAGTGAGCGTTCAGCCGGAGACAGAGACCGGAACAGCAGCAGCCGTCGCGAGCGAAGGCCCCGAAGAGGGCGCCTACAGCTTCGCCGCCATGGAGGCCAAATGGCCGCAGGTCTGGGAGGACCTCAAGGTCTTCACGCCCCTGGACGACGGTTCGAAGGAACGCCGCTACGTGCTGGACATGTTCCCGTACCCGTCCGGCGACCTGCACATGGGCCACGCCGAAGCATTCGCGATGGGCGACGTCGTCGCCCGCTACCTGCGCCAGCAGGGCTACGATGTGCTGCACCCGATCGGCTGGGACTCCTTCGGCCTGCCGGCGGAGAACGCCGCCATCAAGCGGAACGCGCACCCCAGCGAGTGGACGTACGCCAACATCGACACCCAGGCGGCGTCGTTCAAGCGCTACGCCATCTCCGCTGACTGGTCCCGCCGGCTGCATACCTCGGATCCCGGGTACTACCGCTGGACCCAGTGGCTGTTCAAGCGCTTTTACGAGCGCGGGCTGGCCTACCGCAAGAACTCTCCGGTCAACTGGTGCCCCAAGGACCAGACCGTGCTGGCCAACGAGCAGGTCGTCAACGGCGCCTGCGAACGGTGCGGCACCGCCGTGACGAAGAAGTCCCTGAACCAGTGGTACTTCAAGATCACCGACTACGCCGACCGGCTGCTGGATGACATGGACGAGCTGCGCGGGCACTGGCCCGAGCGGGTCCTGGCCATGCAGAAGAACTGGATCGGCCGTTCCGAGGGCGCCCACGTCAACTTCGTGGTCGAGGCCGACGGCGGCAAGCCCGCCAAGGACGTCACGGTCTTCACCACGCGCCCGGACACCCTGTACGGCGCGACGTTCTTCGTGGTCGCCGCCGACGCCCCGCTGGCTGTCGAGCTGGTCACCGAGGAACACGCTGCGGCCCTGGACGCCTACCGCGAACAGGTCAAGGCGCTGTCGGAGATTGAGCGCCAGTCCACCGAGCGGGAAAAGACCGGCGTCTTCACCGGCCGCTACGCCATCAACCCGCTGAACGGCGAGAAGCTGCCGGTCTGGGCGGCCGACTACGTGCTGGCCGATTACGGCACCGGCGCCATCATGGCTGTCCCGGCCCACGACCAGCGCGACCTGGACTTCGCCAAGACCTTCGACCTGCCCGTCCGGGCGGTCCTGGACACCGGCGAGGAAAACCCCGCCGTGTCCGGCACGGCGACCACCGGCGAGGGTACCCTGATCAACTCCGGCGCCCTGGACGGGCTGCCGAAGGCCGAGGCCATCCCGACCGCCATCGCGATCCTGGAGCAGCTGGGCACCGGCGAGAAGTTCGTGAACTTCCGCCTGCGCGACTGGCTGCTGAGCCGCCAGCGGTTCTGGGGCACCCCGATTCCGATCATCCACTGCCCGGCCTGCGGCGAGGTCCCGGTCCCGGACGACCAGCTGCCAGTAACCCTGCCGGAGGACCTGCGCGGCGAGGATCTGTCCCCGAAGGGCACCTCCCCGCTGGCCGCCGCCGAAGCCTGGGTCAACGTCGAGTGCCCCAGCTGCCACGGCCCGGCCAAGCGCGACACGGACACCATGGACACCTTCGTGGACTCCTCCTGGTACTTCCTGCGCTTCGTCTCGCCCGACTACACCGAGGGTCCGTTCGATCCGGCCAAGATCAACGACTGGATGCCCGTGGGGCAGTACGTCGGCGGGGTGGAGCACGCCATCCTGCACCTGCTGTACGCCCGCTTCTTCACCAAGGTCATCCACGACCTGGGCCTGATCGAGGCCGACGAACCGTTCAGGGCGCTGCTGAACCAGGGCCAGGTGCTCAACGGCGGCAAGGCCATGAGCAAGTCCCTCGGCAACGGCGTGGACCTGGGCGAGCAGCTGGACAAGTTCGGCGTCGACGCCGTGCGGCTCACCATGATCTTCGCTTCCCCGCCGGAGGACGACGTCGACTGGGCGGATGTGTCGCCGTCGGGCTCCGCGAAGTTCCTGGCCCGCGCCTGGCGGCTCGGCCAGGACGTCAGCAGCGAGCCCGGCGTCGACTTCGCCGCCGGTGACCGCGCCCTGCGCACCGTCACCCACCGCACCATCGCCGACGCGCAGGCGCTGCTGGACCACAACAAGTTCAACGTGGTGGTGGCAAAGCTGATGGAACTGGTCAACGCGACCCGTAAAACCATTGATGCCGGCGCCGGCGGCGCGGACCCTGCCGTTCGCGAGGCCGTGGAGGCTGTTGCGGTGATCCTGAGCCTCTTCGCGCCGTACACCGCCGAGGACCTGTGGAACGTACTGGGGCACCCGGCGTCGGTAGCCAACGCCGGCTGGCCCACGCACGACGAGACCCTGCTGGTGCAGGATACGGTGACCGCCGTCGTCCAGGTCCAGGGCAAGGTGCGGGACCGGCTCGAGGTTTCCCCGGGAATCTCCGAGGACGAACTGCGCGAACTGGCGCTGGCCTCGGAAAATGTCCAGCGCGCGCTGGACGGCAGGGGGATCCGCACGGTCATTGTGCGGGCACCTAAACTGGTCAACATCGTCCCGGCCTAGCCGGGCAAGGCCGTTCGTGAACCGGCCGCCGGCAGAAGCCGGCGGCCGGAACTCTTTCCAGGAGGTGCTTCGTGCCGGACCGTGAGCCCCCGGGCTGGCTGTGGCTGCGCGAGCGCCTCGTCAGGCTCCGCCAGGCTGCCCGCCCCGGAGCCGCCCCCGAACCAGTGCGCGCCATGGCGGCGCGGACTGCAGTGGTCACTGATTCCGCCGCCGCGCTGCCGGCGGAATGGGTGCGGGACTTCACCGTCGACGGCCGCCTGACGGTGGTACCGATGCCTGTCATGGTGGGCGCCGAGATCTACGGCGAGGGCGAGGACGACATCGCCGAGACCATTGCCGTGGCGCTGGCCAGCGGTTTGCCGGTCCGGACCTCCAGGCCCTCACCCGGCCAGTTCGAACAGGCCTACCTCGCGGCGGCGGCACGCGGCTTCGAATCCGTGGTCTCGCTGCACATTTCCGGGGAGCTCTCCGGCACCGCGGACTCCGCCCGGCTCGCAGCAGCCAAAGTGGGAATCCCGGTGGTGGTCGTGGATTCCCGCACGGTCGGTATGGCGCAGGGCATGGGTGTGCAAAGCGCCGTCGTCGCGGCTGCCGACGGCCGGGGCGCGGAGGAGGTGAGGACCTTCGCCGAAGAACGGCTGGCCCGCACCAAGGTCTACTTCTATGTGCCGAGCCTGGAGCAGCTGCGCCGCGGTGGCCGGATCGGCGCGGCCGCCTCGCTCTGGGGCACCATGTTCTCGATCAAACCGATCCTGGCGGTCGACGGCGGCAAGGTCGTCCCGCTGGAAAAGGTCCGTTCTGCGCCCCGCGCCATCGCCCGGCTGGAGGAAATCGCCGCCGCCGACGCGCTGTCGCGGCCAAGCGGCGAGGCCAGGATCGCCGTGCACCACTTCGGCAACCGCGCCGAGGCCGAGCAGCTGGCGTCTCGGCTGGGACAGCGGTTGCCTGATTGCCCGCCCGCCCAGATTAGTTCGCTGCCGGCCGTGCTGGCGGCCCACGCCGGACTGGGCGTGCTGGCCGTGATTGTGGGGGAGAGCAGCACCCCGCTTCCCGGGGCCGGCCCGACTCCGGGGGTTGCCGGGGCGCTTTCCACATAGCCGTTCCGGTGCCTGTCGGTGGGCCCGGTTCCATCCCTAGGCTGGCTTCATGTCGCGCCGATACCCGGGGGCCGGAGCCCGCAGCGGACCCCACCCGGGATCCGGCGTGGCCCGACACCGCTGGGCCGCCAGCCTCGGCAGTGCGCCGGAGGAGGGGCTGCTCGGTGATGTGCCTGCCAGGGGAGCCCGGGCGGGCGGATCCCCGGACGGGGCCGCTGCGGACCGGGCCTCTCCTGACCGGGCCGCTGCTGCGGAGTCCGCAGTGCCCGCGGTGTTCAGGTGGCGCAGCGGGCGGAGTGCCGCCGCGTTGATCGCCGTGATCTCGGTGCTGCTGGCCGGCTGGTTCTGGTGGCAGACGGCCGACGGAGCGCCCCGGGTTGAGTCCCTGGGCGAGCCACCCGGATCGGAGGCGGCGGACGGGTCCGGACCAGCCGGAGCCGATGACGCCGGTCCCGGCGGGGCGCCGGAGACTACGCACCCGGCCGCCGCGGAGATGCCCGGCGCGACGGCGGCCGGCACCATTGTCGTCCATGTTGCCGGCGCCGTGGCGAGGGCCGGGGTGGTGCAGCTGCCGCGCGGAAGCCGGATCCACGAGGCGATCAAAGCCGCGGGCGGAAGCACCCGCGCGGCCGACCTGGACCGGCTCAACCTGGCCGCCATCCTCGAAGACGGCCAGAAAGTCCTCGTCCCTGAGCGCGGCAGCCCGGACCCGGTTGAACTTCCCGGCCCCTCCACCAGTACCGGCGGCACCGGGACCTCCGGCGGCACCGGAGCGCCAGCGGGGAAAATCAACCTGAACACCGCCGGCGTCGAAGAGTTGGCGACGCTGCCGCGCGTCGGTCCGGTCTTGGCCCAGCGCATTGTCGACTGGCGCAAGCAGCACGGCAGCTTCGGCAGCGTCGAAGAACTCGACGCTGTGGAGGGTGTTGGACCCAAGCTGCTCGAAGCCCTATTGCCGCTGGTGCGGGTCTGACGTGCCGGGGGAAAGGCGGCCCCGTTGGCAGGCTTTCCGGGACGCCGCCGCCGATGCCATGGCCCGCAGCCGGGATCCGCTGGACCCTGCTGCGCCGCAAAGGAGCCAGCCGCCGGGCACGGCCGAGGCGCCGGGCGTGCCCGCGGCGCGGGCGGCGGACAGCTCGTTCCGCGCCGGGGGAGCCGCGCGTACCGCACTGGCCGGCCTGGGGAACCGTGTCCTTGAGGCGTTGCGCAGGCGCCGGGCCGGGGCCATGCCCGTGCCGCCCGGCCCGCAGGGACGACGACGCCGGACCGACCTCCGCCTGGTGCCGGCCGCGCTGTTGGCTTGGGGCACTGCCGTGGCTGGCGGATGGCTGGACCCGATCGCGCTTGCCGCCCTCTGCGCCGGACTGGCGGCCGCCGCGGTTGCCCTGTTGCTGCGTCCCGGTGCCCGTCGCCGGAGACCTGCACCCCGAAGCTTCCGGGCCACCTTGGCGGTTGCTCTGTTTCTCTCGTGCGCCGCCGGCGCGCATTCGGCGGTGGCATCGGCGCAGCGGAACGACGGTGCTGTCGCTGAGGCCGTCGCCGCGGGTGCGTCCGTGGTGGCCGAGATCGACGTTGCCGGCATGCCGCGGCGGCTCTCCGCCCCGGGCCGCTCCGGGTTGCCGGACCGGTGGGCCGTGCCGGTGACCCTGCTCGTCCTGGTCTTCGACGGCCGGCGCGTGGAAGCCTCCGTGAAGCTGCTTGTCCTCGGCGGGGACGACTGGGGACACGCAGCGCCGGGGCAGCGTTTCCGGGCCACAGGCAGGCTCAGGCCAGCCGGAGCCGGTGAGGCCGAGACCGGCATCCTCTCGGCCTCTTCTGCGCCGCACCGTCTGCGGACAGCCTCCGGCTGGGAGCACGTCCCGGCAGGCCTGCGGAGCGGATTCAGCGCCGCCGCCGCGGGGTTGCCCGGCGACGCGCGCGGACTCCTGCCGGGGATGGTGACCGGCGACACCGGTGAGCTGGACCTCGAACTGGCTGCGGCCATGAAAACCGTCGGAATGACCCACCTGACCGCGGTGAGCGGAGCCAACTGCAGCCTGGTCCTCGGGGTCCTGCTGCTGGCGGCCCGTAGCCTGCGGCTTCCCCGCCCGGCGGCTTCCGGACTTGCCGTGGCCGGGCTGGGACTTTTCGTGCTGATGGTCGGGCCCGATGCCAGCGTGCTCCGGGCCGCTCTGATGGGGTCGATCGGGCTGTGGGCGCTTGCGTTTGGCCGTGCCGGCCGCGGCCTCAGCCTGCTGTGCGTGGCCGCGACCGGCTTGCTGCTGGCGAATCCGGCCCTGGCTACCGACTTCGGCTTTGTGCTCTCCGTTTTGGCCACGCTTGGCATCGTCGTGGTGGGCCGGCCCATCATGGGTTGGCTGGCCGCCGTCGTGCCCCACTGGCTGGCTGCCGGACTCGCTGTCCCGTTGTCCGCTCAATTGTTCTGCAGCCCGGTGATCGTGCTGCTCCAGCCGCAGTTCTCCAGCTACGCGCTGCCCGCGAATCTGGCTGCCGCCGTGCTGGTGCCGCCGGTCACGGTCCTCGGCACGGCAGCCGTGCCGCTCGTCCCCGTCGTCCCCGCGGTGTCGGCTGTTCTCATCGCCGTTGCCGGCACCTTCGCAGCGGGGGTGGCCGGCATCGCCCGCTGCTTCGCGGCCCTGCCGGGCGCGTCGTTGCCCTGGCCGGAGGGCGCCTTGGGCTCGTCCTCGATGGCGGCGCTCTCGGGGCTGACCCTGACGGGCGTCTGGCTCGCTACCCACCCTGCCGCTGCCGTACGCCTGGTCCTGAAAATGCATGACCGGACCACGCTCTTCCTCACCCGGACTCTCCACCGTCATGAGCGGCCGCCGGGCACCGTCCGCACCCTGAAGGGGCCCGTCGGATGCGGCTTGGAGGACCGCCCCCGCCGTGGGAGGCTTAGATTCTGCAAACCAACTTCCCGGAGGAAACACGAGTGGCTGCTGCCCAGACCCAACGCACCAGGACCACGGCGACGAAGACCGCCACCTGGCGCGACGTGACGCCGGCGGCGGTGGTGCTGGTCGGCGGACCGGAGGACTACCTTGGTTCCCGGGCCATGGACCGGATCCGCTCCCAGGTCCGTGCCGCGGCCCCCGACGTCGAAGTCACCCGTCTCAACGCCGGCAGTTACGAACCGGGCACGCTGGCCATGAACGTCAGCCCGTCCCTCTTCGGCGAGCAGAAGCTGATCGAGGTGGAGGGCCTGGAGGCGATGAATGACGCCTTCCTCGCCGACGCCCTGAAGTACCTGGCCCAGCCCGAACCGGACGCCGTCCTGGTGCTGCGTCACGGCGGGGGAGTGCGGGGCAAGAAGCTCCTCGACGCGATCAAGGCGGGCGGCTGGCCCGTGGTTGACTGCCAGCCGTTGAAGAAGGACGCGGACAAGGTGGCTTTTGTCACCACAGAATTCAAGGCCGCCTCCCGGCGGATCGAGCCGGATGCCGTGCACGCCCTGGTTAACGCGGTCGGGGCAAACCTGGCTGAACTCGCCGCCGCCTGCAGCCAGCTGATCGCCGACGCCACCACCGGCGTGGATTCCGACATGGTTGACCGGTACTACGGCGGCAGGGTGGAGGCCACGGCTTTCAAGGTCGCCGATGCCGCCATGGCCGGGAACGCGCCGCTGGCACTCTCCACCCTCCGCCACGCACTGGATACCGGAGCCGACCCGGTGCCGATCGTCGCTGCCCTCGCCTCGAAGCTGCGGTCCCTGGCCAAGGTAGCCGGGGCGCAGGGGTCTTCGGCGCAGATCGCCAAGCAACTGGGCATGCAGCCGTGGCTCGTGGAACAGGCGCAGCGCGACGTGCGGCGCTGGACTCCGGAGGGCCTGGTCCGGTCCATCCAGGTCACGGCAGAAGCTGACGCGCAGGTCAAGGGACTCTCCCGCGACCCGGTCTACGCGGTGGAACACGCCGTCACGGTGATTGCGGGCGCGGTCCGCCGCTGACGACCCGCGCCCGACCGCGCTCGGCCCAGGCGGTGGCGCGCCACGGCTTGCCGCGCCGCCCGGGCACGTTGCCGGCCTCCGGACCGGCGCTTTAACTGGCTGTGGCCGGCACCCAGGGGGTACCGGCCACAATCATCAGTTCAGTTGAACTGGAAAACCTTAGAGTGCGTTGACCTTCTTGGAGATCGCGGACTTGCGGTTTGCAGCGTTGTTCTTGTGAAGAACACCCTTGCTGACAGCCTTGTCGAGCTTCCGGCTGGCAGTAACCAGTGCAGCAGCAGCGGCATCCTTGTCGGTGGACTCAACGGCGGTGTTGACGGCGCGGATGGCCGTCTTCAGCTCGGACTTGACTGCGTTGTTGCGCAGGCGAGCCTTTTCGTTGGTCAGGATGCGCTTCTTCTGGGACTTGATATTAGCCACGTGTGAACTCTCTTTTTCAATGCGGAAAATGGTCTAGAGGGCTTTCAGATTGGCCATTGACTGAGCGGCGTGGGGATACCTATGGCGACCAACCATCTGTGGCCGTCGACCTGCACGGACACACAGCTGTCAATAATAGCAGAGACGCGAACCCGGTGGCGATTTCCGCTGCGCTGCCGCGGGTCGGATCTCCCCGAGGCGGCGTCACCGCGGGGCCCGGACTTCAGGACCAGCCGTGACGCGTGCGCAGCGCCGACGAAATGTCCCGGAACCGTCCGGCGTCCAGGATGGCGCCCTCACGGCGCACGTCCTGGGGGTTGATCTGCAGGATGCGGTCCAGCCTGGCTTCGCTGGGGCGCCACTGCCGGTCCCAGGGTCCGGTGCCGATGTCGACGTAGTCGTCCGAGCGGCGCGCGTCGCCGTCGTGGTCCTTGCTGGTGAGCATCAGGCCGAGCAGGTAGCGGCCCTGGCTTCCCACGAGCAGCACCGGCCGGTCCTTGCCCCGGGAGTGGTCCTCTTCGAACGGGACCCAGGTCCAGACGATCTCACCGGGCTCGGCCCGGCCGTTCGCGGCGGGGCTGTACTGCACTTTGGCTTTGCCCTGGAAATCGCCCGGGTAGGTCCCGGTCAGTCCGCCGGAAGGGCGGGCCGGCTGCCGGGCGGGAGCCTTGCCGGCAGGGCGGCGTGTGGCGGGCGGCGCGCCGCCGCCGAGCCGGTCGAGGAAGCGCAGGGCGCCGCGGACGGCGTTGCCGAAGGAGCGAAGATTCAAGGCCATGGGGAAACCCTACCGGCCGCCCCGCGCCGGCGAACGTTGACCGGCCGGTGACGACAGGCAGCGACGGCCCGCGCCGTGCGGTCCCGCTCGGTGCCGGCGCTAATGCAGTGCCACGGTCCGGGACGTGGGAGACTATAGGAACGAGAAATGCGGCGTGCCGCAGCTGGGTGGAACACGCAACGTGGAACACCGGCTGCGCCCGTCCGTAGAACAGCCCAGCTGTACAGCCCGTCAGTACAGCCCCCAAGTATTGCCAACAGTAAGGACCCTGCGTGTCTCCCATGGCCCGCACCGCCCCGGTGCCTGCCGCAACAGATCCGGCCCTCATCCGGAACTTCTGCATCATTGCGCATATTGACCACGGCAAGTCCACCCTGGCCGACCGGATGCTCCAGTACACCGGTGTCGTCCAGTCCCGCGACATGAAGGCCCAGTACCTGGACCGGATGGACATCGAGCGCGAACGCGGCATCACCATTAAGTCCCAGGCTGTCCGGATGCCCTGGGAGCTGGACGGCACCAGCTACGCGCTGAACATGATCGACACCCCCGGCCACGTCGACTTCACCTATGAAGTCTCCCGGTCCCTCGCCGCCTGCGAGGGCGCCGTGCTGCTCGTGGACGCCGCCCAGGGCATTGAGGCGCAGACCCTCGCCAACCTCTACCTGGCGATGGAGAACAACCTCACGATCATCCCGGTCCTGAACAAGATCGACCTGCCCGCGGCGCAACCGGAGAAGTACGCCGAGGAGCTGGCCAACCTGATCGGCGGGGACCCGGACGAGGTGCTGCGCGTTTCCGGCAAGACCGGCGCCGGCGTCGAAGTCCTGCTGGACAAGATCGTCCGGGATCTCCCCGCCCCGGTGGGCGACCCGAACGCCCCCGCCCGGGCGATGATCTTCGACTCCGTCTACGACACCTACCGCGGCGTCGTCACGTACGTCCGCGTGGTGGACGGCATGCTGCACCCGCGTGAGCGCATCCAGATGATGTCCACCCGCGCCACCCACGAACTGCTCGAAATCGGCGTGAGCTCCCCGGAGCCCACCCCGTCCAAGGGCCTGGGCGTCGGCGAGGTCGGCTACCTGATCACGGGCGTGAAGGACGTCCGCCAGTCCAAGGTCGGCGACACCGTGACCAACCTGGCGAAGCCCGCCACCGATTCCCTGCCCGGCTACGCCGACGCAAAGCCGATGGTGTTCTCCGGCCTCTATCCGCTGGACGGCACCGACTACCCGGTGCTCCGGGACGCGCTGGAAAAGCTGATGCTGAACGACGCCGCCCTGGTCTACGAGCCGGAGACGTCCGCCGCGCTGGGCTTTGGCTTCCGCGTCGGCTTCCTGGGTCTGCTGCACCTCGAGATCACCCGCGAGCGGCTCGAACGCGAGTACAAGCTGGACCTGATCTCCACCGCCCCGAACGTTGAGTACGAGGTGACCCTGGAGGACAAGAAGGTCGTCCACGTCACCAACCCCAGCGAATACCCCACCGGCAAGGTCTCCGAGGTCCGCGAACCGATGGTCTCCGCCACGATCCTGGCGCCCAACGAGTTCGTAGGCGCCATCATGGAACTGTGCCAGAGCCGCCGCGGCGTCATGGGGGGCATGGACTACCTCTCCGAGGACCGGGTGGAGATCCGCTACCGCCTGCCGCTGGCCGAAATCGTCTTCGACTTCTTCGACATCCTGAAGTCCAAGACCCGCGGCTACGGCTCGCTGGACTGGAAGGCCGACGGCGACCAGGTCGCCGACCTGGTCAAGGTGGACATCATGCTCCAGGGCGAACAGGTCGACGCCTTCAGCGCCATCACCCACCGCGACAAGGCCTACGCCTACGGCGTGATGATGACCGGCAAGCTGCGCGAACTCATCCCGCGCCAGCAGTTCGAGGTGCCAATCCAGGCTGCCATCGGCTCCCGGATCATCGCCCGCGAAAGCATCCGGGCGATCCGCAAGGACGTGCTGGCCAAGTGCTACGGCGGTGACATCACCCGAAAGCGCAAGCTGCTGGAGAAGCAGAAGGAAGGCAAGAAGCGCATGAAGATGGTGGGCCGCGTCGAGGTGCCCCAGGAAGCCTTCATCGCCGCCCTCACCACCGAAGAGTCCAAGGACAAGGCCAAGAAGTAGCCATGCCAAGCGCGCTTCCCCTCGGTGACCCCGCGCCGTCGGACGGGCTGCTGCCCGGCCAGGCGCTGGAGGGCGCCGCGGACCGGGCCTTCGGGCTCTATGTCCACATTCCGTTCTGCGCCGTACGCTGCGGCTACTGCGACTTCAACACGTACACCGCGACGGAACTCGGCGGCGGCGCCTCGCAAGACGCCTACGCCGACACTGCCGTCGCGGAAGTGGACTTCGCCGGGCGGGCCCTGAAAGCCTCCGGCCTGCCGGAGCGCCGGCTCAGCACGGTGTTCTTCGGCGGCGGCACCCCCACGCTCCTTCCCGCCGGGGACCTGGCCCGCATCCTGGCCGCCGCGATCGATACCTGGGGCCTGGAACCCGGTGCCGAGGTCACCACGGAAGCCAACCCGGACTCGGTCACGCCCGAATCCCTGCAATTGCTCGCCGAAGCCGGCTTCACCCGGGTCTCCTTCGGCATGCAGTCCGCCGTGCTGCACGTCCTCAAGGTCCTCGACCGCACCCACACGCCCAGCCGTGTGCCGCAGGTGGTCCAGTGGGCGCGCGAGGCGGGCCTCGCGGTCAGCCTGGACCTGATCTACGGCACCCCGGGGGAGTCGCTGGAGGATTGGCGCTACTCGCTGGAGACCGCACTGTCCTACGGCCCGGACCACATCAGCGCCTACGCGCTGATCGTCGAGGATGGCACGAAACTCGCCGCCCAGATCCGACGCGGCGAGGTTCCGGGGATCGACGACGACGACCATGCCGCCAAATACGAATTGGCCGATGAACTGATCTCGGCGGCCGGGATGGGCTGGTACGAAGTCAGCAACTGGGCGCGCACGCCGGAGCAGGCCTGCCGGCATAACCTGGCCTACTGGCGCGGGGACGACTGGTGGGGCATCGGCCCCGGAGCGCATTCGCACGTCGGCGGCGTCCGCTGGTGGAACGTCAAGCACCCCACGGCCTACGCCGGCCGGCTGGCAGCAGGCGCCTCGCCCGCCGCGGGGCGGGAGACCCTCGACGCCGAGACCCGCAACGTGGAGCGCGTCATGCTCGAAGCCAGACTGGTCACCGGCCTGGAAATCCCGAGCCTGGGCGGGCTGGGGGACACCGGGCGGCACGCGGTTGCCGGACTGATCGCCGACGGGCTCGTGGAGCCGGCGGAAGCGTTCAAGGGCCGGCTGGTGCTCACGCTCAAGGGTCGGTTGCTCGCCGACGCGGTGGTCCGCCGGATCCTGCCGGACTAGGCAGTCAGCCCGCGCGGGCCGGAAGTGTCCGTTCGAGCGGGCCGGAAGTGTCCGTTCGCGCTACTTGATCCAGCGGAGGTTGTATTCGTAGCGGTGCGGCTGGCCGCGGTTGACGTGGATGCCGGCAGCCACCGAGAAGCAGGCGAGGGCAATCCAGATGGCGGTCGCCAGGACAGCAAACAGGTTGCCCACCACAGGGACAAAGACCAGCAGATTGGCTACCATCGCGGCGATGGTGGGCGGAAGCGTAAAGTTCAGCGCCTCCTTCGACTCCTGCGCCGTGAACGGGCCGCGGTCCTTGAAGATCAGGTAGATCAGCAGCGCGGGAATGCAACCCAGGATGCCGCCAAAGTGCGCCAGGGTGGCCCATTGCCGGTCCTCGCTTGCCGTCAACGGCAGAGCATTTGCGGGAACGCCATGGTACTGCGACTGGCCATGGCCGGCCTGGTGATCCGTGTGTTCGCGTGCGTCTTCTGCCACGTTTCGTCCTTTGGATTGCGGTGGAGCGTAGGTACCTGTACGAGCCGCGGCCGCAACAAAATGCAGCGGCCGCCCTACCAAGAATACTTGCTCGGACCGTGAACTAAAGCACGGGGAGGCGGCTACGGCACCGTGAGGAAGTCGATGACCTCTTCGACCCGGCCCAGCAGGGAGGGCTCCAGGTCCGCGTAGCTGCGGACCGCGCCGAGGAGTTTCTGCCAGCCCAGGCCGATGTCCTCCTTGGTGCTGTGCGGCCAGCCGAAAGCCGTCAGGATGCCGGTCTTCCAGTCCACCCCGCGCGGAATCACCGGCCACCGTTCAATGCCCAGGACGGCAGGGCGGATGGCCTGCCAGACGTCCACGTACGGGTGCCCGACGATCAGCACGTTCCCGGCCGCGCCCGGCGAGGCCATCACCGCGTCGGCGATCCGCGACTCCTTCGAGTCGGGAACAAGGTGATCCACCAGGACGCCGAGGCGGCGCCCCGGTCCGGGCCGGAACTCCTTCACGGCGGCAGCGAGGTCGTCGATGCCGTGCAGCGGCTCGACCACGATGCCCTCGACGCGGAGGTCGTCGCCCCAGACCTTTTCGACGAGTTCGGCGTCGTGCTTGCCCTCAACCCAGATCCGGCTGGCCTTCGCGACCTGGGCACGCTGTCCCTCCACCCGAACCGAACCGGAGGCGGTGCGCGCGCCGCCTCCGGCACCCGCCGCGGGAACCCGCGGGGCGGGCGGCATCAGCCGGATGGGCTGGCCCTCGAGCAGGAAACCGAAGCCGAGGCGGAAGGATCGGGACTTGCCGCGCCGGTCCTCGAGGGCCACGACGTGCATGCCGCCGGACTTCTCCACCCGGGTTACGGCGCCCACCCAGCCGGACTGCACATCCTCCAGCACCATGCCGCGTTCCACCGGGATCTCGGGAAGCTGGGCCTTGGCGGGCGCGGAGAGATCCTGCGGGCCCCAATTCTGGTACGACATCTGCTACACACTGCTTTGCACTTGGGAATTACGGGGGACAGAACGGCGGCGCGGCCTGTGGTGTGCCGGGAAACACCAGTCCCGGGGCTCACGCCCGCAGCGAATCCAATGCTAACAACGGCGCGACTCATATTAGACTGGTTAGCACTTAGGCATGTCGAGTGCTAACCCGGATGGTTCGGGGGCGTCGTGTTCTTGCACGCGCGGCGGCACCGGCGAACCGATACGGGTCGATTGGAGGTGGAGCGTGAGCGAGCCACGCAAACTCGAAGTGCTGCGCGCCATCGTGGAGGACTACGTCCATTCCCGCGAGCCGGTTGGATCCAAGGCCCTGGTGGAGCGGCACCACCTCGGCGTGTCCAGCGCCACGATCCGCAATGACATGGCCGCCTTGGAAGACGAGGGCCTGATCACGGCGCCGCACACCAGTGCCGGCCGGATTCCCACGGACAAGGGCTACCGCCTGTTCGTGGACCAGATTTCGGCCGTCAAACCGCTCTCCCCGGCGGAGCGCCGCGCCATCCAGGCGCTGCTCGAGGGGTCCGATGACCTCGACGACGTGCTGGACCGGACGGTGCGGCTGCTGTCGCAGCTGACCAACCAGGTCGCCGTCGTGCAGTACCCGCTGTTGAGCCGGGCCCGCGTCCGGCACATCGAGTTCGTGCTCCTGGCGCCGCGCAAGGTACTCACGGTCCTGATCGCGGACACGGGCAAGGTGGAACAGCGGGTGATCGACGTCGGCCAGGACTTTGGCGACGAGGCCCTCGCCGAACTCCGTACCCTGTTCCTGGCCAGGCTCTCCGGCACCCCGTTGAGCCTGCTGCCCCAGTCGCTGCAGGCCGTGGTGGACAGCTGTCCGCCGGTGCGGCGGGGACCCGCCCAGGCCCTGGCCCGGGGGCTTGAATCGCTTGCCGCGAGCAGCCGCGAGGAACGAATGGTCATGGCCGGGACCGCCAACCTGGCCAGGTCAAATGTGGATTTCCCGCTGAGCATCGGACCCGTGCTCGAAGCGCTCGAAGAGCAGGTGGTGATGCTGCGCCTGCTCAGCGACATGGCGCAGGACCCGCGCGGCGTCACCGTAAGCATCGGCCGGGAGAACCCCTATGACGGCCTGTCCGAAGCGTCCGTGGTGGCCACCGGCTACGGCCCGGACGCCACGGCCAAGGTCGGAGTCCTCGGCCCCACCCGGATGGACTATCCCACCACCATGGCCGCCGTCCGTGCGGTGGCCCGCTACCTTTCGCGGATCCTCGGCCCCTGACGGGCCGGATCCGGCACCGGACTTCTTGCCCACTACAGGCAGTGCCCCACTGGCAGTACAAAAAGGAAGAGATACACACTTTGAGCAGCCACTATGACGTTCTTGGAGTCTCCCGTGAAGCGACGGGGGAAGAGATCAAGAAGGCCTACCGCAAGCTTGCGCGGACCCTGCACCCGGACGTGAACCCCGGTGATGACGCTTCCGAGCGCTTCAAGGCGGTCACCCACGCCTACGAGGTGCTGTCCGACCCGCAAAAGCGCCGGGTCTACGACACGACGGGCAACGAGAACGGTACCGACAACGGCTTCGGCGGCGGCTACGCCGGCCAGGGCTTCGCCTTTCAGGACATCTTCGAGACCTTCTTCGGCGGAGCCGGCGGCCAGGGCGGCCCCGCATCCCGGGTGCGGCGCGGCCAGGACGCCCTGATCAGCGTCCGGATCGACCTGCGCGACGCCGTCTTCGGGGTCAACAAGAAGCTCGAAGTGGACACCGCCGTCACCTGCCCCACCTGTGAGGGTTCCTGCTGCCGCGAGGGCAGCCACCCCGAGCGCTGCGACATCTGCGGCGGCAGCGGCCAGGTCCAGCGCGCCGTGCGTTCCATCCTCGGCCAGGTTATGACCACCGCCCCCTGCGGCAGCTGCGAGGGCTTCGGCACGGTCATCAAGGATCCCTGCAACGAGTGCGCCGGCCAGGGCCGCATCCGCAGCCGCCGCTCGCTCACCGTCAAGGTTCCCGCCGGCGTCGCCACCGGCACCCGCATCCAGCTCTCCGGCCAGGGCGAGGCCGGTCCGGCCGGCGGCCCGTCCGGCGACCTGTACGTCGAGATCCGGGTCAACAACGACCCCACCTACGTGCGCGAAGGCGACGACCTGCACGCGAGCCTGAACATCCCGATGACGGCGGCCGCGCTCGGCACCGAGCTGACCCTTGAGACCTTCGACGGGCAGCAGGAAATCGACGTCAAGGCCGGCACCCAGTCCGGCGAGGTCATCACGCTCCGTGGCCTGGGCGTGACGCACCTGCGCGGCTACGGCCGCGGAGACCTCAAGGTCCACCTGCAGGTGGACACCCCGGCCAAGCTCGACGCCGCCCAGGAAGACCTGCTCCGGCAGCTCGCCAAACTCCGCGGCGAGCAGTTCACCGAAGGGAAGCTTGCCGCCAGCGGCGGCGTCTTCGCGAAGCTGCGGGACCGGCTCGGTAACCTGTAGCGGTGAGCAACCCGGTCTTCTTCACCCCCGCAGGCACCCTGGACCAGCTGGTCCCCGGCGCGACGTTCGTTCTCGAGGGCGCCGAGGCGCGCCACGCGGTGACGGTCAAGCGCCTCGCCGTGGGGGAGCCGGTGGACATCGCCGACGGCGCCGGCAAACGGATCACCGGCACCGTGACCGCCGTCGCGCCGCAGGAGCTGACGGTGGAGTGCGGCGAGGTCGTGACCGAGCCAAGGCCGGACGTGCGGCTGGTGCTGGTGCAGGCCTTGGCCAAGGGCGACCGCGACGAGTTGGCGGCCGAGACTGCGACCGAACTGGGGATCGACGCCGTCGTGCCCTGGCAGGCTGAACGCTCGATCGTCCGCTGGAAACCCGAACGCGCGGCGAAGGCGCACGCCAAATGGCAGTCCGTGGTGACGGCAGCCGCGAAGCAGGCACGCCGCGCCTGGATTCCGGAGGTCCGCGCCGCGGTGGACGGCAACGGCCTGCAGGCGGCCGTAGCCGCCGCGGACCTCGCCGTGATCCTGCACGAGGACGCGGTTCGGCCCCTGCGGCAGGTGCTGGAGGCCTGGCACCAGCAGGCCGGCGACAGCGGTGTGGCCCGGGAGGTGCTCCTGATCGTGGGGCCCGAGGGCGGCATCAGCCCGCGTGAGGTCACCCGGCTGTGCGATGCGGGAGCGGTCACCGCCCTGCTGGGCCACCACGTGCTGCGTTCCTCCACCGCCGGCCCCGCCGCCACGGTGCTGGCCAGCGACATCCTGGGACGTTGGTAACGGCACGCAGTGGTAGACCAGGCCAGACTCCGCCCTCGGGCGGGCAGGCCGGATGCCTGCCTTAGCGGACGGTGAACCCGCGGGTATCGACGTTGAGGTCCTGGACCTTGCTCGCGGGGTCGACCTGCGACACGCGGACCTCATACTCTCCGGGACCGAGGTTCAGCGCGAGGTTGAATAGTCCGGACTTTGAGGCATCGGCGGAGGCAGTGATGTTGCCGTCCAGGTAGGGCGTTTTACTGGCGCCGTCGACCCGCAGGATCTCCCAGCGCAGCTTGCCGCCCGGGACCGTGCTCCGGCCGGAAATCTTGACTGCCCCGTCCGACACCTCGGTGCCCTCCTGCGGGTCGATGATCCACACCGGCGCCACCATTCCGGCGCTGCGTGAGGTGGGGGAACCGAGCCGGACCCGGTTGAAGGCGACGTAGTCGGTGTGCCCGTCGACGAGGATGACGACCTGGATCTGCTGCCCGGTATCGGTCAGCCCGGCGCTGGCACCCGCGGCCGTGGCCGTGTAGACCAGCTGCTGGATCGCGCGTTCGGCCATGTCGGCGTCGACGTTGCTATTGAACGCATCGGCGGACACGTCCACCGTGATGACGTTCTTGCCGGAAATCGAGGTGGCCAGGAGCCTGGGGTTCTGCCACGGGGTGAAGAAATCGGGGTCCAGCGGCTTCTGCGACATCATCACCCGCAGCGCCCGCGTGATCGGGTTGTCCTCTTCGGACACATCCCGGAACTCGCGGTACAGGAAGACGTTGTTGTTGCTGCGCCCGATCCAGTAGACCGGAGCCTTGTTGGATGCCTGCGTGGATTCCAGCGGCGCGCTGGTGGTGGCGACGCCGGCGGCCGGACCGGGGACCGTGTGGGAGGGCGTGTCGGAGTTCGTGATGCCCGGCTGGGGCGTGGCCACGCAGCCGGACAGCGCCAGGGCAGCGGGCAGCACAAGGTGCAGCAAGCCGCGGCGCGTACGGCGCCCTGCTGCTGTCTTGTTCACTCCACGCTGACTGATTGCCCCTGTCCCTTCGCTGTGTTTCTCGCTCCGCGGGCCCGGCAGGGCCGAATCCAGCATTACACAAGGCGCCTGCGCTCCGGAGGGGATTCCGCGCTGTCCGGCGAACTGCAACGGGAACGATATGAGGACGATATGAAGTTGATACCTAATGTCGCGGCAGCCGGCCTTCGCGCCGGCACCGGGCTGCGCTGGCGTAAGATGGAAGGACCCGCTGAAACCCGGCGCGGACGGCCCGGACCGCCGTCGGCCGGCGCCGAGGCGGCGAGACCATTTCCAAACTGGAGGGGACCAGAGGCCCACGGGCCAACACCATGACTGAAGCAGCCAACGGCAAGGCCCGGATCAGCGCGAACGAGCGCACCGCAGGGGAATTTCCCCACTCCCTCCCAGGTCTGCGGACGGAGGTGGTCCTGTTCGACAATTCCGACCAGATGGTGCAGTCCCTGGGAAGCCATGACGAAGCCCTGCGCTTCATCGAAACCCAGTTCCCTAACGTCGACTTCCATGTCCGCGGGAACGAGCTCTCCATCAGCGGCCCTGCCGCCGACGTGCCCAGGATTATGCGGCTGCTCAACGAGGTGCGCGGCCTGGTGGCGCGCGGCACCGTGATTACACCGGTTGTCCTGCAGCAGCTCGTCTCGCTGTTGCGCAGCCAGTCGCTGCAGAACCCGGTGGACGTGCTCACCCACAACATCCTCTCCAGCCGCGGCAAGACTATCCGGCCGAAGACCTTGAACCAGAAGAACTATGTCGACGCGATTGACGCGAATACGGTGATTTTCGGGATCGGCCCGGCCGGCACCGGCAAGACCTACCTGGCCATGGCCAAGGCTGTCCAGGCGCTGCAGCAGAAGGAAGTCAGCCGGATCATCCTGACCCGCCCGGCCGTCGAGGCGGGGGAGCGGCTCGGGTTCCTGCCCGGCACGCTCAGTGACAAGATCGACCCCTACCTGCGTCCGCTCTACGACGCCCTGCACGACATGATGGACCCGGAGTCGATCCCGCGGCTGATGGCTGCCGGCACCATCGAGGTGGCGCCGCTGGCCTACATGCGCGGACGCACGCTCAACGATGCGTTCATCATCCTGGACGAGGCCCAGAACACCACCCCCGAGCAGATGAAGATGTTCCTCACCCGGCTGGGCTTCGGCTCCAAGATGGTCGTGACCGGCGACGTCACCCAGGTGGACCTGCCGTTCGGCACCCGTTCCGGGCTGCGGATCGTCGAAGACATCCTGCAGGGGATTGAGGACGTTAATTTCTCGGTCCTGGACGCATCCGACGTCGTCCGGCACCGGCTGGTGGGCGACATCGTCAACGCCTACAGCGTCTGGGACGAGACACAAAGGAACCGGGTCAAGCATTCCGTCGCCCGGGAAAACCGGGGAGAACACGCATGAGCATCGAGGTCAACAACGAATCCGGCGTCACGGTGGACGAAGCCGAGCTGGTGGCACTGGCCCGGTTCGTCTTTGAGCGGCTCTTCATCCACCCGCAGGCGGAGCTGTCCATCCTGCTGGTCGACGAGCCCGCCATGGAGAAGCTGCACATCGAACTGATGGACGAGCCCGGGTCCACCGATGTGCTGTCCGTGCCTATGGATGAACTCACTCCCGGCACGCCGGACAAGCCCACGCCGCAGGGCATGCTGGGCGACATCGCGATCTGCCCGCAGGTGGCCGAGGTGCAGGCTAAGAACGCCGGCCACTCCACCCAGGACGAGATGCTGCTGCTGACCACCCACGGCATCCTGCACCTGCTGGGCTTCGACCACGCGGAGCCGGAGGAGAAGGAAGAGATGTTCGGGCTGCAGCGCGAGCTGCTCTCCGGCTTCACCGGCAAGGACGCCCCGGCAGAGACGATTCAGTGACCCCACTGATCCTGGCCGGCATGGCGCTGGTCTTCCTCAGCTTTGCAGCTGTGTTGACCGCGGCAGAGGCTGCCTTCAACTACCTTCCCCGCCACGACGCCGAACAGGCGATCCTGCAGAGCCGCGGCACGGCGCTGAAACGCATCATGGCCCAGCCGGTGGCGCACATGCGCGCGCTGCGGTTCTGGCGGATCTGGTTCGAGATGGCCTCCGCGGTGGCCGTGACCGTGCTGCTGAACAGCCTGCTCGGCAATGTCTGGCTCGCCGGGCTCGCAGCGACCGGCATCATGGCCCTCGTGGGCTTCGTGATCGTCGGCGTGTCCCCGCGTCAGCTGGGCCGCGTGCACTCCGCCGGCATGGTCCGTTTCTCCGCCCCGCTGATCCGCTGGCTCTGCTGGGTGCTTGGGCCTATCCCGGGCTGGCTTGTCACCCTGGGCAGCGCCGTGGCCCCGGGGGCGCCTGCGGACAACGAGGCCTTTTTCAGCGAAGAGGAATTCCGCGAACTCGTTGAACGCGCCAGCGAATCTGACGTGATCGAGGACAACGAGGCCGAGCTGATCCAGTCCGTCTTCGATTTCGGCGACACCCTGGTCCGCTCCGTGATGGTGCCCCGGACCGACATTCTCTGCATCGACTCGGGCTCCAGCCTGCACCGGGCCATGTCGCTGTTCCTCCGCTCCGGGTACTCCCGGATCCCCGTCATCGGCGAGAACACGGACCAGATCCTCGGCATCGTGTACCTCAAGGACGTCGCCGCCGTCGTCCACAACCTGGCCCCCGGCGAGGAACCCCCGGTCGTCGACGAACTGGCCCGCGAGGTCCGCTACGTGCCGGACTCCAAGCCGGTCAGCGAGCTGCTCCGCGAGTTGCAGAAGGAATCCACGCACGTGGCGATCGTGATCGATGAGTACGGCGGCACCGCCGGGCTGGTCACGCTCGAGGACCTGATCGAGGAAATCGTCGGCGAGATCGTGGACGAATACGACACCGAGGCCGCGGAAGCGGTGGAGCTGGGCGACGGCAGCTACCGGGTCAGCGCCCGGATGAGCATCGACGACCTCGGCGAGCTCTTCGACCTGGAGCTCGACGACGACGAGGTGGACACCGTGGGCGGCCTGCTCGCCAAGGCGCTCGGCCGGGTGCCGATCGTCGGAAGCACCGTCAGCGTCGACGGCGTCACCCTACGGGCCGACAGACTGGAAGGCCGCCGGAACCGCGTCAGCCACATCATTGCGGCCGCGGTTCCAAAGGAAGAAACTGACCTTGAAGATCTTCTCGACGAGGCTGAATCAACGCAACAGGGAGTTCCACGTGAGCAAGCAGAATAAGTCCGACGGCGAAGCGCCTTTCGGCGGTTACCGGGCCGGGTTCGCGGTGCTGGTGGGACGGCCGAACGCGGGGAAGTCCACCCTCACCAACGCCCTGGTGGGTCAGAAGGTCGCCATCACCTCAGCGAAGCCGCAGACCACGCGGCACACCATCCGCGGCATTGTGCACCGTGACGACGCGCAGCTGATCATGGTCGACACCCCGGGCCTGCACCGCCCGCGGACCCTGCTGGGCAAGCGCCTCAATGAACTTGTCGCGGACACCCTCGCCGAGGTCGACGCGATCGGCTTCTGCCTGCCAGCCAACGAGAAGATCGGTCCCGGCGACAAGTTCATCGCCGCGCAGCTCGCCGCCATCGGGAACAAGCCGGTCATTGCGATCGTGACGAAGGCCGACACCGTGGACCGCCAGGCGCTGACCGAGCAGCTCCTCGCCGTCGCCGCCCTGGGCCGCGAGGTGCTGGGGGAGGACGGCTGGAAGGACATCGTTCCCGTCTCCGCAACGGACGGCTTCCAGGTTGGGACTGTGGCCGACGTGCTGATCGGCCACATGCCGCCGTCGCCCCCGCTGTACCCGGACGGGCACCTGACGGACGAGCCGGAAGCGGTGATGATCGCCGAACTCATCCGCGAGGCTGCCCTCGAAGGCGTCCGCGACGAACTTCCGCACTCCCTGGCGGTCGTGGTCGACGAGATCGTTCCGCGCGAGGGCCGGCCCGAGGACCGTCCGTTCCTGGACGTCCGGGTCAATCTCTATGTCGAACGGCCGTCACAGAAGGCGATCATCATCGGCAAAGGCGGGGCGCGGCTCCGTGACGTCGGCACCACGGCGCGCAAGGCCATCGAGGCGCTCCTCGGCGCCCGCATCTACCTGGACCTGCACGTCAAGGTCGCAAAGGACTGGCAGCGGGACCCGAAGCAGCTGGTGAAGCTGGGCTTCTAGGCCCGGACTGAACCGGCGGCGGCAGCCCGCCGGGAAGGGCCGCGGAAAAACGCAGCGGCCCCGGCCGGGCATGCCCATCGGGATATTCCCAGTTTCGGACACTAAAATAGGGAACTCCCGTTCGCAAAGGAAGGCGCCACCTGTGGTTCTACCCCGTGATAACCGTGCAGACGGAACCGGCCCCCCGGTTCGGTCCCATGCGGCTGCCCGGCACGCGGAAGACCCTTCCGTCGGCCCGGCGCGCCATCTTGGCGCTGCCCGGCATATCCCCGGTTGGCTGAAGGCCACCACGATCGTTGTCTCCGTGCTGCTCGTGGGGGTCATTGCGTTCGGCGCTTACTGGCTCATCCGGTTGCAGGGGAACATCACCACGCAGGCCCTCGGCGCCGGCAACAGCCGCACGGAGAGCGCGCCCGACGACGCCACCGGACGGATGCAGATCCTGATCCTCGGCACGGACACCCGCGACGGCAAGAACTCCCAATACGGCTCCAAGGACGACTCCTCCGGTTACGGCCACTCGGACGTCATGATGCTGATGGACATCTCGGCGGACAACAAGCGCGTCAGCGTCATCAGCTTCCCGCGCGACCTGCTGGTGGACATCCCCAAGTGCAAGGACCCGAAGTCCAACAAGCAGTACCCTGCCCAGACGGGCGTCATGATCAACGCGGCCATGTCCGAGGCGGGCATCGGCTGCGCCGTAGACACCGTCAACAAGCTCACCGGCCTGGAGATCGACCACTTCATGATGGCGGACTTCAATGCCGTCAAGGAACTCTCCAACGCCGTCGGCGGTGTGGACGTCTGCATCAGCGACGCGGTCTTCGACCCGGACTCCGGTCTCCGGCTGCCCAAGGGCACGTCCAAGGTCAAGGGCGAGCAGGCTCTCTCCTTCGTTCGTACCCGCCATGCCTTCGGCGACGGCAGTGACCTGGGCCGGATCAAGGCGCAGCAGGGCTTCCTATCCTCGCTGGTGCGCAAGATCAAAGACGACGGGACCCTGACCAACCCGGCGCGGATGCTCGGCATTGCGGACGCCATTACCAAGAACCTGACCATCGACGACGGCCTGGCCTCCGTTCCGACGCTGTTGACGGTGGGGAACCGGCTGAAGAACATCGACGTCGGCAAGGTGGCGTTCGTTGCCGCCCCGACCGAGCCGGCGGTGTCCGACTCGAACCGCCTGCAGCTGGCGGAACCCGCAGCCTCCGAGCTGTTTGCGGCGATGCGCAAGGACATCGACCTGACCGACCCGACAGCCAAGCCCGCGTCCACCCCGGAGGCCTCCGCCAGCGCTTCGGCAAGTGCCGCGCCGACAGCCAGCAAGACACCGGCCGCCCCGGCCTACGACAAGACGCTGCAGCCCATTGCCGTGGCCAACGGCTCCGGTAACCCGGCGCGGGGCCAGGAACTCGCGGCCGCCCTCAAGACCGGCGGCTTCACCCAGACGAGCCAGTTCGACGCGCAGGCTGTGGCGGCCACCGCCGTCTACTACGGAGCAGATTTCGCCGACGTTGCAGCCGACGTCGCCAAACTGCTGGGCATCCGGGCGAAGCAGGTGCTCCCGGCGGCGGGTGTCACCGGCGTCCAGGTCTATGTGGGCAGCGACTACAAGAGCGGTACCAAGCAGGCGGATGCACCGGTATCGCTGCCGCCGGACATCGTCAACCAGACGGCCGGTGACACCGTCTGCCAGCAGGCGAACCCGGAGCTGATCGTCCCTTAGGACTGAAGGGTTCGACTGAATAGGGTTTTCTTAAACAGGGGCAGGCCGGGTGTTTCACCCGGCCTGCCCCTGTTGGCTCAGTCGCCGTCGGACGCTGGCTACCAGATGCTGACGCGCTCCTCCGGTGCCAGCCACATGCCGTCCTGCTCGGCGGTTTCGAAGGCCGCATGGAAGGCGTCAAGGTTCTGGGCGATGTTGTTGGTGCGGAATTCGTTGGGGGAGTGCGGATCCGTGGCGAGCCGGCGGATGGCTTCCTCGCTCCGGATCACCTGCCGCCAGCTAGCAGCCCAGGAAGCGAAGAAGCGCTGGGCGCCGGTCAGCCCGTCCAGCACCGGCGCCTCCTGCCCGCCGAGGCTGATCAGGTACGCCTTGTAGGCGATGGTCAGGCCGCCGAGGTCGCCGATGTTTTCGCCCAACGTCAGCCTGCCGTTGACGTGGTGGCCTTCGGCTTCCGCGGGGGAGAGGGCATCGAACTGGGCCACCAGCCTGGAGGTCAGCGCCTCGAAGGCCGTCCGGTCGGCCTCCGTCCACCAGTTCCGGAGCAGGCCGCTGCCGTCATACTGGGAGCCTTGGTCATCGAAGCCGTGACCGATCTCGTGGCCGATCACGGCGCCGATGCCGCCATAGTTCACCGCATCGTCGGCGTCGGCGGTGAAGAACGGCGGCTGCAGGATGGCTGCCGGGAACACGATCTCGTTCAGCAACGGGTGGTAGTAGGCGTTCACGGTCTGCGGCGTCATGAGCCACTTCTCCCGGTCCACGGGCTTGCCCACCTCGTCCAGGTGCCGGTCGACGTCGGCGCTGTGGGCGCGCTCCACGTTCCCCAGCAGGTCCGCCTCGTCGATCACGACGGCGGAGTAGTCGATCCACTTGTCCGGGTAGCCGATCTTGGCCCGGAAGGAATCCAGCTTCTTCAGGGCCTCCAGCTTGGTCTCTTCGCCCATCCAGGCCAGGCCGGTGATGGATTCGCGGTACGCCTCGATCAGGTTGCCGACCAGCGACCGCATGTGCTCCTTGTGGCTTTCCGGGAAGTGCCGGGCGACGTAGATCTGCCCGACGGCCTCACCCAGGGCGGCCTCGACGACGGCGACGCCACGCTTCCAGCGGTCCCGGTTGCGCGGCGTGCCGCTGAGCGTGGTGCCGTAGAAAGCGAAGTTCGCGTCCACGAACGCGGCGGACAGGTACGGCGCGGCCGCGCTGACCACCCGCATGGCTAGCCATTCCTGCCAGGTGGCCAGCGGCACCGTCTCGAGCAGCGCCGCGGCGCCCGCGAAGAAGTCCGGCGTGCTGACGACGAGTTCGGTGCGCTTCTCCGGCGCGATGGCGGCGGCGTCGAACCAGGCGGCCAGCAGCGGGAACAGCTCCGAGACCTCCTCGGCCGATTTCAGGTTGTACGTCTTCTGCGGATTGCGCAGCGTGACCTTGTCCCAGTGATGGGACGCGAGGGACGTCTCCAGGTCCACCACCCGGGCCGCGGCGGCCTCCGCGTCGGCCACGCCGGCCAGCCCGAACATGGTGCGGACATGTTCACGGTAGGCCTGGACCATCGGCGCGAACTTCTCTTCGCGGTAGTAGGACTCATCCGGCAGGCCCAGGCCGCCCTGGCCGGTGTAGAGCAGGATCCGGTCCGGGTTGCCCGCGTCCGGTGCCGGGTAAATGTAGAACAGTCCGGAGACGTCCGCGCGGAAGAGCCGTCCGGCCAGCTGGACCAGTTCGGCCACCGAGCCGGTGGCGAAAACCTCGGCCAGGCGTTCCCGGATCGGCTCCGCGCCTTTGGCCTCCGCGGCGGCCTCGTCCATGAAGCTGTTGTAAAGGTCGCCGATCTTGCGTTCGATCCCGGTGGCTGCCTCGCCGCGGCCGGCCGCCTCCAGGATGATCTCCTTGACCGCCAGTTCCGAGCCGTCGCGCAGCGCCGTGAACGTGCCCTCCAGGGGCCGGTCGTCCGGGATGGCGGTGTTCTTCAGCCAGCCGCCGTTGAAATGCCGGTACAGGTCGTCCTGGGGGCGGACGCCGTCGTCGATGGTGGACTTGTCGATCCCGGAAAGCGGCACTGATGCTCCTTCGAGTGGGAGGCTGAACCGGGCCTGGCACCGGTACAGCGTCTGCATGGTGGACGTTACGGAGGTATGGCTCCTTCATCTTACGCACCCGTGTTACTGTGAAAATGTGCGCGCAGAACTGCTTCTTCTTAGCTGCCGCGGCGGGGCCTCAGACGCGATCTAGCGCAAGGCCAAACCTCGCTGCGGAGTTTGTGTTGCCCGGCCACCCTTTCACCAAGAACCACAGAAAAGGCCCCGATAGTAATGCGAAACGCACAGCAGCCCTCAGGAATGCCGGTCCACCGCTACGTCCCGTTCCAGGACCTGATCACCGTCGAACTGCCGGACCGCACCTGGCCCGACAAGGTCATCACCAAGGCCCCGCGCTGGTGCGCGGTCGACCTGCGTGACGGCAACCAGGCCCTGATCGACCCGATGAGCCCGGCCCGCAAGATGAAGATGTTCGATCTGCTGGTCCGGATGGGCTACAAGGAGATCGAAGTCGGCTTCCCCTCGGCCTCGCAGACGGACTTCGACTTCGTCCGCCAGCTGATCGAGGGCAACCACATCCCGGACGACGTCACGATCCAGGTCCTGACCCAGGCCCGCGAGCACCTGATCGAGCGGACCTACGAGTCCCTGGTCGGCGCCAAGCAGGCCATCGTGCACCTCTACAATTCGACGTCGGTCCTGCAGCGCCGCGTCGTGTTCAACCAGGACGAGGACGGAATCCTCGATATCGCCCTGCAGGGTGCCCGGCTGTGCAAGAAGTACGAGGAAACCCTCGAGGACACCCACATCACCTACGAGTACTCCCCGGAGTCCTTCACCGGCACCGAGCTCGCCTACGCCGTGCGCGTCTGCAACGCCGTCGCCGACGTCTTCGAAGCCTCCGCCGACCGCCAGGTGATCATCAACCTGCCGGCCACGGTGGAAATGGCCACCCCCAATGTGTACGCCGATTCGATCGAATGGATGAGCCGGCACCTGCACCCGCGCGAGGGCATCATCCTCTCCCTGCACCCGCACAACGACCGCGGCACCGGCGTCGCGGCGGCCGAGCTGGGCTACCTGGCCGGTGCCGACCGGATCGAGGGCTGCCTGTTCGGCAACGGCGAGCGGACCGGCAACGTCGACCTGGTCACGCTGGGCCTGAACATGTTTGTCCAGGGCATCGACCCGATGATCGACTTCTCCGACATCGACGACGTCCGCCGCACGGTGGAGTACTGCAACCAGCTGCCCGTCGCGGAGCGTTCACCCTACGGCGGTGACCTGGTCTTCACGGCCTTCTCCGGCTCGCACCAGGACGCCATCAAGAAGGGCCTGGAAGCCCTGGAGAAGGACGCCGCCGCCGCCGGCAAGGACGTGGCGGACTACGCCTGGCAGGTGCCGTACCTGCCGGTCGACCCGAAGGACCTCGGCCGCAGCTACGAGGCCGTGATCCGGGTCAACTCGCAGTCCGGCAAGGGTGGCGTGGCCTACCTGCTCAAGAACGAGCACAACCTGGACCTGCCCCGCCGCGCGCAGATCGAGTTCTCCGGCGTCATCCAGCGCCGCACCGACACGGTGGGCGGCGAAGTCAGCGGCGCCCAGCTGTGGCAGCTGTTCCAGGACGAGTACCTGCCCTCCGCCGCGGCCGAAGCCCAGTGGGGCCGCTACGCCCTCGGCGCGGTCAGCACCGAATCCGACGAGGACGGCACCATGACGCTGACCGCCGCGCTCAAGGTGGACGGCAAGCAGCTCCGCCGCACCGGAGTGGGCAACGGCCCGATCGCGGCCCTGCTGAGCATCCTGCGCGAGGACGGCGTCGACGTCCGCGTGCTGGACTACAGCGAGCATGCCCTGTCCGAGGGCGGCAGCGCCCAGGCCGCGGCCTACGTTGAATGCGCCGTGGGGGAGCGGGTCCTGTGGGGCGTCGGGATCGACGCCAACACGTCGATGGCCTCGCTCAAGGCCGTCATTTCCGCTGTCAACCGCGCCATCCGGGACTCCCGCGCCTAAGCCATTGAGACAACAGCACTGCGCCGCCGGAGCTTCCGGCGGCGCAGTGCTGTTTCCCCAATGGCGGCGTTTCCCGAAAGTCAGTGCGAAGATTAACTGTGGCCCAACCTTCCTCCTTTGCTGCCCGCGCGTACCGCGACGACGCCGTGGTCCTGCGCACCCATAAGCTCGGCGAGGCGGACCGCATCATCACCCTGCTGACCAAGCACCACGGGCAGGTCCGCGCGGTCGCCAAGGGCGTCCGCCGCACCAGCAGCCGTTTCGGCGCCAGGCTCGAGCCGTTCATGGTCGCGGACCTCCAGCTCATCTCCGGACGCACCCTGGACGTCGTCACGCAGGCTGTCGCCAAGGGCGCCTACGGCTCCAGCATTGCCGCCGACTACGGCCGCTACACCGTCGCCGCGGCGATGACCGAAACCGCCGAAAAGCTCACCGACGTCGACGGCGAGGCGGGAACCGCCCAGTACAACCTGCTGGTCGGGGCGCTGGCTTCCTTGAGTCGTGGCGATCATGCCCCGGAGCTCATCCTGGACTCCTACCTGCTCCGCGCCCTTTCCACCGGCGGCTGGGCACCCAGCTTCACCGACTGCGCCCGCTGCGGCGCGCCGGGCCCGCACACCGCGTTTTCCGCCCCGCTGGGCGGCATGGTCTGCGGGGAGTGCCGGCCGCCGGGTTCGCCCGCGCCTGCCACGGAGACGGTGCTGCTGCTGGGCGCGCTGCTGACCGGGGACTGGACGGCCGCGGATGCGTCCGCGTCCCTCCACCGCCGGGAGGCCGCCGGCCTGGTGGCAAGCTACCTGCAGTGGCATCTGGAACGTGTCCTGAAATCCCTCAAACATGTGGAGCGAACCTAACCGTGGCCCTAGGCAAGAAGACTCCAGGCAAGAAGACTCCGGTCCGTCAGCGCAGCACCGAAGTGGTGGCGCCCTATCCGCATCCCTCCGGCGCCGTGCCGCCCGCCATCCCCGCGGAGTTCGTTCCCCGGCACGTCGCGATCGTGATGGACGGCAACGGCCGCTGGGCCAACCAGCGCGGGCTGCCCCGGATCGAAGGCCACAAAGCGGGGGAGCCGGCCCTGCTGGATGTCATGGCCGGGGCAATCGAACTGGGCATTGAGCACGTCAGCGTGTATGCATTCTCCACCGAAAATTGGCGCCGTTCACCCGAGGAAGTTCGCTTCCTGATGGGATTTAACAAGGATGTGCTCCGACGGCAGCGGAACCAGCTGGATGAGTGGGGCGTCAGGATCCGCTGGTCCGGCCGGCGGCCCAAACTCTGGGGCTCGGTGATCCGGGAGCTTGAAGAGGCCGAGGAGTTCACCCGCGGCAACAGCACCTGCACCTTGAACATGTGTGTTAACTACGGCGGCCGGGCGGAGATCACCGACGCCGTTTCGGCCATCGCCGAGGAAGTGGCCGCGGGACGGCTCAAGCCCGGCGCCATCACCGAACGGACCATCCAGAAGTACCTGGACGAACCGGACCTGCCGGACGTGGACCTGTTCCTGCGCAGCTCGGGTGAGCAGCGGCTCTCCAACTTCATGCTCTGGCAGTCGGCCTACGCCGAATTCGTCTTCCTCGACACGCTGTGGCCCGATGTGGACCGCCGCACCCTCTGGGACGCCGTCGAGATCTACGCGCAGCGGGACCGCCGCTACGGCGGCGCGGTGGACGCCGCCGCCCCCATCAGCCCAGCCTGAGCCCGCTCGAGCGCATTCAGCCGGGGTAGAGGCTTAGCCAGAGCAGGAGGTCGTCGTAGGCCTCCTGCCGCACCGCGCGGCGGGAGAGGAAGACGTCGTGGATGGCGCCCGGGTAGCGGAAGACGGCAGCCCGGCGGCCCAGCCCCAGCGCCCGGCGAGCAGTTTCCTCGACGTCGATCACGGCGTCGACGTCCATCAGAACGTCGGTCCATTCGGCCTGGATGTGGGTGCGCCCGGACAGCATCACCAGCACCGGTGAGGTGATGTCCAGCCGGCGCTGCACGGCCGCATGGCCGGCCAGGACCGCCTTCGTCCAACCGGGCCGGATCGGGAAGGACGCCCGTGGCCGCCACTGGGGATCCACGTCCCATTCGCCGTGCGCGGTGCCGCTGACGCTGTCCCAGTAGCCGGGCATGCTGGGCAGCAGCAACGGCCGCCGCGGGTCGGTGCGCGCCAGCGGTTCCACCAACTGCATGGCGATGTTCCGGATCAGGCTGCTGCCCTGCAGCTCCAGCCAGGGCGCGTTCAGGACCAGGGTGCCCAGTACCCCCGGATTCCGGTCCGCCCACAGTGCCGCGACGAGGCCGCCAAGGGAATGCGCGAGCAGGTGCACCGTCGGCGTCCCGGCGCTGCCCGTCCGGGCGGCCACGTCGGCGGTGATGGCGGCAAGCGCGGCGGCGAGGTCCTCGTCATAGACCGCCAGGTCGGTGGTGTAGCCGGGGGTCTGCCAGCTGCGCAGGCTGCGCCCGAACTTCCGTAGGTCCAGGGCGTAGAAGTGGAACCCGCCGGCCACGATCTGCTCGGCGAGTTCGGCCTGCAGGAAGTAATCGGCCCAGCCGTGCAGGTAGAGGACCACTTTCTCCTGCGCCCGGGTCCCGGAGGCGTACGGCAGGCCGGCCGCCGCACCGGACACTGCTCCGTTTGCGGCACCGTCCACGGCACCGCCGTTGGCGGCATGGCGAACCAGGGTGGCGACGACGGGTCCTTCATCGTCCGGCCGCAGCGGCAGCTCCAGGGACTCGAAGCGGTGTCCCAGTGCATCCCGGCGCCACCGCGGCGGCTCCGCGGGACCCCTCACGCGGAACCCCTCACGCGGGGCCGCCGTCGTCCAGCACGTAGGCGCGGATCCAGCGGGCGAGCCGCGCATATGCGTCCGCGCGGACCCGCGGCGCCGAGAGGAAGACGTCGTGCAGGGCACCGTCGATCCGTTCCAGGGTCACGGTGCGGCCCAGGCTCAGGGCGCGGAGGGCAATCGTGTTGACATCCAGGACGGCGTCGGTGCGCCGCATGGACTCCTTCCAGAACATTCCGTTGGCGCTGGCCCCGGAGATCATCACGAGGATGGGCACGTCAATGTTCAGCCCCCGGGCCACCTGGGACTGGCCGGCGAGCACGGCGCTGAGCCAGCCCGCCCGCACCGGGAAGGCCCGGGGCGGCCGGTAGTTGTCATCCAGCACCCACTCTCCCTCGGCGGCGCTGCTGATACTGCGCCAGTAAAAGGCGCGCTCGGGGAGCCGGATCACGGATTCGGGCCGGAAGCGGGCCAGCGGCTCCAGCATGGTCCGCGCGGCGCGGCGGACGGCCGGGCTGCCGTGCATTTCCAGCCACGGACTGTCGAGGACCAGCTGGGCGGCGCGGCCCGGATGCCGGCTCGCCCAGAGGGCCGCGATGAGTCCCCCGGTGGAGTGTCCCATCAGGGTGACCTGCGGGGGAGGGGACCCCTTGGGAGCCAGGGATTCGATGATGCCGATCGCTGCCGTGATCTCGGCGTCGTAGTCGGCAAGGTCCGCGACGTAGCCGCCGTGCGTGCCGTGCTGCAGGCTCCGGCCGTGGTTGTGCATGTCCAGCGCGAAGAACCCAAAGCCCTGTCCGGTCCAGAACTCGGCGAGCTCCTCGTTGAAGAAGTAGTCGCTCCAGCCGTGTAGGAAGAGGACGGCCCGCCGGGGCGCCAGGCCGGCGCCGGCCGAGGGGATGTGCCTGACCAGGGTGGCCGTGCGCTCGACCCCGTCCGGGCCGGCCGCCTTGAAGGCGCACGCCGCGAAGTCGTCTCCCAGGATGTCGGTCTGCCAGTCCATCGGCTCCTCCCGGCTACAGGGCCGAGGCCGCGGCGCGGCCTGCCGTGCGGCCCGAGAACAGGCACCCGCCCAGGAATGTGCCCTCCAGGGCGCGGTACCCGTGGATGCCGCCGCCGCCGAAGCCTGCCGCTTCGCCGGCCGCGTACAGTCCGGCCACCGGCCGGCCGGCGGCGTCCAGAACCCGCGAATGCAGGTCGGTCTGGATCCCGCCGAGGCTCTTGCGGGTCAGGACGGAGAGGCGGACCGCCAGCAGGGGCCCGTGCCGGGGGTCCAGCATCCGGTGCGGCGGAGCCACCCGCATGATCCTGTCCGTGGTGAAGCGGCGGGCGGCGCGGATCGCGGCAAGCTGCGGGTCCTTGCCCAGCCCGCTTGCGAACTGCCGGTCCCGGGACCGGATCAGCCGGTCCAGCTCGGCGGCGACGATGAGCGGAGAACCGGCGAGCCCGTTCATTTTCGCGGCCAGCTCCGCCGGGGTGCCGGCCTGCAGGAAATCCACGCCCCGGTCCAGGAACCGCTGCAGCGGACTGTCTGCGGACGGTTTCAGGCGGGCCGCGAGCAGGCGCACGTCCTTCCCGGTCAGGTCCGGGTTCTGCTCGGAGCCAGAGAGCGCGAACTCCTTCAGCGCGATGGCCTTGTTCAACACGAACCACGAGTGGGTGTGCCCGGTCCCGAGGATGTGCCGCAGCGCACCGAGCGAGTCGAAGCCGGGGAACAGCGGAGCCGGGAGCATCTTGCCGGTGGCGTCGAGCCAGAGCGCCGAGGGCCCGGGCAGGATCCGGATGCCGTGCTGCGGCCAGACCGGGTCGTGGTTGTGGATGCCTTCCGGGTAGTGCCACATCCGGTCGCCGTTGATCAGCCGGCCGCCGGCACGGTCCACGGCGGCCAGGAAGTCGCCGTCCACCGAGGCCGGCACGCCGGTCAGCATGGACGCCGGGGCGCCGCCGCCGGGCCACTGCCGCCGGACTGCGCCGTGGTTGCCGCCGATGCCGCCGCTGGTCACGATGACGGCCCCGGCGGAGGCCTCGAAGGCGCCGGCGGCAACGCGGGAGGACTGCTCGCCCCGCGCGGCGCTGCTGGCCTCCAGGATCTCGCCGTGCACGCCGCTCAACCGGCCCGCCACCGTCGTCAGTTCGGTGGCGCGGTGCCGGAAGTGGAGGGTGACGCGCCCGGCGGCCACGCCCTCGCGGAGTTTGGCGAGGAAGGGCGCGACCAGTGCCGGGCCGGTGCCCCAGGCGACGTGGAAGCGCGGCACCGTGTTGCCGTGGCCGTCCGGGCCGTAGCCGCCGCGCTCGGCCCACTGCACGAGCGGAAAGAGCCCGACGCCGAGCGAGGCGAGCCAGGCGCGCTTCTCACCCGCCGCGAAGTTCACATAGGCCTCCGCCCACTCCCGGGCGAGGGCGTCTTCGGGACGGTCGAAGGCGGCGGAAGACAGCCAGTCGGCGAGAGCCAGCTCGGCACTGTCCCGGACGCCCAGCCGGCGCTGTTCCGGGGTGTTGACCAGGAACAGGCCGCCGAAGGACCAGTGCGCCTGCCCGCCGGCCGAGGCCTCGGGCTCCTGGTCCAGGACAGCCACCCGGCGGCCCGCCGCGTACGCTTCCGCCGCGGCCACCAGGCCGGCGAGGCCCGCCCCGACAACGACGACGTCGGCCTCGATCCGGGTGCCGGGCGTCGCCGGCACGCTGCTGCGGACTGCATCCTCGCTGGTCATGGCTTCATGCTAGCGCCCGCGGGGGTACGGTTTTGCCTGGTGTGGGTCCGGCATTTTGGTTTGCGCGGCCGGAACCGGAAAACTAGGGGTATGCGCGTATACCCCACCTTTTTCCGGCTCGCCTTCTCCTGGATGGACGCCGAGCGCGCCCACAAGATCGGTTTCCTGGGCATCCGGCTGGCCAACCGCTGCGGCGCCGGCCGCGTGCTGCAACGGTTTACCGCGCCTTCCGCAGCGCTGCGGACCGAGGCCTTCGGCTTGACCTTCCCCTCGCCGTTCGGGCTCGCCGCGGGCTTCGACAAGGAGGGCCACGGTATCGAAGCGCTGACCGACCTGGGCTTCGGCCACGTCGAAGTGGGAACGATCACCGGGCAGGCCCAGCCGGGCAACCCGGCCCCGCGGCTGTTCCGCCTGATCGAGGACCGCGCCGTGATCAACCGGATGGGCTTCAACAACGACGGCGCCGCAGCCGTGGCGCCCAGGCTCCGTTCCGCCCGGGCCGCCCTGCAGCGCCGCTATCCCGGGGTCCGCCCGGTGATCGGTGTCAACATCGGCAAGAGCAAGGTTGTGGAGCTCGAGGATGCCGTGGCGGACTACCTGATCAGTGCCCGGAGCCTGGCCCCGGCCGCCGACTACCTCGTGGTCAACGTCAGTTCCCCGAACACCCCGGGCCTGCGGTTGCTCCAGGATGTCAACACCCTGCGCCCGCTGCTGGCCGCCGTGGCGGAGGCCGCGGACAGCGCCGCCGGCCGGCACGTGCCCCTGCTGGTGAAGATCGCCCCGGATCTCAGCGACGAGGACATCGACGACGTCGCCCGGCTGGCGCTGGACCTGAAGCTGGACGGCATCATCGCCACCAACACCACCATTTCCCGCGCCGGACTGGTCTCCAGCCCGGAACAGGTGGAGGCCTGCGGCGCCGGCGGCCTCTCCGGTGCCCCGCTCCGGAAGCGATCACTGGAAGTCCTGGCCCGGCTCAAGGCCGCGACCGGCGGGGCCATCACGCTGGTTTCGGTCGGCGGGGTCGAGACCGCCCAGGACGTCCGGGACCGGCTCGAGGCCGGCGCCACCCTGGTGCAGGGCTACACCGCGTTCCTGTACGAGGGCCCCTTCTGGGCGGCGAAGATCAACCGCGAGCTGGCTAAGCGGCCGGCCCGCCGCTAACCGACGGTCTCCCGCCGGGTAAGCCTGCGCGGATCCCGGAAACGCGAAAGCCCCCGGCAGTTAAATGAACTGCTCCCCGGAAGTTGGACTGAGAAATTCAGTTCCGACTCCCGGGGAGCA
>NZ_JABFMX010000020.1 GCF_013359735.1 Arthrobacter sp. C9C5
GCCCTCGCAGCCTAGGCTCTTACTTAGCCAGTCCAACTTTCAGGGACCAGTTCATAAACTGCCGGGGGCTTTTCGATGGCCGGATTCAGGCGGGGAAGTCGCCGCGCTTGACCTGGGGCTTGGGAAGGCGGAGGCGGCGGAACTGCAGGGAGCGCATGGAGCCGTACCAGACGGTGCCCCGCTCCACCTCACCGAACTTCTCGGCCAGGCGCTTCTTGAGCTTCCGGGACAGGATGAAGACGTCCACGAAGACGGCCAGGAACATGACCCAGAAACCGCCAAGGACGTAGATCATCTGTTCGCTGCTCGCCGGGACCAGCAGGGAGATGATCACGAAGACGAGGGCGCCGAACATCAGGTATTCGCCAAGGCTGAAACGGGCGTCCACGTAGTCGCGGGCGAAGCGCTTCTGCGGCCCCTTGTCGCGCAGCGGCAGGAACTTCTCGTCACCGGTATCCATGGCCTGGCGCATCTTGAGGCGCTGGTCCGCGATCGCCGTGCGCTCGGCCGCCCGGGAGGCCTTGCGGTCCTCCGGAACCAAGGGGCGCTTGCGGGCAGCCACCTGGGCGCTCCGCTTGGGCGTGGGTGCGCCCTTGCCGATGGCGGCGTCCCGGGCTGCTGCCTCGGCCACCTGCTGGTCAACTACGTCCTGCGCCAGGGGCGCTTCCTTTTTACGTCCAAACACCCCTAAAGAATACCCTGCGGCGGCGCGCCCGAGACCCAGCCCACACCCGGCCGGGAGCGCGGTGATCCCAGCCGCAAATCGCGCCGTTGTCAGCGCCGGGGGAGACGCGTCCCGGGCCGCCGCCGGAGCGCCGTGGCGCATTTGTCGTGATGCCGGACACGGGTAGTGTTTTGGCCATGACTTCATCACCCGCGGGGACCCCGCAGCCCTCAGCCGTCGGCTCCATCGATGCCGCCGCCCTCCGCCAGGCCGTTACCGAATCCTTTGACGCCACCGTCGAGCAGTTGAAGGCGCTCGTTGCGATCCCGGGCATCGCCTGGCCCAGCTTCGATCCTGCTCCGCTGAACGCCAGCGCCGACGCCGTCGCCGAACTGGTCCGCGCCAGCGGGTTCGGGGACGTCCGGATCCTGCGCTGCGACAAGGAGGATGGCACCCCCGGCGGGCCCGCCGTCGTCGCACGCCGCCCCGCCGCAGCCGGCAAGCCCACCATCCTGCTCTATGCCCACCACGACGTCCAGCCGACCGGCGACCTCGCGCTCTGGGAAACCGAGCCGTTCACCGCCGTCGAACGCGACGGCCGCCTCTACGGCCGCGGCGCCGCGGATGACAAGGCAGGGATCCTGGCCCACGTCGCCGCCTACTCCGCCGTGACCCGGGTGCTGGGGGAGGAACTGGGCCTGGGCGTGACCTTCTTCTTCGAAGGCGAGGAAGAAGCAGGCTCACCCACGTTCCGTTCCTTCCTGGAAACCCACCAGGAACTGCTGCGCTCCGACGTGATCGTCGTCGCCGATTCGTCCAACTGGAAGGTCGGCATCCCGGCCCTCACCACCAGCCTGCGCGGCCTGGTGGACGGCACCATCGAGGTCAAGGTGCTGGACCACGCCGTCCACTCCGGCATGTTCGGCGGCCCCGTGCTGGATGCCCCGACCCTGCTGGCGCAGCTGATCGCCACCCTGCACGACGACGAAGGCAGCGTGGCGATCGAGGGACTCGTCAGCCGTGACGACGCCGAAGTCGACCTCACCGAAGAGGAGTACCGCAAGGACGCCTCCGTGCTCGACGGCGTCAAGCTGGCCGGCACCGGCACCATCGCCTCGCGCATGTGGACCAAGCCCGCACTGTCCATCATCGGCTTCGACGCCCCCGCCGTGGACGTCGCCTCCAACACCCTGCTGCCGCGTGCCCGTGCCAAGTTCAGCCTGCGGCTCGCCCCCGGCCAGGACCCGGCCGAGGCCATGGAAGCGGTACGCCGGCACGTCGAGACCCACGCGCCGTTCGGCGCCGAGGTGGTGTTCACCCCGGGGGAGAGCGGCAACGCCTTCCTCACGGACACCACCTCCACCGCCGCCGGCATGGCGATGTGGGCGCTCGGTGAGGCCTGGGGCGTGCCGGCCGTCGAGACCGGGATCGGCGGTTCCATCCCGTTCATCGCCGACCTGACCGAGCTGTACCCGGACGTGCAGATCCTGGTCACCGGCGTGGAGGACCCCGATTCGCGGGCGCACAGCGCCAACGAGTCGCTCCACCTCGGCGACTTCCGGAACGCAATCGTGGCCGAGGCGTTCCTGCTGGCCCGGTTGAACGCGGAAGGCCTGGCCTGAGCGGGAGGCGCCTGCGGCTGGACCGCCGGCTGGATCTCCGGCTGGATCTCCGGCTCTGCCGGGTGGGCGTTTCCGGGGAACATCCAGCCGGCGTTGACGGTTACGTCAGGAGTTAGAGCTACACGTCTGATCGACGTAGCATGTAGCTATAGCCCATACCGTTTAAGTAGGGGCGGGCACCGCGCAGGCGGAGCCGCCACGACCGTCGTAAGAAGGTAGGCCATGAGCACTACAACCAATGAAAACAGCGCCGACACCACCGTCCAGGCGGACCAGGAACTGGCCAGCCACGAGGTCCAGCTGACCGATGTGGCCGCCGGCAAGGTCCGCAGCCTGCTGGAACAGGAAGGCCGCACTGATCTTCGGCTCCGCGTTGCCGTGCAGCCGGGCGGTTGTTCCGGGCTGATCTACCAGCTGTACTTCGATGAGCGGCTCCTCGAGGGCGACGCCGTCCGAGACTACGACGGCGTCGAGGTCGTTGTCGACAAGATGAGCGTCCCCTACCTCAGCGGCGCGAGCATCGACTTCGAGGACACCATCTCGAAGCAGGGCTTCACCATCGACAACCCGAATGCGGGAGGATCCTGCGCCTGCGGGGACTCCTTCCACTAAGGCCTAAGGCCGGGCAATCAGCCCGGCCTTAGTGCCGTCCAAGGGACGGTCGCCGGAACCGCCGAAAACTCCATCGAGGCACGGCGCGGACATGTGGGCGAAAACTCGCGGGGAGCGGTAAGCTCTACATCGAGTAGTAAAACTTTTAGTGTGCCCGGAACGCCGACGGCGGCCGGGCGACAGCAACAAGTAGGAAGGGCCGTCTGTGAGTTCGCAGAACCGAACCGGCAGCCGACGCAAACAGATCACTACGATCACTGGCTTGGCACTAGCCGGCGCGTTGGCTTTGACTGGATGTTCACCAGAGGTACAGAAAGGGTGGCTGCCCACTGAGCGTGGCACCACCAACCACACTGACCGCATCATGGACCTCTGGGTCAACTCATGGATTGCCGCGCTGGTCGTCGGCATCATTACCTGGGGCTTGTTGATCTGGTGCATCGTCGCTTACCGGCGGCGGAAGGGCACCGTAGGGTTCCCCCGCCAGAACAGTTTCAACCTGCCCCTCGAGGTCTTCTACCTGACGATCCCGCTCTTCATGGTCCTGGTGTTCTTCTACTTCACCGACCGCGACCAGCAGGCGATCGACAACCGTGACCAGCCGGCCGACGTCGTCGTCGACGTCCGCGCCAAGCAGTGGGCCTGGGACTTCAACTACAAGAAGGGCGACGTCGTTACCGACGACGTCCACGAGGCCGGCGTCCAGGCGCACCTCACCGGCAACAACGTGGACAAGGAAAAGCTGCCCACGCTCTACCTGCCGGTCAACAAGTCGGTTGACCTCGAGCTGAACGCCCGCGACGTCATCCACTCCTTCTGGGTTCCCGCCTTCCTGCAGAAGCGCGACATGATCCCGGGCAAGACCAACTACATCCGGTTCACCCCCACCAAAGAGGGAACCTACGACGGCAAATGTGCCGAACTCTGTGGTGAGTACCACTCCGAAATGCTGTTCCGCGTGAAGGTTGTCTCCGATTCGGAGTTCAAGGCCCACCTGGACCAGCTCCGCCAGGACGGCAACACCGGACTGCTCGGCGAAGAGTACGACCGCAACCCGGCCCCGACCGAGAACAAGTAAGGGGAGCGCGACGTGGCAACGACCTACTCTCAGCCCTCCGGGATCCTTGAGGCTCCCGTAGTACCCAAATCCAAGGGGCGCATCGTCGTCAACTGGATCACCTCCACCGACCACAAGACCATCGGGTACATGTACCTGATCGCGTCCTTCGTGTTCTTCTGCTTCGGCGGCGTCATGGCGCTGCTGATCCGTGCAGAGCTCTTCGAGCCGGGCATGCAGATCCTGCAGACCAAGGAACAGTACAACCAGCTCTTCACCATGCACGGCACCGTCATGCTGCTGATGTTCGCGACGCCGCTGTTCGCCGGCTTCGCCAACGTGATCATGCCCCTGCAGATCGGCGCCCCCGACGTCGCCTTCCCGCGGCTGAACGCGCTGGCCTTCTGGTTCTTCCTGTTCGGCTCCACGATCGCCGTCTCCGGCTTCATCACCCCGCAGGGTGCGGCGTCGTTCGGCTGGTTCGCGTACGCGCCGCTGTCCAACACGACCTTCAGCCCTGGCGTGGGCGGTGACCTCTGGGTCTTCGGCCTGGCGCTCTCCGGCTTCGGCACCATCCTCGGCGCGGTCAACTTCATCACCACGATCATCTGCATGCGCGCTCCGGGCATGACCATGTGGCGGATGCCGATCTTCACCTGGAACACCCTGGTCACCGCCATCCTGGTGCTTATGGCCTTCCCGCCCCTGGCCGCCGCCCTGTTCGCCCTTGGCGCGGACCGCCGCTTCGGCGCGCACATCTTCGATCCGGAAAACGGCGGAGCCGTCCTCTGGCAGCACCTGTTCTGGTTCTTCGGCCACCCCGAGGTGTACATCATCGCGCTGCCGTTCTTCGGCATCGTGTCCGAGATCTTCCCGGTCTTCAGCCGCAAGCCGATCTTCGGCTACAAGGGCCTGGTCTACGCGACCATCTCCATCGCCGCACTGTCCGTGACCGTGTGGGCCCACCACATGTACGTCACCGGCTCGGTCCTGCTGCCGTTCTTCTCCTTCATGACGATGCTGATCGCGGTTCCCACCGGCGTGAAGTTCTTCAACTGGATCGGCACCATGTGGCGGGGTTCCATCACCTTTGAAACCCCGATGCTCTGGAGCATCGGCTTCCTGGCGACCTTCCTCTTCGGCGGCCTGACCGGCATCATCCTGGCTTCACCGCCGCTGGACTTCCACGTGTCGGACTCCTACTTCGTCGTGGCGCACTTCCACTACGTGGTCTTCGGCACCGTGGTGTTCGCCATGTTCGCAGGCTTCTACTTCTGGTGGCCGAAGTGGACCGGCAAGATGCTCAACGAGCGCCTTGGCAAGATCCACTTCTGGATGCTCTTCCTGGGCTTCCACGGCACCTTCCTCATCCAGCACTGGCTCGGCGTCGAGGGCATGCCCCGCCGCTATGCGGACTACATGCCGCAGGACAACTTCACCTGGATGAACCAGTTCTCCACCTACTCGTCCTTCCTCCTGGGTGCTTCGCTGATCCCGTTCTTCTGGAACGTCTACATCACCTGGCGGAGCAACGAGCGGGTTACGGTCGATGACCCTTGGGGCTTCGGCGCCTCGCTCGAATGGGCGACGTCCTGCCCGCCGCCGCGGCACAACTTCACCTCGCTGCCGCGGATCCGCTCGGAGCGTCCTGCCCTGGACCTGCACCACCCGGAACTCTCCCAGTACTACACCGTCGACTCTCCTGCCCCGGCAGCAGCGGCGCTCGGTAACGCCGACCAGAAGGATCAAGCCAAGTGAAAATCGAATCACGGATTTTTGGATTCGGAGTCTTCTTCTTCATCCCGGTCTCGATGGTCTACGGTTTCCTGACCGGTTGGTCGGAGTGGGTCGGCATACTCGGAGTCCTCCTGCTCGGCGGGCTGGCTGGCATGATCGGCGCGTACCTGGGCTTCACCGGCAAGCGCGTGGGCCTGCGCCCCGAGGACCGCAGCGACGCTGAGATCCACGAAGGCGCCGGCGAACAGGGCCACTTCAGCCCTTGGAGCTGGTGGCCGCTGGTTCTCGGCCTTGCCTGCGCTGGCGGGTTCCTTGGCCTGGCCGTGGGTTTCTGGATCACGTTCATCGCCGGCGGCCTGGCCGTGGTGGCGCTCGTGGGCTGGGTTTACGAGTACAGCCGCGGTGACCACGCGCACTAGCGCCTGGCACTGACAACGACGACGGCGGGCCCCCACCATTTGGTGGGGGCCCGCCGTCGTTTGCGTATGCCCTGCGGGCCGCGTCGGCCGGTCAGCCGGACTGGGACTCGAGCAGGGCGCAGAGGTCCGTGAGGGCGCGCTCAGCGTCGGCGAGGCTCGAATCGTCCGGGACAGTCTCCGGCCGGACGGCCAGTTCCACTTCACACCCGCAGGCGAAGTCCTCGGTCATGACCTCCAGCAGCGACCGCGCATCCACGCCCGGCCTGCCGTCCTTGCTGATCGTGACGGCGAATCCGGTCTGCGTCACGGCCCGGACAAACGCGGCCGCCGGGCGGGCGTGCAGTCCGATCGAGGCCTGGACGACCGCCTTGCGTGCTGGCAATGGAACTCCCTAAAACGTCTGTCGCCGGGCTGTGCCGGCCGGGTGCTTTTTTCGCCCGCCACCGGGTCCGGAAACGACAGGCCGGCGGGGCGCATATCCAGCGTAGCCGGGGGAGAAGTTCCGGGCGAACCGGGTAGCTTGGGTGGTCTAGACCTGCCGGTAAAGTGCCCTAGGCTTAAGGCATGAACTATTGCAGCAGGCGCCTCCGTGGGCTCTAACGCGGCCCGGATGTCCGGCGACATCGACCGGAACAGCGGCACCCCCATCTACGTCCAGCTCCGCGAGATCCTCCGCGCCCACATTGCCAGCTCCTGCCCGCCGGGCTCGGCGCTTCCCTCCGAACGGGACCTCTCCGAACGGTTCGGCCTGGCCAGGATGACGGTGCGCCAGGCCATCGATGCGCTCGTGGGCGAAGAGGTGATCGAGCGCGTGGTGGGCCTTGGCACGTTCGTCCGCAAGCCGAAGCTGGACCTCCAGGTCAAACTGACCTCGTACAGCGAGGAGATGCAGCGACGCGGTATGGTCCCGGCCGCCAAGGTGCTCAGCTTCGAGCAGATCAACGCCAGCGCTTTCCTGGCCCGCGAACTGCAGCTCGAAGAGGGCACCCCGCTGGTGCGGTTCCGTCGCCTCCTGCTGGCGGACAGTGAGCCAATGAGCGTGGACGAGAACTTCATCCCCGCGCACCGCGTGCCGGGACTGCTCGACGGCGAGCCGCCGACGTCGCTCTACAACGTCCTGAGCGAGCGGTACGGCCTGGTGATGGAGTGGGGTGAGGACATGATCGAAGCGACGGCGGCGTCCCCGTCCACGGCGCGTCTGCTCAACGTGGAGGTGGGCTCACCGCTGCTGAAAATCCAGCGCCACGCCTTCGTGGCCCGCGCCATGGTCGACTACTCGGTCTCCTACTACCGGGCGGACCGCTACAAGCTCTGGGTGCCGCTGCAGCGCCCGGGCGTCCGTCCCACACGGAACTACGCCTCCGGCTACCGCCCCTGACAGGCAGCGCGGGGCCCTTGGATACGCAGAAAGGCCCGGTCCTGGTGGACCGGGCCTTTCTGTTAGCTAACGCCGTGTCTCAGTGGCTGAGGCTCTTCTGCTCCGCAGCCGGTTCGATCGACTCGTGTTCGCCGTGGTGGCCGTGTGCCGCCGCGAGTTCGGCCGGGGTTGCCGGGGCGACCCGGTCCTCGAAGAACCACTTGGAAAGCATCGCGCGGCGCTTTTCCTTGCGGTCCACGACGCCGTGGCTGTTCGGCTCGGCCGGGAGCGGCGACGGGGATTCGAAGCCGACCAGCTTGTAGCGCTTGTATTCGTTCAGCGGGGCGTGGACCTCGATGAACTCACCGTGCGGCAGCCGCACGATGCGGCCGGTTTCGCGGCCGTGCAGGGCGATTTCGCGGTCCTTGCGCTGCAGGGCCAAGGCGACGCGCTTCGTGATGATGAAGGCGAGTACCGGGCCGATGAAGAACAGGGCGCGCAACCAGTAGGTGACGTCGTTCAAAGCCACGTGGAAGTGCGTGGCGATGAGGTCGGAACCTGCAGCAGCCCACATCACGCAGTACCAGACGAAGCCGGCCATGCCGATGGCGGTGCGGGTCGGCGCGTTCCGGGGGCGGTCCAGGACGTGGTGCTCGCGGTCGTCCTTGGTGATCCAGCGTTCAATCCAGGGGTAGGTGAACATCACGGTGAACAGGATGCCCGCCGGGACCAGCGCCGGCAGCAACACGTTGAACGTGAAGACGTGGCCGAACCAGACCTGCTCGACGTGCCAGTCCCCGAAGGTGCCCGGCATCAGGCGCAAGGCGCCGTCAACGAAACCGATGTACCAGTCAGGCTGGGTACCGGCCGAGACGGGGGAGGGGTCGTAGGGACCGTAGTTCCAGATCGGGTTGATGGTGAAGAAACCGGCCATCAGCGCGACGACGCCGAACACGATGAAGAAGAAGCCGCCGGCCTTCGCCGCGTAGACCGGGCCGAGGGGGTAGCCGACGACGTTGCCGTCGTTGCGTCCCGGGCCGGGGTACTGGGTGTGCTTGTGCACGACCACCATGAACAGGTGAATGACGATCATCAGCAGGATGAGCGCGGGAACCAGCAGGATGTGGAGCATGTACAGGCGGCCGATGATCGCGGTGCCCGGGAATTCTCCGCCGAAGAGGAAGAACGAGATGTAGGTGCCGATGACCGGGATGGACTTGATCACGCCGTCGATGATGCGCAGGCCGTTGCCGGAGAGCAGGTCATCGGGGAGCGAGTAGCCGGTGAAGCCGGCGGCCATGGCCAGGATGAGCAGGACGCTGCCCACCACCCAGTTCATTTCGCGCGGCTTGCGGAAGGCGCCGGTGAAGAAGACGCGCAGCATGTGCACGGACACGGAGGCCACGAACAGCAGTGCCGACCAGTGGTGGACCTGGCGCATGAACAGGCCGCCGCGGACATCGAAGGAGATGTTCAGCGACGAGTTGTAGGCCACCGACATTTCGACGTTCTTCAGCGGCAGGTAGGAACCCTGGTAGTGGGTTTCTGCCATCGACGGGTCGAAGAAGAACGTCAGGAAGGTGCCGGAGAGCAGCAGGATGACGAAGGAGTACAGGGCCACTTCGCCGAACATGAAGGACCAGTGGTCCGGGAAGACCTTGCGGCCGAATTCCCGGAGCATTCCGGAACCGCCAACGCGCTGGTCAACAAAGTCGGTAATGCGGCCGCCCTTGGTCTTGGCGACAAAGGTGGGGGTGTCAGCTGTTGATGTTGCGCTCATGCTCATCACGCTCCCAGTAGCTAGGTCCAACAGGTTCTTTGAAGTCGCTCGTAGCGTAGAGGTAGCCCTCGTCGTCTACGGCGATGGGCAGCTGCGGGAGCGGCCGGCTGGCCGGGCCAAAGATAACCTTGCATTCCTGGGTCAGGTCGAAGGTCGACTGGTGGCACGGGCACAGCAGGTGGTGGGTCTGCTGCTCGTACAGCGCAACAGGGCAACCAACGTGGGTGCAGATCTTGGAGTAGGCAACGATTCCGTTGTAGCTCCAGTCCTCACGGCCCGGGGAGGGCTTGAGGGATTCCGGGTTCAGGCGCATGAGCAGGACGACGGACTTTGCCTTCTCGTTCAGCTTGCCTTCGTGCAGCTCGTTCAGGCCTTCCGGGATGACGTGGAAGGCGGAACCGATGGTGACGTCCGAGGCCTTGATGGGGGTGCCATCGGGGTCGCGGGTGAGTCGCTTGGTCTTGCCGTCAACCGGGGCCCACATGGTGTGAGCCAGCTTGTTGTCCGGACGCGGACCGAGGTCGCCGAAGACGGCCAGGGCCGGAAGCGGAGCAAGTGCGACGGCGCCCAGCAGGGTGTTGCGGATCAGCGGGCGGCGCTTGATGCCGGTTTCCTCGACGATGTCGTCGACGATCCGGACGGCGGCCAGGCGGTCCTCTTCGGTGCGGATGGCGTGGCGCTCTTCCGACACTTCGTGGTCCGGCATGAGGGCCTTGGCCCAGTGCACGATCCCGGTGCCGATGCCCAGCATCGCGAAGGCGGTGCCGATGCCCAGCAGGGTGTTCTGCAGCCGGATGGTGGCGATCGAGGAGTCAGCTCCAAGATCGATGGCGAAGTACGCCACCAGGAATATCAGGGTGCCAACGACGGAGGCACCGAACAGAATGGCCACCTGCCGTTCCGCTCGCTTTGCGGCCCTCGGGTCCGTGTCAGCCAGGCGCAAACGATGCGGGGGAATTCCAGGATCCTGGAACTTCTCCACCTCATTCTGACCAGCCGTAGCTACGGTGCCCGAGTGGTTCGGACTGCCGTCACTATGGTTGCCCATAATTCGCCTCATCCTTCTCTCGTCTCGACCAGTGTCGAGTTAGTTTTCAATTCAAACTGCTGACGGATCAGCAGAAAATTCTTACAGGTACCGCGGTGTGCCTAGGACGTCCGCGAAGTCAGCCAGATGGTGAAGGCGATGATGACGCCCAGGCCGGCGATCCAAACAAACAGGCCTTCGGAGACAGGACCCAGGGCGCCCAGGTCGTTGCCCCCGGGGGAGCCGTTGGCTTCGATCTGCTTCAGGAAGGTGATGATGTCACGCTTGCCTTCGGGGGAGACATTGGCGTCGGAGAAGACCGGCATGTTCTGCGGGCCGGTGACCATGGCTTCGTAGATGTGCTTGCCGGAGACGTCGGCGAGGGCCGGGGCGAACTTGCCCCGGGTCAGCGCGCCGCCGGCTGCAGCAGCGTTGTGGCACATGGCGCAGTTGGTGCGGAACAGCTCGCCACCCTTGGCGGCGTCGCCCTTCTCATCGAGGACACCTGCCTCCGGAATGGACGGGCCGGGGCCGAGCGAAGCAACGTAAGCCGCCAGCTGGTGGGTCTGCTCTTCGTTGAACTGGGCGGGCTTCTTGTACGCCTGCGGGCCGTTCATCTGCATGGGCATGCGGCCGGTGCCAACCTGGAAGTCAACGGCGGCGGCGCCGACGCCGACGAGCGACGGGCCGGCCTGCGAGCCGCTGGCACCCATGCCGTGGCAGGTGGCGCAGTTGGCGGCGAACAGCTTGCCGCCTTCTTCTGCGTCGCTTGCACTGAAGCTCGTGGTGTCGGCCTTGGCCTGGTTGACGGTGGTGGCGACGGCGTACAGCCCACCAGTGATGAGGAGGCCCATCAGCAACAGCGCAACTGCTGCCAGTGGGTGACGTCGCTTCTGCGAGAGTGCCTTCACGTGGTGGTTCCTTTATTCGATCCTGCGTTGGCTCGGGGAGCCGATTCTTGAAATTCTATCTCTTGTAGAAAGAGAGACAAGTCTTGGCTACTTAAGGACGTAGATGACCAGGAAGAGGCCGATCCATACGACGTCGACAAAGTGCCAGTAGTACGAGGTGACGATCGCGGAGGTTGCCTCAAAGTGCCCGAACTTCTTCGCCGCGAAGGAGCGTCCGATGATGAGCAGGAAGGCAATCAGGCCGCCGATAACGTGCAGGCCGTGGAACCCGGTGGTCATGTAGAACGCGGAACCGTAGGCGTTGGAAGAGAGCGAGACGTGCTCGGAGACGAGCATGGCGTACTCGGTCGCCTGGCCGGCCACGAAGAACGCACCCATGATGAATGTGAGTGTGAACCACTCGTTCATTCCCCAGCGGGTGAAGCTCAGGGGCCCGCCGAGCCTGCGCGGCTGGAGCCGTTCGGCGGCGAAGACGCCCATCTGGCAAGTAAAGGAACTGGCCACGAGGACGATCGTGTTTACGAGCGCAAAGGGGAAGTTGAGCTTGGCTGTCTCTTCGGCCCACATCTGTCCTGAAGTCGAACGGAGTGTGAAGTACATGGCAAAGAGACCGGCGAAGAACATCAACTCACTGGACAGCCAGACGACGGTTCCAACGGAAACCATGTTCGGGCGATTCAGCGTCGGGTGCGCCGGGGTACTGGGGGCATGGGTCGCAGATGTCACATAGACATTATGTCTGTAAAAGTCCGTCCTGCCCAACGCAAACCGCGTTTCGGGGCGACTTTTTCTACAAAGACGCGAAATCGCGCGGAAAAGTTCCCGGGCCCCTTCGCATTGGGCATTGCAGCCCCCGGCTCGATAGCATCGGAACGTGACTTCTCAGGCATCTGCACAGGCTGTAGGCAAGACTTGGCCGCGCCTCATTGGCGCCCTCATCCACGGCACGGACCTCACCGCCGGCGATACTGAGTGGGCGATGAACTCCATCATGTCCGGCGAGGCGACCCCCGCCCAGGTGGCCGGCTTCCTGGTGGCGCTGCGCGCCAAGGGCGAAACGGTGGAAGAACTCACGGGCCTCGTCGAGGCGATGATCAACTCGGCCAACCCGATCGAGATCGCCGGTGAGAAGCTGGACATTGTCGGAACCGGCGGCGATCAGCTCAACACGATCAACATCTCCACGATGGCGGCCTTGGTCTCGGCAGGCGCCGGCGCGAAGGTGGTCAAGCACGGCGGCAGGGCGTCCTCGTCGACCTCGGGCTCCGCCGACGTGCTGGAAGCGCTGGGCGTCCGGCTGGACTTGCCCATTGAACGCGTCGCCAGAAACGCCGAGGAGGCCGGCATCACGTTCTGCTTCGCCCAGGTCTTCCACCCTTCAATGCGGTATGCCGCCGTCGCGCGCCGCGAGCTGGGTGTGCCCACGGCGTTCAACTTCCTGGGGCCGATGACCAACCCCGCGCACGTCCAGGCGTCCGCCGTCGGCGTCGCGAATGAACGGATGGCGCCGCTGGTGGCCGGCGTGCTCGCCAAGCGCGGCAGCCGCGGCCTGGTTTTCCGGGGCAACGACGGGCTGGACGAGTTGACCACCACCGGCCCGTCCAGGATCTGGGAGATCCGTCACGGCGAAGTGGCTGAGCAAGTTTTTGACCCGCGCGAACTGGGAATCCGGCAGGCGACCGTGGAGGAACTGCGCGGCGGCGACGCTGCGGCCAATGCCGCCGTCGTCCGTGCGGTGCTGGCCGGCGAACCCGGGCCTGCGCGGGATGCCGTGCTGCTCAACGCCGCGGCCGGCCTCGTTTCCTTTGACCTGGACGCCTCGGGCCCGCTGACCGACCGGATGGCCGCGGCGATGAAGCGGGCCGAGGAGTCCGTCGAGTCGGGCGCGGCAGCTGCGGTGCTGGACCGCTGGGTCGCACTGTCCCGCGACTAACTTCCTTCCGGCTGGCTGCGCTCCCCGCCCGCTGGACTGGCTACTGTTCGAAGCCCAGGGCGAACGCCGCGTCGAGGTCGTGCTGCGAGTAGGCCCGGAAGGCGATGTGCGTGGTGGTGTGCACCACGGCCGGGACCTTGGAGAGCTTGTCCGCGATGACGTCGGCGAGTTCCTCGTGCTTGGCGACGCGTGCGATCGCGATCAGGTCCCATTCGCCGGTCACGGAATAGACCTCGCTGATGCCGGGAATCGCGGAGATTTTTTCAGCCGTCTCCGGGATGGCGGAAGCGTCTGTCTTGATCAGGACGAAAGCGGTGATCACGTGGGGGCCTTTCGGATCTGTTGCGCCGTTGCTGGCTTGTTGATTGGCCCCATTGAGGCCGTGCCATCTGCTTGCAAGCCTAGTGCATCAGCCCAGCCGGCGCCGTGCCCGGAAACGCCGTGTGGCCGCGAAGAGCAGACGGTAGCCGAGCAGGAAAACGGCCAGGCTGAGCAGCGCCACGATCACGAACGGCAGCACCACAACTTGTCCGGTGAGGGCCCTGAGCAGCATGCCTACCGCCACCGTGCCGAGCCAGACCGCGACGCCGGCCGGCCACAGCGCCAGGGGTGCCCGCCAAAGGCGCAGGGCGAGCCATGCCACGGCGGCACCGGCGAGAAACGGCCAGGCCGTCGCCAGGACCCCGGTGATGATCTCGCCTCGCTGATGGGCGTCGCGTCCGATCGCGGCGAAGAGCAGGATCAGGACCGCGTCGGCGGCGGCGGCCAGCAGGGCGGTTCGTGCGGTCGACGGCGGGTGGGGGACTGGGGCAGTGTTGGCTGGCATGCTTTTAGCCTAGCCGCGCCCCGATGCTGGCATGAGGTTCCTGCGTGGCCTCTTCGCGAGGGGTCCAAAAAATCTTTGCCTGCCACCTCCCTCTATTGTGAAGCAGCATGTTACTCTCCCGTACATAAGTCGCATTGGGGTGTGACTTCTGACGGCAGGGGAAGGCTGAGATGACCGATCGGAAGTATGCACTTGACATGCGCAATCCATGGCGCTGGGGGGCTGCCGTTGCGGCGGCTGCACTGGTCAGCGGCGCCCTGTTGCCCGTTGGCTCCGCTGCGCTGGCAGCTGAGGATGGAACCAGTGCTTCGGCCTGGGACTGCTCGTCGGGCTTCGTGGCACTGACCTTCGATGACGGACCCAACGTCTTCAACGAGGACCGCACCAGTTGGATCTTGGACACCCTGCGCGATTATGGCGTCCACGCCACGTTCTTCATCCTAGGAGAACGGGTCGCCGATCCTAACCAGCCCACCCGACCTGATCTCGTGCGCCGGGAAGCTGCTGAAGGCCACACGGTTGCCAATCACACGTGGGACCACCCGGATCTGACCAAGTTGAGCACCGGCGACGTGCAGTCGCAGCTGTCTCGCGACAACGACGCGATCACCGCGGCAGGCGCACCCCGGCCCACGTTCTTCAGGCCACCTTACGGCTACACCAATGACAACGTTGCCGCGGTGGGCGAGTCCTTGGGCCTTCGGCAAGTGATCTGGGACGTTAACAAGGGTGACACAGCGGCGACCAGCACGTCCGCGGTTTCCGATCCGGTCCTGGCGGCCGTTCGTTCCGGGAGTGTGGTCGTCCTTCACGACTGGGCTCCGCACACGGCCGAGGCGCTGCCGGCAATCCTCGACGGTCTGAAGTCCCGGCAGCTTTGCCCGGGGCTGCTGAACCGCACCACTGCCTACAACGCACAACTGCGCAGCTATGTGTCTGTCGTGGCCGATCCGAACGGGCCTAACAGTTCGAGCCCCCGGCAATGTCCCTGCAGTATTTTCAAGTCCCTTCAAGTCCCGAGTCTCGCAGCAAGTTCTGCCACCGGCCCGCACGAGCTGGGCGTGCGGTTTGCTGCTGATGTCCCCGGGGTCATCACCGCTATCCGGTTCTACAAGGCCGCGGTGAACACCGGGCCACACCCTGTTCGCCTGTGGTCCAGCAGCGGGCAGTTGCTCGGGTCCGCAGTCGCACAAAGCGAGACCAGCTCCGGCTGGCAACAGGTCGACATCCCCGGCGGCGTCCACGTCGAGGCGGCGACGCAATACATTGCCTCCTACTCGGCGCCGGCCGGCCGCTTCGCTCAAGACGTCAACTTCTTCGCCTCCGACGCGGGCTCCCCGCCCGTCCGGGGACTGGCCAGCGTCGCCGGGGCGGGCAACGGCGTCTACGCCACTGCGACAGGAACCTTCCCCGCCCACACCTATGCGGCCAGCAACTACTGGGTGGATGTGGTTTTCGTCCCGGACGGCTCCGCACCGACAGTCGCCGCGGCAGATGACACGGGGGCCACGGCTTTCCAGACGGTGCTCTCGGTGCCGGCACCCGGTGTGCTCTCCAACGACACCGGGAGCGGATTGGCCGTCTCGGCTTGGACCCAGCCCTCACACGGTTCGGTGAACATGACGTCCACGGGTGGTTACAGTTACACGCCGGCAGCGGGCTTCTCCGGAGCAGACGCTTTCACTTATACCGTCACCGACACGGCAGGAAGGACGGCGTCCGCCACCGTGCGGATCACCGTGTCCGCACCGGTGAACGTCATCGCCCGTGACAGTTTCACACGCGTTGGCACCGGCGGCTGGGGCAGCGCGGATCTCGGCGGCGCCTGGTCACCGAACAACTCGGCGCTCAGCCTGGACGGTCAGCGGGGGGTGGTAAGGCTTGCCGCCGGGCAGACCCGCCAAGTGTTCCTGAACGGTGTCAGCGTAAGGGACACCGACGCGACGGCCACGCTCCGACTGGATGCGGTGCCGGGGGGAAGCGGAGCGTACGCCAGCCTGGTGGCGCGCCACGTTGCCCCCACGGTCGAATACCGCGGGACGGCCAGGGTGCAGGGGAATGGCACGGTTAGCGCCCTCATCTACAGGATGAACGGCACCGAACCCGAGACCGTCATAGGACGGGAAATCCAAATCCCCGGGTTGTCCGCCGCGCCGGGGTCTACGCTCTCACTTCGGTTGAAAGCGGTGGGTACCGGTCCCACAACGCTCAGCCTCACCGTGTGGCAGGCGGGTTCGAATGAACCCTCGCCGCAGGTGACGGCGAACGACAGTACCGCAGCCCTGCAGACTGCCGGTGTGCCTGGGGTGACTGCTGGGCTGTCTTCCAAGAACGGGCCAACAAGCATCCGGTACAGCTTCGACGACCTTGTCATTCGCTAGTGGATCCAGGAAGCGACCATGACCACGCTGCCCGGCAGAGCCAACACGGCCTTGATGGTGATCGATGTGCAGAACGGCGTGGTTGAGGGTGTTCACCGGCGCGACAGCGTGATCGCAAACATCGCTGAGCTCGTGGACATGGCCCGGGCCGCGGAGGTCCCGATTGTCTGGGTTCAGCATTCCGACGCCCAGTTGGAACGGGGGAGTGAGGCCTGGAAGTACGTCCCGGAGTTGTTCCGGCGGGATGCTGAACCGCTGGTGCATAAGTCCTACGGCGATTCCTTCGAGGGAACCGATCTTGAAGAGGTCCTCGCCGCCGCCGGCGTGGGGCGCCTGCTGGTAGCGGGGGCTCAGACGGACGAATGCATCAGGTCCACGATCCATGGAGCGTTTGTGCGCGGTTACGACGTCACCCTCGTGGCCGACGCCCACAGTACCGAGGACCTAACGGCCTGGGGCGCCCCGCCGCCGGAGCTGGTTATTGCGCACACGAACCTCTACTGGCAGAACCAAACGGCTCCCGGGCGTACTGCGGCGGTAGTGCCGACCAAAGAGGTGACCTTCGACGCCGCCGGCGCCACGACCGCCGACGGATGACACCCCGGGTTGCAATGACGGGCTCTGACGCCGGCCGCTGGCCTACGATCGTGGGATGGCTAGCCTCATCGTTCCGGACGTAAGTTACCACTCCACCTGGCTGGAGGGATCAGCAGAATTCGACGGCGCCCACAGGGACGGCGCCGGCGGTGAGGACTGGAGCCTGGAAGAACTCAGGGATCCTCGGTCATTCCGCCGCTTTGTCGACGCGCTCGTCGACGACGCGTTGCCGGAGAGCCCCCGGAAACCGGGGTACGTGCCGTGCACCTACTTGTGGATCGTGGACGGTGAAACATTCCTGGGCTCACTGGCGATCAGGCACGAGCTCAACGATTGGCTCCTCAACGAGGGCGGCCACATCGGCTACAGCGTGAGGCCATCCGGCAGGCGCCGCGGGCACGCCGCGAAGGCACTGGCCGATGCCCTGCCGGTGGCGAAGGAACTTGGAATCTCCCGGGTCCTGATCACCTGCGACGAGGACAACGCCGGCTCCAGGGCGACCATCGAAAGGAACGGCGGCCGCTACGAGGACACCCGCAACGGCAAGCGGCGCTACTGGGTGGACACCGCCGAGCAGGGCGTCGCCTGAAGTTTTTCCGCTGCGTCTGTAACTCCTGGCCATGCCCGGGAAACCTTATATCTAGCGGGATGTTGAGCCCGCCTTCACAGATATTGGGGGGGGTACTGAAAATGAAATCCAATCGCGCCACAGTCTTCACGGCCGCCACCGTGACAAGTCTTGCCGTCAGCCTGTTACTTGCCGGCTGCGGATCACAGCCGGGGGCTGCTCCTGGCGCCGCGCCACAGATGGCAGTGACAGACACAACCAATACCTCGTCGGTGCTGGCCGTCGCGCCGGCGTCCAGTGCGTCGGGAACCTCTGCCGGCCCGACGGCGGCAAAGCACGCACCCAGCGAGCTGAAAACCTTCACGTTCCCGGACGGGCATATCTCCTTCGCCTACCCGGCGACGTGGACCGTGCGAACCGTGGCCCCACCCGCCGGACTACCCGGAATCGAAGCGATCGTCGCGGACGCTGCGGGCCATGACCTGCTCTCTCTGGCCAATGGAGTCACCGCGGGCTGTGCCGGCGGTCCCGTATCGCGCCGAGTGTTCGATCAGGCGGCGGTCCCGGGAATGACCGCCCCGGACGGCACGGAGCCCGTCTTCGGGTTCGCGGTGGAATCCTACGGAGCGGGCGATGCCTACAACATGGGCCTGGTCGATCCCCGGTCCCTGAAGCCGGGCGACGGCGTCCCGTCATGGTGCAACCTCGTGTCGACCGCCAACGGCGGGCTGTTCACCCGTGTCATTTTCGACGACCCCGCGTTCCCGAACAGGGGAGCAGCCAGAGCCTGGATGGCAACCGACCAATACGCCCAGCTCAAAGCGCTACTGGTAAGCCTGGACTACAGCTGATACCCGTGCTGGGTTGACATGTAGTTCGCAGGACGACGACGTCGACAGCGGTTTGAGTTGGACGCGGAGAACTGCGCAGGCAAGCCCGCCGGGTGGGGTACCGGCGTGCTTTCCTGCAGCAGGGCCTTGTCGTAGTCTCCGTCAGTGGCAATCGATAGGTAGGCTGATGCCAACTTCGTCGTCCACACGACCAGGGCACGTCCGTGCGGCCGGCCGATGACGCTCAAAGAATGCTATGCAGGTGAGGATAAGGACGACTATTGCCTGGGGTGGGTCGGTGACGCGCTTAGTTCGGTGGGGACGGGCATATTTCGCCTTCCAGGCTCTTGCCGGTGCGTCCTGGTGGGCCGCGGTTTTCGCATCGCCGATGGTGCGTGAGGCGACCCTCGGCAATCTCGACTCTGTTGCCGTCGCAGTCTTCGACATTCCACTGTTCGTCGTGGCCTCGGCCATGGCGGCTTTCGGGGTTCGGGCCGCAGCAGTCGTGAGTGCCGGCTGGACCGGCGTTGTCGCCGTCGTGCTGGCGGCATATGCCTCGATTACAGCCGAAGCGGGCTGGGGCGTACTGAGCATGGGTGCTGCCACCGCTGGTTCACTGATCGCGCTTTGCGCGGTCTTGCTAGGCCGCATACCGACAGCGTGGATCATCCGCGGCCCGTTCGCGTTCCGTCCCGCCACCAGGCGCCGGACCGCGGCCGGCCATCTGGCCACAACATTCGGGCAGATCGTCGTCTTTTGGAGCTTCTTCCTGGCGGTGATTCCTCTTGCCATCTTGTTCCTCGAACGACGCTTGGCGCTGGCGCTCCCGTTTCCGCCGTTTACCGCTCCAGCCGGTGCTGTGGTTCTCGTGCTGGCCAGCGCCCTCGGCCTCTGGTCGGCAGTAGTCATGTCAACGCGGGGGCACGGCACGCCGTTGCCGTCAGCGATGCCCAACCGCCTGGTCATCGCGGGTCCGTACCGCTGGATTCGCAATCCGATGGCCGTCGCCGGCATTGTCCAAGGCGCCGCGGTCGGCCTGATCATGCAGTCGTGGCTCGTCATCGCCTACGCGATCGCCGGCTCGCTGGTGTGGAACTATGCCGTCAGGCCGCTGGAGGAATCCGACCTCAGGGAACGGTTCGGGGACGAATATCAGCAATACCGCGACACGGTGCGCTGCTGGCTCCCTCGGCTACCGAGAGCACAGCGCCGTCAGACGAGTTCACCGTAGCCGCCGGTGAGCCTGACCACCACCGAGGCGGCGGCGCTCTGTGGGTCCGAGCCCGGGAGAGAGGGCTCCGGGAACGCCCGGCGTAGGCTGAGCCCACGAATCCTTTGCTCCGGCGCCGCCTGGCGGCTGGCCTGTGGGCCGGGGCGATCTTGCCGCGCCGGACAGCCTGCTGCCGCACCTTGGCGGTCTCATTGCGGTTCCTGCGGCAATTACGGGGTTGATTGTCGGACTGCCGGTCGTACACCCGGGGAGGGATTACCAGGAGCCGCTCCTGTAGGGCTTTTCGCGTTACTTTACATAATGTTGATTATCGGCGTTACGGTGAGCGGTCGGAAGAAGGCTTCCGCCGGACGGGCCGCGGCTGCTGTCCGTCGTCTGCGCCATCCTCTGCGCCGCGACGTTGATGCTGGGATGAAGCTGCCACAGCGATTGGCCTTGGGTTGCCGAAGGCATTCCAACTCTGGATGCGCCAGGACGGTGCCTAAGCCCGCGGATTTGCTGACGATGTGATGGATTGGCTGCAAATCCATATTTCTCACGCATGGTCGCTCTGTTATTAGCCAAACTAGTCTCAGTTCACCGGCAAGCGTCGTTTCTGACCCGCCAGACAGATTCCTGGCCATTAGCGGCTATCTGAACCGCAATTTGCTCCATAATGCTGCTGCGTCGTCCCACCATGCAGGCTGGATGCCACCCCGCCACAGCCCTCAGCCGAAAATCGGACTGGCTGGGAGCCCGGGACAGTAGGGAAGCTGCGTGTAGGCAGGGCGCCTGCTGGGGAGGCATGCATATGCAAACAATGTATCGGGAGAAAGTCCGGCGCCACTTCAGAGGCTACTCCCCCGGCCATTTCTTAAATTATCATTTATATTTCATTAGCATAAACTATATGTTACTAAATCGACGTCCGCTGTGCAGTTTATGATGTGCAATATAGGTAGAGAACTTATCCAGTATTCATGCCGCAACTAACTGACCCAGGCACAGCCCGCGCTCACTTCCCGACGTAAGCCGCCAGATGCTCCCCCGTCAGCGTGGACTTCGCCGCAACCAGCTCGGCGGGCGTGCCCTCGAAGACGATCCGTCCGCCGTCGTGTCCGGCGCCAGGGCCCAGGTCGATGATCCAGTCCGCGTGCGCCATGACCGCCTGGTGGTGCTCGATGACGATCACGGACTTGCCGGAATCGACCAGCCGGTCCAGCAGGCCGAGGAGGTTCGCGACGTCGGCCAGATGCAGGCCCGTGGTCGGTTCGTCAAGGACGTAGACGTCCCCCTTCTCCGCCATCTGGGTGGCCATCTTGAGCCGCTGCCGTTCGCCGCCGGAGAGCGTGGTGAGCGGCTGCCCCAGGCTGAGGTAGCCGAGTCCGACGTCCACGAGCCGGTCGAGAATCTTGTGCGCCGCCGGCGTGCGGGCCTCCCCGGCGCCAAAGAACAGCTCGGCCTCGGTCATCGACATCGCCAGGACTTCAGCGATGTTGCGGCCGGCCAGCTTGTATTCCAGCACCGACGCCAGGAACCTGCGGCCCTCGCAGTCCTCGCAAGTGGACTCGACTGTGGCCATCACGCCAAGCTCCGTGAAGATGACGCCCGCGCCGTTGCAGGTGGGGCAGGCGCCTTCGGAGTTGGAGCTGAACAGCGCCGGCTTGACGCCGTTGGCCTTCGCGAACGCCTTGCGGATCGGCTCAAGCAGGCCCGTGTACGTCGCAGGGTTGCTGCGCCGTGAACCCTTGATGGCGCCCTGGTCGATCAACACCACACCGTCCCGGCCGGCCACCGAGCCCTGGATCAGCGAGCTCTTGCCGGATCCGGCCACGCCCGTGAGCACACACAGCACGCCGAGCGGGAGGTCGACGTCGACGTCCCGGAGGTTGTTGGTCGACGCGCCGCGCACCTCAAGCGAGCCCGACGGCGTACGCGCCGTTTCCTTAACCATCGCCCGGTCGTCCAGGTGGTGGCCGGTGATGGTGTCACTGCCCCGCAGTCCCTCCACACTTCCTTCGAAGCAGACACTGCCGCCCCCGGTGCCCGCGCCGGGACCAAGATCAATGACGTGGTCGGCGATCGCGATGGTCTCCGGCTTGTGCTCGACGACGAGCACCGTGTTGCCTTTATCCCGGAGCTGCAGCAACAGCTGGTTCATCCGCTCGATGTCATGGGGGTGCAGGCCGATCGTCGGCTCGTCGAAGACGTATGTGATGTCGGTCAGCGATGATCCCAGGTGGCGGATCATCTTGGTCCGCTGCGCCTCTCCCCCGGACAAAGTCCCCGCCGGCCGGTCCAGCGAGAGGTAGCCCAGCCCGATTTCGGCAAACGAATCGAGCAGGTGCCGCAGGCCTTTAAGGAGCGGCGCGACCGAGGGCTCGTCGAGCTCACGGACCCAAAGGGCCAGGTCACTGATCTGCATCTCGCACAATTCGGCGATGTTCTTCCCCAGGATCTTCGAGGACCGCGCCTCCTTGCTGAGCCGGGTGCCGTTGCACTCGGGGCAGGCCTGGAAGGTAATGGCCCGGTCTACGAAGGCCCGGATGTGCGGCTGCATCGCCTCGACATCCTTGGAAAGCATCGATTTCTGGATCTTCGGGATCAGGCCCTCGTAGGTGAGGTTGATGCCCTCGACCTTGATCTTCGTCGGCTCCTTGTAGAGGAGATCGTTCATTTCCTTCTTGGTGTACTTCGCGATCGGCTTGTCCATGTCGAAACCGGCACCGCTGAAGATGCGGCCGTACCAGCCGTCCATGCTGTACCCGGGGATCGTCAGCGCGCCCTCGGCCAGCGACTTGCTCTCGTCATAGAGCGCCGTGAGGTCAAAGTCGGAGACCGAGCCCATCCCCTCGCACCGCGGGCACATGCCGCCCAGGTAGACGGCGCCGTGCACCACACTCTTCTCGACCCGGCCCCCGGCTTTTTCGGTGCTCATCACCCCGCTGGCCTTCCTTGTGGGGACGTTGAAGGAGAACGCCGTGGGCGGCCCCACGTGCGGTGTCCCAAGCCGGCTGAAGAGGATGCGGAGCATGGCGTTGGCGTCGGTGGCGGTGCCGACGGTGGACCGCGGGTTCGCCCCCATCCGTTCCTGGTCGACGATGATCGCCGTCGTGAGCCCCTCCAGGAGGTCGACGTCGGGCCGCGCCAGGTTGGGCATGAAGCCCTGCACAAAGGCGCTGTAGGTTTCGTTGATCATCCGCTGCGACTCGGCGGCGATCGTGGCGAACACCAGCGAGCTCTTACCCGAGCCGGAGACGCCGGTGAACACGGTCAACCGGCGCTTCGGGATCTCAACGCTGATGTTCTTGAGGTTGTTCTCCCGGGCGCCCTGGACACGGATCAGGTCGTGGGTGTCGGCGACGTGCGGCGCCGGCAGCCGCGGGTCGGTCGGCGTGTCCGTGTTCGTCGCCATGCTCATTGTGTCTCCCTCTGTTCGGCCTTGCCGCCCCCGCGGTGTCCGACGGCGTCGCCTCGCTCGATGTGATCAGCTTAGAACAGACGATGGGGTTATCTTCCGCCGGGTCAGCCGTACGCCGTCGGCATGCATTGTCTTATCCGCCGCCCTCACTGAGAATGAACCATGACGGTCTACCTGAGGTCCCTGGAAACTGCTGTCCCGCCCACCGTATTGATTCAGTCCGAGGCCCGCGACGTGTTTGCCGCCCAGCCGGGGCTCAGCCGGCTCGGCTCCCGGCTGGTGAGCACCTGCTTCGACTCCGCCGCCATCGACACCCGCTACACCGCCGTCGGGGAGCTCACCACCGGCAGCCGGGCGGAGAATCCGCAGTTCTTCGACCCCGCCACCGGCCTGCTGCTGAGCCCCAGCACGAAAGTCAGGAACGACATCTTCGCCGCCGAAGCCAGCAAGCTCTTCATTGAGGCGGCGGACAAGGCGCTGGCGGCTTGCCCGGGCATCGACGCCCGCGACATCACCCACCTCGTCACAGTCTCCTGCACCGGCTTCTTCAACCCCGGCCCCGACTACAAGATTGTCCGTGCGCTCGGGCTGAACCCCGCGGTCCAGCGCTACCACCTCGGCTTCATGGGGTGTTACGCCGCCTTCCCGGCGCTGCGCGCGGCCAAGTCGTTTTGCGACGCGGATCCGGAGGCCGTGGTGCTGGTGGTCTGCGCCGAACTTTGTTCCCTCCACGTCCGGACCTCCAACGACCCGGACACGATCATGGGATCGGCGTTGTTCGCCGACGGCGCGGCGGCCGCCATCATCAGCGCCCGCGACATCGCGGACCAGCCGGCCCTGCTGACCCTGGACCACTTTGAAACGGTTTTGACCCCGGTTGGCGAGGAAGCGATGGCGTGGAACATCGGCGATGAAGGCTTCGAAATGGTCCTCGGCACCTACGTCCCGCACATCATCGACGACCACATCATCGGCGCCCTCGAACCGCTCTTGTCCCGGGATGCCTCGCTGCTCGGGCTCTCCTACCGGGACATCCGGCACTGGGCCATCCATCCCGGCGGCCGCAGCATCCTGGACAAGGTGCAGTCCAGGCTGGAGCTCAGCGACGAACAGCTGGTCCCGGCGCGCGAAACGCTGCGGAACTACGGCAACATGAGCAGCGCCACCGTGCTCTTCGTGATCCGGCACATCCTCGACCTCCCCGCGGCCGGCGCCGGCACCGAGGGCGACACCGGCGATGTGCTGGAGGCCGACGGCGACGGCGGGGAACGCATCTGCTCGATGGCATTCGGCCCGGGCCTCACCGTGGAGACCGCCCTCTTCACCAAGATCACCGCACCACGGGGAGCCAGGGGCGAGGCCGATCCCGAGCGCCCCGGCGTGCCCTGGCCGGCATCGGCCCTGGCCTGAGCACGGGCGCCATGGTGCTGCTGCGCACGCGTGCCCTGGACGCCGTTGAGGAGATGGACCGGCCCGACTGCGATCCGGCCAGGCTGGAACGAACCTACGCCCAGTTCGCCCTGGTGAACCGCGCCGTGTCCGGCTGGAGGGGCATCTACCGGCAGCAGCTCAAGCCGCTGCTCTCCGCGGGGTCGGCCACCACGTTGTTGGACATCGGTTGCGGCGGAGGCGACGTCCCGGTGCTGTTGTCCCGCTGGGCGGCCCGGGACGGACTGCGACTGGAGATCACGGCGATCGACCCGGACCCACGGGCCGCCGCATTTGCCGCCAGCCGGCGCACCCGTGGCGGCGTGCGGTTCCGGCGGCAGACGGCGGCGGAGCTGCTCGGCGAAGGCGCGCGCTACGACGTCGTTGTCTCCAACCATGTGCTGCACCATCTGGACGCCGGCGAACTTGCCGGTTTCCTGGCCGAATCGGCCGCGTTGAGCGCCGGCACCGTGATCCACAACGACCTCCGCCGCAGCCCGGCCGCGTATGGGCTGTTCTATGCGGGCGCCACGCCGTTCCTGGGCTCCTACATCCGGCAGGACGGCCTGACGTCGATCCGGCGCAGCTATACCGCGGCGGAACTGCGCGCGGCGGCTCCCCCGGGCTGGACCGTGCTGGCCCGCGCCCCGTTCCGCAACTTGCTGGTCCTGGACAGGACACAGCAGCGGCCTGCCGGGGCCGGACCATGACCGACGCCGTGACCGATGCCGTGATCATCGGCGGCGGCCCGGTGGGGCTGTTCATGGCTAGCCTGCTGCTGCAGCGGGGGCTGCAGGTCACGGTGCTCGAACAGCGGACCGGGCCGGAACCGCACTCGCGGGCCATTGGTATCCATCCGCCGGCCCTGGAGGCCCTGCGGCAAGTCGGCGTGGATCAGGAGCTCGTCCGCCGGGGCGTCCCGATCCGGCGCGGCATTGCCCTCAACTGCGGCACCAGGCTGGCCGAGATGTCCTTCGCCCGGGTGTCCGAGCGGTTCCCATTCGTGCTCTCCCTGCCGCAGGGCCGCACTGAGGCTGTGCTGGAGAAGCGGCTGCAGGAGCTCGACCCGGACGCGCTGCGCCGCGGCGTGCGGGTGGACGGGCTGCACGACGACGGCCGGCAGGTCACGGTGCAGGCCTGCCGGGGCGGACGGGCGGTCAGCTTCGCGGCTCCCCTTGTGATCGCCGCGGATGGGGTCCGCTCCGCGGCCCGGGCCGCGCTCGGCGTGCCCCTGCGGCGCAGGGACTACCCGGACCGCTACCTCATGGGCGACTTCGTCGACGGCACCGGACTTGGTCCCGATGCGGCACTGTTCCTGGCCAGCGGCGGGATCGTCGAGTCGTTCCCGCTGCCGGGGAAGCTCCGCCGCTGGGTGGTTCGCCTGGGTCCGGCCGCGGCCGGGAGCGCGGCCGACGCCGCGTGGCTGGCACGGGAGGTCCGGCGACGGACGGGCGTCGACGTCGACCCCGGCAGCAACAGCATGCTCAGCGGCTTCGGCGTGCGTTCCCGGCTGGCCCGCCGGATGGTGGCGGGCCGCTGCATTCTGATCGGGGACGCGGCACACGAGATCAGCCCGATCGGAGGTCAGGGCATGAGCCTGGGCTGGCTCGACGCGCTGGCGCTGGCGCCCCTCGTGCCGGCGCTCGTGGCCGGCACCCGCACCGGCCTGCCGGCGTTCGAACGGCACCGGATGCGCCAGGCCGCGAGGGCGGCGCGGCAGTCGGAGATCAACATGGCGCTGGGCCGGCCGCTCCGCGAAGGACCGCTGGCCGCACGCAACAGTGTCTTAGCCGCCGCGGCGGCCGTCCCGGCCGTCAACAGCTTCGTGGCCCGCCGGTTCACCATGCAGTAGCCGGGGCGGGAGCCCTCAGCGCGGCGTGTAGTAGCAGTCGTAGCTGTGCTGGCTGATGATCCGGCCGTCGCGCACCTCGAACACCGAGGCGGTCCGGGCCCGGATTTCGTCGCCCTTGTCCCAATGGGGCAGATTCATCAGCACCGTCGCGGACCACTCGGCCTCGAGGACCACCCGGCCGCCCTCGCAGGTGCTGCGCCGGACTTCGAAGCGCTGCCCGGAAACGATTTCGCCGCTGTGCTCGGCACCGTCGAGGACCTGGTCCCGGTTGCGGGTGGATCCCCCGGGAGCGAGCAGGTGCGGTGCCTCGGTCAGGACGTAGTCTTCGGCCAGGAAGGGCCCGAGCGCCGCCGCGCCGCCTCCGGCTTCAATGGCCCGGAGCAGGCCGAGCACGCAGTCCAGGGGTGTCGGTGAAGTCATGGACCGAGACTAGCCGAACTGCGCCTCGGGCGTGCCCGCCGCGGTGCCGCGGCCTAGACTGACCGCATGGGCAGCCTTCCCTCGACGCTCAGGCGGTCCGCCGCAGTGCTGGTCCTGCTGGCGGCGGCAGCGTGCAGCGCGGGCACAGGCCCGGCAGTAACCGGCAGCGGAGCGACGCCGGCCGCTTCCGGAAGCGGACCGCTGACCGCGGAGATCAGCCAGTTCCGCGACAACTACAGCAAGCAGATCATTGAGATCCAGCTGACCAACACCACCGGCGAGGCGGTCACCGTGCTCGCAGCCGGGCTGCGGAGTCCGCTTTTTGCTAACGAAATCAACTGGACATCGGCGCCAGCAGGGACGGAGCTGCCGCCCGGCCAGACAAAGAGCCTGCCGACCCGGTTGCCGGGCGCCGTCTGCCCAAATCCGGCGCCGCAACCCGGCGAAGCTTCGCAACCCGGCCAGCCCGCGCCGTACGGTTCAGAACCTGCAGAGCCGGGCGCCGTCGTCGAGGTCCGGGTGACGCCCGCCGCCGGAACGCCGGAAAGGACGCTCACCGCAACAGCGGCCGATCCCTTCGGAGTCCTGCCTCGGAACAACGCCGAAATGTGCGTTGCCCAGGCCGCCGTCGCGGTGGCCGGCTTCCGGCTCAGCCCCCGCCTCGAGGTCTCCGCAGACGCCCGATCTGCCGTCCTGCGCCTGGTCATCACGCCGCGAAACCCGGCCGGAGCTGGTGGTGGCAGCAGCGGGACCCTGACGATCGACAGCATCGGCGGGACCACCTTGCTGGAAGAAGACACGAGTGCGCCCTGGCCCAGCGGCCTCCGGGTGGACGCGGCCGGGCCGGTGCACGAAGTGCGGCTCGGCATCCGCCCGGCCCGGTGCGACCCGCACGCCGTGGCGGAGGACAAGGTGGGGACGCTGATCCCGCTGCAGGTCACCGTCGGCGGCCGGGAGGGGACCCTGAAGATCGACGCCGGGGCACAACTGCGGGGACGCATTTACGATTTCGTCACGTCAGCGTGCGGTCGCCAGTAGTCTGTTCCCATGTCTTCAGACACGACGAACGACGCAAACACGAACGCCCCCACCGCCGAGATCAGCACCGAGAGGATCCGGGAGACTGTCGAGGAGATCCTGAACGCGGGCGTGCTTCCGCCGATCGTCCAGGTGGGCCACCCGGTCCTCCGGCAGCAGGCGGTGCCCTTCACCGGCCAGCTGGACGACGCCGAACTCAGCCGGCTGATCGACCTGATGCGCAGGGTCATGCACAAGGCACCGGGTGTGGGGCTCGCCGCGCCGCAGCTGGGAATCCCCCTGCAGATTGCCGTCCTGGAGGACCGGTTCGACGTCGACCCGGAGGTAGCGGCGGCCCGGGGCCGGGAGCCCCTGCCGTTCTTCGCCATGCTCAACCCGAGCTACGTGCCGCTGGGCTCGGCCAAGAAGGCCTTCTACGAGGGCTGTCTGTCACTGAACGGATTGCAGGCGGCAGTGCTGCGGCCTGAATCGGTGCGGTTGGACTTCACTGCGGTGGACGGCACAGCGCAACAGCGGGACTTCACCGGCTGGCAGGCCCGCATTGTCCAGCACGAGACTGACCATCTGCACGGGATCATCTATCTGGACCGGGCCGAGCTGCGCTCCCTGAGCAGCAACGCCGAATACGCCGCCCGCTGGGCACAGCCGGACATCGAACACGCCCGGCAGGAACTGGGGTTCCTGCCGGACGAGCCTGCCGGTTAGGCCGCGGAGCTATCCCGCCGAGCTGTCGGCTGCGTTGTTCGCCGTGCCGCCCGCCGGGGCGGGATTGGCGGCCGTCGGAAGATGCCGTGACCACCACTGCAGGATCTGCTCGAATCGCTGCCGGCGGTGATGCGGTGTTCCGGACCGGGACAGTTCGTGGTTCTCGCCCGGGAAGACCAGGAAGGCAGCCTCCACGCCCCGCTGCTTGAGGGCCGTGAAGTAGCGCTGGCCCTGCTCCACCGGGCAGCGAAGGTCATCCTCGCTGTGGATGACCAGGGTGGGAGTGCGCACCTGCTCCACTCGGGCCATCGGGCTTTGCGCCGCCATTTGTTCCGCCGTGCGGCCGGTGTACTCGCCGCCGAAGAACCAGCCGATGTCCGAGGATCCCGTGAAGCTCACCGGATCGAGGAAGCCGCGCTCCACGATGGAGGCTTTGAAGCGGTGGTCGTGGCTGATGGTCCAGGCCGTCAGGTAGCCGCCGTAGGATCCGCCCATGATGCCGAGGGCCGCGGCGTCGAGTTCCTCGAACTTCTGCAGCGCCCCGTCCAGGAAGGCCAGGACGTCCTGCATGTCGACGGTGCCCATCCGCTCCTTGATGGAGCGGCCGTGGGCTTGGCCGTAGCCGGCCGAGCCGCGCGGATTGCACATCAGGACGGCGTACCCGGCCGCCGCGTAGACCTGGGCCTCATCGAAGAGCGCCCCGGTGAACTGGGCGAACGGGCCGCCGTGGATGTTGAGCAGCACCGGGTGCGGTCCGTCGCCCGCTGGCCGGACCAGCCAGCCGTGCACCGGGTAGCCGTCCCCGGACGCGAAGGTGAGCTCCTGCGGGGCGATTATTCCGGCTGCATCACGCAGCGGCGCCGAGAAGTTGCTCAGGACCCGGAGCCGGCCGCCCTCGAGGACTGCCACGTCACCGGCGGTTTCCGCATCGGCGAAGCTCAGGACCAGCGTTCCCCCGCCGTCGGCCGCGCCGCTAACCACGCGGTCGCCATCGAGCAGCACGCCGCGTTGCCCGGTGGGGCCGAACTCCAATAGTTGTACGGTGCCGCGTGCGTTATTCAGGACCAGGGCGCCGTCTGCGCCGCGCGGCTCAATCCCGCCGCCGCTCAGATCCGTGGTCTCCGGATCGCTGAGCAGGACAGCGTCCCCGCCGCCGGCCGGCAGGACGTAAAGCGCCGTGTTGCGGGCCACGAAGTCCCTACCCTCGACGCCGAGGTCCTGCGCCGAGAAGTACAGCCATAGGCCGTCCCGGCTCTGCCGGACGGCGGTGACGGAGAGCCGCCCGGTGTTGCCGAGTGGCACGGACTCGGGGCCCTCTCCCCCGGCTTCGGGATCAACCGGAATCCGGTAAATGCCGCTCACCAGGTCCTCGTCGCTGCCCTCGTGCAGGGCGGCGGTGAAGTACACGGCTTCGCCGTCGGCGCTGTAGCTGGCACCGTTGTGGTCCGTCGCGGCTGTGGTGAGCTGACGCGCCTCCGGCAGACCTGCGGCAGCCGTGCCACCTTCTGCGGCCTTGGCGGCCTTGAGTGCCCGGCCGGCCGGAGCCACCCTCGGTTCCTCCTCCAGGTCCGGGACCGCGATCACGAAGAGCTGCAGGGGTTTATCCGCCGTGTAGCCGACGCCATTCATCCGGTACTGGTAATCCGTGATCAGCCGGGCATCCTCGCCGCCAGCGGAGACACCGTCGACCGTGCCGTAGCGGCCGTCCTCGGGTGTCCTGGCGCTGAAGACGATGCTGCGCGAATCCGGGGACCAGGTGAAGGCGCTGACGCCCAGCGGCGCATCCGTCAGCACCACGGGCTCGCCGCCCGAGGCCTCGACCACGTGCAGCTGCGGTTTGCCGCCGGCCTCGGCGCGGAGGAACCCCAGCACCTGGCCGTCCGGGGAAAAATCCGGTGCGGTGTCACGGAAGCCGCGGGTCAGCCGGCGCGGTCGCAGTGCCGGATCCACCGGCACGTTCCACAACTGGCCCACGTAGGCGTCGGCGTCGAAATCGGGGCGGACCACGGCCACGACGGCACGGGAGCCGTCAGGGTGCACGGCGGGAGCCGAAACGGACTTGAGCAGGGGAAGATGTTCGGATTTCACGAGTGCGAGCCTAACCGCTGGCGCCCGTGAGGTGAAATACCTCACATCGGAACGGCGCTGCCCGGAGTCCGCGGCGGGTGCCGGAGCGCGCCGGCCCTACGATTGACTCTATGCCCGCCGCTTCCCTCGCCGCCCTCGTGTGTCCCGTGTGCCGGAGCCCGTTCACGGCAGGCAGTGGCGGACGCTCCCTGATCTGCCCCGCCGGGCACAGTTTCGACGCCGCCAAGCAGGGATACTTCAACTTCCTGACCGGCAAGGGCACCGTCTTCGAAGCGGACTCCGCGGCGATGGTCGCGGCCCGCTTCGACTTTCTGTCCGCCGGCCACTACCGCCCCCTGGCCGGGGCCGTCGCCGAACTTGCCGCCCCTTTCCTCGCCGAAGCTGGGTCCACGGTGCTGGACTCCGGCACCGGCACCGGGCACTACCTTCGCGCCCTGCTGGACCGCGTCCCGGCTGCGGCCGTCGGCATCGACATCTCAAAATTCGCGCTTCGCCGGGCGGCGCGGCTGAACCCGGAGGCGGTCAATCTCGTCGGCGACGTGTGGCAGCCGCTCCCTGTAGGTGACGACGCCGTCGACGTCGTCACCGTGGTCTTCGCGCCGCGCAACGCGGCTGAGTTTGCCCGGGTGCTCCGGCCCGGCGGCCGGCTGATCGTGGTGACACCCCGGCCCGGGCACCTGGCCGAGATCGCCGGACAGACCGGCATGCTAGGAATCGAGCCGGCCAAGGAGGAGCGCCTCGCGGCGACACTCGCCGGGCATTTCCGCGCGCACGAGGGGCGGGACCTGGACCTCGACCTGCGCCTGGCGCCCGCCGACGTCGCCAACCTGGCCCTGATGGGACCCGGCGGGCACCACCTGGACCCTGCCGCCCTGGCCGCCAGGGTGGCAGGACTGCCGCCCCGGACCGCGGTCTCCGCCCGTTTCCGGATCAGCGTCTTCGAACCGCTGGGGTCTCCGCAACAGGCCGGTAAACGATAACGACTTGGCCACGTTCCCGGGCTGATCCTGGCACTCTGCCCCCGTCCTTGCCGTCCGGCTTAGGATGGAACCACGTTACGGAGGGTCTGCGCCTGCAGGCCCGGCTGCGTGGCTAAGGGGGAATGATGTTCGACTGGCTGGCCGAAAACTGGTGGGCGTTGTGGCTCACGGTCTTCCTGGTGTTTGCCGTGGTGGAGATGCTCACCCTCGACCTGTTCTTCATCATGCTCGGCGGCGGTGCCCTGGCCGGGCTGGTCGCCGCCTTCGCCGGCGCAGACTTCTGGCTCCAGATCGTAGTCTTCAGCGTCGTCTCGCTGCTCATGATCGGCTTCGTGAGGCCGGTGGCGCTCAAGCACCTGCGCAGCAGCCCGGCCGACCAGCGGAGCAACGTCGAACGCCTGATCGGCGAATCCGCGCTCGTCATGGAACCCGTGAGCGCCAACGGCGGCCTGGTCAAGATCGGCGGCGACATCTGGAGCGCCCGCTCGGAGTCCGGCGTGCTGGCTCCCGGGCAGCACGCCGTCGTCAGGGCCATCGACGGCGCCACCGCCGTCGTCGACCCGCAGCCGAACCCGCAAACGAACCCGCTGCCGGAGCCGGGGACGCAGTAGGGCCGCGCCAGTTCCGGCCGCCCCTCGGGGCACAGTCTTCCTGTTGCCGCCACCGGCCGCAGGATCAGCGGCAGCCGGACTGCCGCGATCAGCAAAACCACATAACTGGGGAAAAGGTGATGTATGGATATCGCAGTCGCAATAGTGCTGCTGGTACTCGTTGCGTTCGTAATAATCGTGCTGGTGCGCTCGGTGCGGATTGTCCCGCAAGCGCGCGCCGGCGTCGTGGAGCGCCTGGGCAAGTACCAGCGGACGTTGAACCCGGGCCTTACCATCCTGATTCCCTTCGTTGACCGGCTCCTGCCCCTCCTCGACCTGCGCGAACAGGTGGTGTCCTTCCCGCCGCAGCCGGTGATCACCGAGGACAACCTCGTGGTGTCCATCGATACCGTCGTCTACTTCCAGGTGACCGACGCGCGGGCCGCCACCTACGAGATTGCCAACTACATTCAAGCCGTCGAGCAGCTCACCACCACCACATTGCGTAACGTGGTCGGCGGGCTGAACCTCGAAGAGGCGCTGACCTCGCGCGACCAGATCAACGGCCAGTTGCGCGGCGTCTTGGACGAAGCGACCGGACGCTGGGGCATCCGGGTCTCCCGGGTGGAGCTCAAGGCGATTGATCCGCCCCACTCCATCCAGGACTCGATGGAGAAGCAGATGCGCGCGGAGCGGGACCGTCGTGCCGCCATCCTCACCGCCGAAGGCACCAAGCAGTCCGCCATTCTTACAGCCGAGGGCCAGCGTCAGTCCTCGATCCTGAAGGCCGAAGGCGATGCCCAGGCAGCCATTCTGCGGGCCGACGGTGAGGCTCAGGCCATCCAGAAGGTCTTCGACGCCATCCACAAGGGCAACCCGGACCAGAAGCTCCTGGCCTACCAGTACCTGCAGACGCTGCCGAAGCTCGCCGAGGGAAGTTCCAACAAGCTGTGGATCATCCCCAGCGAGGTAGGCGAGGCGCTCAAGGGGATCGGCAGCGCCCTTGGCGGCACCAACCCCGACCCGCGCTCGGACGGGCCGTTCGGGACCTCGGCTGCCTCTGCCGCAACGTCGACGGAGCCGACGACGGCCGCGGGTTCCGCGCCGGAGGCCTGATCGGGACGCTGCAACCGTAGGTACAGGGGAGGCACCCGCTCCGGCGGGTGTCTCCCCTTTTTCCTGCCGCATTTTCGCTGTCGCTTCTCCCGGTCGCTTCTCCCCGACGCGCGTAACGGCTTTACCTGCGGCGCCGCTCCCGCGTATACTTGAGTATTTGTCCGGACGGTTCAGCCTGCCGGAACAATTACGCTTCGCGCGGCGTTATAACTACTGACGATTTCTGCAGTAGGGAACGCCACGCAACAAGTAGTCCGGCGAGGTCCTGGTGGCCCCCGGCTAGCGCAGGGCCCGGCCCTGCGAACCGATCATAAGGGAGAAAAGATGAGCGATCGCAGCCTGCGGGGTATGCGCCTTGGCGCACAAAGCATGGAGACCGAATCCGGCGTCGAACCGGCTCCGCGCCAGCGGGTCGAGTACCGCTGCGAGGACGGCGAGCAGGTGTTCGTGACCTTCTCCTCCGAAGCGGAGATCCCCCCGGTTTGGGTTTCGAAGACCGGCAAGGAGGCCCTGCTGGTCGACGGCGAACGCCCCGTGAACAGCAACGAGAAGGCCGTCCGCACGCACTGGGACATGCTGCTGGAACGCCGCTCCCTGCCCGAACTGGAGCAGATCCTGGAAGACCGGCTCACCATTCTGCGCGAACGCCGCGGCGAACGCCGCTCGGCCTAGCAGCCGCGCCCACGCACAAAGGCCGGACCGGCACCTCAACGAGGTGCCGGTCCGGCCTTTGTGCGTCTGATGCTATTTGCGGGCGAGCTTGCGGCTGAGGGTGTTCCAGCGGGCGGTGAGGCCCCACTTGGTGACGTTGATCATGGCTTCAACCACGATGTTGCCGCTCATCTTCGACGCGCCCAGCTCGCGCTCGACGAAGGTGATGGGACGCTCCACGATGTTCAGGCCCAGCTTGGCCACGCGCCAGGCGAGGTCCACCTGGAAGCCGTAGCCCACCGAGTCGACCGAGTCGAGGTTGAGCTTCTCCAGCGTGCTCCGGCGGAAGGCGCGGAAGCCGCCGGTGACGTCCTTGATCTTGACGCCCAGCATGATGCGGGCGTAGGTGCTACCTACGCGGGAGATGGCCTGCCGGTACAGCGGCCAGTTCACTACGCTGCCGCCCGGGACCCAGCGGGAACCCATGGCCAGGTCTGCACCCTGCTCCACTGCGTCGATCAGCTGGGGCAGTTGCTCCGGTTTGTGCGAGCCGTCGGCGTCCATCTCGACAAGGATGTCGTAGCCGGCGTCGAGGCCCCACTTGAAGCCGGCGATGTACGCCGCGCCGAGCCCGGCCTTGCCCTCACGGTGCAGGACGTGGACTTGGCCATCCTCAGCCGCGATGCGATCCGCCAGCTGGCCCGTGCCGTCAGGGCTGTTGTCGTCAACGACCAGGACGTCGGAGGCCGGCACGGCGGTGCGGAGACGCCCGAGGGTCTTGGGCAACGATTCCAGCTCGTTGTAGGTCGGGATGATCGTGAGGACACGCACAGCGAGGCCTTTCCTTGGAGGGAGCGGTCGGAGGGCCGGGATAGTCGGCAGTTAGCCGACGACAGGCACAGCTCCCCATTATAGTCAGTCAGCACGGAGAGGCCGGGCGGCCGGCCCGGGCAGGCGTAGTCCGGCGCGGACCGGCCGGGCAGGCCGCTTAGCTTCCGAGCGAGCCGCTGGAGAAGAGTTCGACGCCGTCCCGCACGGTCTGCAGGCAGACCGGGTCGGTACCGGTGTCCAGTGCCGGTAGCAACGGTGTCCGGGCGCGCGGGTCCGTGCTCCAGGACTGGACCCTGCCGTCGGCCACCTGCACCATGAGCTCTTCGACTTCCCAGACCGCGAAACTCGCCGGGGCGCCGGGGACAAGCTGGCCCGCCATCGGGTTCCGGTACCGGGCCGCCCGCCAGCCGGCCCGGGTGTGGCCCAGGAAGGCCGCGCGGGCGGAAATCCGCTCGTCGGCGTTGTGATGCTCGAGGCAGGCGCGGACGCTGGACCAGGGCCGCAGCGGCGTGACCGGGCTGTCGCTGCCGAAGCAGACCGGCACGCCGGCGGAGTAGAACGAGCCGAAGGGGTTCATGGCGGCGTGGCGGGATCCAAGCCGCTGGGCGTAGAGGCTGTCCCCGCCGCCCCAGAGGGCGTCGAAGACGGGCTGTGCGCTGACGGTCACCGAGTACTTGGCCAGCCGTTGGATGGCGTCCGGGTCGGCGATTTCGACGTGCTCCAGGCGGTGGCCGGCGGCACGGACGCGCTGTTCCCCGACTTCGGCGGCGGCCTGGTCCAGGGCGTCCAGCGCGGCGTCGAGCCCGGCGTCGCCGATCACATGGAAGCCTGCCTGGATCCCAAGCACCGAGCAGGCCGCGAGGTGCGCGGCGGCCTCATCGACCGAGAGATAGCGGGTGCCCCGCTCCCCCGGCGCGTCGCTGTAGTCGCCGCGGAGCGCGGCGGTCCGTGAACCGATGGAGCCGTCCATGTTCAGGTCGCCGGCGAGGCCCAGGACAGGGACGCCAAGGCTGTCCAGGATGGACCGGGCCTGTTCGGCGGAACCGGCGAGCTGGCCCCAGTAGGGCAGGATCTCCGGGACGGCGTGTCCTGGCCGGTCGGGCGCGTTCCATCCGGCCGCGAGCTGCAGGTCCTCGACGCTGCCGATGTGGGGTGCCGCCATTTCGGCCAGAGCGACGTAGCCGTTGGCGGCCGCCTCGGCCAGCGCGGCCTCCTGGTAGCGGCGCAGGGCACCGGCGGGCAGGTTCCGGGCGGCGCGCCGCGCGGCGGTGTGGGCGGCCCGTTTGACCTGCCCGTCGGCGGCGTAGCCGTCGAGGCTTTCCAGGCCGGACGCGGCGGCCAGGGAGGCGGAGACGAGGGCCGAGTGCACATCCACCCGCGACAGGTACACCGGCCGGCCGCCGGCGGCGCGGTCCAGTTCTTCGCGGCTGGGCAGGGCCGGGTCGGCCCAGAGCGTTTCGTCCCAGCCGTGCCCCAGCACCGTGCCGCCCGCGCCGGAAGCGGAGACGGTGGCGCCGGCGACGGCGTCCAGCAGTTCGGCTGCGGAGCGGACACCGCCGAGCTGGAGCGAGTCCAGGGCGATGCCAGTCTCCGTCAGGTGCACGTGGGAGTCGACGAAGCCGGGGGCTAGGAGGGCGCCCTGCAGGTCGATGACCTCCATGGAGGAGTCCGCGATGGACGTGGCGGCCTGTTCGGAGCCGACCCAGGCCACGGTGTCGCCGTCGATGAGCAACGCCGTCGCAAACGGATCCGCCGCGGTGTAGACGGAGCCGTTGCGGTACAGCGTCACCTTGCGCTGTTCCTTGGGAGCCTCGGACGGGGAAGCGGTCATGGTGTGGAACTCCTTGTAGCTGGGGGCCGGTGTGCCGGGACTGTGGCATCGGGCATGGTGAAGGAAGGGCAGGGACGGAGGGCCGCTAGGGGCCGGTCACGCGACGGCCGAGTAAGCGACGACGCCGCGTTTGACCAGGGTGATCGCGTCGCCGCACAGCCGTGCGACGCGCGGTTCCAGTCCGGGAATCTTGGCGAGCTGGTCCAGCAGGTCGATGACCTGCTTGACCCAGCGGACGAAGTCCCCGGCGGCCAGGTCCGTGCCGCTGAGCACCTCCTGGAGGTGCCGGCCCTTGGCCCACTTGAAGATCGGCCAGACGAGGCCGAGCTCGGGCTCCCCCGTCAGCGGCAGCTTGTTGGCCTCCTCCACGTCCTCCAGGGCGGACCACTCGCGCACCACGGTGTCGACGGCTGACTCCAGCGAGACGCTGGGCATCTTGGGCCGCAGCCCGCGGTCCTCGCGCTTGGCCTGGTAGACCAAAACGCTGGCCAGTGCCGCGATTTCGGCGGCGTCGAGGTCGCTGAAGGCGCCCATCCGCAGGGACTGGGAGATCAGCAGGTCCTTTTCCCCGTAGATCCGGCGCAACCGCTGGCCGTCCGGGCTGATCGACAGCGTGCCCGAGTCGGAGGTTTCCAGGTAGCCATAGCTGGAGAGGACTCCGCAGACCCGGTCGAAGGTCTTGGCGATGGTGTTGGTGCGGCCCTGGATCTGGCGGATCAGGCCGTCGGTTTCCTGCCGCAGCTTCCACCAGCGCTCGGACCAGCGGGCGTGGTCCTCGCGTTCGCTGCAGCCGTGGCAGGGGTGGGCCCGGAGCTCGCGGCGCAGTTCCGCGATCTTCTTCTCCATATTCGGCAGGGCGGCGGCACGGCCGAAGTCCTCGTTCCGGTTCGGCGGAGCCGGCGGACGGCTCTCCCGGATGGCGTTGCGGACCGATGAGGCCAGATCACGCCGCGACTTCGGCACCTTGGCGTTGAAGGACTTGGGGATCCTGACCCGGGTGATCGGGGCCAGCGGGCCCTCCACATCGTGCAGGCCGATCCGGCGAAGCTGGTTGTCCAGGGTCATCACCGCCGGCCGCGGCTCGCGGGAGTGGTGGTCCGAGCTGAGCACGACGGCGAGGCCGGGGGCCCGGCCGGACGGCACGTCAACGACGTCGCCGGGCAGCAGCCGGCTCAGCGAGTCTTCGGTCAGCGACTTCCGGGCCCGCGACGTGCCTTTGGAGGCAGCGTTTTCCGCGTCCGACAGGGCCCGGCGCAACCTGGAGTACTCGGTGAAATCGCCCAGGTGGCAGCTCATTGCCTTGCTGAACCCGGCCAGGGATTCCTCCCGGCTGCGGACCTGCTTGGCCAGTCCGACCACGGAGCGGTCCGCCTGGAACTGAGCGAAGGAGGACTCCAGGATTTCACGGGCGCGCGGCCGGCCGAACTGGGCCACGAGGTTAATGGACATGTTGTAGGTGGGCCGGAAGCTGGAGTTCAGCGGGTAGGTCCGGCGGGAGGCGAGACCCGCGACCGCTGCCGGATCGGTGCCCGGCTGCCAGAGCACGACGGCGTGGCCCTCGACGTCGATCCCGCGGCGGCCCGCCCGGCCGGTCAGCTGGGTGTACTCCCCCGCCGTGATGTTCACGTGCGCTTCGCCGTTGAACTTGTCCAGCTTCTCCAGCACCACGCAGCGCGCGGGCATGTTGACGCCCAGCGCGAGGGTCTCGGTGGCGAACACCGCCTTGACCAGTCCGTCCACGAACAGCTTCTCGACGACTTCCTTGAAGGTCGGCAACATGCCGGCATGGTGCGCGGCCAGGCCACGCAGCAGCCCGTCCCGCCAGCTCCAGAAACCCAGGACGTCCAGGTCGTCGGAGGGGATGTCCTGGGCCGCTTCGTCGACCCGCTGGGCGATGATGAGCTGTTCCTTTTCGGTGGTCAGCCACAGCCCGGCGGAGACGCATTGCGCCACGGCGGCATCGCAGCCGGCGCGCGAGAAGATGAAGGTGATGGCCGGCAGCAGGTCCATCCGGTCCAGGCTGGCGATGACCTGCGGCCGGCTGGCCTTCCGGACCGGGCTGCGCGGGCCGCCCTGCGGACTGTCCGGCCGCTGGCCGCCCTGGCCGCGCTGCTGACGGCGCTGGTTGCGGCCGCCGTGCCCGAAGCGGCCGCGGAAGTTCATCTGGCTCTCGGCCCGCGCCATCGACAGCAGTTCCGGGTTGACCTCGTAGCCGGCGCGCTCGGTGATCGCGGCGCCTGCGTCTGCCCCTGCCACTGCGGGTTCCGCGGTGGCGGCCACGTTCTCCTCTCCGGCGGGCGCAATCTCGTCGAAGCTTGTGTCGCCGGCGAACAGGTCCACGATCTTGCGTCCCACCATGACGTGCTGCCACAGGGGTACGGGACGGTGCTCGGAGACGATCACGTCGGTCTGGCCGCGGACGGTGTCCAGCCAGGCGCCGAACTCCTCGGCGTTGGAGACCGTGGCGCTGAGCGAGGCCACCTGCACCTCGCTGGGCAGGTGGATGATGACTTCCTCCCAGACCGCGCCGCGGAACCGGTCGGCGAGGTAGTGCACCTCGTCCATCACCACGAAACCGAGGTCATCCAGGGTCTCCGAGCCGGCATAGAGCATGTTGCGGAGCACCTCGGTAGTCATCACCACCACCGGGGCTTCGCCGTTGATGCTGGTATCACCGGTCAGCAGGCCCACCTGCGCCGCGCCGTACTTCTCGGCCAGCTCGGTGTACTTCTGGTTGCTCAGCGCCTTGATCGGCGTCGTGTAGAAGGCCTTCAGGCCGCGCTGGAGCGCCAAGTAAATGGCGAACTCCCCCACAATCGTTTTTCCGGCGCCGGTCGGGGCGGCCACCAGCACGCCCCGGCCCGCCTGCAGGGACAGGCACGCCTCGCGCTGGAAGGGATCGAGGTCGAACGCGAGCGAACGGGTGAAACCGCCCAGATAGGTTTTGGCTTCTGCGGCCCGCTCGGCGCTGGCACGGTAACGCTCGGACGGCGACTCCGGCCCGGGTAGTGAGGACATGCTTCCAGCCTAGTGGGCGGACGGCTAGAGATTCTCCAGCTCGGAGCTGGGAGTCGCCTGGTCCGCGGTGGCTTCGGTCTCGGCGGCGACCTTGGCCGCCCGCTTCTCCCGCCGGCGGTCGTTGAGCAGGCACAGCCCGATGGCGGCGAAGAACAGCACCAGCATGGGCACGGCAAGGTAGAACATGCTCATCGCATCGGCGCCGGGGGCGGCCATCGCAGCGAAGAGGCAAACCAGGAACACGGTGATCCGCCAGCTCTTGAGCAGCTGCTGGCCTTTGATCAGCCCGGCCAGGTTCAGCCCGAATAGCACCACCGGCAGCAGGAAGGCAATGCCGAAGGCGAGCAGCAGGCGCAGCACGAAGGACAGGTAGACCTGGGCGCTAATGAAGTTGGAGCCGCCGGAGGGGGTGAAGTCGGTCAGCACCCGCACCGCGTTGGGCAGCACCAGCCAGGCGAGCAGGACGCCGCCGACAAAGAGCGGCACGGCGGCGGCCACGAAGGAGAGCGCCAGGCGCCGTTCCTTCTTGTGCAGCCCGGGGACAATGAACGCCCAGAGCTGGTAGAGCCAGACCGGGCTCGCGACGATCAGGCCCAGGAACACGGACACCTGGATCATCAGGTCAAAGGAGCTCGCCACGCCGTCGAAGTTCAGCGAGGCCTGCCGGCCTTCATGCTCGTTCAGGTCGCGGATCGGCTTGATCAGCGCCGCCAGCATGGGCTGGTAGACGAGGAATCCTACGACGGTTCCGAGGACGACGGCGATCGCCGACTTAAAGAGCCGGTTCCGCAGCTCTTTGAGGTGATCGAGGAGGGCCATCCGGCCCTCGGGGTTCGATCGGCGGCTCATGGTTACTGCCATGTGGTTCTAGGCGCGGTTCGGCGGCGGAACGTCGGTTCCCTCGCCCGGGCGGCTCTCGGTGCCGGTGGACCGGGGGTGGTTCACGACTTTGCCTTCGACGGCGTCGGAGTCAGCCTTCGCCTCCGGCGTGCCGTCCTTCTTCATTTCGCGGACCTCGGATTTGAAAATCCGCATCGACTGGCCCAGGCTGCGGGCCATTCCGGGCAGCTTCGGTGCAGCGAAAAGCACCAGGGCCAGGACGATGATGATGATGAGATGCCAGCCTTCAAGCCTCATGCTGGGTGGTCCTTTCGTTTGAGTACATCCTATGTCTAACGCAGATCGATGTCGCGCAGCGCCTGGGGCTGCCCCCGCTCCGCTTTGCGCCGGATCCGGCGCAACCGCTGGGCTTCCTGACGGGCGATTTTGGATGCATGGTAATCATGTCGCATCAACGCGGGCGGGGCAAAAACGGCAGCGCCGGGTTCGGCGTACAGGCCGAGTCCCTCCCCCGCGTCGTCGCCGTCCGAGCCTACGGCGCCCACATGAACAGCGGCTGAACCAGAGGCAAGCGGGGAGGATGCAAAGGTGGAGAAGCGCTCCCCCGCCTCGCCGAGTTCCTTGACCGTGGCCATGAACTGCCGGAAGAGCCGGACGCCGAGCACGCCAAAGAACAGCAGCGACAGCGCGACGAGCGCTATCCAAATTACGATCCAGGACCACCAAGGCATGCTGATCAGTCTAGCTGTCGTGCGGGGTGGGCTGCGTCGCAGCTGCGTATTGGATGAGGGCGGCCTCGAGCCATTCCCGGGCGGCGGCGGCCAGCGCAGGAGGCTGCAGGATGCGGACGGCGCCGCCGTGCTGGGCCACGAACATCGGCAGCCAGCCGGCACTGCCGAAACGGATTTCGGCCAGGACGTGTCCGTCCGGAAGCGCCGCGGTCCGTTCGGCATAGTAGTCATCCGCGAGCCCGGAGCCCTGCCTGGTCAGCTCGACCACCACCACGGCGTCGTCGTCGTTGGGTGTGAACAGCTTGACCGGGAACCCGCCGGCCGGGTTGGCGGTCGAGGACACCGGGCGCCCGTTGGGTTCCAGGCTTTGGATCCGGTCCAGCCTGAAGTTCCGCAGGCCCTGCGCGGAATGGCAGTACGCCTCCAGGTACCAGGTGCTGTCCAGTGAGTAGAGCCGCTGCGGGTCGATGTCGCGTTCGGTGACGGCGTCCCGTTGCGGAGAGAGATAGCTCAGCCGCAACTGTGCGCCGGTGCGGATGGCGTTGCGTGCCGTTTCGAGGGTGCCGGAGTCCTCCGGCGCCACTTCGGGACCGGACACGGCCGCCGCCTTCAGTCCTTCCTCGCCGGCAGCGGCCATGAGCTTGAGCGTCACGGACTCCAGGGTGCCGCCCTCGGCGAGTCCGGGCAGGCCGTTGAGGGCTTCGAGGCCGGTGAGCAGCGCGCAGGCCTCGTCCACGGTGAAACGCACCGGACGCTTGAGGTCGAGGTCCTCGATGATGTAGACGTGGTCGTCGTCCCACTGGATGTCCAGTAGATCGTCCGGGTAGCCCTCGGGCAGGCCGGAGCAGATCAGGATCCGCAGGTCGTCCTCGAGTTCCTTGCGGGTGATGCCGAACCGGTCGGCCACTTCGCTGATGTGCAGGCCCTGGTTGTGCACCAGGAACGGGACCAGCTGGAGCATCCTCTTGAGCTGGTCCTCGGACGTGCGCTTCCGGCTCCGTTTGGCCGGCGCCAGGCGCGGGAATTCGATCGGCGGGACCGGCGCCGCAGCGAACGCTGCGGCCGCCGCCAGTCGCCTGCGCACGGCGGTGTGCAGCTCGGGCGGCGCGACGACGACGGCCTTCGGGCCGTAGGAAGCGAGCTCCTCGGCGAGCGTCTCGATGTCCCGGTAAGGCACCTTGAAGCGGTCGAAACCGGCGCGGGCCGGTGCCGCGACGGTATCGGTGATGTCCTCCCCCTCGGTGCCGGCGGCGGGCCCGGCATGCTTGCGAAGCCCCAGCAGAGCGCCGTCGGCGACGTCGACAAGGGCGTGCCGCACGGGCAGCTCGGGCAGCGCGGCAAGTTGTTCGCGGACGTTGAAGGACGACGGCGGGGTGAAGGACTCCTGGTCCAGCACGGTGACGGCGGAGGTGAACCGCGACAGCCGGTAGAACCGTTTGTCCCCGCGGGCGCGGTCGTGGCCAACGAGGTACCACTGCCCGAAGCGGCTGCCCAGGCCCCAGGGCTCTACGGTCCGGGTCTCCTCCTGTCCGGTGCTGCCGGCCAGGTAGTTAAAGCTCACGGGGTGCTGGGTGTGAATGGCGGCGACGAGGTCCTCGAAGGCCTGCCCGGCAGGGCGGATGCGGGGCTGGACCCCCGGGGGAAGTTCAGCGTCCAGCAGGCCGCCGGCGGCCTGCAGTTTGCGCACGGCGTCGCGCGCGGCGGACCCGAGGGCAGCCTGTTCCCAGAGCTGCGCGGCGAGGATCAGGACCGTGCACTCTGCGGGGGTCAGGCTGACGTCCGGCAGCCGGTTGGATTCCTTGCCGATCCGGTATCGCGTGGTCGCCGGGTCGTCGGAGCCCCAGCCCTTGTCCGTCACGGTCTCGACGTCGAAGCCGAACTGGCGCAGCTCGCCTTTGTCCCGTTCGAACATCCGGCCAAAGGCGGCTTCGGAGCTGGTGGTGTCGTGATAGACCTTCTCGCGCAGCTCGCTGCGGCGCAGCCCGTATTGGGTGTTGAGGAGGGCGATGAGCAGGTTCAGGAGGCGTTCAGTACGTGAGGCGGACACTCCGCAAGGGTACTAAAGTGTCCGCCCGGAAAACGGCGAAAGCGCGGCAACAGCCGGAAGAACTTTCCGATTGTTACCGCGCTTTCGCGGAGCCGGTGGGTGGGCCCTTAGCGGACGGCGACGAGGTCGACGACGAAGATCAGGGCCTCGTTGGGGCCGATCGCTCCGCCGGCGCCGCGGGCGCCGTAAGCCATTTCGGAGGGGATTTCGAGCCGGCGGCGGCCGCCGACCTTCATGCCCAGCAGGCCCTGGTCCCAGCCCTGGATGACCTGGCCGACGCCGACCCGGAAGTCCAGGGGTGCGCCCCGGCCCCAGGAGGCGTCGAACTCTTCGCCGGTGGACCAGGCCACGCCGACGTAGTGGGTGGAGACGGTGTCGCCGGCCTTGGCCTCGGCGCCGTCACCCTCGATCAGGTCGGTGATGACGAGTTCGGTGGGTACGTCGCCCTCGGGGAAGTCAATTTCCGGCTTCTGGCGGTCGAGGTTGCGCTGTCCAAATGACATGGTTGCTCCTTCTTGGGTGGCTTGCTTAAGCGGGGTTGTTTACTTGACGCCGAGGATGTCGACGACGAAGACGAGGTCGCCCTTGGCGTCGCCCTGGCCCTTGTCGCCGTAGGCGAGGGCCTTCGGGATGACCAGGAGGACGCGGGAGCCGACGGTCTTGCCAGCGAGGCCCTGGGTCCAGCCCTTGATGACGCCGTTGAGCGGGAACGTGGCCTTCTTTCCGCTGGTGAAGCTGGAGTCGAAGACCTTGCCCGAAGCCAGCGCCACGCCGACGTAGTTGACGGTGACGGTGTCGGTTTCCTTGACCGCCTGGCCCTTGCCCTTGATCAGGTCCTGGGAAATGAGGGCCTTGGGAGCGGCCACACCCTTGACCGAGATCTCCGGAACGCCCTTGTCGTTTTCCTTCACGGTGGGCAGGCCGGCCGGCGGGGTCACGGCGTCGCCCTCGGGCTTGTCCAGGACCTTGGGGGCGTCCTTCGCGGCGAGGATTTTGATGACCAGTAGCTGCGAGGGCTGCGCGGCGCCGCCCTCGGCGCTGGCGGCCTTGCCCGGGACGGCCAGGGCCAGCTGGGAACCCACCTTGGCGCCGACGAAGGCGTTGTAGATAACAGCGCTGCCGGTCTTCAGCTCATCGTTCAGCTCAAGCTTCTCAGGGTCCTTTGCGAAGGTGTCTTCGAGGGTGGAGCCGTCCTTGCCGTTGAAGGCGATGATGGAGATGTCCGCGACCTGGTTGGCCTTGACGGGGTCGCCCTCGCCTTCCTTGACCACCTTGATGGTGGGGTCCTTGACCTCGAGCGGCTTGGTGAATTCAACGCCGGGCGCCTTCTTGTCGCCGTTCTCGGTCAGTTTCAGGGAGTCCAGCTTCGCGGTCTCGCCGGCGGACTGGCTGGTCGGCTCCGGGGCGGCAGGCTGGCCGCCACCACAAGCGGTGAGCAGCAGCAGTCCGGGGAGGAGAATTGCTAATAGTCGGCGCACGTAAGAACTTTCGTCGGGGCAGGATGGACGCTTCGCCGGACGGTTGCCAGCGGCAAAGCATGCGGTGGCCGTGAAACGGCACCTCCCCCAGAATAACGCGGAAAGCTGGGTATCAGCCCATAGAGTCCAGCAGGGCGTCCACCCGGTCGTCCACGCTGCGGAAGGGATCCTTGCACAAAATGGTCTGGTGGGCGCGGTCGTTCAGCTTCAAATGGACCCAGTCCACGGTGTAGTCACGGCCCAGTTCCTGCGCCCGACGGACGAAGTCGCCGCGGAGTTTGGCCCGGGTGGTCTGCGGCGGCGCGTCGACGGCGTCCTTCACCGCCGTGTCGTCGACGACCCGCCGCGCCGCGCCGCGGGCCTGGAGCAGGTAGAAGAGACCGCGGCTGCGTGAGATGTCGTGGTAGGTGAGGTCCAGCTGGGCGATCCGCGGCGCGTCCAGTTCCAGGCCGTGCCGCTCCCGGTAGTTGTCCATCAGCTTCTTCTTGATGGCCCAGTCCACTTCGGTGTCGATGGTGCTCGTGTTGCCGCTTTCGATCGCGTCGAGGGTCCGCTCCCACAGGTCAAGGATGAGCGGGACGTGCGCGTTGTGGGCGCCGCGGTCCGCCACGAACTCGGTCACCTTGTTCAGGTACTCGCGCTGGATCTCCAAGGCGGTGAGCTGCCGGCCGTTAGCGAGGCGCACCACCGCGCGGCCGCTGAGGTCGTGGGAGATCTCGCGGATGCTGCGGATCGGGTTTTCCATCCGCATGTCGCGCATGATCACCCCGGCCTCGATCATCCGCAGGATCAGGTCCACGGTGCCGACTTTGAGCAGGGCCGTGGTCTCGGACATGTTCGAGTCCCCCACGATCACGTGCAACCGCCGGTAGAACTCGGCGTCGGCGTGCGGCTCGTCGCGGGTGTTGATGATCGGCCGGGACCGGGTCGTCGCGGAGGAGACGCCCTCCCAGATGTGGTCCGCGCGCTGGGAGAAGGCGTAGGTGGCACCGTGTGGGGTCTTGAGGATCTTTCCCGCACCGGCGATCAACTGGCGGGTCACGAGGAACGGAATCAGGATTTCCGCGAGCCGGGAAAACTCCCCGCGGCGGGGAATCAGGTAATTCTCGTGGCTGCCGTAGGAGTTGCCCGCCGAGTCGGTGTTGTTCTTGAACAAATATACGGTGCCGTTGAACCCCTCGGCTGCAAGGCGTTCCTGCGCCTCGTCAACGAGGTCGTCCAGGATCAGCTCGCCGGCCCGGTCATGGGCGATGAGCTGGGCCAGGTCGTCGCACTCGGCGGTGGCGTACTCGGGGTGCGAACCGACGTCGAGGTAGAGCCGTGAGCCGTTGGTGAGGAACACATTGGAGGACCTCCCCCAGCTGACCACCTTGCGGAAGAGGTACCGGGCCACTTCCTCCGGCGCGAGCGGGCGGGACTCCGGGCTCGAATAGGAAATTCCGAATTCGGTTTCGATACCGAAGATGCGCTTGTCCATTTCAGTTCTCCTCAGCCAGCAGTGCCACGACGTCGGCGTCGTCGAGGCGGCGGAAAGCGCGGCGGGTGCCGCGGCTGCTCTCGGAGCCGCGGTCTAGCACGGCCACCTCCACGGCCGACGCCGGCAGTGCGTCGGTTTCCTTGTCCGCTACCAGTCCGGCCAGGGCCAGCCGGATGGCGCCGGCGAAGTCGAGTTCGCTGCGCCAGCCGGCCGCAACGGCTTCGGACACCTTGTCGGCCTGGCCGCCCATCACGATGAACCCCTGCTCGTCGGCGATGGACCCGTCGAAGGTCAGCCGGTAGAGGTGGTCCAGGTCCTGGCTGTCCCCGACCTCCGTCACGGCCAGTTCCACTTCAAAGGGCTTCTGCTCGGCGGTGAAGACGGCGCCGAGGCTTTGCGCATAGACGCTCGCCAGGCCCCGGGCGGTGACGTCCTCGCGGTCGTAGGAGTAGCCGCGGACGTCCGCGTAGCGAACCCCGGCCTGGCGCAGGCTCTCGAACTCGTTGTATTTGCCGACGGCGGCGAAGGCGATTTTGTCGTAGATCTCGCCGATCTTGTGCAGCGACGGCGAGGGATTTTCCGCGACCAGGGCGATCCCGTCCCGGCAGCTGATGACCACCACAGAACGTCCCCGTGCGATGCCTTTCCGGGCGAAGTCCGCCCGGTCCTTCATCAGCTGTTCGGGCGAGACATAGAACTGCTGGGTCATCTCAGGCCTCCCGCTGGGCTACGGCCCGTGACTCGATGATGGCGCCGGCCACGGCCGCGAGTTCGCGCTCCGGGACGCGGACGGCGCCGGAGCGGCTGACGGTGTAGACCACGGGCCAGAGTTGCCGGACCGGGTCCGGACCGCCAGTGGCGGAGTCGTCGTCGGCCGCGTCATACAGCGCTTCGACGGCCACCTGGACGGCGTCGGCTTCGGAGAGGTTGGGCCGCCAGAGCTTTTTGAGCGCGCCGCGGGCGAACATGGAGCCCGAACCGACGGTGTGGTGCTCCTGCTCCTCGTAGCGGCCGCCGGTGACGTCGTAGGAGAAGAGGCGGCCGACGCCGGCGGGCCGGTCAAAGCCGGCGAACAGCGGGACCACGGCGAGGCCCTGCATCGCCATCGGAAGGTTTCCGCGGATCATGGCGCCGAGCCGGTTGGCTTTGCCGTCCAGGCTCAGCTGCGTGCCTTCGATTTTTTCGTAGTGTTCCAGTTCCACCTGGAACAGCCGGGTGATGTCGAGCGCGATGCCGGCGGTCCCGGCGATGCCGAGCACGGAATACTGGTCCGCGGGGAACACCTTCTCGATGTGCCGGCTGGCGATCACGTTGCCCATCGTCGCGCGGCGGTCACCTGCCATCAGCACTCCCCCGGCGTAGGTCAGGGCCACGATCGTGGTCGCGTGCGGCGTCTGGAGGGGCGCGGCTGCAGGTCCGGTTGGTAAGCCGTGTTGGAGGGCGTTGTAGGGCAGCAGTTCGGGCCGTGAACGCTGCAGGTGCTCCGTGAATGAGGACGTCGCGTTCGCTGTTACCTGGTTGGCTGATGTTTCCTGCACTGGTGCACTCCCTCAACGTAGTGGATCAACGACTTCCGGCCCTCAGCCCTGTGTCTCCTCAGTTCCGGTTCTCCTCCAGTAGTGTCCGCGACCAGCCGGCGGCCGGGGGGCTACTGTCCGCCCTTCTGGACGAAGGCCCGGACGAACTCCTCGGCGTTGGACTCCAGCACACCGTCGATCTCATCGAGCAGATCGTCCACGCCCTGGGTCGCGGCAGAGGCCTGAGCCTCGGGTGCCGCGGGAGGTGCGGGGATGTCCTCCTCGACCTCGGTGTCGCGGGACTGCGGCTGCTGCTGCTCCTGGCCTGCCATCGTTTTCTCCTTCGTATCCCACTGTCTTATCCCACTGGCTGTCCCAAGCTGCGCAGGACATCCTGTAAGCAATATTGCCACGCCCTGGCCCCGCGCGGGGGTCATTGGGCCTAAGAACCCGGGGGCAACCCGAGCAGCTCCGCCAGGAACGGCGCGGCCTCGCGGTGGCGGGCGAAGAGGCCTCCGGTCAGGGCCTCCGTGCCGCGCAACGGTTCGCGGGTGGGGACCCGCTGCAGCTTGCCGCGCCCCGGCAGGTCGAAGATCACCGAGTCCCAGCTCGCGCCAACCAGGTCACTGCCGAAGCGGCTGACGCAGCGGCCGCGGAAGAAGGCCCGGGTGTCCGACGGCGGCTCCGTCACCGCGCGGGCGATCGCTTCGTCGTCGACGATCCGCTGCATCCGGTCGCGGGCTAGGAGCCGGTGGTAGAGCCCCTTCTCGGGCCGGATGTCCGCCCACTGCAGGTCCACCAAACCCAGCCGGGCGTCGGACCATTCCAGCCCGTCGCGCTGGCGGTAGCCCTCCAGCAGCGAGAGCTTGGCGAGCCATTCGACTGTCGACGCGGCGGCGGCCCGGTCGCTGTCCAGCTCGGTGAGGGTCGCTGACCAGCGCTCGAGCACGGCGTGGGTGTGACCGTCACCGTCGACGGCGTCAGCCACACCGGTGTCCTGGGCGAGTTTGGCGGCAGCCTCGAAGTACATCCACTGCAGGTCCAGGGCGGTGACGCGGCGTCCGTCGAGCAGGCGCAGGGTCGCGGTCAGCGAGGTGTCGTGGCTGACAGCCTGCAGGGCGGCCACCGGGTCGTGGACCTCGATGCGGGGTGCCAGGCCGGCCTCGATCAGGCTCAGGACCATGGCGGTGCTGCCGAACTTCAGGAAGTTGGCTCCCTGGCTGAGGTTCGCGTCGCCGATGATGACGTGCAGCCGGCGGTATTTGTCCGCGGTGGCGTGCGGTTCATCCCGGGTGTTGATGATGGGTCGCCGGATGGTGGTTTCGAGACCGACCTCGGTCTCGAAGAAGTCCGCCCGCTGGCTGATCTGGTAGCCGGGCCGGGAGCTGTCCTGGCCCAGGCCGACGCGGCCGGCGCCGCACATGATCTGGCGGGTGACGAAGAACGGCGTCAGCCCCCGGGCTATTTCGCCGAACGGGACCGAGCGCGGCATCAGGTAGTTTTCGTGCGAGCCGTACGAAACGGATTTGTTGTCCGTGTTGTTCTTGTACAGGTTGATCGGCGGCAGTTCCGGGTCCGCGGCCAGCCGGCGGACCGCGGCCAGCGCCACGAGGTCCCCGGCGGCGTCCCAGGTGACGGCGTCGCGCGGGTTGGTGACTTCCGGGCTGGAGTATTCCGGGTGGGCGTGGTCCACGTAGAGCCGCGCGCCGTTGCCCAGCACCATGTTCATGAGCAGCGAACCGGACTCGTCCTCGCCGTCGTGGTCCAGCTCCGCGCGGCCGTAGGCAAGCGCGACCGCCTCCGCGTCCAGGGCCGGTGGCCGGTCGGTGAGTTGTTCCGGTTCCGCCTCGCTGCGCTCCAGGGTCCAGCCGCGGGCGTCGTGCAGCGGCTCTTCGTCGGTGTAGTCCCAACGGGTTTCGGCACCGCCGGCCGCGCGTTGCCGGGTCACCTGGGCATAGGCCTGGATGACCCTGGCCGACATCATGGTGGCGTTGGCCCCCGGCGCGGAGGGCGCGTGGATGCCGTATTCGGTCTCGGAGCCCATGACCCGCATGGCGCCGCCGGCGGGCAGCCCTCCGGATACCGCTGAAGGTCCCGCGGTCACAGGTACTGGCCCGTGCTGGGCATCGTCTCGATGGACTTCCCGGGCTCCTGGCCGGCCTTGCCTTGGACGATGGTGCGGATGTACGTGATGCGTTCGCCCTTCTTGCCCGAAATCCTGGCCCAGTCGTCCGGGTTGGTGGTGTTGGGCATGTCCTCATGCTCACGGAACTCGTCAATCACGGCGCGGAGCAGGTGGTCGATGCGCAGGCCCTTCTGCCCGGAGGTGAGCAGGTCCTTGATCGCGGACTTCTTGGCGCGGTCCACCACGTTCTGCACCACGGCGCCGGAATTGAAGTCCTTGAAGTACAGCATTTCGGTGTCCCCGTTGGCGTAGGTCACCTCGAGGTACTCGTTGGACTTCTCGGTGGAGTACATCGCCTCCACCGTGCGCTGGATCATGGCATCCACCGTGGCCTGCACGTCGCCGTTGTGCTCGGCGAGGTCCTGCTCGTGGAAGGGCAGGTCCGTGGTGATGTACTTGTTGAAGATGTCCGCGGCGGCCTCGGCATCGGGACGCTGGATCTTGACCTTCACGTCCAGCCGGCCCGGGCGCAGGATCGCCGGGTCGATCATGTCCTCGCGGTTGGATGCGCCGATCACGATCACGTTGTCCAGCCGCTCCACGCCGTCGATCTCGCTGAGCAGCTGCGGCACGATGGTCGTCTCGACGTCCGAGGAGATGCCGGTGCCGCGGGTGCGGAACAGCGAGTCCATCTCGTCGAAGAACACCACCACCGGGCTGCCCTCGGAGGCCTTCTCGCGGGCCCGGGCGAAGATCAGCCGGATGTGCCGTTCGGTCTCACCGACGTACTTGTCCAGCAGCTCCGGTCCCTTGATGTTCAGGAAGTAGCTCTTCATGTCCGTCTTGCCGGCACGTTCGGCGGCCCGGGCGGCCAGCGAGTTGGCCACGGCCTTGGCAATCAGGGTCTTGCCGCAGCCCGGCGGTCCGTAGAGCAGGATGCCCTTGGGCGCCTTGAGCCCGTGCTCCCGGTACAGGTCCGGGTGCAGGAACGGCAGTTCGACGGCGTCGCGGATCTGTTCGATCTGCGGGCCCAGTCCGCCGATGTCCTGGTAGGTGATGTCCGGGACTTCTTCGAGGACGAGGTTTTCCACTTCGGAACGCGGGATCTTCTCCAGGGCGTAGCCGGTGCGGCTGTCGATCGAGAGCGCGTCGCCGACCCGCAGCTTCTGCGCCAGCAGGGCGCCGGAGAGCCGGATGACCCGTTCCTCGTCGGCGCGGCCCACAACAAGGGCGCGGTCCGATCCCAGCAGTTCCTTAAGCGTGACCAGGTCTCCGGCCCGCTCGTAGCCGAGGCCGGCCACCACCAGCAGCGCCTCGTTGAGCAGGACTTCCTGCCCGACGGCGAGTTGGTTGATGTTCACGAGCGGGCTGATGCCTACCCGCATCTTGCGGCCGGCATTGAAGATATCCACGGACTCCTCCGTGGCGGCCTGCCCGCTGTTGCCGGGTTCGGGGCGGCGCTTCGGGTTCAGCTGCAGGACGGTTCCGAAGCTGTAGGGCGGCTGGCCCTCCTGGTCCAGGGCGTTCTTCAACCTCAGGATCTCGGCCTTGGCCGTTTCCAGCATGCCGACGAGCTTGGAGTTGTTCTGCGTGGCGGCCGCGAGCTGGCGGTCGATGTGGCGGAGCTTGTCCCGCAGGATATTGACCTGGCGTTCGGCAACCGACAGCTCATTGGCCGCGTACCGGTCGACGTCGGAGGCGCCCGCCGGTTCAGTCCCTCCGGCAGCGGCAGCCGCCTGGGCCTCGTCCTCCGCCGGCGTCCGGCCGTGGTCGTTGTTCGGAGTCTCCATCATGCATCAGCCCCTTCTGTACTTCTATTAAGACCATAGCCCCAAGTCGGCGGGTGCTGCTGAAGACTTCCGAAATACGGACTAGTTCGTAACCTCGGGGGTGTCCTTGACATTGGTGCCGGCGATCGCGTCGCGGGCGGCCCGGCGCAGCTTCTTGTCCGAGACCGCGCGTTCGCCGACGGCCCCGGGGGTCCAGGCGTTGACGTCCTCGGCGTCGAACTCGGTCTTGGACGGCCGGCGCTTCACGGAGATCCCGGTGACGCCGTCGGCCAGCCGGCGGGTAACCAGCAGGAAGCCGGTGTGGGCCACCATCCGGTGGTCCGGGCGCACGGCGAGGCCCTCGAGGTGCCAGCCGCGAACCATGGATTCCCAGGCATCCGGTTCGGTGAAGCGGCCGTCGGCGCGGATGGCCTCGGCGGTCCGTGACAGCTGCGTCACAGTCGCGACATAGTTGATCCACACGCCGCCGGGGGCCAGCACGGTGGCCACGGCGTCGAGGCATTCCCACGGCGCCAGCATGTCCAGGACCACCCGGTCCACGGATCCCGGCGCCTCGGTCCGCACAACTTCCTCCTGGAAGTCGCCCAGGCTGATCTGCCACGCCGGGTGCGGGCCGCCGAAGATCGTTTCGACGTTGCCGCGGGCGATGTCGGCGAATTCCTCACGCCGCTCGAAGGAGTGCAGGTAGCCGTTGTCTCCCACCGCGCGCAGCAGCGAGATGGACAGCGCGCCGGAGCCGACGCCGGCCTCGACCACGCGGGCGCCCGGGAAAATGTCGGCCATGGTGACGATCTGGCCGGCGTCCTTGGGATACACCACGGCCGCGCCGCGCGGCATCGAGAGCACGAAGTCCGAGAGCAGCGGGCGCAGGGTCTGGTACTGCTGGCCGACGTTGTTCACCACGACCGAGCCGTCCGGCTTGCCGATGATCTCGTCGTGGTTGAGGAAGCCGCGGTGCGTGTGGAACGCCCCGCCGGCCTCGAGGCTGATGGTGTTCATCCGGCCGCGCTCGTCCGTGAGCTGCACCCGCTCGCCCTCGCGGAACGGACCGCGGCGCCGGTTGGCGCCGACCGGCGCAGTGGCGGGTGCGGTGCCTGTTGCTGTTTCGGTGGCTGTTACATTGGCAGTTTCGGCGGCTGGCGCCGAAGTGCTGTCGGCGGCCGTGCTGTCCCCGCTGGGGGTGGCGTTGGCGGCAGTGTCGCTGCTCATGAGATGTTCCTCGCTCCTGTAAAGCTGCGGTGGCCGCGGATGGGGCGGCGGGCACCGGCCCGTGTTCGTGGGCCGGAGAATTCACGACCGGCAGGTAACTCTACCGGGTCTGGTCCTGATTACGGCCTTCGCGCCCGGTCTGTGAGCCGGCGGTGCCGCTCGGCTGCTTCCCGGTCAGGGCGTTGAGCACGGTGAGCTGGCGCAACAGTCCGGTGACGGCGCCGGCGTCGTCGACCACGGCATAGTCCGAGCCTTCGATCTGGGCAAGGTACGCCAGCAGTTCGGCGCCCCGGTCGGTTTCCTTGACGTAGGCACCCGCCGCGAGCGGATAGGCGACGGCGGTTGCCGGGGTGGCGGCGGCCAGCGCGGGCGGAACGGCCGCGGCGGCGGTTTCGTCGACGACGGCTGAGGGCCGCGCGTCCTGACCGAAGAGCACGACGGCGGGGACGCCCAGCGGCGAGTGCCGCAGCACGTCCAGGACGGTGGCGGTGTCCGGCAGCCCGAGCGCCGGCTCGGCGAGGGCTGCGGCGTCCACCAGGTGCAGCCGGCTCCGGTAGCGGGCCTGCTGGATTGAGGCGGTGGCACCCATCCAGAGGAAGCTGCCCACCAGCAGGGTAATGAGCATGAGGGAGGTGTCCGGACGGTTGCCGCTCAGTAGCGGAAGTGCAACAAACCACACGGCCAGCGCGATCACGATGATGCGGCCGGCCCAGCCGGCTGCAATGGTGCCCTTCTCGTGGCTGCCGGTGACCTTCCAGACCGCGGATTCCACCAGCCGGCCGCCGTCCAGCGGCAGCCCGGGCAGCACATTGAAGATGCCGATCAGCAGGTTGGCCCAGACGAAGATGTTCGCCAGGGTGTCCGCGACACCGTCCAATTGCCCGCCGGAGAGCACCAGCCAGCCGCCGGCGGCGAGGACCAGGTTCGCGGCTGGTCCGGCCAAGGCAACCAGCACGGATCTGCCCGGCGAGGCGGTGAACTCTTCGAACTGGGTGTGGCCGCCCCAGAGGTTGAGGACGATTTTGCGGGTGGGCCAGTGGTAGAGCCTGGCGGTGAGCGCGTGGGCCAGTTCGTGGACGAGCACCGAGATCAGCAGCAGCACCGAGTAGGCGAACGCCACCAGGTAGGCGGTAACGCCCAGGCGGGGGTCGTTGTGCTCGAGCACGGGTCCGTAGGCGATGACGGTGAATGCGGCGATGGCGAACCACGAGTAGGCCAGCACCAAGGGAATGCCGGCGATCCGGCCAAGCGGGATTCCGCCGCGGAGCGAAAAGGGGCGGTCCTCGGTCTCCGGTGGCTTCTGCGGCAACGGCTCAGTCAAGGCGACGGCCTCCGCTTGCCGCGTTTTCCAGCCCGGCGTTCTCCAGTTCGCCGGCGGACAGCCGCAGACCCGCCCCGGTAAATTCGTGCCGGAGGCCGAGCAACTCCTCCAGGTCGGCGACCGTGCGTCCGGCGAGGGTGTCCCAGGTCGCGCGCCGCGGATCGTGCGGGAGCGGGACGATGTGCGGAATCGCCACCGTGACGACGCCGGAAGCCACGGCCGCCGCAACCCCCGGCGCCGAGTCTTCGAGGGCCACGCAGTGCCGGTGGTCCAGCTCGGGGTCGTGCTGCTGCAGGAGTTCCACGGCTGTCAGGTACGCCTCGGGATGCGGCTTGCCCTGCGTGACGGTGTCCCCGGTGACCAGGAACTCGAAATAGGGTTTGGGCAGGCTGGCCACGATTTCGCGGGCAAGGGGCGCCTCGGACATGGTGACGAGGGCGCAGCGGACGCCCGCCGTGTGCAGTTCGTCCAGCAGTTCGCGTGCGCCGGGGCGCCACGGCACGGACTCCCGGACCAGGCTGACGACATGCCCGGTGAGGGTGTCGATGATTTCGCGCACTTCCAGCGCCACGCCGGCTTCCTGCAGGATGCCGGCCGAGTAGACCAGCGACTGGCCTACGAGCTGCATGGCCTTCTCGTGCGACCACTGTCCGCCGTGGGCGGCCACCAGGGCGTGTTCGGCTTCAATCCAGTACCGTTCGGTGTCCACGATCGTGCCGTCCATGTCCCATAAAGCGGCTTTGAGCAGGGGCTGGGAGGCTGGGGATCGCATGCCCTCCAGTCTACGGTGCGGGCCCTGCGGGGTGCCCACGGCTACGCCGATGGCGAATTTCAGGGCACCCGGGGCGTTTTCCTTCATGCGCGCGCCCGCGACTTGGACGTAGGGTGAACACATGAATAGCTTCGAGCCAGACACCACGGAAACTGGCGTCACGCCCGAGCCGGAGCGGCTGCTGCAGCCCGTGCCCGAGGGCCAGCGTGTCACCGTGATGCTTGCAGCCTTCGAAGGCTGGAATGATGCCGGTGAAGCGGCGAGCGATGCGCTGCGCTACCTCAACAAACTCTGGGGCGGCAAAAAGGTGGGCTCGATCGATGCCGACGAGTATTACGACTTTCAGTTCACCCGCCCCACCATCCGGCGCACGGCGTCCGGCGAACGGAAGATCAAGTGGCCTGCCACCCGGATCTTTAAAGCCAGCGTCCCGGACTCCAACGTGGACGTCATCTTTGTCCAGGGCACCGAGCCGTCCTACAAATGGCGCGCTTACACGGCTGAGCTGTTGGTGCACGCCGAGGCGCTGAAGGTGGACTACGTGATCCTGGTCGGGGCCCTGCTCGCGGACGTGCCGCACAGCCGCCCCATCCCGGTCAGCGCCTCAACCGACGATGCGGCACTGCGGGAGCGGATGGACCTTGAGGCATCCCAGTACGAAGGTCCGGTAGGGATCGTCGGGGTGCTCGCCGAGGTGGCCCTGCTGGCCGGGCTTCCCACCGTCTCGCTCTGGGCGGCCGTGCCGCACTATGTGGCGCAGGCGCCCTCGCCGAAGGCCCAGCTGGCCCTGCTGCACCGGATCGAGGAACTGCTGCAGGTCCCGCTGGACACGCAGGAGCTGGTGGAGGACTCGGACGCGTGGGAACGCGGCGTGGACGAGCTCGCAACTGAGGACCCGGAGATCGCCGCCTACGTCCGCCAGTTGGAGGAAGCGAAAGACACCGCAGACTTGCCCGAGGCCAGCGGCGAATCGATCGCGCGGGAATTCGAGCGATACCTCAAGCGCCGCGGCAAGGACAAGCCCTAGAGCCTGAGGCCCTAGGGCCGGCGCTTTAGAGTTCGACGCCGAGCAGCGCGTCGACGGCGTCGCCCACCAGTGCCGCGTCAGCGGCGGAACCGGTACCAGCTCCGGCCGCCAGCGCCGCAGCGGCCCACGCGTCCATGGTCGAGAGGGCACGCGGGGCGTTGAGGTCGTCCGAGAGCGCGGCCCGCATCTCTGCGAGGACAGGACCGGCAGAACCCGCCGGTGCGAGTTCGACGGCGGCACGCCAGGTCCGGAGCCGGTCCTTGGCCTCGGCGAAGCCCTCATCGGTCCAGGACCAGTCGCTGCGGTAGTGGTGGGCGAGGATCGCCAGCCGGATCGCGGCAGGGTCTTCGCCGGCGGCGCGCAGCTTGGAGACGAGCACGAGGTTGCCCTTGGACTTGCTCATCTTCTCGCCGTCGAGCCCCACCATGCCGGCGTGGGCGAAGTGCTTGGCCAGCGGCACCCCGGTCAGGGAGTAGGCGTGGCCGGCTCCCATTTCGTGGTGCGGGAAGACCAGGTCGGACCCGCCGCCCTGGACGGTGAACGGAGCGGGCAGGTATCGCTGCGCGATGACAGTACATTCGATGTGCCAGCCGGGACGCCCCTCCCCCAGCTCGCCGCCGGGCCAGCTGGGTTCGCCGTCGCGGGCCACGCGCCAGAGCAGCGGATCCAGCGCCTGGCGTTTCCCGGCGCGGCCGGGGTCGCCGCCGCGCTCGGCGAAGAGTTCCAGCATCTCGGCGTCGGACAGGCCGGAGATGGATCCCAGCGTCCACGCGTCGTGCGCCTCGGCCGAGTGCTTTCCGGCCGCCTCGACGTCGTAGTAGACGTCGCCGTCGGGCTCGCCGGCGGTGCCGGACACCCGGTAGGCCAGTCCGCGCTGCACGAGCGACTCGATTGCCGGGACGATCAGCGGGATGGCTTCGACGGCGCCCACGTAGTTGTCCGGCGCCAGCACGTTCAGGGCTTCCATGTCGGTCTGGAACAGCTCGATTTGGCTGGCGGCGAGTTCCCGCCAGTCCACCCCGGTGGCCGTCGCGCGCTCCAGCAGGGGGTCGTCGACGTCGGTCACGTTCTGGACGTACGCGACCTGCTGACGGCCGTCGCGCCACGCCCGGTTGAGCAGGTCAAAGGCGACATAGCTCGCCGCGTGGCCCATGTGGGTGGCGTCATAGGGGGTGATCCCGCAGACGTACATGGACTGCTCCCCCGTCGCTTCAAGGGTGACGAGGCCGCCCTTGGCGGTATCGAAAAGACGCAGCGCGGGCATGCTGCCCGGCAGCTGGGGAACAGGGCGGGAGATCCAGGATTTCACACCCCAAGCCTAGTGCTAGGCGCTGATGACATTGAAACCGAGCAACAGATACAGCGCGAGGCCCAGGAAGATGCGGTACCAGACGAAGAGCCGGTAGCTGCGGGTGGAGACGTACCTGAGGAACCAGCCGATGATGACGTAGCCCACCACGAAGGCGATCGCGGTGGCGAGGGCGGTCTCGGGCAGGCCGTAGGGGCCGGTGATGCCGTCCTTCGAGACCACCTTGTACAGCTGGTAGAGGCCGCTGCCGAAGACGGCGGGGATTGCGAGCAGGAAGGAGTAGCGGGCGGCGGCCTCACGGGTGTACCCCATGAGCAGGCCGGCCGTGATCGTGCCGCCGGAGCGTGACACCCCGGGGATCAGCGCCATCGCCTGGGCGAGGCCGTAGAAGATGCCGTGCTTGTAGCTGAGTTTGGTGAGGTCACGTTCCTGGCGGCCAACGGCGTCCGCCACGGCGAGGATCATGCCGAAGACGATCAGGGTGGTGGCGACGATCCACAGGCTACGGAGCACCGATTCGATCTGGTCCTGGAAGAGCAGGCCCAGGACGATGATCGGCAGGCTGCCCAGAATCACAAGCCAGCCCATCCGCGCGTCCGGATCCTGCCGTGACACCTTGCCGGTCAGCGAGCCGAACCAGGCCTTGACGATCCGCACAATGTCCCGCCAGAAGTAGACGATCACCGCCGTCTCGGTACCCAGCTGGGTGATGGCGGTGAAAGCGGCGCCGGGGTCCGCGGCGTTGGGCAGGAACGCCCCCACGATCCGCAGATGGGCGCTCGAGGAAATCGGGAGGAATTCTGTCAGTCCCTGCACAAGGCCCAGAAAGGCCGCTTCTAACCAGTTCACGTTTATAGACCCTACGTTATGGAGGTTCCGAAGCATCGTAAGCTTGCAGGCATGCAGCAGCGTTATGTCGGCAACAGTGGGTTGCGTGTCTCGTCCCTTTCTCTTGGCACCATGTCGTGGGCCGGTGAGACCGATGAACAGGATGCCGCCGGACTGCTTCGTGCTTTCGTCGACGGCGGCGGCACGCTGATCGACACGGCCGCGTCCTACGCCGGCGGCGGGGCCGAGGTCCTGCTTGGCGGCATGCTGGGCGACGTCGTGGCCCGCTCCGAAGTGGTGATCTCCACCAAAGCCGGGTTGACGACGTCGGGCGGCCGGCGCAGCGTGGACACCTCCCGTAACGGCATGCTGTCCGGGCTTGACGCGAGCTTGGCCCGGCTCGGCACCGACTATGTGGATATCTGGTTCGCCCAGGCCTGGGATCCGAACGTTCCGTTGGAGGAAACGCTTTCCGCCTTGGAATTCGCCGTCCGCTCCGGCCGGGCACGCTACGCCGGTGTCTCCAACTTCAACGGCTGGCAGACCGCCAAGGCCGCCGCGGTGGCTGACTTCCCGCTGGTTGCTTGCCAGGCCGAATACTCCCTGCTGCAGCGCAAGCCCGAAGACGAGCTGATCCCGGCCATCGAAGACGCCGGGCTCGGCCTGATGGCGTGGGGCCCGCTGGGACGCGGGGTGCTGACCGGCAAGTACCGCGGTCATATTCCCTCCGATTCGCGGGCCGCGCACCAAAAGCTGGCCGGCTACGTGGCGCCCTATCTTGAAGGGACCGCCTCCAGCGTCGTGGAGGCGGTGGCGATGGCGGCCAGGGGTCTGGGCCGGACCGCGCTGGACGTGTCCCTGAGCTGGGTGCTCTCCCAGCACGGCGTGGCCACCGCGCTGGTAGGTGCCCGGACGTTGGTCCAGTTGAAGGAAATCATGGATGCGGTGCTGACGCCGTTGCCGCCGGAGATTGCCGCGGCGCTTGAGGATGTCTCCAACCCGGCCTGATCCGCGCTAGCTTTTCGGATGTGTCCGCCTACGCCGGACTTGCCTTTGGTCGAATCCCACCAACCATGCCCGGTGTGCCCGCCCGGGCGAAGAAGCCGAGCTTCCACACGAGCTTGACGAAATCTCTGGCCGTGGCTTAAGTGCTAGTTGTCCTGCAGGAGTTCGAGATCTTCCTCGTCGTCGACGTCTTCGCTTTCGTCCTCGTCATCTTCTTCGTCGATGACCTCAAGCGGCGTCACTTCGCCATACGCTTCATAGAGGGAGTCGTCGTAGACTTCAAAAGCATCGGCGACGGCGAAGAAGGCCGCTTCGACCGCTGGATCCCCGTCTCCCCGCCGCGCTGCGGCGGCGGCCAGGTGTTCTTCGAGGGCGGCGGTTAGGGACTGAAGCGCGACACGCGGATCGATGCTCATGACTTCACGTTAGCCCGAAAAAGACGAAAATGGAGAGCAATGAAGGAACATTTTCTGAGCAGCTCGGTCCGTCGGGAGCGGGACTACGCCCGTCAGTACGAGTACCTCGTGCTGACGGTCAGCCCTGAGGATTCGCTGCCCGAGGCGCGCCGCATCCTCGCCGCACACTCCGAGTACGGTAAATGGGAACTCGAGCGCAGCGTCCTTTATGTCGGCGGCGGACGCCGCTTCTGGCTGCGTCGGAAGGTCATCCAAGTCCAGCGGACCGTCTAGGACTCCAGCGGGCCAAGCCAGGCGTTGGCCACGGTATTGTGCGCGGATTCGTCGTCGGACGGATGGAACATTCCGGCCAGCACGTCCCGGTAGAGCCGTTCGAGCTCGGAGCCACGGAAATAGCTCGAGCCGCCGGAAACCCTGATCGCCAGATCCACCACGGTGCGCGCGGTTTCGGTGGCGCGCACCTTAACCCCGACGAGCTTCGGAAACCACTGGTTGCCATGGTCCGCGAGGGCATCGACGTCGGACGCCACGGTGGCGAGTTGCGGGTAGAGCGCGTCCATCGCCATCGCCGCGTCCGCGACCTTCCAACGGATGTCGGGATCCTGGGCGTAGCTGCGGCCCCCGTTCTTGAACGAGGTGCGGCGTTTGACCGCCTCGACGCCGAGCTGAAGCGCCCGCTCCCCGATCCCCGTGTAGACCGCCGCCAGGAGTGTCTCGAAGCAGGCGAAAATGGCGAAGATCAATGGATCTGCGTTCGGGCCGACGGGGAGCTTGCGGAAGACCCGCTCCGGCGGCACCACGGCGCCCTCCAGCACCGTGGTGTTGGACTGGCTGGCCCGCATTCCAAGGGTGTCCCAGTCGGGCAGGATTTCATAGCCGGGGGTCTCTCGGTCGATGAAGCCGTGCACCAGTTCGCCCTCGCCGCCGCGCGCCGAAGCGTCCTTGCCGAAGATCCCCAGCCGGGTCCAGGCCGGCGAGAGGCTGGTGAAGATCTTCCGGCCGGTGAAGCCGTAGCTTCCGTCCGGCAGCGGCGTCGCCTCGGTCGTCGAGTCGAAGAGCACGGAATCGTTGCCCGCCTCGGAATTGCCGAACGCGAAGATCTCGCCCTCCGCCGCCTCCTGCAGGACGAAGTCCAGCGAGGAGTCGCCCCGTGCGGCCAGGACGTGCGCGACGCCGGTCCACACCAGGTGCATATTGATCGCCAGTGCGGTCGCCGGGGCAGCCGTGGCCAGCCGCCGCTGCAGCTGCGCTGCCCCGGCGAGCCCCAGGCCCAGACCGCCGTCGGACACCGGGACGAAAATCTTCAGGTAACCCGCTGCGGCGAGGTCGCGCAGGTCCTCAGTGAAGAACGCATTGTCCCGGTCGTAGCCGGCCGCGCGGGCGCGGATCCGCTCCAGCATTGCGTCGGGCAGGATGTCTTCGGGCGTCATGTCTGTGGGGGCCATTCCTCGTAGGTGCCGCTCAGTAGTTGCTCAGGAGGGTGTTCAGTACGCGGGAGCCGAACTTCAGCGAGTCTGCCGGAACCCGCTCGTCCACACCGTGGAACATGCCGGTGAAGTCCAGCTCGTCCGGGAGCATGAGCGGCGCGAAGCCGTACCCGGTGATGCCGAGCCGGCTCAGGGCCTTGTTGTCAGTGCCGCCGGAGAGCGTGTACGGGAGGACCTTCGCGCCGGGATCCTCGGAGTGCAGCGCGTCGATCATGGAGTCCACCAGGTTGCCGGCGAACGGGACTTCAAGCGAGACGTCCTGGTGGACGTAGCTGACGTCCACGCCGGTGCCCGCCAGTTCGCGGACGATCTCGAGGACCTGTTCCTGCTGGCCGGGCAGCGTCCGGCAGTCCACCAGGGCTTCGGCCGATTCCGGGATGACATTGTGCTTGTAGCCGCCCTTGAGCAGGGTGGGGTTGGTGGTGTTCTGCAGGGTGGCGCCGACAAAGCGGGCCACGGTGCCGAGCTCCTTGAGGATCTTGTCCGGGTCGTCGGGGTCGAATTCGACGCCGGTGAGTTCCGTCACGCCGTCGAGGAACTGCCGGGTGGTGGGCGTCAGCTCCACCGGCCACCGGTATTCGCCGATCCGCGAAACGGCGCTGGCGAGCCGGGTCACCGCGTTGTCGGTGTTGATCTGGGAGCCGTGGCCTGCGCGGCCGTGGGCCACCAGCCGCAGCCAGGAGAGGCCCTTTTCCGCGGTCTGCAGCAGGTAGGTGCGCCGGCCGCCGATGGTGGCCGAGAACCCGCCAACTTCGGAGATCGCCTCTGTGGCGCCCTCGAACAGTTCGGGCCGGTGTTCGACGGCGTAGCCTGCGCCGTACTTGCCGCCCGCCTCCTCGTCGGCAAAGAACGCGAAGATCAGGTCGCGCTTGGGTTTACGGCCGGTGCGGGCGAAATCCCGCAGCACGGAAAGGATCATGGCGTCCATGTCCTTCATGTCCACGGCGCCGCGGCCCCAGATCAGGCCATCCTTGAGCTCGGCCCCGAACGGGTCCACGGACCACTGCTCGCGCAGCGCGGGAACGACGTCAAGGTGGCCGTGCACCACCAGCGCGCTGGCCGACGGATCCTCGCCTGCCAACCTGGTGACCACACTGGCACGGCCCGGCGCGGACTCGAAGATCTCGGCGTCCAGCCCGACCTCAGTGATGAGACCGGCGGTGTACTCCGCGGCGGCCCGCTCCCCTGGTCCGGAACCATCACCGTAATTGGACGTGTCAATCCGGATCAGTTCCTGGCAGATCCGGACAACCTCATCTTCGGGCCGAACGTCAGTCATATCGCTCCTCGTGGCAGTGGTTCAGTGCTGGCTTCAGCCTACCCATTGGCCCCGATTATTTGTTTCCGGAATCTTCGTGCTAGAGTCTTTCTCGCTGCTTCCGAGAAAAGCAAAACGCTGAAAGGCGAAATTGTTCCCGGAAATACCACCTGCGCGGGTGGCGGAATGGCAGACGCGCTAGCTTGAGGTGCTAGTCCTCGAAAGGGGGTGGGGGTTCAAGTCCCCCTCCGCGCACAACAGGAAATGCCCTGGAATCCATCATGGAGTCCGGGGCATTTTCGTTTTCCTGGGCGCACCGGCTCCGGCCAGCCTGCCACCACTTCGCGGGGCGGCCGGTTGCGTCATCAGCCCTCGTTCGGATCCCCGAGTGTGCCAGCCTGAAGCCGTGCCTGGAAATTCTCCAGTGCGAAGTCTCTAAGCTTGGTGTCGTTCACCAGTTCTGCGGCAGCAGCCACTTGCAGGGGCAGTGATGCCCGGTGGGCTCTTGCCCTTGCGATCGTCTCCTTGTCCGCCAAATCAGCGACCCTGCTGGAGCCGAAAGCTCCGATGAGGGGTGCCAGGTCGATTGCCGGGTCACCGATGCAGGCATTGTCGAGGTCCACGACGCCGGACAGCTGGTTGCCTGTCCACATGATGTTGTGCAGGCCGAAGTCTCCGTGCACTAGGGCTGTTCCGGCCGCGGACTCTGCGTCCAACACGTTCGCGACAACCTGTCCGGCTGCGTTCCTTGTAGCCCTGTCCAGAGGGTGGACTATCCGGTCCACGACGCCCGGCCATTGCTTGCCTCCGCACGATTGCCTGACGGGACGCAGCGCACCCGGAGGTTGGTCCGCTACCCGGAAGCCGGCGAGGACCACGTCCAAAGGCCCCCGGGCTTCTGCCCAGGAGAGGCCGGTTCGATGGCCCCCCGGGACGTAGCTGGTGAGCTGGGCAGACCACGTTGGCCCGGAGCGCGGTTCAGACAAAGCAACGGGGATAGGAAAAGGAAGATACACGGCCGCCAGTACCTTGAGGTTCTGATGCTCGCTCCGCGTTCGGCGGGAGTGTTCGGAGCCGCTTGCTACACGCACCACGGCAGAAGTGCCGAGGACCGCGACATGATGGAAGGCTCCGTGCCTGAAGGCGGCTTCCTCCCACGGGAGGTCCGGCCACGCCATTTCAACGGCCGGCCACATCGTCGAGGTATCGGCATCGAGAGTGTTCACGAGGGTCAGTCTCTCAGAATGCCTTCCCCGGTGGCCGGGGCAGGCACCCGCCGAAGTCCTCTTTCGTCCGCTGTCACGTCCGTCGTTGGCTGACCGAAAGTCGGTCTAACGCTCAGTGACGCGGAACGGGACGCGAAGCCCCCTAGACGGCGAGCAACCCGGCGGGCGTCTGCCCGGACAGGGAGGCCAGCGCGCGGGGACGCAGTTCCGGCCACTCCTCGGTCAGCAGCGACAGGATGACGAAGTCGCGCCAGACGCCGTCGACGTTGCGGGAGGACCGGCGGCGGGTGCCCTCGGCTGTGAAGCCGAACCGGGCCAGGGAGGCCAGTGACCGCTGGTTGCGGCTGTCCACGTCGCATTCGATCCGTCCGGCCCCGCAGGAGAACAACCAGTCGAGCAGGGTGATCTTCACTTCGTGGTTCACCTTCGCGCCCCAGAGGTCCGGGTCCAGCACGGTCCGGCCGATTTTCACGCGCTCCGTCCACTCGTCGTGTTCGGTGATGCCGGTGGTTCCGACGAAGCGGGACTGTCCCAGCGGGAGTTTCTGGTACACCGAAAAGACCTGCAGCCCCGCGAAACGGCGGTCCACGAACGCCGACAACTCGGCTTCACCGGCGGGCCGGGCTTCACTGTCACTAAAGCCTTGGGACCAGATCTCGTCGCGGGCCAGAAGGCGCGCCAGTGGCTCGACGTCGAGCGGTGTGAATGGTGCCAGGACAAACCTGCCGGTGGCCGTCTGAAGGGTCGGCAGGGTGTCGGGAAGGAGCAGCGCCATTGCGGCCTTTCTGGTGCGCGGTGAAGCGTCGGGGAGTGGGTTGGCGGAAGCCGTATTTGTCCGCAAATTTTCGGCGGCAAGAGAAATTATCACCCCGATGCCGCAGCCCGCAAGGACACGCTGGCAGCGGCTGTCCGGCAGCCTGTCCGCAGCCGTTTTAGCCGGCTGCCGGCCGCCGGCCAGGTACGACTGGTCCGCCGGGGTGGAGGGCCTGCTGGACCGTGCCGAGGAGCGAACGGAACCGTGCGTCCTGGGGCAGTTCCTCGATCAGGACGACGCCGTCCGGCCCGGCCAGTGGTATGCGCCAGTTGGGGTACTCCGTGCTGGTGCCCGGCTGGTTCTGCGTGCGGGTCTCCCCCACGGCGTCGACGAGCGCCACACCGAGCAACGACGACGGCGTGAGGGCGGTGAACGCGTACAGCGCCTCCACCGTGGCCTGCTCCCCGGCCTCCCCCGCCGCCGGCAGCAGACCGCGCTCCCGCACCAGCGCCAGCACGGCTTCCTGCTCCGCGGCGTCGGCGGCGCGTTCTTCCGCGACCGGGCGCCGCAGCAGCCCGAGCGACTCGCGGAGCGTCACGTGCGCGCCGGCCAGGTAGCCTGCGGTGGGAGGCAGGTCGTGCGTGTTGACACTCGTGAGGCACTGCTGCCGGTAGCGTTCCGGCGCCAGCGGCCCCTCGCCGTCGTGCTCGAACCACAGGATCGAGGTGCCGAGGATGCCCCGCTCGCCCAGGTAGTCCCGGACCCAGGGTTCGAAGACGCCGAGGTCCTCGCCGATCACGACTGCCCCCGCGCGTTGGGCTTCGAGGGCCAGGATGCCGATCAGCGCTTCGTGGTCGTAATACACGTACGTGCCCCCGCCCGGCCCGGCGCCTTCTGGGATCCACCAGAGGCGGAACAGGCCCAGGACGTGGTCAACCCGGATTCCGCCGGCGTGGCGCAGCACGGTCCGCAGCATGTCCCGGTAGGGGGCGTAGCCGGACTCGGCGAGCCGCCCCGGGTGCCACGGCGGCTGGGTCCAGTTCTGGCCCTGCTGGTTGAACATGTCCGGCGGCGCGCCGACCGTCACGCCCTGCGCGAGGACGCCGGACAGGGTCCAGGCGTCGGCGCCGCCGAGCTTCACCCCGACCGCAAGATCATGCACGACGCCGATGTCCATGCCAGCCCGCCGCGCGGCGTCCTGCGCCGATTCCAGTTGCTGGTCGCAAATCCACTGCAGCCAGCGGTGGAATTCGATCCGGTCCGCGAGCGCCGTCCGTTGGGCTGCGCAGTACCCGGTGTCCGGGGAGGCCGCGGCGTCGGCCCACTCGGGGGCCGAGGGCTCGAGGGTCTCGGCCAGCGCGCACCACAGGGCGAAGTCGTCGAGCCCCGGGCCCTGGTCCCGGCAGAAGTCGCTGAACCGGCGTGAACGGGACGGACCCCGGCGGACGCGGAAGATCCGCTCAAGCACCGCCAGCTTTGCCTCGTAGCTGGAGTTGCGGTCCAGCAGCGACGCCTCCCGGTTGGCGGCCCGCAAGCGGGTCGCGAGGCTGTCCGCCTCGGCCAGCGCGCCGGGCTCCAGGTAGGCGTATTCAGGAATCTCCTCCACCCGGATGTACAGCGGGTTGAAGAAGCGCCGGGTGGCCGGCAGGTACGGCGAGTCCTCCACCGGCGGCCGGGGCTCCGCGGCGTGCAGGGGGTTGACCAGGACGAACCCCGCCCCTTCCGCTCCCGCGACGGCGGCCAGGTCGGCCAGGTCCGCGAAGTCGCCGATCCCCCAGGAACGCGCGGAGCGCACAGAGTAGAACTGGGCCGTGAGTCCCCAGCTGCGGCGTCCCGCCAGGGCTGCGGAGGTGCGCAGCCGTCCCGGAGTCACCACGAGCGGGCACTCCGCCGCGGTGCCGGCCGTGTCCGCCAGGATGGTGTGCCAGCCGATGGCCAGCCCCTCCGGGATGGCGAAGCTCGCGCGCCCGGTCGGGACGCCGTCGACCTCTTTAGGCTCCTCCCAGTTCTCCAGCTGCCGGACCTCGTGCCGGACGCCGTCCTCGGCGACGATCCGGACATCGACCTCGCCGCCGTGCGGGACGTGGACATCAAAGGATGCCGCCGCTCCCTCCCGCGCCACAACGACCGGCGGCAGGAACCGGCGCCAGGGGGCCAGTTCCGCTGCTTCCAACGAGCGTCTGATCTCCCCCGGACCGGCGGAGGCAACGCCCAGGGCGGTGAGGACCTGGCGAAGGGTGTCCGCGGCGACGGAGCGCTCCACCCCGTCCCAGCCCCAATAGGAGGTCCCCACCCCGTGGGCCGCGGCCAGTTCGCGCAGCAGCACGTCGGGGTCGTCTGCCGTTGCCGGGTGGTCGTCGGCCGGGTCCGTGCTGTCCCTCACGGGCGCGTCAGCCATTGGCCGGGGGCGCCGGCGGCTCGGTGCCGAGGGCCGCGTGGATGTGGGCTTCTCCCACCAGCTCCTGCAGGCCGGCGACGGAGTTGGCGAGGCTGAGACCGGGCGACTCGACAATGAACGGCATAAGCAGCCGGTTTTCCTTCTCCAGGTGCAGGGCGAAGACCTGTCCGATCGCGCCGGCGGCGACGGCCGCGTCGACTCCCTCTGAGCCGCGCAGCCGCTCTACGAGGCCGACGATCGCCTTGTGTTCGGCGAGCATCCCGGCCACGAGCAGCCGGCCCTCCGGCATAGCCCCTGGTCCGCCGTACAGAGGGCCCTCCTCGGCGAGCGCGTGCGGGACGAGTTCGGTCTCGCACCATTCGACCAGCACCTCGTGGGCCTCGTGCTCCGCTCCAGTGTCGCGGGCCTTCACCGCATGGGTCAGGGCGGCAATCAGCGCCTCAAGCCGTTTGAGCATCCCCGCATGGTGTGTCTCCACGGCTGCGAGCGCACCGGCTTCTTCCTCGGCGTTCTTGGGAACCGGCGTGTCCATGGCATCTCCCTGGCTGGGCGGAACCCGGGTCCCGCTGAATCTGATCCAACTGTACGGCCGGCCCGGTTCCCGCGAACAGGCCTTTCGGCCCCGCATGCCGTCTGCAACTGCCGGTCGCCCCCGGGGAGGCGTTTCGGGCGGTTTCGACGCTTCACAGCCGGCCGCGCTAGCCTTGCACCCTATGGTCGACGTCGAACGGTTCCGGATCCTCCTCAGCCAGGAGCGCGAGCGGAAGCTTGCCCTGCTGCCCGCCCTCCGCAGGGACATCACGTCGGTGAATGCCGCCCGGCAGGATTCCAACGTCGATGACGAACACGATCCGGAGGGGGCGACGATCGCCTTCGAACTTTCCCAGGCATCCGCGCTGCTGGAACAAAGCAGGGCCGGGCTCGCGCAGATCGAAGCTGCCCTGGCCCGGATCGACGCCGGAAGTTACGGCATCTGCGAAGTCTGCGGCGGCCCGATTGCCGAGGGCCGGCTGGAGGCCAGGCCGTGGACGCCCTACTGCATCCGGCACTCCGCCGGTACGGCATGACAGCGAAGGCATAACAGCGAACGCATAACAGCGAAGGCGATCAGTCCCCTATGAGCATTGAGTCAGCTGCCCTCGCCACCGATGACCTGGCCGGCACGTGGTGGCAACGCATTGTGGGCGGGTTCAGCCACGCGCCCGCACCGGTAGTGACCGGAACCGAGCTCCTGCTGGTGGTCGCCGTCGCCGTTGCGCTGTCCCTGCCGCGCGCCAGCTGGCGGTACTTTGGCCTGCTCGCCACCGTGACGCATGAGCTGGGCCATGCCTTCGCCGCCATCATGACCGGCCAGCGGCTTGGCGGCATCCGGCTGAGCCTGGACCATTCCGGCACGACCACGAGCTACAGCCGCAGGCCCTTGGCCGCCGCCTGGTCGACGTTCTGGGGCTACCCGGTCCCCGCCGTCGTCGGCGCAGCGATGGTCTGGTCCGGTTTCAACGGCTGGGGGCCGGCGGCGATGTCGGTCGGCACCCTGGTGTTGCTGCTTTCCTTCCTCTTCCTGCGCAACGGCGTCGGTGTACTGATCACGGCCGCGGCGGTGCTCGCCGCCGTGCTGCTGGTCCTCTTTGTCCCGGCGGTGTTTATTGGCCACGTGATGATCGGTCTGGGCCTGGCACTGCTGGTGGCTGCCGTCCGGGACCTGGGCAAGCTGGTGGCGGTGCATTCGCGGCACCGGAACCGGATCTCGACGTCGGACGCGTACCTGCTGGCCCGCTCCACGCCCTTGCCGGCGTTTGTCTGGATCGGGCTGTTCGCCGTGGTGGTGGCGGCGGCCTGGTGGGTGGCGTGGCAACCGATGGCGCCGGTCGTCGCCGGTCTGTTCGGCCTCGCCGCCCAGGCTGCCCGGCTGGGCTGACTTGTCTGTTGCGTCGGGCTGGTGCGTCTGGCTGGCGTGCTGCGCATAGGCTGGGAGCATGAGTGAGACAACCACGAACATGGACCAGGCCTTCAGCACGCGGGGCGCCTATGTCACCGGCGGTGCGGAGTTCAACCGGGACACCAACTACATCGAGGACCGGATCACCCGCGACGGCGCGCCCGGGTCCAACGGGGAGCCCGGCTGGCCTGTCGAACCCGGCCGTTACCGGCTGGTCGCGGCCCGCGCCTGCCCCTGGGCGAACCGTACCGTGATCGTGCGGCGGCTCCTGGGCCTGGAAGACGTGATCTCACTCGGCCAGCCCGGCCCCACCCATGACGCCCGCTCCTGGACCTTCGATCTGGATCCCGGTGGCAAGGATCCCGTCCTGGGAATTGAGCGGATCCAGGAGGCCTACTTCCGCCGTTTCCCGGATTATCCCCGCGGCATCACGGTGCCGGCGATCGTCGATGTGCCCAGCGGCGCAGTGGTCACCAACAACTTCCCGCAGATCACCCTGGACTTCTCCACCGAGTGGACCGAGTTCCACCGCGACGGCGCCCCGGATCTTTACCCCGAAGCCCTCCGGGAGGAGATCGACGCCGTCAACAAGCGTGTCTTCACGGAGGTCAACAACGGCGTCTACCGCTGCGGCTTTGCCGGCTCCCAGGACGCGTACGATGCGGCCTACGACCGGCTTTGGACGGCGCTGGACTGGCTGGAGGAACGGCTCACCGGGCAGCGCTACCTGGTGGGCGACACGATCACCGAGGCGGACGTCCGGCTGTTCACCACGCTGGCACGCTTCGACGCCGTCTACCACGGGCACTTCAAGTGCAACCGCCAGAAGCTCAGCGAAATGCCGGCGCTGTGGGCCTATGCCCGGGACCTGTTCCAGACCCCCGGCTTCGGTGACACGACGGACTTCGTGCAGATCAAGCAGCACTATTACATCGTCCACGAGGACATCAATCCCACCGGGATCGTCCCGAAGGGGCCGGAGCTGGGCAACTGGCTCTCGGCGCACGGCCGGGAGGCCCTCGGCGGCCGCCCCTTCGGCAACGGCACGCCGCCCGGTCCCGTCCGGGCCGGCGAAGAGGTTGCCGCCGGACACGGCGCCGGCTAAGCACTGGCCGCGGCGGGCGGCGCAGACGGCGGCGCTAGGGTGGGGCAATGGAACTTTCCACCCCGCTACCCTCAGAACCGGCGGCCGGCCCGCAGCTTTCCGTCGGAACCGCCGACCCGGCGTTTGCGGCCGTCCGTGAACTCTTCGACACGTTCCTGGCACAGGACCCTGGGTACAGTGCGCAGTTGGCGGTGTACCGCGGCGGCGCCAAGGTACTGGAGATCAGCGGCGGCCCCGGGCTGGGCCCGGGCGACATCACAGGAACCTACTCGTGTTCCAAGGGAGCGGCAGCCTTCGTCATCGCCCTGCTGGTACAGGACGGGCTGCTGGACCTGGACGCCGCCGTGGCGTCCTACTGGCCAGAGTTCGCCGCGCACGGCAAGGACCTGCTCACCGTCCGCCAGGCACTCTCGCACCAGGCAGGCCTGCCGGGCATCGCCGGCGGCTTCGCGCTCGAGGAGTTCCCGACGCCGGAAGCCGCCCGCCGTCTGGCCGCCGCCGCCCCGCTGTGGCGCCCGGGACGCACCTTCGGCTACCACGCGCTGACCATCGGCATCCTGATGGAGGAACTGTGCAGGAGGGTCGCCGGAGCCCCGTTGCAGGAACTCTTTGACGAGCGACTCCGACGTCCCTTCGGCATCGATTTCTTCCTGGGCCTGCCCGCCGAGGAGGAACAGCGCTTCCGCGAGGTGTTGTACACCGAAGACCCGGACGCCTGGCTGGACCCGCTCAGCCTGGCCGGACTGAACAGCAACGCGCCGGTGAGCAGCATCATGGAGCTGCCCAACCACCGCGTCATCCGCGCGGGCGGCATGAGCAGCGCCGGAGGGATCGGCTCAGCGGAGGGACTCGCCCGGCTCTATGCCGCGGCCATCACCGGAGTCGACGGCGGTCCGGGTTTCCTGGCGCCCCGGACCATCGGACTGATGGCCAAGGAGCAGGTGTGGGGCCTTGACCGTTCATCCGGACTGGACAACGCCTTCGGTGTGGTCTTCATGAAGCCGCACCCGGGCCGGGACTTCGGCAGCCACCTCGCTTTCGGCCACGAGGGCGCCAACGCGGCCCTGGGATTCGCCGATCCCGGCTACGGAATCGGTTTCGGCTACGTGCCCAGGCGCAGCGAGGAAGGACGCACCAACGGAAGGGCCCAACGGCTCTCGGCCGCGGTGCGGAAGGCCTGCGCGTCGACCCACTGACGTCCCCGTAAGGGTTCGTCCAGTTGTAGCACCAACGCCGCGGCCCTAGGGTGAGCCGGGATGGCAAATGAAAAAGAACACGACGACGGCGGCACACATCCCTCCTGGGCCCGGAGGCTGGCGCGCACCGTGGCCGGGAGCGTCTCTGCCGCCCTGCTGTGGCCCCGGCTGCAACTGGCCACCAAGGCGGCCATCGCGGCGGGCGTCGCGTTCTTCATCGCCCCGTTCATGCCCGGCTCCGCGGCGGACTACCCCTACTACGCCCCGCTGGGCGCCCTCGTTGCCATGTACGAGAACGTCTCGGGCTCCATGCGCCAGGGCTTCCAGACCCTCGCGGGGCTGGCCATCGGAATCGGGCTCGCCTTCATGCTCTTCAGCCTCGGGAACCCGTCGCCGCTGACGGTGGCGATCGTGATGGGACTCGGCGTCATCCTCGCCGGCCTGCCGCGGATCGGCTCGGGCAGCGACTGGATCCCGACGGCGGCCCTCCTGGTGCTGCTGGTCGGCGGCCACAACCCGGACAAGTTCTCGTTCGGCTATCTCTTCCAGATGGGCGTGGGCGTCAGCGTCGGCATCGTGGTGAACCTGCTCGTCTTCCCGCCGCTGCACTTCAAGGCGGCAGCCCTCAGCCTGGCCGAGCTGCGGCTGGCCCTGGCCCAACAGCTCTGGGATATGGGCAAGGCGCTCCGTGAGAACTGGCCGCCGGAACACGAGGACTGGTCCCGCCGCTCCGAGGCGCTCGCGGGGCGCGCCCGCTCCGTGCGCGCCGCCGTGCAGAAAGCGGACGCGAGCCGCCAAGCCAATCCCCGGCGCCGGCTGCACCCGCGGGACGTCGAGGAGGACTACCGCAACCTGCGTGACCTGGAGCGACTGACCTTCCATATCCAGGACGTGACCCAGGTGCTCTCGGACGTCATCTGGGCCAAGGACACCCCGTTCGTGATCCCGGACGGGTATGCCGAGCCGCTCGCCGAAGCCATGACCATGGTGGGCGACGTGCTCCGCGCCGCGGAGGAGGAGGAACCGCAGCGTCAGGCCGAACTCGTCGAGGAGGCTGACGCGGCGGTCAAGGCCTTCACCGCGCGAGTCGCCGCCGACGACCAGTCCGCCGGCGCCCCGAGCGCCGTCGAGTCGATCCTGCTGAGCCTGCACCGGATGCTGCGAGTAGCGAAATCGGGCAACGTTGAATCGGGCGCCCCCAAGTCCAGCGACGCGAAGTCCGGCGACGGACACCGGGAACCGGACGCCTCCTCCGCCGGCACCAGCTAGCCGAACGGCACAGCCGCGGTCCCCGCCTGCACGACGACGGCGGCCGCCCCCGCAATAGTCGGAGACGGCCGCCGTCGTTGTCCGGTGGCACGCTATTTCAGCGACGCCACCGACCCGCTGAAGTGCTTGCGCCCCGAATGCGGGCTCCAGGCCACGTAATCGGAGCGCAGCCACGCGCCGTCGTCGCCCTGCACCGTGCTGATGTCCAGCGCGACCCGGGCCGGCAGGAACACCGGCGCCTCGAACGCCACGTCCCAGCTGAAGGCGTCGCCCTTGGCCGCGCCGACGTCGGCCAGCGCCCTGGAAGCGAGGTACATGCCGTGGGCGATGGAGCGCCGCATGCCGAGGGCTTTGGCGCTGAGCACGCTGAGGTGGATCGGGTTGAAGTCACCGGAAACGGAGGCGTACGCCCGCCCGGTGTCCACCCCGAGCTGCCAGAGCGCCGTCGGATTCGGAGCCCGGAAGCCATCGGACGCGGCGGCCGCGGACGGCTTGTCGATGCCCGGGAGGAACACGCCCTTCGCGAGGTAGGTGGACACGCCGCGCCAGCGGACGAAGTCCTCCCCGGCCCCGCGCACCTCGGCCACGAGATCCAGCTGGGTGCCGGCCCGGTGGCCGCGCAGGTTTTCCGCCCAGGCCCGGATGTCCAAGGCTTCGGAGAAAAGCACCGGAGCGCTCTGGACCACCTTGTTGGTGAGGTGGATCATCCCCAGCAACGGCAACGGAAAGTCGTCCCGGTTCATCACGGACATGGACAGCGGGAACGCCAGGGCGTGGAGGAATCCGGCCGGCAACACATCGCTGGCCGTCTCCCCGATCAGGTGCTGGTAGGCCGTCAGGTTGGCGACCCCGGCCGTCACGCCGCGCACCTCATGGCTGCAGCCGGGCAGCTGCGTGCCCGCGTGCGTTCCCAGCACCCGCCGGCGCGCCGCGGTGGCGGCAGCGTTGACGTACAGCTTGGAGAGTGACGGCATCTCGCCCAGGATGACGGGCTGAGCACCGCTCATGCGCCCACCAGGTTCTGCCCGCAGACGCGCAGCACTTCGCCGGAGATGCCGCCCGCGGCGTCGCTGGCGAGGAAGGCGATCGCCTCCGCCACGTCCCCGGGCTGGCCGCCCTGCTGCAGCGAATTGAGCCGGCGGGCCACCTCGCGGGTGGCGAACGGGATCCGGTCCGTCATCTCGGTTTCGATGAAACCGGGAGCGACGGCGTTGATGGAGCCGCCGTGCGCCGCGAGCAGCGGCGCCGTGGCACGGACCATGCCCATCACGCCGCCCTTGGACGCTGCGTAGTTGGTCTGCCCGCGGTTTCCGGCGATGCCGCTGGTGGAGGCGACGGAGACGATCCGCGGCGAGTTCCGGAAGTGCTCGGAGGCCAGCAGCGCCTCGTTGATCCTCAGCTGCGCGGCGATGTTCACGGCAATCACCGAGCTCCAGCGGCCCTGGTCCATGTTGGCGAGCAGCTTGTCCCGGGTGATGCCGGCGTTGTGGATCAGGATGTCCAGCCCGCCGTGGCGCTCCACGGCGTGGTCGATGATGCGCTGCCCCGCGTCTTCCCGGCTGATGTCCAGCTGCAGGGCGGTCCCGTGCACCTCGTTGGCGACCTTCGCCAGGTGGTCCCCGGCGGCCGGGATGTCGACGACGACGACCGTGGCGCCGTCGCGGTAAAGCGTGCGGGCGATGGCCGCGCCGATCCCGCGGGCGGCTCCGGTCACGACCGCGACCTTCCCCGCCAGCGGCTTCTCGGCGTCGGCCGGCAGATGGCCGGCCTCGGAGGAGACGGTGAGGAACTGGCCGTCCACGAAGGCGGAGCGGCCGGAGAGGAAGAACCGGAGGGCCCCGAGGGCGCTGGGGCTCGTGGTCCGTGCACCGTCGGCGAGCAGGATGCCGTTGCCGGTGGCGCCGGCGCGCAGTTCCTTCGCGAGCGAGCGGAGCAGGCCATCGACGCCCTGCCGGGCCGCCGCCGTGGCCGGGTCGGTGGTCCCGGCGGCGGCGCGGGAGACGGTCACCACGCGGGCGTTCGCGGCGAGGTCCCGGAGTGAGGCCGCGGCGCTGAGCACGGGCTTTTCAAGGTCCTCGGGCCGCGCAGCCTCGTCCAGCACCAGGATGATCGCGCCGAGTTTTTCGCGCGGCACGGCGTGGCGGCGGACGTCCAGATTCCAGGACAACAGCGTGGCGGCGAGTTCGTCGGCCCCGCTGCCGGCTCCCTGGACCAGGACGGGTCCCTGCACCAGCGGCTGGCCCGGCCGGTGGCGGCGGAGCACCACGGGCTGCGACAGCCCGAGCTTCTTGGCGATGTCCTTGCCCAGTCCCCGGTTCACGAATTGGGTGTATTTGTCAGTCATCCGGTCCCCCTAGTGTGCTTCGAGAATAGCGACGACGCCCTGGCCGCCGGCGGCGCAGATGGAGATGAGCCCGCGTGCCGGGCGGCCGTCGACCTGTCCCTTGGCATGCAGCATCTTCGCCAGCGAGGCGACGATGCGTCCGCCGGTCGCGGCGAACGGGTGCCCGGCGGCGAGCGAGGACCCGTTGACGTTGAGCTTGGCGCGGTCGACGCTGCCGAGGGCGCCGTCGAGGCCGAGCCGGGTGCGGCAGAACTCCTCGTCCTCCCACGCGGCGAGGGTGCTCAGCACGGTGCCGGCGAAAGCCTCGTGGATTTCGAAGAAGTCAATGTCCTCGAAGCCCAGGCCGTGGCGGGCCAGCAGCCGCGGCACGGCGAACGCGGGAGCCATCAGCAGGCCATCCTTGCCGTGGACGAAGTCGACGGCGGCCGCCTCGCCGTCGAGCACGGTGGCCAGCTTGGGCAGGTCGTGCGCGTCGGCCCAATCCTCGGAGGCGAGCAGCACGGTGGAGGCGCCGTCGGTGAGCGGAGTGGAGTTGCCCGCCGTCATGGTCGCTTCTGCTCCCAGGTTCTTGCCGAAGACCGGCTTGAGGCCCGCGAGCTTTTCAAGCGTGGTGTCGGGCCGCAGGTTGGAGTCCTTGCTGAGCCCGCGGTACGGGGTCAGGAGTTCGTCGAAGAAGCCGGCGTCGTAGGCGGCGGCCAGGTTTCGGTGGCTGTTGTAGGCCAGCTCGTCCTGGGCTTCGCGGGTGATCTTCCACTGCGCCGTGGTGAGCGCCTGGTGCTCGCCCATGGACAGGCCGGTCCGGGGCTCCCCGGTGTTCGGGGCATCCGGGGCGAGGTCCTTCGGCCGGAGCCGGCTCAGCACCTGCAGCCGCTGCGGCAGGGTCTTGGCGCGGTTCAGGTCGAGCAGGATTTCGCGCAGGCCCTCGCTCACGGCGATGGGGGCGTCGGAGGCGGAGTCGACGCCTCCGGCGATGGCGGAGTCGATCTGGCCCAGCTTGATCTTGTTGGCAAGCCCCAGGACGGTTTCGAGGCCGGTGGCGCAGGCCTGCTGCAGGTCGTACGCGGGGGTTTCGGCGGAGAGCGCGGATCCGAGCACCGCTTCGCGGGTGAGGTTGAAGTCGCGGGAGTGCTTGAGCACGGCGCCGGCGGCAACCTCGCCGATCCGCTCGTCCTGCAGGCCGAAACGTGCAATCAGTCCGTCGAGCGCGGCGGTCAGCATGTCCTGGTTGGAGGACTTGGTGTAGGCGCCGCCGGTGCGGGCGAACGGGATGCGGTTGCCGCCGACCACTACGGCTTTGCGGAGTTGCGGCGCTGCGGCTGATCCTGCGGCCCGCGCGGTGGTGTCCTTCGGTCCGGTCGCGGATGTTCCGTTTTCAGGCATGTGCTCTCTCCTTTGATCAAAGCGGATTACTGATACCCAGCGTACCTGATACGCTGGGTATCGTGAACATCCTGCAGGCGGAACCCCCCGGACCGGTCAGTGCCGGCATCAGTGCTGCGCGCGGCAACCCCGGCAACGCTTCGGCGACCCCCGTCGACGGCCGGGCCTCCCGCTGGCAATCCCACCGCGAGGAACGGCGCCGGGAGCTGATCAAGTCCGCGCGAAGGGCAGTCCATGCCCTGGGCAGCGAAGCCTCGATGGAGGACATCGCTGCAGCGGCCGGGACGTCTAAATCCGTCTTCTACCGCTACTTCGGCGACAAGGCCGGCCTCCAGCAGGCCGTGGGCGAAGTGGTCCTGAGTCAGATGCAGCGGCGGATCCAGGAGGCCGCGCAGGGCGCTCAGACCCCGCGCGAAGGGCTCTACGCCATGGTGTCCGCCTACCTGCAGATGGCCGAGACCAGCCCGAACGTCTACACCTTCGTCACCCGCTACGCGCCGGGCGAGGCCGAGAGCCAGAACGGCGCGATCGCAGCGGCCGGCGCGCTGGGTCATTTCTTCGCGGCGATCAGCGAGATGATCGCGCTGCCCATGCGGAACCAGCTGCGCGCCGTCGCAGGCAAGGAAGCCGTGATCGGCTACTGGCCGAACGCCGCGATCGGACTGGTCCGGAACGCCGGGGAACAGTGGCTGGCCAGCCCGGACTCCCCCGCCAAACCCGGCCAGGAAGCCATGGCCCGCCAGATCACCGACTGGCTCTGTTTCGGCATCGCACACGAACTCCAGGATCCGCCGGCCCCGTAGCCGGACACCACGTCCCACACCCCCCAACAGCTAAACCACTAATCGCCAAACCATCAATTGCCAGAACCGCAATGTCAGTGCCAACGAAGGAATCGACATGACTGAACTAGCCGACCGCCCCGCGGGCCCAGTCAGGATGGACTGCCCGCCGG
>NZ_JABFMX010000021.1 GCF_013359735.1 Arthrobacter sp. C9C5
TGGTCGAGTCCGCCGTCGGCATCGAGGAAGCCAACCATATCGCCAAGGCCCAGGGCGCGTTCCGGCTGGCCTTCGGCTCCGGTGACTTCCGCCGCGACACCGGCATGGCGGCCACCCCGGAAGCGATGGCCTACCCGCGCGCCAAGCTCGTCGTCGCCAGCCGCGTCGGCAACCTGCCCGGGCCGATCGACGGCCCCACGGTCGGCACCAACCACCCGATCCTGCGCGAGCAGAGCGGCATCACGGTGATGATGGGCATGACCGGCAAGCTCTGCCTCGCGACCGACCAGACCAACGTCATTAACGAGGTCATCAGTCCCACGCCGTCCGACGTCGCCTGGGCCACCGACTTCATGGCCGACTTCGAAGCCAACGGCCGCGTGATCCGCGACGGCTCCGACCTGCCGCGCCTGGGCCGCGCCGAGAAGATCATGAAGCTCGCCGCTGCCTTTGAGGTGCAGCCCCTTTGACGCGCAGCCCCTGCAAGTAGCTACCACGATCAGGAAGAGACACCGAATGGCCTACGCAAACTACCGATACAAGGGTCAGAACTTCATCGGCGAAGTTCACGGCGACCACCTCGTCCCGCTGGACGGGCTCACCGACGTCGGACCGGAAACATCAACAGATCTCCTTGCCAGGGCCGCCCGTCTCGCCGAATCACGGGTGGCCCTGGCCGACGTCACCCTGCGCGCTGCGTCGCCGAGGGCCGGAAAGATCCTCTGCGTCGGCCTGAACTACAAAGACCACGCCGGCGACGCCAGCACGGCCGCCTTTCCCGTCCTCTTCCCCAAGTACACGTCCACCCTCGTCGGACCCGACGACGACATCATCTTGCCGCCGGAATCCAGCCAGGTCGACTTTGAGGGCGAGCTCGCCGTCATCATAGGCAAGACAGGCCGGCGCATCGCCGAACAGGACGCCACGGGCCACATTCTGGGCTATTGCGTCTCCAACGACGTCACCATGCGCGACTTCCAGAACAAGTCGCACCAATGGCTGCAGGACAAGGTCTGGGACGACACCACCCCGCTTGGGCCCTACATCGTCACCCCTGCAGAAGCCGACATCAGCAAGGCAGGCATCAGCACAACCCTGAACGGGCAAGTGGTCCAGGAATCTGACCTCTCCCACCTGATCTTCAGCATCCCCGCACTCATCGCCACCATCTCGGAATTCACCACACTCGAGCCAGGTGACGTCATCCTCACAGGCACACCAGCGGGGGTCGGGTACCGCCGGGAACCCCCACTATTCCTCAAGGACGGCGACACCATCACCGTGGCCGTGGAAGGAGTCGGCAGCATCACCAACACCGTCAGGGCAGAAGCCGCCTGACCCACACGAGTCGACGGGCTGCCCGCCGCATATAATTCGAGCATGCCGATCACGCGCCCTGACCAAGGCACCTTCGTCCAGCCGTCCGCCCTCAACCAGTACGGACGCGGGCTGTGAGCGGCGGTCTCGTCGCCCTGCTGGACGACATCGCAGCCCTGGCCAAGATTGCGGCCGCCTCGGTGGACGACGTCGCCGCCGGAGCGGCCAAGGCGGGGGCCAAGGCCGCGGGCGTGGTCATTGACGACGCCGCCGTCACCCCGCAGTACGTCTCCGGCGCGGACCCGTCCCGCGAACTGCCGATGATCAAGCGGATCTTCTGGGGCTCGCTCCGGAACAAGCTGTTGATCATCCTGCCGGCGCTGCTGCTCATCAGCGCCTTCATCCCGGGGGTCATTCCGTTCATCCTCATGGCGGGCGGCACCTACCTCTGCTACGAGGGTGCCGAGAAGGTCTGGCACAAGCTCCGCGGACAGCACGACGCCGAAGAAGACACGCCGGCGGTCGACCGGGGGCCGGAGGCGGAGGCCAAGGTCACCAAGGGCGCCATCACCACCGACTTCATCCTCTCCTGCGAGATCATGGTCATCGCGATGAATGAGGTGTCCGCCGAGTCCCTGTGGGTTCGGGCCTCCATCCTGGTCGCAGTGGCGATCGCGATCACGGCGGCCGTGTACGGCGCCGTCGCACTCATCGTCAAGATGGACGACATCGGCCTGCACCTGACCACCAAGGACTCCGCGGGCTCCCAGCGCTTCGGCGAGCTGCTCGTCCGGGGGATGCCCGCCGTGCTGACCACGATCACCGTTGTCGGGACGGTCGCCATGCTGTGGGTGGGCGGTCACATCATGCTGCAGGGGGCCCACGACCTCGGCTGGCACCTGCCCTATGACCTGGTCCACGCCCTCGAGCACCCGTTTGCCGGGATCCCGGTGGTGGGCGGCTTCCTGGCCTGGCTCGTGAACACCCTTTGCTCGGCCGTTCTTGGCCTTGCCTGGGGCCTCGTCGTGATGGCGATCGTGCAGCCGCTGCTCAAAGTCCTGCCGTTCGGCAAGAAGAAGGCCGGGCACGAAGAGGGCGACGTCCACGCCGCCGTCGACTAAGAATCGCCCCGGAGTTCGTGGGCGAGCTGGCGCAGCGCCATTCGACGGATGAGGGAGCTGAAGGGACCGACGAACGCCCAGTAGCGGCGGAACCGGCGGCGGCTCTTCTCGTCCCTGATGGCGACGCGCGTCTCAACTGTCACGATCGAGGAGCCGGCCCCGTAGGGATCAATCCTCAAGCCGGCAGCGATCTTGGCGTAGCCCGGCTGGTTGAAGCCGGCGAACTGCTCGGGGGTGGTCGGGACATCCGCGGAGGCCGCGACCGACTTCCACGGCCGGCTCACCTGGCCCAGGACCATTTCCGCCCCCGGGGTCTCACCGAGCAGGATCCAGCCCAGACCGACCATGTCCTTGAGCCGGAACGTTCCCCGGGCAGCTGTGGCACCTGGTGTCCTCCCGCGTCCCCTCACGGTATCTGCCACACGTTCGGGCAGTGCCCGGAGGCCGAGCAGGGCCCGGGCCAGCGGTGCCCGGAAGAGGTCCATCTCGCGGGCCGCCTCGTAGCACTCGGCAGGGGGTGCCCGGAAGACGTCTGCGTGCACGATGGCGAGATCGTATTCCGGCAGGAACTGGTCCAGGAGCAGCGGAGCGCCGGCTGCACCGTTGCTTGTCATCCCTCGGCGGCTTCGGGCGGCGAAGCGATCAGGACGAAGGCCCCGACGGCGTCGCCGCCCTCCAGCAGCCTGTGGGCCCGAGCCGCCTCCGGCAACGGGAGGCGGCCGGCGATCACGGGGCGGATCCGCCCGGCCTCGAGCAGCTCGTAGAGGGTGGCCCAGGCCGCCAGCAACGGACGACGGTCAAACCGCCAGAGCCCGGTGCTGTAGGACCGGATCCTCGCCCCGCGCCCAGCCAGGTTGTGGCGCACCGCCCGCAGCAGCAGGCGCAGGGTCCTTCCCGGGCTTCCGGGATTGGCGTACTCCACCAGCACACCCTCGGAACGGAGCACCGCCAGGGCCGGCTCCACCCACTCGCCGCCCACGCCGTCGAGCACCGCGTCCAACCCGTCAGGCTCGAGACGCCGAACGGCGTCCACGACGTCCGCACCCCGGGAGCCGAGGGGCACCACCCCGTGGTCGGCGAGCCAGGGGTGCTTCGCGGCGTCGGCGGCCCCGTACATCTTCAATCCCAGCAGCTGACCGAGCTGCACCATGGCCGTGCCGATCCCGCCCGCGGCCCCGGTGACCAAGACCACCTGCCCGCGCCGGATCCGGGCAACACGGGAGAGTGCCTGGTGGGCAACCAGGTAGTTGAGTGCCACCGTCACCACCTCACCCGCATCCAGGCTGGCGGGGATCCGCATCATCGGGTGCCGGCGCACGAAGACGTACTCTGCGTATCCGCCCGTCTCCGTCAGCACCACCACCCGATCCCCAGGTGCGACGGCGGTGACGCCCTTCCCCACCGCGTCCACAACGCCGACCGCGGTGTAACCGGGTGTGAACGGGAACCGCGGCGGATAGGTCGACAGTCCTTGGCGCATCTGCACATCGACTGCACTCACGCCGCAGGCCTCGACCCGGACCCGCGTCTCACCCCTTCGGGGTTCCGGCAGCTTGTGGCGCACGACCTCCAGCACCTCCGGACCGCCCGCCCGAACCGCGACCACGCTGCGGTACTCATCGGGAACCAGCCGACGCGCTGCGGAGTGCGGCGGGATCGGGCGGATCCCGGCAAATGCCCGTACAGCTGCCATGCGAACCTCCAGGAGCACGATTTAAGGAGCGAGAGGAAAGAACCAACTACGTGGCTCCCCTCCACTGTCACAACTCCCGGAGGCGCAGACTAGGGCCGTTCGCCTCGCACGCAGATTTCGGTGCAGGCAGGCTCCTGACCCACGCAGGCAAGCGCCGGGCGTCGGAACGGATTCGCCCTCAGAGGAACCCGTTCCGCTCCCAGCATCCGGACGTAAACTGGCGTTCGAATCACCGTGCGTGAACTAGAGACCGTGGAGACCGGATGCTCTGGAAACTGCTCGTCGAATACCTGAGGCCGCAGCGGCGCCTGCTGCTCGCCGTCGTCGTCTTCCAGCTGGCGGCGTCCATCGCCTCGCTGTACCTGCCCACCCTGAACGCGGACATCATCGACCAGGGCGTGGCGCGCGGGGACACCGACTACATCATGCGCACCGGCGGCGTGATGCTGATGATCACGCTGCTGCAGATCGCCTGCACCATCGCCGCCGTCTACTTCGGCGCGAAGGCCGCAATGGCGCTGGGCCGGGACGTGCGCGGCGCGATCTTCACCCGGGTGGCGGAGTTCTCCGAGCAGGAAGTGACCCGGTTCGGCGCGCCCAGCCTGATCACCCGCTCCACCAACGACGTCCAGCAGGTCCAGCAGCTGGTGCTGATGTCCGCCACGCTGATGGTCACCGCCCCCATGCTGAGCATCGGCGGCGTCATCATGGCCGTGCGCCAGGACGTGCAGCTCTCCTGGCTAATCGCGGTCAGCGTACCGGTGCTGCTCATCGCTGTGGGCCTGATCGTCACCCGGATGGTGCCGCTGTTCCGGCTGATGCAGACCCGGATCGACACGGTCAACCGGGTGCTGCGCGAACAGCTCACCGGCATCCGCGTGGTCCGCGCGTTCGTCCGGGAGGACATCGAGACCGCCCGCTTCGGCCGCGCCAACGAGGACGTCACGGACACCGCGCTGCGGGCCGGCAGGCTGATGGCGCTCGCGTTCCCCACCGTGATGCTGGTGCTCAACGTCTCGTCCGTGGCCGTGATCTGGTTCGGCGCGTTCCGGATCGAGGACGGCTCCATGCAGGTGGGCACCATGATCGCGTTCCTGAGCTACCTCATGCAGATCCTGATGTCCGTCATGATGGCCACCTTCATGGCCATCATGATCCCGCGCGCCGCCGTCTCCGCAGACCGGATCGGCGCGGTGCTGGGCACCGAGTCCAGCGTCCGGCCGCCCGATCACCCGGTCAGCCTCTCCGGCCGCGCCGCCCGCGGCGAGCTGGAGATGCGCGACGTCGGATTCGCCTACCCGGGTGCCGAGGCGCCGGTCCTCTCGGACGTGGACTTCACCGCCCGCGCCGGGCAGACGACGGCGATCATCGGGTCCACCGGTTCGGGCAAGACCACCCTGGTGAACCTGATGCCGCGGCTCTTCGACGCCACCTCCGGCTCGGTGCGGATCGACGGCGTGGACGTGCGCGAGCTGCACCCGGACCTGCTCTGGGGGCACATCGGCCTGGTCCCGCAGAAGCCGTACCTGTTCTCCGGCACGGTCCGCAGCAACCTGCTCTACGGCAAGCCCGACGCCACCGAGGACGAGCTCTGGCGGGCGCTGTCCATCGCGCAGGCCGAGGATTTTGTCCGCGAGATGGAGGGCGGGCTGGACGCGCCCATCTCGCAGGGCGGCACCAACGTCTCCGGCGGGCAGCGGCAGCGGATCGCGATTGCCCGGGCGCTGGTGAAGCGTCCCGAGCTCTACATCTTTGACGACTCGTTCTCCTCGCTGGACACCGCCACGGACGCCCGGCTGCGCCAGGCGCTCCGGCAGCACACCGCCGGCGCGACGCTGGTGATCATCGCCCAGCGGGTCTCCAGCATTGTGGACGCGGACCAGATCCTGGTGCTCGACGACGGCCGGATCGTCGCGCACGGAACGCACGAGGAGCTGCTGGAGACCTCGCCGACGTACAACGAAATTGTGAACTCCCAGCTCGCGGCGGAGGAGGCGGTATGAGCAAGGTCGAGTCCCAGACGCCCGCTTCGGGCGCCGGGGGGAAGCCGACCGCCGGTGCCGCCACGGAGGCGCCCCTGCGGATTCCGCGACCGCGCGGCGGCCCCGGCCACGGCGGCCCGTTCGCCGGGATGAACATCCCGGCGGAGAAGGCGATGAACTTCTGGCCGTCCGCGAAGCGGCTGCTGGGCGAACTCCGGCCCGAGCGGATCTGGCTGACGCTGGTACTCATCCTCGCCGTCGTGAGTGTGACGCTGTCCGTGATCGGGCCGCGGCTGCTGGGCGAGGGCACCAACCTGATCTTCGCCGGCGTCGTGTCCAAGCAGCTCCCGGCCGGGGTGAGCAAGGCGCAGCTGATCGCGCAGCTGCGGGCCGCGGGGGAGAACCAGAAGGCGGACATGCTCAGCGCCATGGCGCTGACGCCCGGCACCGGGATCGACTTTGCCGCGCTGTCCTCGGTGCTGCTCTGGGCGCTGGTGCTGTACGTGCTGGCCTCGGCGTTCATGTGGATGCAGGCATACATCCTCAACGGCGTGGTGCAGCGGACCGTGTACCGGCTGCGCGAGCGGATCGAGGCGAAGATCAATAGGCTGCCGCTGCGCTACTTCGACACCGTGCAGCGCGGCGAGCTGCTCAGCCGGGTGACCAACGACGTCGACAACATCTCCCAGAGCCTGCAGCAGTCCATCAGCCAGGCCGTGACCTCGGTGCTGACCGTGGCGGGTGTGCTGGTGATGATGGTGATCCTCTCGCCGACGCTGGCCATCATCGCCCTGGTGACCATCCCGCTGACCCTGGTGACGACGACGGTGATCGCCAAGCGCTCGCAGAAGCTGTTCGTGGCGCAGTGGAAGAACACCGGCGAGCTGAACGGTCAGATCGAGGAGACCTACACCGGGCACGCGCTGGTGAAGGTGTTCGGCCGGCAGCGCGAGGTGGAGGAGACGTTCCGGCAGAAGAACGTGGAGCTGTACCAGGCCAGCTTCGGCGCGCAGTTCATTTCCGGGCTGATCATGCCGGCCATGACGTTCATCGGGAACCTGGTCTATGTGGGGATCGCTGTGGTGGGCGGGTTGCAGGTGGCCTCCGGGGCGATGCAGCTGGGCGACGTGCAGGCGTTCATCCAGTACTCGCGGCAGTTCACCCAGCCGCTGGCCCAGCTGGGCTCGATGGCGAACCTGCTGCAGTCCGGCGTGGCCTCCGCCGAGCGGGTGTTCGAGCTGCTGGACACCGAGGAGCAGTCGGCTGACCCGGTGCCGGCCGTGGCGCCCGACGACGGGCGCGGACGGCTGGTGTTCGAGGACGTGTCCTTCGCGTACTCCCCGGACAAGCCGCTGATCTCTTCACTTTCATTGGTTGCAGAGCCTGGTCAGACCGTGGCGATCGTGGGGCCCACCGGGGCGGGCAAGACCACGCTGGTGAACCTGATGATGCGCTTCTACGAGCTCGACGCCGGGAAGATCACGCTCGACGGCGTGGACGTCGCGCTGATGTCGCGGCACGAGCTGCGCTCGCGGATGGGCATGGTGCTGCAGGACACCTGGCTGTTCGGCGGGACCATCCGGGACAACATCGCCTACGGCCGGCCTTCGGCGACCGAGGCGGAGATCCTGGAGGCGGCAAAGGCGACGTACGTGGACCGGTTCGTGAAGTCCCTGCCGCAGGGTTACGACACGGTGCTCGACGACGAGGGCGCGAACGTTTCGGCGGGGGAGAAGCAGCTGCTGACCATCGCCCGGGCGTTCCTGGCCCGCCCGTCCGTGCTGATCCTGGACGAGGCCACTTCTTCCGTGGATACCCGGACCGAGGTGCTGGTGCAGAAGGCCATGAGCGCGCTGCGCTCGGACCGGACTTCGTTTGTCATTGCCCACCGGCTCTCCACAATCCGCGACGCCGACCTCATCCTGGTGATGGAGGCCGGCCAGATCGTGGAGCAGGGAACGCACGCTTCACTGCTGGAGGCCGGCGGGGCGTACGCCGCGCTGTACGAGGCCCAGTTCGCGGCGCCGGTGGCGGAGGTTTAGGAGACGCGGCCAAGTGGCTGTTCTGCTTCTACTCGCGAGATCACCTCAAAGTCTTAAGGCGAGACGGGGCACCCAACTCAACTCGCCTCAAGTCTGGTGGACGTAAGTGTAGGGTCCGGCGTTTACTCCTGCTGAGTCCGGAACGACTGAAGAATGCGCGCAAAACTTTCAAGCACAATCTGCGTTCGCTCACCGAGTGTTGGATGGCTACTGAAGCGGGGCCGCGTCGACGGGGAAGCATTGGAATTCAGGATGTCACCTAACTCTTCGGCCACCCGTTCAATGCCTAGGAGGGAGTCGATGCTTTCTGCTTCCAATTCCCCTACGCTTATCCACTCCTCCTGACCGTCGCTGCCCCTGCCAATAGGAGTCATTGCGGCGAGTATCTTGGCAATGTTCCATATGCCGCCACTCTCTATGCGCCCCCAAAGGAAGTCTTTGGCGTGCTGGTCCGAAGTCAGATCGCGAAGGGCCCAGACAGACCGGAGTGCTTCCTCGAACTCGGTATCACTAGTAGTTGCGTGCAAGCTCATCAGGTGATCCTCGATTCGATCAGCCACTATCGACTTGGCATCCTCGAACCAATCCGGCTTATTTTCATGAAGCGGCTCCGAGCGGAGTATCTGGCGCATCAAGTCGCATACGAGTGCGAGGCCGGATTCCGTTTCGTAAATAGTCTTGACGACGGTGAGAGCATGTTCTGGAGCCGACAACATTAGCTGCTCGGCAAGGCCTAGAACGGGCCACGAGGGTCGGGCAAGAACCCCCGTTTCCTTCGCGGCTATAGCTTTGTAGTTTGCTCCAAGTACCTGCATGAGTCCCTCAACCGGCAGTGTTGAGTCGGCCCCGTGGCGCATGATCTTTGCAATTACTAGTGGGGCATTGTCCACAAGCTTGGCAGTGACGGCCTCCGTCGCGGCTGATGGCCGGGATTCTCGGAGTTCGCGGAGACACTCAAGGATTACACTTTCGGATATATCGCTCTGCGGAACTCCCGTCTGGGTGTACCGGTAGAAGTAGTCCGGGTGGCCGACGCCTTTGCGGTTGGAGATATCCGTTCTGGCTGCAGCGCCGTACTGCATGTTGTCCCTTGCGCTTCGGAGCGGCACGAACAAGTCCGCCAGGAGCTCTACTATCACTGTCGGGTATCGGGCATCGGCAGCTTCGATATAGCCTAGCCAGCGCTCCCAGCACTGCTGATGTGTTTCCGCCCTGTCGCGCCGCAGTACACCGCCTGCAGTAGAAAGAAGCTCATCGGAATGCTCTTCCACGAGGCCGTATACAGAGGGTTCGAAGGTCCGGAGGAAGGTCATGAGGACAAAATCGACAAAGTCGACTTCGCCGGCGACGTCGTTCCAAGTTGCGTCGACCTGAGTGAAGAGCCGCTTGGCTGCACGAGGCTGAATGATGTAGCGGTCAAGGCACTTGCGCCACGAGCGGCTTAGCCTTTCTTCGTCCTGATCGTTGAGCTGCAGACCATGACTGGAGAGAACTTCCTGAAGGACCGTGTTAACCAGTGCCATGCGGTCGTCTGGGAGCATAGAAGGTATGTCCAGGCGTAGCTGAATCATCTTCTCCATATACTCGCGTGCCCGACTTTTCTCGTCAGCAACCAATCCGGTTCTCATTAGGACATCTTGAAGAGTTCTTTCGTCGTATGACAGCAAGTAATACACGTTGGGCAGTCGCCCAAGAAGGCGCACAAGCTTGAACGTCATGAGCAGCTCATCGGGGCCGAGCCGGTCCAGATCGTCAATCAGGACGAGGACCGGCGTGTCCAGGTCTTGGAGAAGTCCGGCGGCTTGTGTACGCAGCTTTTCAGGGCTGCGGTCCCCGCTGACTAAGTCCGCGAAGAGCTGCATTGGACCGGTAAGGTCCGCCCCCGCTGCACTGGCGATGGAGCCCAGCGGTGCAAGGCGTGAGATCCACCCCCCAATCGCCACTCTAGCGCTCTCTGCCCCGGAGCCTTCGGGAAGCGCTGCCCTGATCTCTGAGAAGAAGGCAGGAACCGCTGTTTCCATCGTGGCATATGACCAGGGGTTGTACTTGGCCACTCGCCATTGCGTATCCCGCGCGAGGGCGGCTTCCACCTGATTTAGGAGCGTGGTCTTCCCACTTCCCCACGGGCCCACTAGCGCGGCTACAGCGCTAGGCGTTCTCTGGCGGAGAATGTTTAGTGAGGACACGATGCGGTCAACAATTTTTTTCCTACCGAGACTGTCGACATAATCCCCGACGATGGGGTCGTCTCCATAAAGTATCGACACAGTTATCAATCCTTACCATAGATTTGCTGTTCATGGTTTGGCGATTCGCAGGAAGCGCAAAGCGTCTTAGCCGCCAGCCGCCCCGGCGAGAAATGCCAACAATATAGCAGGAAGGTCTGCAAATTAACATTGCGAATTTCTCAAGGGCTGTGTGTGCTGCCTTCAGTACCGCGATGATCTGCTCTCAGAAATGCAGGAAGCACACCTTCCGCTCACAAAGTCCAATGAACATTCCCGAGGAAACCGCTGAAGCGTGCTTCAGTGGTGACGTTTATGCAAATATCCCCAGACTTCGTGAATATTCCAACTATCCGTCGTCTGCCAATCGTTCGGCCTCGTCATCGTTCCGCTGGGCCTCACGGCGGTAGTCCTCGGCGATGCCGCGGAGAACTCGGGCCGTTCGGGGCCACTTAGTGGATATGCTGTCTGCCATCTCTCGGTAGTGAGACTCGAGCTGACGTTCTTGTTCTCCTCCGTCGAAGACGCCCCTGGATGTGACTCCGCGCCGATTCACTTTTCCGATGTGCAGGCCTGTTTCGAGCCGGTGGCTGCCGATGGTCTCAATGAGGTCACGCACTGGTTCAACTGGCCAAACTCCGTCGGTGCCGACCGGACTCGCAGCGAGGACTTCGCCGATTTGCTCATCTCCAATGGAGGATCGACCGCTGTCGGAGAAGGCCAGACGTGCCGATCGTACCCATTCCGTTAAGAGCTCAGGGTCGATGTGGCCGTCCCTCAGCTGCCCAGGAAGTTCGCGCCAACTACGGAGGACACTGAATGCGCGGTGCGCATAAGCCTTCTCCTGAGCACTACTAGTGCGCGGCCCCTCGCCTTCGGCTCGGAAGAGCGCGCAAACCATTTCCACGAAATTTTTCGAGTCTCTTCCGAGCGCTCGATAGAGGGCTGTAAATGGGTGATCGTCGTTCAACAATTCGAAGAAAGTGAACTCGTATAGGACCAGATCGGGATCTTCTGGCGCCACCTTCTCTAAGTACTCAAGCAGTTGTCGGATGTAGTAGCCGCTCATGACTCGATCGGCGATGGGTTGCGAAGAGTGGAGAACGCCAGAAACGGCCTCCTTGAGGGCGGCGACGTCTAAGTTGCCGGCCTCTTTGAGTGAGTTCGCCAGCGTCGTGACGGCTTCCCAGGGGCGCCCGTGTTCCTTTAGAAGGCGTGCGGCCTCTAGTCGTTCTTCGGGGCGAGCCCGATAAACCTGCACGCCCTTCCAGTAGGCAGCCTGCAGGGACCCGTCCCATCCAGAGATGTCATCCCAGAATTTCTTCTCAAACGGGACGCAACCCATTAGCGCTTCAGCACGCTCCGACCGCTGAAGGGCGGCGCTGGAGAGAATGGACTTCAGCCACGGGATGCCGTTCTGCTCTATCGACGTACTCGCGAAGGCTGAGGCAGCTAAACGAAGATTCGGGTTATCAGAGTCGAGCCAGCCCAGAACGTGCTGCTCCGCTACGCCCGCCATGGCTGCCATCATGTGGCCGATAGCGTGCGGCATCTGCACATCGGTGATCAGTGCTTCGAGGGCTTCATTTCCCGCGGCAAGTGTTTCTCTCAAGGCTTCAACCCGGAGGCGTTCGATTTCAGTTGCGTACCCGGGATCGTTTCGCTTGAAGTTCTCGATCCTCGGAGTGAAGCTGAAAACGAAAGAAAAACGCCGGGGGTCTTTGGTCGGCTCCAAATGGAAAGCGATCGCCCGAAATTCTGCGATTTCATGAGGGGCGAGAGTCCATTCAGCTTGGGAAAACTCATCATGTCGGTCGGCCTCTGCTGTGAGCGCTTCCCATACGCTGAAGCGTTCATTCTCGGACCAGGTCGCGACGGTGACAATTTGTCTTAGCGTTTCCAGCATCTGCTTCCGTTCGGTGGCAGGGAGTTCGTCGAGCTGAGGCACGAGTTGCTTCCAGCGGTCCGCAGAAGTTCCTGCCGCGTCTACAGCGAGACTAACCAAATCCCGCACGAACTTTCCCCATTCGGTAATTGCCACGCTGTGGATGGCTGGCATCCAGTCGCGATAGACCGGAGAAGCAGGCTCTAGAGTTGAAGAGTGGTGAGTTGGCCACACAGACAGCAGAAGATTCCAGCCCACCTCCGAGTTGTTCCGCAGGAGACGACGGATAACTTCAATCTTGTCGTCACCCCGCCCGCCGCTCTGGCGTATCCATCCAAGGGTAATCTTCTGGAGGCTTTCCAGAGGGCGGTTGCTGAGCCGACCGCCAGGGTCGATAGTGGCCAGTTGGCCCAGGAGATCGGCTGCTGTACCGAAGTAGAGCGGAGACCAGCAAACAGTTTCCAGCGCCCAAAGTAAGCTCGGATGAGGAGAAGACGGACCGAAGCTTTCGTCCGCTTGACCGTCACGAAACATCGTTCGAAGCACCGGGGCTGGACGGCGTAGGTCAGCTTCAACGGCCATGAGGAACGTATCTGGTGACGCTTCGGCCAGCAGGGGCAGAACCTGACTGAGTCTTTCCCAAACCTCGCCCGTGGGGTCGCCGTTGGCGGCGTTGAGGAGGGCGTGTACAACTGGAGTTACAACTTCACCCGGCCGGATCCCAGCCAGTTCAACGTCGGATGACGCTGCCAACGCAAGGCCCCTGCTGAGCCCCTTTCTGGCTGTCTCCGAAACTGTTCCAATGCCGGCACCGGCAGATGTAGTCAGGCGCTGCACCGTGTCCATGCCCCTGAACGGATCAGGCTCCAGTAGCGCCTCGTTCAAGACATCGCGCCATCGAGCAAGATCCAGGCCAGTGAGTCGAGGGAGCAGTAGCTGAGCAGCCTCTTCGGGGGAGGTGAGACGCCACTCTCCCGCGGAACGAGTAAAAGGGGCATCAGCTCGGCCCGAGAGGCTGATGAGGAGTCGCTCAACTTTATCGGGGTCCTGCTTGGTCAACTTCTCGACCACCTCCAAGTCCTTGGGCGCTTTGGTCCAGGATCCAAGTAGTACGAGGGGAGCAAGGATTGCCACATGATCGTGATTTTTTGCCCAACTTGGCGCCCGCATGATGCCACCTCGGACGATCCGTCTTAGGAGGGCTGGCATGCTTCGCCGGGCAAGTGCAACAAACTCATCTACTTCCTTGGAACTCGGCCGCTTTTCCCTTTCGGCTGTCTCCGCCACCGAACGTAAGACCTCGGTGGCTGCGACTCGGTCTACCTTCGGGAGTTCGATTCCGTGCCTCACATTGCGAACGATATCGCCAGGCCCAGCGAGCAAGATGATCCGATGTCCCCGGGTGGCTGCCCTGTTAAGGCTGACTTGCTCTCGGAAGTTGGGCACAAGTATCAGAGGCGCGGTGGACTCCGAAAGACGATGCCATGCCTGCAGGTCACTAACAACCACTGTGCGGTGCAACAGTGCGCTTTCTTCCTTAAGGGCCGCGAAGATGAACGCCAGAGTCTCCTCATCCGATGAGGACTGAAGGGAGATGGGCAAACCCTCGGAGTCAGCGCCCGTGAGAAGCGAACGTAACAGGTCCGCTTCGGCTGACCGTCCAGCCAGGAAGAAGCCGTGAGGAAGTCGCGGCTCCGTACTATCGTGGAACGCTGACCACCAAGTTTCGATAGTTTGCGCGTCGCGTGGCCGGTATCCGAGGCGCTCTGAGATCCAGTAGTGAACCGAAGGCGTATGCAGAAGCCAGCCCTCTAGAACGTGCGCATCGATAACTTTGACCCCGGCGAACTTGTTCTCAGTGTCCTTTTGCCTAGCCCACGCCTTCCCGCTTGGCCAGTTCTTCGGTGTGGCAAATATAAAAAACGTTTCCCCGTCGTTCGGCAGAGCGAGAACACGTTTGTCGAAATCGGATTGTGCTTTCTGCTTCGGATTGTGGTCCGTGCCGAACTCAAAGCGCAGTTCGCCGGCTGGGAGGTAGGTTGAGCCCTTAGAGGTTGCTGTTCCGTCCCAACCCGGGGCTGCGGTGCCCTCATGAGCCCTGACGTCGAGATTTGTAATGCCTGGCGTTAGGGCGAGCAGCCTTCGCATCAATTCGGGAAATGTGCCCTTAGCATCCTCGCGTGGAGCCCACGCGTTCAGATCGTTTGCCGTCACCAGCTCTGGCCCGTCCGTGCGAAGCGACGGGGCGACGGGTGCGGTCGTCGCTCCCCGTTCCTTCTGCAAGCGGAGCACCTCCTCGCGCGCAAAGCGGTGTCCTCTCGCCCCGGGGATTTTTGCCGACACGAGGACCCCCGCCTTTACCCAGTTCCTGATCGTATTCTCGTGCGCACCAAGGAGCTTGGCCGTTTCACGCACGTTCAGGTACGGTTCTTCGCCTTGTCCACTAGTCATAACAAAACTGTATCAATTGTGGATTTTGTGGACCAGGTTGGGGGTGCGCATGCTTGGGTCGACGCTGTTTTCCCTGCAAGGCCAACCCGGGGACCCCTACACGTTCGTCTCTGCGCCGAAGCTGCGCTGGAGCGGGCTGACAGGCCGGGTCAGGGAGGATAGGGAGTCCCGGCTGCGGGGCCGTACTGCTCAGGAACTGGTTCCATGCGCAGCTGATGAGCGGGCCGGAAACGGCCGGCAACAACAAGGATTAGTGCGCTGGCCGTGTTGGGTGCAGGGCCCCCCGTGTCGTGCCGGTGATCCGGGCGGCCCGCGGCCTTGTTGTGACCGGCGCAGCGTTGTTCTTTCACTCCACGCCTAAACCAGCGGCCACGGATACCGCATGCCCGTCCGGTCCACCGGCAGGGACCCGGCAACCAGCATTCGCTGCACGCGGTGCTGCAGGGCGGTGACCTCGTCGTCGTCGAGCAGTTCCGCCAGCTCGGCGGGCACGGCCTCGGCGAGCGGGGCGATGTCCGCCAGCAGCGCCTCGGGAATGGGTTCGCCGGCGAAGTCCCAGATCACCGTGCGGAGTTTGAAAGCCGCCGAGAAGCAGAGCCCGTGGTCGATGCCCCAGATCCGGCCGTCGTCGCCGCGCAGCACGTGCCCGCTTTTGCGGTCGGTGTTGTTGGCGACGAAGTCGAACAGGGCGATCCGGGCCAGCTCCGCGTGGGTCTCGGGGGCGTCCTCGAACAAGGTGAAGTAGTGCTGCTGGAAGTCGCACTGAACAAACCACTGCAGCGACCCGACGCCCAGCGGAGCGTCCTCGCGGATCACCGTCGGGGGGACGAAGCCCCAGCCCAGCGACTCACTCAGCAGGTAGGCGGCGCGTTCGCGCTTGTAGAGGCCGGGTTCGAAATCGGACAGCGGCCGTTCGCCAGCCTCCGACTTGTAGACCGCGTACCCCTCCTCCTCGCCGCAGCTGACCTGGACCAGGAACGTCTGGTTGCTGCTGCGCGGGATGAGGCCGAGCAGCTCAATGCTGCCCTCGGTGAGCAGGGTCAGTTCCCTGCCGGCCACGGTCCCTCCCGCCTCGGAGACCCGGTCATGACGCCCGCAGCCCGCTCAGCGGTTCGGCCGTCGAATTCACCATGTGCACCGCGGGATCCTGGCCCTCCACGAACGTGATGGCCGAGACCGAGCCCGGGCTGATCACAATCCGCTGGAACAGATCCAGCGGCGTGCCCAGGGCGTGCGCCACCGCGGCCTTGATGGGGTCGGCGTGGGAGAAGCACACCACCACACCGCCGGCGTGGACACCGCACAGGGCCTCCATCGCCCCGACAATCCGGGACTGCATCTCCGGGAAGCTCTCGCCGTCCGGGAAGCGGAACTGGGACGGACTGTGCTGCACGGTCTGCCACTCCGGCAGGGCCGCCAGGTCTGCGATCGCGGAGCCGGTCCAGCCGCCGAAGTCGCACTCCAGCAGCCCGTCGTCGTGCTTTACCGCCAAACCGGTGCGGGCCGCCGTCGGCTCCGCCGTCTCGCAGGCGCGCTCCAGCGGGGAGGAATACAGGGCGTCCACCGGCAGGCCGGCGAGCCGGTCCGCGACCCGTTCGGCCTGCTCCCGGCCGAGGTCGGAGAGGTGCAGGCCCGGCGCGCGGCCCGGCAGGACCGAGCCCGTTGTCGGCGTCTGGCCGTGGCGCACCAGCAGAAGGAGGGTGCCCGGGCGTGCGGGCGCCGGGGGAGGAGCTGATTCGTCGGCGGTTGCTGTAGCCATCAGCATCCAGCCTATTCCGCCAAGCCTCCGGATGCGCAGGAATCTCACCAAATCCCTCGATTCCCTGCCGGGTGCAGGTCTACGGTGGAGGAGTGAGTGATCGCCCCGAAATCTTCACTGTTGGTGAACTGCGTGCCTCCGGCCACGTCCGCAAGGACCTGCGCCGCGAGATCCGCGACAACCTGCTCGCCGCGCTCGCCGCCGGCCGCGACCCCTGGCCCGGGATGTACGGCTTCAGCCGGACCGTCCTGCCCCAGCTGGAGCGCGCCCTGCTGGCCGGGCACGACGTCGTCCTCCTCGGCGAACGCGGGCAGGGCAAGACCCGGCTGCTGCGCACCCTCGCCGGGCTGCTGGACGAGTGGTCGCCGGTGATCGAGGACTCGGAACTGAACGAACACCCCTACGAGCCCATCACCGAGCACTCCCGCGCCCTGGCCCTCACCGAGGGGGACCGGCTGCGGGTGGCGTGGCGGCACCGCTCCGAACGGTACGTCGAGAAGCTCGCGACGCCGGACACCTCCGTCGCCGACCTGATCGGCGACGTCGACCCGATGCGGGTGGCCGAGGGCCGCCGCCTGGGCGACCCGGAAACCATCCACTACGGCCTGGTCCCGCGCTCCAACCGCGGCATCATCGCCATCAACGAACTCCCCGACCTCGCCGAGCGGATTCAAGTCTCCATGCTCAACGTGATGGAGGAACGCGACATCCAGATCCGTGGCTACGTGCTGCGGCTGCCGCTGGACGTCCTGGTGGTCGCGTCCGCCAACCCGGAGGACTACACGAACCGCGGCCGCATCATCACGCCGCTGCGGGACCGCTTCGGCGCCGAGATCCGCACCCACTACCCGATCGAGCTCGACGACGAGGTGGCCGTCATCCGGCAGGAGGGCCACCTGGTGGCCGGCGTCCCGCCCGTAATCCTCGAGATCCTGGCCCGCTACACCCGGGCGCTGCGGCAGTCCCCGGCGATCAACCAGACTTCCGGGGTGTCCGCACGGTTCGCGATCGCCGGCGCCGAAACTGTCGCCGCGGCGGCGCTGCGCCGGGCCAGCGTGCGCGGCGAGGACCAGGCCGTCGCCCGGATCATCGACCTGGACGCCGCCGTGGAAGTCCTCGCCGGGAAGATTGAGTTCGAATCCGGCGAGGAGGGCCGGGAACAGGACATCCTGGACCACCTGCTGCGGATGGCCACCGCCGAGGCCGTGCGGGCGCACTTCCACGGCCTCGACATGGGGGACCTCGTCGCCGCGCTGGACGGCCACATCACCGTCACCACCGGTGAACTGGTCACGGCGCGGGAGTTCCTCGACAACCTCCCGTTGCTCAACGGATCCAGCCTCTACGACGACATCGGTGAGCGCCTCGGCGCGGAAAACGACGGGCAGCTCGCCGCCGCCGTCGAACTGGCACTGGAAGGCCTCTACCTCGCCCGGCGGATCTCCAAGGATTCCGACGACGAGGCGACGGTTTACGGGTAGGCGACGCCAAGGCTTAGGAGGCCGCCATGAGTGTTCACCACCGGTCCCGGTACAGCCGGTACGCGGGCGGGCCCGATCCGCTCGCGCCGCCGGTGGACCTGGCGGAGGCGCTGGACGCCGTCGCCGAGGACGTGATGGCCGGCTACTCGCCGCGGCACGCCCTGCAGGCGTACCTGCGCCGCGGCGGCCGGAACCGAGAAGGACTCGACGACCTTGCCGGCCGCGTCCAGCAGCGGCGCAAGCACCTGCTGGGCCGGCACAAGCTGGACGGCACGCTCAACGAGGTCCAGAAACTGCTGGAGACCGCGGTGCTGGAGGAACGCAAGCAGCTGGCCCGCGACGTCCGGATGGACGACACGGACCGCGCCTTCCGTGAGATGCAGCTGCAGAACCTGCCACAGTCCACGGCCGCGGCAGTCAACGAACTCGCCTCCTACGACTGGCAGTCCAGTACCGCCCGCGAGGCCTACGAGCAGATCAAGTACCTGCTGGGCCGCGAGATCCTGGACCAGCGGTTCGCCGGGATGAAGGAGGCGCTCGAGGGCGCCACCGAAGAGGACCGCGCGGCCGTCGCCGAGATGCTGGCCGACCTCAACGAACTGCTCGACAAGCACCGCCGCGGCGAGGACACCGACGCCGACTTCCAGGACTTCATGGCCAAGCACGGCCAGTACTTCCCGGAGAACCCGCAGTCGGTCGAGGAACTGATCGACGCGCTCGCCCAGCGCGCGGCCGCCGCCCAGCGGCTCATGCAGTCCATGTCCGCCGAGCAGCGCGAGGAGCTGATGCGGCTCTCCGCCCAGGCGTTCGGCTCGCCGGAGCTTATGGCACAGCTGGGCCAACTCGACGCCAACCTGCAGGCCCTGCGCCCCGGCGAGGACTGGTCCGGGTCCGAACGCTTCGAGGGCGAGGAGGGGCTGGGCCTCGGCGACGGCACCGGCGTGCTCCAGGACCTCGCCGAACTGGACGAACTCGCCGAACAGCTCTCCCAGTCCTACACCGGCTCCCGCCTGGACGACCTGGACCTGGACGCCCTCGCCCGCCAGCTGGGGCAGGACGCGGCGGTCTCGGCGCGGACTTTGGCGGAGATCGAGAAGGCCATGCACGACGGCGGCTTCCTGCAGCGCGGCGCCGACGGGGACCTGAAGCTTTCCCCGCAGGCCATGCGGCGGCTCGGCCGGTCGCTGCTGCGGGACACCGCCAAGCAGCTCTCCGGCCGGCAGGGGCGCCGGGACACGCGAGTTTCCGGGGCGGCGGGGGAGCAGACCGGTTCCAGCCGGCCGTGGGAGTTCGGCGACGCCGAGCCGTGGGATGTCACCCGCACCATCACCAACGCCATCCGCCGCACCATTGCCGACGGCGGCGACCCGCGCCGCGGCCTGCGCCTGGCCGTCGACGACATCGAGGTGACGGAAACCGAGGCCCGCACGCAGGCCGCCGTCGCCCTGCTGGTGGACGTGTCCTTCTCGATGGCCGCGGAGGGGCGCTGGGTGCCGATGAAGCGCACCGCGCTCGCCCTGCACCACCTCGTGTCCACCAAGTTCCGCGGCGACCGGTTGCAGCTGATCAGCTTCGGCCGCTACGCGCAGACCATGGATATCGGCGAGCTCACGGCACTGCCGGCGCTGCGGGAACAGGGCACCAACCTGCACCACGGGCTGCTGCTGGCCGGCCGGTTCTTCCGCCAGCACCCGTCCATGCAGCCGGTCCTGCTGGTGGTGACCGACGGTGAACCCACGGCGCACCTGGAGGCCGACGGCGAGTCGTGGTTCTCGTATCCGCCCGACCCGGAAACCATCCGCGTGACCGTCGCCGAACTGGACCGGCTGGGCCGTGCCGGCACCCAGGCCACATTCTTCCGGCTCGGCAACGATCCGGGGCTGGAGCGCTTCGTCGCCCGGATGGCCCGCAGGGTCGACGGCCGGGTGGTGGCGCCCGACGCCGGCGACCTGGGTGCCGCCGTCGTCGGGGAGTACCTGCGCGCGCACTTCCGCGGCCGGGCCTACGGCGACGACGACTGGGCGAAGTAGCGATCTACGTCATCACATCGTGGGCTTAAGGCCCTGCAGGCCGCCTTTCTACGGACGCTGTGAGTCCGCCTCCGCCTGGCCCGGGTCAGGCACCATGGACTCGATCTGGGCCACTGCGGCGACGATCGCCAGATTCAGCCCCTCCCGCGTGCGGCGCGTCATCGCTTCCGGGTCAGCCCGTGCGGTCAGACGCGGACGCTCCTCGTCGGCGCTCCACAGCGGGTCCGGTGAGGCTGCATCGATGGCGGAGCCGATGACGATCGCGTCGAGCATGGCAGCCACGGCCAACTGCCTGCCCTGTGCGACGCCGGCCTGGTCCAGGATAGTGAACAGCACCTCATACATTTGCAGCGTCACTGAGTCGTCCACCGCGGCCCCCACCAGCAAGGGGAGGGCCGCAGGGACTTGTGCGGACGCATCGCGATAGGACCTGACCCAATATTCCAGCCTGACTTGCCACGGCAAGAGGGGGTCAGTGAGCCCAGACAAGTCGATCTGCTCGTACAGTGCGCGGCGCATCAGTTTGATAATCTCGGCCCTGCCGCCATTGACGTGGTGGTACAGAGACGACGGGTTGACGCCCAGTTCGGCCGCGATTCCCGGAATCGTGAAGTCGTGCCCCTTGTCCACCAATTTCAGCGCCGTTTCCGCGATGATCTGCGGAGAAAGGATGTTCTTTTTGGGGCGGGCCATAGCTGATTATTTCACCCGTTCAGGACCGCGCCCCGCCGGGGCTACTGACCTCAGAAAGTGATCACACTCCGGCCGCGGGCACCGGAACGCATAAGCCGAAACGCTTCGTTGACGCCGTCCAGCTTGAAGCGTTGCGTGACCAGCTCGTCGATGGGAAGCTTGCCGCTGAGGTAGAGCCCCGCGAGCAGGGGAAAGTCGCGGGCCGGGACCGTGGAGCCATAATTCGAGCCCAACAGGCGTTTGCCTCCCTCGGCCATTTCGAGGGCATCGATCTGAACCGGGGAATCCTCCGGGGGCAGGCCGACTATCACTGCTGTGCCGCCGCTGGTCAGGCAAACCGGCATCTGCGCTATGGACTGGGGACGGCCGATCGCCTCAAAAACATAGTCGGCTCCGGTGCCCGTGAGCTCATGTATCTGCTCGGGAAGGTCGTCTCCGGAAATGACTGTGTGGGTGGCACCCAGCTGCTTCGCCAACTCTAGTGACTCGGGGCTGATGTCGGCGGCGATAATCGGGTTGGCGCCGGCCAGCGCCAGGCCCATGATGATGCACAGCCCCACTCCTCCTGCGCCGATTACGACGGCGGATCGGCCGGGCGTTACCTGCGCGTCGTTGATAACTGCGCCGACGCCGGTGGCCACGGAACATCCGATCAGAGCAGCAACCTCAAACGGGACTTCATCCGGTATCTTGATGGCTGCCTGTTCGGGGACGGTGGCATATTCACTCATGGAGCCCACCGCTAGGTAGGGGAAAGCCGGGGCGCCGTCGATTTCCATGGCCGTACTGCCGTCCGGGAGCAGGCATTCCCCGGCCCGCGAGCCCGTGCACACCCAGGGCTTGCCCTGATGGCAGTTGCTGCATGCCTGGCATGGGTAGAACCAGGTCATGACGACCCGGTCACCGACAACCAGGGACTCGACCCCGTCACCGACCGCTTCGACTGTGCCGGCGCCCTCATGTCCGAGGACCGTGGGGCTGGGGAGTGACCAGTCGCCGTCGAGCACGTGCCGGTCTGAACCGCAGACCCCGGACGCCCCCATTCGTACGAGCACCTGACCCGGGCCGGGGTCGCGGACCGTGACCGTCATGATTTCCAGATCCTGCGACCCCTGGCCTGTATGGACGGCGGCGCGGGCTACTGCGGGCATGGGTCAGGACTCCTTGGCGGGGGTGGTTTCTGCGGGGACCATAGGGCGATTTCGGTAGAGCACCCTCATCAGCACCAGATAGGTTGCCGCCGACAGAATGGCTGCCGGCAGTGATGCAGTAACAAGGTTGAAGACGGGCTGGGCTTCGAGTGTGATCGGGTTGTACAGCCACAGGTAGAACAGTGCGCCGACTGCCACGGCGCCGAGCCCGGCCCAGTTCACGCCGCCTGCGTAGGAGTACAGCGTGCCCCGCTGCCCGAGGTGGAGTTGGCGCAGGTCCATCCGCTGGTGCCGCACGAAGAAGTAATCGGCCAGCGCCGTTCCGCAAATGGAGGTCAGGAAGGCGCCGGAGACGGACACGAAGACCATGAATTGTTCGTACATGAACTGCGGGAAGAAGGTCATTACGGCCGGTGGGACAAAGAATAAGGCGGTCAGCGCTTTCCATGAGATCCGCGAGAGAACCTGGCCGGAGGACTGGCGGATGGCCAGGATCGTGGAGTAGACGATCGAGGACATCGACGTGATGTTGGCGAAGGCGATGAAGATCAGCACGGCTACACCGAGGGCCGGCCCCCCGAAGGGCACCATCCAGACCGTGGGGTCGGAATCGCCCAGAGTCAATGCTGAGGCGAGCCCGACGGTCTGGGCGATGAGGGTGGCAATGAACAGCCCGCCGTAGGCCGGCCAGACGGCGGCTTTCCGGCTGGAGGTCATCCGGGCCAAGGAACCCATGATGGGGTACCAGGAAACACCGACGCCGACGTTGAATTCGACGGCGACCATGAAGTTCAGCGTGTTGTCATCGAACGGGGCAAGCGGCGCGGCGCTGAAGAGCTCTCCTACGGAAGTGTTGGACACGAGGAAAACCATCATCACTACCGTGATCACCGCCAGGCCAGGCGCAATGACCTTGTTGAATTTGCCCAGCGTGACCGGGCCCCGCGAAAGAATAAACCAAGCAAGGAGTATAGAAAGGAGCCCGCCGACGGTGACGGCGGGACCGTACTGACTCAGCGCCGCGCTAGTGGTGGTCGCGATGACCTGGCTACTCGCCCGGCCAGCCATGACGGCCAGTAGCGACGACCAGCCCATTTCCGTGATGACAATGACGGTGAAAACCAGAACGGCCACACCGGCGACGCCGAAGGCGCCACGCAACATGGTGTACTGCTCGGAGCCGTAGCGCTGGGAGGCAACAGTGGACGCCAACACCATGAAACACAGTCCGATGGCGTTGCCGATGATCATGGCTGCAACGCCGTCCTGGAAGCCGACCAGCAATGCGGTCGAGCCGCCGACAATGAAGGCCCAAGTCGCGATCGCCAGGGCAGTGTTCACCCAGGTGTAATCCCAGCCGGACCAAACGCGTTCGTGCCTGAGGAGTGGAAAGGTCCCGAAGGCGGCTTCGTTATCCAGCTCGGATGACGGCTTTGACGCCGGTGCGGCGTTCATGCCGGCGGTCACAGGATCACCAGCAGGAGTCCGACGATGCATGCTGCGACCGAGACGAGGACGTAGCCGGTCAATTCCGACGCCGACAGAGGCTGGCGCGAGTCGTCCTGCCACTCGTGGGTCTCGATTGCTACGATGCGGCGCTCGATCTCCTCCGCCACCGCCGGGGACAGACCCATTTCGGATAGGTGCGCCGTGAAATCGGGCGTCCGGCCCGGGGAGACGACCCCGACCCCGGTGGAACGTGATGTGCTCATGTCGTGCCTTTCCTGCAAAAGTTCATTGGAGGGTGAAGCATGCCGGGACACCCGGACGGGGAAATTAACCAAAAGCGATTTGGTTTCAAAGTATGCTGCCGGTCACACTGGGTGTCAACCAAGTGCGAAGATTTGGTTCGTACGCGGGAAAAGCAGTTGAGGAGGCACCTTGGGTAACCCCATTTGGGTTGGCGTTGTGCAGGGCGCCGCTGTGCCAGGCGGTATCGAGGAGAACATCGCGACACTTCGACGACTCGTTGCGGAAGCGGCGGACCTAGGAGCCAGAGTGGTGGTTACGCCCGAGTTGTTTGCTACCGGGTACTCGCCGGCCAGCGCCTGGCAATGGGATGGCGTGGAAATCCGCGGACGGCTGGCAGCTCTCGCCCGCGAGCACGGTGTGGCGTTGGTGGGATCCACAATTGACAGCCCCGGCGGCGCACAGGGGGATTCATCCGCCCGCCAAGACCAGGCCGACCGGCCGATCCGTCATATCGCAGCCTCGTTTTTCGACCCCCACGGCGAGGAATTGGTCCGCGTAAACAAACGGCACCTGTTTGGTGCGGAGGAGAAAGCCTTCATCACACCAGGAAAGGGCTATGCGCAGCCGTTCGAATGGGAAGGCTGGCGCTGGGGGATGGGCATCTGCTACGACGTCGAATTCCCTGAGTTCGCCCGATCCCAGGCCGTGTCCGGTGCGCAAGTGCTTCTGGTTCCCACGGCAGTGCCGGAGCTCGAGTACCGGATGACAGGAAGAGCTGGGGCCTGGGGGTACTCCGCGACGTCGACATCCACGCTGCAGGTTCCGGCAAGGGCACTTGAAAACGGTGTCTTCATCGCTTACTCCAACCATTGCGGCCCGGGATTCACCGGCCACAGCTGTCTTGCGACCCCCTTCGGCCGCAATGCCGCACTCCTGCCGGGCGGCGACTCCGTGGCCGTAATGGAAGTTGATTCTGCAGCAATTGAGTGTGCCCGCGAACTGAACGTCTACCTCAACGATCTGTAGGCGCCTTTGGAACGGAGGGCATACCCCGGTACTCGCCGTCGAACTCGGCGAAGACGACCGTCGAGCGGGACCGTCCGACGCGCGGAGTTAGCGGAGGAGCAGCGGCTGTTCGCGGCACGGGTCATTGACGTCGAGCGGAGGCTTCACCTCACTGGAAAGGAAAAGCGCATGGCCGGGCGGCCGGCGTCGCGGGCGTACTGGTTCGCGGTGTGTGCTGGCCCTCCGCATCTACAATCGCACCGGCAGTATCGTGAGTAGGGGAGGGGCGGTCCGGAATTCGTCGGACCGCTCCTCCCTTTTTTCTGGCTGCGTCCTATACATCCCACTGGGATAGGCTCACTTGCGGCCCGGAAGCGCACCGGCCCGAACTAAACAGAAGTGGGAAATTCCTTGGATTTACTGGGCGGCATGAGCCGTGACCAACTCCGGATGTTGTCGTGGGTTGCGGCCGCCGTCTTCGTGCTCGTGGCAGGCCTTTGGCGTCCGCGCCGCCTACATTGGACCGCGCTCGGCTCCGTCCTGCTCTTCGCGGCCCTCAACGCGGGCGCCGGAATCTACGTCCTGAACCACTTCGGTGATCCGCGCTGTTCCGGGGGAGAGCAGCCGCTGAGCGCGCCGTCGTTCGCCGGGACGCCCGTCGTGGGCGAATTTCTGGGTCGCTTGGACTCCGCCCTGAACGGCGTGGTGGGCGGGGTGAACGAGTTCTTGGCCTTCAAGCACGCTCTTCCCATAGCGCTGGACTTCCTGGCGGTGTCCGGCTGGGCCCTGTTGGTGTCGTTCCCGCTGGCCGTCCTCGCCGCCGGCATCAGCTTTGCCATGGCCAGGCGCCGGGCGGCGGACTTCGATCGGTACCGTGCCACTGTTGACCGCCTCGGGGAGGATCTTGAGCAGGTCAAAAGGCGGCTAACGTCCGGAACTTCCGGCGAGAAGCTGGACGCCGAGCGGATCTAACAAAGAATTTCCGCACATTTCCTGTCGAACAGCGGCAGAGTTGTTCGTAGTAAGGGTGAGCGGCTGCCCAGGAGGGGCGCCCCAAACCGCAGGAGATGACCCGAAATGCAGTATTTGCTTTCCGTGATTCACGATCAGCTTGAACTCGCCCCGTCGGACGAGATGGCGGCCATCGACGTGTTCAACGATCGTCTCCAGGCCGACGGCCACTGGGTCTTCGCCGGCGGCCTCGGATTCCCGGACACGGCCACCGTCATCGACAACCGGGGCGGGTCTCAGATGGTGACCGACGGGCCCTTCGTGGAGTCGAAGGAGTACCTCGCCGGGTTCTGGATCATCGAAGCCCCCGACCTCGACGTCGCGCTCAAGCTCGCCGCCGAGGGGTCGAAGGCCTGCAACCGGAAGGTCGAGGTAAGGCCGTTCCTGTGAACGGGCCCGACGCTGACGGCGCCGTCAGCCAGGCTTACCGGGAGAACTGGGCCCGGCTGGTCGCCGCCCTGACCCGCCGATTCGGCGACCTCGACCTAGCGGAGGAAGCGGCGGCCGAGGCGTTCGCGACTGCCGTTGAGCGGTGGCCGTCCGACGGCGTTCCCGCCAACCCCGGCGCCTGGCTGACCACCACGGCCAAGCGCAAAGCCATCGACCGGCTCCGGCGCGAGAACAAACGCGACGGCAAACACCAGGAGGCCATGTTGGTGTTCGACGACGACCGCCCGCCCGAGCCGCTCGGCGCCATCGACGACGACCGGCTCCGGCTGATCTTCACCTGCTGCCACCCGGCACTCGCGCTGCAGACCCGCGTTGCCCTGACCCTGCGCATGGTCGGCGGGCTGACCGTGCCGGAGATCGCACGGTCCTTCCTGGTGCAGGAGAGCACCATGGGGCAGCGGATCACCCGTGCGAAGGCCAAAATCAAGGCCACCCGGATCCCGTACCGAGTGCCGGCCGCGGAGGATCTCCCGGGACGCGTCTCCAGCGTGCTCGCCGTGCTCTACTTGGTCTTCAATGAGGGCTATCTGGCGACTGGCCCCGACACCGACCCGGTACGCTCCGACCTGACCGCCGAGGCGATCCGGCTCACCCGGCTGCTCCGCGCGCTCCTGCCGGAGGACGGCGAAGTGGCCGGACTGCTGGCCCTGATGCTCCTCACCGAAGCCCGCCGCCCCGCCCGGATCTCGGCAGGCGGCGAACTCGTGACCCTTGACGAGCAGGACCGGGGAGCGTGGAACACGGCACTCATCGCCGAAGGCCACCGCCTGATGCGTGAGCGCCTGGCCTCCGGGGCGGCGCCGGGCCGGTACGAGCTCCTCGCGGCCATCAACGCCGTGCATACCTCGGCCCGCGACTTCCGCGACACCGACTGGTCCCAGATCGTCGGGCTCTACGACCAGCTGGTGGCCATCGATCCGTCGCCGATCGTCGCGCTCAACCGGGCCGTCGCGGTCGCCGAACTGGACGGGCCGAACGTGGCACTGGCCGCCGTCGACCGGCTCGACCGCGACCTGGCCGGCTACCACGCGTACCACGCCACCCGCGCCGAGCTGCTGCGGAGGCTTGGCCGCAACCCAGAGTCGCGTGCGGCGTACGACAAAGCCATCGAACTGGCGGGCAACTCGGCCGAGGTCGCCACCCTACGGCGGCGCCGGGCCCAGCTGGCGCTTTGATCCAGGATCCGTGCGTGAGCCAAGGCCGCCGAGACCTTGCGCGGCACCGCGGCGTCAGCGAGGATGAACGCCATCCCCCGTGCCGCGAAGAAGGAGTCGACGCGATGACCAAATATCTGATCTCGTTTCCAAGTGCCGCCATGGACTTCCCCGAGGAAGAGCTGCAGGCCGTTTCGGATGCGTCGCACGCGGTGGTCCAGGAGGCGAAGGACGCCGGCGTTTGGGTGTTCGGCGGCGGCATAGATGAGAGCATCCCCCCTGTCATGGTCGACGGCGGCGGGAACGTGCGTGAGGGCACCTACCCGCAGACGGCGCAGCTTGAAGGCGGCTATTCGGTGCTGGAGTTGCCCTCGTACGAGGCCGCCTTGGAGTGGGCGGCGAAGATCGCGGTCTCCTGCCGTTGCGCGCAGGAGGTGCGCGCTTTCCAGTACGACCCCGCCAGCTGATGGCGCCAGGCGTATCCGAGCTGCCAGGATGGCGCCCACGTGCCAGACTTTCAGCCATGGAGCCCATGGACTGTCTGGTCATCTACGTCCCCACCGAAGCTGCGCACGCCGTCCGGCACGCCATTGGCGATGCCGGCGCGGGCAGGCTGGGCAACTACTCGCACTGCTCGTTCAGCCTGGAAGGAACCGGGCGCTTTACGCCGTTGCCGGGCGCGAACCCGACCATCGGCGCCGTCGGCTCCCCCGAGGAAGTCCCGGAAACCCGGATCGAGGCCATTTACCCGCGGTCCCGGCGCAGCGCCGTCGTCGACGCCGCGCTGTCCGCGCACCCGTACGAAACCCCGGCATTCATGACCTTCCCAATCGATGCCAGCCTGCCGGACGGAACCGGTCCCGCGGCCTAGCGGCTGATCACTGTCATAGCGTGCCGGCCTCCGTCCCCGCATACGACGCCGAGACCCGGCGGTAGACCGGGGCCAGGAAAGCCAGCAGCGCGGCAGCGATCAGGATGACTCCAGAGATCAGGAACACCAGGGCGATGCCGCGGGATGCACCCTCGCCCAGCAGCGGGGCCAGCTGGGCGGCACCCTCAGCGGACCGCGCGTACGGGATGATCCAGACCTGGGCGATCGGCGCGATCAGGAACGCTGTGATCGGCGCCGCGGCGGACTCGAACGCCATGGCAAATCCAAACACCCGCCCCTGCCGATGCAGAGGCACCACCCGCTGGATGACCGTCTGCTCGGCGGCCTCGACTACAGGCACCAGGACGAGGTACAGCCAGATGCCGGCGACGTACAGCCAAGCCCACTCCCGGAGCGTGAACCCCGCACCGAGGAGCCCCATCAGGATCACCGCGAGGAGCATGGTGCGCAGCGGGTTGGACCCCAGTCCGAATTTGTTGATCAGCGCCCCGCCCACGATGAACCCGGTGGCACCCAGCGCGAGATAGGTCCCCCACAGCTCTACCGGAAACATTTCCAGGCCGTAGGGATCCATCAACGCCATGTAGACGCCGCCGATGAAATTGTTGAACGTGGAGAAGAGAATCAGCGCGAACAGTCCGGTAACGGCTGCGACGGCGGCAAGGGAGCCCCGCAGGTCAAAGCCGCCCTGCGCGTCCGTGGCGGCTGCGCGGACCTCCTCGGGCATGCGCAGGGTAAGCACATGCGCGAAAGCCAGCGCGGTGAGCACCACGGCGACGACGATTGTCCAGCCCATGCCCAGCAGCCCGACCGACACCCCGGAAAACACCGAGGTGACGATGAACATCAGTCCCTGCACCATCCCTACGAGCCCGTTGGCGTTGGCCCGCCGGTCCGGCTCGATCAGGATGGTGACCGTAGCCGCGAGCGCGATGTTGCGCATGTTTTCCACCACGGCGCCGAGCAGGACGATCAGCATGAATGCCCAGAACCATGGTTGCGTCAGGTCCAGCAGCGAGTCGGCGGGCGTCAGCAGGAACATCACCCCCGAGAGCACGAACATCGCCAGGGTGAAGGCGGCGGCGAAACGCATGACGGCGAGCTTGCGGTAGCGGTCGACGTAGGTGCCGAAGCTGATGCTGGACAGGGCGATGAGCAGCATGTACGCGCCGCCGACAACCCCGGTGGCGATCACGTTGCGCGTCTCCAAATACACCCAGAACGTCAGCGCAAACCACAGGTAACTGGTGGTGATATTGGCCAGGCCGGTGTTCAGCAGGATCCCGTTGAAGGTGCGGGACCGCTGCTTCGAATCCCGCAAAGGGGTGTCGACGGCGTCGGGAGCCACAGCGGTGTGCGGCGGGACCGGATCGTGCTCGGTCATGCGTCCCAGTGTAATGACGACCGGCCGGTAGGAACACGGCCGCGGCTCGACGGAAGCCGGCTGTTACGGCGGTGTCACTCCGTGGGCACGGCCGTACGACGGCGAACTGCGACGGAGCGGGCACCCAGCCCTGCCAAGGCGACGGCGAGGGCCAGCAGGACTGTGGGCAGTGCTCCGCCGGCGGGTCCAAGGGTGGCCGCCAGGATCTGCCGGCTCATCAACAGCATCTCCTGCAGGTCGCCGGCCGCCACACGCGTTCCCAGGACGTAGTTGACCGAGATAAACAGGGCGGGAACCACCCACAAGAGGGCCAGGTCCACCAGCCACACCACGGCACGCCGCGCAGGGCGAAGGCCACACCACGCCAAGAAACAGCCCACGAGGATAGCGGGGATCCAGCGAGCCGTTGACGGCACTGCTGCCGGGATGTTGAGGGGCCCGACGGAGCCGACAACCCACTCCACCAGCCACGATGCAAACGGCACCGCCACGAGCCCGACACCCAGTGCAACCAAAGCCCGCGACCTCGACGAAACCAGCAGGAGGGCGACGAGGGCGGCAACGAGGGACAGGATCACGCCCGCCAGCAGTCCGGCGAAGTAGAGGCGGGCCATCGTCCCGCCCGCCAGTCCGCCGTCGAGCGTGGTGAAGGACTGGACCGTCGCGGTGAACTGAACCCCGAGAACTCCGGCTGCCGCGCACCACGTCGCCAGTCGGCGTCGGGCGGGGGACCAGAGACGCACCGCGAGTCCGGCTGCCGCGCCGCCCACGGTGAGGAGAGCGACGATCGTGGTGAGTTCGTACTGGCTGAGCGGCAGAAGCGACACCGGCATCTGGTCCGGGGAGACCTCGGCGGCCCACAGGTTCTGCAGAGGCAGTTGTGCCCCGGTGATCAACCAGGGGCCCAAGCCGAGAAGCCCTGCCAGGATGCCGATCAGCCCGCCCCGCATGGCGTCGCGGGCCGGAGCGTGGCCGGGCCGGTTGTCGGAGACCGTCAGGTCCGTCGCTTGCTGGCCCAAAGCGGCTCCTTAGTGTGGGGATCAGGTAACCAGCGCTAGAGGGGCCGGTCCATCCGAATACTATACCGAATGGATTAATGCCCCGGATGGCCGCGGATGACCGCCGTGTCAGGTAGCGGAGTGCTCACGCACCCGCGCGAGCCATTCAACCAGCAGGGCGTGAGCCAGGGTGGGCTGTTCATGCAACAGGGCATGGCCGGCGTGATCGAGGACCGCCAAGGTGCAACGAGGGTACTGCCCCGCGAGATCGGCCGGGGCCGTATAACCTGCGGTGGAATCCTGCCGTCCCGCCAGAATCAGGACGGGATGCGGGTAGGTCTTCACACTCTGCGGGCGCTCCTGTAGTTCCCAGCGCGAAAAAATCCGCGCCAGGGCGGACTCGTCCACGAGCGAAGCTGAGGGAGCCACGACGTCGCGGAACCGGCGCAGCGTCTCAGCCGTCTGGACCACGAAGTAGCCACGGTAGGAGGACTCGAGTTCCGGGCTGAGCTCGACGGCAAGACCGGCCGACGACACAAGAACCGTGTGTTCAGGTACGCGGCCGGTGTGGGCGCCTACGGGGCAGATCAGCGCGAGCCCCGTGACCTGCTCCGGTCGGCGCTGGGCAATGGCACGGGCTAAGTACCCGCCATAGGAGTGGCCAAGGACTAGAAGAGGTCCACTGCCGATGGTGTTGTCGATGAAGCCGAGCAGTAGGTCCAGGACATCATCGTTGCTGGCGATGGTGGCGGCCGCCGGGGTGAGGCCCATCCCCGGCAGGTCCGGGTACAGACGCCGAAACCCGGGGGCGGCAGTGAATACCGGTTCAAGGGCGTGGGCGATTTCGCGGTGATCCACGCCGGCGCCGTGCAAAGCGAGAACCGGCGTACCGCTGCCGGACTCGACGTAATGCACAGGAACCCCGCGGACCGTAGCCTCCATCCAGACAGTGTAGAGCGCGGGGCTACGCGCGTCCCTTCAGGATCAGGTTCCAGTAGACCCGAGGAAAGATGTCGCGGTCCACCACCCAGGATGCGCGGCTCTCTTTCCACGTTGGTAGCTTCGGAATGGAGGGCATGGGCCGGTATTCGTCGTCGAACTCGGCGAAGACAACCGTGGACCGGGACACCGTGAAGGGGCACACCGAGTAGCCGTCGTACTTTTCCGGCAGGGGGTTTCCCTCTCGGGCCGCGACCAGGTTCTTGGCCAGGACGTTGGTCTGCTTTCGCAACGCGCCGCCGGACTTGGAATTGAGGGTGGCTGCGGCATCCCCCAGTGACCAGACGCTCGGGAACCGGACGTGCCGGAGCGTTTGCGGGTCCACTTCCACGAATCCGCCGGAGTCGCCGGGGGCGGGCAGTTCGGTGGCCTTGAGCCAGTCCGGCGCAGACTGCGGCGGGACGGCATTGAGCACGTCGTAGCGCAGCTCCTCGGCGATACCGGTGACGTTGTTCTTGATCAGGACGGTCTGCGCCGATGGCTCCACTGAAACGACTTCGCTGTTCAGGCGCAGTTCTATGCCGTATTCGGCAATCTTGCGGTTCAGCTCGTCATCCACTCCCGGCACGCCGAACACCGTGTCGGAGGGCTGCACCATCACTACCCGAATGTCTTGGAGGACCCCGTGCTTTCGCCAGTAATCGCAGGCCAGGTACATCGGCTTCTGCGCAGCGCCGCCGCATTTGATCGGGCCGGAGGACATGGTGAAAACGGCGGTCCCTGCCTTGAGGCCTTTGAGCAGCGTCCAGGCTTTTGTTGCCAGCTCGAACTCATAGTGGGAAGCGCCGGACGGGGAATGAACGGCTTCGGCAAGGCCCGGGATATTGTCCCAGTCCAGCTGAATCCCGGGGCAGACCACGAGGTGGCCGTATCCCAACTGGCCGCCCGAGGCCAGCATTACCGTGTTGGCGTCGGGGTCGATGCCCGTGGCGCTGTCCCGAATCCACTCCACGCCCCGCGGCATGACGGCCTCCTGGGGCCGGACGGCGTCCTTGGCCTTCGCCCTTCCCCCGGCGACGTGGGAAAACAGCGGCTGGTAGTAGTGATGCGAGCCGGGTTCCACCACGGCCACATCCTTCACCCCGTAGCGCTGGAGGCGGGCCGCAAGGGAGACGCCGGCGTTACCTCCGCCGATAATGATGACCTCGTGGTGTTGCCCGGCCATGGCGTTACTTCTTTTCGGTCAGGGCCGAGGCTTTGTGCGCTGCCTGGGCCCCGGTCCTGGCGGACTCCACGACATACTGTGGCTCGTCTTCACTGGCCCGGTGGGTGTGTCCGTCCAGCTCGAAGTCGCGGACCTTTTTCTCCACGATCTTGCCGTGGGTGGCGCCTTGGGGCGTGTTCCATTCCACGGGTGTTCCCTTGCTCAGCGACATCGGCACTCCTCGGCTAGGGCGGTTGCTGCAGCGCGCGGCTGGCTGGCAGCCGAAGCCTCAATAGTAAGCATGATGAGCTTTATTGGGTACTGTCCGATCGACGATGGCTGCTCCCGACGCCGTCGGCGGATCGGACTCCTAGCGGCTGCTCACCTGGCCGAACAGCTTCGCGATGGGTGCGAGCACGATCGGGCGGGCGGCGTACCAGCCGGCAGTAGTGATGGCGATTGCGGCCGCGAAGAGCCAGAACCCGGTCCAGTTGATGACGTCGGTGCCGCCGAACATGTGGTTTAGGTTCCGCAGCGCACCGGTCGCGAACACCAGGAACACGTGGATCAGGATGAACAGCACAAAGAACAGCATGGTCGGGAAATGTAGCGCACGCGCAACCTCCACCTGGTAGGCCTTGTTCAGCGTCTTCGCGTTCTTTGGCCAGAACTCGCTCATGCGCACCCCCGTGATTGCCGCGAGCGGGGCCGCGATGAACACCACCAGGAAGTACATGAGCTGCTGCAGGCTGTTGTAGTTCACCCAGCCGTTCTCCACCGGCCAGTCCAGCGTCATGTACTGCAGCAGCGCAGAGAGCGCATTCGGGAACACTTCCCAGCTAGTCGGGACGATCCGCATCCAACGGCCGGAGGCAAACAGCAGCACCGCGAAGATGAGTCCGTTGGCCAGCCACAAGATGTCGAGCGACTGGTGCAGCCACAGGTTGATGCTGATCTTCTTGCCGCCGCTCTTCGGCGTCCAGAACGCCGGCGGCTTCTGTTGCGTGCGCACCTGGTAGCCGGAGCGGATGATGAGCACCATCAGGAAAATGTTCAGGAAGTGCGTCCACTGCGCCCACCACGGGAAACCGGCGTCGGCACTCTGGGGCAGGCTATATTCGCCGGGGTATCTCTCGAGGAACTCCGGCACACCGGGCAACGTGGTCACTCCGCGGGCGGCGAGGACAAGAATCGCGGCGGCGGCGACGGCCCCGACGGCCAGCTTGATCCATTGGGCCAGGGTGCGCGACCCGTAGAGCTTTGCCGCGGCCTTCGGCCGCTTGGACGTTTCCGGCTTTTCGACGACGGCGGGCGGTGCCGCCGCGGCGGGTGCGGCTGCGACCGCGCGGGTTTCTGGGATTTCCGGTTCAATCGACGTCGCCTGTGGCTCTGTTGCGGCAACTGTCTCAGCGACGACGACGGCGGGCGGAGCGGCCGGAGCGGCAGCCGCGGCAGGAGCCTGGACAACAGGTTCGGGAACCGCCTGCACCGCGGGAACGGGGGCGGGAGCAATAGCAGGGCTCGCAGCACGCGCCGGGGCAAGGCCTGCCGGAGGCCATGGCTCACCACCGGGTACGCGGGGGAGTCCGCGGCGAAGCTGGGTGGCTCCCGCAGCCGTCGTCTGCGTGGCCGGAGCAGCTGCCGACGTCGCCGGTTCCGCTTTCGCTACTGACGCGGTCTCCGCGATTGCGGGAGTCACGGACGGGGCCGTCGCCGGTGCCGCGACCTCGCCGGCTGGCGGCCAGGGCTCACCACCTGGCACCCGCGGCAGGCCACGGCGAAGCTGCCTGCCGCCCGCGCCTGCTGCCGGGACGTCTGCGGCAGGAGCGCTGACCGCGGGCGCCGGAGCGGACACCGCCGTCGTGCCTGGTGCCGTCTCGTAGGCTGCAGCGGGGGCGGAAAGCAGGCGGGCAGGCACCTCGCCCGCCGGCGGCCAGGGCTCGCCGCCCGGCACACGCGGCAGGCCCCGTCTAATGGACCCGGAATGAGTTGCCATCGCTACTTCTTCCGGGCCTCAAGGGCGCTGATCAGCTGCGGCACAACCTTGAAGACGTCGCCCACCACGCCGAAGTCGGCGATCTCGAAGATCGGCGCGTCCGCGTCCTTATTGATGGCGACGATAGTCTTCGCGGTCTGCATGCCGGCCCGGTGCTGGATCGCACCCGAAATGCCCAGCGCGATATACAACTGGGAGGACACCGAAACCCCGGTCTGGCCGACCTGCTGCGACTGCGGAACGAAGCCGGCATCCACCGCGGCACGCGACGCACCAACGGCGGCACCGAGCGTATCGGCGAGCTGATCGACCAAGGCGAACTGTTCCGCCGACCCGAGGCCGCGGCCACCGGCGACAACCTTCGCAGCACCGCGCAGCTCCGGCCGCGAGGTGGCGGCGACTGCCTCCTCGAACGAGTCGACCCGCGCCGCGGGCTTCCCCGAGGGCGTCACCGCCAGGGTCTCCGACGCCGGCGGCTGGGCCGCGGCACGCGCTTCGATGGAACCCTGGCGGACCGTGATGACCGGCGGCCCAAACGTCGACGTCGACGTCACGTTGTAGGCGCCGCCGTAGACGGAGTGGTGTGCCACCACGCCCTCCTCGTCGCGGGACACGCCGACGGCGTCAACGCACACCGCTGCCCGTGAACGGGCAGCGTACCGGCCGGCCAGGTCCCGTCCGTTCAATGAATGCGAAATCAGGATTGCCTCCGGCTGCACCTGCTCCGCCGCGGCGGCAAGCGCGTCAACGCCCGGCACCCCGAGCGCGGACGGATCCGTAGACTCAGCGATCAGCACGCGGGCGGCACCTAGGCCCGAGGCCTCCGCGGCGGCGGTTTCGGCGCCGGATTCGACAAGGACCAAGGCAACCGGGGTGCCCACCGCAGCGGCAGCGCCGAAGAGTCCGGCAGCAGCCTTCTCAAGTTCACCGGAAGCGAGGGTTTCCACGACGACAAGGATTGCGTCACGGGGGAAATCAGTCATGTCGGTACTCCTACGCCAGTCGGTTTTCGATCAGGAACTCAGCGAGCTTCTCGCCGGCATCACCCTCGTCAATGATCTTGACGCCGGCCGCGTGCGGGGGCTTCTCGGCCACCGCCAGCATGATCGACCGCGCCGCGTCCGGGTTGTCGGCCGAGATCCCGAGGTCCGCGAGGGTAAGCACCTCAAGGGGCTTCTTCTTCGCGGCCATGATCCCCTTGAAGTTGGGGAAGCGCGGCCCGGGAAGCGCCTCAGTAATCGAAATAACCGCGGGCAGGTTCGCTGATACCTGCTGCACGCCGGATTCGATGTTCCTAGTGCCGGACACCGTGCCGTCGCTGATCTCCACGGAGCTGAGACCTGTAGCAAGCGGCACGTCTAGCAATTCAGCGAGCATCGCGGGAATCATGCCGCCGGATCCATCGGTGGAGACGTTGCCGGTGATGACCAGGTCAAACTCAACGCGGCGGATCGCTGCTGCGAGGGTTTCCGCGGTAAGCCCAAGGTCCGCACCCCGGAGCGCCTCGTCGGAGATGTGGACGGCGCTCGCCGCACCCATCGCCAGTCCCTTGCGGATGGTGGCCGTCGCGCCCTCGGGAGCGAGGGAAAGGACGGTGACCTCGGTGCCCTCGTGCGCGTCGGCGTACGTCAGTGCCAGTTCCAAGGCCCGCTCACCGATCTCATCAATGACGCTCTCGCTGGCTTCACGGTCGGCGAGGCCTGTTTCAAGGTTCAGTTTTCGGTCCCCGTAGGTGTCGGGGACCTCCTTGACTAGGACGATAATCTTCATCGATGACTCTTCCTGTGGCGGGCATGTCTCCAGGGGGGACACGTCGGATCTCCCTAGAGTCTACGAAGAGGGGACCGTGCGTGGTTCACCGGGCGCGTGTCGCGGCCCCCTTTTCGCCGCCGGCGCCCGGCGTTCGGATGCCGTGTGGCCTTCACCCACGGCTACGCGGACCACGGCGGCCTCCGCATGTATTACGAAGTCCATGGCCAAGCGGTGCCCGGCCAGCCGCCGCTGCTCATCCCGGGCGGCGGCTCCACCATCGGCACCAACTTCGGTGACCTCCTCCCGCTGCTGGCCGCCCGGCGCCAGGTGATTGCGGTGGAGGAGGAGGGCCACGGCCGCACCCAGCCCACCAGCCGCCCGCTCACCGCAGAGAATTCCGCCGGCGACATCCTCGCCGTGTTGGGCCAGCTCACCGTGGACGCCGTGGATGTGCTGGGATTCAGCGCCGGAGGGCACACCGCCGTCGCGCTGGCACTCGCACGCCCCGGCGCCGTCCGGCGGCTCATCGCCGCCTCCACCTTCGTGAGCCGCGACGCCGTGCCGGACGAGTTCTGGACTCCATGGCGCAAGCCACCCTGGACGACATGCCCCAGACCTACCAAGACGAGGACCGCCGGCTCAATCCCGAGCCCGGCCACCTGGAACGGCTGTTCGCACTGGACAGCGGGCGCCCCACTGCTGCTGCGGTTGCTCAACGACTAGCCGGCCGGCGTCGGTCTAGGCCCGTCGCGCGACGGCCGCAGTTCAGGGCAGCGGCAGCGGCCGCATGCGCAGCGGCGCCAGGAACAGGATGGTGACGACGGCAGTGATGGAGCCTGCCGCCATGATGGATGCCAGCACCACGATCTGGAACAGGCCCGCGGCCACGGGAGAGATACCGCCAAAGATGGCCCCCACGAAGGCGCCGGGCAGGGTGACCAGGCCCGTGGTCTTGCTCTGGTCGGTTGAAGGGATCAGGGCAGAGTACACGGCCCCCCGCGCCAGCTCGGCCGTGGACTGCCGGGGCCTCGCGCCAAGAGCCATCCACCCTTCCACTTCCTCCCACCGGGAGATCACCGTCTGGCTGAAATGCCGCCCGGCGAGGGTGGCGATGGACATGGCGTTGCCAATCACGATGCCGCCGATGGCCAGGGCATAGCGGGGTGTGAACTCGATGGCGCCGGTGGCGAAGACGACCGCCAACGTGGCAATCACCCCCGCTCCCATTGCCGTGCAGACGTGCCCGAACATGGTCCAGTCCCAGCCGAGGCGTTTGGTTGCCGTGGCCGCTGCGACGGTGAACATGACGAGCAGTGCCAACCCAACGAGAAATGCGTTGGTGATGATGCCGCTCAGCACCAGGCTGATGGCAGCCAGTTGCGCGGCCCCGCGAAGAATCGCCCAAGCCGGCGCCAAGCGGGCCGGCACGCGGTACAGCGACAGCACCGTGACTGTGAGGGCCACCAGGACGGCGACGCCGAACAGGGTCGCAACTACACCGCCGGGCTGGTCCATAGCGCCAGCCTAGTAGTTGCGCAGGCGTCTTCGTCCCAGGTCCGCACCCGGCGTTGTGGCTTTCTAGCGTGCCGAGGCCAGGGCGTCCCAGGCGAAGCTTGCCAACCAGTGGCTGGACATAAACTCGTCGGTGTTGACCGCGTCCGTCCCGGCGATCAGCAGCGGCCCCGTGGCCGCATCGAGAACGCCCTGCACGTCCGCCGTCTTCTGCGACCCCGCGAGAGCCTTGCGGATTCGGATGAGCTGCCCGGCGCGGCTCAGGTTCAAACCATTGAGGTGGGCCAGATACCCGTCGGATTCGTCGGTAACGGAGAAGGTGGCCAGAATGCGGGAATCCGTACTGAGCGCCGGGAGGAACCCTGCGAACCATGAGGAAAATGCATCGGCGTCGAGAACGCGGGCCATCAGGTCCGCCTCGCTCAGGCCGGCGGACAGGAAGTCCTGGCCGCTCAATTCCCAGTCGCCGGGCCAGCCGGAGTCGTCCTGGAACCAGTTCAGCGCTGCCTTCTCGCACAAGGCGGCGGCGTCGTGCCTGCCCAAGGCACGGAAGGCGTCCAGCATCATGCCCAGACCGAACGCGGCGTTGGTGTGCAGGCCGTGCCTCACGGGGAACTCCGCTTTGGCGGTCCAGTCCTCGACCAGTGATGCGACGATGTCCACCAGGGGGTTCAGGGACGCGCCCCACCCCCGGACCTGGGGGTCGTCGGAGGTGGCAGCGGTAGCGGCGAGACGCACCAGCCAGGCCCAGCCGTAAGGCCGTTCCCAGCTGGGGTTGGCCCGCAGGTATGCACCTTCGACTGCGAGGTTTTCGGCGGTGAGGTTGGCGGCCAGCACCTGTCGAAGAGCGGCGTCACGCCCGGCCTCGATCCCGTGCTCCAGCAGGGAAACCCCCAGCCAGGTCATGTGGACGCAGGAGTGCCAGTCGAAGGAGGTGTGGAACGCAGGGTGGAGTTCCTTCGGGCTGGGCCGGTCCTGGAGCGACGTCTCCACATGGTGGGAGGCGAAGGGGTACGGGCGGGATAGGTTTTCCAGCACGATGTCCGCGTAGGCGTCTGCAACGTGGTCCATCTGTACAGTGGCGTCGGTAATCATGGAGTCTCCTTGGGGAATGTCAGTTGAAGGCCAGGAAGTACATCAGCCCGATGTTGGCGCCCAGCAATGGGATGGCCGTGGGCACCTGGGCCTTGATGACGCCGTACTTGTTCTTCATCTCCAATAGGGCCGAGGGGACCAGATTGAAGTTGGCGGCCATCGGCGTGCAGAGGGTCCCGCAGAACCCCGCCAGCATGCCGATCGCGAAGATGATCGCCGGATTCCCGTGGAAGCCCTGGACCAGCACCGGCCAGCCGATGGCGGCGGTCATGATCGGGAACGCCGCGAAGGCATTACCCATCAACACGGTGAAGAGGAACATTCCCACGGAGTAGACGATCACTGCGGCGATCAGTGACCCTTCCGGCAGGACCCCCGCGGCCAGGGTGCCCACGGCCTTACCAACCCCGGCCTTGGTGAAGAGGATGCCGAGGGTGGAGAGCATCTGCGGCAGCAACGCGGCCCAGCCGATTGACTCGAGAATGCGGCGGCCCTCGAAAACCGGGGTCAGCTTCTGTGCGGGCCGCAGGATCAGGACGGCGACGACGGCGGCGACTACGGCCCCCACGGCCAGCGCCAACAGGGTGGTGTTGGTGGGATCGAAAATGGGCTGTCCGCCGATTTTCAGAACGGGGGCGAGCAGAACGATGATGACGGTCACCACCGGCAGGGTGAGTGCCGGGATAAAGAGTTTGTTGCCGAACTTGGCAGCAGACCTGGTGCGCTCTTCCACGCTGGTGGTCCTAGCCTTGCCGTCTCCGAGAGGGCCGGCGCTGGCCAGGACCACCAGAACCAGGACGGCGATGCCCAGGATCCACGGAGGTGCCGTGCCCGCTTGGACCCAGGTACCGTAGAAGAAGCACACACCCAGCAGTCCCCAGAAGGCGGAACTGCCCCAGCGCTTCGGGTGGCTGGTGTCGCGGGCAATGAGGAATGCCCAGGCAACGAAGAGAATGCCAATCAGCCAGAAGACGGCTTCAACCTTGATCATGCGTTGCCTCCTACGGTGACGGCCTGGGGGGTATTTTCTGCCTCTTCGTCCGCGCGGACGTCCTTGTCTAGCTGGCGGTCGAGCCGCAACAGGCGGAATCCGTGGATCAGGAAGGCAATGACGGCGGTGGGGATGGCCCAGACAGCCAGTTCCAGCGGTTCAAGATGGAGCCCGTAGGTGGTGTCCACGAAGGCCGTGATCAATAGGATGGACCCGACCGCCACGAAGATGTCCTCGCCAAAGAAGACCCCCACGTTATCCGCCGCGCCGGAGTGGCCTTTGATCTTTTCCCGGACCTTTTCCGGAACGTGGCCGTAACGGCGCATCGCGGCGCCCTCGGCCATGGGAAATACGAGCGGTCGGACTGTCTGGGCGTGCCCGCCGATGCCGGTCAGGCCGACGGCGGCGGTGGCCTGGCGAACCAGGAGATACCCCAGCAGCACGCGGCCGGCAGTGAGCTTAGCCAGTTTTGCGATGAGCGTTTTGGCCTGTTCCTGGAGGCCGAAGCGTTCAATGATGCCGATGACCGGAAGGACCACCACAAAGATGGTCACCGACCTGCTGCTGGCGAAGCCGGATCCGAAAGCATTGAGTATTTCCAGCGGCGTCAGTCCGCCGAGAAGGGCTGTGACGATGCCGGAGACGGTAACGACAATGAGTGGGTTTAGCCTGACGGCAAAGCCGATGATAACGAGCAAGACCCCGATGAGTACGAGCATATCCATCCATTCCCGCAGGAGGCATGAGCGTTCCGCGGACGAGAGTAGTTAGGGGCATGACCGACCCGGCCCGTGTTGGAGGAATGTTCTCCACTAAGTGATGCCCATCACTGTGATCCACAGCCTAGGGTTTTGTTCAACAATCTGCAAGCGATGGTGGTCCGTCGTTGGTATGGGGCCCTCCGGCAATGGCCTCGAGCAACTGACTTTCCGCGCGATCGAGATAGTGGCGCATGAATTCCGAGGCTGCCGTGTTGTCTCCCGAGGCAAGCAGCTCGATCACCTGCGCGTTGTCAGCCACGTAAGGCTCGTGGAATGCCGGGTTCGAGCCCATGGAGTGGAAAACCAGCCGCATCTCAGCCAGTACCTGCTCCATCAGGGAATTGAGGCGCTCGCTGCCCGCCCTGGCAACCAGGGCGCGGTGAAACTCCTGGTTGGCGTTGGCCATTCCGCCTATATCGCCTTGGGCGCGGGCGTGTTCCGCGCCGGCTACTATGTTGCGCAGATCATCCATCGGTGAGCGTTCGTGCCACAGGACGGCGGCAGGCTCCAGGAAGCGGCGTATCCGGTAGATTTCCCGGATGTCCTCCGCGGTTGGTCGGGCGACGAAGACGCCACGGTTGGGTATCCGTGTAACGATATGTTCGGCATGCAGGGCGGTGAACGCCTCGCGGAGCGTGTTCCGGCTGACTCCCAGTGCTTCCCCCAGGGCTTCTTCGGAGAGCTTTGTTCCGGGTAAGAGCTCGCCGGCCGCTATTCTCTGGCGTAGCTGAGCAGAAACCCAGAGCCCGGTGTGAGCATGCGTTGACCCCTTGGCCTCGCGGCGTAGTGAGTCCAGTACCGCTTCAAACGTCATGGCGTCAAGCCTAGTTTGTTAGGGCAGCCGCGAGGGGCGCAGCAGGGTTGCCTCGCCCGCGCGCTCGGGATCCAGCGGTACAGGGCTGACGAGCACCGCCGGGCCGCGCTGCAGGTCGCCGTCGGAAAGCACCTGGCACCGCACACCGCCGCGCCCGCGCATGGCCTTGTGGGCGCCCGCGGCGAGCATCTCATCCATCCAGGCGCACGGGTGGGCCGGCCGCCCGGCCTTGAGTCGTGCCAAGCCTCCGCCGGATTCCAGCGCGAACTCGTGGCCCAGCAGCGGCGCCAAGTGCGCTCCCCGGACGACGACGTTGCGGCGCGTCAGCAGCGGGTCAAGCGCTGCCGTCCCCAACTCGGCGGCGATGGCTTCGAGTGCCTCGACGGCGAAGACGGTGACGGCGGCATCCATGTGCGCGGCCTTGCCGAAGAACCGGTCGCCCACGATTCCCTTGCCGGCCACGAGCGTCGCCTGGTCCGCGTCCGTGGTGGGGACGTCGGCTGCGCCCTCGCGCGCCCGGCCGAAGTAGGCATGCGTCGGCGACACGAGCAAGTGCAGGATCTCGACGTCGTACCGGTAGCTGGCGGTCATGGCACCCAAACTATCGCCTCGGGGGGTTCAGCCCGATACCGGCCACCCGCCAACGATTCATTATCTTGACGATATCTTCACTATGACGGACGATCGTGGAATGGAACATCACGGCCTCGGCCCAGCAGCCATGGAGCTCCCCGGCGTGGAGGACCAGGCCGAGCGCGCGATGACCGCCGTCGGGGCACTGGTCCTGCAGCTGCGGCGGGACGCCGGGTACAGCATCGGCAGCCTGGCGGCAGCAGCCGGCCTGAGTCCGGGCCTGCTCAGCCAGATCGAGCGCGGCCAGGGCAACCCGTCGCTGACCACGCTGATCAAGTTGTCCCAGGCACTGAAGGTGCCGGTGGGCCGCTTCTTTGACACCAGGGACCAGGGCGGGGCGCTGGTCCGGCGCGCTGACCGGCGGCGCCTTGAAGTCGCCGAGGACAATCTCATCTATGAACTCCTGACCCCCCACATGAGCGGCCAGCTCGGCATGCTGCGCGCGCAGATCGCCGCCGGGTGGGACAACGAGGACGCCCCCTTCAAGCATGCCGGCGAGGAGTGCGTGACCATGGTGCAGGGCAAGCTCCACGTCTGCGTCAACGGCGTGGGGTACGACCTGGAGGAGGGCGATTCGCTGACCTACGACTCCTCGCTGCCGCACTGGTACCGCAACTCGACGTCGGAGGACGCGGTGCTGATCGGCGCCATGACGCCGCCGTCGTTCTAGGGCCGCGGCTAGCAGTGCGTTCAATTTATTGAACAAATCGCGTCTTAAGTGTTGACATGGTGGCGGACGGCCCAAATACTGAGGTAAGCGCGGAGCCTGCCGGCGGCCGCCGCCAGCCGCAGCCGGCCGATCAGGCCAGGCCCGTCCACCACTCCAAGGGAACTTGCCCATGACGTCAACCACCGCTACGGCAACCGCCGTCCCAGCCACCGCAGTGCCGAGTGCAGCCGCGCTTGCCTGGACCGAGAAGCTTGTCTCGTTCGATACGACCAGCCGCAATTCCAACCTCGCGCTGATCCACAGCATGGCCGACGAGCTCACCGCCCACGGCATCACACCGCTGATCGTCCCCAGCCCCGAAGGCAACAAGGCCAACCTTTTCGCCACCCTTCCGGCCCACGACGGCACCGTCACCGGGGGCATCATGCTCGCCGGCCACACCGATGTGGTGCCCGTGGACGGCCAGGCGTGGGACAGCGACCCGTTCGCCCCCGAGGTCCGTGAGGGGCGTCTTTACGGCCGCGGGACTACCGACATGAAAGCCTTCAGCGGCGCGATCCTGGGCTTCCTGCCGGAGTTCCTCTCCCGTCCGCTGGCGGAGCCGCTGCACTTCGCCTGGACCTACGACGAAGAGGTGGGGTGCCACGGCGCCGTCGTCCTCTTGGCCGAGCTCGCGGCCCGCGGGATTCATCCCCGGGTCGGTTTCGTCGGCGAGCCCACCAGCATGCGCCCGGTCTCGGCGCACAAGAGCAGCCAGCTCTACCGCGTCACCGTCAGCGGGATTGCCGCCCACTCGTCCATGACCTCCACCGGCGTCAACGCCATCGAATACGCGGCCAGGTCCATTGCCTTCATCCGTTCCCTCGCTGACGAACACCGGCTGTCCGGCCCGTTCGACGAGAGCTTCGTGGTCCCGTACACCACCGCCAATGTCGGCGTCGTCAGCGGCGGTGCCGCCGTGAATACGGTGGCCGAAAAATGCGACTTCGAGTTTGAGTTCAGGACGATTCCGGGCGTCGACCCGGAGGCAGTGATATCCCGCATCGAGGTGAACCTGGCCCGGCTCCGGGCCGAAATCCAGCAGGAGAACCCCGCCGCGGACATCCGCATGGTTCCGCTGGGCACGGTTCCGGGGCTCAGCCCCGAGGGACCGCGCATCGCGCTGGAACTGGCCCAGGATCTCACCGGCCATGCGGTCGAAGAATCCGTGGTCTACGCCACCGAGGCCGGCCTTTTCCAGCAGGCCGGAATCGACACCGTGGTGTGCGGCCCCGGCAGCATGGACCAGGGTCACACCGCCAACGAATACATCGAGCTGACCCAGATTGCCGCCTGCGAGGACTTCCTGCAGGCCCTCGCCACCCACCTCTTTACTACTGAACGGACCACCAAGCCATGAGCCACCAGACCGCCACCGGTGCGGGATCGAGTCAAGAGGTCCTGAACCCTCGGTCGCCTGCCGACCTTGCCCTGCAGCAAAGCAACGCCCGCAAAGCCGTCGTCGCAGCCTCCATTGGCAACGGCCTGGAGTGGTTCGACCTGATCGTGTACGGCACGTTCGCCGTCACCATTTCCAAGCTGTTCTTCCCGACCACCAGCGAAGCCGCGTCGCTGCTGCTGACCTTCGCCTCGTTCGGCGTTTCCTTCATCATGCGGCCGCTCGGCGGCATCATCATCGGCCGCTACGCGGACCGGGCCGGCCGCAAAGCAGGCATGCTAATTTCCATCCTCGTCATGTTTGTCGGCACCCTGCTGATTGTTGTCGCACCGACGGCCGCCGCGATCGGCGTCGCGGCCAGCATCCTGGTGCTGATCGCCAGGCTGCTGCAGGGTTTCGCCACCGGCGGGGAATTCGGCACGGCAACGGCCTACCTGATTGAGTACGCGCCCAGCCGGAAGGCGTTCTACGGCAGCTGGCAGGTGGCCACCCAAGGCGGTGGCATCCTGCTGGCCGGCATCTTCGGGTTCGTCCTGAACACCTACCTCAGCACCCAGTCCCTGGACTCCTGGGGCTGGCGGCTGCCGTTCATCTTCGCACTGGCGATCGGACCCGTCGGCTGGTACATCCGCTCCAAGATGGAGGAAACGCCGGAATTCTTGGCCACGGAACGGTCTGCCGCGCCCCTGCGGGAGACGTTCATCGGCAACGGCGGCCGGCTCTGGGCCATCGTCGGCGTCGTCTCGCTCGGATCCGTGGGCGTCTACATTGCCCTGTTTATGCCCACCTACGCGATCGTGAACCTCGGGATGCCCAAAGCCGTGGCCTTCCTCTCCACCCTGATCTTCGGTGTGGTCATGAGCCTTGGTTCCCCGTTCATCGGGATGCTCGCGGACAAAGTCGGGCCCGCCCGGGTCATGACCTGGGCCGCCGGTGGAACCATCGTCGTCGGTATCCCGGCATTCCTGGGGCTCATCGCCGCGCCGGAGCTGCCCACCATGATTGTGGTCGAACTCGTCCTGTCCGTGCTGGCCACCGCCTACTTCGCGCCGCTGCCGGCCATCATGTCCTCGATGTTCCCGGCCCGCATCCGGTCCACCGGGCTCTCCCTGGGCTACAACATCGGCGTCACCGTCTTTGGCGGCTTTGCCCCCTTTATCCTCACCTGGCTGATCGGCAGCACCGGCTCCCTGCTGGTGCCGGGTTACTACCTTGTCGCCATTGCGGTCATCGCCGCGGTGAGCCTGACCATTTCCCGGAAGGTGTACCGCCAGGCCTGACCCAGGCACCCGCCCGAACGGCTCCTGGCCGCGATTTTCGGGCGGAGAATATTCGGAGCGCCCCCGGCAGCCGCCGGGGGCGCTCCTTGGTTTAAAGGTAGTCCGGGGCTGGTTCCAGATCGAAATAGTCCTCAAGGGTGGTGCTGACTTGTCCCGCGAGTTCCTTGCCCACATAGCGCAGGTGCCATGGCTCGTAGGTGTAGCCGGTAACATCCTCGGCTCCGGCCGGGTAGCGGATGATGAATCCGTAGCTCGCGGCATTCTCAGCCGCCCACTTGCCAGCCGGAGTGTTTGCGAAGCAGGCCTGCAGGGCGCAGACCCCACTGGCATTGCCGATGTCCATCGCCAGTCCGGTCTGGTGTTCGCTGAAGCGGGGCCTCGCGGCAAGGGTGTCCGCCGTCGCCTGGCCGTACTGGCGCACGTAGCTGTCATAGAGGCTTGCCTGCTGGCTGTACGAACGGTAGCCGCTGACCGGAATAATATTCACGCCGGCCGCCTTGGCGGCTTTGGCCAACTGCTTATAGGCGTCCGCGGCCTCGGCCCGTAGCTGTTCCCCCTGGACCCTGACCAGCCGGGCCGGGACGTAGGTGGCCGGGTTCAATGGCCGGTGTTTGTTGACCACCACCTGCAAGCTGGAGGCGGAATCGATGTCGTAGCCCGTCGCCGTCAATGCCGTCACGGGCGGTGCGATCATGCCGAGCGCGAGCATCAGCCCCGCCACCGCAGCTGTCATCCTGCTGATTCTTTTGAGCACCGTTGCCTCCCAGAAATGTCCGGAACAGATGCGGGGAACCCTACCGGTCTGTCCGGCCGGCGTCGAGGGTGTTTTGTCTTGGAAGATCCGGGACGAAATCCTCATGCGGTGGCTGCGCAACAGGCCCACGATGATCGTATGAACGCTGAAACGCCGAAGGCGGCGGAGTTGAACCTTCCCGAGGCCTTCCTGCTGTTGGCAACGAACGACAAAGACGGCAAACCAGAGGTCCCGGTGTTCGCGCTAAGAACCACTCTGGCGGGGGCAATCTTGGCCGAGCTGGAACTGATCGGTGCCATCGAGCTGCAGGGGAAGAACGTCCGGGCTACCCGCGCCGCCCCGCCGACGGATTTCCAGCACGAGCTGGAACTCATCCGCGGCAAATCACGGCCCCACACTCCCAAGCGGTGGGTCGCCATGCTGGAGGGCCGCGCCGAAGTGCAGCGTGTCTACGACAGGATGGCGACACTGGGCATCGTGGAACACGTCGGCGAAAAGCACCTCGGCGTGTTCCGGTCCACCCGGTACCCCGAGAAAGACCACTCTTCGAAAGTTGCGCTTCTGAAGAAGCTCGAGGCTGCACTCAGAGGTGCCTCGCCGGCCCCCGGCGCATCTGAGGCAAAAACGCCCGACGCCGGGGCGCCTCCTTCGACGGGGCCCGACGCCGGGGCGCCCGACGCCGGGGCGCCGCCCGCCACCGGCACGCCGGCTGCGCCCGCACCAGATGCCAGGACCACGGCGCTGATTGCCCTGCTGCAAGCGGCCGGCTTGTTCGGCAAGCTCTTCCCGGCGGCAGATCGAGTCCGAGCGGACGAGTTGGCCAAGGACTACTGGCCCGCCCGGGCCGTGGAGGACGAGCTGCGAATGATCAGACTGGCGCAGGAAGAAGCCGCTACCCTCTAAGGCCGCCGGCTGAACGGCGCCAGGTCCGTCGTGAACGGCCCAGGACCTACTCCTGGCTGACGATGTCGACGGAGATCTCCACCGCCGGGACCGTTCCTCTGTTCTCCAGCCAGTGAAGCGTTTCCCTGTCCTCGGGCCAGCCTGCCCCCGGCCCGTAGTCCGTAGCGACTCCATTCCGGTGGTCGGTGATCGTTCCCTGCAGGATGTAGACCAGGCCAGGCCGGCCTTTGTGGTCGTGGACCGGGCCGAAGACCCCTCCCGGCTCGATGGTCACCATCCGCATTCGAAGTTGGCGCCCTGCCATTCCCTCGATCTCCGGGCCAAGGTCAACTGTGGCAAGCAACTGCGTCGTAACACCTTTGGTCTCCGGTGCCGCTTGGTCGTTGTTCATGGTGCGCACCTCCCTGCACGTTTAGCCGTGAATCAACCGCTGAGGCCGAGGGCTGCGCGCGCGTTGTTCTTGCGTTCAGCGAGTTCCTTGCGCGCCGCCAGGGCTTCATCCATGCTGACGGCAACGAACTTGGTGGACGTGCCGGGTGCGGCTCGTGCCACCAAATCCATGTCGGCGCTGATGACTGTTCCCACCATGGCGTAGCCGCCGCCGGAGACGGCATCACGGTGCAGGATGATCGGCTGGGTGCCGCCCGGAATCTGGATGGACCCGACGGCGTAGCCGGCATCCACGATGTTGGACGGGTCGGACCCGGCCCCGAAGGGCTGCTCCCGTTCCTTCCACTTGACGCCCGGGCCGGAGTAGCGCAATCCCATCCGGTCGGCTACCGGAGTCACCTTCCACTCGCCGTGCAGCAGGTTGTCCAGTCCCTCGTCGGTGAGCCGGTGGTCATAAAGGCCCAGCACGATCCTGACGGTCTGTTCCTTGGCGAAGACGGGCCGGAACTCTTCCGGAACGGTATCGACGTCGGGCACCGCTCCGCCGTCGAGCGGGCTGCCGACAGGAACCCGGTCACCGGCCTCCAGCTTGCGGCCATGGAATCCGCCGATAGCGCCCAGGCTGTAGGTGGACCGGCTGCCCAGCACCTCGGGCACATCGATGCCGCCCTGGACCGCGATGTAGTACCGTGTGCCGCCCTGTATGACGCCGAAGCTGAGTTCGTCGCCGGCCTTCAGCTGCAGCCGGGTCCACTGGGGCCGGGGTTCGCCATTGACCTTGACTTCAACCGGGGCCCCGGTGACGGCAAGAACAGCATCCTGGTCGGTGGTCAGCGCCGGGCCCAGGTAGGTGCATTCGAGGACAGCTTCCTTGGCGGTGTTGCCCACCAGTGCATTGCCCAGTTCGGCGGAGTACTGGTCCAGGGAACCGCTCTGCGGGATGCCAACGTTGTAGTGGCCGGTGCGTCCCTGGTCCTGGACCGTGGTGGCAAGCCCGGGGCTCTTGATATCAAATGCCATTGAGGGCCTCCATGAGTTCCTGGTTGTAGCCTTCGGGATTCGCCAGCGCTTTGGCCAGATCAAAGGTCACGGGCGCCTGCCGGTAGCGGAACGTCCCCGCGGCGATCTCGGCCTGGATGCTGTTGTACTCGGCCTCGGTCACGGGCTTGAACTTCACGATGTCGCCGGGCCGGAAGAACACCATAAAGTCCTTGAAATCGGCCAGGGCCTGCGCCGGATCAAAGATCGGCGCGGCAGCGATGCCGAACATCTGATACCCGCCCGCGCCCCGCACCGAGTAGATGCAGCCGAAGCAGCCGCCGTGGCCCACCGTCAAAGCGGGCGTATCCGTGCGGGGGCTCAGGTACTTGGGGACTTCCAGCTGTTTCTCGCGCTCAACCAGTTGGAAGAGGAACGGCAGGCCGGCGACAAATCCGACCATGGACACAAGCCAGGGCTGCTCGTGGTGCCTCTTAATGAATTCCGCGGCATCCTTGAGGTTGTTCACTTTGGCGGCGTAGTCAATGTCGCTGCCGCCCGGCTCCTGATGGAATCCCTCGCGGAAGCGCTCTGCCACTTCGGCCGTGAAGGGATCGTCGTACCAGACCGGCACTTCGATGATCCGGGTTTCGAGGGCTTGCTGATGGTGATGCGCCAGGTCCCCTTCAATGGTCCGGACGGTCTCTTCAAGAGTCGACGGCGGCAGGACGTCGGGATCGAACCTCACCAGCAACGAGGCGTTGGCGGGGCAGATATCCACGATGCCGGGCAGTTCCAGCTCTGAGAGCTTCTCGGCGATGGACATGACCCTGAAATTGGCGGCCAGGCTCATGGACTCGGAGACCTCGACGAACAGAAACTCGTCTCCGCCCCAGGTGTAGCGGGCCTCCAACACGGCAGGTGCGGGGCTACTCATGGTGCCTCCATCAGATTGTCGACGGTTTCTATGAACTTGGAGTGGTGCTTGACGGCGGCGAACTCGAGCCGGTCCAGCAGCTTCTTGAGCACGGGAATGGTTGTCTTGACCCCTTCGATCCGGGTCCCGTACAGCGCCTCCAGCGCCCCCTCGATGGCGGCTTCGCGCGTGTCCTTGTGGACAATGAGCTTCGCGAGCATGGAATCGTAATACGGGCTGACCGTGGACCCTGCCTCTACGCCGGCGTCGATGCGGATCCCGTCGCCTGCAGGCCATTCCAGGGCCGTGATGAGGCCCGGGCTGGGGAAAAAGTTGTTGTGCGGGTCCTCGGCGTTGATGCGGCACTCGATGGCATGGCCGTTGAACTGGATGTCCTCCTGCCGGACCGACATGGATCCCGTGGAGGCGATGAGCAGCTGTTCACGGACCAAGTCGACGCCGGTGATTTCCTCGGTGATGGGATGCTCCACCTGGATCCGGGTATTCATTTCGATAAACGCGGCCTCATGGCCTGCCGGGTCGTAGAGGAATTCGACCGTTCCGGCGCCGCTGTAGCCGCATTCCCGGGCGAGTTCCACCGAGGATTCCCGGATAGTCCGGCGGACGGCGTCGGGAAGGTCAGGGGCCGGGGCTTCCTCAATGACCTTTTGGGAGCGCCGCTGCATGGAGCAGTCGCGGTCTCCGAGATGAATGAAGTTGGTTCCGTCTCCCAGAATCTGTACCTCCACGTGCCGGGCATGCCGCACGAAGCGCTCCAGGTAGACGGCCGGATCTCCGAAGACCGACGCCGCTTCGCCGCGGGCCATCTCTATGGTCTCCAGTAGTTCGTCCTCGTTGTGCACAAAGCGGATGCCCCGGCCCCCGCCGCCGGCGGAGGCCTTGACCACCAGCGGGTAACCGATGCCGCGGGCCTCTTCCACGGCGTCGGCGTCGGGGTCCAGCGGTCCGTCGGTGCCGCGGAGGATCGGGACCCCTGCCTTGCGGGCGGACTCCCTGGCCAGGGACTTGTTGCCCATCATCTCGATCGCGTCGGCGTCAGGACCCACCCAGGTGAGCCCCGCCGCGGCGACCTTCCGCGCAAACGCGGCGTTTTCGGAGAGGAAGCCGTAGCCAGGGTGGACGGCGTCGCAGCCGTTATCCACCGCTGCGGCGATCACGGCGTCCTGGTTCAGGTAGCTGGCGGGGGCGGGCGCCGGCCCCACCACAACAAAGTTGTCGGCTGCGCGCGCGGCCAGGGAATCGGCGTCGGCCTCGCTGGCCACGACGAGCGTCTCGATGCCCATTTCACGGGCCGTCCGGGCGATCCGCACGGCGATTTCACCACGGTTGGCGATGAGCAGTTTTTTCATCACTAGCCTTCTCGAATGACGATAATGGTGTCGCCCGGATTGACCATTTCGCCCTCGTTGACCTTAAAGGATTCGAGGGTTCCGGCCACATCGGACTGGATTTCGGTGAACTGCTTCATGATTTCGATGATGCCTACGGTCTGGCCGACTTCGATGGTGTCGCCCTCGTTTGCGAAAGGCGGCTTGCCCGGGCCGGGCTTGCGGTAAAAGACTCCGGGGAGGGGGGAAACAATGTTTGCCATGGGGTGCTCGCTTTCAGATGGTTGGATTAATCGGCTCTAGCCCAGGACCGCACGCACGGCGCTGGCCACGGCAGTGGAATTGGGTGCGTCGGAGTGCACGCAGATGCTTCGGAACGGAATGGTCAGCTCGGTGCCGTCAACGGCCAGTACCGGTTCACCGGCCAGGGCGCGGCTGACACGCTCGGCGGCGGCTGCGGGATCAGTGGGAACCGGGCGGCGCTGGATCAGCAGCTCGCCTGCCGGACCGTAGTTCAGGTCGACATAGAGTTCCGGCACGAATTCCACGCCCATCGCCCGGCACACTTCTTCGTGGGCGGTCCCGGCGAGCCCGTAAAACGGAACTCCGTACTGCAGGGCCGCTCCGGCGGCGGCCTGCATCAGCTCCTCGTCACCGGCCAGCATCCCGTAGAGGGCGCCATGTGGTTTGATGTGGTTCAGCGTGAGACCGTGCTTGCCGAGGAATGCCGTCAAGGCTCCGGTCTGGTACAGGATGATCGACTCGACCTCGTCAGGGCTGAGTACCATCCGGCGGCGTCCGAAACCCACGACGTCGGGGAGGCCGGGGTGCGACCCTACAGCCACCCCGTGCTCGGCGGCGAGCGCCACAGTCCGGTTCATAACGTCGGGATCTCCGGCGTGAAACCCGCAGGCCACGTTGGCAACGTCGATGATGCGCATGAGTTCTTCGTCGTTGCCGAACTCGTGGAGGCCCAGGCCTTCACCCATGTCGGAGTTCAACAGCACACGCCCTTGAGGCCGCCGAGCGGTGGCGGGAGTCACATTTGTTTGCATGGTGCAACGCTACTCAGCATCCGGGGCCGCCGATATTGTGCAGGCCGATGAATCGAACGGCCTGACTTATGCTGGATGCACTATCTAGGCATTCATTCGCGCTGTCCATGGAGGCTTCCTTGAGGATCTCGGACCTGGTTGACGACGTCGATCTCAACATCCGCCTTCGCGTTCCCGGCGCCGAAGGCCGCCTGAACCGGCCGATCACTTGGTGCGCGCCCACTGAACACATGGACCCCACGCCCTTTCTCAGCGTCAACGCCCTCGTGCTGACCAACGGCATGGGCCTGAACGTTAGGGACTTCAGGATCTGGGACGCCTACGTGGAACGGCTGGTCTCCGTGCCCGTTTCCGGACTGGCATTCGGTCTGGGCGCCGCGCACCGCGAGCTGCCGGAGGGCCTGTTGCAGGCCTGCGAGGCGCACGGCTTGCCGCTGCTGGAGCTCCCGCCGGAGGTGCCCTTCGTGCTGGTCATGCGCCATGTGGAGCGGATCATTGCCACCGAGCGCTATGAGGAACTGCGGAAAGGCTGGGAGTTGGCAGACGAATGCACCCGCTTGGCGGCTGACGGGCGGTCCCTGGCGGAGGTGCTCGGGCGGGTGGCGGACGCCGTCAACGCGAGGGTGGCCGTGATCGATCAAAATGCGTTCGAACTCGTAGCCGCAGGCACGGCCCACGGCGATACGGCGCGGACCAGGCTGCGTCTGCCAAGCGGCGGAGCTGAGCAATTCAGGCTTGCCATCGAGGGGATTGGCAGTGACGTCGTGCTGCAGCCAGTTCTGGGCCCCGTTGCTGCCGTCATCGGCCTGCAACTTAGCTACACCCTTGGCTCCCGCTCGCCCCTGCATTCCCGGGAGGCGGCGCGCTTCATGGAGGCTCTCTATGCGGACCACGGCGAGCCGTCCCAGCCGCTGCGCCGCTATGCCCTCGAGTCCGGCTTCGATCCCGGCGGAGACTGGAGCACGGTACTCATCGGCAGTTCGGAAGAGATCGCGCCCGCGAAGCTGCGAGCCATTGCGTGGCGCGCGCGGGTGGGGTTGCAGGCCGCTTTCAGTACGGTGCGGTTCATGGAGGAGACCGGCCTCACCACGTTGTTGCTGCAGCACCGGCACGGAACAGCCGACCTGCTTGATGCCGTCCGGGAGTTCTTTCTGGACGCTCCGGAATTGTCCGTCATCGTCACCGAGTCTGCGAACCTCAGCGAACTGCCGCTGACGCTTCAGCTCGCCCGGCGCCAGGTGGGGCGGCCCGGCGTGCACAAGGCGCCGCTGGCCGATCTCGCCGGCATCGTGCAAGGGCTGCCCAGCCCAGGTTTGGTGGCACTGTGCCAGCGCCTCCTGGCCCCCTTGGCCTCCGACGGCGGCAGTGCGCTGCGGGAGACGTTCGACGCATATCTGCGGCACAGCGGGAATTCCGCGAAGATCTGCGACGAGCTCTTCATTCACCGAAACACGCTCAGCTACAGGCTGAGGAAGATCCAGGAGCTGCTGCGGCTGGATCTGACCGACGGCGAAGTCCGCGCCACCTACATGCTGGCTTTGGGTGTCGTTGCAGCAAACTGAGGGCGACGCGGCGCAGCTTGCTGGTGCCTCGCGCTCCGCGTCATGCGGCGTTGTCCCAGGCGCTGCTTTCCCTCACGCACAATGTCGGTTTGAGCCGGACGGGTTCGACCTGTTCGCCGTCAAGCACGCGCTTGAGGAGCTGCATCGCTGTCCGTCCGATATCCAGCATGGGGGAGCGGACCGAGGAGAGCGGTATGGGGAGCTCCGCAGCGACGGAAGTGTCGTTGAAGCCCACCACCGCCACGTCACTGCCGACGGCGAGGCCATGTGAGCGCAGTACGCCCATAGCGCCGATTGCCGCGAAGTCGTTGACGGCGAAGACGGCAGTGGGATTCGGATTCCTGCCCGCCAAGATCGTTTCGGTGGCTTCGCGGCCGCCCGCCGTGTCGAACCGGGACCAGACGATGGCTTCCTGGGGAAGCTTGCCACCTAGGGATTTCCACCGGTCCGCGAACCCTGCCGTCCGGTCAACAGCCGTGCTGGCGTATGGTTCACCGGCGATGACGGCGACGTTCCGGTGGCCTTGGCTCCACAGGTGGTCGGCCACGAGTTGGCCGCCGAGGACATCGTCGCACGTGGCCGACGGGTAGCCGGTGACCCGACGGTTCATCAGCACGAAGGGAATGTTGCGGGCGGTGAGCTCCCTGAGCTGGCTACCATCCAGATGGGCATCGCCGATGATGAGCCCGTCCACGCGGCGGGCCAGCATGGTGTCAGTTTTCCGGCGTTGTTCCTGGGGGTCATCGCGCGAATTCATAACGAACGTGGAGTAGCCGAGCTCGGCTGCGGCCTCTTCAATCCCCTCGTACATGATGGCCAGGACAAGGTCCGAGAGCCGGGGGACAATCACGCCCATCAGGCGGGTCCGCCGAGTCCGCAGGCCGGCGGCCTGGGGATTGGGGGAGTAGCCCCGCTTCCGCGCCAACTCGCGAACCCGTTCAGCCGTCGCCACGGACGCGGCGCCGCGGGCAACGTCGGAGCCCGAATGCAGAATCCTGGACACGGTGGACGGGTGGATGCCGAGCTCGTTGGCGAGATCCTTCAGCGTGACGGTGCGGCCGTCGGCCGTGATTTCTTTCATTTGTTCCCCTGCCGCAGCTCAAGAAGGCGTCCTACAAGAGTGCCCGACGCGGTGCGAATCTTCAGCCCTAGGACCCTTGACGTGTCAAGAGTCACATTCTATAGTCACTTTAACCCCTACCCAATCGATTGGGTAGTCAGGCGGGACGCATTCGACACCAAAAGTGTTTACAGCGCTGAAACGCCGGACGGCACCGGGGGGAAACATCGCGTAGTTACTTTTAGCCAAGAACCCAAACGATTGGGTACGCGTTCGCCGCGGCGGGTGCAGGAGCAACGGAGTCAATATGACCGTCACAGATTCGGGGAGCCCCCACGTGGTGCTGCTGGCCACGGGAGGCACCATCTCCTCCCGCGGCTCCGAGACCGGCGGAGCGGTGGCGTCGGACACGGGAGAGCAGGTTTTCGCCAGCGTGGGCGGCCGGGCCGCCCACCCGGTTCGCGTGGTGGACGTCTTCCGGAAGGGTTCGTACCTGCTGACCGTCGACGACATGATCGCCATCTGCGCCAGGATCCGCGAGACCCTGGCGGACCCGCAGGTTCTCGGGGTGGTAGTGACGCATGGCACGGACACGATGGAGGAAACGGCGTACCTGGCGGAGCTCACGCACAACGATGCCAGGCCCGTCGTCTTCACCGGCGCCCAGCAAGCGGCCGACTCCAGAACCCCGGACGGCCCGGGAAATCTCGCCCGGGCAATCGCCGTCGCCGGCTCTTCCGCAGCCCGGGGGAAGGGGGTGCTCCTGGCCTTTGCCGGGACCATCTTCCCTGCGGCCGGAGTGCGGAAGTGCCACACCACCAGAGCCGAGGCCTTCGCCAACCCGGATTTCGGAACGGCCGGAACGGTCAGCGAAGAGGGTGAAGTCAGCCTCACGACGGCACGGCCCACGGTTGATGCGCTGCCTTTGCCTGGCGCCGGGGCCGGTTCGCCCCGCGTGGACCTCATTGCCGCCTACCCCGGCGCGGACGCCACCCTGCTGCGAAGTTCCCTCCAAGCCGGGGCGGCGGGGATTGTCCTCCAGGGGACGGGAACGGGCAACGCCAACCGCGAGATCTGCCGGGAGGTCGCCGCGGCCACCGCGGCCGGTGTCGTGGTGGTGACGAGCACCCGGGTGGAGGCCGGCGCCGTCGTGCCGATCTATGGCGACGGCGGCGGCGACGATCTGCGCGCGGCTGGCGCCATATCTTCCGGGCTGCTCCGGCCATCCCAGTCGTTGGTCCTGCTCAGCCTGCTGCTCAGGCTGGGCACCCCCGTGTCCCGCATCGCGGAAACCTTCGCCCTGCGTGGCAGGGCCCCGGACCACCCCCAGACCAGAACCCATCAAGAGAACCCAACAAAAAGCGCAGTGAAAGGTTGAACTCATGACAAAGGACATCCAAGTCGCATTCGGCGTCGACGTGGACGCCGTTGCCGGAATGCTCGGCTCCTACGGAGGCGAAGACTCTCCGTGTGACATCTCCCGCGGTCTGTTTAGCGGGGAAGTCGGTGGCCCGCGCCTCATCCGCCTCTTTGAGAAGTACGAGCTGCCGGCCACGTGGTTCGTCCCGGGTCACTCGATCGAGACGTTCCCGGACCTGACCCGGATGATCGTGGACGCAGGGCATGAAATCGGCGTGCACGGGTACTCGCACGAGAACCCCATCGCCATGACCCGGGAGCAGGAGACGGCCATCCTTGACCGGTCGATCGAACTCATCGAAAAGGTCTCCGGCCGTCGCCCCACGGGCTACGTCGCTCCGTGGTGGGAATTTTCGCAGGTTACCAACGAGATTCTCCTCGAACGCGGGATCAAGTACGACCACTCCCTGATGCACCGCGACTTCGAGCCCTACTACGTCCGGGTCGGCGACAGCTGGAAGAAGATCGACTACACCAAGGACGCCGAAACCTGGATGGAGCCGCTGGTCCGGGGCAAGGAAACCGACCTGGTCGAGATTCCGGCCAACTGGTACCTCGATGACCTGCCTCCGATGATGTTCATCAAGGCGTCCCCGAACTCGCACGGCTTTGTCAGCCCCCGCGACATCGAGCAGATGTGGCGCGACCAGTTCGACTGGGTCTACCGGGAAATGGATCAGGCAGTCTTCACCATGACCATCCACCCCGACGTCTCGGGCCGGCCCCAGGTCCTGCTCATGCTCGAACGCCTCATCGAACACATCAACTCCCACGAAGGCGTCAGCTGGCTCAAATTCGACCAGATCGCGGACTCCTTCCTCGCCCGCAGCCCCCGAAAGGAAAACCAGTCATGACCATCCAGCAGCCCGCCGTCGACCTGACGCAACCCGCACCCGACGAGAAACGCCGCTTCCCGGTCTTCTCCAAGCGCAATACCACCACCGCCACCGTGCTGGCCCTGCTTGCCTGGACCATTGCCGTTTTCGACTACGGACTTTTCGGCACCCTCTTGCCGGCCATGCAGGAAGAGTTCGGCTGGAGTGCGACCGAAGCCTACGCAATCAACACCTGGATTGCCGTCGGTACGGCAATCGTCTGCTTCGGTATCGGCCCCGTCATTGACCGGCTCGGCCGCCGCAAGGGCATGATGACCACGATCGGCGGCACCGCCGTCGTCTCCGGCCTGACGGCCCTGATTCCGACCGGAATCCCGTTCCTCAGCAACGGGCTTCTTGTGCTGGTCCGTTCCTTCGGCGGCCTCGGCTTCTCGGAGCAGGCAGTCAACGCGACCTACATGAACGAGGTCTACCAGGTAACAGAAGTCGCCGACAAGCGTAAGCGCCCCGGTTTCCACTACTCCTTCATCCAGGGCGGCTGGCCGCTGGGCTTCCTGCTCGCCAGTGCCTTGGCGCTCGCGTTCCTTCCCTCCCTCGGCTGGCGCGCCCTGTACCTCATGGCGACCATTCCCGCCGCGATCATCGTGTGGGTTATTGCCAAGAAGCTCAAGGAGACCCCCCAGTTCGAACTGCACCACAAGCTGACCCAACTCGAGAAGGGCGGCCAGTCCGCGGAGGCCCATGCCCTGGCCCACGCGTACGGCGTAGAACACTCTTCCGCAGCTCCGCTGAAGCGCATCTGGGAACCGCACCTGCGCCGGAACACGATCGTCTTCTCGCTGGCCTGGATCTTCAACTTTTTCGGCATCATGATCTTCAGCATCCTCGGCAGCTCCGTCCTCAAGAACGCCAAGGGTGTGGAACTTTCGGATGCGTTCTGGATGCTGATTGTCATCAACATGCTGGCGTACTTCGGTTACGTCTTCCACGGATGGCTCGGTGACAAGATCGGCCGCAAGCGGACCATCATCGGCGGCTGGATCCTCTCCGGCCTGTCCTTCACCATCATGCTCAGCCCCATCGCCACCAGCCCGGTCATGATCATCCTCACCTACGGCGCCGGGTTGTTCTTCTTGGTCGGACCCTACGCCGCCATCCAGTACTTCATGGCTGAGTGCTACCCCGTTAGCTGCCGTGCCACCGGCACCGCCTTCATCGGTGCAATGAGCCAGCCCGGCACCATTCTCGGCGGCGCGCTGTTCACGGCAGCGGCAGCTAGCGCGGGAACCGGCGCTGCAGCCTTGTGGGTCGGCGCGGCCGGCACGCTGTTTTCCGGCCTGCTAATGATCGCCGCGAAGCCCCCGGCAGAGGCGCTGCTCGAGGATCACCCGCACGAGGTCGAAGTATGACACCGGAGACAAAGGTTGCGGTCATCACCGGGGCAGCGAGTGGGATTGGACGCGCGCTCGCGGTTCACTACGCCAACCGAGGCGTGCATTCGGTGATCGGCACCTTTCCGGGAGATCCCCACGACCCGGAGGAAACCCTGCGCCTCGTGAAGGACGCGGGGGGCCAGACGGTGATTCACGAAGTGGATGTCCGCAGCACGCCGTCCGTGGATGCGTTCGCCGAACGCGCTGTCGAGGAGTACGGTCGGCTGGACTACGCGGTGGCCAACGCGGGAATCCTGCGCAACTCGCCCTTGGGCGAGATGACCGACGAGCGCTGGGAGGACATGCTCGACGTCGATCTCACCGGCGTGCTGCGGACCCTGCGTGCGGGGTCCGCGAGGATGACCGACGGCGGGGCGATGGTTGCCGTGTCCTCAATTGCCGGAGGCGTCTATGGGTGGGAGGAGCATGCCCACTATGCGGCCGCCAAGGCCGGCGTGCTCGGGCTGATCCGCAGCGTGGCCGCCGAACTGGGACCGCGCGGCATCCGTGCCAACGCCGTTATCCCCGGACTCATCGAGACGCCCCAGTCCCTGGACCCGGTGAACTCGCTGGGGCCCGATGGCCTGCAGCGAGCCGGGCGGGACATCCCCTGGGGCCGGGTCGGCCGGCCCGAGGAGGTTGCCAGCGTGATCGGCTTCCTGACCTCCGATGACGCCGCCTACGTCACGGGCCAGTCGCTGATAGTCGACGGCGGCCTCACCATCAAAATGCGTGCCTGAAAAGCCCCGGAAGGAACGAATGAACAACACTGACACCGCCCCTCACACGTCGGGCCGCGCCGTGGTGGTCACGGGCGGGGCCAGCGGCATCGGCAAGGCCATCGCCGAAGCCTTCACGGCGAACGGCGACAGAGTGGCTGTCCTGGACCGCTCTGGCGTGGGCGTCATCGCCGTCGACGTCTCGGATGAAGCGAGCGTGAAGGCGGCCTTCGCTGCCGCAAGGGAACAGCTGGGCAGGATCGACATCCTCGTCAACAGCGCTGGCCTGCTGACCGAATCGCGGCTGGAGGACATGACCCTGGCCATGTGGAACGAGACGATTTCCGTCGACCTGACCGGCGTTTTCCTCTGCTGCCGGGAGGTGGTGGGGGAGATGCGGCAGCAGAAGTGGGGCCGCATCATCAACATCGCCTCCCAGTTGGCCATCAAGGGCGGCACCGGGCTCACCCACTACAGTGCCGCCAAGGCCGGGGTGGTGGGGCTGACCAAGGCTCTCGCCCTGGAAACCGCCGGCGACAACGTGCTGGTCAACAGCATCGCCCCCGGGCCGATCGAAACTCCGCTGGTTGACGGGATCTCGGAAGACTGGAAGGCGGCCAAACGTGCTGAGCTTCCGCTGGGGCGCTTCGGAAAGCCGGCGGAAGTTGCACCCACAGCTCTCCTGCTGGCCAGCGACCCCGGGGGAAACCTGTTTGTGGGGCAGACCCTCGGCCCCAATTCCGGCGATGTAATGCCCTAAGAAAGGGACGGACACATGTGCGGTGCCTGCGGACGAACCGTTGTGCCCGATCCCATCCTGGGCCCGGTCAGAACAATGCGGCAACACCTGATTGCCGCAGCGACCATCAACAGTGTGTGCCAGGGCCTGCCGGGAGCCCCCAAAGTGACCGCGCTCAAAGATGGCTGGATGATGACCGGTCCTTCGGGGGCCTCAAGGCAATGCCAGACCCTTGAAGAACTGTGGACCGCGGTCCTTGGTTGTTTTACGGATGCCTCGGTTTTAGGACGCCTGCACAGGCGCCGGGAAGACTATGCGTCCGACCCGTCCAACGCAGGGCTGCCCGCGCGTGCGGCCGGCATGGTCGCACCAAACAGCAAAGGAAAACTTCATGACTGATTTCACCCCACTTTGGGAACCCATTCGGATCGGTTCCACTCAACTGGAGAACCGCGTCGCGCTGGCTCCCATGACAAGGATCAGTGCCACCGAAGACGGACACGCGACGGAAAGAATGGCTTCCTACTACCAGGGGTTTGCACGCGGAGGCTTCGGGCTTTTGATCACCGAAGGGATCTATCCGGACACGGCGCACAGCCAGGGCTATCACTTCCAGCCAGGCATCGCGACCGAGGAGCAGGCCCGGTCCTGGGCCATGGTTGTCGACGGCGTCCACTCGGCTGGGGCACGGATATTCGCCCAGCTGATGCATGCAGGAGCGCAAAGCCAGGGAAACCGGTTTGTCACTTCCTCGATCGGGCCATCAGCAGTGGCTCCCAAAGGGGAACAACTCCCGTTTTACCGCGGTGAGGGCCCCTATCCCGTTCCCTCCGAGATCACTACGGCCCAAATGAACGACGTCAGGAAGGGCTTCGTCACGGCTGCGCTGAACGCTCAGCGGGCCGGTTTCGACGGCGTCGAAATCCACGGCGCCAACGGGTATCTGCTGGATCAATTCCTCACGGACTACATGAACCAGCGCACGGACAGCTACGGCGGATCACCGGAAAACAGGGTGCGCTTTGCTGCGGAGATCTGCCGCGACGTCCGGGACGCCGTCGGCCCCGACATGACAGTGGGCATCCGAATTTCCCAGTCGAAAGTCAGCGACAATGACCACCGATGGAGCGGAACCGCGGAAGAAGCGAAAGTCATCTTTTCCACCCTGGGGGCCACCGGCGTCGACTTTATCCACACCACGGAATACCAAGCGATCGCGCCTGCATTCGAGGATTCCGACGAGTCTTTGGCGGCGCTGGCCAAGGAGTATTCGGGAGTGACAGTGGTCGCCAACGGCAAACTCGACGATCCGGAAACCGCTGTGTCCATGCTGCGTGACGGCGCCGCCGACGTCATCGCGCTCGGCAAGGGCGCCCTGGCCAACCGGAACTGGCCGCACCTGGTCCGGAACAATCTGGAATTCGACGAACTCGACCCCAGCGTGTTCGCTCCCCTGGCAGACGTCAAGGATTGGGAACTGGAGGGGCCGGTCTGAAGCGACCTCGCGCGTTAGAAACCTGCTCGACATCCCCGTGACCCGCGGCGACGCTTCTCCGCGCCATGGGCCCGCCGGGCTACTATGGAGCGATCCAGTCGAAAATAATCCTTGCCATGGCCGTGTTCTGAGGCCGGTGTCGCCGGCCAGCGCCAGTAGCCCGCAGCTGGAACGGCAACAGGGAATCGCGAAGACGCGCGCGGCAGCGGGCGGGACGCTCCCGCCGTCGTCGCCTAACGCCGCGCCGGTGCCGCGACGGAGCCCCGGCGGATCAGCTCGGCCGTAAACACCGGCGCGGCTGCAGGCGCCTTCCGGCCCTCCATCTGCCGGATCAGGGCCGCGGCTGCGGCTGCGCCCATCTCGTACACGGGCTGCGCGATGACCGTGAGTGGAGGCGTGGTGAGCCGCGTCCAGGCGAAGTCGTCGTACATGAGGAAAGAAACATCCTCCGGAATCGACAGGCCGAGCTCCTGGATAGCCTCGACCACACTCAGCCCGATCAACCCGTCGGAGGCGATGATCGCCGTGGCCGGATCCGGGCGCTGCAGCAGCTCGCGGGTGATCTTCCGGATCGACTCGTCATCGCCGGCGTTGAGGCGGATCAGATCACCCGGCGGCTGCAGACCGGCGTCAGCGAACGCGCGTTGCAGGCCGGCCCGCCGGTCCGAGATCTGGGACGAGTCCAGCGGCATGCCCTCGCGGTACGGTTCGTCCGTCCGGAGGGTGGAGATGAAAGCGATTCTGCGGTGGCCGGCATTGATCAGGTAGCTCGTGGACTCATGGGAAATGTCCTCCATGTCGACGGCGACGGTGTCGACATCGAGCCCGGGCGCCTTGCGGTCCAGCAGGACCAGCGGGCGGCCGGACTCGTGAACGCGCCGTAGATGTTGTGTTTCCACCGAAGACGCCGGAGCCACGATCAAACCGTCCACGCGCTTGTCCAGCAGCACCCTGACGGCATCGATTTCCGCGGCCGTGTCCTCGTCCGTGTTGATCAGGATGACGTTGTAGCCGCTGCGCTTGGCGGTGTCCGTAATGCCCCGGGTGGCCAGGCCGAAATGGGGGTTTTCGATGTCGCCCACCACCACCCCGATGGTGTGCGATTTTCCGGTGTTCATGCTGCGGGCGAGCTCGTTTGGCCGGTAGTCCAGCTCCTCGGCAGCCGCCAGCACCCGCTCGCGCACATCGTCGCTCACGGCGCCGTAGTTGCCCAGGGCGCGGGCGGCCTGGGCCTTGGACACCTGGGCGGCCCGTGCGACGTCGGCGACGGTGACATCGCGGCGCCGGGAAACATCACTCTTCATGACGGCCTTTCGTAGCGGACCCTTGACGCCCCATGTGGCTTCGATTACATTTCTAGCAATCGATGTGAGTCCGGTCTCAATCCTAGGGACTGAGACCGGACTCAGCAAGACTCGCATCGGCCCTTACCCATTCGGGGCACACTGCCCGCCTACCCCGCTCCTCACCCCACGATTGGAAAACGCTGTGAACACAGGAAACAAGCTGCGCCCCGGGGCGCTCATTGCCGCTGCAGTTGCCGCGGTCTTGGCCCTCTCCGGCTGCGGCGGAGCCTCTTCCGCCTCGTCCTCGCCGGCGGACAACCCCTACGGTCTGATCGAGCCCGGCACCATTCGCGTCGCCAGCCTGGGTGACTCCAAGCCCTACACCTTCGCCGACGCCCAAGGGAACTTCACCGGCTTCGACGTCGAACTCTTCAAGGACGTCGCCCACCGCGCCGGTATCGACAAGGTCGTCTTTACCGGTCAGGACTTCTCCGGGCTGCTCGCCGCCGTCTCCAACGGCCAGTTCGACGCCGGCGTTGCGGCGATCGGCATCACGGACAAGCGCAAGCAAACCGTCGACTTCTCCGACGGTTACCTGGCCGGCTACCTGACCGTCATCACCACAAAGAACTCGGGTGTCACCAACGCCGACGCGCTCGCCGGAAAACGTCTAGGCGTCGTGCAGGGAACGCTCCAGGAGGCCTATGCCGTCAAGAACTTCACCTCGGCCAGCCTGGTGCGCTTTCCGGATAACAACACCGCTATTTCCGCAGTGAACAGCGGATCCGTCGACGCGCACTTCCTGGACTATGAGGCAGCCAAGGCCTACGAGGAGAAGTACGGACTGGTCAGCGCCGCGGACATCCCGTCCTTCGATGCCCCCGCCGGGTTCGCCGTGGCGAAGGGCAAGACGGCCTTCAAAGACGCCCTGAACAAGGGACTGGCCGCGGCCATGGAAGACGGCACCTGGAAGAAGCTGTACCAGAAGTGGTTCCCGGGATCGCCGATGCCCAAGCAGTACCTGCCGAAGGCCGAGCAGGCGGCAAGCCCGTCGCCCAGCCCTACGTCCAGCAAGTAAGCCGCACGGCGGACACCTCCGGCAGCCGCCCCGCTGCCACCTGACCGGGCGGGCCGCACGGCGCGGCCCGCCCGGGATCCACAAGCTACCTACGTCTGAGAGACACCATGGACTGGTTAAGCACCATCACCCGCACCTTTTTCGACTTCGGCGCAATGGCCGAAGTCCTGCCCCAGCTTCTGGGAGTCGGCCTCCTCAACACCCTCATAATCTCCGTCGCCGCCACCATCCTCGGTGTCGCCCTCGGCATGGTCGTCGCCGTGATGGGGATATCCCCGTCCGCCTGGCTCCGTGTCCCGGCCCGGATCTACACGGACCTGTTCCGCGGGCTACCGGCCATCCTGACCATCCTGCTGATCGGCCAGGGATTCGCCCGCATCAGCCAGTCGATATTCGGCCCGTCGCCCTACCCCCTGGGAATCATCGCACTGAGCCTGATTGCCAGTGCCTACATCGGCGAGATCTTCCGCGCCGGTATCCAGAGCGTGGACAAAGGCCAGGGCGAAGCCTGCCGAGCGCTGGGCATGAGCTACGCGAAATCGATGGCCCTGGTGGTTGTACCGCAGGGTGTCCGCCGGGTCCTGCCCGCGCTGGTCAACCAGTTCATCGCCATTGTGAAGGACTCCTCGCTGGTCTACTTCCTGGGCATGCTGGTCTCCGAGCGGGAACTGTTCCGCGTCGGACAGGATGCCGCTGTCCTCTCCGGCAACCTCTCCCCGCTGGTCCTGGCCGGGATCTTCTACCTGGTGGTCACGGTCCCCTTGACCCACCTGGTCAACTACTTCGACAACCGCTTCCGCACCGGCCGACGCCGCCCCGCCGCCCCCAGTAGCGGCCTCAAGGAAGTCAACGAACTCGCCGCGGCCTCACCGCTGACCACCGGGAGCAACACATGAGCCTCGCAAGCAACACCGCCAGCAATACCGCGCCGGACATCGAGACCTTCCACGGTTCCAGCCTGGAACTGAGAAGCCTGACCATGGCCTACGGGGACATCGAGGTGCTCCGGAACGTCAGCCTCAACGTTGCGCCGGGCACCACCACCTGCATTATCGGGCCCTCCGGCTCCGGCAAGTCCACCCTGCTCCGCGGGGTCAACCGGCTGCACGAACCCAAAAGCGGGGACGTGCTGCTGGCCGGCGAGAGCGCCCTGCAGGTCAAACCGGATCTCCTGCGGGCCCGCATCGGCATGGTCTTCCAGCACTTCAACCTCTTTCCCGACCACACCGCCCTTGAGAACGTCGCCCTGGCGCTGTGGAGCGTCAAGGGAATGCCGAAGGCCGAAGCACGGGAACGTGCCCGCCGCCGTCTCGCCGAGGTGGGCCTCGCCGAGCGCGCCGACCACCGTCCCCGGGACCTCTCCGGCGGTCAGCAGCAGCGCGTCGCAATCGCCCGCGCCCTTGCCATGGAACCGGAAGTCATGCTCTTCGACGAGGCCACCAGCGCGCTGGACCCGGAACTGGTCAAGGGCGTGCTGAACCTCATGGCCGGCCTGGGCCGCCGCGGCATGACCATGCTGGTGGTCACGCACGAGATGGGGTTCGCCCGCAAAGTCGCCGATCAGGTCGTCTTTATGGACGAAGGCGAAGTCGTCGAATCCGGCACCCCCGCCCAGCTCTTCGACAACCCCCAAAGCGAACGGCTCCAGCGGTTCCTCTCGGAGGTGCTGTGATGGGCAGCGGCGCAGCGGAGCCCATCCGTACTGCCGTCGTCGGCTTCGGTGTCTCCGGCAAGGTCTTCCACGCGCCGCTGATCGCGGCGCATCCCGGCTACTCCCTGGACGTCATTGTCACGGCGGATCCGGCCCGTGCCGCGGAGGCGGCCAGGCTCTACCCGCACGCCCGGATCGTCCCGACGCCGGAGGAACTGTTCACGCTCGCCGGAAGCCTGGACCTGATTGTTCTGGGGACGCCCCCGCAAACCCACTACGACCTCGCCGCAACGGCAATGGACCGCGGCCTGCACCTCGTGGTGGACAAACCATTCGTCACCAGCCCGGCCCAGGGCGAAGCTCTCATCTCCCGGGCGGCCGCCGCCGGCGTGCAGCTCACGGTCTTTCAGAACCGGCGCTGGGACGCCGACTTCTTGACACTCCGGGAACTGGTTCGGGGAGGAGCGCTGGGCGACGTCCGCAGCTTCGAGTCGCGCTTTGAGTGGTGGCGGCCGGACGGTTTCGGGAACTGGCGGGACACTGCCGCGGCGTCCGACGGCGGCGGCATCCTCAACGACTTGGGCGCCCACCTGGTCGACCAAGCTGTCCAGCTGTTCGGTCCCGTCGCGGAGAGCTACGGGGAGACCGCCAACCACGGACGCCCAGACGGCGCCGACACCGAGGCCTTCGTGTCCCTGCTCCACGAATCCGGAGTCCGCTCACGGCTCTGGATGAACGGCATGGCGGCCCGGGTTGGCCCGCGATTCCACGTTCTGGGCTCCAGGGCCGGGTACACCAAGTGGGGTCTGGACAGCCAGGAACCCGCGCTGGCAGGCGGCATGTTGCCGTCGGATCCGGCCTACGGCGTGGAGCCCGAGGACTCTTGGGGGGTCCTCGGCGTCGACGGAACCTCCGAGGCGGTGCCTGCCCGGCCGGGCGCCTACCCCGAGTTCTATACCCGGCTGGCCGCGGCGCTCCGGGGGGATGGGCCGCTGCCGGTCGACCCCGAGGAGTCACTTGAGGTCTTGAAGGTCATCGAAAACCTCCGCGCCTTCGCCTAGCCATACCTCGCGCCGCCCGGGCAGGGCCCGCGCGACATTCAAGCACCCATTACGGAACGAAAGGGAGACCCATGTCCTCCACACCCTCAACCAAACGAGTCGCTGTCATCGGCGGCGGTATCCTCGGCGTCTCCACCGCCGTCCACTTGCTCCGGGAAGGCGCCTCGGTGATCCTCCTGAGCGAACACGGCCTGGCCAGCGAGGCCACCGGCCGCTCGCTGTCTTGGTTGAACTCCGCCGGAGAACGCTCCACCCCGTACCACCAGCTCCGGGTCGCCGGCGTGGACCGCTACCGAACCCTCTTCGCTGCGGATCCGGACCGGGACTGGCTGCAGTTCGGCGGCGGCCTCATGTGGCACGCCGCGGGACAGCAGGCTGCCACCCTCGCCCGCCATGACTACGAGAAGTCCATCGGCTATAACTCCAAACTGCTGGCGCCCGAACAACTCCCTTCAGCCGTTCCCGGCGTCGACCCGGACGCCGTGCCCGAGAGTGCCATCTTCAACCCCGGCGAGGGGTGGGTCAGCCTGCCTGAACTGGTGGAGTTCCTGATGGAGGAGTTCCATGAGCTGGGTGGGGAACTGGTGCTCAATGCCGGCAAGGTCTCCGTCACGGTCGACGCCGGGCGGGCCCGCGGCGTGCAGACGGCCGCTGGCGACACCTACGCAGCGGACGCCATCCTGGTGGCGTGCGGCGCCGCGACGCCCGCAGTCGTCGCACCCCTAGGCGTTGACATCCCCAACGGTTCCCCAGTCTCCATGCTGGTTCTGACCAAGCCAGTGGACCACGGGCTGAAGGCCGTGCTGAACACCCCGCGGGCGGCAGTGCGGCCGAACCCCGGAAACGCCCTGGCCCTGGACCACGACTGGTACGAAGAGCACATCACCGAACACGCCGACGGTTCCTTCAGCATCCCCGACGAGGTGGTTCAGGAACTCGCCGATGAAGCGTCCAAGCTGATCGCCGGCCATCCTGAGCTCAAGCCGGCCTCGTGGAAGATCGGGTACAAGCCCATCCCGGGCGACGGCGAACCGGTCTTTGGGGAACTCGGTCCGGTGCCCGGCTGCTTCGTGGCCTTCACTCACTCGGGGGCAACGCTCGGCCTTATTGCCGGCGAACTCCTCGCGGGCGAGATCATGACCGGGAGGAAGCACCCCATGCTGTCCAGCTTCCGGCCGGGCCGGTTCTCCTGACCGGTGGCCGGCTGAGCCGCCAGGGCTGACCTTAGGGATGCGACGACGACGGCGGGAAGCTCCCGCCGTCGTCGTCGTTTTAATGCTGCGTTGCGTTCTTAAGCGGAAGCCGAATCGAGGTTGGCCGCGCCGTGGTTCAGGCTGAGCGTGAAGGTGTTCGGGCCGCTGGCGTGGACCGCGATGTTGGACTTCGCGGTGTTGTGCCGGATCGAGAGATCGTGGACCAGGGCGTCCAGCTCGTGGTGCATCGTGGAGCGGTCCCAGAGCTTGTGGGTGACAGTGTTGGCAGTTTCAAACGTCATTGTTCAGTGCTTCCATTCATGAATCCGGGTGTCCGGCTGCCGCGCCGATGCGGAGCCGCCGTAGGCCAAACCAGGAACGCCTGAGACCGTGGGCAGCTCTGCGAGCTCACCGGTTTGGCCTCATTGCGTCCACCAGGATGGTGCCCCTGATTCGATTCGGACGCGGGGCGTCGGAGCGAACCTCGGGGCTGCGCGGGCGGGGGATTCGAGGCCCCTGCCTGCCTTTTCATGATGCACAGCGCCGGGTGGCCGGCTCAAGCCAGACGGCGATTATTGCGGGTGAGACTGGTCACAGCCGCAGGTGCGTCCGGGGTCGGCGCGGCGTTGAACAAATCTGATCGGGTCCGGTGTCGCATAGGCGGGCCACGGATTGCCGGGTGCGAGAATCACTGCGTGGATACTCCCGAATCAGCGATCGTGAACTGGCCTTCGCTGCTGTTCTCGCTTCTTATCGATTCGCTTCTGGTCTGGGCTCCGACCGTATTGCTGTTCATTCTCGCGCCCGGCAACTGGATCCCTCTTGTCGTGTTCCTCTTCACCGCTTTGGCCACCAACTGGGCACTCTACGCCCGCGGGACTTCCCTGGGCAGCTTCCTTGGAGGCTTCCGGCTTCGGACCCGGCGTGGCCAGCCGCCGGGGCCGGCCTACGGGCTGATCCTCTCAGCGCTGACCTTGTTGTCCATGTTCGTGGTGGCGGTGGCCGTTGCCGTCAGCTTCACCCCGGGTAACGATGCCTCAGGCCCGCTCGGCAGGCCGGAAAATCACCCCCTCCTAGGAGAACGAACCCACCGCCGGCGTTTCCTGCAGGCCGCGGACCGCTACTGGGAACGCTGGGCGGATTGAATCCGGCGGCCCCCAAAGACCATCGAGCAGGCGCATCACTTGCAGCGGCCTCTCGAAGTTGGCGAAGTGGCCGCAGCGCGGGATCGTCACCAGTTGGGCGTGCGGGACCACTTCGCCCAAACGGTCCAGGTCGGACTGCGGGGTGAAGACATCCGCGTCCCCGCGGGTCGCCAACACCGGGCAGCGGATGCTGCGCCACCGGTTCAAGTCGTAGTGGGCCGCGGCCCGGGCGGCGGCGGAGAAGCTTGCCGGCCGGGCGTCATCGCCAAGCCCGCGGATAACCCGTGCGGGTATGGCTGCCGGAGCTGCGAAAAACGGGGACATCAGTGGCCGCATCACAGGAGTATTGCCGGTGGCACGTACCAGCGCCGACCCGGCTGGACCGAGGGCCGCCAGGGTTCGCATGAGCAGCAGCATGGCCGCGAACGCGGGGAGCCTGGCGAGCCCGCGCAGTGGATGCCGGGCCGCCTCGGACACACCGAATGTGGTGGCCGAAATCGCGGCGACGCTGGCCGCCCGCTCCGGCCAGGCCGCGGCGAGATGCAGCCCGAGGAAGCCTCCCATGGAGTGCCCCACCAGGTTCCACCGACGGTACCCGAGCGAGTCGAGGATCCCAACGACAGCCCGCCCGATGGCATCGATGCTGAAGTGTTCAATCCGCGCACGTTCGGTGGATCCACCCCAGCCCGGCAGGTCGATCAGCACCCGTGCCCGGTCCGGCGCTCCGGCGAGCAAGGTCTGGAAGGTGGTCCAGGATCCCGCGGCGCCGTGAAGGTACACGTCTGCAGTGTCCGACGCCGGCCCTCGCTTTTTGGGGCCCGGCTGGACATGCACCGTACAGGGACCCAGTTCCGTCGGGAGGACATGCCGCCGCAGCATGGTTGCCTCGGCGGCGGTCGTTTCCTGCTGAACGCGCATGGGCCCCTTTCGCTCCTAGTCTCTATTGATTCGGAGCCGACGTGGTGCCGGACCGGATGCGCGGCGTCTTTCGATCGACAGGCGGCAGGTGTCCTCAGACGTCGATGGTGACGACGGCGCGTTCCCCCGTTGCGTCCGCCCGCGCTCCGGTTTCCGAGCTGACGGCCCGTGAGACGCAGCAGCACATCTTCGCAGCGGCGTGCTGCTGGCGCTCGCTGTAGAACACGTCGCGGTGGTCGACGGTGCCCTGCAGGCCCAGCAGCCGCACTTCACAGAGTCCGCATTCGCCCTTGCGGCAATCGAACATCATGTCCACTCCCGCCCCCTCGAGGGCTTCCAGCATGGACTCGCCCGGACCGACGGTCGTCTCCACGCCCAGCCGCGGGACGCGGACGACGAATTCCTCCGGGTCGAACCAGCCGCTGTTGCCGAAGGTCTCGTACCGCAGGTTCGGGGCGCTCAGGCCGCGCGCGTCCCAGCCGCGTTTCACCGCGTCCATCAGCCGGATCGGTCCGCACATGTAGAGCTCCGTCTTCGGATCCACCCCGGCCAACAACTCATCGACCTTCAGCGCCGTGCCCTCGTCATCCACGTGCACCCGCAGCGCGCCGCCGTGGAGCGCTTCCAGCTGGGGCAGGTAGGCCATGGCGGCGCGGCTGCGGCCGGCGTAGACCAGGGTGTAGTCCGCCTTGATGTTGTGTAGCACCCGGGCCATGTTGACCATCGCGGTGATCCCGATGCCCCCGGCCAGGAGCACGTAGCGCGGGGCGCCCACCCGGAGCGGAAAGTTCTGCAGCGGCTGGGTGATCTCCAGCTGGTCCCCGACCTCCAGGCCCTGCATGAAAACCGAGCCGCCCCGGGACTGCGGTGCCCGGTAGACGCTGATGGCCACGCGCAGGCCGTCCTCGCTGGAATCCACCACGGAGTAGGAGCGCTTATGGCGTTCTCCGTTGATCGTGACCATGACGTCGATGTGCGAGCCGGGCTCCGCTTTCTTCGGTAGCGACTGGGACAGGACCAGCCGCCGGGTTTCCGCGGTGACGGACTCCGCCTCGACGACGGTTCCGGTCTGCCAGACTTCGATGTTGGTTGCTGCCATGACTATCTTCTTACTTCTCGCTGGGCTGGACGGGTCTGGGGTCGGTCAGACGGTGGGGATGAGCCGGCCCTCGGCGGCGAGCTGGCGCTCAATCAGCCTGCGGACCCACATGCCGCCGGCGTCGATGTTGAGGTTGTAGAACTCGTAGT
>NZ_JABFMX010000022.1 GCF_013359735.1 Arthrobacter sp. C9C5
GGCCCGACGCCGGCAGGGTTCCCCGAGCGAGCTTGCGAGCTGAGGGAGCCGGTGGGTGGGCCCACGCCGGCAGGGTTCCCTGAGCGAGCTTGCGAGCTGAGGGAGCCGGTGGGGATCACCAGGGGCCGTAGGGCCCCATGTTGCGGCTGCCGCCGCGGCCGGCATCCTTCACCGCGGGGCGGACATCGGCGAGGTAGACGGATGCCGCCGTCACGGCCGCGAGGCCGAAGAGCCCCAGCGGGCCGAAGAACCCGCCGCCACCGCCAACAATGGACAGCAGGCCGATGGCCAGGGCGCCGCCGGTCAGGGCGAGCCAGAACGTCTTGGTCCGCTTGGATACCGCCTCAAAGGCGTTGGCCTTGTGCCGCAGGCAATCGAAGAACGCCCACACCTCAAGCCCCAGGGCTACGACCGCCATGAGGAAGTAGATCCCTCTGTCGGCAATTTCAATCAGCGTTCTTCCGTCCATGCCCCCAGCCTAGCCGTCCAGTGTTGCCAAAGCCTGCTGCAAATCGGCCCACAGGTCCTCGACGTTTTCAATTCCGACGCTCAGCCGGACCAGGTTGTCCGGTACGCTCTCCGGCTCCGCCGTGTGCCGGCGGCGGCGCTCGATCAGGGATTCCACTCCGCCCAGCGAGGTGGCCGGCAGCCACAACTGCAGGGCCCGGATCATCCGGTCGGCCCCCTCCGCGCCGCTGAGCCCGCCGTCGGGACCGTCCACCGGAGCCATTTCGATGCACAGCACGGAGCCAAAACCCTTCATCTGCGCCTTGGCCCTTTCGTGGCCGGGGTCCGAGGGAAGCCCCGGGTACCGGATGCTGCCGACCCGCGGGTGCCGGCTCAGCCGCTCCGCGAGCACCGCAGCGGAGGCCTGCGAGCGCTCAATCCGCAAGGCGAGGGTGCGCAGCCCCCGCAGCGCCAGCCATGCCTCGAACGGCCCGGCGATGCCGCCGTGGATGGTGCGGTGGTGCAGCAGCCTGGCGTGGAGCTCGGCGTCGGAGGTCACGAGGGCGCCCAGCACGACGTCGGAATGGCCGGACAGGTACTTGGTGACCGAGTGCAAGACGACGTCGGAGCCGAGGCTGAGCGGCTGCTGCACGAGCGGGGTGGAGAAGGTGTTGTCGGTGACGACGAGGGCGCCGGCCGCGTGCGCCGCCGCAGTGAGCGCACGGATGTCCGCGACGCCGAGCATCGGGTTGGTGGGGCTCTCCAGCCACAGCATGTTGGCAGGCGTTCCGCCGGCGGGCGCCAGCTGTTCCAGCACGGCGTCGGTGTCCGAAATGTCCACGGTGCGCAGCTCCAGCGCGCCCTTCTGCGCCAGTTCCGTCGCCATCACGAGCGAACCGGCGTAACTGTGGGATGGCATTACCAGCACCCCCTGCGCCGGAACCAGGGACAGCGCGGAACTGACGGCGGCGAGGCCAGAGGCGTACAGCAGGCCGGGCAGCGCGGCGCCTTCCAGCTGCGCCAGGGCCTGTTCGAAGGGGTCCCAGGTGGGGTTGGAATACCGGCCGTAGCCGCGGTCGCCGGGACCCAGCGGGCCGGTGCCGAAATAGGTCGAGGACAGCACGATCGGCGGGTTGACCGGGGCGTCCCGTTCGCGCGGGGGACGGCCCGCGGCCACCACCACGGTTTCGGCCGAGAGCGAGGCTGCCTGTTCTTCGGAGAGACTCATGGTGACAGGGTACTTCGGAGCCGTGCCGGGCCCGTAAGGCGTTACGCGCGGGCCGCCATGGTGTCGGTGATTGTCGGTAGGCTAGAGCAGTGACTACCCAGACTCCCGGCCCCTTCCCCGGACTGTTCATTGCCTTTGAGGGCGGCGACGGTGCCGGCAAGTCCACCCAGGCCGCGGAGCTCGCCGGAGCACTCGAGTCCCGCGGGCTGACGGTGCTGCGGACGCGGGAGCCGGGCGGCACGCCAATCGGCGAGAAGCTTCGGTCCCTGGTGCTGGATCATGGCCACGGGCACATCGACGCCCACACCGAGGCCCTGATCTTTGCAGCGTCCCGCGCCGCGCACGCCGCGCAGGTCATCCGTCCGGCGCTGGAGCGGGGCGAGGTGGTCCTCACCGACCGGTACATCGACTCCTCGGTCGCCTACCAGGGCGCGGGCCGGCACCTCGGCACGGAAGCGGTGCGTGAGATCAATGACTGGGCCACCTCCGGCCTGCAGCCGGACCTGACGGTGTTGCTCGACGTCGACCCTGCCGACGGCCGCCGACGCCGGACCGCCGGCGACGCCGCGGAGGACCGGCTCGAATCGGAGGCGGACGAATTCCACGCCAGGATCCGCGCCGCTTTCCTGGCGCTGGCAGCGGCCCGGCCGGAAAAATACCTGGTCCTCGCGGCGCACCTGCCCGTGCCGGAGCTGGCTGCCCGGATCCTCGAACGGGTCGAGACGCTGCTCTCGCTCCGCCAGGGCAGCTCGGCATGAGCGTCTGGGACGACCTCCAAGGCCAGCCGGCCGTCGTCGCCCAACTGCGCCAGGCCGCGGAGGGCGACGGTCTCACGCACGCCTGGCTGTTCACCGGCCCGCCGGGATCCGGCCGGTCCAACGCCGCGAAGGCCTTTGCCGCGGCACTGAACTGCGACCAGGAAGACATCACGAAGCGGGGCTGCGGCGAATGCCCCGCGTGCCAGACCATCGTTGGCGAGACGCACTCGGATGTCACGTTCGTGCGTACCGAGAAGGTCACCATCACCATCGACGAGGCCCGCGAACTGGTCTCGACCGCGGGCAACCGGCCCTCCTCCGCCCGCTGGCGCATCATCGTCGTCGAAGACGCGGACCGGATGGCGGAGCGCACCACCAACGTGCTGCTCAAGGCCATCGAGGAGCCCACCCCGCGCACCATCTGGATGCTGTGCGCGCCGTCCCCCGCGGACGTGCTCGTGACCATCCGTTCCCGTTGCCGCCCGGTGGCGCTGCGGCTTCCGCCGGCGGCCGACGTCGCGGCCCTCCTGGTCAAGCGCGACGGCGTCGAACCGGAGGTTGCCGAACGCGCCGCCCGCGCCGCTCAAAGCCACGTGGGGATCGCCCGCAGGCTGGCGAGGGACCCCGAGGCCCGCGAACGCCGGCTGGAGACCGTGCGGTTCCCGCTGCACCTGCGGGGCATCACCGCGGCCGTGATGATGGCGGACAAGCTCGTCAAGATCGCCACCGAGGAAGCCAACAGCTCCAACGACGAGCGCGACGCCGCCGAGAAGGCCGCGCTGCTCGCCACGCTGGGGGCACCCGAAAGCGGGCCGCTTCCGCCAGCCATGCGCGGCCAGGTCAAACAGCTCGAAGACGACCAGAAGCGGCGTGCCAAGCGCTCCGTCACCGACTCGCTTGACCGTACCCTGACCGACCTGCTGTCCTTTTACCGGGATGTGCTGATCATCCAGATGGGGAACGCCGTGGAACTGGTTAACGTTGAGCTGAGGAGCGAGCTGCAGGAATTCGCCGGACGCTCAACGGCCGAGGTGACACTTGCCCGGATGGATGCCATCAACAAGGCCCGCAAACGGATCACGACGACCAATGTGGCCCCGCTGCTGGCCATCGAGTCCATGGCCGCCAGCCTGATTTGACCCGTCGGCAATGCTGCACCCGCTTCGATCCGCCAAGTTCCACATCCCCAAGGAGAACCGCATGACGTCAGCACCACCACCCCCGGCAGGCAGCCGAACATTGGGGCTCGGGGTGCGGGCGGCCGGTGCCTTGGCGCTGGGCTTGGTGCTGTCCCTGGTGCTGTCTTCCTGCACGCTTTTCGGCCCCGGCGACGGCGGTCCAAAGAGCTCCTCCGTAACGGCCGACCCTTCGATCGCCGCCGCCGCCCCGGCCGAGCTGCGGAGCTTCTACTCCCAGCAGCTCAAGTGGTCGGGCTGCGAGGGGGACTTCCAGTGCGCCAAGGTCAAGGTTCCGCTGGACTACAGCAAGCCCGACGGCGGCACGATCGAACTTGCCGCCATCAAATTGGCCTCGAAGGGCGGCAACAAGAAGGGCAGCCTGCTGGTTAACCCGGGCGGTCCCGGCGGTTCCGGCTACGACTTCGTCAGGGACGCCGGCTCCACGAACATTTCCGAGAAGGTGCGCTCGAACTACGACGTCGTCGGCTTCGATCCGCGCGGGGTGAAGCGCTCCGCTCCGGTCACCTGCCTCACCGACCGGGAACGCGACGCCAATCGCGCCAAGATCTACAAGCTGGACACCGACGCCGGACTGGCCGAAGCCCTCGCGGACAACAAGGCCATCGCCGCCAAGTGTGCCCAGAAGACCGGGCCGGTCCTGGCCCACGTCGACACCGTCAGCGCCGCCAGGGACCTCGACATCCTCCGCGGCGTCCTGAACGACACCAAGCTGAACTACCTGGGCTACTCCTACGGCACCTTCCTCGGCTCGACCTACGCCTCGCTCTTCCCGGATAACGTGGGCCGGATGGTGCTGGACGGCGCCCTGGACCCCTCGCTGAGCAATGAGGAGCTGACCGCAGGCCAGGCGAAGGCCTTTGAGAAGGCCATCCGCGCGTATGTGACCAACTGCCTCCAGAACACCGGCTGCCCGTTGAGCGGAACCCCGGACGAGGCCGTCCGGCAGATCCAGGACCTCATCGCGGCCGTGGAGGCGAATCCGCAGCCCGCCAAGGACGGCCGGGTGGTCAATGCGTCCATGTTCGTCAGCGGCTTCATCCTGCCTTTCTACAACGACGACAACTGGCCCGTGCTGACCCAGGCCTTGGACAGCGCGATGAAGGGCGATCTGTCCCCGATGCTCCGGCTGTCCGACTTCGGCGCGGACCGTGAGCCGAACGGCACCTACTCGGCAAACTCCGCGTTCGCCTTCAACGCCATCAACTGCCTCGACTACTCGATGGAATCCGGCACGGCGGCGATGCGCACCGACGAGAAGCGGCTCCGTCAGCTCTCCCCCACGCTGGGCTACTACTTTGCGTACGGCGGCACGAGCTGCAAGGACTGGCCCTACAAGAGCCTCCGCACCCCGGCTCCGGCCCAGTACAAGGGCACGGCCGACATCCTGGTCGTAGGCACCACCGGCGACCCCGCCACACCGTACGAATGGGCCGTCGCCCTGCGCAAGCAACTGGGCACCGCCTCGCTGCTGACCTGGAAGGGCGAGGGCCACACCGCCTACGGCCGCTCGAACAGCTGCGTTGAGAAGGCCGTGGACGGGTACCTCGTGGACGGCAAGACACCGGCGGACAACACCGTCTGCTGAGCTTTGGACGGCTTCCGCGCCGCTCATTTTGACCCGGGCGCGGAAGCTCCATTACAGTTGTCTCTTGCATGATCCGCCCGGTTCGCCGGGGTTTCACGCGGTTGCTTCCTTAGCTCAGTCGGTAGAGCGTCTCACTCGTAATGAGAAGGTCATCAGTTCGATTCTGATAGGAAGCTCGAGAAGAACCCCCGGAAATCAACGATTTCCGGGGGTTCTGTCGTTTTCGTTGACAATCGACTTTCCCACGGATTCGACCGTTGACTCAGGTGGCCTCACTTCGAGGGCCGCAGCCTAAGGCGCCCGGCTGGGCCGGAGAATTTCCCGAAGAGCGTTTCGTTAGGCTGCAAACAGACCGCACCAACAGGTGGGTGACCCTGCCCAATTTTTGATCCCACCGGATTGCCTCCCGGAAGCAGCTTGAACGAGTCGACGCGCAGCGTGATCGGCCCATCGGGCGGCAATCCGGGTCTTGTCTGGGACCTGCTATGGCGAACTCGCGGGTCCGGATACCTCGGGCGTGGGCGCGCCGCATCGGCCACAGTAGAGGTCTTGATCGGAGAGTCTTTCGCCGCAGTGGGTGCAATGGTGTTCGGTCACTTGCTGCTCGGATTTATCACTAAGGGTGGCGACGTTTGAAGGAAGTGTGGCGCCCAAGACCTCATTGGATTGCCCCCGAGGTTCACTACTGTCCGTCTGAAAGGAAGCTGCGTGTCCTTCAGCCGAAGCTGGAGCTTCTCGTCGGGTTAGCGCCTCTCTGCGGCGGAAGACGAATATCGCGGAAATGACTAGGACGAGAGCGATGACAGACAGGACGATCCAAAGCGGTTCGATCCCTTGAGGTCCGGGGCTTTGCTCAGGCACGTCTCGACCGGCCGCAACGGCTGCCTGATCTTCGCTCAAGTGCTTTTGAACGTAGGGATGACCCGGGGCGACGGTGTTGAGTCCGCTAAACGTCTCCAGCGCAGCCTTGAAGTGGTTGCCGGCCTCCTGGTCCAGCCCATGTTTGTATTGCTTCGTGAAGTTGCCTTCAGCGGGACGGGCGCCTGATCGCGCAACAAATTCTTTGATGAGCGTCACCGGCATGAGGAAGTTAACACCGGGGAGGGGGGCTCCGGATGCAGGGTCGGCTTTGCCGAACGTGGCTATGCCGATGACCTCACCTTTTTCGTTGAGTACGGGCCCTCCGCTGTTGCCCCGGTTGATGGCAGCATCGGTTTGCAGGACATCGAAGCCGGCATCTGTCTTCTTACGAGCGCTTGCGGTGCCGGAACTCAGACTCGGTTCCGTGAGGCTTTCTCTGCCAACCGTGCCTGCAGCGGGGTAGCCAATGACGAAGAGGCGGTCACCAGTGCGAACAGACGCGTCGTCCCCTAGGGGCAGCGTGGGAAGGTTCTTCTGCTCAACTTTTAGTACGGCTACGTCCTTGCCTGGGGTCGGTTCCCCCGCCGCCACCAGCGTTGCGGGTACGGCTAGAGGGAGGGTGGCAACTCCGGCGAGGTTGGCGCCTTCAAGGACTGAGAACTCCTTTTTCATGCTGCCGAGCTGGCTATTGGCGACTAACCACTTGGCATAGGCGGCGGTGAAGCTATCTTTCACACTTGATTGCGCTGCCGCGTTGCTGGCCAACAGCCCGGCCGACACCAGTTCGGCCAGTAGCTTGGGTACATCGATCTCAAGTTGCTTGGCTTGGCCAGCTTCGAGCAGTTCTTTCTTGCTTTCTTCGTCGCTCGGTGCTGCGACGTGGGCGTTGGTAACGACATAGCCGTTTTCGTCCACGATGAAGCCTGATCCCGTCCAACTGGATGTGGACGGGATCTGCCTGGCGGCCCCGGCTTTGATGGTCTGGTCGGGGTACTGGGTAACGAGCTCCAGCGTCCTCGCGGGGATCTGAGCTGCCGAAGTGATCTGGCCCTGTCCGGCTTCGACCTTTAGCTCGTTGACCAGCACCTCAATATTCATGGAAGGCGTCGAGCTAACTAGAGGCGCTGAAACCTGACCTTGGATCCAGACGGTGGCTGGCTCGGACTGGGCGAATAGACGGACCGAGTCAAGGGTGCCATTACTCGGAACGGCTTGAGGGACCGCGACAACTGTGTACGCGGTCAATGCCATCATTGTCATGGCGCGAAGTCCAACGGGTGACGTGCTGGAGAAGATCCTCATTTTCTTTTTCCTGTCGCATGACCGTTCGCTGTTGTCGGTGAGAAGCGTTCACATGGGTCAGAAAAGCAGGTGCGGATCGGAGGTCCATTTTTCTTGGCCCACATCGCGGGAACTCGATTGCCTCAGCATGCAAGGTTCGGTGCGAAACCTGATCTATCGGGACCCCTAAGAGTGCCCTCCTAAATTGTCGAAATTTCACTCCACCGGCGGCAGGGTATTTGGACCTTTTTTGATTAGCTGTGGCGTCATGCCTCCCATAGTCTGCGCGAACGATATGCCGGCGTCGCGGAAGACCCGTCACTCCTTAATAAGACTGGGCGTAATTGCCGGCACCGGAATGATAGCCAGCGATAAAGCCACTTCTGCATCATCACCGCCGCCCTACCCTTGACAGAAATACTGGGGACGACGGTGTTGCCAATGTCGGCTGGCCTTACCACCTCCGCTCGGCGCTCCGGCGTCGGAAGCCAGGCTGGGACGCCTGCCTATGGAGTCGAATTTCTCGGTGAGCGTTTGGGCGAGCCCGATTCCGGATAGGTCTGGCGGATAAACGGCGTTCGGCGTCATCTCCTAAGATTTGACCGCTGCTGTGGCGGTTCTGGCGCCCGTGGTGCCGCTGCTTTACGCCGCGGCCATGGGCGCGGCGGCACTCGGCGCGCTGGCCGGCGGCGCGCTCTATGGCGCCCTCTACGGGGCCCGGCCCGCGCTGCAGGCGGCTGCCCTGGTGCTACTGCTCATGACAGTGCGGAGAGCGCGCCGGGCCCGAGGCCCGGGCGCGCCCTCCGCACCGTCAGTGCACTTTCAGTACGCCGTCAGCGGGCCCACACGGAAGCGGCCCCGGAGTGACCGGTGATGATGCTCTGGTAGAGAAAGAAGGCCCCGGCCAGGGCTCCGGCAACCAGCAAGACGGTCCGCAGGACCCGGTTTTCGCGCAGGCCACCGAGGAAGGCGAACCGCCGGCCGATCGGTTCGAAGCTCACGACAATCATCGCCGCGACGATCACGAAGAAGATGACCGAGACAACCTTAAGCACGTCACCCTGTTCGGCATGTTCCCGGACCAACTCCGTCGACGGACGGGCCTTCTGCAATTGCTCCCCCGCCTGTGCGGTTACGAGCGCGACCGGAACCAGCCCCAGCGAGAGAACACCCAGCGGCCAGGCCAGGTACCTCCGCCAGCGGGTTACCGCCGCGTAGGCGATGGCGGCGAGGCCGGCGATCGGGCCAAGCACCACGACGGCGTGGACCAGAAGGATGTGGGCCGGGAGGCCGCCTATTTCAATCACGTGGAATCTCCTACGGTGGACGTGTGCTGCGCGCCCCCGGCGTGGGGGCCGGAGCTTCTATGATTCTTGCATGGCAAAACTTGAGCTCGCGGACATTGCTGGGCAGCTCTATGGGATGCCGTTCGACGGTTTTGTCGCAGGCCGCAATGCCGCGGCCAAGGAACTGCTCTCCGCAACCTCCGCGACGCCGGAGCTACGCTCCCGCGCGGCGGAGGTGCGCTCCCTGCCCAAACCCTCGGTGAGCGCCTGGGCCGTCAACATGCTCGCCTGGCGGCGGCCGGAAACACTCCGCGACCTGGCCGAGCTGGGACTCGCAATGCGCCGGGCCCAGGCCGCCCTGGACGCGGCAACGCTCCGCAGCCTCTCCCGCGAGCGGCGGACCATGCTGGCCTGCGCGGTCGACGCAGCCCGCACCGTGACGGAGCAACAGGGGCGGAAAATCAGCGGCACCGTCGCGGCGGAAGTGGAACAGACCCTGCGTGCGGCCACGGCTGACGAGGGCGCCGCTGCCGCCGTCCAGAGCGGACGGCTGCTCCGGGCACTCTCCGCCGACGGCGTCGACGTCGTTGACCTCGACGGCGCCGTCGCCGTCCCGGATGCGCCAGGGGCAAGACCGCCGGCCACTCCCCCGGAGAACGCCGCGTCCCCGGCGCCAGGCACGCCCCCGACAGCCGGCCAGCCGCGCCTGCGGGCCGTCCGGCAGGAACGGCCGGCGCCCAGTCCCTCGGCCAGGGAGCGCGCCCAGGCCGCCCTCCGGCAGGCCTCCGACGCCGCCCGCTCCAGCGCCGCCGAAGCAGAACGCACATCCGGGGAACTCAAGGACGCGACGGACGCTGCGGCTGCACTGACGGAGGAGGCTGCCGGGCTCAGGGAACAGCTGGCGCGTGCCGAGGCCGGGCTGCGGCAGGCCCGCAAGCGGCTCGAACTGGCCTCCGCCGCCGCGCAGCAGGCAGCCCGGACGGCGGAGAAGGACCGCCGCCGGGAGGACCTGACCCGGGAACGGGTTCTGCGGCTGGGCAACACGCCGGGCGGATGAGCACTTACTGTCAGAGGGCGGTTGCAGACTTAATTCATGGAACAGCATCAGGATTTCCAACATCAGGAGTTCACAGCAGCCCGGCAGGCAGCAACCCCGTCCGCGGCAGAGCACTGGGAAGTCACCTACCTGGACACCGAGTGCGGCCGGATCCGTACCGAAGCGTTCGACGACGCCGCCGCTGCCGAGCGCTTTGCCAGCCGGCGCATCCAAGACGAACACGGCTGGGCGATCATCGACGCCGTGCGGCCGCGTCAGGGCCGGGCCGCGGCGTAGAACGGCGGGCAGCTGCGGACCTTGTGTGAAGGTCCGGGCTCGTCAGGAAACCTGGAAGTCCGTCCGTTTGGCCTGTTGGCGGACGGCCCAAAGGAGTAGCTTTCGAAGTGAAGGCTTCCTCTTCTCCGGTGTCAGCACCGGGGGGAGCTTCGCCTTGGGACCCGAAAAGAGGCCAGCATGCAAACACGGATGCGTGGTGCGGCGATCATGGCGGCGGCAGCCCTTGTCCTGACGGCGGCCGGATGCGGGGCCGCCAGCGGACTTTCGCAGGCTGATCAGCAGTCCGCTGACGCGACGGTCCTGACCTTGGCCACCGCTGGCGGTCCCGACGGTCATTCTGCAGCGCAAGTCCGGGAATTCGCCAGCCAGGTGAAGGAACTCTCCGGCGGGTCGATCCGGATCGAACTCGTGCTCAAAGCGGCCGCCGACGAAGCAGGCGCATGGGATCAAGCCGTTGCCCAATCCACCGAGGGCGGCGACTTCGACATGGCGCTGATCCCCACCCGGACTTGGGAGTCGGAGGGTGTCCTGTCCTTCACGGCACTCTCAGCACCTTTCCTCCGGGCCTCGGAGCAGGTGGTGGCGAAGATCGTCGCACCAGAGATCGCCGGCAGCATGATGGCGGGCCTGAGGCCGATCGGACTCACCGGGCTCGCCCTGCTGCCCGACCGCCCGCGGATGCTCTTTTCCTTCGACGGACCCGTGACGGCACCGGCCGACTTGGCTGGAAAAGTTGTCCGCGCCCCCGGCTCCAGCACGGGATACGCGACCCTGAAGGCCTTGGGGGCCAGCCCGCAGTCACTGGCGGGGGAACTGTTCACCGACGCGCTGAATAAAGGCACGGTTAAGGCCGCCGAGTCGTCCTTCACCCGGGCCGGAACCTTTCCTCGGCCCAGCACGACAACGGGGAATTTGCCGCTGTACATGAAGGTCAACTCGCTGGCCATTAACACCAAGACCTATTCGCACCTGGCCGCAGACGACCGGCGGATCCTGATGGAGGCCGCCGCGAAGACGCGGGAATCAGTATCCAGCTCCATGGTCCATACCGCCGACGAGGCGGCTGCCTACTGCCGAAACGGCGGCACGATCGTCGCAGCCACGGATGAGCAGATCGCAGCCTTCGAAGCTGCGGCGGCCCCGGTCTACGCGCAGCTTGAAAAGGATTCCGCCACGCGGGCGCTCATCGCAAAGATCCGCACCTTGGCCGAGGCTCCAGACGGGGCCTTCGACGTCGCCCCCTGCAGCCCCGGCGCCTGACGGCGCCGGGACCACCCGTAGCCGACGCAAAGAAGACCGACGAAAAGAGCGGTCCAAGGCCAATAGCCCTGGACCGCTCACTTCTTACCTCTTGGGAGGAAACCCTATTTCGCCGGGATGGCTAGGCGAAGTCGGAGACCGCCGGGTCTGCACCGATGCGGCCGGCGCCCTCTGCGGAGCGGTCCAGACCGTTGATGGCCTGCACGTCCGTCTCGTCCAGGGTGACGTCCAGGGCCGCGTAGTTCTCGCGGATCCGCGATTCGGTGACGGACTTGGGGATCACGACGTTGCCGATCGCGAGGTGCCAGGCGATGACCACCTGCGCCGGAGTGGCGTTGTGCTTGGCCGCGATCTGGGCGATGACCGGGCTTTCCAGCAGCTCGCCGCCCTGGCCCAGCGGCGACCATGCCTCGGTGAGGATGCCCTTGGAAGCGTTGAACTCACGCAGCTCCGCCTGGTTGAAGAACGGGTGCAGCTCGATCTGGTGGATCGCCGGGACGACGCCGGTTTCGTCGATCAGGCGCTGCAGCCCCTCCTTGGTGAAGTTGGAGACACCGATGGTCTTCACGCGGCCCTGCTTCTGCAGCTCGATGAGCGCCTTCCAGGTGTCAACGTACTTGTCCTGCTTGGGCTGCATCCAGTGGATGAGGTAGAGGTCCAGGGTCTCGAGGCCGAGGCGTTCCATGGATTCCTCGAACGCCTTCAGGGTGGACTCATAGCCCTGGTCCGCGTTCCACAGCTTGGTGGTGATGAAGATTTCCTCCGGCTTCAGGCCCGAACGCTCGATCGCGCGGCCTACCCCGGCTTCATTTCCGTAGATCTTGGCGGTGTCGATGTGCCGGTAGCCGGCCTCGAACGCCTGGACGACGACCTTCTCGGCGATGTCGTCCTCAACTTGCCACACGCCGTAGCCGAGCTGCGGGATGGTGTTGCCGTCATTGAATGTCAGTTCGGGTGAAGAAGTCATTCGTCCATCCTGCCAACCGGCTGCCCCTCAGGCCAGTGTTTTGACGCCGCTAAGCTAGGCGCTTAACCGGGAATATCCTTAACACCCGGTGTTTCGGCCCGGTCGCCCGCCGCGGGGCGGCGCAGCGTCAGCCTTCCGTTGCTGCCTCAGCGAGCCGCCGTTCGGCGTCGTCGATGTGTTCCACGACGGACTCCGCGCGGCGGCGCACGGACGCCGCGCCGACCGGGACCGGCCCGACGGCGAGGCGCAGCATCGCCGCTGCTTCCGCGGTCATGGCCAGCGAGTTGCCGGCCGTGGACAGGGAGCGGTGCACGCCGGCCAGGGCCCCGGGGATGTCGAGGCCGTCGCTGGGCGAACGGCGTTGCGCCTCCATGCAGATCTGCCGGACCCGCCCGGCCAAGGCGGACAGTTCGTTGGCGATCTCGACCAGCTCCGAGTAGAGGGCCTCGTCCTCGACGCCTTCGAGGACCTGGTGGTACCGGTCCAGTCCCCGGACGAACCGGTCGTGGGCGCGCCGCCACAGGCCCTTGCCGAGTTCGGCGTCGTCCTTGCGTCCCTGCCGTGCCGCGCTAAAGAAACCCAACGGTGGCCTAGAGGTACTGGCCGGGACCGTGGTCCGGATCGGCAGGTCGGGCGGGCTGCGTGGGATCCGCGCCGGGCTGAGGCTCGGCGGCGCGCTGGGGTTCGCCGTTTTCCCCGATGATAACGCCGGGCGCGATCATGGTGCCGGGCGGCAACTGGCGGAGCTGCAACTGCGCGGCCGCGTGCTCGCGGGCGGCATGCTGGGCCGCGATCGCGGTCTGGATGCCGTGGAAGAGTCCTTCCAGCCAGCCGACCAGCTGGGCCTGGGCGATGCGCAATTCCGCGTCGGAAGGGGTGCCGTCCTCGGGGAACGGCAGATGGATCCGCTCAAGTTCCTGCACCAGCTCGGGCGCGAGCCCGTCTTCCAGTTCCTTGATCGAACGTTCGTGGATTTCGGCCAGCCGGATCCGCGCCGCGTCGTCCAGCGGGGCGGACTTCACCTCGTCGAGCAGCTGCTTCAGCATGGTGCCGATCCGCATGACCTTGGCGGGTTCGTCCACCAGGTCGTGGAGGTGGCTGGCCCGGCTGCGCGTTGCCGGTCCCATGGGCGCTGATTCGTTGTCGGGTGCGTCCCGCGGTGCCGTGGACGTGGTGATGCCCTCCACAGGAGTGCCGTCGCCGGACTGAGTGTCGATCGGATCGCTCATGGCTTCATACTCTCACGCGCGGCAGCGGAGGGCAGGGGTGGATGACGCCCCGTGCCGCACCCCGGCAAAGCGCCTGCGCAGTGCGCGGCGCAGGGCCCGGCGTCGTGTCCCGAAAACGACGGAAGGCGCCGTCGGGAACGGGTGTTCCCGTCGGCGCCTTCCGGATTGCGATAGCGGTGTCAGCAGCAACGGCCTTGCGGGTTGCTGTCCTGGCGGTCCGTGTGGTCGCGCCAGAAGTCCCGTTCACACATCGGCGGACCGTCGTGGCCCGAGGCCTCGTGGTGCTCCAGGTACTTCTTGTAGGCATCGGCCCCGAGGACACCGCTGAAGTACTCAGCAAAGCCCCGGAATCCCGCTACGAGTGCATTCATGGCAGCAACCGTCAGTGCCGTGCGGAGTGTTCGAGCCGCTGGTCTGCGGGCAGCTTCTTCCACTTCGCGTCCAGCTCCCGCTCGGCCGCTGTCGGGAACAGCCCGGCCGGCGCGAAGACGCGGGACGGCTGGGCCGGATCCTCGTATTCGACGTTGGCGATGCCGGCGGAGGCATTGCGGAAGGCCTTTGCCGTCGCGATCAGCGCCGTGATGATGACGATGATGCTCAGCACCACGAAGATGATCGAGAGCCAGCCCTGGATCATCGTGTTGCGGACCACGGCTTCCATGGCGGCCTGCGTCTTGGCCGTGCCGAAGGAGGTCTTTCCATCGGCCAGTGCCTTGGCGAACGCCGCGTTGTTGGCGAAGTACCCGACGGCGGGGACCGGCGAGAAGATCTTGTAGAAGCTCGCGGTGATGGTGACGACGGCCGCGAAGGCCAGCGGCAGCGCCACGATCCAGAGGTACTTGAAGGTGCCGCGCTTGGCCACGATGGCGAGCACCACCGACAGGGCGATGGCCGCCAGCAGCTGGTTGGCGATGCCGAACAGCGGGAACAGCGTGTTGATGCCGCCCAGCGGGTCCGTGACGCCCATCAGCAGCACCAAGCCCCACGCGGCGACCATCACCGCGGTGGCGAGCCAGGCCCCCGGCCGCCAGGAGTGGTCCTTGAACTTCGGCACGAAGTTGCCGATCGAGTCCTGCAGCATGAACCGCGCGACGCGGGTGCCGGCGTCGACCGCCGTGAGGATGAAGAGCGCCTCGAACATGATGGCGAAGTGGTACCAGAAGGCCATCATCGCGGTGCCGCCAATGAACTGCTGCATGATGTGCGCCAGGCCGACGGCGAGCGTGGGAGCGCCGCCGGAGCGGGAGATGATGCTTTGCTCGCCGACGTCCTTGGCGGTCTGGGCCAGGACGTCAGGGGTGATGTTGACCCCGGCCAGGCCCAGGCTGTTGACCCATTGCGCAGCCGTTTCCACGGTGCCGCCGGTCAGTGCGGTCGGGGCGTTCATGGCGAAGTAGATGCCGCGGTCGATCGAGATCGCCGCAACGAGCGCCATGATGGCGACGAAGGATTCCATCAGCATGCCGCCGTAGCCGATCAGGCGGGTCTGGCGTTCCTTTTCGATCAGCTTCGGCGTCGTGCCGGAGGAGATCAGGGCGTGGAAGCCGGAGAGGGCGCCGCAGGCGATGGTGACGAACAGGAACGGGAACACGGCTCCGGAGAAGACGGGTCCGTTGTCGCGCGAGGCGAACTCACTGAACGCCGGGACCGTGATTTCGGGCCGCACCACGATGATGGCCAGGGCCAGCATCACGATCACGCCGATCTTCATGAAGGTGGAGAGGTAGTCACGCGGTGCCAGCAGCAGCCACACGGGCAGGATCGCGGCGATGAAGCCGTAGATGATCAGGCCCCAGGCGATGGTGACCTTGTCCAGGTGGAAGAACGCGGCACCCCACTCGGTGCCGGCCACGGCGCCGCCGCCGATGATGGCGGCCATCAGGAGTACGAAGCCGATGAGCGAGACTTCCATGACCTTGCCGGGGCGGAGGTAGCGCAGGTAGACGCCCATGAACAGGGCGATCGGGATCGTCATGCCGACGGAGAACACACCCCAGGGGCTTTCGCCGAGGGCGTTGACGACGACGAGGGCCAGGATGGCCACGATGATCACCATGATGAGCAGGGTGGCGATGAGGGCGGCGGTGCCGCCGATCACGCCGAGTTCCTCACGCGCCATCTGGCCGAGCGAACGTCCGCCGCGGCGCATGGAGAAGAAGAGCACCAGGTAGTCCTGGACGGCGCCGGCCAGGACGACGCCGATGATGATCCAGATGGTGCCGGGCAGGTAGCCCATCTGGGCCGCGATGACCGGGCCGACGAGCGGGCCGGCGCCGGCGATGGCGGCGAAGTGGTGGCCGAACAGCACGTTACGGTCGGTCCGGACGTAGTCCTTGCCGTCCGCCTTGTATTCGGCAGGGGTGGCGCGGCGGTCGTTCGGCTTGGTGATGTACCGCTCGATGACCTTGGAATAGAAGCGGTACCCGATCAGGTACGTGCAGACCGAGGCGAACACGAACCAGATCGCGTTGACCGTCTCGCCGCGGACGATCGCGAGCATGAACCAGGCGACGCCGCCCAGCAGTGCGATCGCCGCCCAGAGCGCGATTTTCGCCGGTGTCCACTTGCGCTCTTCCGCTTCGCGGACGGACTCGTCGACGGCCGTGGCCGGAAGGCCCGGAACCGGCGTGATGCCGTCGTCGACCCGTGCGGTGTTTGGCCCGCCATCTGGCATTGTGCCCATGTCTCCTCCTTGAGAAACCCCATCTGACAGATCTGCAGTCAGATCTGCCCCATGGCACCCTATCAACGCGGCATCCGAATGGACATGGAGCCGGGGCCGCCGCGCCCCGCGGCTCGCCAAGCGGTGCAGAGTCCGCGGTGAACGGCGTCACAACGAAGGTGCCGGTCAGGCCGGGCCGGTCAGCTGCATCAGGCGGGCCTCGCAGAGGTCCAGCCAGCGGACCTCCGCCTCGGTCTGGAAAATCAGCGAGTCGAGGACCAGCAGCCTGGCCGTGTCCGCAGGGCGAGGATGCACGACGGCCTCGCGCCGGGACTTGGTGTACTCCTGCAGCGCCCGGATGGAGACGGCGCGCTGCGCCTGAATGAGTCCGCCGACGTCGACGGCGGGCAGCGTCAGCGCGAGGGCGAGCTTGATGGCCAGTTCGTTGCGCGGCGGATTGGCACGGCCCACGGGAGCGTGGAACCAGTCCCGGACCTCGGCGAGGCCCGCCGGGGTAATGCTGTAGATGATGTGGCCTTCACCGTCGGCGCCGTCTTTCTGGACGAGGCCGTCACGTTCGAGGCGGTCAAGGGTGGTGTAAACCTGCCCGATGTTGAGGGGCCAGGATGAGCCGGTGCGATCCTCGAATTCGGTCCTGAGCTGATACCCGTAGCGCGGCCGGTCCTGCAGCAGCGCAAGAAGGCTGTGGCGGATAGACATGGTGCTCCCGACGGTAGCAGGACGACGGCATACACGCGCCCCAAGACGCGTGTATACCGCGTATGGAATTACATTATCGTCGTTTACCCGGGACAGCCACTACGCATATGCCTATCCGCGTATGCTATCCGTCACACGGGGCTAGGTGACGAGCAGGACCTTGCCCACGTGTTCACCGGAGTCGAAGTACCGGTGGGCTGCCTGGACCTGGTCGAGCGGGAAGGTCTTCGCCACGAGCGGCCGGATCCGGCCGTCCGCGAGCAGCGGCCACACGGCGTCGCGGACCGCGTTCATGATGACCGTCTTTTCCTCCACCGGGCGGGGCCGGAGCGAGGTGGCAATGATGGCCGCCCGTTTTCGAAGTAGCTGGCCGAGGTCCAGTTCGCCCTTGGTGCCGCCCTGCAGCCCGATGACGACGAGCCGGCCGTAGTCGGCCAGGGCGTCCACGTTCTGTCCGAGGTACTTGGCGCCCACGACGTCGAGAATGACGTCGGCGCCCTTCCCGCCGTTCTGGGCACGGAGGCTCTCGGGGAAGTGCTCCTCCGCGTAGTTGATGGCAATGTCGGCACCGAGGAAGGCCTTCGCGGTACCGACCTTCTCCGCGGTGCCCGCGGTGGTCGCCACCCGGGCGCCGAGGGCCTTCGCCAGCTGGATGGCCATGGTGCCGATGCCGCCGGTGGCCCCGTGGATGAGTACCGTTTCCCCGGCCTGCAGCTGGGCCGTCATCACGAGGTTGGAATAGACCGTGGCCGCGACTTCCGGCAGCGACGCGGCGGTGACCAGGTCCACGCCGTCGGGAATCCTCAGGACCTGCCCGGCCGGAACGGCCACCTGCTCGGCGTAGCCCCCGCCGGCCAGCAGCGCCACGACTTTGTCCCCGATGGAGAAGGGCTTGGTAACACCGGGGCCGAAGCCCGCGATTCGGCCGGACACCTCGAGTCCGGGAATTTCCGAGGCACCCGGGGGCGGCGGATAGAACCCCATGCGCTGCTGGACGTCCGCCCGGTTGAGCCCGGCAGCAACCACATCGATCAGCACCTCGCCCTGGCCGGGAACGGGCGCCGGGACCTCGCGGACCTCCAGGACCTCCGGACCGCCGGGCTCTGAGATGTAGACAGCCTTCATGGAGAACTCCCGATTCCTAACTGATTTCGTGCGGGCGGGGCGCCCGCGGCACACGGCACGGACAACTCCCGTTTCCAGAGTAGGTGGCCAATCCGGCGTCGTCTGCGAGCGCCGCCACTTTTGTGGCTGCCTACCGGCTATGAAACACTACTCTTCAGGGAAGGTTGTCCGAGCGGCCGATGGAGCTGGTCTTGAAAACCAGTGTGCGGTAACCCCGTACCAAGAGTTCGAATCTCTTACCTTCCGCGGGAGCGCAGATTTGCGCGGTTCAGAGGCCGGTGGCGGCGATCGAAAGATTGCCGCCGCCGGCCTTACCTGTTCCGGCGGCGGCTAATGGCCGCGGCGAAGATTGCGGTGGTTGCCAGGACGCGGGAGAGGCCGCACCGGGTGCAGGTGACAGCCAGGGCGAGGGTTTCGTCCCGGGCGTCCAGCACCGCGGCGGAACCTGCGAGGAGGTGCCGGTCGCTGTGGCAGCCTGCAAACCAGGGCCGGCGCCCCCGGGGCTGGTGGGCGCTGACCGGCCGGTAGGTGCCGGAGGTGACGGTCATCTGGCTTAGACCAGCCCGGGGTAGCTGGACAGAATATAGTCTGCGGCCGCAGGACCCTTCATGCGCAGGGGCGTGTGTCCGGGACGGATCCTTTTCTCTTTCATGGCCGCCCAGAAGGCGTCTTCGGGCCGCGGCACTGCCCGGGACAGGAAGCACCAGCTCGTGTAGACGCCATAGAGAGAATCCCGTCCGAGGACGGAGCCGGGTGCGGCGTCGGGGGTGGTGGCTTCTTGAAGGAACTGGTCATACTGCGAATCTGCCATGGTGGCTCGTTTCCGCTGGGTGCACAGGGTGCCGCCGAGGGCTACAGCAGCAGGTACTTGAACGCTATGCACGGGGCGCCAAGCGGGTCTGGACGCCGCAGCGCGGCAGATCCGGGACTTATCTACAATGTAGACTGTAGGCGTAGACTTCAGTGTAGGCAAGCTAGTTGATCAATTCTCCAGGGACGGCCCCGTTGCAGGGCCGGCCCCGCCCGACACGATCGGAACCCATGTCCCCCGCAGAAAAGCCGGCACCCGCCCCGGCGCCCAAGAGCCGCCTCAGCCGGGAGCTTGTGCTGTCCGCGGCCCTGGCGCTGGTTGACTCCGAGGGACTCGAAGCGCTCACCATGCGCCGGCTCGGGCAGGAACTCGGCCGGGACCCCATGAGCCTGTACCGCTATGCCGAAAACCGCGCCGCCCTCCTGGACGGCGTCTCGGAGCTGGTCCTCAATGAATTGGAAATCGTTCCGGACGACCCGGACTGGCAGGCCCAACTGCGGCGCATCGCACACTGCCTGCGCGAGCTCGCGCTCCGGCACCCGAACGTCGTGCCGCTGCTCGTGACACGCCCCCTGTCCACGCCTCTGGGCCTCCGGCCGCTGGGGACCCTGCGGCCGCTGGAACAGATTCTCGCCCTGCTGATCGACGCCGGCTTCGGCCCGGCCGACGCCCTGCACGTCTACCGCGCCTACTACGGCTACCTGTACGGCCACATCCTCAACGAACTGCAGGAATTCATCGTGGATCCTGAGGAAAATGAGGCCCTTCTCCGCCTGGGCCTGCACCGGCTGCCCCCGAAGGAATTTCCCCGCCTCCGGGCACTGGCCCCGGTCCTCGCCGATTACGACGGAATGTCCGAACTGGATGAGGGCATCACCATCCTGCTGACGGGCCTCGCAGCCCGCCTGTCGCCGACGGCCTGATCACTTTCGAAAGGTGCCACCGAATGTTCCTCCTTTTCGGCCTTAAGACTGTCCTCAACGATCTGCCGGGGCGGTTGGCCACCTGCCACCACTGCGGCCAGTTCGTTCACCACCACCTGCAGCAACGCGCCACCAAGTTCACGCTGTTTTTCATCCCCGTCTTCACCACCTCCAGGACCTACCGGATCACCTGCTCGAACTGCGGCCAGATCTCGGCCATCAAGTCGCGGCAGGCAAAATCGCTGGCCTGGTGAAAGACCGGGGTCGAGCAGGTAGCCGGCCCGGCGAAGTATCCCGCACGGCTCCTGGCCAGCGCTAAGATGGCGGCATGACACCGCAGGAGCTGGCCAACCTGGCCCACCTGCGCCGGGCGCGGGACCTGATTGACCGCGACTACGCCCGGCCGCTCGATGTGCCCACCATGGCCGCCGGCGCCCTTATGTCCCCCGCGCATTTTTCCCGCCAGTTCAAGGCGGCCTACGGCGAGACGCCGTACAACTACCTGATGACGCGGCGGATCGAGCGTGCCATGGCGCTTTTGCGGGCCGGCGCCACCGTGACCGACGCGTGCATGGAAGTCGGCTGTACCTCGCTTGGCTCCTTCAGTTCCCGGTTCACCGAGGTGGTCGGGATGACCCCCAGCACCTACCGCGACCGGGAGCACCACGCGGTGAAGGCCATGCCGTCCTGCGTCGCCCGACAGCACACGCGGCCGTCTCGGAAGCCGAGCAGGATTGAAGAAGCGCACCCGCTCCCGCCGTCGTAGCGTGTGAGTCATGAACATTTCACTGCAGTACGCACAAGTCACCGTCAACGACGTCGACGAGTCCCTCGCCTTCTACCGCGACGTGCTCGGCCTGGAGGTGCGCAACGACGTCGGCTCGGACGGCCACCGCTGGGTCACCCTCGGCAGCGCCGCCCAGCCCGACCTGGAGATCGTGCTTTCGCCCCCGCACGCCGGCCGTTCCAAGGCCGACGGCGACGCGCTCCAGCAGCTGCTCACCAAGGGGGTGCTGCCCGTGATCGTGTTCCGCACGGACGATCTGGATGCAACGTTCGAGGCTGTCCGCGCCGCCGGCGCCGAGGTGCTCCAGGAACCCATCGTGCAGCCGTGGGGGCCGCGGGACTGCGCCTTCCGCGACCCGTCCGGCAACATGGTCCGCTTCAACCAGGCCTGACAGGAAGGCGGCCCTCCGAACGGACGCCTCTGCCGGCAGCCTTGTCAGCGGCCGGCAGAGGCGTTTACTTCGTCCTCAGGCGGGATGAAGATGGCTTCGATGGGCTGCCCGAACAACCGGGCGATTCGAAAGGCCAGGGGCAGCGCGGGATCGTAGCGGCCCGTTTCCAGTGCATTTACGGTCTGCCGGGAAACGCCGAGCCGGTCCGCGAGCACACCCTGAGTCCAGCCCCGCCCCTCCCGCAGCGTCCGCAGATGGTTATTCACCGTCGTCCCGCAACTGCTCCGGTGAGGATCCACCCGAGCATACCCGCGCCGTAGATCAACCAGCCGGTGCCGTCGATCCGCAGTCCGGCTATTTCCAGGAAGGCCAGCGTCACGGAGGCGATCATGGCCACGGCGAAGCCGCCAGCCAGTCCCTGCAGCATCAGCAGCCGCTGATAGTCGTCGCTCCGCAGCACGTGCCGGAGGACCGCCCGGACGATCCAGAGTGCGGGGATTACCGGCAGCACGGCCCAGAGGAATCGCCAGGGACTGCCGCCGTCGAGATCCCCCCACAGCAGCACACCCGCGAGCACCACCGCATAGGCGGCCATGCCCGGCCAGAATTCGAGATGGTAGGCGCGAGCCCGCGCGCGATCGCCTTCGCTACGGTCCTGCCTGTCAAGTTTGTTTGTCATGCGACCAGTGTGCGTCCCGCCGGTCAGGGTGTCAAGGGTGCTTGTCACCTCACGGCGGGCGGCCACGCACGCCCGCCGTGAAATCCTTGCAAAAAACTGCGTTTAGAATTCCCAGCCAACCGCTTTCCGAGCGGCTACTGGCCGGTATTCTCTTGACTGCCCAGGTCTGGGGATAGCCCCGGGCCGTCAAAAGAGTCATACCAACACCGTCGCTGGGGCACCTTGTTGGAGTTCCGTGCCGGCTGTGAGGCGGTCCGCTGGGGGCCGTCTCGCCGAATGCACATGCAATCCACCCTGTGTTCATTCACCCCTGTTTTGCTGTGCCGGATCTGCTTGACCACGAGCAGACCGGCCAGTCCGCGGCCCACCTACCCGGACATCGCACCCAGCCCTTACCCGGGCACCCTAATGAGAGTTAGAGCGGATGAAAATCACACCTTGGAAAACAGCGCTGGGCACAGCACTGTCCGCGGGGCTCATCGCAGCACCGCTGACCGCTTTGCCGGCCGCCGCACTGGAGGTCTCACCGGCAGCCGCCGGAACTTCGCCAGTCATCATCAACGAGGCCTACCTCAGCGGCGGCAGCGCCGGAGCGGCCTACAAGAACAAGTTCGTGGAGCTGTACAACACCTCGGACACCCCGGTCGCGCTGGACGGCTGGTCCATCCAGTACCGCTCCGCCGCGGGCACCACCGCCCCGAGCACCACGGTGCCCCTGTCCGGCAGCGTCGCCGCCAAGGGGTATTACCTGCTCAAGGGTGGCAGCAACGGCACCGTCGGACTTGATCTGCCCGCCGCCGACGTCACCGCCACCGGGTTCAACCCGGCCGGCGCCGGCGGAACGATCGTCCTGGCCAAGCAGGCCACCGCCCTGAACCCGCTGGCCACCGGCTCCGTCGTCGAACCCACCAACGTCGCCGACCTGCTCGGCTACGGCACCTCCAACACCTTCGAAACCCAGGCGGCAACGGCGCCGTCGGGCAACACGGACGTCAAGAGCATGAACCGCAGCGGCGGAGCGGACAGCAACAACAACGCCGCCGACTTCACGCTTAACGGCGCCATCACGCCCAAGGCGGCCAACGGTGAAAGCACCCCGGTCGATCCGGGACCGGTCACTCCCCCGACTGCCAAGAGCATCGCGGAGATCCAAGGCACCGGCGCGGCCAGCCCGCTCGCCGGCACCTCCGTGATCACCCGCGGCAAGGTCACGGCGACCTTCCCGACCGGCGGCTTCGCAGGCTTCTACATCCAGACGCCTGGAACCGGCGGCGATCTGACCCCGGCCAACCACACGGCGTCGGACGCCATCTTCGTCTACGCGCCCTCCGCCGTCGCCGCGGTGCAGATCGGCGACTACGTCGAGGTCACCGGCGATGTTGCCGAGTACTACGGCATGACCCAGCTCAACGTCGCCGGCGCTGCCGGAGTCACCAAGCTGACCGAGGCCGCCCCCGAGGTCAAGGCCACCGGCTTCGCCCTTCCGGCCGATGAGGCGTTCCGCGAATCCCTCGAGGCCATGCTGCTGATGCCGCAGGGTCCGGTCACGGTCGCGGACAACTACTCGCTGAACCAGTACGGCGAAATCGGCCTGGCCGGCGGCACCACCCCGCTGGAGCAGCCCACCGCCGTCGCCCCCTACGGCTCCGCCGAATACACCGCCACCGTCGCAGCCAACGCCGCCCGCGGCATCAAGCTCGACGACGGCGCCAGCACCAACTTCCTCAGGGACGCCACCAACAAGGCGCTGACGCTGCCGTACCTGACTACCGCGGACCACGTCCGGGTGGGCTCGCCGGTGACGTTCAAGACCAACGTGGTGCTCAGCTACGCCAACAGCGCCTGGAAGTTCCAGCCGCTGACCCAGCTGACCGCTTCCAACGCGGACACGGTCCAGCCGGCCGGTTTCGGCGACACCCGCGCGGAGGCCCCGACGGCGGTGGGCGGCAACCTCAAGCTTGCCTCGTTCAACGTGCTCAACTACTTCCCCACCACCGGCGACCAGGTCGCCGGCTGCAAGTTCTACACGGACCGGGCGGGCAACCCCATCACCGTCAGCGGCGGCTGCAACGTCCGCGGCGCCGCGAACGCCGAAAACTTCAAGCGCCAGCAGGACAAGATCGTTGCCGCCATCTCGAAGTCCGGCGCCGACGTCGTCACCCTGATGGAGGTCGAGAACTCGGCCCAGTTCGCCAAGGACCGGGACGACGCCCTGGCCAAGCTGGTTGACGCCCTAAACGTCGCCACCCCCGGCATCTGGGACTACGTCCGCACCCCCGCGAACGCGCCCCCGCTGTCCGACGAGGACATGATCCGCACCGCCTTCATCTACAAAAAGGCAGCGGCCGAACCAATCGGCGAGTCCATCATCCACAACGACACGGTTGCCTTCGCCAGTGCCCGCAAGCCGCTGGCCCAGGTCTTCAAGCCGGTCGGCGCCTCCGATGACAAGAAGTTCATCGCGATCGCCAACCACTTCAAGTCCAAGGGTTCGGCAGCAACGCCGGACGACACCGACAAGGGCCAGGGCAATTCCAACCTCGCCCGCACCGCCCAGGCGCAGTCCCTGCTGGCCTTCTCCGACGAGCTGCAGAAGTCCAAGGGCACCAACAAGGTCTTCCTGATCGGCGATTTCAACTCCTACGCCAAGGAGGACCCGATCAACGTCCTCACGGCGGCCGGGTACGTCAACCAGGACGAAAAGGCCAAGAACGCCGACGGCAGCGCGAAGCACTCCTACCTCTTCGGCGGCCTGGTGGGCTCGCTGGACCACATCCTCGCCTCCCCGTCGGCCAACGCCGTCGTCACCGGCGCGGACATCTGGAACATCAACTCGGTGGAGTCCGTGGCGCTGGAATACAGCCGCTACAACAACAACGTCACCGACTACCACGCTCCGAACCAGTTCCGCGCCAGCGACCACGATCCGGTCGTCGTCGGACTGGACCTGCCCACCACCCCGGCCAGCGTTGACCTGAACTTCCTGGGCATCAACGATTTCCACGGCCGCATCGATTCCAACACCGTGCAGTTCGCCGGAACCATCGAGAAGCTCCGGGCCGCCGCGACCCCCGGCGCCACCGCGTTCCTCTCCGCCGGCGACAACATCGGCGCCTCGCTGTTCGCCTCGGCCGTGGCCAAGGACCAGCCGACCATCGATGTCCTGAATGCCCTGGAGCTCCGCACCTCGGCCGTGGGCAACCACGAGTTCGACGGCGGCTGGGCCGACCTGCGCGACCGCGTCATCGCCGGCGGTAACAACGCCAAGTTCCCGTACCTCGGCGCCAACGTCTACAAGAAGGGCACCACCGAGCCGGCGCTGCCCGAATACACCGTGTTGGACATGAACGGGATCAAGGTCGCCGTGATCGGCACCGTCACGCAGGAAGTGCCCTCGCTGGTCACCCCGGCCGGGATCGCGGACCTCGAATTCGGCGATCCCGTCGATGCCATCAACCGGGTCGCCGCAAAGATCAAGGCGGAGAAGCTCGCCGACGTGATCATCGTCGAGAACCACGACGGCGCCGGTTCCGGCGCTCCCGAAGGCGCCACCCTGGAACAGGAAGTTGCCGCCGGAGGACCCTTCGCCAAGATGGTCCAGGAAGTCACCCCGGATGTCGCCGCAATCTTCAACGGCCACACCCACAAGCAGTACGCCTGGGATGCACCCGTGCTGGATTCTGCCGGGCAGCCGACGGGCAAGACCCGTCCGATCGTCCAGACCGGCAACTACGGCGAGTTCATCGGACAGATCCAGCTCACCATCGACACCAAGACCATGTCCGTCACTGGCTACAAGGCGGCCAACGTCAAGCGCACCACGGACCCGGCGGCCGACCTGGTCGCCGCGTACCCGCGGGTGGCTGCGGTGAAGGCGATCGTGGACAAGGCGGTCACGGACGCGGCCGTGATCGGCAACCAGCCGGTCGGCAAGGTCACCGCGGACATCACGACCGCGTTCGGCGGAACCCCCGCCGTGCGTGATGACCGCGCGAGCGAATCCACCCTGGGCAACCTCGTGGCGGATTCGCTCGTGGACGCGCTCAAGGCACCGGAGCTCGGCGCCGCGGAAATCGGCGTCGTCAACCCGGGCGGCCTGCGCAACGAGCTGTACTACGCACCCGACGGCACCATCACCTACGCCGAGGCCAACGCGGTCCTGCCGTTCGTGAACAACCTCTGGACCACGTCGCTCACCGGCGCGCAGTTCAAGACGCTGCTGGAGCAGCAGTGGCAGACCAACCCGGACGGCACGGTCCCCAGCCGCGCCTACCAGCAGTTGGGCCTGTCCAAGAACGTCAATTACACCTACGACGCCGCCCGGGCAGCCGGTGACCGGATCACCGCGATCCGGATCAACGGGGCACTGATTGATCCGGCGAAGTCCTACCGGATCGGGACGTTCAACTTCCTGGCCACCGGCGGCGACAACTTCCGTATCTTCAAGGAGGGCGCCGGGACCAAGGATTCCGGACTCGTGGACCGTGATGCGTGGATCAAGTACCTGCAGACGCACACCCCGGTCTCGCCGGACTTCGCCCGGCGCTCCGTGGCCGTGGTGAACACCACCGCTGCCGAGGTCAAGAGCGGGCAGCCCATCACCTTGGCGGTCTCCAAGCTGGATCTCACCTCGCTGGGCAGCCCGGTCAACACCTCGCTGCGGGCCGAGTTCACCGACGCCGCGGGCACCGTGACGGCACTCGGCAGCGTGCCAGTGACCGCCGGTGCGGCCACCGTGAGCGTGATGGTGCCGGCCGGCGCCGCTGCGGGCACGGGCACCTTGGTGCTCACCGCCGTCGAATCCGGCACCGTGGTGAAGGCGGACGTGCCAGTCGCGGCCAGCGTGCCCGTCCCGCCGAAGTGCACCGCGCCGGTGCCGCCCAAGAAGTGGTACGACGTGGCGGGCTGGATCAAGTACTCGATCGCGTGGGTCAAGTACCAGAAATGCCTGCGGGGCTAACTCGCTGAGCCACTTCGAGTGAGCATGCCCCTCCCCCAGCCGGAGCGGTGGACATATTGTGCAAGTGTCCACTGCCCGGTCCGGGGAGGGAGCATGCTTATTTATTGTTGGCCCTGGGGGCTCCCGCCGTCACAACGCCGCAGCATCCACCCCGACGCCGAGAACTAGGGCGTTACCGGCCGAGGATGTCCCGGGCAATCTCGTCAGCATCGCGCAGCGTGCGCTGTCCGCTGCGGTAGACCGGCCCCCGCTGCTGCCGCGCCTCTGCCGCGATGGCGGTGCCCCATTGCGCGGCGGAGAGCTGCAGGCCCAGCACGTAGATCCCCTCCGTGACCGATCCGTTCGCACCGACCGGCCGGTAGGGATGCGGGAGCACCTCCAGCCCGGAGCTCTGCACGGGTGTGCCTTCCACGCTCATCATGAGGCGCGGGCGCACCAGGCCGTCCGCGAGCAGCTGCTCCAGCAGCGGCGAGGCATTGATTGCCACCCGGTTGGCCGGGGCCAGCGCCTCAATCAGCACCGTGGCCTGCACGGCCTCCCCACCGTCGCTATCCCGCCCGGCCACCCACGGGGAGGCCGCCGTGAAGGCCCTGGCCTTGCGGTCGACGCCGAACTTGGGGTCCGGTCCCACGAAGCTGACCACCCCGGCCCGGGCCAGGGCCGCAAGCTGCTCGGCACGGAGGGCAGGCGGGCCGCTCGCGAGCCCTTCCACGAAGGACTCGAACCAGCCGCGCAGGCCGGCGACCCACGACTGCTCGGTGATGCCGCCGTCGGCCACGGCCGTCTTCAGCACTGCCCGGCCGTGATGCAGGGCGCCAATAGCCATCTTCACCGGATCGTCCTCACCGAGCGCGGAGCGCCTCGCGTCGTCGAGCAGATAGTCGACGACGGCGGCATTCAGGTCCGCCCGGGACGCGAAGCGGCGGCCGGCCAGCGGCGCGGCGAGGCCCAGCAGGTCCAGCCGGTAGGCAGGGCGGACGTGGGCGTCGATCACCGCGCCGGCGGCCTCTTCCCACTTCACGGTCGAGTGGGCGTGCGGTTGCAGCGCCTCCTCCAGTTCGGCCAGGAATCCGGCGGGATCCGCGCCCACGGCGTCCGGTTGCGAGCGCGCCAGGGTGTAGTAGTAGGCCCACACGACATCCCGGTGCAGCAGCGGCCACAGGTCGTGGTCGAAGGCGGGCAGGATCCCGGCCGCGGCGAACTTCGAGAACGCTTCCTCGGTGCAGTACCTCAGCGACACCGCTGCCGGGTAGTAGCCGGCCAGGGTCGCCTTCGCCCGGTACGGGGTTCCGCGGCGCGAGGCGGCGATGATGGACGGTTCCCGGCCGGACGGCAGGTACGTCAGCCCCACCCCGTCCGGTGCGGGCAGGAATTTGCCGCCGCGACCCTCGGTCAGCTGGCCCATCACGTCGAAGAAGTTCAGGCCCATACCTCGCACCAGCACCGGCTGGACGGCGGGGACCCCGGACCAGTCAACGTCGGCCGGGGCGGCCGGCGGCAGGTACTTCAGCCCCAGCTCGTCCGCCGCCGCCTGGAGCTCACGCTGCTCCGGGTTGAGCCGGGATTCCAGGTGGCCGAGTGCCAGCACCACGGACCCGACGGTGAGCTCGGTACCGTCGGCGAGCGCGACGTCGAACCCGGCGTTCCCGGGGCCGGCGGCCGGCCGGACCGACGTCGCGGTGGTCTGATGGAAATCCACGGTGACCCCGGCGGGCAGCTCCTCCAGCAGCGCCTCGAGAGTGGACCTCAGGTAGCGGCCGTACAGCGCACGGCTGGGGAAGTCGGCGGAACCCAGGCCGAACAACTCGGTGCGTTCGTCGGCGGACAGCGCCGGGTGCGGATCCTTCCGCTGCAGTTCACGCCACTGGTCAAAGGTGCACCCGGCCAGCGGCGCCGCCAGCTCCGGGTCCTCCGGGACCACCGTGGGATAGAAGGACTGGGTATTCATCAGGTAGAGCCGGGACTGCCCGGGCTGCCAGACGTGGCCGGGGCCCGCGGGATAAGGGTCGATCACATCGATGTGCAGGCCGGATTCCGGGGTGGTCGCGGCCCAGTTGGCGAGCAACCGCTCCAGCACGCTGGTACCCCGGGGACCGGCGCCAATCAGTGCCGTCCGGATGCTCTGCGATTTACCCACGGCATCCAGCGTATCCGCATCCGGGCTGCCGCCTTGACTTGCCTGCCCGGCACCGGTGTTGCTTGGATGGGCCCATGACCACCTCTTCAGCTGAGTACCCCACCGCGCCCGGCGAGCCCTCCGGCGCGCTTTCAGGGATCGCCCCCGAACCCGTCGATGAGAACATCTGGCTGGAGGAAATCTACGGCGAGGAACAACTGGCCTGGGTCCGGGAACAAAACGCCCGCACCGAGGAACTGCTGGAGGACGCCGAGTACGGCGAGCTCGAAGACCGGATCCTGGAGGTGCTGGACTCCACCGACCGGATCGCCATGGTGGGCAAGCACGGCCGGTGGTACTACAACTTCTGGAAGGACCGCGACAATCCCAAGGGCCTGTGGCGGCGCACGGACTGGGAGAGCTACCGGGCGGGTTCACCCGCATGGGAAACCCTGCTCGATGTCGACGCCCTGGCCGCGGCCGAAGGCGAGGAATGGGTCTTCCACGGCGCCAGCTTCCTCCGCCCCGCGGCCGGGCAGCCGCACCGGCTGGCCCTGCTGGCGCTCTCCCCCGACGGAGGCGACGCGAACCGCTACCGCGAGTTCGACGTCGAGACCCGCAGCTTTGTCGACCCGGCGGAGGGGGGCTTTGACCTCCCGACCGCGAAGGGCAACGTTTCGTGGCTGGACGCCGACACCCTGCTGGTCGCAAGCACCGCCGCAGGACTGCCAAAAACCACCTCCTCCTACGCCCGGACCGGCGTGGTCCTGCGCCGCGGCGAGTCCCTCGCCTCGGCCGAGCGGCTCTTCGAAATCCCGGAAGACCACATGATGGCGCTCCTGGCGCACGACTCCACCCCCGGCTTCGAGCGGACGTTCGCCGTGGACTGGATCAGCTTCTTCGAAAAGCGCACCTCGGTACTGCGCGACGGCGTCTGGGTCGAGCTGGACGTGCCCGAGGACGTGAACCTTAGCTCGCACCGGGAATGGCTGCTTTTCCGTCCGCAGGGCGAGTGGACCGTGGACGGAACGAGCTACCCGGCCGGGTCCCTGCTGGCGGCGCGCTTCGAGGACTTCCTGGCCGGCAGCCGGGAACTGTCCGTGCTGTTCACTCCGGATGCGCACACCTCCCTGCAGTCCTGGAGCTGGACCCGGGACTTCCTGCTGTTGAACCTGCTCCGCGACGTCTCCTCCGAGATCCGGGTGCTCGACCCGCAGCGGCCCGGCACGGACGTCGCCTGGGCCTCTAGCGTGCTCGACGCCTGCCCGCCGCTGCATGACGTCAACGCCTACGCCGTCGACGACGAAGAAGGCAGCGAAGACGGCAGCGAGGACGACGGCGACGGCGGCGCAGACGACGGGGCCGGGAACGACTTTTGGCTGGTCGCCACCGGGTTTGCGACGCCGAGCACGCTGACCCGCGGCACGCTGACGCGCGCCGGCGCGGACGGCGTCGTCAGCACGCACGAGGTGGTGCGGACCGCGCCGTCGTTCTTCGACGAGGACGCGTACGAGGTTCAGCAGCACTTCGCGGTGTCCAAGGACGGCACGAGGGTGCCCTACTTCCAGATCGCCGCGAAGGACCTGGTGCTGGACGGCCAGAACCCCACGCAGCTCTCCGGCTACGGCGGATTCGAGATTTCCCGCACCCCTGCCTACAGCGGTGCCGTCGGCCGGGCCTGGCTGGAGCGGCGCACGGAGGAATCAGCGGGCGCCGAGGGCGACTCGCCGCACAGCCGGGGCGGGGTCTACGTGGTGGCGAATATCCGCGGCGGCGGCGAGTACGGGCCGTCGTGGCACCGCGCCGCGCTGCAGGACAAGCGGCACCGCGCCTACGAGGACTTCGCCGCCGTGGCGCAGGACCTGATCTCGCGCGGCGTGACGTCCCGCCAGCGGCTCGGCTGCGTGGGCGGCTCCAACGGCGGCCTGCTGGTGGGGAACATGCTCACCCAGTACCCGGACCTGTTCGGGGCCGTCTCCTGCGGGGTGCCGCTGCTGGACATGCGCCGGTACAGCAAGCTGTCCGCGGGGTACTCCTGGATTGCCGAATACGGCGACCCCGATGTGCCCGAACAGTGGGAGTTCATCCGGACCTTCTCGCCCTACCACCTGCTCCGCGACGGTGTGGAGTACCCGGAGACCTTCATCTGGACTGCGACTTCGGATGACCGGGTGGGGCCGGTGCAGGCTCGCAAGATGGCCGCCCGTATGCAGGCCATGGGCATCCCCAATGTCTGGTTCCACGAAGCGCTCGAGGGCGGCCACGCCGGCGCCTCGGACAACCGCCAGGCCGCGGCGCTGCAGAGCCGTAGCCAGCATTTCCTCTGGCGGGCCTTGGCGGGCCGGACCGCCTGAGCCCGCGACGCAACACCGCGAGGCGGGGTCACTCACGGCCCATCCCGGGCCGCCGGACGGGCCGCAAGTGACCCCGCGTCGACCGTTTTGCACTGCATGGCCCCTTCTGCGTATCCTTGGTTGGCTAGTAATAGCAATTGGAGACGTGCCAGAGCGGCCGAATGGGCTTCACTGCTAATGAAGTGTGGGGCACAACTCCACCGGGGGTTCAAATCCCCCCGTCTCCGCGTTTGGCCCCGGTCCTGGACCGGGGCCTTTTGCGTACCCGGTTCCGACGCTCTCTCACGTTCGGCGGGAACCAACCCGGCCCTCCCTCACGTTCGGCGGAAACTTGAGAAACCCCTCGGGCGTCCGGGGCGTCCCGGCGCGGTGGCGGGGCCGCTTCGAACGGACGGCCCGTCCGGATGGCAGGATGGGCGCATGTCGATCAACCACGCGTTTGACGCGATCATCGTAGGCGGCGGCCACAACGGCCTGGCCGCGGCAGCCTACCTGGCCAAGGCCGGCCTGAAGGTCCTGCTGCTGGAAAAACTCGACCACCCCGGCGGCGCCGCGGTGTCCGCGCAGGCGTTCGACGGCGTCGGGGCCCGGCTCTCACGCTATTCCTACCTCGTGAGCCTGCTGCCGCAGCAGATCATCGACGACCTCGGCCTGCGGATCACGCTTGCGCGGCGGCGGTACTCCTCGTACACCCCGGACCCGGCCAATCCCGGCCGGGCACTCCTGATCGACAACGAGGACGCCGCGTCCACGGCCGCCTCGTTCGGTGCGATCGGGGCCTCCGAGGACGAGTTCCGCGCCTTCAACGAGTTCTACGCGGGCTGCGGGAAGCTCACCCGGGCGCTCTGGCCCACCATGACGTCCCCCCTGCCCACCCGGTCGGCGGCGAGGTCGCTCGCCCTCGGGGCCGGGGCGGCGGAGGCATGGGAGGCCATGATTGAGCAGCCGGTCGGGCGCGCCATCGCCGAGGCACTCCGGCACGACCTGGTCCGCGGCGTGGTCCTGACCGACGCCCTGATCGGCACCTTTGCCCGCGCCGACGACGCCGACCTCCAGCAGAACATCTGTTTCCTGTACCACCTGATCGGCGGCGGGACCGGTGCCTGGGACGTGCCCGTGGGCGGGATGGGCGCGGTGTCCGGGGAGCTGGAACGCGCGGCCAGGGACGCGGGCGCGACCATCCTTACGGCGGCGGAGGTCACCTCCGTCCGCCCGGGCGGCGTCGTCAGCTACCGGCACGACGGCGCGGACCACACCGTCTCCGCCGCGCGGGTTCTGTCCAATGTGGCCCCCGTGGTCCTGGACCGCTTGCGCAACGCCGCGCCGGCCGGGGCTGCACCCGCCACGCACTCCACGCAGAACCCGAACCATCTCCGCGAGGGTGCCCAGGTCAAGGTGAACCTGCTGCTCAAGCGGCTGCCCCGGCTGCTGGACGACACCGTCAGTCCGGAAGCGGCTTTCGGCGGCACGTTCCACATCAACGAGACGTGGTCCCAGCTGGATGCGGCCTACCTCACCGCCGCGGGAGGGAATGTTCCGGATCCCCTGCCGTGCGAGATCTACTGCCATTCGTTGACCGACCCCAGCATCCTGTCCGCGGAGCTGCAGGCGGCCGGCGCGCATACCCTCACGGTGTTCGGCCTGCACGTCCCGGACAGGCTGATCACCGCGCAGAACAACGAGGCCCGGCGGGCGGAGTTGCAGGCCGCGGTGCTGCGGTCGCTCAATAGTGTCCTCGCCGAGCCGGTCGAGGAGCTGCTGCTGACAGGTCCGGATGGCCGGCCGTGCATCGAAACCAAGACCACCCTGGATATCGAACGCGCCGTCGGCATGCCGCGCGGCAACATCTTCCACGGCGGCCTCGACTGGCCCTTCGTGGACGATGACGCACCCCTGGACACCCCGGCGCAGCGCTGGGGAGTCGCTACGGACGATCCGCAGCTCCTGCTTTGCGGCTCCGGTGCCCGCCGCGGCGGCGCCGTCAGCGCCATCGGCGGCCACAACGCCGCCATGGCCGTGCTGGAGTCCGAGCGGCCGCCCCGCAGTTGAGCGCGCGCAGCTAAGCGCGCTCAGCTGCTAGGCGCGCGGTCCAGGAGGTCGGGCCGGGATGGCCTCGGGTTAGCCTGCCTGGCCGAGCACGAGCGGCAACACTGCCCCGGCGCCCGCGAGCCGCAGGGCACGTCCGGCCACGGTGACGGTCCAGCGGCTGTCCACCAGATCGTCCACCAGCATGACGCTTTGGCCTTGGATGCCGTCCAGCGCCGCAGCGAGCTCGGGCCCGACCACGAGTCGGTCCCAGACCCCAGCTAGACGGTAGGCGCTGTTTCCGCCGCGGCCGCCCGTGGGTCCGCCGTGGGCGAGCTGCAGCTGGCCCAGGTACGGGATGCGGCCGATCTCGGAGATGCCGCGGGCCAGCGACTCCACCAGTTCGGGCTTGCCCCGGGACGGGACACTGACGATCGCGGCCGGACGGCCAGCGCCGCTCCAGCCGGGGTTACGTGCATCGCCGTTGCCCCATTCGCGCAGGACCTGCACGCAGGCCCGCAGCATTCCCGGGTCCACAGCCCGGTCGGGGGCGCCCGCGGCGAAGGTCTCGCGCAGCGCGCCGCCCCAGCCCAGGTCTGTCAGCCGCGCCAGCACCCGACCGTTGGCCAGGCTTTCGTCCGGCTTGATCTTGCCCTTCACGTTCACGCCCAAGCGGTCCATACCGCTGGGCCACTGCAGCCGCGGTTCCAGCACCATGCCGGCCCGGTTCAGGGTCGCGCCCGCCGCTTCGGTGGCGTCGGCGGCAATGTCGGCCGGGAACCAACGGCCGGCGCAGTTGTCGCAGCGGCCGCAGGCCGCTGCCGTCTCGTCGTCGAGGACCGAGGTGATGTACTCCATCCGGCAGCCGGCGGTGTCTTGGTAGATCACCATGGAGTCCTGCTCGTCGACGCGTGCCTCCGCGATGCGGCGGTACCGCTCGGCGTCGTAGGTCCACGGCTGGCCGGTGGAACGCCACCCGCCGCCCACGCGCTCGACGGCCCCGTCCACGGCCAGCACCTTCAGCAAGAGTTCCAGCGGCGTCCGGCGCAGGTCCACCCGGGCCTCAAGCGCCACGGTGGACACCGCGGTGCCGGCCTCGGCCAACGCGGTCAGGACCGCGGAGGCCTTTTCTTCCGAGGGCATCGACGCGGTGGCGAAATACTGCCAGATGTCCCGGTCCTCGGAGCCGGGCAGGAGCAACACGTCGGCATTTGCCGCGCCGCGACCGGCACGGCCGACCTGCTGGTAGTAGGCCACCGGGGACGACGGCGCCCCGAGGTGCACCACGAAGCCAAGGTCCGGCTTGTCGAAGCCCATGCCGAGGGCGGAGGTGGCCACCAGCGCCTTCACCTGGTTGTCCTTGAGCAGCTGCTCGGCGCGTTCCCGGTCCGCGGGGTCGGTCCGGCCGGTGTAGGCAAGCACTTCGTGGCCGGCCTCGGCCAGGAGGCGGGCGGTGTCTTCCGCGGCGGACACGGTGAGGGTGTAGATGATGCCGCTGCCGGGCATGTCCTTCAGGTGGGTGAGCAGCCAGCCCAGCCGTTCCCGGGAGTCGGGCAGCCGCAGCACGCCCAGCCGCAGGGACTCACGGCCCAGGGCGCCGCGAATGGTCAGCACGCCCTCGCCGAGCTGTTCCTCGATGTCGTGGACCACCCGAGAGTTGGCGGTAGCGGTGGTGGCCAGGACCGGGACGCTGTCCGGCAGCTGGGTGATCAGGTCCGCGATCCGCCGGTAGTCGGGGCGGAAGTCGTGGCCCCAGTCCGAGATGCAGTGAGCCTCGTCGATCACCAGCAGTCCGGTCCGGCGGACCAGTTCGGGCAGCTGGTTCTCCCGGAACGACGGATTGGTGAGCCGCTCCGGGGACACGAGAAGCACGTCCACCTCGTCGGCCGCGAGCTGTTCGCGGACGGTGTCCCAGTCGAGCTGGTTGGCCGAATTGATGGCCACGGCCCGGACCCCGGCCCGCGCGGCGGCGGCGACCTGGTCGCGCATCAGCGCGAGCAGCGGGGACACAATCAGGGTTGGGCCCGCGCCGCGGCGGCGCAGCAGCAGGGACGCGACGAAGTACACGGCCGACTTGCCCCAGCCGGTGCGCTGCACGACAAGGGCGCGCCGGCCGCCGTCCACGAGGGCCTCGATGGCCTCGAACTGGCCGTCGTGGAACTCAGCATCGGGGTGCCCCACAAGTTCGCGCAGCACCGCCTGGGCCTGCTCACGCGTCCCGGTACCCCCGGCGGAGGGTGATTCGGGGGCGGAAAGGACTGCAGCGTTCTGGTTATTGGCCATTGCTTCAGTATCCCAGTCCCCTCCGACAGCCACGAAGCGGGCGGAACCGTATGTGGATAAGCCGTGTCCACATACGCGGCCGGTCCGGACGGTCGGCTGCAGCTTCCACGTAAGATAGGAGCCGTGACTAGCGACCAGACGAAGACTTTTGACCTCTCGGCTTCCTTCAAGGCCTACGACGTGCGCGGAATTGTGGGCGAATCAATCACCGCGGAAATCGTCGAAGCCGTCGGGGCTGCCTTCGTGGACGTCCTGGACCTGGCCGGGCAGACTGTGCTGGTCGGCGGTGACATGCGCCCCTCCTCCCCCGAGTTCAGCCGGGCCTTCGCCAACGGAGCGGCTACCCGCGGCGCCAACGTCCAGTTGCTTGACCTGATCTCCACCGACGAGCTGTACTACGCCTGCGGCGCCCTGAACGCGGCCGGCGCCACGTTCACCGCCAGCCACAACCCGGCCGAATACAACGGCATCAAGATGGCCAAGGCAGGCGCCGTGCCGATCTCCTCCGAAACCGGGTTGAAGGAGATCCAGGCCCTGGCCGAGGAATACCTCAACGCCGGCACCATCCCCGCGAACGGCACCCGCGGCCTGATCAGCGTGCGCGACGTCCTCAAGGACTACTCCGAGTACCTGCGCAGCCTGGTTGACCTCAGCGGATCCCGTCCGCTCAAGGTCGTGGTGGACGCCGGCAACGGCATGGCCGGCATGACGACCCCCGCCGTGCTGGGCGACACGCTGCTGCCCAAGCTGCCGCTCGAGATCATCCCGCTCTACTTCGAGCTCGACGGATCTTTCCCGAACCACCCGGCGAACCCGCTGGAGCCGGAAAACCTCCGGGACCTGCAGGCCGCCGTCGTCGAGCACGGCGCGGACATCGGCCTGGCGTTCGACGGCGACGCCGACCGCTGCTTCGTAATCGACGAAAAGGGCGAGCCGGTCTCGCCGTCGGCCGTCACCGGCATGGTGGCGCGCCGCGAGATCGCCCGCGCCAAGGCCAACGGCGAGGAAACTCCGACGATCATCCACAACCTCCTGACCTCGCGGGCGGTGCCCGAACTGGTGGTCAACGACGGCGGCCGCGCGTTCCGCACCCGGGTGGGACACTCCTTCATCAAGGCCGTGATGGCGGCCGAAGGCGCGATCTTCGGCGGCGAGCACTCCGCCCACTTCTACTTCCGCGATTTCTGGAATGCGGACACCGGCATGCTGGCCGCCATGCACGTCCTGGCTGCCCTCGGCGAGCAGGACGGCCCGCTGTCCGAGCTCGGCCGCGAATACGAGCCTTACAAGTCCTCCGGCGAGATCAACTCGGAAATCGAGGACAAGGCCGCTGCCGTGGAGCGCGTCCGCGTGGACTTCTACGACGAAGACGTTGAGGTGGACTACCTCGACGGCAGCACCTTCATCGCCGCGGACGGAAGCTACTGGTTCAACCTGCGCCCGTCCAATACCGAGCCCTTCCTCCGCCTGAACGTCGAGGCCACGGACAAGGAAACCATGGAACGCGTCCGCGACCGGGTCCTGGCCCTGGTCCGGGGCTGATCGCCATGACCGATTCGCCGGAGACCCAGGGGGCCGTCCTGCAGCCGGCGGATCCGGCCGAGGACTCCTGGCGCGGCTCGGTGCCGGATGCCAGCGCCACCGACCTAGAGAACCTGCTCGGCACCGGGGTGGGGGCGGCCCAGGAGCAGCTCGAGCGCAACGGGGGCTTCCTGCCCTTCGCCCTGGTGGTGGAGAACGACGGCGAAGTCCGCCTCGTGGCCGTCACCCCGGCGGACGCGGCCGGGGACAGCGACGCCGACTTCGACGCCGACGGCATGATCAACGACCTCACCGAGCTGCTCCGGCAGCACCGGGACGAGTTCCGCGCCGCCGCGATCGTCTGCGACATCACCCTGCTGGAAGAGGACTCGGACGCGATCCACGTGGCCGCCGAGCACCAGGACGGTTCCGTCTTCGCGGCGGTGCTGCCCTACGGCGCGAATCCGGCGACACACGAGCTGGAGTTTGGCGAGCTTTCCGCCGACACCAACGAACCCGCCGTCTGGGTGGACTAGACCAAGCGGGTGCCATGAAGATCAACGCCTTCGCGGACGTGAGCCTGCGCGCGATGATGGTGCTCGCGGCCGCGGCTGAGGGCGAACTGCTCACCACCCAGAGCATCGCGGACGCCGTCGGCACGCCCTACAACCACGTCAGCAAGGCGATGGCGAAGCTGCGCGAACTCGGCCTGATCGACGTCGAGCGCGGCCGCAATGGCGGGTCCCGGCTCAGCGGTGCCGGCCGGGCCGCCACCGTCGGACAGTTGCTGCGCGCACTGGACACCCGGACCGACCCGGCCGACTGCGTGGCCGCCGCGGGCGCCTGCCCGCTCATCAACGAGTGCCGGCTGCGCAGCGCCCTGGGCCGCGCCCGCGAGGCGTTCTACCGTGAGCTTGATGACATTGTCGTCGCATCGCTGCCGACCTCCCGGCAAATGAATCCGGTCTTCCAGGCCATCGGCCTGCGCCCCGGCCTGTAGCGGGCCTGTAACCGGGCGCGGCCCCCCGCTCCGGAGGCCGCGATCCCCCGCCGGAGTCCGCCCCGCCCGGGCGTCAGCCGATTTGCAACCCTTTTCTACGACGTGTAGAACTGAGACATAAATACTCGCATTTCAAATGCGTGTATTTCAGAAACGGTCCGGTTGAAGACCCCGGGCCACTATCTCAGGAGTCAGCATGCTCTCGGACAAGTCCTTCCCCGTCATCGAGGCCACCCTGCCGCTGGTCGGTTCCCGCATCGGCGATATCACCCCCAAGTTCTACGCCCGGCTCTTCGGCGCCCACCCCGAGCTGCTGGACGGGCTGTTCAGCCGCTCCAACCAGCGCTCCGGCAACCAGCAGCAGGCCCTGGCCGGGAGCATCGCCGCTTTCGCCAGCCACCTCGTCAGCAACCCGGGCACCCTGCCGGAGACCGTGCTGTCGCGCATCGCGCACCGCCACGCCTCGCTCGGCATCACCGAGCCGCAGTACCAGGTGGTCTACGAGCACCTCTTCGCCGCCATCGCCGAGGACCTGGCCGAGGTCATCACCCCGGAAATCGCCGAGGCCTGGACCGAGGTCTACTGGCTTATGGCCGACGCGCTGATCAAACTCGAGAAGGGCCTCTACGCCAGCCAGGCCAACGGCAAGATGTGGAGCCCGTGGAAGGTCGCCGCGAAGACCCCCGCCGGCACCGGCTCCATGACGTTCACCCTGGAACCGGCCGACGACACCCCCATCACCCCGGCCCTCCCCGGCCAGTACGTCAGCGTCAAGGTCACCCTGCCGGACGGCCTGCGCCAGGTCCGCCAGTACTCGCTCTCCGGCGACGCGGGCACCAGCCGCAGCTTCACCACTAAGCTCGACGACGGCGGCGAGGTCTCCCCTGTGCTGCACAACCACGTCGAGGTCGGGGACATCCTCGAGATCTCCAACCCCTACGGCGAAATCACGCTCAAGGAGAGCGACGGCCCCGTGGTCCTGGCCTCGGCCGGCATCGGCTGCACGCCGTCGGCCTCGATCCTGCGCTCCCTCGCCGAGGCCGGCTCGGACCGTCAGGTCCTGGTCCTGCACGCGGAAAGCACCTTGGACAGCTGGGCGCTGCGCTCCCAGATGACGGACGACGTCGAGCGCCTGGAAGCGGCCGAGCTGCAGCTCTGGCTCGAACGGCCGGAGGCGGGGGCGAAGGAGGGCTTCATGTCGCTGCGTGACGTGGACCTGCCGGCCAACGCCTCGCTGTACCTGTGCGGCCCGCTGCCGTTCATGAAGAACATCCGCAACGAGGCCATCAATGCGGGCATCCCCGCCACCAAGATCCACTACGAGGTCTTCGGGCCGGACATCTGGCTTGCCAACTGAGTCTCTCATCGATTGCTCCGCAGATGCCCTTTTGGGAGGTCAAAAGGGCCGCTGCGGAGGGCCCACGCCGGCAGGGTTCCTTAACCGAACTTGTGAGGCTAGGGAACCGGTGGGGACAATCGATGAGAGACACCTCACCTCATGACGGCACACCGGTGATCGTGTGGCCGAACCGCAGGAGATTGCCGGGGTCGTAGCTGGACTTCGCGGCCCTCATCCGTTCGTAAACAGCGGGCGACCACGCCCTGGCCCGGTCAGCCTCATCGCCGGGTTCGCCGTGGAAGTTGACCAGAGTAAATCCGGTGGAGTGCGGAGCCATCGCAGCCAGGACCGTGCGGATGGCTGCCGAGACGGCCTCGGCAACCGGCGGCATCTTGAACCCGAGCAGGAAGAGCAGAAACGCCGCGTCCCGCCCCGACACGGCGTTCGGCAGTGCCCCTTCGCGGGCCAAAGCTCCACCCAGCGGCCGGATTTCGACCAGCAGCAGCGGACAGTCCGACCCTTCGCCGGTGTGCTTCAGCAGCTCGGTCAGGGTCTCGTCGCCGAGGTCTTTCAGCATCGCTCCGCCTGCCGTGAAAGGGAGCGGATCCGCCGGATCCATGTGGATCTGGTCCACGTCGAGGTAGCTCATGGGCCCGGCCGTGTCCATCAACGGGGTCGAGACGGCGCGCATCGGGGCAAGCAGCGCGTCGCCGTCTTCCCGGTTCCCCATCAGGGCGAAGCGGAGGTGCACCACAAACTGCCCCCGCAGCGGCCCGGGAACGAACTCCATGTCCGGAAGCCGCAGCAGCGAGATCGAGGGCGAGGCGTGATCCGGCAGCGTGGGCAGCCACTCCCGGAAGGCAGCCAGGATGAGGGCCGCATCGGCGCCCGGGTAGATGATGCCGCCGCCGTAGAACTCGCCCAGCAGAAAGAGGCTGAACTCGAGTTCGGTGACGATCCCGAAGTTGCCCTTGCCGCCGAGCATCAACGCGAACAGCTCGGCCTCGGCCTCGGCGTCGATCCGGCGCAGCGCGCCGTCCGCGGTGACGACTTCCATGCTGCGGACATGGTCCGCCGCAAAGCCGTGGGCGCGGCCCAGCACCGGAAGACCGCCACCGACCGTATACCCCACGACGCCGACGTCGGTGCTTGAGCCGTGCAGTCCGACGAGTCCGAGCGGAACACTCGCTTCCAGGACACTGCGCCACTTCACCCCGGCGCCCACCCGGGCGGTGCGTTCCACCGGATCGATGTGCAGCCCCTGCAGCCGCCTGGTGTTGATCAGCAGGCCGCCCTCGACCACCGAGTCGGCGCCGTGCCCGGTGGACTGGACCGCCACCGGGAGCCTGCGTTCTGCGGCCCATTTGACCCCGGCCGCCACGTCCTGCGCGGTGCTGGCGCCCAGCACGACGTCGGGCCGGTGGACGGTAGCGGCGTTGAAGGCGAACGTCTCGGCCGCGAATTCGGGACTGCCCGGCAAAGCGACCGGGCCGCTGACAACTTCGGAGAGGGCCTGGATATCGTCAGTGACAAGCATGATGCGCTCCTGGGGTCTCGCCCGCCGCGGCAGGCGGAGGGCACGTCACCGTGCGCCCGGAATGTTCCCCGCATCCCCGGCAGTCAGCGGCCGGCCCGGCTGATGAATGCGACGAGCCTAAGGGCCCCTCCCGACTGCGGGCTAGGGACCTAAGTCCCGGCAGCCGCCGCCTGCCAATCGATGAGGGAACGACGGCGGCCCCGCACCTTCTTCAAGGTGCGGGGCCGCCGTCGTTGGATCAGCCGCCTGCTAGTGCGCGGACATCCGTTCCTTGAGCGAGCCGAGCTCGGCGCGCAGCGCGTCCGGCAGCGAGTCGCCAAACTTTGCGTACCACTCCTCGATGGAGGCCAGCTCGGCGTCCCATTCCTCGCGGTCCACGCGGACGGCATCCTCGACGTGGGCGTGGGTCAGGTCCAGGCCGGTAAGGTCCAGCGAATGGCCGGTCGGGACGAATCCGATGGGCGTCTCCACTGCGTCGGCTTTGCCCTCGATGCGCTCGATGGCCCATTTGAGGACACGGGCGTTGTCGCCGAAACCGGGCCAGGCGAAGTCGCCGTCGGCCGTGCGGCGGAACCAGTTGACCAGGAAGATGTGCGGCAGCCGCTCCGGGTTGGCCTTGCCGGAGACGCTGATCCAGTGCTTCAGGTAGTCGCCGGCGTCGTAGCCGATGAACGGCAGCATGGCCATCGGGTCGCGGCGGAGCACGCCGACCTGACCGGCCGCGGCGGCCGTGGTCTCCGAGGAGAGCGTGGAGCCCATGAAGATCCCGTTGGTCCAGCTGCGGGCCTGGGTCACCAGCGGAACCGTCGTCTTGCGCCGGCCGCCGAAGAGGATCGCGGAGAGCTCCACACCTTCGGGGCTGTAGTACTCCTCAGCCAGCATGTCGACCTGCGAGATCGGGGTGCAGAAGCGGGAGTTGGGGTGCGCGGCAGGCTGGTCCGACGCCGGGGTCCAGTCGTTGCCCTGCCAGTCGGTCAGGTGCGCGGGGACTTCGTCGGTCATGCCTTCCCACCACACGCCGCCGTCGTCCGTGAGGGCGACGTTCGTGAAGATGCTGTGGCCCTTGGCGATGGCGCGCATGGCGTTCGGGTTGGTGCCCCAGCCGGTGCCCGGGGCGACGCCGAACAGGCCGGCCTCGGGGTTGGTGGCGCGCAGTTCGCCTTCCTTGCCGATCCGCATCCAGGTGATGTCATCGCCGAGGGTTTCGACGTCCCAGCCCTCGATCGTGGGGTCGAGCAGGGCGAGGTTGGTCTTGCCGCAGGCCGAGGGGAACGCCGCGGAGATGTAGTAGTTCTTCTTCTCCGGCGAAGTCAGCTTGAGGATGAGCATGTGCTCGGCCAGCCATCCCTCGTCGCGGGCCATGACCGAGGCGATGCGCAGGGCGTAGCACTTCTTGCCGAGGAGGGCGTTGCCGCCGTAGCCGGAGCCGAAGGACCAGATGGAGCGCTCCTCCGGGAAGTGCACGATCCACTTGTCCGGGTTGCAGGGCCAGGCAACGTCGGCCTGCCCCGGGGCCAGCGGGGCGCCCAGGGAGTGCAGGGCCGGGACGAAGAAGGCGTTGGTGGCGGTGATCTTGTTCAGCACGTCGGTGCCGATCGTGGCCATGATGCGCATGGAGGCGACAACGTAGGCGCTGTCCGTGATCTCCACGCCGAACTTCGGGTCCTCGGCGTCGAGGTGGCCCATGACGAAGGGGATGACGTACATGGTGCGGCCGCGCATGGAGCCGCTGAACAGGCCGCGCAGCTTCTCCTTCATCTCCGCCGGAGCCATCCAGTTGTTGGTGAAGCCCGCATCGCGTTCGTTCTCGGAACAGATGAAGGTCTGCTCTTCGACGCGTGCGACGTCGGCGGGGTCTGAGAATGCCGCAAAGGAATTCGGGAACAGCTTCTCGTTCAGCCGGGTCAGGGTTCCGGCCGCCACGAGCTCGTCCGTGAGCCGGGTGTTCTCTTCTTCCGAGCCATCAACCCAGTGGATCCGGTCCGGCTGGGTCAGTTCAGCAACCTCTTCAACCCATGCCAGCAGTCCAGCATGTGTGGTGGGTGCTTTCTCAAGCAGCGGCAGTCGCGCCAGATCGCCCATTACGGTTCCCTTCCTCGGGTTCAGTGGTGTGTCCTAAATGCTAGGTCTCGCGGGTGGTTCAGCTTCAGGCCCAAATACGGGTTGACGATGGAGCCGAGTTCCAAAATCCCCGGAAATTCAGGGTTTAATATCTCCAAGCGCTGTTCTTTTTGTGATCAAGGTCACGTAGACCGGTCTAGTCAGGCAGATTACATGGCTCTCGATTTGGAACTCCGGGCCCATCTCGCGTAAAGTAATTCGAGGTTCGGGGGAGCGAGAAGTTCCCGAAGAGCCGAGAATGCGCCCATAGCTCAGCTGGATAGAGCGTCTGTCTACGGAACAGAAGGTCAGGGGTTCGAATCCCTTTGGGCGCACAGATAGAAAAGATCCGCACCGGTCCGCCGGTGCGGATCTTTTGTTTTCCCGGCTCGTTTCGGAAATCCGCGGCGGTTTCGGACAGGGGCAGGCCGGATCCGGGGCGCACCGGTCTCAAACCGTAGCGGAAACCCGGGCAACGGCCCGGCGCCCTACTCCCCCACGGCAGCCGCGATACGCCGGCGCATCCCGTCAAAGTGGCTGCCCAACCGTTCCGCGGCGAGGACGGCGTCGCCCGCCGCCACGGCCTCGTAGATACCTCGGTGCAGTGCAGCCCCCGCGGCGGGATCGAGGTCGGCGGTGTCGACGGCGGGACGGACGCCGGCCGTGTCAGCCGTGCCGGCCGAGGCGCTGCCGACGTCGGCGCGGACCTCGGCGGTCAACGGCCGGCCGTCGCCGCCCAGTTCCAGCTGGATCCGGCGGTAGACCGTCTGGAACGCGTCCACCAGGCCCAGCAGCAGCTCATTGCCCAGCGGCTCGAACAGTTTGCGGTGGAAGTCGGCGTCGGCTTCGACAAAGTGTTCCCCGGACCGGGCCAGCTCTTCCGTCCGCAGCACCGCCGCCTCAAGTCCCGCCAGGTGGTCCGCCGTCATGCGCGCCATGGACGCGCCGATCAGCCCCGACTCCAGCAGCCGCCGCGCCTCGATCAGCTCGAGCGCCTCCCGCCCCCGGTGCCGCAGCGACATCCGCGCCCGGAAGCTGAGCCCGCCAACCAGGGCCTCGAAGTTGCTCCCGGCCACGAACATGCCGAAGCCGTGCCGGATCTCGATCACGCCCAGGGCTTGGAGGACCTTTAGCGTTTCCCGCAGCGTGTTCCGGCCGATCCCCAGTAACGGGGCCAGCTCGTTTTCGGTAGGCAGCGGGTCGCCCGGTCCCAGCTCCCGCTCAAGGATCAGCTCGATGATGTCGGCCTGAAGGGCGCGCAGCCGGGCCTGCGCGCCCAACCGGCGCGGCGGCCCGGCGTTGCCCGCGTTCGGACTGGCTGCGCACACGGCTGGACTCCTCCCCAAAGGTGATCCTCAGGGTAGCGGACGTCCCACCTCCTGCACAGGGTGCCGCCAAAGCCGCTCCCGGCGGGGCTAGGCTGTTGCCATGACGGCACACTTTGAGCGTGAATTCGATGTCATCGTGATCGGGGCCGGCGCGGTGGGCGAGAACGTGGCCGAGCGCGTTGTGCGGGGCGGATTGACGGCCGTCCTAGTGGAGGCGGAGCTGGTGGGCGGCGAGTGTTCGTACTGGGCCTGCATGCCCTCGAAGGCCCTGCTCCGGCCCGGCACCGCACTCCATGGCGCCCAGACAGTGCCCGGCGCCGAGGAGGCGGTCACCAGGGTGCTCGACGCCGCAGCCGTGCTGAAGCGGCGGGACTACTTCACCTCCAACTGGCAGGACGACAGCCAGGTCAAGTGGGTCGAGGACACCGGGATCGAGCTGATCCGCGGCCACGGCTGGATCACCGGGGCCCGCCGGGCGGAGGTGGCCGGGGTGGACGGCAACAGCTACGCGCTCGTGGCGCGCCACGCCGTCGTCCTGGCAACGGGGTCGCGCCCGACCATCCCGCCCATTGAGGGCCTCGAGGAGGTCGACTACTGGACCACCCGGGAGGCCACCTCCGCGCACGAGATCCCGGCGCGGCTCGGTGTGCTCGGCGGCGGCGTGGCCGGCACCGAGCTCGCCCAGGCCTTTGCCCGGCTCGGGTCGGCCGTGACGGTCGTGGCCCGCGGCGGGCTGCTGGGAGCCTTTCCGGCACCGGCGGCCGAGCTGGTCCAGGCCGGGCTGCGCGCCGACGGCGTCGAACTCCACCTCCGCACCGGCACCCAAAGCGTCCATGAGAACGACGACGGCTCCCTGACCCTGGCGCTCGACGGCGGCGGCAGCGTGACGGTGGACAAGCTCCTGGTCGCCACCGGCAGGCACCCCGCCGTGGAAGGCATCGGGCTGGAGAGCGTGGGACTGTCCGCCGACGACGGAAAGCCCCCGCGGCTCAAGACGGACGCGAGCGGGCTCGTCCGGGGAGCCGACGGCAACGACAGTAGCCCATGGCTCTACGCCGTCGGCGACGCCGCAGGCAAGGTCCTGCTCACCCACCAGGGCAAATACGAGGCGCGGGCCACCGGCGACGCGATTGCCGCCCGCGCCAAGGGCACGCTCACCGGCGAGCCGGCCCCGTGGAGCCGCTACGCCCAAACGGCCGACGAGCACGCCGTCCCCAATGTGGTCTTCACCGACCCCGAGCTGGCAAATGTCGGCCGCAGCCTGGAACAGGCCGAAAGGGACGGCTACCGGGCCACCTCCGTGCAGCTCCCCATCCAAGTGGCAGGCTCCTCGCTGCATTCCGAGCATTACAAGGGCTGGGCCCAGCTGGTGGTCGACGAGGACCGCAAAGTGCTGCTGGGCGCAACCTTCGCCGGGCCGGACGTCGCCGAGCTCTTGCACGCGGCGACGATCGCCGTCGTCGGAGAAGTCCCGCTGGACCGGCTCTGGCACGCCGTCCCGTCCTATCCCACGATCAGCGAGGTGTGGCTGCGGCTGCTCGAGGACTACGGCCTCTAAGCGCGAACGGACACTTGAGGCCCCGAAATCAACGATTCCGGGGCCTCAAGTGTCCGCTCGCCCACATCTATTTGAACTGACCGGTCAGTTTAGTTAGCCTAGGAGTAGATCATTTCTGCGAAAGGCTTCCCTTGCTCTGCGTTCAACAGCTTCACGTGAAGGGCCGGCGGGACTACCTGCTCCCGCCCACCTCGCTGCAGGCGGCCCGGGGTGAACTCCTGCTCGTCACCGGCCAACGCCAGGACCAGCGCACCGCCCTGGCCCTGACCCTGAGCGGCCGGATGGAGCCCTCGGCCGGCACCCTCGAGTGGGACGGCGGCACCCGGATCAAGCAGCTGCGGCAGGCGAGCGCGGTCGTGGACTCCCCCGGGGTGAACGAGCCGGAGCAGCACCTGAGCGTGCGCGACCTGGTCACCGAGGACCTCGCCCTGATCCCCCGCCGCTACCGGGGCGCGCTGCTCAGCACGCCGTGGCTCAAGGTCAACCGCTTCGAGGACATCGCCGGGCGCTGGGCCGAGGAGCTGCCCGCCGACCGCCGCCTCGAGCTGCTGACGGCGCTGGCCCTGGCCAATCCGCACACCGACCTGCTGGTGGTCGATTCCCCGGACCGCCACAGCGGCGATCCGGCCGACTGGCTGCCGCGGCTTCAGGAGCTGGCGTACGACGCCGGGCGTCCGCTCGCCGTCGTCGCCACCGTCGGCAGCGTCCCGCCGGGGTGGACCGGTCCAGCCGGGGAGATCGGCAATGCCGTCCCCGCGCCGGAACCGGCGGCCGCCCACCAAGACCCCGAAACCGAGGAGGCCCGATGACCGTGCTGCGGCTGGCCCGTTCCGAACTCAAGCGCATGACCGGCGGCCTGCTGCCCAAGCTGACCATCGTGGCGCTGACCCTGGTGCCGCTGCTCTACGGGGCGGTGTACCTGTACGCCAACTGGGATCCCTACGGCAAGCTGAACCAGATCGATGCAGCCCTGGTGGTTGAGGACACCGGCGCCAGCTCCGCCGACGGCACCCGGCTGGAGGCCGGCCGGAAGGTCGCCGACAGCCTCGTCGAGGGCCACGTCTTCAACTGGCAGACCGTCTCCAGCGCGGAGGCGGCGGACCAGGGCGTGAGCAGCGGCCAGTACGCGTTCGCGCTGAAGATCCCCCGGGACTTCTCCGCCAACCTGGTCTCACCGGGAAGCTTCGACGCCGCCAACCAGGCCATGCTGAACGTCACCACCAACGACGCCAACAACTACCTGCTCGGCACGATCGTGGACAAGCTCACCACCGCCGTCCACTCGACTGTAGCGAAGGAAGTGGGCGAGGAGACCGCCAACCAGCTACTCACCGGCTTCGGCACCATCCACTCCCAGATGCTCAAGGCGTCCGACGGCGCTCGGGACCTGGCCGGCGGGGTCTCGTCGCTCCACGACGGCGCGGCCAGCCTGCACCAGGGCACCTCCTCACTCAGGAACGGGACCGGCGAACTGGTGGCCGGGCAGCGCAAACTCCTCGACGGGGCCAACACCCTGAACGCCGGGGCCGGGCAGCTCGCCGGCGGACTGCGCGAGCTCAACGACAAGACATCCACGCTGCCCGCGGATACGCAGCGGCTGGCCGACGGCGCCGCCCAGGTGGCCGCCGGAAACGCCGCACTGAACACCAAGCTGCAGGGCATGGCCGCCCAGCTCGCGTCCGCGGAACAGGCCGCGGCGCAGGCCCAGCGCGGCCGGGTGGTGGCCTCCAATGGCCGCCTGGTCGCCGCCGGCGTCATTACCCAGGCCCAGGCCGACGCCATCCTGGCCGACTACGATGCCAACACCGCCCCGGCACCTTCTGGAGCGGCCGGCGCTTTCAAGGGCGCGGCGGCCCAAGTGCAGCAGCTGGCGGACGGTTCCGCCGCAGTCAGCGCGGGTGCCGCGCAGCTGGCGGGCGCGGCCCCGGCCCTGAGCGACGCCGTCGGGAAAGCCTCCGCCGGGGCGGACCAGCTCGCCGGCGGCACCGCGGAACTCGCCGCCGGCCAACAGAACGCCCTGGCCGGCGCGGAAAAACTCGCCCAGGGCGCCCAGCAGCTCGACGACGGCGCAGCGCGGCTTGAGAGCGGTTCGGCGAAGGCGTCCGACGGCGCCGGGACCCTCGCAACCGAATTGGCCAAGGGCGCGGGCAAGGTACCTAACCCGGATGGCGCACAGAAGGACAGCCTCGCCAAGGTCATGGCGGACCCCGTGGCGGTCAGCAACGTTTCGCAGGCCAAGGCGGGTTCCTATGGGGCCGGACTGGCACCGTTCTTCCTGACCCTGGCCCTGTGGATCGGCGTCTTCATGCTGATCCAGGCGATGCGGCCGGTCACCCAGCGCGCCCTGGCGTCCAACGCTCCGACGTGGAAGATCGCCGTCGGGGGCTGGCTGCCGTTCCTGGCGGTCGCCGCGGTCCAGGCCAGCCTGCTGACCCTCGTGGTGGATGTGGGGCTGGGCCTCGATCCCGCCCATCCCGTGCTGATGTGGGTCCTGATGCTGGCAGCCGCCATGGCCTTCAGCGCGATCATCCAGGGCGTGGTGGCGCTGCTCGGCTCGCCCGGCAAGCTGGTGGTGCTGATCCTGCTGGTCCTGCAACTGGTCTCCTCCGGCGGCACCTTCCCCTGGCAGACCACGCCGGAGCCGCTGCACGTGGTGCACCAGCTGCTGCCGATGGGCTATGTGGTCAACGGCATGCGGCACCTGATCTACGGAGCCGATCTGGCCAGCATCCTGCCCACCATGCTGGGCCTGGTTGGCTACACTTTGCTGGGACTGGCGATGTCCGCCGTTGCCGTCCGGAAACACAAGTTCTGGACCCTCAAGACCCTGAAGCCGGAGATCGCCGTATGAGCACCAAGCCCCGCGTGGACGTGGCGACCGACGCCGACGCCGGGAAGAAGCTGCGGCCCGGTCGCACCAACGCGACCAAGCAGAAGCTGTTCGAGGCTTCGATGGAGCTGATCGGCGAGCGCGGGGCCGCTGGCGTGACGGTCGACGAGATCGCCGCGGCCGCGGGGGTGTCCAAGGGCACGGTGTACTACAACTTCGGCAGCAAGTCGGATCTGATCGCGCAACTGCTGCGGCACGGCGTGGACATCCTGATGGCACGGCTGCTGAGCGTCAAGGACGGGTCGGCGGATCCGCTGGAGGCAATGGACGAGATGATCGGCCAGGCGATGGACTTCATGGCCGAATACCCTTCCTTCGCCCGGCTGTGGGTCAGCGAGAACTGGCGGACGCCCAGCGAGTGGCAGGACACCTTCACCGAGCTGCGCGGCCGGCTGCTCGGGGTGATTGGCACCGCGATCGAGGCCGTGGCCGCCAAGTACCCGGTGGATCCCGCACTGTCCCGCGGCAGCCTGGAGACGGCGATCTTCGGGGCCTGTTTTGTGGTGGGGCTGGACCGCCAGACCTACAACCCCGAGCGCACCCGGGCGCAAAGTGTCGCCGCAATCATGGCGATCATGCGTGGCTACGTTGTGAAGTAGCCACGCTCGGGGATGATTAGTCACATGCGCCACATGGGTAACAGCGGCAAGACTGCCATCGGAGCGTCCCTCGCCGCCCTGGCCTTGCTGGCCCTCACCGGCGTCACCCTGCACGAAACGGTGGGGCTCTGGTTCCTGGCCGCCTCCGCCGTCGCCTATGTGGCGTCCGTGGCCGAGGTGCTGGTCCGACGGCGGTACAAGACGCTGCTGGCAAGCGGGGTCGGCAGCATCCTCTTCATCGCGTTTGGCATCGCGTTCCTGCGCCAGTGGGGGCTGGCCTTCAACCCGGATCCGAACGCCTTGTCCACCAACGTTGATGCCGAGCATCCGGACCTGTACTTCTACCTCTCGGCAGCCGCCGGAGCGCTCACGCTGGTCCTGCTGCTCGCCGGCACCGTGCTGCCCGGCCGCCGCTCCACACCCCGCGCCCCTTACGCATCCCGGCGCCCGGCTTCTGCGTCCAGTGGGACGGCACCCCGCAGGCCCGCTGCCCGCCCTGCCGCCCGGGCGTTGACGCCGCGGTCTGCGGCGCCCCGCGCCTCCGCAGCACGGCCCGCAACACCGCGTTCCGCCGCGCCGCGGGCTTCCGCGCCGCGGGCTTCGGCGCCACGGTCCGCCGCGCCGGTCGCCAAGCGGCCGGCGTCACCGTCGGCGTCGTCGGCGTCCACGCCGGCTGCCAAGGCGCCGGTCAAACCGCCGGTCAAGGCCCCGGCCCGGCCTGCAGCCAAATCCCCCACCCGGCGCTGACCACTCCGGGCTTCGCCGCCTTGGTCCCCGCGGCTTCCCGTACTGGCGTTCCGCGTGCCGGGATTCCGCGTTCCCGGCCCCCGCAGAACGGCGGTCGCCACCCCGGCCAGGAGCAGCAGTCCGCCGGCGACTTCCGCCGCCGAGGGCACCTCGGACAGCACCAGCCACGCCGTCGTCATGCCGACCACCGGGACCAGCAGGGTGAAGGGAACGACGGCGGAGGACGGGTACAGCCCCAGCAGGCGGTTCCAGATGCCGTACCCGACGAGGGATCCGAACACGGCAGTGTAGAGCGCGCTGAGCATCGTCACCGGCTGGAGCTGCAGCAGGGCATCCGACACCGCCGCCGGGCCGTCCACCAGCAGCGAGAGTCCGGCCAGCGGCAACGGGACGACGGCACCGGACCACACCACCAGCCCGAGCCCGGAGGCCGCCTTCGCTTTCCGCGCCACGATATTGCCCCCGGCCCATGACAGCGCCGCGGCCAGCACGATCAGCAGGGGCAGCAGCGGGGCCACGAGGCTGCGGCCGACGGCCACGACGGCAAGCCCGGCAATCCCCAGCACGACGCCGGCGAGCTGCCTCCGGGTCGGCCGTTCGGCCAGGATCCCCGCCGCCAGCAGCACCGTCAGCAGGACCTGGGCCTGAAGAACGAGCGAGGCCAGGCCCGCGGGCATGCCGAGGGCCATGGCCAGGTAGAGCAGGCCGAACTGGCCTGCGCTCATCAGGAGCCCGACGCCGATGATGGCCTTCCAGCTGACGTCCGGCTTGCGGATGAAGAAGATGCAGGGAAACACCACGAGGGCGAAGCGCATCGCCACGAACAGCAGTGGCGGCATCTGCGCGCCGTCGGGGTGCAGGCCAAGGTCAATCGCGACGAAGTTGACGCCCCACAGGATGGCGACGAGCAGGGCAAGTCCGGAATGTCGAGGGGTCATCGCACCCGCGGCCGTCGCCGTTGCCGCGCCTCAGAGATTACGCGGCCGTTCGCCATGCGGGTCCTCGGTGTCGCGGCGCTCCGCCACCGTCTCCTCGCGGAACCCCGCGGCGTCGCCGGTTCCTGCCTTGCGATCGCGGTCACCCCGGTCCCGGCGCAGTTCCTCGTTTGGGTGAAGTTCCTCGTGCGGGCGGGCATCGTGGGTGCGGATCTCCTGGGCCTGGGCATCGCCGCGTTCTGTCGTTACGACATCCGGATCGACGTCGTCGGCCCGGCGGAGCTGCTCCTCGGCACCGGCACGGACGGTCTCTGCCTCCTGCTGCGTGCCGCGGGCCTGCATGCGGAGGCGTTCGGCTTCGACTTCGGCGGCCTTTGCGTCGGCTTCCGCCCGCGCCGCCTTGGCCTCATGGTCCCTCGCAGCCAGCTGGTCGGCCTCCGCCTTTTCACGCATTTCGGCGGCCCGCTTGCGGTCCGCCTCCGTCTTGCGCTTGCGGCTGAGATACATTGCCACTGCGATGATCGCGAGCACCACTACGATGCCGACGATAATCCCTACGAGCTGTCCTGAATCCACGTTGATCCACCTTTTCCCTCGGTCGCTAAGAAAACACCGGCAGTAAAAGCAATAACAGCATCAGTAAACAACACAATGAGAGTGCTGACCATCGGTCGGCCGGCGCGCTGGCTGCTACTTTGCGCGGGGCACCTTGAAGTGGGTCAACCGTGCGTCCTGGCCGTCGAGCTCGGCCCAGGACTTCTCAGTCTCGAAAACCGTCAGGCCGCTGGTGGGATAGCGGGTGGCCGCGTCCATGTAGGCGTCATGGTTGGAGTCCCGGGAGGCCAGATGCATGGCCAGGTCCTGCACGCCGGGCATGTGGGAGATCACCATGAGCGTCGTGACGGTGTCCGGGACGTGGTTAATGACCGCCAGCATGCGCAGGGCCGAGGCGCCGTAGAGGCCGTCCTCGAGTTTCGGCGTCGGGGCCTTGTCCCCCAGTTCGCTGCACACCCAGGTGCAGGTCTGCCGCGTCCGCAGGGCGCTGGAGCAGAGGATGAAGTCGGGGACCACGCCGTGTTTAAGGAGCCATTTCCCGGCCAGCGGCGCTTCCCGGTGCCCGCGCTCTTCGAGCGGCCGCTCGTGGTCGGCGACGCCGCCCGGCCAGTCCGCCTTGGCGTGCCGCATGAGCACCAGACGTTTGATGTGATGCGCGCTCATGGCTCAATCCTAGTGCGGCCGGCTTCGCCACGAGCGCGCTCCACAGCGGGCGACCTGTCAGTCGTCCAGGACGAAGGTCACTTCCAGCACCACATGCCAGGCCACGACGGCGCCGTCGCTGATTTCAACTTTCTGCTCCTTGACCCAGGCCCCGGTGACATTCCGCAAGGTCTTGTTGGCCCGGTCGACGCCTTCTTTGATGGCGGCGTCAAACGAGGTCTTGGAGTTGGAGCTCAGGGTAGTAATACGTGCAACAGACATGATTCCTCCCAATAGTCGGATCGACGGGACCGAGACTACGCCGACGGCAGGAAACACAACAGAGTCCAAAGCCGCAGCCCCACCGGCGGCCGAGGCGCATGCTCCGTCAGCCGGACCACTGAAGGCGACCACTGCGTATTGCGAGGGCGCTGCAGCGCAGCGGCACATCCCGAAAGCGCCGTTGTTGCGTGAGCGCCGCCGTCGGATTCCTGACCGAGCCCTGCGAGGTTAGGGTGCGGCGGCGCGAGCGCAGGCGCCGAGGGATCGTGCCGCGAAAGCGAAAGCGCCCGCCCCAAAAGGGACGGACGCCTTGCGAAAAGCTAAAAGCTAGATGGAGTATTCCGGAGCGGCCCAGACAACAACCTCGGGGTGCTCGTAGAACCGGTAGCCCTGGCCGCGCACAGTCCGCACGGTATTGGCCAGGCGGCCAAGCTTCGAGCGTAGCCGGCGGATGTGCACGTCGATGGTGCGCTCGTTGGGAACCTCTTCGGCATTGCGCCACAGGCCCTCAAGGAGTTCGTCGCGGCCCACGGTGCGGGTGCCGTTCTCCACGAGGTAGTTGAGCAGCTCGAATTCCTTGAACGTGAGGTTCAGCGATTCGCCGTCGAGCGCCACTTCACGGCGGGCGAGGTCGATCAGCACGCCGGACGGGCGCGGGTCCTGCGGCTGCTGCAGCCGGGCGTTCTCGGCGCGCTGGCGGGCACCGGCGGTCGGATCGCCGAAGGTGGACCGGACGACGTCGAGCGCGGAACCCGGCGCGGACGCCGGGGCGACGGCGACGGCGGCGTAGCTTTCGGCGCCGGCCACGAGCGACTGTGCGTAGGCACGGATTTCCTGGGCCAGCTTGGCAATCGAGGTGCCGGCAGCGGCTGCGGTCTCCTCGTCAATACCCATGTAGAGCACGAAGCCGCGGGCCACGTTGTCGTTGGGCACGGGGCGGACCGGGCTGCCGTTGCCGGGGGCGATCACGGGGGTCGGCGCGGTGGCCGGGGCCGGTTCGGCGGCGGGGACGGCGCGGAGCTGGCCGTAGGAGTTGGGGTTGTAGCCCTGCGCGGCATAGCCGGGGGCGGGGAAGCTGTTGCCGGATCCGGCGGGGCCGAAGCTCGGACGGCCGCCGAAGCCCTGGCGGAGGCCGGTCTGGCCGGCCTTGTTGGCGTTACGGACGGAGATGTGGACGTATCCGGATGCAACTGACATGGAATGCTTACCTCAATGTGAATGGCCGTCATCGCGGCTCGAATGCTAATTTCCCCGCAATGAAAACTGGGGAGGGGCGCCCGACGCTGGGCTGGGGGCGAATGCCTAGAAACGTTCTGGGGTGTAGAAGTTAGGCGTGCATTCGACAACAGGGCATCTCAGTACCAGCTGGTGCGCTGATCCAGGAAGCTGCGGCTGCAGGTGCTGTTGAGTTCTTGTTCACAATTGAAGTGTGCAACGTAACAATGAGAACTAGCAAGTAACAATGGACTCCAAAGTCCGCATCGTGAGACGAAAATGGCGATTGTAGTGCAAATCACAATTTTGATAAGCCTGCGAATCAATTCGTGTTTTGTCGAACTAGCGGCCTTTCGGCGCTTCTTACCGAATATTCTTCGCCAGCCAGCGCCTCACGCCGGGAAACGTTCACTATAGGCAAAGATGGTGGAATTCTCCCGGAAGAGTTCCGCCGCCGCCCCTAGTCCACGGAGTGGGCATGCTGCCGGGCCCGTCTGGCCCGGCAGCCACACCCGCTGCGGAGGTTCGCGGAGGTCAGTTGGTCTGGCCGGTGGCGGTGGACGCCACAATCTGGACCGACGACGCCGTGTAACCGGACCCGTCCTTCGCGGCGACGACCCGCACGGTCCCGCCGGCCACGATGTCCGCCACGCTCAACTGGGTGCCCGTACCGCCGGCCTGCTGGCGCCGCTGTTCCATGTTGCTCACCACCAGGTTGCTGCCGAGGGCGTAGCTGCGGGTGAACCCGTCGCTGCTCTTGACTGTGACGGAGGACGCGCCGACCTGGCTCACTGTTCCGAGCTGCTCGGCCATGGCGGTGTATTGGCTTCCGTTCAGCACGACGTACTCGGCGTGCACAGCGGCGGACAGCCCGCCAACTATGCCGCCCATGCCGCCGGCTGCGAAGTCGTCGTGATCGCCCTGCCCCGCCATTCCGCCTCCCGCGAACCCTCCCTGCGGGGCGCCTGGCATCCCCGGAACGGAGCCTTGGTTGGCGCTGCCGGGCCCGCCGGCTGCCCCGGCCCCGGTGCCGCTGGCCGCCGCCGAACTTGAGGTGAGGGCATACACGCCGACGCCGGCGCCGGCTGCCAGCACAACTGCCGCGCCCGCGACGGCGAGTCCCCGTTTTAGGGTCCACGACTTCTCCGCCGAGGTTTGCCGGGCTGCGGCTGACGGCACGCCCCACCCCGGCGCGGCCGGCGCACCCCAGCCGGGGGCCCCGCCATCAGCGGGTTGTCCGGCTGCCCCCGGCGCGGCCGCCGGCTGCCCGGCGGCATAGGGCGTGGTCACGGGCGCCGGCGCTGCCGGGGTGGGGGCGTCGGAACCGGGGTCGGGGGTTGGCCGGGTACCGGATTCGGGCTGCTGACCGCTCATAGTGTTTCTCCTGTCGGGGTGCGGATTCGTGTCCACCTCAGCGTGGTAAGCGATCCTGTGCCGGGGCTGTGCGGGCCGACTGCCATGCCTGTGACCTTTCACCGGCACCGGACGCCCGGTCGGCAGCCCTACCGAACCGGGCCTCCCGCTCCCGGGGCGGCTTCCAGCTCGGTAGTCTGGGATTCACAGGTGCCGCACAGGGTCTCCAAAGCCGCGCCTCAACGGCAGATCGGAGAGTCGTCCCATGGCCACTTCGCACTCCATGACCAATAATCTGCCCCAGCTCACGCATCCGGACGGCTCGCCCATCCGCGCGCTGGTGGTGGACGATGAGCCCAGCCTGTCCGAGCTCATGAGCATGGGGCTGCGGATGGCCGGCTGGTCCGTGGCCGTGGCGGCGGACGGCCCTGGAGCCGTGAAGCTTGCCAAGGATTTCCGCCCCGACGTGCTGGTGCTGGACGTGATGCTCCCCGGGTTCGACGGCGTCGAACTGCTCAGCCGGATCCGCGCGTTCGCACCGGAAGTTCCTGCGCTGTTCCTCACGGCCAAAGACGCCGTCCAGGACCGCATTACCGGTCTGGCGGCCGGTGGCGATGACTACGTCACGAAGCCGTTCAGCATGGAAGAGGTGCTGCTCCGGCTTCACCGGCTGGTTCAGCGCTCCGGGGTGGCCGCCATGGACACAGCCGAACTCGTGGTGGGTGATCTGGTGCTCAACGTCGATACCCGGGACGTTACCCGGGCGGGTGAGGAACTGCATCTGACCGCCACCCAGTTCGAGTTGCTGCGCTACCTCATGGAAAACCCCAAACGGGTCATCAGCAAGGCCCAGATCCTCGACCGGGTCTGGGACTACGATTTCGGCGGCCAGGCGAACATTGTGGAACTCTACATTTCCTACCTCCGCAAGAAGATCGACGCCAACCGCGCACCGATGATCCACACGGTGCGCGGCGCCGGCTATGTCTTGAAACCGGCGGACTGATCCGTGCCCACTCTTTCCGGCGTGACACCCGTACCCGGGCGCGACTGGCGCAACCCGGCCACGTGGCACTTGCGTACCCGGCTGGTCCTCGTCGCCATGGCGCTGCTCGTGGCCATCTGCGGCGCCGTGGGAGTCTTCAGCTACGCCTCCATGGACGCTTTCCTCACCCGGCAGCTCGACACCCAGCTGGAGCAGGCATCCCACCGGTCGAGCGAGTTCGGCAGGCCCTCCCCGGAGGATGCGGGAAGGCGCCCTGACCCGCTCGAAGCCCGGGGGCAGGGCATCGGGACGCTCAACGCCCGGCTGCTGGCCGGCACGGTGGCCAGCGCAGGCTTCCTGGCCGGTGACGCCACCCGAAAGAGCCTCTCCTCCGATGACAATGCAGTCCTCCTGGCGCTGACCCCGAACGGCGTGCCCGTGGACCGGACCCTCTCGGCCGGCGACTACCGGCTGACGGCCGTGCGCGCACCCTATGGCGACGTCATTGTCACCGGCCTTCCACTGGACGAAAAGCAGAACACGCTGGCCTCGCTCGTCTGGACCCTGGGGGTGGTGTCCGCGGGCGGCCTCGTACTGATCGGCCTCGCCGGCACGGCTCTCATCCGACGGACCATGAAGCCGCTGGAACAGCTCTCCGAGGTGGCCACCAAGGTCTCGCGTTTGCCGCTGGACGCTGGCGAGGTGGCGCTGGGAGTGCGGGTCCCGGCGTCGGCAGCCCATCCGGGAACCGAGGTGGGCAGCGTGGGCTACGCGCTGAACCAGATGCTGGACAACGTCTCCAACGCCCTCGAGGCGCGGCAGGAGAGCGAGATGAAGGTGCGGCAGTTTGTCGCCGATGCCTCGCATGAGCTCCGAACCCCGCTCACCGCGATCCGCGGCTACACGGAGCTGATGCGGATGACCGAGCATTTCACGCCCGACGGCGAGAAGTCCCTGGCCCGCGTCCAAAGCCAGTCCGAGCGGATGACCACCCTGGTGGAGGACCTGCTGCTGCTGGCACGACTGGACGAGGGGCAGCCACTCAAGGTCACCGACGTCGATCTCACCCAGCTGGCCATCGAAACGGTGAGCGACGAGAAAGTCATGGCACCCGACCGCCTCTGGCAGCTGGAGCTCCCCGAGGAACCCGTGGTGGTGCGCGGCGACGCGACCCAGCTTCACCAGGTCATTGCCAACCTCCTGTCCAATGCCCGCAAGCACACGGCCCCGGGGACGAAGGTGGTCACGGGCGTCATGCGTTCGGCTGACGGCAGCGCTGTGATCACCGTGACGGACAACGGCAGCGGCATCGCCCCCGAATTCCTCGGCCGGGTCTTCGCCCGGTTCGCACGGGCCGACGTTGCACGCACCAATCCGGCCGCCGGTCCCGCAGCCCGTCCGGTGCGCAGCCTTGAGGGCACGTCGGCGGTCGCGACGGCGGCCGCGGCTTCCGAGGGTACCAGCGGCCTGGGCTTGTCCATTGTGCAGTCGATTGTGGAGGCCCACGGCGGGACCGTCGAGGTCACGTCCCGGCCGGGCCGGACGGAGTTCGCAGTTCGGCTTCCCGCGGCGCCTCCGCTGGCGTAGCGGGCGGCCGCACAGGTCCGGACGGCGGCACGGCGGTGCCGGTCTAAACTTCCACAGCCGCAGCACAGCTTGACCCTAAAGCCCTCATATGGGCCGCCGGGAAAGTTGAGGCATGACGTTCACAGACCAGGCCCCAGGAACACTGCCCCACTCCACGGCGAGGCCAGCCGGTCCGGCCGCGCCGCCCGGCCCGGGCCCCTTGGCCCCGGCCGGACGCACCCCGTTGGCCCCGGCGTTCACCGGCCCCGGGATGCGGCGTTCAGCCATCGACACGCGCACCACCACACCGGTGCTGGATGTCACCATTCCGGTCTTCAACGAGGAACGGGATCTCGAAGCGTGCCTGCGCCGGCTGCACACCTACCTTGTCGGCTGCTTCCCGCATTCCTTCCGGATCACGGTGGCGGACAACGCCAGCACCGACGGAACACTCCAGGCGGCGGAGCGCGTCGCCCGTGAGCTCCGGGAGGTCAACGTCGTCCACATGGCCGAAAAAGGCCGCGGGAATGCGCTGCGCCAGGTGTGGCTTGCCTCGCCGTCGCCGCTCCTGGCGTACATGGACGTGGACCTGTCCACCGACCTGGCGGCGCTCGGCCCGCTGCTGGCCCCGCTCATTTCGGGGCACTCGGACCTCGCGATCGGGACCCGGCTGACCCGCAACTCGCGTGTGGTCCGCGGACCCAAGCGGGAATTCATCTCGCGCAGCTACAACCTGCTGCTTCAGTCGTGCCTGGGCGCCCACTTCAGCGACGCCCAGTGCGGCTTCAAGGCCATCCGGGCAGACGTGGCCCGGCAGCTGCTCCCGCACACGCTGGACAACGCCTGGTTCTTCGACACCGAGTTGCTGGTACTGGCCGAAAAGTGCGACCTGCGCGTCCATGAAGTCCCGGTCGACTGGACCGACGACCCGGACTCGAGCGTGGACATCGTCCAGACGGCCCTCGCGGACCTGCGCGGCATGGCCCGGCTGAGCCGGGACCTGGTCTCGGGCCGGATCCCGGTTCCCGAACTCCGCTCCGCCCTGGCCCGCGGACCGCTGCCGGCTTCCTCCCGGGCCCAGGAACAAAGCCCCGGCGGAAGCCTCTTCGGCCAGCTCGTGCGCTTCGGCAGCATCGGGGTGGCCTCGACCCTCGCGTACCTGCTGATCTTCCTGCTCTGCCGGGGGATCATGGACCCGCAGCTGGCCAACTTCCTCGCCTTGCTCACTACCGCGGTGGCCAACACCGCGGCGAACCGGCGCTTCACCTTCGGCATCCAGGGCAGCAGCCAGGCGGCCCGCCACCATTTCGAGGGCCTGCTGGTCTTCGGGATCGGGCTGGCCCTGACCTCGGGCGCGCTCGCCCTGGTCCACGGCGCGTCCGGCGGAACGCCTGACCGCTGGCTTGAACTGGTCACAGTGACCGCCGCCAACCTGGCCGCCACCGCCGTCAAGTTCCTGCTGTTCCGCCACGTGGTCTTCCGCCACCGGGCCGTCCCCATTGCCCCGGCGCCCGGCGCCATTCCCGATACTTCCGCGCCCGCCGCCACCGACTCTGCCCTCCCCCACACAGAAACGGCCAAGTAAATGACCGCAACCATCACCCCCGCCTCCGGTGCCCCGGCCGGCAGCCCGCCCGCATCGGCGCCCGGCCACATAACCACGGCGACCCTCCCGGCAGCTCCGCTGCCGCCCGCAGCCCAGGACCGCCGGGCACGCCTGCTGTTCGGACCACAGCCGCGGTGGGTGCGGCCCTCGGCGGCACTGCTGCTGGTCCTCACCGCAGTGTTGTACCTGTGGAACCTGGAAGCCACCGGCTACGCCAACTCCTTCTACGCCGCAGCGATCCAGGCCGGCACCAAGGACTGGACCGCGCTGCTGTTCGGCTCCCTCGACGCGGGCAACGCCATTACGGTGGACAAGCCGCCGGCCGCCCTCTGGATCCCGGCCCTCGCCGGACGGATCTTCGGCTTCTCAGCACTGAGCATGCTCATTCCCCAGGCGCTGATGGGGGTGGCCGCCGTCGGACTTCTCTACCTGACCGTCAAGCGCGTGTCCGGACCCGCGGCGGGCCTGCTGGCCGGCGGCGCCCTGGCGCTGACCCCCGTGGCAGCCCTGATGTTCCGCTTCAACAACCCCGATGCCATGCTCACCCTGTGCCTGGTCCTGGCCGCCTACCTCACCACCCGCGCCGTCGAAAAGGCAGGCTGGAAATGGCTCGCCGCGGCCGGCGCGGTGATCGGCCTGGCCTTCCTGACCAAGATGCTGCAGGGCTTCCTGATAGTGCCCGGACTGGCCCTCGCCTACCTGTGGGCGGCGCCCACCACCCTCGGCCGCCGGCTCCTGCACCTGATCGCCGCCGCGGCGGGGATCGCCGTCGTGGCCGGAAGCTATCTGGCGCTGTTCCAGCTGACTCCCGCCTCCGCCCGGCCCTACATGGCGGGGTCAGAGACCAACAGTTTCCTGGAACTCACCTTCGGCTACAACGGCCTGGGCCGGATCACCGGGTCCGGCGCCGGGATGCCCGGCGGAAATGCCGGCGGCCCTGGCGGAAACGGCAACGTGGGCTTCGGCGGCGCGGCCGGGATCACCCGGATGTTCGGAACCAGCTTCGGCGGCGAAGTGTCCTGGCTGTTGCCGGCGGCCCTGATTCTGTTGGCAGCAGGTTTGTGGTTTACCCGGCGCGAGGCCCGGACCTCGGCCACCCGTGCGGCGCTCCTGCTCTGGGGCGGCTGGCTGCTGATCACGGCAGGCATCTTCAGCTTCATGAGCGGCACCGTGCATCCGTACTATGCCGTGGCACTGGCCCCGGCCATCGCGGCCCTGGCGGGCATCGGCTCGGCGGAACTGTGGCGCGGCCGGGCCCACTGGCCCGCTCGGATGGTCCTGGCCGTGACGGTGCTGGCTACCTCGGTCTGGTCCGCCGTGCTCCTGGGCCGCGACCCGGCATGGCTGCCCGGGCTCCGGGTGACCGCCGTCGTCGTGGGCGTGCTGGCCGCCGCGGCGCTGCTTCTCCGGGTGGACAGCATGGCGGCGCTCCCGGTCCGGCTCCGCAAGGCCGCCACCGCCGGCGTCGTGATCCTCTCTCTGCTGGCCGGCGGGCTCGGGACCACTGCGTGGACGCTGGCGACGGCGGCCCAGCCGCACTCCGGCTCGATCCCCACCTCCGGGCCCACCGCGTCCGCAATGGGCGGCGGATTCGGCGCGGCAGGCAGGCCGGACAGCGACGGCGGGATCGCCGGTTCCAGCGGTGCGGCCGCCGGCGGACCCGGCGGACCCGGCGCGGAAACGGCCTCGGCGGAACTGACAGCGTTGCTGAAGTCCTCCGGCGCCAAATGGTCCGGGATTGTCTCCGGCGCCACCCAGGCCGCCAGCCTGGAACTCGCCACCGGCACCAATGTGATCGCGCTGGGCGGCTGGAACGGCGGCGACCCGTACCCCACGCTCGCGCAGTTTCAGGCGATGGTGGAACGCGGCGAGATCGGCTACTTCATTGCCGGCGGCATGGGCGGGGGCCGCGGCGGCAACTCCGAAGTCGCCGCCTGGGTCGCTGCCAACTACCAAGCCCAGACCGTGGGGAACGCCACCGTGTACAAGCTGGGGGCATAGGCCGCTCGCGGAGTAGCCTCGACGGTTCCGGGCCCGTTCGACGTTTCGCGCCATCGAGCCGGCACGGCACCGTCGACACGGGCAGCCATGCCGCGGGCCTGAAGGCAAGCCGCCGCTCTGCCGCAGGGTCCCGCCGTTACCTAAATGTGACATCCGAATGAAAGTCCGGTACCGTTTTAGGGTGCGGCCATCGATCTGGCCGCGTGTCCGGGTTGACGCCAAACTCTGCCGCTTCCCGGATTCCCATGGACCAGGCAGAGACGGGGAACCCAGAGTTCCCGGGCATTCTGCATCCATGCACCCTTGGGGTTAAGCCGCCACGTCGAGATTCCGTGCGGCCGGATTTCGCATCCGAACCCGACAGCTAACTCCGTAGGCGTTGAGAGGCGAACATGACTGATTTCAAGGTACCCGCACGCCCAGAAGGCGCTAAACGCACGTCCGACGCCGAGCGTGGCCGCCACCGCGCCGAGCCGGCAAAGGGCACTTCGACCCTGTCCCGGCCCAGCGCCCGGACCAATGGCAAGCGCGCCGCCGTCGTAGCCACCGCTTTCGCCGTCCTGCTGGGAGCGGGCGCCGCGGGCCAGGCGTCCGGCACTGCCGCTCACACCGCCGAAGCGTCTAAGGATACTGCCGCGTCCCTGCAGACCCTGGACTTCGAACGCGTCGGCAGCAATGCGCCCACCTCGCCCGCCCCGATGAGCGTCGAGGCCCAGGCCTCCAAGATCAAGCCCGCCAAGGCCCCGGCGGCCCCGGCCCCTAAGCCCACCAAGGCCCCGGCACCCGCAAAGGCGAAGCCGGCAGCCATAGACGACCCCGCGGGCGCGCAGGCCTATGCCGCCTCGCAGCTGCCCGCCCACGGCTGGGCCCCGAGCGAGATGCAGTGCCTGATGAAGTTGTGGACCAGGGAGTCCGACTGGAAGACCACGGCCACCAACGCCAGCAGCGGCGCTTACGGCGTGGTCCAGTCGCTGCCGGCCGAGAAGATGGCCAGCGCCGGCGCCGATTACCGGACCAACTACCGGACCCAGATCAACTGGGGCCTGCAGTACGTGCAGGACCGCTACGGTTCACCGTGCGGCGCCCTGAACTTCCACTACGCGAACAACTGGTACTAAGCGCGTCCGTCGGGCTGCAAGCCATTAGTGAGGCCTGCCGCCGCGCCGCCTGCGGAAGCTGGCGGCCGCGCTAGCCGTTCGGACGGTTAGGGATGTACTGCACCCCCCATTTGTTGCCGTCCGGGTCGGCGAAGTAGACGAACTGCCCCCAGTCCTGGACATCAACATCGCTGACATCCACACCGTTGTCCTTGAGTTGCCGGTGCGCCGCCTGGATGTCGCTGACGACCAGCTGCAGGCCGGGGGCAGTGCCCGGCGGGGCATCGTTGAGGCCCTCGCCAATCGCGATCGAGCACCCGGAGCCCGGGGGCGTCAGCTGGACGAACCGGATGCCGTCCGAGGGGCGTTCGTCGTAGTCGGCGTTGAAGCCGACCTTGTTCACATAGAAGTCCTTGGCCCGGTCCACATCCGACACGGGGACAAACACGAGTTCAAGTTTCCAGTCCATGGGCACAGGCTAGTCCCGGACGCTGCCCGCCGGAACCCTTGAACCGCGGGACCTTTCACCCGCCCAATCTTCGGGCGGCGGCGCTAAACGCCGGCGGCTAGACCGCGATGCCGTACAGGCGATCTCCGGCGTCGCCCAGGCCGGGCACAATGTAGGACTTTTCGTTGAGCTTCTCGTCGATGGAGGCCAGCACGATGGTCACGTTGGCGTCCGAGAGCTCTTCTTCCAGCTTGGCAAGGCCCTCCGGAGCGGCCAGCAGGCAGATGCAGGTGACGTCCGAGGCGCCGCGCTTGAAGAGGAACTTGATCGCCTCGCGCAGGGTGCCGCCGGTGGCGAGCATCGGGTCCAGGACGAAGATCTGCCGGTCCGTCAGGTTCTCCGGGAGGCGCTCGGCGTAGGTGATGATGTCCAGGGTCTCTTCATCCCGGGCCATGCCCAGGAAGCCGACCTCTGCGGTGGGCACCAGCTTGGTCATGCCCTCCAGCATGCCGAGACCGGCGCGCAGGATCGGAACCACCAGCGGAGTGGGCTTGGTGAAAGCCGTGCCGATGGTGGTGCTGACCGGCGTCTCGATGGTCACCGGCTCGGTACGGACGTCCCGGGTTGCCTCATATGCAAGGAGCGTGACGAGCTCCTCGGTGAGCTGGCGGAAGACCGGGGACGGGGTGTTCTTGTCCCGCAGAACGGTGAGCTTATGGGCGACCAGTGGGTGGTCGACAACGAGAGTGCGCATGGGTCAAAACTACCACCCGGACGTTCAGGACCGTCCCGCCGGGTCGGGGGTATCGGCGTCGGCGGCGCCGCGCTTGCGGCCGCGGGCGGGGGCGCCGTCGCGCAGGTGTGCCTCATTGTCGAACGTCGGCGCGGGGCCGGTGTGTTCCCGGTGCCGCAGCACATGGAACAGCCTGTGGGCCAGGATCACGATCCCCACCCAGCCCAGTCCCAGGGCCCAGCCGAAGATCACATCGGTCATCCAGTGGTGGCCGAGAAAGACGCGGCTCATGCCCATCGCGAGGATGAAGATCGCACCCGCGGTGATCAAACCGACGCGGGCTATGGTGCGTTTCACCTGCAGGCAGGCGAGGTAGACCACGAGCCCGATCACCACGGTGGTGTTCAGCGTGTGGCCGCTGGGGAACGACGGCGACGTCTCGTAAGGCGGCACCGCGTCCGCGAAGTCGGGGCGGGTCCGGCCGATGAGTTTTTTGCCCACCGTCGTAGCGGTGATCGACACGGCGGCGGCTCCGCCGATCAGGATGAGCGGCCGCCAGGTCCGCGAGACCCAGATCAGCCATGCCGTCAGGATGCTGGCCAGGATCGGCATGCCGATTCCGCCGCCAATGTTGGTGAACCCGGTGACGAACGCGTCCAGTCCGGGACTGCGCAGCTGCTGCATGAACCCCAGCGTGGGCTTGTCGAGGCTGGCCAGGCCGGCGTCGTCCACGACATTGTCGTAGACTTCCGCGCTCGTCAGCGCCAAGGCGACGACGACGATGCCGCCGATCAGCATGGTGACCCACAGTGCGGCGTACGGCACCACCCACTTTCCCCAGCGCCGCATCAGCCAGCTCTCAGTCTTGGTGCTCAATGCCGTCTCCCGACTTCCTGGTGCACCCGCTCAAGTGCACAGCTTGCTTAGGGTCGAAACTATCATTGAGCCATGACTACCCCCGAGCCACGCCATGCGGAATGGATGGGCCTGGCCCTTGCCGAGGCGCGCCGGGCGCTGGCCACCGAGGACGTGCCGATCGGCGCCGTCGTGATCGGACCGGACGGTTCGGTGCTCGGCGCCGGGCGCAACGAGCGGGAGGCGCTCGGGGACCCGACGGCGCACGCCGAGATGGTGGCGATCCGGGAAGCCGCGGCCCGGCTCCGCGCACGCCGGGCGCTGGAGGGCGCGGCCGACGACGGCTGGCGGCTGGCGGACTGCACCCTGGTGGTGACGCTGGAGCCGTGCGCCATGTGCGCCGGAGCCGTGGTGCTGGCCCGGATCCCGCGGGTGGTCTTCGGCGCGTGGGATGAGAAGGCCGGGGCCGCCGGTTCCGTGTTCGACATTCTCCGCGAGCGCCGGCTGAACCATTGGGTGGAGGTCTACGCCGGGGTCCGGGAGCAGGAGTGCGGCGCGCTGTTGCGGGAATTCTTCGCCGGCCACCGCGGCGCCTGACGCTGCCGTTCGAGCGGCCGCCCCGATCGCTGTCGTTCGTGGGCGCCCGGCTACCGCTCGGCGGTGGCCGTCGTGGACGCAAGCAGAGCGTCGATCCGCTTCTGCCGCGACGCGGGCGCGTCCAGGCTGAAGGCGCGGAAGTCGCCCAGGTCCTCCTTGATCCAGGCCTCCACCTCGCCGATCCGCCGCGTCACGGCTGCCGTGGGCGCGCCGAACACCCAGGCGGCGATCCGCTCCCGGCCCGGGTCGTACTGCCACAAGCCGATGATCCGGCCGCGGTCGAAGATGGGGTGGTCCGGCAGGTCGGCCTGCAGCGCCAGCGAGCCCAGCGCCTTTTTGTCCTGGTCCTCCGCCGCCAGCAGCTCCCCCGCGTTCCGGCGCAGTAGCACCAGCGAATCGGTTCCGGCGAGCAGCTGGATTTGTTCCTCGGCCGGTTCCTCGAAGGCGGCGAGGCGGCCGACGTCGTCGGGCAATACCCAGAGCGGGTCTCCCCCGGCGGCGGTGGGTACCTCCACGGCGTCGACGGCGGCGAGCGCCGCCTTGCTCTGCGCGACCGTGAAGCCCGTGAACCACTGCGACTGTTTGAAGGTGGCCCCTCCGGTCCAGCCGAGGTACCGCCGGATCAGCTCCGCGCGGACTTCATCGTCACTGAGCGTGCTCGGCGGCAGCCCCCAAGGCTCGTAGGCGTAGCGCTGCTGGTCGAGCCGGCCGTTGGCTGGGACGCGGCGGATCCGCCCGTCCGCCTGCAGGATCCCCAGCGCGGTGGGCAGCGTGGTGGTGACGCCTTTCTTCTTGCCCTCCTCGCCGAGGTTGCGCACCGAATCGCCCAGTTCATCCTTGAGTTGCCGCGGGTCCAGCGGCACTCCGGCTTCGGCAAGGGCGTGCAGCACCTGCTCCTCGAGCAGCGCGATTTCGCCGCGGTCCACCCCGAGCCGGCCGACGACCTTGAAGCTGGCCTCGGCGGCGTCCCGTCCCAGCCGCAGTGCCCAGGCGAAGTCGTCCGCGCCCAGCACGTAGGTGCAGCCGCGCGCCGTCGGGAGTTCCAGAATCCGGTGCGCCAGGACGTCCCGGTCCACCTGAGAGCGCCGGATGCCGGCCCGGGCGAAGAGCGTCAGGTACGGGTTGGCGCCGCCCACGGACCGTGCCCAGCCGGCCCGGGCAAACACCTGTTCGGCCGTGCACCCTGCCAGCGAGCCGTCCAGGCCCTGCCGGTGCCACGACCAGGCGCGGAGCCGTTCGGGTGTGAGGCTCTCCGCGGGCGGCAGCTGCACGGTCATGGGCTCGGTAGTCATGGGGTCATTCTCCACCCGCTGCGCCGGCGGCGGTATCGATGCCGGGGTTCCGTTTTCCGTCGCCGTTCCGGAATCGGCCCGCGCCAAGTACGGCCAGGACCGCCCGCGCCGTGGCGTCCCAGCCGGGGAGGTGTTCCCTTGCGGCCAGCGCGGCGGCCCGCCACTCGGCGCGGAGCGGCGGTTCGGTGAGCCAGCGGCGGAGCAGCGCTGCCAACGGTGCCGGGTCTTCGCCGAGTGCGACGGCGGCGCCCGGCAGCGCCGGCGCTCCGGCTGCGGGGGTGCCGGCGGCGTCTGCGCCGGGAGTCCCCGCGGCGAGTGCCTCGACGGCACCCGTACCCTCCCGCACGATCACCGGCACGCCGCGGGCCAAGGATTCGGTGACCACCAGCCCATAGGTCTCGGCCCGGGAAATGAGCAGGCTGAGGTCGGCGGCGGCCCATTCGGCGTCCAGTTCGGCTCCGCGCAGCTCGCCGGGCAGCCGGACGCGTTCCGTCAGGCCGAGGCGCTCCGATTCCTGCCGGAGCTGGGTGGCGTAGGCGGGATCCGCGGTGTCCGAACCGGCGAGGGATGCCGTCCAGGCGAGGTCCGTGAGCTCCGAGAGGGCGCGCAGCAGCAGCAGTTGGTCCTTGTTGGGCAGCAGCGCGGCCAGTGCGAGGAGGTGCGGCGGATCGGAACCTGCCGCGGGCGGTGCCGGCTGGGTGCCGGGGAGCGCGACGTGGATTTTGCCTACGCCGGCCGTCCCGTGAAGTCCGGACAACCCGTGCCGTTCCCGCAAGGCCGCTGCGGCGGAGGTACTTGTGCAGATAACGCCGGCTGCGGCCTGCAGGGCGCGGCGTTCCAGTTCCGGATGCGTGCCCAGCGGCATGTGCAGCAGGATCCAGGCGGGCACCCCGGCAGCCGCCGCGGCTTCCAGCTCGTCCGGGGCCCCGCAGGCCACCAGGCCGTCCACGAGCGTGACTTGGCCGGCGTCGGACTCCGTGAGCAGGCGGCCGAACCGCTGCCGTTCCGCCGCGCTGCCGACCGGCCAGTCGCCGTCGACGTCGCGGGACACCGCCGCCACCCCGAGGTCTGCGAGGGCGCGGAGCAGCGCGGCGTTGTAGGCGTTGCCGCCGGAGTTGTGGCGCACGTTGCCGGGCACCAGGAGGCGGAGGCCGGGGGCTTCCACGGGGCTGCTAGCCGGCGCCGAACTCGAGCGTGTAGCTGGCCCAGGCGTCGGGAGTCTCGCGCAGGGTGACGTCGAGGCCGGAGAGGGCCTTCCCGTCCTGGCCGCCGCGGATCTGGCCAGCCACAGCGTCGGCGATGTACTGGGCCAGGGCTTCGGTGGTGCTGAGTTTGCCGGCGAAGTCCGGGTGCTCGTCGAGGTTCTTGTAGTTCAGGCCCGCCAGGACGGCGTCCAGCACGTCGCCGGCTTCACCGATGTCCAGCACGATCGCATCATCATTGAGCGTCCGACGGCGGAAGGTCACCTCCGTGACGAAGGTGGCCCCGTGCAGGCCCTGCGCGGGGCCGAAGGCCGGGCGCGGCAGGCTGTGGGCGATCATGAAATTGCGGCGGACGGTCAGGCTGAACACGGATTACCTCATGGTTTCTGTTGCGGGGGCGGGGTATTCGATGACGTGGCAGAGAGCGTCCAGGCTGCCGTTGGAGACGCGCTGGACGACGTCGGGCAGCTCGCTGAAGCCGGAGGTGCCGGTGAGGAAGGTGTCGAACACCGGGTCGCTGAGCAGCGAGACGGCGAGCTGGAGCCGGTCGGCGTTGCTGCGGCGGTGGCGGCGGGCGCGGGCCACCACGCCCACCTGGCTGGCGCGGATGGAGAGGCGGCGGGCGTGGAAGTCCTCGCCCAGCGGCAGGGTGACCACGCGGTCCGCGTACCAGGACATCTCGATGATCTCGCCTTCGTCGCCCACCAGTTTCAGCGCGCGTTGCAGTCCCGCCTCCGAGGCCGAGCAGTGGATCACGATGTCGCAGTCGGGCAGCGCGTCGTCGGGGTGGCAGAAGTCGACGCCGAGGGTGTCGGCGAAGGCGCGCTTGGCGGGGTCGACGTCGATCAGCTGCAGCCGGCCCAGCGGGAAGGTTCCGAGGAGCTTGGCGACCATGCCGCCGACCAGACCGGCGCCGATCACGGCCACGCGGTCGCCGAGGCGGGGACCGGCCTCCCAGAGGGCGTTGACCGCGGTTTCCACGGTGCCGGTGAGCACGGCGCGGCGGGCGGGAACGCCGTCCGGGACCTGGGTGAGCGACTCGACCGGGACAATGTAGCGGTCCTGGTGCGGGTAGAGGCAGAAGACCGTCTTGCCCTGCCACTCCGCCGGGCCCTCCTCGACGACGCCGACGGAGAGGTAGCCGAACTTCACCGGCGACGGGAAGCTGCCTTCCTGATGCGGTGCAGCCATTTCCGCGGCGATGCACTCCGGCACGCGGGCGTTGTGCACCACCATCTCTGTGCCCTTGCTGATGCCGGAGTAGAGCGAGCGCACGAGCGCTTCGCCGGGTCCGGGTGCGGGCAGTTCCTCGCGGCGGAGTTCGCCCTGCTCCGGGCCGACGGTCCAATATGCGGTTGCTGTAATTGTTGCCTGGTTGGTGTTGTTCGAGTTGCTCATCTTGCTTATGAATCTAGTGCCGCGGGGGGGCAGTCAAGTATAAAAAAAAACCAACCCACCAAAACAAACACAAACCGGTATTCCCGGATAGTGAT
>NZ_JABFMX010000023.1 GCF_013359735.1 Arthrobacter sp. C9C5
CTGCCCTCCCACCCCGCCGGCGAAGTCCTGACCTCCAATGACGCGCGCTGGTCGTTCGCACGGCGCCGGCCCGCCGGCGTCGTCTCCGTGATCGCCCCCTTCAACTTCCCGCTGATTCTGTCCATCCGCTCGGTCGCCCCGGCCCTGGCCCTGGGCAATACGGTGCTGCTGAAGCCGGACCCGCGCACCGCGGTATGCGGCGGCGTCGCCCTCATGCGGGTCTTCGAGGAGGCCGGCCTGCCGGCGGGTGCGCTCTCCCTGCTGCCCGGCGGTGCGGAGACGGGCGCCGCCGTGGTCGAGGCCCCGGAGGTCCGGGTGATCTCCTTTACCGGCTCGACGGCGGCCGGCCGCAGAGTCGGCGAAGCAGCGGCCCGGCACCTCAAGCGCGCACACCTGGAACTCGGAGGCAACAACGCGCTGATCGTGCTCCCCGGCGCGGACGTCGCCAAGGCTGCCTCCGCGGGCGCCTTCGGCTCCTTCATGCACCAGGGCCAGATCTGCATGACCACCGGCCGCCACCTGGTCCACGAGTCCCTGTACGACGCGTATGTCGCCGCACTCAGCGAAAAAGCCGCGCAGCTGCCGGTGGGCGATCCGGCCAGCGGCACCGTGGCCCTGGGCCCGATCATCGACGAGTCGCAGCTGAAGCGCATCCATGCGATCGTCGAAGACGCCCTCCAGGCGGGCGCCCGGCTCACGGCAGGCGGCACCCATGACGGGCTGTTCTACCAGCCCACGGTCCTGTCGGAGCTGAGCCAGGAGAACCCGGCTTTTGCCGAGGAAATCTTCGGCCCCGTCGCCCCGGTCATCAAGTTTTCCACCCTTGATGAGGCGGTGGAACTGGTCAACGCCAACGAGTACGGCCTCTCCGTCGGCATCCTGGGCGACGTGGGGACGGCGATGGACCTCGCAGACCGGGTCCACTCAGGCAAGGTGCACATCAATGAGCAGACCGTCATGGACGAAGCCAACGCCCCCTTCGGCGGGGTAGGCGCCTCCGGGACCGGATCCCGGTTCGGCGGAGCCACCGCCAACATCGAGGCGTTCACCGAAGTCCAGTGGCTCACCATGCGCCCGCAGATCGCGCCCTACCCCTTCTAGGGCTCTACTGATAGACGTAAAGATCTCCCTTTCCATTGGGCTTGGTCAGAACATCATGCGGTGGCCTCCTGCTCAAACTCGTGTGAGGCTCCGGCAAGACCCTCCCCACCGACGAAACGCTGCTCCAAAGGACTCTGACCAAACATAGGAAAATCCTGGCCGTGTTCGGCCTCAACCAGCCTTTGGAGGCTGCCGGCTGGCAAGGAGGGTGCTTGCCGCCCGGGCGCCACTGAACCGCAAAGCTGCACCTCGTCCGGGCCAAACGAAAGCCGGGGACAGCTTGCTACGAGTGCTGGAGCCGGCGGAACATGCCGCCCACTGCCGGTTCCCGCGCCATCTCAGTGTTTCAAAACGCATGGGATACGAGACGTCTCACCGGACCTCGCCGCGGCCACGACGACGACAGCAGGATTCCGCCAATTCTCGGGACATTTCCCGGCGACCGCGATTCTCATAACTACGTCTCGAAACCATCTGGTTGAATCGGTGTATTCACTATTAGTTATGAGCTGGGGAGCCGCTCCGCGGCGTTGGGGGCTTGAGAAAACGGCCTTGTGGCTGGCTTGGGTAGCGTCGGATGATTGGCGGTGCCGCGGTCGACGCCGCTGTGTCTTAGTGCTCAGAGCCTGTTTATGAGCATGGTGTGGAGGGCTTCCACGGGAACCGTGGATTGGTGCCGCTAACCCAACAGCCTGGGGTTGACGAGCCCGTTTAGTAGATTCCTGAATCATTTCCCCGCCCTTCCCGCGGCACCTAACACTGCCGGCCGGTGGTGTTGTTGGACCGGATGCGAGGAGTAAATGATGGACATCGTGCACGAGCGTGCCGCGGGAATGGACATCTCCAAACGTGATGCGAAGGTCTGCGTCCGGATACCGGGAACGCGGGCAGGAACGTCCAGTAGGACAGTTGCCACATACGGGGCCACGACGAATGAGATCCTGCGTCTGCGCCGTGATCTCGAGGCAGCCGCGGTCACGGTGGTCGTAATGGAGGCCACCGGCGACTACTGGAAACCCTTCTACTTCCTGCTGGCGGAGTCGCTGAACGTGCAACTGGTTAATGCCAAAGCTGCGCGGAATATCCCGGGCCGGAAGAGTGATGTTTCCGACGCGACGTGGCTGGCGGAGCTCGCCGCCCACAATCTCCTGCGGGCCAGTTTCGTGCCACCAGAGCCGATCCGTCAGTTGAGGGATTTGACCCGGACCCGATCGAACCTGACTCATGAGCGCACCCGTGAATTTTCACGAATGGAAAAAGCGCTGGAGGACTCCGGCATCAAATTGTCCTCAGTCGTCAGCACGCTGACCACCCAATCCGCCCGCAGCATCCTCAACGCTCTCGTATCCGGAGAACGTGACCCGCAGGCCTTAGCTTCGCTGGCGCACTCCTCGATGGGCCGCAAATCCGCAGCGCTGGTCGAAGCCCTCACCGGCCGCTTCACCGACCACCACGCATTCATGGTGCACCTGCATCTGAACCGCATTGATCAGATCGAAGCGACCCTTGCAGCCCTCGACACCCGCATCGACCTAGTGATGGAACCCTTTTCGCTTGCCCGGGAGCTGCTGATGACCGTCCCTGGGATTTCTAAGAATGTCGCTAACGTCATCATCGCCGAAGCCGGCGTGGACATGAACGTCTTTGACACTGCGGGCCATCTGGCATCGTGGGCGGGAGTATGTCCGAGCCAAAATGAATCCGCTGGGCGGGTCAAGTCCACCCAAACCCGACCCGGCGACCACTACCTCAAAGCCGCACTGGGAATCGCCGCCCTGGCCGTGTCCCGATCAAAAACGACCTACCTCGCCGTGAAATACCGTCGCATTCAGTCCCATGCCGGCGCGCTGCGTGCCGTAGTCGCGCTCCAACACACGCTGCTCGTGATCGTCTGGAACATGCTCCACGACGGAGTCGCCTACGACGAACTCGGCATCGATCATTACGACAAAACCAACCCCGAACGCGCCAGGAAACGCCTCCAACGCCGAATGGTAGCGCTCGGATTCGAGCCCAACCTCACCCCCCTTTCCGCGGGGAGCTCACCTTCGTTTTCTTAGTAGACACCCTGAGAGCAGGCATGGCGAAACTGATCGGCTACGCGCGCGTTTCGACGCGGCAACAGTCCACTGACCGGCAGGAGGCAGACCTTCTGGCCGCCGGCGTCCGACGGGATGACCTCTACATCGACCATGGCGTCTCCGGGACTCGTTCCTCGCGGCCACAGTTCGACCGGGCACTGGAGGCACTCGTCGAGGGTGACACTCTCGTCATCACCACCCTGGACCGGCTCGGGCGCTCCACTCAGAACATGCTGGCTTTCGCCGACGCACTCCGGACCCGCGGGGCCGGCCTTCGGGTCCTGAATCTGGGCGGGGGCGAGGTGGATACCTCGACGCCGATGGGGTCGATGCTGTTTACCGTCATGGCCGCTCTCGCCCAGATGGAGCACGAGATCAAACGCGAACGCGTCACCGACTCCATCAGCAAACGACGGCAAGCCGGGCTGGACTTGGGTGGACGGCCCCGGCGGATCACGGACAGTCAGATCCGCAGCGCGGTGCGCCTGGTCGAAGGCGGCGCGCCTGCTGCTCAGGTTGCCCGCGATCTCGGCATGTCCCGCGCGACGTTCTACAGACGGTCCCAAGCCCTTCCGGTCGGACAGAACGGCTAGCCTCTTCGCTTCCGCGATTCCACAGATTCGCTCACGACACCGGCTGGCATCGTTGAAAACGGAGACTCAGTATCGCCGCCCCAAGCGCGGCGAGGGCCGCTTCTGGCACCAATCGCATTCTTCCCTTGGAATCTCGTGGATACGGCATCGTGAGAGCGCAGGCGAACTGGTTGCCGCAGAGATTTTGGTGGCCGGTACGGCTGCGGGGGCCAGCGGAGAGACGGCTGCGGGGACCGGCGGGGGGACGGCTGCAGGGAGCAGCGGCGGTACGGCGCCGGGGTTGCCTAAGACTGACCACTTTTCCGGACGGATGGCTGCGATGAAAAATTGGCCCATCGTGCTGTCGCAATATGGACAGACGAACGCGCTGTAGAGCCGGCCGCTCGCCTTGGTGTGCCTCTTTTTGATGGCTGCTTTCGGGACATCGGGCTTTGCCGCCCGAATCCACTGATCCACCGCGCGGTGAACCTCTGGGTGGTTCTCGAGTCGCTTCTGATCGACCGCAGCTTTTAATTTGAGTGCAGGTATGCCGCCGCCCCAGGCCCACGTGCGTGCATCCCAGACCAGCATCGGTTCTCCGCACCCCCAACAGCAGGTGAGACTGCCCCAGAGATAAATATCCATTCGGGTGCGCACGGTGTGGCGCCCGAAAGCCGATTCGGGAGAAGCGGAAAGGTCGTTCATCGCCTCGATTTGCTGCTTGATTGCTACCTGCTTCATGCGCTCGGCTTCTGCAGCGACGGCCACAGCCTCAGCAACGGCCCTTCGAGCCTCCGCCTGGGCATTCGGGGTTCCGTGTATCCAGGACGGCCCCTGCCGGAGCAGTGCCTCAACGAAGACACCAACACTGCCTCCGGTCATGACAAAATCTTGGTCCGCAGGCAGAGCAAGCAGTTCAGAGGGGTCATCCGGAACCTCGGACGTCTTACCAAAGCCCGTCACCACTACTGGAACCTTTGTCTCGTGGTACTCGAGCTGCCGTGGGATGAGCCAGACCGGAAACGCTCCGCTGTCGAAGTAGCGCTGGGACCGTGCAAAGTAGTTCTCCGGCGTCTGGGATGACAGCTGCACCTCGAATGCGACTCGCCTAGAGAAGTCATCAGACTCGGCCAAGACGTCGATAATCCATTCCCGGGACGGGTGAGGGTGTTCGACGATCGCGTGCCAACCAGGCACCCGGTCAATGCCGAGCTTCAAAGCTTCCTTCATGGCCAGATGTTGAGGTGATTCTCCGCCATGGTCTACCTCGCAGTCGCGCTTCCTGTGATGCGCAAAATAGCGGGTGAGGGGTCCGCGGGTCTTGGCGACGGCACGTACGTTACAGACCGGCATGACCATCCGTTTGCGGTCCTCTGACCGCTGAAGCTCCGCCCACGCTTCAGCGGTGAACGTTGGGGCGTAGACCCGACTCCCATCGAGCATTGCAGTCAGCAGCATGGTCCCCCAACCCTCAGCGGCCAGAGGTTCTGGCCTTCACAGGGGATTTCACCACACGGAGGCTCATCTGCAGGGCATCAGACAGATTCTTCCTGAACGCGCCTGCGAAATGGCCGGCAAGACTCATCAGTCCCAGGAAGCAAACCGGCTACCCAGATTGCCCGATACCCCGGAATGTCTCGCTCGACGTTCTATCGACGCTCCCGCACGCTGACAACATCGAGGTTCACAGCTGCAACTCCCCTGGCCCGGCGAACCGATGCAGCCCCACACCCCTTGCTCGGTCGGCTGCGGCTCAGCCAAGGGATAGTCAGGCCGGAGGTCCGCTTAGTGGGCCTCGTCGTAGGCCTTCTTGATGTCCTGGCTAATGCGGCCGCGGGCGCTGGGGTTGTGGCCGTTCGCCTCGGCCCATTCCCGGATCCGCTGCGTCTGTTCCCGGTTGGAGGTCGTGTTCCCGCCGCTCCGGCCGGCTGAGGAGCCCCGAATACGCCGGCCGCGGGCAATGTACGGCTCCAGCGCTCTGCGCAGCATCGCTGCGTTCTCTTCGGCCAGGTCGATTTCGTATTCGACGCCATCGAGGGCAAATCGGACAGACTCCTGGGCGTCTTCGCCTGAAATGTCATCTATCAGTTGAACATGAACTTTGCGGGCCAATGGGGTTCCTTTGCTCGGTCTAGCGGTGCTGCTCCCCCATGCCAACGCCTGTCTTTGAGTTCAACACTATTTCACTCGGGGACCACCGTCGTGCGTCCCCGTGGGCCCCGCGAAACTCATCTCTCTCGGGATTCTGCCAAATAATCTCCCCGAAGGTTCCGTAGTCGAGTTCTGCCGCTGCGCATGAGCGCCGAAGGGGACGCCTCTGTCAGTTTCAGAAGTCGTCTGCACGGAATGTCAGAAGTCGCCTGCACTGCTTGTCCGAGCGGGAGCGCCCGAGTGAGTTTTCTGACTCGCGGGGCCCTGACGACACCAGGGCGCCGCATCGCGGATTACTGCTTGGTGTTTCCATTTTCCGAAGTTGTCTGCATGGAATGTCGAAAGTCCTTTGCGAATGGGCGAACTCTCGGTTCTGGACAAGGCGGTCTTGTCCTGGATCTAGTCAGCGAATGGCCTGGCGGCTAGGGTCAGAAAGATCATTTCGGCATGTGTCTCTGGTGGAGTGGGGGATGGCGGGATGGGGTGCTTATCTGTTTCGGTTCTTGGATTTGCAGGGAGTAGGGTCGTTTCCCCTGGGTTCGGTCATCGGGAGGGTAAGCGTCCGGTCTCCCGTTCCTTGTCCCGCGCTGTGGGGCGAGCGTAGGTTGGGGGAACAGATGGCGGTTGCGGTGTTGGTCCGCTGGACGGTACTTGGGGACGTCGAAGCGGCGTTGCGGCTCGTGATTCGGGCCGCCGCCGATGCCGGGTTCAGCCCTGAGGACGGCGGGGTGGCAGAGGTCTGTGTTCGTGTGCCGCGTTCCCTGTTTTGGCGGCGCAGGGCGGCGCGGTTGACCGGCTCCGCTTCGGCCTCTGCCAGGGGAACGGAAATTTCGTGGACCGCGGATGATCAGGGGACCGGGCACTTGGAGCACCTTCTCGGCATTGAGGAGAAGCTGCCGGAGGGGGTCGTGTATTACCACGGGCTGCTGTCCGCCGCGGCGAGGGCAGGTCTCGTCTTGGGCGAGGTGAAGGAACGGCGCAACGTGGTCGGTGTACTGGGCAGGAATGAATCCGTCCGCGCCGTCGGCCACGGACAACTCGGGGATCATCGAGGGTATGTCGTCCTGACGGGCACGCGTTTCCTGGTCTTCGGGGACGGCGACGCCAGTGCGGGTCTCGTCCTTGATGTGCCTCACGGCTCCATCCAGGGCATTTCCCTGGGTAAGAAAACCGCCGGCGAGACGCTCCGGCTGGTCCTGCCGGCAGGCGAACGTGAAATTTCAGGGTTAGGCCATGGGGAAGGCCACGGCATTATCAAGAGTTACAGGCAAGCCGTGGCGGAAAGTGAGCGTTACACCGCGCGCCCGCCCGGTTGACGCTTCTATCGGCACCGCCACGGGGTGAGGCTACGGTATCGGCTCCACGGGTCCCCGGCGCACAGCATGGTCGGACACGGTGCCGGTGTAAAAGATTTGGTCAGGTGATGCGGTGACCACCACGGCCGCCGGGGTGCTGTTGGATCCATGCGGAATGGGCTAGGGTGGCCGCATCGGGGCGCTTTTCCGAGGCGTCCGTCACTGGTCGGGGGGGGCCGCGTATGAACACCGAGGTACTTGCACCATCCGGCGGGGCCCTCACCGGCCTGGCCGATCTGAAGATCGAACGGGTTCTGGAGCTGGCGCGGACGCATCTTCAGATGGATGTCTCATTCCTCTCGGAGTTCACCGCCGGCAAGCAGATCTACCGGGCCGCGGACGGCGAGGCGGAATCCTTCGGCATCATCCTTGGCGACGGACCTGACCTGCCCACTACCTACTGCCAGAAAATGGTTGCCGGGGACATTCCTCATGCCGTACCGGACAGTCTGGCCGAACCGCTGGTGTGCGCCCTGGACACCACCCTCGAACGGCGCATCGGCAGCTACATCGGTGTTCCCTTGCGGCTCTCGGACGGGAGCCTGTATGGCACCTTCTGCTGTCTGGGACATAATGCCGAGTCCCTGAGCGCCCGCGATGTGGGCTTCATGTCCATGCTCGCCGAACTACTGGTCGAGGAACTCGACAGCCAGCAACGACTGGCCCGGGAGCGGGCTCCCATTGCCGGGATCCTGGCAGCGGAAGCAGTCACGATCGCCTACCAGCCGGTCATCAGCCTGCGCGATGGCCGGCGCCTTGGTGTGGAGGCGTTATCCCGGTTCCCGGTCGGCGCTCCGGATATCGTCTTCCGGACCGCCCACACCGTCGGACTCGGGGTGGAGCTTGAGGCCCTTGCCGTGCGGCACGCGGTCGCGGTCCTTCCCCGGTTGGTCGCCGGGCAGTATCTCGCGGTGAACCTGAGCCCGGCCGGGGTTTTCGAGCTGTCCGCCCGTGCAGACCTCTGGGCCCGGATAGATCTGAGCAGGATTGTCCTTGAAGTCACCGAGACCGTCGCCGTGCAATGCTACGAAGCCCTCAGACGCAGCCTGGCACCCCTGCGCGAACAGGGGGTGCGCCTGGCCATCGACGACGCCGGCGCCGGATACGCCTCCTTGCACCACATCGTGGAACTGGAACCCGACGTGATCAAAATTGACCGCTCCCTCATTCACGGCATGGCCACCGACCACTCCCGCCGCAGCGCGGCCCGGGCGTTCGTCGCCCTCGCAGGAGATCTCGGTGCCGCGACCGTGGCCGAAGGCGTCGAAACCTCCTTTGACCTGGACGCTGCCCGGGAACTTGGCATCACCGCCGCCCAAGGCTACCTGCTGGGACGGCCCAGCACCGACCCGGCAGACCTGCTTCAGGCCTAGGACCCCCGAGCCGGACGTACCCGACAGACCGGCCCGACCTGACCTACCGGACATGTTCAAGGACGCCGGAGGCGGCAATCTCTCGTGCCCGGCCCAAGCCGGCCCCCCACCGCACAAGCCGGGTTCCGCCGCCGTAGCGCAGATGCTGGTTTGGTCTCCGAATACGTCAGACATGGTTGGACAGCTCCCGTGCCTGTTGGGCGTGGACTTCGAAAGAAGGTCAGCCAGTGCCGGCCCGTATCCACAAGTGGCCATCCATAACCCGAACGTTTGCAGAGTCTCCCGGATGGCTACCAGACTTCAGCTCGACTTTGCGCTGTTTTGGCACAAGTTTTCCCCAAGTGTGGATAAAGTCACTTGCCCGGGGCAATGAAGTCGCAAAATCATACGGTCGTTGCAACATTCTGATTTTTGGAGGTTGTGATGCCGAGTGGTTATCGGGCGCCCGATGCGCTGAAGGATGAGTTTTTCTCCCTGATCCGGCAGGGGGTCTCGGTTAAGGAGGCTTCTGCCCGGATAGGAGTGTGGCGCAGTACCACCCAGGGCTGGATGGGTAAGGCTGGCGGCATGCGGATGCGTATGGGAGTTGATGGAGGCCTTGAAGCCGGTCCGGTGCCGGCTGTGCGGCCCGGGTCCAACCGGCTTGATTTGGTGGATCGGGCGGTGATCATGATTCGGGTCCGGGAGGGCGCCAGGGCCGCGGTGATCGCCCGGGAAATCGGCCGGGACAGGTCGGTAGTCTGGCGGGAAATCCGGCGGAACCGGGGTGAGGATGGGACGTACCAGGCCGATGTGGCGCAGATCCGCACTCATGAGCGTGCCCGGCGGCCTAAAGCGTTCAGGCTTCAGAACCCTGATCTGGCCAAATACGTCGAGGATGCCATGGATGATGGTTGGTCTCCGAAACTGGTGTCCTTGGTTCTGAAGCAAACCTTCGGTCACGATGAGAGCATGCAGGTCAGTCATGAATCGATCTATCAGAGCCTCTATGTCCAGGGACGGGGCGAGCTGCGCAAGGATCTCTACCGTTGCCTAAGTACCAGCAGGAGCAAGCGAACACCCCGCGGTGAGCGGCCCCGGGGAAACGCAGGCCAGCACTACAGGGATGCTCCCAAGATCTCAGAGAGACCTGCCGAAGTTGACGACCGGGCGGTGCCAGGGCATTGGGAAGGCGATTTGATCATCGGCAAGGACGGCCGCAGCGCTATCGGCACCCTGGTCGAGCGCAGCACCCGATACACGCTTCTGCTGCACCTGCCCGGACGGCATACCGCACAGGAAGTCGCCGACGCGATGATCGCCCAGATGCGCCGGCTCCCGGACCAGCTGGTCAAAACCGTGACCTGGGACCGGGGCTCCGAGATGGTCCAGTACCCCCGCATCCAGATGGCCCTGGACGCGGGGGTCTACTTCTGCGACCCGCACTCACCATGGCAGCGCGGGACCAACGAGAACACCAACCGGCTGCTGCGGCACTGGTTCGAGAAAGGCTCAGACCTCTCAACCTTCACCGCCGAGGACCTCGAGGCCATCGCTGACAAACTCAACAACCGGCCCCGCCCAACACTGAACCTCGAAACACCCAAACAACGCATGCGCCAACTGATCGCCGCCGCAGCATGACACCACCCCGGCATGTTGCAACGACCAATTGACTTTGAGAGTCATTCATGATTCATGAGTGACCCTTCGGGAAACATCGGCAATCCGACGGATTGGGGGGTGCCGGGCCTCAGCGGAGCCGAAACCGGTTCGTCGTCAGCGCCCGGCGCGAAAAGCGCAGCAGGGGGCGGAGGTCCCCGAGGGGGATAACCAATGGCGGGTATGTTCGAGCTTTTTCTCGACGCGGAATCACGGTACCGGTTCCGCTTGAAAGGCCCCGACGGGATGGTCGTTGCCGTATCACGAAGCTTCGACGACAAGCCGGCCGCCATAGCCGGAATCCGTGACGTGCGCGAAAGCGCGGGAACAGCACTGATCACCGATCTCAGCCCCAGGGCCCGTCCGGCTGTCCCTTACACCGGCGTGTCAGGCGCGGTCCGCCGCGACACCCCTTGCGTTGTGCCGGAGATCAGCTCCCCTGTTCCTGCGATGGCGCCGCCGGCCGGAAGCGAGTTCTTTCCAGGTAGCGGGAGTCTCATTAATGTGGGCAGGAGAGCATGATGCGGCTGCTGATCACGGCTTGGGCGGGGCCGGGACGATGACGGCGCAGCCCCGAACAACCGGGCCACATGCGGATCTGCTTCGCGCTCCGTTCGCTGATCTCGCGGAGCATGGCCCGGATGCGCTGGTCGTCATCGGCGAACAGGGCACGATTGCCTACCTCAACGCCGCTGCCGAAGCCCTGTTCGGTTACCGCCGGCACTGGTTGTTGGGCCGCCATTACCGGACCTTGCTGCCGGGCAGGTTCCAGGGATGCAACGAAGATCTCCGGGACGTTTTTGCGACCGATCCGGGCGTGCGGCAGGCGGGGACGGATCTTGATCTGTTCGGACTGCGCCGCGACGGCACGGAATTCCCGATGGAGATTAACTTCTCACCCCTGCCCGGTCCCGGCCACTCCGGGATTGTGGCATCGATCCGGGACGTGACCGAACGCAAACGCAGCGACGCGGCCCTGCGCGAGGCCCTCTCGATGGTCAGCGCAACCCTTGAATCCACCGCAGACGGAATCCTGGTCGTGACCTCCGGCGGGAGAATCGCCGGGTCCAACGAACGCTTTGCCACGATGTGGGGAATCCCTGCCGATCTGCTGGCATCCCACGACGACGGAAAGGTCATGGATTTCGTCCTGGACCAGCTCACCGATGCGGAATCATTCGTGGCAAAGGTCCGGGAACTCTACGCGGACCCCGCTGCCGAGAGCCTTGACTCACTCCACTTCCGCGACGGCCGGACCTTTGAACGGTACTCCCGGCCACAGCGGGTCGCCAATGCCATCGTCGGGCGCGTCTGGAGCTTCCGGGACATCAGCGCCCGCAAAGAGGCCCAGGACCAGGCCAAAACGGCGCTGGAAGACGTCGCCCGGCAGACCGAGGAACTGAAACTCCTCGCGTTCAGGGACCACCTCACGGGCCTTCCCAACCGTGCACTGTTCCGTGAACGCCTCGAAAAAGCACTGACCGCACCGGAACGCGACGGTATCCATGTGCTGCTCCTGGACCTGGATAACTTCAAGGAAGTCAACGACGTCCTTGGCCACCAGGCCGGTGACGAGATGCTGACCGAAGTCGGGAGCCGCCTGCGCCGGTGCGTCGGCCCGGCCGATACCGTTGCCCGGCTCGGCGGCGACGAATTCGTCATCCTCCTGACCTCCACGGCCGATCCCGACGCCGTGGCGGCCCGTGCCGTCGCCGCGGCGAACCTGCCCATGACCCTGCACGGGCATGAACTCCACCCCAGCATCAGCCTCGGCTTGATCAGCGCCGACACCGGCCTCCAGGCCCCGGACCTGCTGCGGCGGGCCGACATTGCCATGTATGTCGCCAAGGCGGCGGGAAAGAACCGCTACCAGCGATTCCACCCGGACATGATGACCGCCCTGCTGGCCCGCAACGAGCTCGAAACCGGCCTCCGCCGCGCCATTGACCGCGAAGAAATCACGGTGCACTTCCAACCCGTCGTCAGCGCCGTATCGGCCCGGGTCACCCAGGTCGAGGCCCTGGTCCGCTGGGACCGGCCAGAAGGTCTCGTCCCGCCCTCGGACTTCATCCCCGCGGCCGAAAGTACCGGGCTGATTAACGCGATCGGGCAGGAAGTCCTCACCCAGACCTGCGCCCGGTTACGGCCATGGCTCGAACGGGACCAGGAACGCCGCGCAGCGGTGAATGTCTCCGCCGTGCAGCTGCGCGAACCCGGTTACGCCCGCACCGTCCTGGAGACCCTGGCCGCTACCGGAGTCCGGGCGGACCAGCTGATCCTGGAGGTCACCGAAAGTGTCTTCCTGGACCCCGCACCGCACATCACCGCCCAGCTGACCCTGCTGCGCGGTCACGGAATCCGGGTTGCCCTCGACGACTTCGGCACCGGCTATTCCTCCCTCGGCAGGCTCCAGGACCTTCCCGTCGACATCCTCAAAATCGACCGCTCGTTCGTCTCCGTCATCATCACCGGGAACGAGAGTCTGCCGATCCTAAGCTCCATGACGGCCATGGCCCACCATCTCGGACTCCGCATCACCGCCGAGGGCGTGGAAACCCCGGCCCAGGCACTGCACCTGCTCGGCCTCGGCTGCGACTCCCTCCAGGGGTACTACTTCTCCCGCCCCGTCCCCGCCGAAGACCTGCCCACGGCCGAAACCGATGCCGCACAGCGGATCAGGGAGCTCAACCCCGCCATAGCAAAATCCCAGAGCTAATAGAACACGGAAGAACCAGCGCGGCCCCGGGAACTGCCCGGCCCGTCCCGGCGTCCAGGGAACCGGACGACCGCGTGAAGCCTTCGGGCCGGATGCAGATCGCGGACACGGCAATCTTCGGCCCTCGGTCCGTCGCTGTTCGTGCAGACGGTGCGGAAACTATGAACCCTGCCGGGCCTTCGGGATGGGGACGTCCAGGGTTCCGGTGCCAGTCTCGGAGCCCCGCCGACGGTATCCGGTGCCGGAAACGATGGGCCCCTGAAGGTCCTCTGCGGGGGTCCAGTTGCTCCAATCCCCGGGGCGGATGGTGGGCGCACCCAGCAAATAGCCCTGGCCGGCTGTCGCTCCGAGACCGGTGACGGCTGACAGTTCTTCGGGTGTTTCGATTCCCTCTGCGGTCACGACGGCATCGATGTGGCGGGCGAACCCGATCATGGCCTCAGCCAGTGAGGAACGGAGCGGATCCGTATCAATTCCGGCTACCAGGGTACGGTCCAGTTTGATGATGTCCGGTTCAAGTTCCCTGATATGGCGGATCGACGTGAAGTAGGATCCGGCGTGATCAATTCCGAGCCGGACCCCGCTCCTGCGCAATGGAGCCAATGCCTTAACCAGAGCGGCGGGTTGTTCCCGGGTCATAGCCTCGGTGAGTTCCAGGACCAGCCGCCCTGGAGCAATCGCTGATTCCTCCAGGACTCCCGGAAGGAGCGGGTCCAGGCAGGTGGCCGCGGAGAGTTTCAGTGCCACGTAAAGGTGGTCCGGGAGGAGCCTGGCGGCGGTGAGGGCCGATTCCATGGCCGCAAATTCCAGATCGCTTTCCAAGTCCTGGTCCCTGGCTTCGGCGAACCAGCCCGCGGCCTCATCGCGGCCGTCGCTGAGGAAGCGTGTTAAAGCCTGGACACCCACGACTCCCCGACTGGAGAGGTCAGAGATCGGCTGGAAGGCTGTCACCAGCATCCGGCCCTGCAGGACCGCCTCGATCCTCGATCTGACGTTCTCCTCCATCTGCTGGGACGGGATTGCGTCCAGTGGCTGCGGCGGCGTTGCGCCGCCCGGCAACGGTAGGTCCGATATTCCAGCAGGAAACCCGGTCAAGGATCTCAAAGCGAGCAGGTGCTCCACGAGCGCCGCCTCCGGCCGGCCCGGATGGGCCGCCAGGCACCGGCGCAGCTGATCCCGGACCTCAGCGCGCTCCGGCTCGGAAGCGGACAGCACCGCATCGATGATCTCGGCCGCCTGACGGCGTATACCGGACGCCCCACCACAGGGCGGGTCGTCCTCCGGTTCCACCTCATCTGCCGTATCGGTGTGTTCTGGAAAAGACGATGGCTCTATCGACATTGGCTATTCCTTTTGTTCCCCGGTTCCGGCTGAGCCCGGAACACAAAGCCGGTCATCCGCTGACGTCTTCCAGATTTCCTGGGACGCGAGGGCTGACGACCGTAGCAGAAGCCTACAACGGGACTGACCGGTCTGACCCGCTGCAGGGAGGATTTTTTCACTGGCACTCTTGGCCTTGGTCCGCCTGCCGGACAGCGTCCCCGCGCGACGGGTTTCATCCATGCACCGCGGACCGCCGGGCTGCTGCCGCCTGGTGCTCGGCCCGTCCCTGCCGACGCCGCCGGAGACAGTCGCCTGCCAGGACCGGGAGCGGCCGAAACCGTCGTCCGGCTGCGGCCCCACGACGGATCCATCCGTTAGAACCGGATCGATACTTTCCGGACCGGTGACACCTCCCCGTTACTGAACGGCATACGGTCATCGAGGCAAGCTGCGCAATCGGCCCCGGTATTTCATGGCCCTGAAGCCGCCGTTCGCGGCGGGCAGCGCCAAAGGACCAAAGGTCCCGGGAGCAATCACTATGACGGAAGCCTTTCAGTCTGAGAACAGCGAATACCTTCCTCACCGATTGCCGGTTTCTTTCTGCGGGCCGGGCCGCTAGGGCTGGTGGTGTTCGATGAGCCAGCCGGCCATTTGGCGGGCGCGGGCCGCGGCATCGGCGTCTCCTTCGGCCGCGGAAATGATGGATCCTTTCATCAGGATGTGCCAGGACCGGGCGAACTCATCGGCCCGGTCCAGGCCGGCTTCCTCGGCCAGCGCCCGGACGTGTCCGCGGATCCGGGCAAGGTAGTCGATGCTGGCCCGCCCGAGCCGGTGTCCGGAGCCCATTTCCAGCAGAACGTTTATGAACGTGCAGGCTTCGAAGTCCTCGCGGGCGAACCAGTCGGCGAAGACATCAAAGATTGCCAGTAACTGTTGCGTGGGGGTGGTTCCGCGGGCCCGTGCCCCGGCGATGATCTGCTCTAGGGTCCAAAGCTGGTCGCGGCGGGCCAGGAAGGCCAGGACCACGTCGTCCTTGGACCGGAAGTGTCGGTAGAACGTGGCCTTGGCTACCCCCGCAGTGTCGATGAGTTCGGTGACTCCCACATCCCGGATCCCCCTGCGGGAGAAGAGTCCATACGCCGCTGCCAGAATCCTCTCTTCGGCATCCGGGCCCGCCGGTGGTGCGCCCGCCGCTCCGGTTCCCCGGACGTCGGCGCTTCGGGCGGTAGCCAAGACGCCGGGGGCGGGCAGGTCATCGGCCGAGGTTTCAGGGGTGGGCCGCAGGGGCCCGGTATGGGAATCCATGATTCAAAAATACCACCCGACCCGGGACAGACCGGTCGGTACCGCTGTAAAATTTGTCCATCGAGGTTCCGTCTACCGTCCGGAATATCACGCCCGGGCGCTGTTGAGCAAAGGAGAAGCCAATGCCGATCCAGCCAGTGGCGCTGCCGACACGGACCGGAAACGAAAAACTTTCTGCTCCTGAGGCCAGGAGGCCCGCTCGGGTGCATCTCGCGGAGATACGCGAACAGGCCGCCGGCATCATCGCGGAGGTCCTCTCAGGGACCGATCCCCGCCAGGCCCGCGCCAGGGATGCGCTCCGCAGACAATGCGCCGCTCATCCGGAAGATCCGGAGACAGCACTGGCCGAACACCTTCAGGCCATCCGGACCCTGGCGCTGGTGCCCGGCGCCTTCCGGGATCCGGCACCCGTCCATGGCCCCGCGGGGTCGTCCGTGGAGTCGAAGGAGATTGTGGGCGCTATCGGGCTCCTCTCCGGTGAGGAAGCACCTGTGCGGGACGATTCCTCGCTCCCGGGCGGAGGGGACTTCGCCGGCGCGCCTTCGGCTATGACCACGGCTGTGATCGGGGGGACACCGGCCGGCGACAGGGCTGCGGCGGCACACCTGCCAGCGGTTGAGGTCATGGACGCCGCTGACGGCGCCGTCTACCCCGGCCCCGCATGGCCGGCATCTGAGCCGGGGCACTGAATGCTCCCCGTTACTCCGCCCCCGCAAACCCCAGTCCCGGCGTCGGCCCCGGACCCGAGGCCCGAGGCCGCCGAACGCGCGGCCACAGCCAGGCCCCGGGCGTGGCGTCCGCCACGGGACGGGGACCGTACCTGGGTCAGCCACCGGCCCTCGACGTACAGCCCGGCCCGCGGGTACTGGCTCAGCTACCGCGCCGGAAAATTCACCCCCGAGCGCGAAGAGGGTGAACCGCCCCTCACAGATCCGGCCGCCCCGGCGGCCGACGGGCCCGACCCGAATGCCTGCCAGCGGACCGACGGCGGCGCAACTCTCGGCTGATCCTCGGCCCTGCCCATCATCGGCTCAGCCACGTCCGCGCGGGATGCACTTCGTGTCCTTAATCATTCCGGACCGCAAGCCGGGCGCAGCTGGGTTGTAGTGACCGGCACGGGGCCTTCCGGACCGCGGGAGTGCCCCCGACGGCATTGGCCGGCGGCTCTGAGGTCCCGGCAAGGGGTTCCCGGCACGGGGATCTGGCGGCGGTTCTCGGGCCCGGATCAGGAAACGCGCCGTCCTGGCCGGGAGGAATCCGGGCAGGCACCGTCATTGCCCGCGGTTCCGGGAATCGTGTCGAAATGACCTGCCATGGTCCCGTAAAGGGGACCCGCGTGAGAGGATGACGTACCCGGTCCCCCCGGGGCCCGGCGGTTAGGGCCCCGGTCCTGTTAGCGGCGCGGGCATTCATTCGGTCCGGGATGGGGGCGTCGACGGTGACATCGCAGTGGCTTCGTTCTGCAGGCACGATCTTTCCGCGTGGTTCCCTGCTTTCTCCTGCCGCGTGGGCTTTTCGGCATCGCCTGATCGTCTTTTTCGCCCTGGCCTCATCGTTGGGCGTGAGCGTGTTCGCGGCTCTCCAGGGCTTACCCTCACTCGATGCGCTCGTTTCCGGTGCCATCCCGGCGGTGGTGGCCATCACAGCATGGAAGGCCCCTTGCGGCCGGCGGCTCAGCAGCTCGCTGAGCGCCGCTTCGCTGATGGTCCTCGCGGCCACGGCCGTGAACGTCTCCGGGACCACGGAGGCACATTTTCTGTTCTTCATCATGGTCCCGGTAGTCGCACTTTACGAAGACTGGGCGCCGATCGCGACAGCATCCGTGATAGTCGTGGCGCACGAGCGTGTTCTCGGTTTCTTCGCCCCGGGACACCTCTACAACCATCCCGCGGCCACGGCGGCGCCCCTGCAGTGGACGCCTTTCCTCAGCGGATTGTTCCTCGCCATCTGTCTCACGAGCACCCTGCACTGGAGAATCCATGAACACGCCAGGACGGAGGAACGCCTTCTTCTGGACCGTCTGGCCCGCCAGGCGCTCCATGACCCGTTGACCGGGCTCGCGAACAGGACGCTGCTCCACGAAAGGCTGAGCCAGGCCGTCGCCGCCAGCGCCGCGGGCACACAACCTTTACTCGTCTTCTGCATCGATATTGACGGGTTCAAACCCGTCAACGACTCTCACGGCCACGCCGCCGGTGACCGGCTATTGGCAGAGCTGGGACGGCGACTCCAGGCCTGCATCAGGGCCGGGGACACCGCGGCCCGCACGGGCGGGGACGAGTTCACACTCCTGCTCCCCGCCGCCGGGACCGATACCGCAGGGCCCATGGCCCGGCGCATCATGGAGGCCATCGCCGCACCGGTCCATGTCGCGGGAACCGAGCTGAAGGTCACCGCCAGCATCGGGATAGCCATCGGCTCCGGGCTGGAAGACCCCGAAGAGCTGCTGGAGCGCGCCGACAAGGCAATGTACTCGGCCAAACACGCCGGCCGAGAACGATACTTCATCCACGGCACAGCAATAACGCCCGGCGATCAAGGCAGCTTGAGGGTCCACCCCGATCACGCCCGGGCCTGGGCCCGCTACACGAGATCCCTGCGCGCAGAGATCGACACAGCAAAAACCAAAGGCACCTTGCCCGAACAGACCCGCGGCCCCGAAACAGCACGGCGGACCCTCGAATCCCTGCTGAGGGCCATCGACCACCTGCACCCCGGCCCCCACCATGCTGAACTCACTCTTCCCCACGGTACTGCGCTTGAAGAGTTCATCTTCCACCACGACCTCGTCCAGAACTGGGCAGAAGCACTCGTCACCCAAAAAATCCTCACCCAGCGCATGCCCGCGACGGCAACCCAATTCTGGACCGAACTGCGCCAAACCCTCACCCCGTCACAACCCCCAACCGGTCCGGGCCGAGGAAACCGGCCAGTCATCGAAACCTTCCCCCTCAGCTGACCCGCAGTCCCTACCGGAACAAAATGGTCGCCGCCCAAGGCATTCAGCGTTCAAATCCGGTCCAGGCTTTCCACATGACGGCCCGGCTACCACCGGTGCGCGCGAAGTCAATGTAGCTGCTAGCAATGACTGCGGCTCCTCGGCTTGACGGGCTCAGCCCCCGCGGCTGGTGAGCGGGCCGTACCGGGGTATGGGCTTGTTCCGGACTCTGGACGCCTTCACAGGCACCGGCAGGCTACCGGATATGGACGCACTGGAGATCATCCGCGCTAGATCCCCACTGCAACCGCCGGCCAGCTGTGCTCAGCAGCGTTCGGTCACCTGAGGCAGACCGGCTCCACACACGTGGCTGCCCTCCGGGAGAATCCCTGCCAAAGAGCTGTAAAGATCAAGTTCGCCAGTCGGGCGGCCCCCGCCACCGCCAGAAGCCCGGCGGAAAGGATGGCGTAGACGACAAACATCAGACACCAGGCCCACCGTCACCGCGAACGTCAGGTTCAGCACCCCCATTGTCGGATCCACAACCCGCACGCCCCTCCTGCCAGCAGCCCTGCAAGGCCACGCACATTCCGAATAATAGCGTCGGGGGAAGCCAAACCCGCCCGGTCCAACTCGACCTGCCGGCAGTCTAACCAGCGGGGAACCTCTGGTTCCTGGAAATGAGCTTTGCCCCATCCGGGCGCAGTTCCCCGGCCGGTGAGACGTGCCGGTAGAGAGTCTGCCGCGTAATCCCCAGCTCCTTGCAGAGCTCCCCTACTTTCGTGCCGGGCTTGCCCATGGATGCCAGGGCAAGGCGGAGTTTCGCGGGCGTCATTTTGTAGGGGCGTCCGCCGTTGCGGCCCCGGGCACGCGCGGAGGCAAGCCCGGCGAGAGTGCGTTCGGAGATAAGTTCGCGTTCGAATTCGGCCAGGGCTGCGAAGATCCCGAAGACCAGCTTCCCGGACGCGGTGGTGGTGTCGATGGCTGCGCCCTGCCCGGTGAGGACTTTCAGCCCAATGCTGCGTTCGGTCAGGTCGTGGACGATGTTGACCAGATGCCTCAGGTCCCGGCCGAGCCGGTCCAGCTTCCACACCACCAGAGTGTCCTCGTTGTCGCGCAACGCCTTCAGGCAGGCGGCCAGCTGGGGTCGGTCGTCCTTCTTACCTGAGGCTTTGTCCTCATACAGCTGTCCGGGCCTGACGCCGGCGGCCAGAAGAGCATCTCTCTGCATGTCAGTGCTCTGAGATCCGTCGGCCTTGGAGACCCGCGCATATCCGACCAACACAGCATTTACCCTTCGTCATTTATACGTTCGTTTAAGTGACACCGAGTTTTCAATCTGGTTCGAAATCAGAATATGTCACTTAAGCCGTTACTTATTCTACGTCAGTCAAAGGGCTGTCCTCCTTCTGTTTGTGACAGGAAGTCAAGGGGTATCCCAAGCTCGGCGAAGGTGTCCCGAAGACCGCGGACGGATTCCTGACTGCGGCACCCGTAGCGTGCGAAGTCGAAGAGGTGCTTCGCGACCACTGGATCCGTTTTGGCTGCTGCGATGCACGCATCCCGGGTAGCCGTCACCTGATTCCATAGCTCGTCCAGTGTCGGCTGCTTCTGCGTGCCCGCGCGAGCTGTCGGTGATCCGGGCGGGGTCCCACTGCTGATCGGTGCCTTCGGTTCGGAACGCAGAAGGTACCCGGAGGTACCCAGGGCGGTCAGGGAGTCGCCCTCGACCATTTCCATCGCGGCGGCAGCGGCTTCGAGCAGTTGCTGCTGCCTGGTCCAGTGGAGGGTCTCAAACGGTTGCCATGAGTGCAGGCCGGCCCGGAACGGGTGGCCGCAGTGGTCCCAGACCCGGCGCACGTCCTCTAGTTGCCGGCCGTATCGTCCCTGTGCCGTGCTGAGTTCGTCCAGGAGGGTCCGCAGCAGCCGGAACCAGACTCCGGCGTGAACCGAGCGCCGGGGCAGGTCGACGGATCCTGTTGTTATTGCCTGCCAGGTGCGCCGGTCCATCAGGGTCAATGACTCCGGGAGTTCCCGCTGGTCATGGGTGGGAGTTGTCCACTTGATGTAGTCCGCAGGGTGTCCTTCATAGGTCTCGAGCCGGTGTCGGTGTACCGGGCAGCTGGCCATGAGCGGCAGTTGCCAGAAGAGCAGTATCGTCGCGCCGGACTCCAGGCATTCGCGGCATCCCCGCAGCACCCTGGTTTCCGCGAGCCATGGCAGCCACTTCCGCGGTGTATAGATTTGGCGCCGCGCCGGTGGCAGGAGTACCGAGAACTGGTGCACATAGGTTTCGTAAGTATCGGGTGCAGGGGTGAGGGAGTCGAAGAGCCATGGCACCCAGCCGACCATGGTCATGGCCTGTACGCGGTCCTGGTCGAGGCCCGTACGTTTGGCGAGCTCGTCGAGCAGGTGACCTGGCGGGTCCAGATCCAGCTCTGCGTCGCTGAGTTCCCGGTGACCGAGTCCGTGTTCGAGCAGCTGGTGGGAGTACATGCCGTAGCTACTCGCCGTCCTCCGCAGCCAGGAGGACAAAGATTCCGTTGCTGCAGGTGCCGGATGAAGGGGCCAGCGCTCCGGCGGTCTCACATCAGTTCGCGTTCAAACAAGCGGCGCCGTTCGGTAGGTCCTGCATAGTCAGCCATAACCAGAGTGCGGCGATTGATACGCTCTTCACCGCTTTCCACGGCAGCGATCGCCGCGGTCGTCAGGAGCCGGGCGAGTTCGCCAATGGTTCCCTCACTTCGGGCGAGTAAATACTGCGCCATATCGGCGGTAGCGATGTCCGAGGGGCGCTGCAGCGGCAGGGCGGCCGCGAAGCTGGCCAACAACGACAGAGTGTCCACACCCGCGTTCCACAAGGGAAGGACGATGGGTTCAAACCGGTTCTCCAGCTGATCATCGGAACGAACCGCAAGATATGCCTCCCGCGTTCCGACGCCGACGATCGGGATGCGCAGCTCGTTGCCCAGGAACCGCAGGAGATTGAGGAACTCCCGACGGCTGTTGCCCTGCCCGGCAAGGACATTGTGCAGCTCGTCGATGACGAGCATGCGCACCCCCGTCAAGCGCAGCAGTTTCAGCAAGATCTGCTCCACGTCAGCCAGCCGCCGCCGTGGTTGAAGCGGTGCCCCAAGCGCGGCCAGGAGCGCGATGTAGAAGCGCAGCACGGAAGGCTCAGACGGCATCTGCACGCACAACACCGGAACGTTTTCCCGCTCTGGCTCGGCCACGGGCGGGTGTCCCCGGCGGAACTTTTCCACGATCATCGACTTGCCGTTGTTCGTCGGCCCGATCAGCAACAGGTTCGGCATGCGCTGTTTGTCCGGCCAAGACAGCAGGGACTCCAGGCGGGCCACCGCTTCCACCGCGCGCGGGTAGCCGATCCACCGGTCGGCCCGGATCAATTCAACCCGTTCGTTCGCAGGCAACCGTGCCGCGTCCCGCACACTCAGGTGCAGGTGGGACAACTCCGGTGCCTCGTACTCAGGCATGGTCACCACTGCTCGATTTGATCGAAGACCGGCACCTGGGCCGCATCCGCGGGCGTGTCCGGTGCCTGCTCAGCAGCGGCTTCGGGCGGGAGTAACCGGGCGGGTGTCCCGGCCCGACGTGGCGTCGATGCGTTGCGGCGCTCGGCCTCGCGGCGCGTGCGCTTGGTAATCTTCAAGGCACTGTTCGCGATCTCTCGCATTTGCTCGATTGTGCGGAACAATGCCGCCTCATCCACTTGCGCTACGCCGCGCTCGTGTAGCCGCGCTAGGGCGTGCCGGTGTTCCCACAGGCTCACGGAGGGGTTAGCCATCGTCCGGTAAGGGACCTCGACATAGTGAGCCCCCTCTGGTTCCAACACCCAGATTCTGCTGATGTCCCTGGGATCCCGGCGGATCAAGAACGGCCCAAGCGTCTCGCGCCGGCTGATCCACGGTTTCAGCGCATTTGAGAAATAGTGGACATGGTCGATCACGAAGCCCGTCCGCGTCAGGGTACGACGCACGACGGGAAGGAAATCGACCAGGAACGCTGTCGGGTTCGAGGCCACCGCTGGCAGACCTGTGGCCGCGACCCCTTCCGCCCACCGACCAGCCGGTGTCTGCCCCAGCGTGCTGTGGATGGTGCCGTGGTAGTTAGTGACGGCAAGGGTCATCCATTTCTCCAGCTCGCGCAGGGTCAGCGCCGCCTTCCGGTTCGAGTCATACCGGCCCCGTTCGCTGGGGTTGGAAAAAGTGGTCCCGGGAAGTTCGTGAATTTGCTTCATTGCGGTGCCGATCAGGCGTTCCACGATCCCGCCATAATGAGGGCGGCCCAGCGGACGGTAGGCCAGCTCGATACCGTGTTGCTCGCATCCCCGCCGGAGCGCCTCGCTCTTGAATTCGCTGGCATTATCCAGGTAAAGCAGTCGCGGCTTCCCGCACATGGGCCACCCCGCCTCAATACCCAGACCTTCAAGCCACGGCCGTTTGTCGGTGGCGGCATGCGCCAGGCACAGTCCGACCGACACTGCCGAGGGCGCCTCCAGGGTCACCACCATGCCAACAATGCACCGGCTGTAAACATCGATCGCGACAGTCAAATACGGACGACCAATCGGTCGCCGCTCCCGCTCGTCCACGACGATCACGTCGATCACAGTGTGGTCGATCTGCACCCGCTCCAGAATCGAGCCGACCGCCGGCACCTCGTCCCCAGCAGACTGCAACGGCCGCACCGCATCGGCGCCTCCCCTGCGCCGGCCTACCTCAACGGGGTTCAACTCCCGGATGCGCCGCTCCACCGTGTTTCGGGCCGGGACAGGAAGCTGCCGTGCTCTGCACGCCGCAGCAATATCCCGATACACCGCAGCCAAAGTCCGTTTCTGCCGGGTCAGGAACTGCTTCCGCACCATCACCCGGACAAGGTCCTCGACCTCCTCTGACAGACGCGCTGTTCCTTTCCCTCCGGAGGAACGGCCAGGAACCAAATCCGTCAGCAACCCAGACCCGTCGCGTTGGCGTCTGATCAGCACGTACACCTGGCGTCGCGATATGCCCAACGCCGCGGCGGCAGCATCAACCGCTGCCCTGCCAACAACCGCATGTGAAGCCAAGGGCGCGATCACCGCCGAAACCGACTTAGCCCGATCCCATAGAACATCCGGCATCGTCAACGTGCCCGGCTCACGAAGGGGCACCGATTCCGCATCCACTCCGCCACCTCCCTCGCCGTGCAGAGGAGTAGTAAGCAAAAACGACCCTAGTGCAGAGGAGTACGGAAAAACCAGTGCCCAATACCCATCTGCACAACCACGGAGACAGAGGGACCGTCGTGCAGACGAGTGTGGAAAATGACATTTTGGAGGGCTCCCGGTCTTCCATCTCGACACAGGCACAAAGGGTCGTTTATGAGCATCCCTCGGGAGCAGGTAGCGAGACTTCGACGCTCTCCCTGCACAGGAACGACGACAACGAGCGGCAACGCGCTCACGGGTCCTCTGAGTCGGTGCTGACCGAGATGGTGCCGCTCACCGTCTCGGTCGCCGGGTAGATTGAAACCAACAATAAATGGCTACCGTATGTGGCTGGAGACTGCCGCATCACAAGTTCATTTGAATCGGGAACAAACGCAAGGGGTACGGGCCGTGGCGCTCAAGAAATCAGATCTTTACAGCTCGCTTTGGAAGAGCTGTGATGAGCTGCGCGGTGGCATGGACGCCAGTCAGTACAAGGACTACATCCTGACGATGCTGTTCGTGAAGTACGTCTCGGATAAAGCCAAGACCGATCCGAATTCGCTGATCCAGGTCCCTCTCGGCGGTTCCTTCGACGACATGATCGCGCTCAAGGGCGACAAGGAGATCGGCGACAAGGTCAACAAGATCATCGCAAAACTTGCCGAAGCCAACGACTTGCAAAAGGTCATCGATCTCGCTGACTTCAATGACGAGGAAAAGCTCGGCAAGGGCAAGGAGATGCAGGACCGACTCTCCAAGCTCGTCACTATCTTCCAGGAACTCGACTTCCGTGGCTCCCATGCTGAGGGCGACGACCTTCTTGGCGATGCCTACGAATACCTCATGCGTCACTTCGCTACCGAGTCAGGAAAGTCAAAGGGACAGTTCTATACCCCGGCCGAGGTCTCACGAGTGATCGCGAAGCTGATAAGCGTGACACCGGATACGCCCCGCTCAGCCACGGTCTACGACCCCACCTGCGGTTCTGGTTCCTTGCTGCTCAAGGTGGCAGCCCAATCACGCAACGGGCTGACCATCTATGGCCAGGAGAAGGACAACGCCACCTGGGCACTGTCCAAGATGAACATGATCCTGCACGGCAATGAGATCGCAGACATCCGCAAGGGCGATACGATTACCAGCCCGCAGTTCACCAAAGGCGACGGCCTGGATACTTTCGACTTCATTGTGGCCAACCCACCGTTCTCCATCAAATCCTGGAGCAACGGTTTGGAGAACGACTTCGGGCGCTTTGAATACGGCGCACCACCTGAAAAGAACGGCGACTACGCGTTCCTTCTCCACGTTCTCAAGTCGATGAAGAGCACGGGCAAAGCTGCTGTCATCCTTCCGCACGGCGTCCTGTTTCGCGGCAACGCTGAAGCTAGCATCCGCAAGCAGCTCCTCAAACGCGGCTTCATCAAGGGCATCATCGGACTGCCCGCCAACCTCTTCTATGGCACCGGTATTCCGGCCTGCATCATCGTGCTCGATAAGGAAAACGCCCAGAGCCGTACAGGGGTCTTCATGATCGACGCCTCCAAGGGCTTCCTAAAAGACGGCAATAAAAACCGCATCCGTTCCCAGGACATGCACAAGATCGTGGATGTCTTCGTCAAGCAGCAGGAAGTCGAGCGCTATTCGCGCATGGTGCCGCTATCTGAGATTAGTAGTGACGCCAATGACTTCAACCTCAACATCCCGCGCTACATCGATTCGTCGGAGCCCGAAGACATCCAGGATCTCTATGCGCACATACATGGCGGCATCCCTAGTCGCGACATTGACGCTCTGAGCGCCAGCTGGGACGCGTTCCCGACGCTGCGGCAGCAGTTGTTCAAGAGGGCAGGACGCGAGGGATACAGCGAACTGACCGTCGACATCTCAGACGTACAGCAGGCCATCCTGGATTCGGAGGAATTCGCCAGGTTCTCCGACAAAGCCCGCGCTGAGCTTGCTGCCTGGTACACCGCTCATCGTGCTGCCCTGGAATCGATCGACGAGGACACGAAGCCCAACGACCTAGTTGCCGAGCTGGGCGACGACCTTCTCGCGCGATTCAAGGACACGGCACTGCTTGACGAATACAACGTTTATGAGCAACTCATGACGTACTGGCATGGCACGATGCATGATGACGTCTTCCTGGTCATGCACGAGGGCTGGCTCCACGCGGCCAAGCCACGCAAGACAATCGAAGATAAGGACCGCAAGATATCCGAGACCCCGGATCTCGTGGTTGGTGCAGGCCGGTCGGCTATCAAGTACAAGATGGACTTGATCCCGCCCGCTTTGATTGTGAACCGTTACTTCGCCAAGGAGCAGGCCTACCTTGACCAACTGGCTGCCGTAGTGGACGACGTAGCGCGCCAAATTGAGGAGTACACCGAGGAACACGCCGGCGAAGAGGGGCTGCTCGCCGATGCCATGGACGATGGCAAGATCAGCAAGGCCCTGGCCACTGCCCGACTTAAAGAATGCAAACGGGAACATGGGGACACGGACGAGATCAAAGCCCTCGAACATCTGATCAAGATCTACAACGGTGAGTCAGGTGCCAAGAAACTCGCCAAGGACGCGGAGTCCAAGCTGAACAGCGATGTCCTCGCCCAATATGGCAAGCTCACTGAGGAGGATGTGAAGGAGCTCGTACTCGACGACAAATGGCAGGCTTCGATTACGCACAGAATTACCAGTGAAATCACGGAGCTGACCCACAATCTAGTTGGGCGGATCAAACAGCTCGGTGAACGGTACGACGAAACAGTAAGCGATCTGGAGTCTGAGCTGGAGACACTTAGCACCAAAGTTTCTCGTCATCTCGCTGACATGGGGGTCAAATGAGCTTAACGACAGGCGAAGCTAAATCGTCCGCTGGACCGGATGGTTGGAATTCTGTTGGGTTGATGGACCTTGTGTCCATACGCAATGGTCAGGTCAGTCCCCTGCAGGTGCCATATCGTTCAATGGTGCTGGTAGCGCCGGATCATGTTGAATCTGGCACGGGACGGCTTCTCGCGAAGGAATCGGCGTCTAGGCAAGGTGCCATCAGCGGCAAGTACCTCGTTGAACCGGGCGACGTCATCTACAGCAAGATCCGTCCGTACCTGCAAAAGGCAGTGCTGAGCGACTTCACGGGTCTTTGCAGTGCCGACATGTATCCACTACGGCCTAAGCCCGGAGTCGACGGCACGTTCGTATTGAATCTAATCCTCTCGCAGCCGTTCACGGACTTTGCCGTAAGTGTCTCTGCTCGTAGTGGCATCCCCAAAATGAATCGTGTCGAGATGGCTGAGTTCACCACGTTGGCTCCGCCCCCGTCAGAACAGAAAGCAATTGGGCAAGTTCTGACTGATGTCGATTCCCTGATCGCCTCATTGGAGCGCTTAGTTGCTAAGAAACAGGCAATCAAGCAGGGGATGATGCAGCAGCTCCTGAGTGGCAAGACTCGCCTGCCGGGGTTTGCCGGCGAGTGGATTCGCAAGCCGCTGAAGGAGTTAGTCCAAACACCAATTACGGACGGACCACACCTGACACCAAAATTCTTATCGGCTGGAGTTCCGTTCCTTTCAGTGAACAACTTAGTTGACGGAAGGCTCGATCTCTCCGATATCCGGTATGTGTCAAAGTCCGATCACGTCGAGTTTTCAAAGAAATGTGCTCCACGACGCGGTGACATCCTTCTTGGGAAGGCTGCATCTGTCGGGAAAGTTGCTATCGTCGAGTCTGATATTGAATTCAATATTTGGTCGCCAATTGCCATGATTCGTATTGGGCACGAAAATTTTGCGCGTTTTGTCTACTACCAGCTCAAAAGCGCTTCCGCTGCAAATCAAATCGCGCTGCTCACGAATACATCATCTCAAGGAAATATCGGGATGCGTGACATTGAGAAGTTGATTATCCACCTACCTCCTCGTGAAGAACAAGTTGCGATTGCTTCCGCTCTCGCTGACGCAGACACTGACATCTATGCAACACAGGACCGCCTGACTAAAGCGATGTCAATCAAGCAAGGCATGATGCAAGAACTACTGACTGGTCGCACGCGATTGCAGCCTCTGAAGGCCACATCATGAGGAAGGGTCTCAGACGTATTTTTGGGGGAAATGAATCATGAGCACTGTTGGACAGGTGGAACGTAAGACACAGGACCGCGTCATTGATCTGTTTCAGCATGAGCTCGACTACGAGTACCTAGGCAATTGGGGGTACCGCGAAAACAACTCACACTTAGAGCTCAGCTTGCTTGAACAAAACCTGCAGGACCGTGGCTACGATGCCAATCTGATCAACAAAGCTGTTGAACAGCTCAAGAAGACGGCGTCTCTGGGCGGCGGCCGCAGTCTTTACGAAGCCAACCACGAGGCCTATAATCTGCTTCGCTACGGCGTAAAGGTCAAGCCGGGTATTGGCGAACAAACCGAGACCGTCTGGCTGGTGGACTGGCACAACCCCGAGGCCAACCGCTTCTCTGTTGCTGAGGAAGTATCGATCAAGGGCGAGCACGGCAAGCGGCCGGATGTCGTTCTCTACGTTAACGGCCTGGCGCTTGGTGTCATCGAACTTAAGCGCTCAAAAGTGGCGGTTTCTGAGGGTATCCGGCAGAACATTGGCAACCAAAAAAAGGACTTCATTCGTCCTTTCTTCACTACGGTGCAGCTGGTCATGGCCGGCAATGACGTCGAGGGCCTGCGCTACGGCCTCATTGATACGGCTGAGAAGTATTGGCTGGAATGGAAAGAACCGTCTGACATCCAGGAGCCGCTCGATCGCGCGCTCGTGCAGATGTGTTCAAAGAGCCGCTTCTTAGAAATCATCCATGACTTCATGGTGTTTGACGGTGGTACGAAGAAGACTTGTCGCCACAACCAGTTTTTCGGCGTCAAGGCCGCCCAGGAGCGCATCGCGAAGCGTGAAGGTGGCATTATTTGGCACACCCAAGGGTCCGGTAAATCGCTCACCATGGTGTGGCTCGCCAAGTGGATCCGTGAGCACCAGACACGCGGCGACAGCCAGGCCCGTGTCCTCATCATCACGGACCGTACCGAGCTGGATGATCAGATCAAGCGAGTCTTTAGCGGTGTCAATGAGGAAATCTACCGCACGAAGAGCGGCGCCGATCTTATGGGTTCCCTGAACAGCAATGATCCGTGGCTGATGTGTTCGCTCGTGCACAAATTCCGCGGCGGCGATGACGACCAAGCCCAAAACGACGCCGATGGCGACTTTATCGCTGAGCTCAACTCCAAGATCCCCGCCGGCTTCTCCGCCAAGGGCAATCTGTTCGTCTTCGTCGACGAAGCGCACCGCACCCAGTCCGGAAAAATGCACAAGGCCATGAAGCAGTTGCTTCCCGGGGCAATGTTCATCGGTTTCACTGGCACCCCGCTCCTCAAAGCCGACAAGGCCACCAGCATCGAGACCTTCGGCAGTTTCATCCACACCTATAAGTTCAATCAAGCGGTCGAAGACGGCGTGGTGCTCGACCTTCGTTACGAGGCGCGCAACATCGATCAAGACCTTATCTCCTCCTCCAAAATCGACCAGTGGTTCGATGCCAAGACCAAGGGCATGACGGATCTTTCCAAGGCTGAGCTCAAGAAGCGCTGGGGCACGATGCAAAAGGTCGTCAGCTCCGAGCCCCGATCGAAGCAGATCGTCAACGACATCCTGCTCGACATGGAGACGAAGCCGCGTCTTATGGATAACCAGGGCAATGCCATGCTCGTTGGGTCCAGCATCTACCAGGCATGCAAGTTCTACGAGATGTTCTGCCAGGCCGGATTCAAGGGCAAGTGCGCCATCGTCACGAGCTACATCCCTCAGGCTAGCGATATCTCCAAAGAGGATTCAGGCCACGGTGCAACGGAAAAACTGCGCCAATACGACATCTATCGGCAGATGCTTGCCGATCACTTCGATGAACCGGCTGATCAAGCGGTCACGAAGATCGAGCAGTTCGAAAAGGAAGTCAAAGACCGCTTCATCAACGAGCCGGGCCAGATGCGTCTACTGATCGTTGTCGATAAGCTGCTGACCGGATTCGACGCGCCATCGGCGACCTACCTGTACATCGACAAGAAGATGCGGGACCACGGACTCTTCCAGGCCATCTGCCGTGTCAATCGGCTCGACGGTGACGACAAGGACTACGGCTACATCGTCGATTACCAGGATCTCTTCAACTCCCTGGAAAACGCCATTACTGACTACACGTCGGGAGCGCTCGACGGCTACGCGAAGTCCGACATCGACGGTCTGCTCAAAGACCGCATCCAACAGGCCCGTGAAGACCTGGGCGATGCCCTCGAACGCATCCGCGCGCTGTGCGAGCCGGTCGAACCACCCCAGGGAACACTGCAATACCAGCATTTCTTCTGCGCGAGGGAACAGGGCAACGGCCAGCAGATTAAGAACAACGAAGCCAAGCGCGTCGAGCTCTACAAGTCCGTTGCCGCTTTGGTCCGGACGTACGGCGCCATCGCCAATGACATGGCCGAGGCCGGTTACAGCGAGACAGAAACAGCCGCTATCGCCATGGAAGTCACCCACTACGTCGCGGTCCGTGACGAGGTCAAGCTTGGTGCCGGCGAAAACGTCGACTTTAAACAGTACGAAGCTGGCATGCGCTTCCTGCTTGATACTTACATCCGGGCTGATGCCTCCGAGGTCGTCGCCGACTTCCAAAACGTCGGGCTCGTTGACCTCATCGTTGAACAAGGGGCCGCTGCGATCGACAAGCTTCCTGCCGGGATCAAGAAGGATCCTGAAGCTGTCGCCGAAACCATTGCCAACAACATCCGCAAAGTCATCATCGACGAGAACGCGATGAACCCAAAGTACTACGAGACCATGTCCAGCCTGCTTGACGCGATCATTGAGCAACGACGACAAGGCGCTATTGACTACAAAGAGTACCTAGAGCAGCTGATCGCCCACGCCCAGAAGGTCGGCTCTAAGGAATCAGATACCGTCTACCCTGCGTGGGCATCAAACGGTGCGCAACGGGCTATCGTCGACTTCGGCTGGGCAGATCCTGCGACGCCCATCCAGGTCGACACCGCCATCATGACCAGCAAGCCGCACGGCTGGGTCGGCAACACGATCAAGGAAAGAGAAGTCGCACGAGCAATTCGTCGCGTCCTACCGGCCGGTTTCGACCGCTTCGATGAACTGTTCGATTTGATAAGGGCCCGAAATGAGTACCGCTAGCGCTTATCTCACCGTCTCCGGGATCGATGTGGATGTTATCTACAAGAACATCAAGAATTTACACATCGCCGTCTACCCTCCCCTCGGTCGCGTGCGCGTAGCGGCTCCAGAACGACTTGACGACGAGACGATCAGACTTGCCGTCGTGCAACGACTGCCGTGGATCAAGAAACAACGTGAGCAGCTTCGCAACGCCGTTCGCCAGACCGAACGCGAAATGGTGACAGGAGAATCCCACTACGTGTGGGGTAAGCGATACCGACTCAAGGTCATCAACGAACCTGGGCGGATTCGGTTTGATGTCGCGGGCAAGCGGCTAACGGTACACGCTCCGAAAGACAGCACTGCGGGCAAGCGTCGTGAAGCTATGGATGAGTGGTACCGCACGGCGCTCAAACACGAGATCGCTGAACTCATAGCGAAGTGGCAGCCAATTGTGGGACGCAGCGTGGCGAAATGCACCGTACGCCGTATGAAGACCAAGTGGGGCAGCTGCAACCGCGAGTCAGCCCACATTTGGTTGAATCTGGAGCTTGGTAAGAAGCACCCCAACTGCCTGGAGTACATCGTCGTGCACGAGATGACTCATCTGTTGGAACGTAATCACAACGATCACTTCACCGAGCTCATGGACACGTTTCTACCGGACTGGCGAGCCCGCCGCGATGAATTAAACACCGCACCACTACGCAATGAAATTTGGGGGAAATAGTTCGTGAAATTGAGTCGTCTGGAGATAACCAATCATGCTCGAATAGCTGATTTGGACATACAAATCCGGGAACACCTGGTGATCGTCGGCGCTAACGATGTAGGTAAGTCCTCCATCCTCCGGTTGCTTCATCTCGTCCTCGGATCCTCAACCGGCCAGCTCTACCAGCATCTTTCGCCAGTTGACCTGCGAGATCCCGATCTCCCCCTCGTAGTCACCGTGACCCTGTGCGGCTTCACGGATCCAGAGCGTGGATTGTTTCATCGGGAAATTGCTGTTGACGCGTCCGACGACTCCGAATCACTCCGTATTCGGTTGGATGTCAGCCCTGACGTAGATGACACCGAAAGTATCGTCGCCACTCGGTCATTCCCCGACAGAGGCGATGAAAGCGCCCGGCTTTCACGCCAGCAAATGGCAGCCATTGGATGGCGCTACCTGCCCGCAACTCGAGGATCCGGCCCATCCCAAATGGTGGGCCCGAACAGTGCCCTGCGGATCTTGCTGGACGGCCTGGATCTGGGTGTAGAGAAGTTGTCTTTAGGATCACTGATGGACGACTTCAACACTGAACTTGGTGGAAGCAAAGTCCTCTCGGACTTGAGAAAACAAATTGCGGGCCACATGTCTAAAGCCATGCCCCACAACGTGCAGACGGAGGACCTAGTTGTTCGTTCTACTGCCGACCCTGAATCGTCCGTCCTTGAGAACGTATCCATGTTCGTCAACCGTGGCGGCAGGACTGTCCCGATCACGGAACAATCCGACGGCCTGCGCCAGTTGATGTCGATGACACTTTTCGACCTCTCCGAGGGGAGTTCCAACATGGTTGCTGTAGATGAACCGGAGCTTCATCTACATCCTTCAAGTCAACGAACAATCGCCGACTTGTTCACGAGCGGTCACAACCAGAAAATTCTCGTCACGCACTCGCCCTACATCGTGCAGCGATTCGAACCATCTCAGGTTGTAGCCATTGGAAGGGACAGTAAGGCCCATCAAGTCGCCAAACATAAGCTGTCGGCAGTAGAAAAAGTCCGTTCTCACTGGTGGTCGCCCCGTCTCCTCGAAGCGCTCACTGCTCGCTTCGTCATTGTCGTTGAGGGCGTGGCTGACCGCATCATTGTCGAAGGAGCCGCCAGCGCTCTAGATATAAGCCTTGATCGCTTAGGCGCCGTAGTGTTCGAACTTGATGGGGCGGACAAGTTCGCTCACGTCTACAAGGTCCTCGGCAAAGAAGGATTCGGCGCACACATCCTCGGGCTCGTGGACGACAAAGAGAAAAACCCATGGCTTGGTGCATTTGGTGGTCGCCCCAAGAACGTACTGGGGCGCCATGTCTGGGTCTCTAAAGAGGACCTGGAAGACGAATACGCAGCTGCTTTCGGTGGCCCAGGCCTAGCGCAAGTTCTTATTGACGCCAATATCGCCCAAGAACAGGCGCTGCTTATGTCCGGCAACGTGGAGTCGCTGGAGGATCTCACGGCGGAGACCTTGGCAGCCTACTCACGCAAGGACAAGGTGCTGACTGCGACGGCCGTAGCAAACGCCTTGACGCGCACGACGGCCCGCAAGATAACGAGCGTCACTGCACTATTGGACGAGCTGAAGAGGCTGACATCCGAATGACGGGTGCGGACGATCAGCAGCAAGTCTCAGCTTCCAGCTCGAATGTTCTAGTTATTGCCCCTCCGGGCTGTGGAAAGACCGAGCATTTGGCGGCTCGGGCTGAATCCCTGGTGAGTGAGATACTTCCGCACCAAAAGATCCTGGCATTGACCTTCTCCAATCGTGCAAAGCAGAACCTCAGCGACCGCATCAGCGCCAAGATGGGTCGCGATCAATTCCGAAAGTACGTGACCGTTAGGAACTTCCACGGGCACGCTGCAGAGATTGTCAGATCCCATGGAACTACCCTCGGTATTCCAACGTCGTTTGACATGCCGACCAAACGAACCTTGCCCGTTGCGCTTGCCGAACATGCGCGGGACGGAGACGATCCGAAGGTGGCGAATGCCCTCCTATCAAACAGCAAGCGAGCGGCCATATCGGATGAGGAGGTGATGCAGCTACTCGTTCAAGCAGGAGACCAGTTGGCTCAGAGGGTCGAGGCAGGACGAATCGATGCAGGTCAGATCCATTACGACGACCTGCTTCGACATGCACAGCGACTCCTTCAAAACCCAGTGCTTTCCAACCTGTATAAGCAGCATTATGGGGCAGTGCTCGTGGACGAGTTTCAGGACCTCTCAGTCCAACAACTCGAAATCGCCTTGAACAGCTGCGATAGTCGCCGGATCTTCGTGGGCGATCCGCTCCAGGGCATCTACAGCTGGGCTGGCGCGCAACCGACACAGGTAGAAAACCACCTAAGAGAACTTTGCGGTGAGCCCCTGCAGATGTCTACGTCGTACAGATCTTCCCCTGCCGTGCTAAACGTTCTAAATGTTGCGTCTTCAATTTTGGGGGCGGCAAATCTCACTGCAGCCAATCCAGCAGCATGGCGCGACGGCGGTGCTGCTGCAGCCCTCACCTTCGATACCGGCACAGGTGAAGCGGCCTACGTCCACGCTGCTTCAAGCGCCATCATGAAACGAGACCCCGAAGCCACCATCGGGGTAATCGTCCGCGGAGGGTGGCGGCGAAAACCCATTGATGCACACTTCCTGTCAACTACGGGCGTTGACTTCCTTAGGTGGGATCTTGCTCTCGAGGATCCCCGAATCGTCGAACTCCTCCAGCGCGCGGTCGGTTCACTTCCAACCGATACGCCGCTGGAGGGGGTCCGCGTCGCAGCGGAGAATCTGGTAGATCCGCATGATCCAGACACGCTGGGAATGATTAGGGATGCCATGGACGATCTGGAGGAATCCTGTGAGGACATGGAAACCCTGCGATCGATCGTCTCAAATCTGCAAGTCAGAGACCCACATGCTCCGATTCAGTCCGGCGTCCACCTTCTCAATGCACACACTGGCAAAGGGCAACAGTTCGACTGGGTTTTCATTCCCGGGCTTGAGGACTTTCACATTCCCAGCGGCCAGGCAAAAACGCCATCCGAGAAAGCAGAGGAGGAGCGTGTCCTGCTCGTCATGCTGTCGCGAGCCCGCCACGGAATTATTGTGTCCCGCGCCAATCAGCTCATTTCCAAAGCAGGAAGGCCTTACCCAACCCGCCAGAGTCAATGGTGGGAATCGATTGCGGAATCTTGCGCCATGTCGAAGGCTGAGCTGAAAGCGCACATTCTCCACACCGAAGTCTCAGCGTAGGCCGACGCGCCGCAGCCGACGTCGTCGCGTTTCTAGTCCCCGGCCTCGGCCTGGAGGGTGCGGGTTTCGATGGGGCGGATGGTGGCGGTGAGTTTCAAGGAAAGACCTGCTGCCCGCACGAGGATTGTTAACGAGGTAAGGGGCCGGCTCCTAGGAGCCGGCCCCTTCTGTTTTCCCTCTGCAAAAGGAAATGTGTATGGGTTTGAGTCTAGCGCTGTTCACTGCCCGGGCCACGTTGCCGGGGGCGCGGTGAGGCGGATCCGCGGCAGCCGGGCAAGCCGGTGCCTGCTGCGTAATGGCGGTCCGCCGCCGGTGGGTGAAGCGTATGCTGCCCCGTGCGGCGGACCGCCCACCATTTCCAGGTTCCGGACGGTGCGTGTGGTGGGTGGCTGGCCGGTTGCGCCGGATGGCAGGTTGGTGTCCCTGCCATCCGGACGCTTCGCGCCTAATCGGTGGCGGTGTCTTCGGCGGCGTGCTTGTCGAGGATGATCTGTTCCACGGTGCTTGCCGTGTATCCCCAGGTGGTGAGCTGGTTCAGGTAGTGGAAGTGCCGCTTCTCGGCGCTCCGCCATGAGTCTTTCTGGATGGTCTTTTCATACCCTGCGCAGATCAGGGCGATGACGGAGAACTCGGGCCGGGCGGTGGTTTTGGCGGTGTGGTCCCGCAACGGGTTCCATCCCCACCGGTCCGTATCCTCCCCCGTCTTGGCACCGATCATCTCGGTGGCAACCTTGCCGTCGTAGCCGCTGGCGGTTTCGGGGTCGTGGGTGATGGCGTGGACGGTGAAGTACTGCCAGCCCTTCGGCGCGGTCTTGCGCGACAGCAGGGTCTTCACGAACTCTCGCCTGACCTTGGTTGAACTCTCCATCTCGCGGTTATTGGCTATCAGGGTCTTCCGTTCGGCTTTCTGTTCCTCGGTCATCGGGCCTTTCTGGGCCTGCGTGCCGCCGTCGTAGCGTTCGTACTTCGGGGTGAAGCCCAGGTCCTGCCAGCCGGTGATGACAGGCTTGGCGTTGTGCTGGCCCCGGTAGTCGGTGCTGATCAGGTAGGCGTTGGCGTCCTCCTCGGTGGCCGGTTCCCCGTCGGCCCGCTTCGCGGCCGAGACGTACAGGTTCTTTTCGTTCGCGTAGTGCCCGGCGTCCTCCACGATGGTCTTGCCCTCCGCCTCGAGCTCGGCGATGAGGGCGGCGAGGGCGGCGGCGCGGTCGCGGCGGTCCCGGAGCATCTGCGCGACGTGCAGGAGCTGATCGGGTTCGTCCGCGATCACGGACTCCAATTCCTCTGTCGCGTCCTGGTCCCCTTCGAAGTCGGCCATGATGAGCGCTTCATCGATGCTGTATCCCTTGCCCAGGGCGGCGGACCCGGCGCTCGAGGACTTGGCCTTCAAAGCCCCTTCCACGGTGGTCTTGGTGCGCCCGGTCTTCTTGGCGATCGCGGCAGCGGACACGCCGATCAGGGACAGCTGGTGGTAGGCGTCGGCCTCGTCCGCTTCGGTCAGTTCGGCGCGCTGGATGTTCTCCACGACCTGGGTCACGATCCGTTCGGCTTCCTCGGGGGACTCGATGATCATCACCGGGATGCTGGCGCGTCCGGCTTCCACGGCCGCGCGGGTGCGGCGCTGTCCCATCAGGACGTGCACCACGCCGTCGTCCTTGCGGTGGGCGATCACGGGTTCCATCACGCCGTGCTCTTTGATGCTGGCAATGAAATCGGCGGTCAGGGCGGCGTCTTTGCGGACGTTGATGTCAACGGTCAGGGCGGTCGGGTCGAGCATTTCGAGGGTGGGTGTGGTGTTCATGGTGTTGCTCCTTTTGCAGAGGATTCCGGTGGGTGGGTCGGCCTAGGTGACCGGCCAGCGTCCCCTCTCCCCCCGACGCTTCTATGTCTGTCAAGCGGCTGGAATCGGGTGCTGGCGCGGACCGTGACGGGGCGGCTTAGGTGACCGGCCAGCGTCCCCTCTCCCCCCGTTGTTTTGGCTGCTGGCGAAGCTTGCGGAGCTGTGGCCGACGGAGGCCTGTCTACCCTTGGGCAAGGGGCGGGAAATTCCCGGAGGAAATCAGCGACGAAGGAGCGCCGCAGGGACATTTCCTGAGCCGCAGGCCCCGACGAAGGAGGGGCTAGACGGGCCGGAGCGGACACGTACAATCCGACAGGACAGCAGCCAAAACGTCGTAGACAGAACAGGGCCAGGGGCGGCGGAGCCCTGCGGAGCCGGCACTGGCCCCACAGCCGGCCGCGCCAGCGGACGCCCTTTCCTGGGTGAGCCCTGCGAACCCTTCCATCAGCACCCCGGGTCTTATTACTACGTCCTTGGCATCGGCGGCCGCACACCCCCGGTCCCCGGCACTGCGCGTGCGAAAATGGCGGTCCGCCGCCGCCAACCCACCGCCCAAGCCGGCCACGACGGCGGACCGCCAGCGGTGACCGCCCCGGCAACGGGACGGCCACCTGAAAGGATTAGCCGGCGAGCAGTTCGGCCAGCTCGGCAGCATCGGAAACCAGCACCGCCGCGCCTTCTTTCAGTAGCCGGTGGCATCCTGCCGAGTTGGCGCTGTGCACGCTCCCGGGGACGGCCGCGACATGCCGGGCAATGGTTTCGGCGTGGTGGGCGGTGTTCAGCGCCCCTGAGCGCCAGCGGGCTTCCACGACACAGGTCACCCCTGCGAGGGCGGCGATGATGCGGTTTCTCTGCAGGAATCGGTGCCGGGTCGGGGCGGAACCGGGCGGGAGCTCTGAGAGCGTCAGGCCGTTGCCGCGGATCGCGGCGGCGAGGTCAGCGTTACCGGAGGGGCAGTCACGGTCAAGGCCTCCGGCCAGTACCGCGAGGGTCGCCGGTCCTTCTCCCTGGCTTCCGGCCAACGCGGCCCGGTGCGCGTGCGCATCGATGCCGTAGGCAAGCCCGGAGATCACGCAGATTCCACGTTGGGCCAACCCGTATGCCATATCGCCTGTAACGGAGGCCCCGTAACTGGTGGAGTCCCGGGAACCGGTAAGGGCCACACACTTCGACGGCGCGGGGATGCCGTTGTCGATGTTGCCCCGGTACCAAAGCCCGTACGGGGCGTCGGGCAGATCGTCCAAGCCTTCAGGCCAGTGTTCATCTCCGGGGATGAGGAACCCTCCGCCCAGGCGTTCGATGGTGGCCAGGTCCTTCTCCGGGTCGACCTCCGGAACCCGTGGAGCCCACCGACTCAACGCTTCTGACAGTTCTTCGCCCGTGGCCTCCGGAAGGGCGTGTACGGGCTGCGCGCCGGTGGCAAGTCTCAACGCGGCGTACGCGCCGAGCCTGCCCACGATGGCCCGACCGACACGGTCGCCGGGTTCGAAGAGTCGGGTCAGGGCTGCGCGTGCAATGCGATCGTTCATGGTTTCTCTCATCCTTTGCTGAGGATCCGGTGGGTGGGGCGGCTTTGGTGACCGGCCAGCTTCCCCTCTCCCCCGGTTGTTTTGGCTGCTGGCGAAGCTTGCGGAGCTGTGCCCGACGGAGGCCCGTCTACCCTTGGGCAAGGGCCGGGAAATTCCCGGAGGGAATCAGCGACGCAGGAGCGCCGGAGGGAAATTCCTGGCACGCAGGCCCCGGAGTTCACGGAGGGGCTGGACGGGACGGAGCGGGTACGTACAATCCCTTGGGACAGCAGCCAAAACAAGAAAAATGCTTCTACAGCCCGAGCGAAGCGAGGACCGTTACACAGCGCCCAGCGCTGTGCACCGTCGAAGTTCGCCGGGCGCTCTCAATCGGGCTGGGGAAAGACACCAGCGTTTTGAAAAGGACACTGCTTTTCACGACATCACCGCTCCCACTCCCGCAACGGAGTCGGGTGTCAACGATGGCGTTATATGGCCGACTTTTGTGGTGCTAAATGGCAGCCTGCTGGCTGGCAAGGGCTCGTGACCGCCTGTAGAAGGTTGCTCGGGACATTCCCAGGTCCCTGGCAACCTGCGCCGCGGGCTCTCCACCTTGTACCAATCGGACAGCAGTTCGAATCTGGCTATCAGTGACCCGGCGGGGCCGGCCACCAAGACCCAGGCCCGCCTCTCTTCGCTTTTCGATGGAATCCGTGACGCGTTCGCGCTTGATCTCATGTTCCATCTGCGCGAGAGCGGCCATGATCGTGAAGAACATTGAACCCATCGGCGTTGCGGTGTCGACGTCGCCTCCGCCCAGGTTCAGCACACGCAAACCCGCACCCCTGCCGCGGAGTTCATCGGCGAAGGCGAGCATGTTTTGGGTGGATCGGCCGAGCCGGTCCAAAGTCGTGACGACGAGGGAGTCACCTTCCATGAGCGCGTCCAGTGCTTGGTCGAAGTGTGGTCGCGACGCACGCGCCCCGGAGACTCCATGGTCGGTGTACAGGTCATCGGGTCGAACGCCGGCGGCCAAGAGATCTGCTCGCTGCCGGTCCGTGGACTGCTGCCGTGTCGAAACGCGTGCATAGCCAATAAGTTTCGACATGCCTGCCTCCGAATGTGTCTCATAACTAATGATTAGTATGCCAATTCGAGCAGAGGGTTTCGAGACATAGTTATGAGAATGGACTGGCGCTGGGAAAGCCATGTGATTGCACAGGAACTAGTACCCTACGGACGCGTTGCTTTCCTCTGGACGAGACGCCTCGTATCTCATGGGTTTCGAGGCACATTTCTTGTGTAGTGTTTCGGAGTTGGGCGTCCTTGAGCGCTGCCGTGTCAAAATCGGTCAATCCGGAAGCCGAGGTCAGTCCGACGAAGTGCGGGTATAGGGCCGCGACGCTGCGGGAGGCTGTCACAGAACAGTATTGGCCGGAAAGCCTTGCCGATGTGATGGCGTCAACTTGTTCTCTGCATATTTCATCAGATGAATCATTAGGGCCGCGGCCCCGGGACGAGCAATGCCTTTGGGGTCTCTCCGGTGATCTGGCTGCCGCTGTCGGCGTGCCTGTGTGAAGGAAGTGTTAATTTTGGTGCCCTCGGCGTATGGGATCTGTTAAGACAGCCAGGTTGGGGGGTTTTTGGGTGTCCCATGGATGCAAGGGACATGGCAGCTGCCTTGGACCAGGGACGTTCACCGGGCAGGAGCTGACACATATTTGAGTACGATCCCAGCGCGAGAGCAGGCAGGACCTGGGCACCCGACAGCCACAGCCGCTTTCAGGGACTTCATCGTTGTCGATGACAGCGGAAATTTTTCCTTTCATCGTTCCGAACAGGACCTGATCCAGGCGTTCGAGTACGTCGACGAGGCACGGTGCATCATAGACCGGGAAGGCAACAACTTCCGCCTGACCCTGGACGCGAACCGCGATCTGCGTCTTGGGCGCTCATTTGGTCCGGTCGAGTTCCACTGGCTGCGCCAGGCATGGCGTGAGGCCCAGCGGATCCGTGTGCAAGAGCACCCGTTACTGCGCTTCTACCCCACGGACAGGACCGAACTCCTCGCCGGGCTGTTCGAGGTGCTGGAACTCGAAGACAGGACCGGCCCGACACCCGGACCGTGGACCGTAGTCCTGGACGACACTGAAACCCACCCGGGAAGCCTGGGCGACCTAAACCGCCAGCTCTCGGATCTGGTCCGGCTGGACAGTGTCGTAGTTCAGGATCCTTTCGGCCACAGATACCGGCCGGTAAGGCACCTCGGACACCGGTACCTGCCACGGTTTGCCGGATTCATCTGTTACGTCGAAATTCCTCCCAAGGGCAGAAAGCTGCCTCCCCCGGATACGCGCATCCCCGTCACCACCGCAAGGGCCGGGCGAACGCAATGAACCCACAGACCCCTGCGCCTCTGCACCAGACAGCCGCGGGGAAACACGAGCAGCGGCCTACCTGCGCGACCTGGCCAGGCCCGCCTGAGTCGAAATCAGAAGTGGATGCAGCAACAGGCCCAGCCCTGCCAGCTTCATCCAGCTATCAGGCCATCTTGAAGGACGCAATAAAGAACGCAGAGCGCTGGCCACGGGCAAGCAGGATTCACTGGCCGGAAATGAGCCTCAACGACGTGGTCTCGGTAAGTAGAGACGGGCACATTCTCTATGAAGGCGTGGTGGAGGATAGAACAGATGACGGAACAATCGTGTGGATTCTCCGGAAGAACGGCTACCGTCAGTTGCTGCATATCGACGACGGATTTCATCTTTCCGAAGTACAAGCATGACGCTTGCAGCAAGAGGTAACCCGGGCCGACCGCCAGTCCCGGCAAAGGGGACCGAACCCCCACCGATTCATCCCGAAGCAGTAGCGATACTGTGCGACTCAGACTGCCACTACTGCCTGGGTCCGGAAACGGACTAGAGGCTAACTGCAGTAGACCGCAGATGTTTTTCCTGCGCCCGGCACATTTTCCTTTTCGCCATGGGCCGAAAATGCGTTGCCGCTTAGCCGGCCGAGTCTTTTCGGAGCTGCCTCGCAACACTATCCGACTACGGCGAAAAACAGCCGTTTGAATGACAAGGACAGAGTTGGCTGCGTCCCTAAGCAAGATGTGCTCTGTCCGGCTGGATGGACTTCGCCGTAATTGACCAATTGGAACCCTGCGCCCAAGTTCGGCCCAGTTGGATGGTTCGTTCGCTGTGTGTCAGTGCGGGATGTTCCGGTCTTCAAGCAAGTAGCAGAACAGTCCCGGCGTTCCGGTTGCGGATGTTTGGTGTTAAGCACGGGGAGGCCGCGAAACAGCGGTTCTCGCCTTAGTTGGATCGGAGTGTGTAATGAGCGGCGAAGACGCGGGCGCTGTGCTGTTTTTCGTGTCCATGACGGCGCTGGTGATCTGGCTCGTGGTTTCCCTCATTCGTGCAACGAAGTAGCGACTGGTGGCTGTTGTGGGAGATGTCCCGGTGGCTGGAATTGGCCTGCAGGTCGGGAGATCTGATTGGTCTCGTGCCCATGGCAGGCACGGTTAGCCGACGTGGACCCAAGGGCGCTTGGTCACGTCGGGTTCGGCTTCGCGGAGTACTTCCCGGGTCACCGGCGCGATTTCCCCTTCGCCAAACGCCAGGAAGCGGAGCAGGTTGGCGACCGGGTTGCCTTCGGTCCAGCGGAAGTAGACGTGCGGCATCAGGCCCGTCACATCGCGGATGTGGAGCAGGACGGAGGCGATCGTGTTCGGGACCACGGGACCGTGGACTTCCAAGATCCGGTAGCCGTGCCGGGTGATCCCGCGGACGACGAGCTCCGTTTCAAAGTCGGAGGAGTCGTCCACGACAACTTCCAGGAAAATTGCCTGGTGGTCCAGGGGCAGGTGGCTGACCTCGATGGCGGAGGTCAGCTTGTCCCGGTAGGCCCCGGCACTTAGCCGCAGGGGTTCGTGGGCGATGAGGGCGATGGGGCCGCCCAGGTTGGAGGACATGAATTCCAAGGCCTGCCGGTCCAGACGGACGTGGGTGGCGTGCAGTTCAAACGAGCGGCGGACCCGCGACAGCAGGGAGATCACGATGATGCCCAGGATGAAGACCGACGCTATCCGGATGCCTTCGGGGCGTTCGATGATGTTGAGGACGGTGGTGTAGATGAACACGACGGCGATGATGCCGAATCCGACGGTGCGTTTGCGTTGGCGCTTGCGGCGGGCGGAGAGCGTCACGGCCACCGCCGCCGAGGTCATCAGTACCAGCACGCCGGTGGCATAGGCACCGCCCTGGGCATCGACGTCGGCGTCGAACAGCCAGGTGATCAGGAACCCGACCAGGGTGAACACCAGCACCAGCGGCCGCACGGCCCGGGCCCATCCCGGGGCCATCCCGAAGCGGGGCAGATAACGGGGCACCAGGTTCAGCAGCCCCGCCATCGCGGAGGCGCCGGCGAACCAGAGAATTGCGATGGTGCTGATGTCATAGACGGTCCCGAATCCCACGCCCAGGTATTCGTGGGCGAGGAACGCCAGGGCGCGCCCATTCGCCTGGCCACCAGGCTGGAATTCCTGCTCTGGGATCAGCACCACGGTGGTGAAGCTGCTGACCATCAGGAAGCTGCTCATGATCAGTGCCGCCGTCGTCAGCAGCTTGCGGGTGCCCGCTATGCGGCCGGCCGGGTTGTCCTCGGTATCGCCCGCGTGTCCCCGGATCTGAGGCATGACGGCCACACCCGTCTCGAACCCGGACAGACCCAGAGCAAGTTTGGGGAAGACGATCAAGGCAAAGCCGACGGCCAGCAGCGGGTTACCGTGCGAGGTGGAGATTGCCTGCCACCAGTCGTCCACGGCAACGGGGTGCGTGAAGACCTCGAAGACCGACACTGTCAAGATCACCAGGTTCAAACCCAGATACACGGCGACGAGGACGACGGCGACGCCAATGGCCTCCTTGAAACCGCGGAGGAAAACAGCACCCAGCAGCGCCAGGAGGAAGAGCGTGATCAACACGTTCTGTCCCTGCAGCCAGCCAGGGGCTATCGGGTTCTGGATCAGGTGGGCCGTGGCGTCCGCTGCTGAGAGCGTCATGGTGATCATGAAGTCTGTAGCGGCGAAACCCAGCAGGACCAGGACGAACAGCTTTCCGCCCCAGCGGGGCATGAGCCGCTCGAGCATCGCAATGGAGCCTTCACCCCGGTGGCTTTCTCCTGCCACCCGCCGGTAGACGGGCAAGGCGCCCAACAAAGTGATGGCGATTAGCACTAGAGTCGCGAGCGGCGAGATCACACCAGCGGCCAGGGCGGCAATCGCCGGCTGGTATCCGAGGGTGGAGAAATAGTCGACGCCGGTCAGGCACATGACCTGCCACCACGGGTGCTTCTTCTCCCCTGGAGATGTCAGGCCTCCCGGGCCTTGATGGAAGCCCTTAGGGTCCTGAAGGCCGAACAGCAACCAGCTCTTGAACGCATCTCCCCGCCCGGGCCGGAGTGCCGACGGGTCTGCCGGCGGTCTGCTCATTGTCGTCAAGTGGGCCTCTCCGCGCGCAGCCCGGCACCGCGTTCGCTGGAAAACCGTAGCACCATCATTAGCGCCAAGACCCGGGGACGCCCCAATCTTGACGAATCCTTAACGCTCCCTTAACGCGCAGGGAGGCATCACTGAGAGCCTCGTCGGGCGCGTTCCGGTGGATTCTTGCCGCCTAAACCGAGAGGGCGCCGGGTTGGCGTTAAGAAGGTGTCAGGATTCGACCCGGCCGCGTTAAGAATTCGTTAGGACAGACGATTCCGCTGGTTCCCGGGGGTTGACTGGGGTTGTCCCCGCAAACGGGGATCGAATGAAAGGAACATGCAATGGCCGATGTGGCTGTTATCGGAATCCTCATGGTCTCCATGGGTTTCGTGATGTGGATAGGCCACCGCCTGGCCTGGATGGTCGGCGCCGCCGATGACCGGGCGGAGGGCAACCAGTGAGCGCCGATGCTGTGATGTGGCTGATTCTGCTTCTGGCGGGGCTGAGCCTTTCCGGCTACCTGCTTGCGGCCCTGGTCCGGCCTGAGAAGTGGTGAGCGGACAATGACGTTCAACACTGCATCCTTTGTCATCCAGGTGGCGGCACTGATCCTGGTCCTCGCGGCGCTGCACAAGCCGCTGGGCATCTACCTGGCCCGCGTCTTCGAAGGCACGACCCACAGCCGGCCAGAGCGGCTGTTCTACCGGCTCGCCGGCATCGACGCCAGCGCGGACCAGACCTGGTCCGTGTACCTGCGCAGCGTTCTGGCGTTTTCCGCAGTTTCCATTCTGGCGGTGTTCGGCCTCCAGCGGCTGCAGGGCGTCCTGCCCGGCAGCGGATCCCTGCCCGGCGTGGATCCGTGGATTGCCATGAACACCGCCATCTCCTTTGTCACCAACACCAACTGGCAGACCTACGTACCGGAAACTACGATCGGCATCTTCGTCCAGATGACCCTGCTGGCGGTACAGAACTTCCTCTCCGCCGCCGTCGGCATCGTCGTCGCCGTCGCCCTCATCCGCGGCATCGCGCGCACGAAAACGGATCGCCTGGGAAACTTCTGGGCTGATCTGACCCGCACGTCCTTCCGGGTACTGCTGCCGCTCGCGTTCATCGCGGCCCTAGTAATGGTCCTCGGCGGCGTGATGCAGAACTTCTGGCCCACCGACGTCACCAACCAGGCCGCCGGGATCAGCCAGACCATCCCCGGCGGACCGGTCGCCTCACAGGAAGCCATCAAGGAGCTGGGTACCAACGGCGGCGGCTACTTCAACGCCAACTCCGCCCACCCCTTCGAGAACCCGAATGCCTTCATCAGCCTCTTCGAGGTGTTCCTGATTCTGCTCATTCCCTCGGCCCTTCCCTACGCATACGGCCGGATGGTCGGGGACCAGAAACAGGGCTACACGGTCGCCGCCGTCATGGGTACTCTCTGGCTGACCTCCATGTCCCTCATGGGCTGGGCCGTAGCGGCCGGACAAGGAAACGCGACGGCCGCTGCGGGCGGACTGGGAGAAGGCTTTGAGCAACGGCTCGGTGCGGCTCCGAGCGCCATCTTCGCCGCGTCCACCACCCTGACCTCCACGGGCGCAGTCAATGTTGCCCACGATTCCCTGCCGCCGCTGGCCGGCGGCGTTGCGATGGTCAACATGATGCTCGGCGAAGTAGCCCCCGGCGGAACCGGCTCCGGTCTCTACGGCATGCTGATCCTGTCCATCATCTCCGTCTTCATCGCAGGTCTCATGGTCGGGCGCACCCCGGAATATCTCGGCAAGAAAATCGGCCCCACCCAAATGAAGCTCGCCGCCATGTACATCCTCGTCACCCCGACGCTGGTGCTCGCGCTGGCCGGCATCACCGTGCTGCTGCCGGAGATCATGGCCAACGCGCCCTCCACGGGACCGCACCAGTTTGGCGAGGTGCTGTATGCCTTCACCTCGGGCGCCAATAACAACGGCTCCGCGTTCGGCGGCATCACCAGCTCCGGGCCCTTCCTGTCCGTCATGATAGGCCTGGCCATGCTACTGGGCCGGTTCCTACCGATCGTCCTGGTCCTCGCCCTGGCCGGATCCCTGGCCAGGCAGGGCAAGGTGCCCGCATCGGCCGGCACCGTTCCCACCCATGGCGCGCTCTTCGGTTCGCTGCTTCTCGGCGTGACCGTGATCCTGACCGCCCTGAGCTATTTCCCGGCCCTTGCCCTGGGCCCCCTCGCAGAAGGACTCCTCAAATGACCCGGTCCAGCACGGCACCAGCCACGGACACCGCCGCCGCCACCACCTTCGCCGACGGCAACCCCCTCGGCACCCCCGGCGAACACAAACACCACACCAAGGCCCCGGCGAAACTGACGCTCGCGTCCGTCGCGGCCGCCCTGCCGCTCGCGGTCCGGAAGCTATCCCCGCGCCAGATGATCCATTCACCGGTCATGTTCACCGTGCTGGTGGGAGCCGTACTCTGTACGGGGATCTGTCTGGTCCGGCCCTCGGTATTCAGCATCGCCATTACCATATGGCTCTGGCTCACCGTCCTGTTCGGAACCCTGTCCGAGTCAATCGCCGAGGGTCGAGGCAAAGCCCAGGCCGACAGCCTGCGCGCCAGCCGTCAAGGGGTCAAGGCCCGGCTCCGGCAACCCGATGGCACTACCAAGGACGTACCCGGCACGGAGCTGCGGCTCAATGACGTGGTCGTCTGTGAGGCCGGGGACGTGATCCCCTCGGATGGTGAAATCATCGAAGGCCTCGCCAGCGTCGACGAATCGACCATCACCGGCGAATCCGCCCCGGTGATCCGCGAATCCGGCGGTGACCGGTCCTCGGTCACCGGCGGCACCCGGGTTCTCTCGGACCGGATCGTTGTCCGCATCACCGCCGAACCCGGTGAGACGTTCATCGACCGGATGATCAAGCTGGTCGAGGGCGCGGTCCGCCAGAAGACCCCCAACGAAATCGCACTGCACGTGCTGCTGGTGTCCCTGACCATCATCTTCCTCGTCGTGACCATGTCCCTGGCACCGTTCGCGGCCCTGGCCGGTGCCACACCGTCCCCGATCGTGCTGGTGGCCCTGCTGGTCTGCCTGATCCCCACCACCATCGGGGCGCTGGTGCCGGCAATCGGTATTGCGGGTATGGACCGCCTGGTCCAGCACAATGTCCTCGCCACGTCCGGCCGCGCCGTGGAGACCGCCGGGGACATCACCACCCTCCTGCTGGACAAGACAGGCACCATCACCTACGGCAACCGCCGCGCCGTCAACTTCCTGCCTGCCGACGGCGTCAGCCACAGCACCCTCGCCGAGGCGGCACGGCTCTCCAGCCTGGCCGATGAAACCCCGGAAGGACGCTCCATCGCCGATCTTGCTGCGGACAAGGGCGTCACCGGACACGATCTTGCCGGGCTGCAGAATGTCACCGGCGATTTTGCCGTCATCGAATTCAGCGCCAGCACACGCATGAGCGGGCTGGACCTTGACGGAACGCAGATCCGCAAGGGCGCCGCCTCCGCGGTATCCGCCTTCGTCGCCGAGCACGGCGGCCACACCCCCGCGGAGATGGACCGGATAGTGCAGGAAATCGCCGGGCAGGGCGGCACACCACTGCTGGTGGCCCGTATAGACAAAGACGGCGAGGCCAGGGTCCTCGGAGCCATCCACCTCGCCGATGTCGTCAAACCCGGGATGAGCGCCCGCTTCGCCGAACTGCGGAAGATGGGCATCCGAACCGTGATGATCACCGGTGACAACCCCATCACTGCCAAGGCCATCGCCGCCGAGGCCGGAGTCGATGATTTCCTGGCGGAGGCCACCCCGGAGGACAAGCTGGCGGTCATCAAGAAGGAACAGGCCCAAGGGCGGCTCGTGGCTATGACCGGGGACGGAACCAACGACGCCCCTGCCCTGGCCGCGGCAGACGTCGGAGTCGCGATGAACTCCGGCACCCCGGCTGCCAAGGAAGCCGCCAACATGGTGGACCTTGACTCTGATCCGACCAAGCTCATCAACATCGTCGGCATCGGGAAGCAACTGCTCATCACCCGCGGCGCACTGACGACCTTCTCGGTAGCGAACGACGTTGCCAAGTACTTCGCGATCGTCCCGGCACTCTTCACCGCGGCGTTCCCGGGGCTCGGTCTGCTGAACATCATGGGACTCTCGACCCCGTCATCGGCAATCCTTTCTGCAGTGATCTTCAACGCCCTGATCATCATCGCCCTGGTCCCGCTGGCACTGCGCGGCGTGAAATACCGTGCCGTCTCTGCGAACCAGGCCCTTAGCCGGAACCTCTTGGTCTACGGGCTGGGCGGGCTGATCGCCCCCTTCATCGGCATCAAGATCATCGATCTGATCATTTCCCTCATTCCCGGAATCGGCTAGGAGCACGCCCTTATGAACACTCTCAGCGGCTATTTCCGCCAGGCAGGAACCGCCCTGCGCTTCCTTGTCTTTGCCACCCTGGTCCTGGGCGTGGCCTATCCGCTCGCCGTCTTCGGCGTCGGACAGCTCATCGCCCCCTACCAGGCCAATGGCTCGATCATCCGGGACGATGCCGGCGCCCCTGCCGCGTCCGCCCTGATCGCCCAGGCCGCCGCCGACGACAACGGCGTCCAGGATCCGCGCTGGTTCCATGCCCGGCCCTCGGCCGTGAGCTGGGATCCGGCGGCGTCCTCGGCCAGCAACCTCGGCCCCAACGATCCCAAGCTCCTGGAGGCAGTTGAGGCCAACCGGTCCGCCGTCTCTGCCGCGGAAGGCGTCAGCGAGTCCGAGGTTCCGGCGGACGCCGTCACGGCCAGCGGTTCCGGACTGGACCCGCACATCTCCCCGGAGTACGCCAGACTGCAGGTGGCCCGGGTGGCCGCGGCGCATGGCCTGGGCGCAGAAGCCGTGTCGTTGCTTGTGGACCGGCACACCAGCAGCGGGTTGCTGGCGTTCCTGGGTCAGCCGTCCGTCAACGTGACGGCCCTGAACCTCGCCGTGGCCGCCGCAGCGCAGCCGTAATAGCTGGCACAATTCAAGTGAGAGACTGACGGCATGGCACGTGGAACGCTGCGTATTTTCCTGGGGGCCGCGCCCGGGGTCGGTAAGACCTACGAGATGCTCGAAGAGGCGCACCGGCTGGGCAAGCGCGGCGAGGATGTTGTCGTCGCGTTTGCCCTTGATCATGGACGCAGCGAGACGCGGGCGCTGCTCGAAGGGCTCGAAGTCATTCCGCCACGGCGGCTGCCGTACCGGGGCACCGAATTTGAGGAAATGGACCTCGACGCCGTCCTTGACCGTGCCCCGGGGACGGCGGTCGTGGACGAGTACGCCCATTCCAACATTCCGGGGAGCCGCCACGCCAAGCGTTGGGAAGATGTCGAGGAACTCCTGGCCGCCGGCATTAACGTCCTCTCCACCGTCAACATTCAGCATCTCGCGTCGCTTGGGGACGTCGTCAGCGCGATCACCGAGGTCCATCAGGCCGAGACGGTGCCGGATGAGGTCGTCCGCCGGGCCGACCAGATCGATCTGGTCGACATTTCCCCCGAGCTGCTCCGCCAGCGCCTCGGCGACGGCAAGATTTATGCCCCGGAAAAGGTCGACGCCGCCCTGTCGAACTATTTCCGGCTGGGCAATCTCGCCGCACTGCGCGAGCTCGCGCTGCTGTGGCTCGCGGACCGGGTCGATGAAGGCCTGGCCAGGTACCGGGCCGATCAGGGTATCGATGTCACATGGCCCGCCCGGGAACGCATCGTGGTCGCGCTGACCGGCGGACCCGAAGGGGATGTCCTGATTCGCCGGGGTGCCAGGATCCTCAACCGCGTCAATGGCGGTGACCTCCTGGCGGTCCACGTCCGGGCCTCGGACGGTGTGGCCGGCGAATCCCCCCAGGCGCTCGAGACCCAACGACGCCTGATCCAGGACCTGGGCGGCAGCTACCACATTGTGACGGGCGAGGATCCGGCCGCAGCCTTGCTGGACTTCGCCCGCAGCGTCAACGCCACCCAGATCGTCGTCGGCATCTCCCGGCGCAAGAAGATCTCGGCGCTGCTGGGAAACCTGCTCGGCGGAGGTGTCGGCACGCGGGTGGTCCGCGATTCCGGCGACATCGACGTCCACATGGTCTCCCACCCGCTCGGCGGCCACGGCACCCGGCCGTCCCGGCAACGCGACTTGGGCCGGGTCAGGGTGGTGATCGGTTTTGGACTCGCCCTTGTCCTGCCGATACTGCTACAGCTGCTGCTGGCACTGAACCCCGATCCCAACGTGGCCACAGCAGTGCTCGTCCAGCTCAGCGGGTCCGTCGCCGTCGCACTGATTGGAGGGCTCTGGCCGGCGATCCTCGCCGCGCTCTGGAGCAGCCTGCTGGTGAACTACTTCTCCACCCCTCCGGTGGGCAACCTAACGATCAACGATCCGCAAAATGTCCTCGCCCTGTTGGTGTTTGTGGGTGTTTCGGCAGCCGTGGCCGTCGTCGTCGATTTGTCAGCCCGCCGGTCGAAGGAGGCCGCTCGTGCCCGCGCGGAAGCCACGACCCTGGGGGATCTCACCCGCGGCGCGGTCGGCTCGGAAGACCCTATAGAGGGGCTGCTGGAGCAGGCCCTGGACGTCTTCCGGGTCCGCGGGGCCGCCTTGTTCAACCTCGGTGACAGTGATGCCGGCGCAGGAACGGGAGCCAGTGGCCGACAGTGGCGGCTGCTGGCCGCCGCGGGTGAGAAGCCAGCTGCTTCCCGGGTCGATCAGGTCGAACGCGCGGAAGGCGACAACGTCGAAGAAATCGACCCCTCCACCCGCCTTGTGCTGTTCGGACGCATTCTGCCCGCGAGCGACCGGCGCCTGCTGGGGGCCTTCGGTGTCCATCTGGCCGCGCAGCTCGAACGCCAGCAGCTGGTGGCAAGCAGACGGGATATGATGCGCCTGGCCGAAAGCAACACCATGCGCGCGTCCATCCTCCGGGCAGTCTCCCACGACCTCCGCACACCCCTGGCCGGAATCAAGCTAGCCGTCGGCGGCCTCCTCCAGGAAGGAAACCGCTACACCCCGGAGCAGGAAAGGGAACTGCTGGAAACCATCGATGAATGTTCGGACCGGCTGGATCTGCTGGTCGGCAATCTGCTGGACATGTCCCGGATCACTTCGGATTCAGTCAATCCCCTGCTCAGGCCGGTGCGCTGGCACGAGGTGATCCCGGCCGCGCTCCACGGTGTCCCCGCAGGAAAGGTCCGGGTCGACCTGCCCCCCAATATGCCGGAGATTGACGCCGACCCCGGCATGCTGGAGCGTGTGATTGCAAACATCGTCGAAAACGCCGTGAAGTACGCGCCCGATTCGGACATCGTCATCGTCGGTGCCGCCGGCGGGTTTAGTTCCACCACACTGGGAGGCCACCCCGCCGGAGAACTGCGGATCATCGATCACGGCCACGGCGTCCCGGCAGAACGTGTCGTCGAAATGTTCCGGCCCTTCCAGAGACTGGACGACATTCCACAGACCACGGGCGTCGGACTCGGACTGGCCGTGGCGAAAGGCTTCACGGAGACCATGGGCGGGACCCTGACAGCAGAACAGACCCCCGGAGGGGGACTGACCATGGTAATCCGGCTTCCCCTCTCGACCGGCACCGCGCCAGAAGGACACGTCCGTCAGTCGCCCCTGGAACCGCAATCTTTCCTGACCGGACGGATCCATGCGCGGCCGCTCACACCGCCCGCCCCGGGCGCACCATGACTGCCGTACTTGTGGTCGATGACGCCCCTGACCTGCTCAAAGTCCTCAAAATCACATTGCAAGCTCACGGCTACGACGTCACCACCGCGGCCGATGGCCACACCGCGCTCCTCGCCGCGTCCCAGCAACCCTTCGCCGTCATCATCCTGGACCTGGGCCTGCCCGACATGGACGGAACGACCGTCATCCGGGAACTCCGCACCGCAAGCCGGGTACCAATCCTGGTCCTCTCGGCCCGCCACAGCTCCGATGACAAAGTCGAAGCTCTGGACGCCGGGGCCGACGACTACATCACCAAACCCTTCGGCCCGGACGAACTCCTGGCACGACTGCGTGCCCTTCTGCGCCGGACCACGGACCCCGAACAGGAACCCGTCGTCGTCACGCAGGATTTCACAGTGGACTTAGCCAAACACCGCGTCGTCAGGGACCGCAACGAGGTCCGGCTGACGCCTACGGAGTGGAGCGTCCTGGAACTGCTCGTACGCAACCCCGAAAAACTCCTCACCCAGCAGCAAATCCTGTCCGAAGTCTGGGGACCGGCCTACGCCAAGGATGCCAACTACCTCCGCGTGTATATGGCCCAGCTCCGGCGAAAACTAGAACCAGACACCGCAAACCCGCGCTACCTCCTCACCGTGGCCGGTCTCGGCTATCGCTTCCAGCCCTGAGCAGGGACGGCGGAAATAACCCGGTCCGGGGTAAGCGGCCGCCGGGAACAGCAGGAGTCACGACGGCCCACGGAAGCCCGCCAAAGACCTGGGCAGCAAGTCCGACTCAGCTCCTTACCGGCCAACTGCCGACGGCCGCAGCCACCGCCGCCGTCATTGTCCCCAGCCCATCGCCCTGGTCCGATCAGCCTACTTGGGTGCGGGCTCTGCGGGCCGGGCCGGGCTTTGCTTCCAAAAGAATTCGCGGGCGACTGGAGATGCGTCGCAGCGGCCCAGAAGGAGGTAGCGCAGGTGGACAGCCTTTTCCTCCGGGTGCCGCGGACCGGTGTGAAGAAAGTGTAAATTTCGGTGCCCCTTGCGTATGGAGTCTGTTAAGACAGCCAACTCAGGGGATTTTTGGGTGTCCCATGGATGCAAGGGACAAGGCAGCTGCCGTGGACCGGGGTCGTTAGGCAAGAACTGACAAATATTTGGGTACGAGCCCAGTACGACAGCACGCACGAATGGACCAAGCAGAAATGACGGACGCTCGACGTCCCCACATCCGGAAGGACCGCAATGAACGGAACTATTGAGCTCTTCGCCGACGAGGACATGTACTTCCGGTTCATACTCAAAGCATCCGACGGAACAGCGCTGGCCGTTTCCAGGGTCTTCCCCAACAAGCACGCAGCTGTGGCCGGCATTAGCTCCATGCGAGAATGCGCAGGCATGGGCCTGATCAATGATCTCTGCCCGATAGCTCCTGCCCCGCAAACAACCGTACGGGCATGTCCCGGCGTGCAGGCACCGTCTCAATGCGCAAGAGACTTCATTTCAGTCGACGCCGACGGGAAATTTGCATACCACCGGTCGGCCCAGGACCTCATCGACGCGTTCGCTCTTCTCGACGATTTCCCCTACGTCATGGATCGTGAAGGCAATGGGTACCGGCTGGCTCCGGGCCCTGACCGTTGCCCGGTCCTGGGGCCTGCACACGGGCCAGTGGAGCTATATTGGCTCCGCCAGGCTTGGCTGGGAGCCTTGGAGGTCCACTTGGACGAGCACCGACTCAAGCGCTCCTACCCGGAATGCCTGAGCCAGCTCCTCTCGGATGTTTTCGAAACCCTCACGCTTGCAGACAGGTCGAGTGTTGCGACAATCGATAGCATCCGCCAATTCTCTTACGGGCACTCGGGATCTTCTTCGCGAAGTGTCTCATAACCCAGATGCCTCGAATCCCTAGGGTTTCGAGACAATTTCTAGCTGGCCCGTGGGAGCGCGACAAATCTCTGCACCAATGCCCAACGCACGGTCTGGTCCCTAATACTCGCCCGTACCTCTGAACGTGCTCCTACACGCCTGCAAGTTGCGGACCGCGCGGCCGAGATCTTGACGTCACACTTGCATTTTGCAAGTATGAGGCACATGAGCCTCTTCATCACCTGCCCGGTCGAGAACGTCGAGCGCGCGACCGCCTTCTACACCTCCCTGGGCTGGACCCTCAACCCAGAAATGTCCGATCACAACGTGTCATGCTTCGCGATCGCGCCCGAGCAGTACGTCATGCTCGGCAGCCGCGAGATGTACGCGAGCGTCGGCGGCGCCGAGGAGCTGGTCGGCGGGCCCGATACGCCCTCGAAGGTCACGGTCTCGTTCGACCTCGGCAGCCGTCAGGCGGTTGACGAGCTCGTCGAGCGCGCCGGTGCCGCCGGCGGGCGGATCGGTGATATCGACGACTACCCCTTCATGTACCAGCGCCAGTTCGACGACCCTGACGGCTACCACTACTCGCCGTTTTGGATGAAACCGGACGCCGATCCGACCGAGTGAGCGACCTCGCCGCGGCCCTCGATATCGTCGGAACACGGTGGGCCCTGCTCATCGTGGAGCGGCTGCTCGACGGGCCGCAGCGCTACGGCGATCTGCACCGCGACCTCGGAGTGCCGACGAACATTCTCGCGACCCGCCTGCGCGAGCTCGAAGCGGCCGGGGTACTGTCCCGTCTGCCCCTCCGGCACAACACCCGGGCCTATGCGCTGACCGATCGCGGGCTTGCCTTGCGTGAGGCGATCATCGCGCTAGGACGCTGGGGCAGCGATGAGGCCTAGGCGTGGCGCGGAATCGCGACGCGCTCCGACGAGTTGGCTGAGCTCTGCCCCTGGAACACGTGGGCGGGCTGCATCCATAGAGGCGTAAAGGGTGTTGAGCTGACGGTAGAGGGTTCGGGCAAGGTAGCGCTTGAGGGATCTTCGGATTTCGCGGTAGCTACGGCCTTCCTGGGTGCGTTTGGCGACGTACTCCCGCGTTCCAGGGTGGTGAACCATCCGGGTCATGGTGATGGTGTGCAAGGCACGATTGAGGCGCCTATCACCACCCCTGTTGAGTCTGTGCCGGACCGTGTTACCACTTGAGGCCGGCAACGGATTCACCCCTGCCAGTGAGGCGAAGGCAGCTTCGCTGCGAACCCTTCCTGGATGCGACCAAGCCGTCAGGACGGCAGCGACTGAAACGGCCCCAGCGCCCACCATCTCCAATAGCGGGGCGGCGGGACTTTGCTGGATTAGCTCAGTCATGCGCTTCTGATTAGCGGCCAGCTGAGCGGTCACTTCGAGAACGCGGCGCGCCAACCGAACCGCTTCCTCGCGCGCGATCGATAGTTCGATCTGCTCCTGCCGTTCCCGCCATCTGGTGATCGCGGCGATCTGGGCGGGAACCAGAGATTTACGGGCGTCGATTCCAAGATCATGTGCCCGAAGGAGGGCGATGAGTGCATTTACATACATCGTTCGTTCCCGCGTCAGCTGATCCCGGGCTGCACTCAAGATCCTGAGTCCGGCACGGGTTCCTTCGTCCCGTCGCGGAACCCGGAGTTGGGACTCCTCCAAGCCAAGGACAGCGGCTCCGATGGCGGTGGCGTCCAACGGGTCCGATTTGCCCAGCCCCCGACGGCCTCGGGCGTTCATGCGTGGAGCTTCGGCGACGTCGTAACCGGCGTCGGCTATCGCCCTGGCCAGACGGGCCCCATAGGAGCCGACACCCTCAACAGCCCATAGACACCCCATATCGCCGTCTGTTCGTCGGCCTACCCAGGCAAGTGCGCGTGAAATCCCTGCGGAGGTGGTTGGGAACTGCTCGCATGCGACCTGTCGCTTGGTACCGGCCTCGATGATGGCGTAAGTGTGTGTGCGGGCGTGACAGTCCACGCCGATGACGAACGGGCGGGTCTGCGCAACGATAGTCAACGCGGCCACGCTCCTTCCTTTCGAACGGACAAGACAGGTCGCAGTGCGACCGGCGCCGGACCTGGGAAGAGTCACTTCGAGGCAAAACTGTGATGAGCCACAACCTCAGAGGCTGGGCAAGCTTCTAATCAAGCCACCGACGTGGGACAGGTCAGCGCCGGCCGCTCCACCCAGCGTGGACAAATCGGGGGAAACGCACCCTCGAGGGGCAATTGTTTTTTCGAGTCACGCACCAAGCAGAACGACCGGCATCAACACTGCCAGCTAGTCCCAGACCAGCCACGTAAAGACTCACAGTTGTTTTTTGGTTGCTGGCAAGCTCGCTTGCTCGGCGGCCGACGGAGCCCTGTCTACCCGCAGGGCAAGGGGGAGGAAATTCCCGGAGGAAATCAGCGACGCAGGAGCGCCGGAGGGACATTTCCTGCACCGCAGGCCCCGACGAAGGAGGGGCTAGACGGGGTGGAGCGGACGCCTAGAATCCGAAGGAATCTCAATGATGTTGTCAACGGGTGTTGGCGTGTCTTGCTGGCGTCCCGGCCGTTGGTGGCCGGGACGCCAGCAAGAGGTTTTAATCCCTCCAGCCGGGGTAGGGTTTCCGGTCCGGCTCCGACAGTTCGGCGGCTGTGGCGGGCAGGTTGTCGGGTCCGTCGGACTGTCCGGAGGCCCAGTGGAAGAACACCTCGGCGGTGACCGCTTCGAAGCAGGCGTCTTGGGACCGGAACCAGTAGGCGGAGGTGTCGCCCTCGACGTAGGTTCCGTAGCCGAACAGTTCCCCGTTCCGGTCCCGCGTGCGGGCGACGGCGAAGATGATGTAGGGCCACGCTCCGGCGTCCCAGCCTTCGCTGGCCCAGTTCGGCAGCACCGACCACGCGGTGCCCTCGAGGGTGTCCATCCAGTCGTACCCGTCTCCTGCCCGGTCGTCGGCGGGAAGGGCCGGGACGGGTCACCGGTTCCGCGCTATCGGCTGCGGCCGTGCTGGTCATGATTTGGATACTCATGAGGTGATGCTCCGTTTCGCTCGGGCGGGGCGGGCGCTGGAAGTGCCGGTTTCCCTCTCCCCCACCATGTTTTTTGCCTGCTGGCGGAGCATCGCGTAGCTGTGCCCAACGGAGCCGGGGCAACCCGCAGGGCAAGCAGCGGATGGATTGGGTGAGGAAATAAGCGCAGCGCCGAACCCAAGACAGCCGTTGCGCGGCCGTCCGCAGGACGGTTGCGGCGGTGGAGCGGGCACGTAGGATCCAACGGACAGCGGCAAAAAAGAAAAAATGCTTGTGCTGTCCGAGCGCAGAGAGGATCTTTTCCTCCCCGCCGCCGCCCAGCGTCCGATGTCTCCGCAGGGGGTTGGAGTCGAGCGATTCACGCAGCCTGAAGTCTTTCGGCGCGGGGACCAGGGACCGGGGCTGCGGGTCACGTGTCAGTGAGGGCTGGGCCAAAGCCTCAACCACCCGCTTGTAGATACCCAACAAAATCCTGCCCTCATCGGGAAACTAGCCTCAGTTCTACGGCATACCAGCAACCAGGCAGCGCAAAGGACGATCAATGACGATTCAGGCAGATCCGGCACCTACCCGGTACGGGATTCTCGAAACCGCCCGCCAGCAGGTCCTCGAGGACGGACGCGGACTCACGCAGGGCCAACTGCTGGAGGTGCTCCGCCTGCCCGATGAAGCCCTTCCGGCGGCTCTGCAGCTGGCCCACGAGGTCCGGCTCAGGCACTGCGGTGAGGACGTCGAGGTCGAGGGCATCATCTCTATCAAGACCGGCGGGTGCCCGGAGGACTGCCACTTCTGCAGCCAGTCCGGGCTCTTCGATTCCCCCGTGCGGGGCGTCTGGCTGGACATCCCGGAGCTGGTCAAGGCAGCTAAGGAAACCGCTGCCACTGGCGCCACGGAGTTCTGCATCGTGGCAGCAGTCCGCGGACCGGACATCAAACTGATGAACCAGATCAAGTTCGCGATCGACCGGATTAACGAAGCCGTGGAGATCAACATCGCTTGCTCTCTTGGGATGCTCACCCAGCACCAGGTGGACCAGCTCGCTGCCTGGGGAGTGCACCGCTACAACCACAACCTGGAAACAGCCCGCAGCTACTTTTCCGAGGTGGTCACCACCCACAGCTACGAGGAGCGTCTCGAGACCTGCAACATGGTCAAGGCCGCCGGCATGGAGCTCTGCTGCGGCGCCCTGATCGGCATGGGCGAATCCCTGGAGCAGCGTGCCGAACTTGCTGCCCAGCTCGCCGCGCTGGAACCCCACGAGGTCCCGCTGAACTTCCTGAACCCCCGCCCCGGAACTCCCTTGGAAAACCAGGGGATCATGGACGGCAAAGACGCCCTCCGAGCCATTGCTGCGTTCCGGCTGGCCATGCCCCGGACCGTGCTCCGCTACGCCGGCGGCCGCGAACTGACCCTCGGTGACCTCGGAACCAGGGATGGTCTGCTCGGCGGCATCAACGCCGTCATCGTCGGGAACTACCTGACCACCCTGGGCCGGCCCGCCGACGCGGACCTGAACCTGCTGGTCGAGCTGAACATGCCCATCAAGGAATTCCAGAAATCACTATGAACACCGTCCCGCCCGCCGGGGGCCCCACCGGCCCGGGCAACGGCCCATTCTGCGGACACTGCGGGGGGCCCGACGGCGGGGGCCTCCCCGCGTCGGACGAGCACCAGCGCTGTGTTGAACTACTGACGCTGGAACCGCCACGCTACTGCGCCAACTGCAGGAGACGGATGAAGGTCCAGGTTACGCCGACCGGCTGGAGCGCAGAATGTTCCCGCCACGGGGTGCTCATCCGATGACACAGGTGTCGGCTCCGGTGAGCCTGATCCAGCGGGACCGCGCACGCCTGTGGCACCCGTACGCCACCGCGTCCCCCAGCCTCCCGTTGTGGGAGGTCGAGGCGGCCGACGGTGTGCGGTTGCGGCTCCGCAGCGAAGACGGCACACGCCACGAGGTCGTTGATGCCATGTCCTCGTGGTGGTCGGCGATCCATGGCTACCGCCACCCTGTACTGGACGCGGCCGCGAAGCGGCAACTCGATGATTTCAGCCATGTGATGTTCGGCGGACTCACCCATGCCCCCGCGGTGGAACTAGCCGAGCGGCTGGTGGATATGGCCCCTTCCGCACCAGGACGGTCACGGTTGGACCGGGTGTTCCTCGCGGACTCGGGTTCGGTATCGGTGGAGGTTGCACTGAAACTGGCGGTGCAATTCCAGACCGCGTCCGGCCACCCCCGGCGGCAGCGGTTCCTGAGCATCCGCGGCGGATATCACGGTGACACCTCTGCGGCAATGGGGGTTTGTGACCCCGTGGACGGGATGCACGCCGCTTTCCCCGGTCTGCTGGCCGGCAACGTGTTTGCTCCGCGTCCCCCGGCCGCGGCGTCCGCAACCCCGGAAACGGTGCAGGCGTGGGCAGCCGAACTCCAGGGCACCGCGGCTGCGCATGCCGGGGAGCTGGCCGCGATCATCGTCGAGCCGGTCCTCCAGGGCGCAGGGGGCATGTACCCCTACCCGGCCGACTGCCTCACCGCGTTGCGGCAGGTGGCGGACCGGCACGGGCTGCTGCTCATCTTCGATGAGATCGCCACCGGCTTCGGCCGCACCGGCGAGCTGTTCGCCGCCGACCATGCCGGTGTGGTCCCGGACATCATGTGCGTGGGCAAGGCCCTGACCGGCGGGTACCTGACCCTCGCCGCGATGCTCTGCACCGCAGACGTCGCCGCCGCCGTGTCCAACGGGCCAGCCGGCGCGCTGCTGCACGGCCCGACCTTCATGGGCAACCCGCTGGCGTGTGCGGTAGCCAACGCCAGCCTGAGCATCATCGACGACGGCGGCTGGCAGGCCGACGTCGCCCGGATCGGCGCGGGCCTGGCGTCCGGGCTCGCCCCCGCCGGGGGACTTGAGGCCGTGGCGGATGTCCGCACCCTCGGCGCCGTCGGCGTCATTGAGCTCCACGAGCCCGTCGATGTCACGGCGGTCACGGCCGCGGCCATCCGGCACGGGGTCTGGGTACGGCCGTTCCGGAACCTCGTCTACGCCATGCCCCCGTACATCAGCACCGCGGCGGACATCGAACAGATCACCGCAGGGATGACAGCGGCCGTCGCCGACGTCCACGAACGCGCCTCGGCGCGTTCCGGAGGGGCAGCATGTCCGCCTCGATGACGCAGTGGCTCGAGCGGCAAGCCTCCGTCCGCGAACGCCGTGGTCTGGTCCGGCGCCCGCTCCCCCGCAACGCGGACGAACACTTCATCAACCTGGCCAGCAACGATTACCTCGGGCTGTCCGCGGACCCACGTCTCGCCGACGCTGCCGCCGACGCGGCCTCACGCTGGGGCGCGGGCGCGACGTCCTCGCGCCTGGTGGCCGGAACCACCCGGCTGCACCTGGACCTCGAACAGGAACTGGCCCGCCTGGCCGGGATGGAGACAGCGCTGGTCTTCTCCTCCGGCTACCTGGCAAACATCGGTGTGATCACATCGCTCGGCGGCCCCGGGACCCTGATCGTCGCGGACGAACACTGCCACGCCTCGATGATCGACGGATTCCGACTCAGCCGCTCCCGCACCGAATCGTTCACCCACAACAGCGTTGAAGACGCCCGCCAGCTGCTTACCGACCGGCCGGAGCCGCGCGCACTCATCGCCGTCGAATCCCTCTACAGCGTCCTCGGCGACGAAGCCCCCCTCGCTGACCTGCTGGCCCTGGCCATGGAATACGACGCCGTGCTGCTCATCGACGAGGCACACAGCCTCGGAGTCACCGGCACCGGTGACTTTCAGGGCCGCGGCTCGGTGGCCGGGACCTCCCTTGCCGGGCATCCGAACGTGATCGTGACCGCGACGCTGTCCAAGGCCCTGGGCAGCCAGGGCGGAGCAGTCCTGGGATCCGCCCTGCTGCGGGAACACCTCGTCAACCGGGCCCGAAGCTTCATCTTCGACACCGGGCTCGCGCCCGCCTCCGCGGCCGCAGCCCTCACCGCGGTGCGGATCATCCGGGACGATCCCTGGCGGGCCGGATCCGTCCGAAGCAACGCTGCAGCCCTGGCCGCCGGACTCGCCCCGGCCCTTGCAGCCCGCGGCACTGAGGTCGAGCACGGGGCGGGGGCGGTCCAGTCCATTCCCATGCCGTCGGCCGAATCAGCCCTCGCCGCGGCCGGGGCCGCGCGCACCGCCGGCGTCCGGATCGGCTGCTTCCGCCCCCCGTCCGTCCCGGACGGGATTTCCCGGCTGCGACTCACCGCCCGGGCCACCCTTACACCTAAGGAAATCGAAGACAGCTGCGCCCTGCTGCGCAGCATTTTGGAGGAACTTCCATGAACCTGCCCGGCATCATCATGATCACCGGAACGGACACCGGCGTCGGCAAGACCATCACAACGGCGGCCCTCGCCGCCGCCCTCCACCAGACAGGGCGCAGCGTCGCGGTCTACAAGCCCTGCCAGTCAGGAGCTGCCGTCGGCGATTCCGACACAGCCGAAATCATCCGGCTCGCTGGCGACGTGAGAGCAGAAGCGGGGGTGGTTCTCCGGGAGCCGTTGGCGCCCGTCGCGGCAGCCGCCATCGATAAAACACCCCTGCCCCGGGTGGCTGCGCACGCCGGGAGGGTCCGCGAGCTCGCCGCCTCCCACGACCACGTCCTGGTCGAGGGCGCAGGCGGCCTGCTGGTAGAGCTGGATTCCGACGGCTGCACCCTGGCCGACCTCGGCTCACTCCTGGCAGCGGCATTCGTGGTCGTCGCCCGGCCGGACCTTGGCACCCTGAACCACACCGCTCTGACTCTCGAAGCACTGCAAACCCGCGGCCTCCAGGTCCTTGGCGTGGTGCTGGGAAGCTGGCCAGGCAACCCAGGCGTCGTACACCACGGCAACCGACAGGCGCTCGGGTCCCTGTCGGTGCCCCTTCTTGGGGCCCTTCCTGAGCGCGCCTCCGAACTGTCCCCGGCCGCTTTCCGTACCGAAGCAGTTGCATGGCTGAAAGGTCTACCCGCATGAACCCGAACCAAACGACCACGGGCCCCGTGCAGCCGCTGGCAGAAAGCCCGGGACAGTGGCAGAGCTCTGAGCAGCCGCGCTGCCCGTACCTGGTGGTCCGTGACCCTGACATGGTCCGCGACGTGCTGCACCGACCGGGCGATTTCAGCCCCGCGAACGCTCTCGTCGCGGTGACGCCCCTGACTGGGCCTGCCCTGCGCGTGCTGCAGCAGGTGCGCTTTGCACTGCCTCCCGTGCTGGCCAGCAACGACACCGACACGCACGCCGGGATCCGTAAGATCGTGGCAGGGTTTCTCACGCCCGCCACGGTCGCGGCCATGGAGCCGCGGATCCGGGAACTGGCACAGGAAGCGGCAAGGAACGCCGCGGGCCAGCTCGTGAGGTCCGGCCAGGTGGACCTCGTCCAGACGGTGGCAGCGTTTCCCCCGGCAATCGTCATGCTCGAACTCCTCGGGCTGCCCGTACGGGACCTTGCAGACCTCAAACGCTGGGGTCTTGACTCCATGGAGCTGTTCTGGGGCTGGCCCGACGAAGCCCGGCAACTCGAACTCGCCCACAGCGCGGCCGGTTTCTACGACTGGCTCCGCAAACTCGTCGCAGAATCCCTGACCGCACCGGGACGCAACCTCTTCAAATCCCTCGCCGACCACGGCCTGTCCACCCCCGAAATGTGTTCACTCGGTTATTTCCTGCTCATCGCAGGACAGGAAACAACCACCCAGCTGATCAGCACCACCCTCTTCCGGCTCCTTGAAGAATCCAACCCGGTCAGCTGGAAGGACGCCGCAGCCGAACAAGGTTCCAGGAGCGCGGTCCGGCACGTTCTCGCCATCGAATCATCAGTCCCCACCTGGCGCCGCGTGGCGGCCCAGGACACCCAACTCAGTGGCCAGTTGATCCCGGCCGGCGCCGAAATCCTTCTCGAACTGAGCGGCAACCACGTCACGGTACCAGCCGAAACCGAGGCTTCCTCTCCCCGACCGCAAGAGGCCCTGCACAGACCATCGACCGCATACGGCCTGGTTTTTGGCTCGGGCATCCACCGCTGCCTCGGTGCCAAACTCGCAGAACTCGAGGCCGCCATCATTGTCCAGGAAACCGCCGCGGCACTTTCGCGAATACAGCTACGGGACGTGAATCCAGACTGGATCCGGCTCCTGTCATTCCAAGCCCCCCGGGCCGTGACGGTGATGGACCAGCCACTCTGACCGCACTGACTTTGCTGAGAGGAACGAAATCGGCGGAATTCGAGGTCCTACGCCAGCGATGTAACCAAACACCAGGGACCAGCTTCGTGCGCACACCTCAACAGCCCGGGTCCGGATTCCGGGACCAACGCGCGGAATTAGCGCCCAGCCAGCCACCCGGATTCGGCCCCCAGGGGTCGCGGGACCTGGGCAGCTCAAGCAGCCAGGCGGGCTGCCGCCGCGGGGACCGGGGTGTAGGTGGTGCCGTCGCGCAGCATGGCCCAGAGGACATTCAGTCGGCGGCGTGCAAGCGACAGCATGGCCTGGATGTGCGACTTCCCTTCCGCACGTTTGCGGTCGTAATAGCCGCGCGAGGAGGGACACGACTTCAGGGCCGAGAGCCCGGAGAGGTAAAAGACGCGCAGCAGCCGTCTGTCGTAGCCGCGGGGCCGGTGGTGGTTGCCGGTGATCCTGCCGGAGTCCCGGGGTGCGGGGGCGAGTCCGGCGACGCCGGCGAACCGGTCAGCGGTTTCAAAGACCGTGAGGTCTCCGCCCGTGGCACCCAGGAACTCCGCGGCGAGGACGGGTCCGTAACCGGGCATGCTGAGCAGGACCTTGGTGTGCCGGTGTTCGGCGACTTTCTGACTGATCAGCGCATCGAGCTCGGCGAGTTCCTCGTTCAGGGTGATGATCTCCTGTGCGAGGGCGGCGACGATCCCCTCCCCCATGTGCTGGGCCGGAACGGTGGTGTGCTGGGACTTCGCCGCCTCTACGGCGGCCTGCGCGACCGCCGCGGCCGAGCGGGCGCCGTGTTTTTTCAGCCACGCCTGAAGCCTGGTTTGCCCGGTGCGGCGGATCCCGTCCGGGGTGCGGTGTTTGGTCAGCAGCAGCAGGGCCGCTTTGGAGCGGCTGTAGTCAAAGGCACGCTCCAGGGCCGGGAAGTACTCCAGCAGCTGGGCCTGCAGCCGGTTGATCGCCCGGACCCGGTCCGCGGATTTGTCCGCCCGGCGGGCAGTGAGGATCCGCAAACCCGTACTGATCTCATCCCCTGCCCGCAGCAGCTGCAGATCCCGGCGCATCCGGGCCTGGTCAGCGATCACGGCAGCGTCTTTGGCATCCGTTTTGCCCTCGCCGCGGTAGAGCTTGGAGGCGTGGTGCACGATCCGGCCCGGGATATAGAGGAGGTTCTGGCCGTGGGCGACCAGGATGGCGATCAGCAGCGCCGGGCCTCCGTGGTTCAAATCCGTCGCCCAGATGACCTCGTCCCCGTCCCCGAGTTTCAAGACGTTGGCGATGAGCTCGAGCAGGGCTGGTTCGTCGTTGGGGACTCGTTGGGAGAGCAGCCGGTTTCCGGCGGCGTCGATCACAACGCAGTGATGATGGGCTTTGCCGGCATCAATTCCGGCCCACAATTTCGCCAAAACAGCCTCCAGTCTGTCGGTTGGGTGGAACCCGGCGGATAACCGCGCCGTCGTGTCCTTATCCGGCGATCATGTCGCGTTTCTCAATCAGCGGTCGGGTCATCGCGGGGTGGCGGGTGGCCAATCCTTCGGAGCCGTCACGGATGAAACCGTCCGGCCACAGCAACAAAGCCATACCCGCCTCCCCTGGGTAGCCACGACCCTACAATGGCCGCGGAACTTCACCCGGTAACAACATAAGGACAGCAGCCAAAAAACGTCGAAGACGTCAACAACAGAGCCAGGGATCCCGGAGCTCTGCGACGGAAGCCCTGGCCCCAACAGCCGGCCGCGCCAGCGGACGCCCGCTAACTGGTCGGAGCGCAGCGGAAACCAGTTACTTCGCCCGGGCGCCGCGGCACGCCCCCGCTGCCCGGCTCAGGGCCGGTCACCGTGGCAGGATGGGCCCCAATATGGACAGACGGTTACGCCACGCCCCGGACCCGGAA
>NZ_JABFMX010000024.1 GCF_013359735.1 Arthrobacter sp. C9C5
GGATGGTTCCGGGGCGGGGGTCTTAGCGCTGGGTGCTTCCGTCCGGGGCGGTATCCAGCAGCGCCAGTTCCGCGGCGCTGGGGAGGCCCTCGCAGTCACCGGCGGTGCTGACCGCAAAGGCGCCGGCGAGGGTGCCGCGCTTGAGGCGGGCGGCGACGTCGCCGCCGTCGAGCAGGGCGGAAAGATAGCCCGCGGTGAAGGCGTCCCCGGCTCCCACGGTGTCGATACTGGTCACCGGGACGGCGGGAGCCTCCCAGCGGCCGACGGCGGTGTGGACCCCGGCGCCAGCTGCGCCGCGCTTGACCACGACCTCCCGGACACCGCGGTCCAGGAGCTCGGCGGCCATGGCCAGTTCGGCGGCTTCGGGAGCTGCCCCGCTGCCGGCCGCCCCGCTGCCGGCGACCAGTCCGAGTTCGTCGTCGGAGGCCACCAGGACGCTGGCGTGCCGGGCGAGCGGGGTGAGGACGGCGCGGGCCTCGTCACGGGACCACAGTTTGCTGCGGTAGTTGACGTCGAGGGAGACCACCAGGCCCTCGGCTGCGCCGCGCGCGGCCGCGTATTCGACGGCACGCCGGGCATCCGGGCTGAGGGCGGCGGTGATACCGGTCAGGTGCAGGACGCGCGGGCCGGCGGCGAAGGCCCGGTCCACGTCCTCGCGGCTGATCGTGGATCCGGCGGAACCGGCCCGGTAGTAGTAGGCCCGGCTGATGTCCGCCGTGCGCCGCTCCAGGAACATCACCCCGGTGGCCCGGGCCGCATCCACCCGGTGCTGCACCGCGATGCCCTCGGAGCGCAACTGCCGCAGGATGAACTCACCATGCGGGTCCGCACCGACGACGCCGGCCCAGGCAACGCTGCGACCCAGCCGGGCGACGCCGACGGCGACGTTGGACTCCGCCCCGGCCACGTGCATGCCGAGGCTGCAGCCGGCGGACAGCGGCCCCGCGGAGCGCAGCGAGACCATCGATTCGCCCAGGGTGAGCAGGTCGACGGTCACCGCGCAGGCTCCGTGGCCATCCGCCGGCCGTATCCGGACGCCAGGCCGACGAAGGCGCGGGCCCGTTCGCGCATCGGGGCAAGGTTCCCGCCCGAGCCGGCGTCGCCGAACAGCGGGCCGCCGAGTCCGACGGCGATCGCGCCGGCGTCCCAGTACCCGGCTGCCTCGTCGAGCCCGACGCCGCCCACGGCGATGAACGGGATGCCGGGGAAGGGGTCGCGGAGTGCCTTGAGGTAGCCGGGACCGCCGATCGAGGCGGGGAAGAGCTTCACCGCGGTGGCACCGCGGTTCATCGCCTCGTAGGCCTCGCTGGGGGTGAGAGCCCCGGCCAAAACGGGGATCCCCAGGCGGGCGGATTCCTGGATGGAGCTGGCGAGCGAGGGCGTCACCATGAACTGTCCGCCGGCGTCGGCGACGTCTTCCACGTCCGCGGCGGTGAGGACGGTGCCGGCCCCGACGAAGCAGCCGGCGGGTGCGGCGGCGCGGACCGTGCGGATCGCCGCCAGCGCGTCCGGGGTGGTCAGCGCGATCTCGACGTAGCGGAAGCCTTCCTGCATGGCCGCGAGGGCAGCGTTGGCGGCGGCCCCGCCGTCGGTGCCGCGCACGATCGCCACGAGGCGGGTCTCGCGGATTCCGGCCAGCAGCTGGTCGGGGGTGGGCTCGGATGTCATGTCATTCACCATTCTGCGAAGGCGCCGTCGGGGTGGCGCCAGACCGGTCCGCGCCAGGCGTGGCCGCGCTTGTCCGCGGCGCGGACCACGGCCTCGTCGATCTCGATGCCCAGGCCCGGCCCGGTCAGCCGTTCGATGTGGCCGTCTACGAATTTCAGCGGGCTCTTGTCCAGCACGTAGTCAAGGACCTCGGCGCCCTGGTTGTAGTGGATGCCGATGCTTTGCTCCTGGATCAGGAAGTTGGGCGTCGCGAAGCCCACCTGCAGACAAGCCGCGAGCGCCAGCGGGCCGAGCGGGCAGTGCGGGGCCAGCTGGACCTCGTAGATTTCGGCGAGCGAGGCGATCTTGCGGACCTCGGTGATGCCGCCGGCGTGCGAGAGGTCCGGCTGGGCCACGGCGATGCCGGCCTGCAGCGCGGGCAGGAATTCCTGCCGGCTGTAGAGCCGCTCGCCGGTGGAGACCGGCGTCGTGGTCGAGGAGGTGAACTCCCGGAGCAGGTGGGTGTTTTCCGGGACCACGGGTTCTTCGAGGAAGAAGGGCCGGTACGGTTCCAGCAGCGGCGCCACGCGCCGTGCGTTGGCCAGGCTGAAGCGGCCGTGGAAGTCGACGGCGACGTCGCGGTGGTCCCCCAGCACCTCGCGGGCTGCGGCGACCCGGCGGACCACGCCGTCGAGCTCCGCCACCGAGGCGAGCGGGCCCATCCGGCCGCTGGCGTTCATCTTCACCGCGGTGAGTCCGACCTCCAGCTGCGCGCTGATCTGGTCCGCCACCTCGTTCGGCTCGTCCCCACCCACCCAGCCGTACATCCGGATCCGGTCGCGGACGTGGCCGCCCAGGAGCTGGTGCACGGGGGTGTTGAAGTGCTTGCCCGCGATGTCCCAGAGGGCCTGGTCCAGGCCGGAGACCGCGCTGGCCAGGATGGGTCCGCCGCGGTAGAAGGAGCCCTTGGTCATGACCTGCCAGTGGTCCTCGATCCGGAGTGCGTCGTTGCCGATCAGCAGCTCGGAGAGCTGGTGGACGGCGGTGCGCACGGTTTCGCTGCGGCCCTCGCAGCTGGCCTCGCCCCAGCCGACGATCCCGCTCTCGGTCTCGATCCGGACGAAGAGCCAGCGCGGCGCGACAAGGAAGGTTTCAATCCTGCTGATGCGTGTCATGTGCTGCCTAGCCCTTGGTCGCGCCGGCGGTCAGGCCGGACACGATGTACTTCTGCGTGAAGAGCGCAATGATCATGATCGGGATGGTGACCACCGTGGCGGCCGCCATCAGTCCGCCCCAGTCGATGCTGGCGTAGGAGACGAAGTCGAAGATCGCCACCGGCAGGGTCTTGGTCTTGGAGCCGGAGAGCACCAGGGCGAACATGAAGTTGTTCCACGAGAAGATGAAGGACAGGATGCCGGCGGTGGCGATGCCGGAGACGGACAGCGGCAAGGTGATGCGGCGGAACGCGCCGATCGGGGTGAGGCCGTCGACCTGGGCCGACTCCTCCAGCTCCAGCGGCAGCGAATCGAAGTAGCTCATCATGATGTAGACGATCAGCGGCAGCGCGACGAACATGTGGCTGAGGATCAGCACCTCGAAGCCGCCCACCATCTTCAGGTTGGAGAAGACGTAGTACCAGGGCACCAGCAGCGAGACGCCCGGGATGACGCGGGCCATCAGGACCACGAGGGCAGAGCGGTGCATGGTGAAGCGGCTCATCGCGTAGGCCGCCGGGACGCCGAGGACCAGCGACAGTGCGGTGGAGACGAACGCCACCCAGAAGCTGTTGAAGATGAAGACGAAGTAGTTGTTCCGCTGCAGCACGTTGGCGTAGTTCTCACCGGTGGGGGTGAAGACGAACGACTTGGCCGTGTCGTAGATGTCCACGTTGGTCTTGAAGGATGCCAGCAGCATCCAGATCAGCGGCGCGATCAGGAACAGCACCACGGCGACCAGCGCGGCGACCCGGAACACCTTGTAGGCGCGGGTGGCCAGCGGCTTGCGGCGGCGCGGGGCGGGTGCCTGCCGGGTGGCAGCGGTCCGGGATTGGGTGTCTTGGGTCTGGACGGTCATTTGCTTACCGCTTTCTTGCGCATGGTCAGCAGCCACATGGTGCCGATGATGATCATGAAGAACAGGATCAGCACCGCGGAGGAGAGCCCGTACTGGTTGTAGTCGAAGCTCAGGCCGTAGGCGTAGACGTTGAGCGTCTCCACCTCGTGGAAGGAGCCGCCGCCCTTGCCCTTGGTGGCGTAGAGGATGTCGAAGGTCTTCAGGGCGTCAATGCCGCGCAGCAGGATGGCGACGATTACGGTCGGCATCATCAGCGGCAGGGTGATGAAGAAGAAGCGCTGGGCGGCGTTGGCGCCGTCCATCCGGGCGGCCTCGTCCGGTTCCTCGGAGAGCGAGGTCAGGCCGGCGAGCAGGATCAGCACGACCATCGGGGTCCACTGCCAGATGTCCATGAAGATCGTGGTGCCCAGGGCGGTGTCCTGGCCGGACAGCCACGGCTGCGGCGGGATGCCGATCATGCCGAGCAGCTGGTTGACGAAGCCGATGTTCGGGTCGAAGATCAGCCGCCACATCATGCCGACGGCCACCGGGGTGGCGACGAGCGGCAGCAGGATGGCGACCCGCACCCATTTTTCGCCGCGGAAGGGCCGCCACAGCAGCAGGGCGATGCCCATGCCCAGAACGACCTCGCAGACCAGGGCGACGCCGGTGAAGGACAGCGTGCGGCCGACGGCGGGCCAGAACCGTTCGACGTCGGAGAGCACCGTGACGTAGTTCTCCAGGCCGATGAACTCGGATGCGGCGCGGACCGACCCCTGCGAGTCGGTCAGGCTCAGGTACAGCGTCCAGGCCAGAGGGAAGATGATCAGGACGCCCACGAAGATCATGGCCGGCGCGGCGAAGAGCCACTTGCGGTGCCGGTTGGCCCAGGCGGAGAAGTTCTCCCGCGGGCCGGGCGTGCGGGCCGCGCTGCGGCCGGCGCCGCGGGTGGTGTCGCCGCGGGAGGTGTTCAGTACAGACATGGTTCACCTAAGGAGTTGGGGGTGAAGTGAAGAGCGTGGCCGCGGCGGGACGGCGGCTGGGCAGCCGTCCCGCCGGGCAGTGTTGCGTCAGGCAGTTCGCGTCACAGTTTGCGACGCAGTTTGCGTCAGGCGCGGGGCGCCGGAGCGCTACTTCTTTTCGCTGTCCAGGAACTTCTGGAAGGCGTCGTTGGCCGTATCAGCCGCTGCCGAGGCGTCGCCCCCGGTGATGGTGGCGACGATCGGGGCGCCGACGATCTCGCGGGCCTTGCCTACGGTGACAACCTCGGGGCGGTCGTGGCCTACACCGGCCTTGGCGCTGGCGGCGATGGCCTCGGCCAGGTCCTTCGGGTAGGTGGAGGTTCCGGCAGGGTCGGCCCAGACCGAAGCACGCGGACCGGGGACGCCGGCCTTCTGTGCTGCCAGCGTGCGTTCCTTGCTGGTGGCCCACTGGATGAACTTCCAGGCGTTGTCCTGGTTGCTTGACGCCTGGTTGACGGCCAGGCCCCACGACGGGATGTTGTACGGCTTGGAACCGGCGGGACCGGCGGGCAGCTGGGCGAAGCCGACCTTGTCCGCGACCTTGGACTTGGCCGGATCGGTGGCGTTCTTGTAGAGCGAGTCCGCCTCGGTGTAGAAGGCGGCCTTGCCCTGGGTGAAGATTGCCATCGCCTCGGGCCAGCTCATGTCGGTGCTGACGTTCTTCGGGCCGTAGTTCTTGATCAGGCCGCCGTAGAAGGAGTAGGCCTTCTTGGCCGCGTCGCTGCCGACGGCGGACTTGCCGCTGGCGTCGGTGAAGTCACCGCCGAAGCTGTAGAGGAAGCTGGAGAACTGGGTCACCGCCGCGGACTTGCCGGTGCGGGCCACGAAGCCGGCGGTGTCCGGGTTGGACGCGGCGATCTTCTTGGCGGCGGCCTCGAGCTCGTCCATGGTCTTGGGGACCTGGACGCCGGCGGCCTGCAGCAGGTCCTTGCGGTAGTAGAGGACTTCGCGCTCGGTGATGATCGGGACGCCGACGACCTTGCCGTCCACCGTGGTGGCCTTGACGGGTCCTTCCTGGTAGTCCTTCCAGTCCCAGTTCGCGTCCGAGGAGACCTTGCTGGTCAGGTCCGCGAGGTAGCCGTTCTTGGCGAACGCCTTGCCCTCCTGCAGCGGGCGGTACATCATCACGTCGATTTCGTCGCTGCCGGCGTTGAGCTTGACGTTGTACTGGTCGGAGAGCTGGTCTTCGCCGAGCTGGGTGAGTTCGACCTTGAGGCCGCTCGCCTTTTCGAATTCCGGAATGGCGGCCTTGATGCCCTCGGTCCATACGTGGTTGGCCAGCGTGACCCGGACCGTGCCGGCGGCCTTGGCGTCGCCGCCACCGCCGCCGCAGGCGGTCAGCCCGAGCGACAGCGCCGCGGCTACGGCCGCGTACTTCACAATTGAACGTCGCTTCATTACGACTCCCTTGTCTTCAGGGCCGGATCAGGCTCCAGCCACCCGCGGATGCATCTTTACATCTGCTCTGGAGCGATCTTAGAGAAATAAAGCAGACTTAAACAACCCCTTGCGCCCACCCGTATGATTTATTCATGCAAACCCCAAAGGCGGAGTCTTCAGCAGACCTGCACTCCGTGCTCGTCCAGACCCTGGGGCTCGCTATTGCCGAGGGGAGCCTGGCGCCGCACTCGATCCTCCGTCTGGACGAACTGGAGGCGCAGCACAGCGTCTCGCGGTCCGTGGTGCGGGAGGCCACCCGGGTGCTCTCCTCGATGGGCATGCTGGAATCCCGGCGCCGGCTGGGCACGGTGGTGCAGCCGGAGGAGTCCTGGAACCTCTACGACCCGCAGGTGATCCGCTGGCGGCTGGCCTCATCCAGGCGGGTGGACCAGTTGCGGGCGCTGAACGAACTCCGCGGCGCGATCGAGCCGCAGGCGGCCCGGCTGGCGGCCGAACGGGCGTCCTGGGACACCGGCAGCGATCTCGTCGCCCAGGCCGCGCGGCTCTGGGCGGCCGGGCAGCGCGGGAACCAGGACGAGTTCCTGCGGCTCGACATCGAGTTCCACGCCTCCGTGCTGCGGGCCTCGGGGAACCCGATGTTTTCGCAGCTGCACAACCTGGTCGCCGAGGTCCTCACCGGCCGCACCGAGCACGGCCTGATGCCGCACCTGCCGCAGCACGAGGCGCTCCAGCTGCACGTGGACGTGGCCAGCGCCATCCAGCGCGGCGAGATGGACACCGCGCACGCGGCGATGCGCCGGATCGTGGAGCAGTCCACCGAGGAAATCGGCGACATCTGGTCCAGCCACCAGGGCGGTCCGGCGTAAGAACCACGACGCGGGGCCAGCTACGGCCCAGGCGGGGGCCGGGCGGATTCCAGGGCTCGAGGTGACCCCGCGTTGTTCCTTTAGCGCCCGCCCTCGAGCTTCCGGCTGCGCTGCTCCTGGGCCATGGGCCCGTACGGATAGACGCCGACCCGGGGCTGGCTGACCTCGGTCAGCCGATCCATCTCCGCGTCGGTGAGCCGGAGGTCTGCTGCCGCCAGGTTGTCCGCGAGCTGCTCGGTGTTCCGCGCGCCCAGGATCACCGAGGTGACCGCCGGCCGGTCCGCCAGCCACGCCAGCGCGACCTGGGACGGGCTCACGCCGTGCCGCCCCGCCGTTTCCTGCACCTCGTCAATGACGTCCCAGGTCCGCGGGTCACCGTTGCGTGCCTCCCACGCCTCCATCCCGCGCTTGGGATTTTCACCGAGCCGGGTGGCGCCGGCGGGCGGCTGGTCGCGCTTGTACTTGCCGGACAGCCAGCCGCCGCCCAAAGGCGACCAAGGCAGCAGCCCGATCCCGGCGTCGAGCGAGGCCGGAACGATTTCCGACTCGATCTCGCGGACCAGCAGGCTGTACTGCGGCTGCAGTGTCACGGGCGCGCTCCAGCCGTGGGCTTTGGCTACGTGGACGGCCTTGGTCAGCTGCCAGCCCAGGAAGTTGGAGAAGCCGTAGTAGGCGATCTTGCCGCTGCTGACGGCGTCGTGCAGGAACCGGAGGGTCTCCTCCAGCGGAGTCACCGGGTCCCACGCGTGCAGCTGGTAAAGGTCGATCTGCTCAACGCCGAGCCGGCGCAGCGAGTCATCCAGCGCCCGGCCCAGGTGACGGCGGGAGGTCCCGACGTCGTTGGGTGCCTGGCCCATCGGGAAGCGGCCCTTCGTGGCGACGACGGCCCGGTCCCGGAGCTCGGGCCGGTCGGCCAGCCACCGGCCGATGATTTCCTCCGACACCCCGGAGCTGTAAACGTCGGCGGTGTCGATGAAGTTGCCGCCGGCCTCGAAGTAGGCGTCCAGGATGGCGCGGGACTGCTCCTCGCTGGCCTCGGCGCCGAAGGTCATGGTGCCGAGCGCGTAGTTGGAGACAACGGCGCCGCTGTTGCCCAGGGTGCGGTATTGCATGGAACTCCTCAGTGGTCGGTCGGTGGATTGGCCGGGGACGCTTTAGTCCTCTGTCGGCGTCGTCCGGTTCGAGTGGTAGGTCCGCCAGCTGTGCTCCGGGGCGTAACCTAGGAGCCGCTTGGCCTTGTCGATCGAGAGCATCGTCTCGTGCTCGCCGAGTTCCTTGACCACCTTGACGTTGGGGAACACCTCGGCGGCCAACTCGCTGCTGGGGCGGCTCATCACGGTGTCCTCGTTGGCGATGATGAAGGCCTCGAAGCCCGGCTTGCCGTGCTCCAGCGCCCGCGCCACGGCCTGAGCGCCGTCGCGGCCGTCAATGTAGCCCCAGAGATTCCATTTGCGCAGCGAGGCATCGGCGTCGAACGACGGGAACTCCTCGTAGTCCTCCGGGTCCATCACGTTGGAGAACCGCAGGCCGGTAATGCTCAGCGTGGGGTCCCAGCGGGTCAGCTGGATCGCCATCTGCTCTTCGAGATGCTTGACCAGCGAGTAGGTGCTTTCCGGCCGGGCCGGGTATTCCTCGTCCACCGGGATGTAGGGAGGGTCGACGTCGAACGGCAGTCCCAGCACCGTCTCGCTGGAGGCGTAGACAATCTTCTTGATGCCGGCCCGGCGCGCGGCCTGGAACACGTTGTAGGTGGCCTGCATGTTGTTCTCGAAGGTTGCGGCGTCCGGGGCGAGGCCGGGGGCCGGGATGGCGGCCAGGTGCACGATTGCGTCGAAGCCTTCATGCCGGTCATCCAGGCCGAGGATGACATCCACGACCTGCCCGTAGTCCCGCAGGTCCACCCGGGTGAATCCGTGCTCCCGCTCGCCCGTCTGGTCCAGGTTGGTGACCTGGTGGCCGTCGTCGATGAGCCTGCGGACCACGTTCCTGCCGAGCTTTCCGCTTCCTCCGGTAACTGCAATTCTCATCAGGGTCTCCTCGGTCGTCGGGGCGGTTGCCGTCCCTCCACCCTAGATCGGACGGCGTCCACGGTGCACCCCGCACCCGCCGGGCGCGCCGCTGCGGTGACCTTTGGCCCTAGGCACTGCCGTGGTGACGGGGCAGGGTGGGTGCCATGAGCGGAGATCAGCGGATAGTCGTGGGCGTGGACGGCTCCGAGTTTTCAACAACGGCACTCCGGCTCGCCGGACGCATGGCCACCAGCCTGAACGCCCCGCTGGAGGTCATCACGTGCCTGGGCACCTCGGATTTCTTCCTCGCGTCCCACCTGCCGGAAGAACGCACCGCCTCGCCCAGCGAGCTCGAGGAGACTGCCAAGCGCCTGGTGGAACAGTCGTTGGAACGGGCCTTCGGCAACTCCCGCCCGGAGCGGCTGACCCGGCAGATCAAGTTCGGGCCGCCGGCCAAGGTGCTGATCGAGGAGAGCAAGGACGCGCAACTGCTCGTGGTGGGACGGCGCGGCCAGGGCGGCTTCCTCGCCCAGGTGATGGGGTCGGTCAGCGGCGCCTGCGCGGCCCACGCCCATTGCCCGGTGCTGGTGGTCGGCCAGGAGGCCGGCGAAGGCCAGCCGGCCGAATGAACGCAGGCCGCACCGTGCCGGCCGCGCCCCGCTTGCGGGCCCGACTGAAAGGGCCGCTCGCGGCGCTGGCTGCCGCGGCAGCGGCCGCAGGCTACGTCCTCGCCGTACGGCCCCGCCTGCTGCGCTGGGGAGCGACCACTCAGGAAGCGGCCGGCCCCCTGCCGGGCGATGAACTGGTACCCACCGCGCGCCTGCAAAGCACGCGGGCCGTCAACATCGCCGCGCCGCCCGCCGTCGTGTGGCCGTGGCTCGTCCAGCTGGGGGCCGGCCGCGGCGGGATGTACAGCTATGACGCCTTGGAGAATGCGGTGGGGCTGGGCATGCACAGCACGGATCGGATCCTGCCGGAATTTCAACAGCTCTCTGTCGGAGACACCATTCCGCTCGCCCCCGGCGGCGGTATCCCGGTCCGGCGGCTCGAACCGGGGGCGGTGCTGGCCCTGGGCGGCACCATGAACCCGCGCACCGGGCACATCACCGGGCATCCCGCAGCGGAGGGACGCCGCGTGGCCGGCCCCCGCCTTGAGCTGGGCTGGACCTTCGTGCTGCAGCCCCTCGGTGCCCGAAGCACCCGGCTGCTCTCGCGGACCCGCTATGACTACTCGCCGCTGCCGTTGGGCATCCCGCTGCGCGTCGTGCTTGAACCGCTGCAGTTCCTGATGGAGCGCCGGATGCTGCTGGGGGTCCGCTCCCGCGTCGAGCGGCGCCGGCCCCGCAGCAGGCGCCGCCGGGGAGGCCCGCAGTGAGATCGGCAAGGACCAGCATTGTCGCCGGCATTGTCCTGATGACGGTCGGTGTGCTGTTGCTGCTGGACCTGCTCGGCATTGTCGAGAGCGCCGCCTATCTGGCGCCGCTGATCTTCGCCGCGGTAGGCGTGCTGTTCCTGTCCCTCTTCATCCGGGGCCGGGAGAACTGGTGGGCGGCAATCCCCGGCTCGGTGTTCCTGGGTTTGGCCGCGGTCATCACCGCCACGCAACTCACGGACGGCCGCGCGGGCGGCGCCTTCCTTTTCCTGTTCATGGCGGCCGGATTCGCCGCGGTCTACCTGCGCGAACGGGCAAACTGGTGGGCCCTGATCCCGTGCGGGGTGATGTTCACCCTTGCCATCGTCGTGGCCCTCCCGCAGGAACTGCAGGGCACACCTCTGGCCGCCGTCCTGTTCCTCGGCCTGGCGGCCACCTTCGGACTGCTTTCCCTTGTCCCGGTCCGGACGGCCGATCACACCGGCCGGATGAAGTGGCCCCTGGTTCCGGCTGCCGTCCTCGCCGTGCTGGGAGTGGCCTTCGCTCTGCAGGCGACGGCCGTGCTCATCGCAGCGGAATACGCCCTCCCGGCCGCCATGATCCTGGCCGGGATCGCCTTGCTGGTCTACGCGTTCCGCGCCCGCCACCACGGGCAGCACAAGACCCACGGCGCCTAGGAGCTCCTTCCTCCGGCCTCCGTTGGCCTTTATGGCCGGATTCACGTCCGGACGGCTAGGATGATCAGCATGCTTATTAAGCGTCCAGAGTTACCGAAACTAGGGAAGGCATAACCATGAGCACGTACCATCCGGAAAATGACCCGGCCAACCCCGATCCGCCAAAACCGGGTGGCGGTTCCGCGCGTCTGCAGAGCGTGCCGAACGCGGCGCAGCACGGCGATCAGGAGCCCCAGACCGCCGACCAGGGAGCTTCGCCCAACCCCGATCCACTCAGCGGCAAAATTACCGGACTGGAGCCAGGCGGGGGTGTTCCGCCAGGTGAGACGCCGCCGGCGGAGGGCCAGATGAGCCGCGACCAGGGCCACAGCGAGTAAAGGCACCCTACTGGGCCTGACCGACGCGTTCCAGCCCAGTTGCTGGCGGCCGGGGCCCCACGTGGGCCGCGGTTCCGCGCTGGGCGGGGCAGCCCCCAGCCGCGGACCGGAAGAACCGGGCAGGAACGTCGCAGGCCTCGGCCTAGCCGCGAACCCCGCCCACCTAGGCGCCCGGCGACAACTGGGCCAGGGCGGCGCGGAGCCGGGTGCCGGCGTCGTCCGCCACTTCACGGACCGCGGGGCTGTCGCTGAGCTGCACCATGGTCTGCGGGTCGATCACGTCCACCGTCGTATCGGCGGCGGCCGGGCCGCGCCGGACCACCACATTGCACGGCAACAGGGCGCCCATCTCCGGCTCGGCCGCCAGGGCGCGGCTCGCCAGCTGCGGATTGCAGGCCCCGAGGATCACGTAGTCGCCCAGGGCCTGGGCGGCGTCCTCGCCAAGCTTGGCGGCAAAGGTGGCGCGGACGTTGATCTCGGAGAGAATCCCAAAGCCTTGGCCCGCGAGGGCGGCACGGGTCTTCTCGACGGCGTCCGCCCAGCTCAGCGGGAGGACGGCGGTGTAGGTGTAGCTCATGGCTCACTCCTGGCGGGTGGGGTGGATTCGGTCACGGGCAGGAGGTACTTGGCGAACCAGTCCCTGGCCAGGATGGCTGCCGCGGCCAGCGTGCCGGGCTCCTCGAACAGGTGCGTGGCGCCCTGGACCACGGCCAGCTGGTTGGGGCACCGCATCATGGCTTTGGCCTTGCGGTTGAGCTCCAGCACCTCGTAGTCGAAGCTGCCCACGATCAGCAGCGTCGGCGCGCGGACGGCGGAAAGCCTCGGGCCGGCCAGGTCGGGACGTCCGCCGCGGGACACGACGGCGGCGATCCGGGCGGAGGGTTCGGAGGCGGACCACAGCGCGGCGCCCGCCCCGGTACTTGCCCCGAAATAACCGATGGCGCAGGAGGCGGTGTCCTCACGTGTGGCGAGCCAGTCGGTGGCCGAGGACAGCCGGCGCGCCAGCAACTCGATGTCGAAGACGTTGGCGCGGTTGCGCTCCTCCCCCGGCGTGAGCAGGTCCAGCAACAGCGTGCCCAGCCCGGCGCGCTGGAGCACGCTGGCCACGAAGCGGTTCCGCGGGCTGTGCCTGCTGCTGCCGCTCCCGTGGGCGAACACCACCACAGCGCGGGCCGGCACAGGAAGGTGCAGATGGCCCTGGAGCCGGACACCCCGGGACGGGATCTCCACCTCTTCGTCGAATTCCACCGGATCCTCGGAGACCGCCGTCGACCCGGCCGGCCGCGGCGAATCCTTCAGGCGCCGGGCGGCGGCGTCGAGCAGCTGGATCACCTCGTCATCTTCGGTGGGTGAGAAGTCGCGGTAGTGGTATCCGACGGCGGCGAAGTGCCGGGGCGTGGCCAGGCAGACCACCTCGTCGGGTTCGCTCAGGCTCGCCAGGGTGTCCGCCGGCGCGACCGGCACGGCGAGGATCACCCGGGCGGCACCCAGTTTGCGGGCGATCCGGCAGGCCACCCGGGCGGTGGATCCGGTGGCGATTCCGTCGTCGACGATCACCGCGATGCGGCCGGTCAGGTCCTGGCGCATGCGGCCCTTCCGGAACCGCGCCACCCGGTTCTCCAGCACGGCCCGCTCCTGGTCCTCGACGGCCTGGAGTTCCTGCTCGCTGACCCGCGACTGCGCCAGCACATGCTCTTCCAGCACCCTGGCGCCGCCCTCGCCGATCGCCCCCATGGCAAGCTCGGGCTGGTAGGGCAGCCCCAGTTTCCGCACCACAATCACGTCCAGCGGTGCGTCCAGGGCCGCGGCCACCTCGAAGGCGACCGGGACGCCGCCGCGGGGCAGGCCGAGGACCACGATGTCCTTCCCGCGCAGATCCGCCAGCCGCCGCCCCAGTTGCCGCCCGGCGTCAACCCTGTCTTCAAAAATGCTCATCGTCTTGGCTTTCCAATCGGGCGCCGGCCGCCGGGCTCATCCGGCACTGCGCTCCGCAGGCCGGGCATCGGACCAAGTTGGCCGTTTCATCCCACTATCCGTCAGGAGTTCCCGGGATGTGAGGGCCCTTGTACCCGGTTTCGTTTGCGCCGGGCCGGCCGTCTCCGGCGGGGTGCCAGCGGGGCCCTGCGTGCGTGCCGGGTGGCCGGCTCCGTGGTGCTGAAGCGTGCGGCGCGGCGGGCCACATGGTGGTCCTTGCCCCGGCGCCGGACCCTTGGCAGCACCGGCGCGGCGGGCTGCTGCGCCGCCCGGGAGAAGAACCACTGTTTGGCCAGCTCTACCAGCACCAGGTACACCACGGTCATGCCCAACAGGGCCAGGAAGAACGGAACCGGCAGCGGATCGAAGCCCAGGACCGCGGCGAGCGGGGACAGCGGAAGGAAGACCCCCAGCGCCACCACGCCCAGCGACGCGCCGAGCAGTCCGAGCGAGGGCCGGCTTCGCAGGAAGGGCACCCGGCGGGTCCGGATCGCAAAGATGATCAGCGTCTGGGTCGCGATCGACTCGATGAACCAGCCGGCCCGGAACTCCCCCGGCACCGCGTCGAAGACAAAGAGCATCAGGGCGAACGTCGCGAAGTCGAACACCGAGCTGATGGGGCCGAAGAGGAACATGAAGCGCCGGATGAAGGAGATGTTCCAGTGCGCCGGTGCCAGCAGCTGCTCCTTGTCCACCCGGTCCCCCGGGATGGCCAGCTGGCCGGTGTCGTAGAGCAGGTTGTTGAGCAGGATCTGCCCAGGCAGCATCGGCAGGAAGCTCAGCACCACGGAGGCCGTTGCGGCGCTGAACATGTTGCCGAAGTTGCTCGAGGTGCCCATCAGCACGTACTTGATGGTGTTGGCGAAGATCCGCCGGCCTTCCATGACGCCGTCGGCCAGCACGCCGAGGTCCTTGTCCAGCAGCACGACGTCGGCGGCGTCCTTGGCGACGTCGGTGGCGCTGTCCACGGAGATGCCGATGTCGGCCTGGTGCAGCGCGAGCGCATCGTTGACGCCGTCGCCCATGAACCCGACCGCGCCGCCGCTCTGGCGCAGCAGCCGGATGATCCGGGCCTTCTGCTCCGGCGAGACGCGGGCGAAAATGCTGGCCTCGCGGGCGGCCGCGCTCAGCTCCGGGTCGGACATCGCCTCCGCCTCGGCGCCGGTAATGGTCCCGCCGGAGAGCACGCCGAGTTCGTCGCAGACCCGCTCGGCCACCTTGGCGTTGTCCCCGGTGGCAATCTTGACCGTGATTCCCAGCGCCTCCAGCCGGTCCAGGGACTCCCGCGCGTTCGCCTTGGGCCGGTCAAGGAAGACCAGGAAGCCGGCTAGGACCAGCTCCTTCTCGTCCTCCGGCGACATGTCCTCCATGCCGGCGGCGCCCCGGGTGGCCACGGCCACCACGCGCGAGCCGGCGTCGAACTGTTCGTCCAGCAGGGCCTGGACCTTGGCGGGCGTGGCGCCGCACAGCGCCAGGACGTCCTCGGGCGAGCCCTTGGTGATGATCCGGGCGGGGCCGCCCGCGTCGCGGACCAGCACGCTGGTCCGCCGGCGCTGGTGGTCAAAGTCGATCAGGTCTAGCCGTTCGTAGCGCGAAGGTTCGAACGCCGCCGCCTGCGGGGACTGCCAGAGCGCGGCGTCCAGCGGGTTTTGCCCGACGACGGACCGCTTCGCCTCCGCGTAGTCCGCCTCGGTGGCCAGCAGCCCCAGGCTGAACAGCTCCTCCGCGGACACGCCGGCCGCCACCGGCAGGGCCGCCGTGAAGCTGATCCGGCCCTCCGTCAGGGTTCCGGTCTTGTCCGTGACCAGGATGTCCATGTCGCCGAGGTCCTCGATGCAGACCAGCCGCTTGACCAGCACCTTGCGTTTGGCCAGCTGGCGGGTGCCGGTGGCCAGGCTCGTGCTGACGACGGCGGGCAGCAGCTGCGGGGTGATTCCGACGGCGATGGCCAGGGAGAACAGCAGCGACTCGATCACCGGGCGCTGCAGCAGCAGGTTGGCGATGAAGATGAGCGAGGTGAGCCCGATGGCCACCTGCAGCAGCAGGAAGGAGAACCGCTTGAGTCCGAGCTGGAATTCGGTCTGCGGCTGCCGTTCGCCCAGGCCGAGAGCGATCCGGCCGAATTCGGCCCGGCCGCCGGTCGCCACCACCACCCCGGTGCAGCTGCCGGACTGGATGACGGTGCCCATGAACAGGCAGGACGTCAGGTCCCCCAGCGCCGCGCCGCCCTGCACCGGCGCGGGATCCTTGCCCACCGGCAGCGACTCCCCGGTCAGGATGCTTTCGTCGCAGAGCAGGTCCTTGACCGCCAGCAGGCGCAGGTCGGCCGGGATGATCGCGCCCAGGCCCAGCTGCACGACGTCGCCGGGCACCAGGGCGGTGACGGCCACTTCGCGGGCGGTCCCGTCGCGGAGCACGACGGCGGTATGCGTGACGCGCGAATGCAGTGCCTCGGCGGCGCGTTCGGCACGGAATTCGTTGCTGAAGCCCAGGCCCACACTGACGAGCAGGATCACGCCGATCACGATCGAGTTGGTGGCGTCCCCCAGGAAGAGCGAGAGCCCGGCGGTGACGAGCAGCAGGATCAGGATGGGGCTGCGGAATTGCCGGCCCAGCACGGACCAGCCGCTTGCCTCGTGCGTGCGGACCGCGTTCGGCCCCAGCACGGCAAGCCGCTCCGCCGCTTCCGCTTCGCTTAGGCCGCCGGCAGCTGACCCCAGCCGGGCGAGCACCGTGACCGCCTCGGCGCCGGCGGCGTCCGCGATGGTAAGCGGCGGGGAGGCGGACTCCCTGGTTTCGAGCTGTGACATACAGAATCCGTCCGACTACCTCGAGATACCGCTAAGACTACGTCGGGAGCCGCCGGGAGTCATTTGGGTCGGGAAAGGCTCGCGGTCGGGCTGCCGGGCCCCCGGCGAATCCAGCCAAGGGATCCGACGAATGTCCCGACAAAACGGCCGCAAAGTCTTGTATATAATTTGTCCAGGTACGGTTTAGCAGAAGGCCGTTGGATAGTTCTTCGATCCGGCTTCGCTGCCGCTACCACTGCCCTCTTTCGCTGCTGTGGTGCGTTCCGCCTCGCCGGTTCGATTCGACCCGAGCGAAACGGCATCAAGGAATAGTGGTAAGCGAGTCAACCGCAACATCGATCAACCAGCACTTGCATCAGCTCGTGTTGAACAGCGCCGACGTGGAGGAATTCCTCGGCGAATTAGCCCGGGTCTCGGCGCGCAGCCTTTCCGAGCCCGGCGACGAAGTCCTGTGTGGAATTACGTTGCTCCGGCAACGAAAAGCCGCCACCGTGGCCAGCAGCAGTGCGGCTGCGCAGGCCATGGACGAAATCCAGTACGGCTTCAGCGACGGCCCCTGTGTGACGGCCTCCCGCGAACAGGAAACGGTCTACATTGCCGACCTGGACGATGAGACGCGCTGGCCGCAGTGCGCCGCAATGGTCCGGGAGCACGGCATGCGCTCCATTCTGGCCGTACCGTTCCTGCTCGACGGCGAAACCCGGGCCGCGCTGAACCTGTATTCACACCGTCCCGACCGTTTTGACGAACGCGCCCAGGAGCTGGCGAGCATCTTCGTGCGACAGACGACCATGGCGCTGGGGCTGGCCGTGCGTTTCGCGCACTTCAGCGAGACGGCCGACAACCTCAAGGCGACGCTGGAGACGCGCACCGCGATCGACGTCGCGGTCGGCATCATCATGGCGCAGAACCGGTGCAGCCAGGCCGAGGCCTTCGAGCTGCTAAAGACCGCATCCAGCACACGCAACGTCAAGCTTCACGCCGTCGCCTCCGCGATCGTTGACGGCCTGGGCCAGGGCCCGACCCGGACCCACTTCGAGGACTAGGCTCCCTGGCCCCTCACACCGGGGACGGTGCGCCCGCTTCAGCCAGCACGGCGCGGATGGTGCCCTCGTCGGCAAGGATCCGGAAATGGCCGCCGGTATCCAGCTGGACGTTCCGGGCTCCGGGAAGAACGCTGCCCTCCGGGATGTGCGGATCGAAGAGGCCGTAGACAGAGGTGATGCGTTCGTTGACGCTTTGCTCGCGGGACAGCTGCAAGGTGACCCCGTTGCGCGGCGACAACGCCCGCAGGCTGGGCAGGAGCATGTACCTCGCGTAGCGGGAACCCAAGAACGGGGAGCACACCGCCACCATCCGGGTGATGCGCCGCGTCTGGTCCAGCAACATCATCGTGTACTTGCCGATCAGCCCGCCCTTGCTGTGCGCCACAATCATCGTGTCCCTGAGGTCCCGCTGGTGGAGGTAGTCGGCGATCAGTGCCGCCGCCTTCGGTACCGCGAGCCGGTTGCGCTGCAGCACGGTCACCACGTGCACCGGGTGCCCTGCCTCGTGCAGCTCCCGGATCAGCGGCAGCATAAAGCGCCAGTCCTCGTAGATGCCGGGGATGACGACAACGGGCCGTCCGGTGCCGCTGAGGAATTCGTCGGGACTGACGCTGGAAACCGCACTGCGCAGCTGCCGGCCGACGGCGTAGGCATAGTCCCGGGCCCACCAGCCGGCAATCTGGACGAGGGTGCTCACGCGGTGAATCCTCGCGGCGCTTCGCTTTCATCGGCTGCGATGCCGGCGAAGGCGAGGATGGAGCCGGCAACCTCGACGGCGCGGTTGTGCTGGACCACGTGCCCGGTACCCCCGATTTCCAGGAACTGTGCGGTGGCTGCCCGGGCGGCAAGGCGCCGGCACCAGTCCACCGGGGCCACCGGGTCGTTCGCGCCCCGCAGCACGAGGACGGGGGCGCTCACGGCGCCGATCCGCTCCTCGAGGCGGTAGTCCATCATGATCCGCAGGTTCTTCAGGTACCAGCCCGGTCCGCAGCGGAGGTAATCGGTGAAAACCAGGGCGTTGGAGGACGGGCTCTCGAAGAAGAGGCAGTCGCGGCCCAGCGCCAGGGCCTGTTGCGCCACGGTCGGCCGTTGGTCATTGACCACCGGACCCATCAGCACCACATGGGGTATCCGCTGCGGCTGCTGCAGGGCGGCTTCCACCGCGAACTGGGTACCCATCGAGTGCCCCACCACCACGAACTCCAGCACTCCAAGCTGCTCGAGCGCGCCAAGGAGGTAGGTGGCCTGCTCCGCAACGGTGAGCGTGTGCTCCGGCGTGGGCGTGGCTCCGAAGCCCGGCAAATCGATCGAGAACGTGTCGACGGAGTCAGCCAGCAGCCCGTGCAGGCGGCGCAGGTAGCGGTGCGAGGCCCCGATCCCGTGGAGAAGCACGACGGCGGGTGCAGCCGCCTCCGCTCCGGCCGGCCGCCGGGAGGCAAAGACGTGGCCCAGATGGCCAGCGGCCTCGACCTCGATCCGCACGGGCCTGCTCATGGTGGGTCTCGTTTCTGTTCAGTGTCTAGTAAGCATACTGACAGATGCTGGGGGCGGGCCGGACGCCCCGGACCCATTTCGACGGTTCCCTGCCGGCCCATAGCGCGGGAACGTCGTGTGCGCGGGGAACCGTCGAAACGGCGAAATGGGGCTGGCGCCGCTAGCTGGGCGCGGGACCGAGGGGCTCTTCAGCGCTTTCCCGCCCCGGGGCAGCCTCTTTGAGCTCGACGAAGATTGTGTGCGTCTCCGTGTCGCCCGTGTTCTCGCCCGAGTGGGACTGCGCGGGCAGCCAGCGCGCCAGCCCGGAGGGAAGTTCGACGTCGGCCTCCCGGCCGTGGGCCGAGAGCCGGCGGCGGAAGCTGCTGAGCGTGATCATCACGCTGTCGGGATGCGAATGCTCGACGGTCTTTTCCCCGGGCTGGTCCGTGTATTCCAGCACGCGCACCCGTTCATTCTCGAATACCACCCGGTATAAGCCCGGGTTCGTCGCCACCGGATCCTGGTCCATGGCGAGACTCTAGTCCCGGCGAACGTGGCGCGCCAGAGCGTGCTGCGGCCGGCCTGTACGCCGGTGCGGCGCCCCCTGTAACTTGGGGTGGGAGATCGCGGGGTGGAAGTCCCGCGCAGGCCAGCATCGGAGGACCGCATGAGCAACAAGCCGATCGAACCGGAAGACATTGTGAGCGACGGGGTGCACGAGGGCGGAAAGCCCGTCCCCCGCGAAGGCGGGACCGCGCACGGTGCGGAGACCCCGTCGGACGTAGCAGAGGGCCAGGCATCGGAAGGCCACGCACCCGGAGAAGGCGACACGCACAAGGTGCCGGGTCCGGCTGAGGAGCAGGACGAAAAGGCTGCGGACGACCGCGGCCTCACTACCGACACCAGCCCGGACTAGGACAACTGGCGGAATCACGGAATGCCGGGCCTCACTCACACGGCGAGGCCCGGCTGCGGAGGCTCGCTAGCGGGCGGCGGGCGCGATGTTGACGAGCCAGTCCACCCCGTACTTGTCCTTGCACATGCCGAAGGTGTCCCCCCACGGGGCCTTCTCCAGCGGCATCGTCACGGTGCCGCCGTCGGACAGCTTGTCCCAGTAGCCTCGCAATTCGGCCTCGTCGGTGCCGCTGAGGGACACCGAGAAGTTGTTGCCGGGGGTGTAGTCCATGCTGTTCGGGGTGTCGGCGCCCATCAGCACCAGCCCCTTCTCGCCGGTCAGCATGGCGTGCATGATCTTGTCCTGCTCGGCCGGGTCCTCGCTGGCCTGGAACTCGGCGAAGGTGCTCATATTCAGCTCCCCGCCAAACACGGACTGGTAAAAGGTCATGGCCTCCCGCGCGTTGTCGCGGAAGCCAAGGTAGGGGTTGAGCGTGCTCATATCCGGGACTCCTTGGTAGCGGGTGGCGGCGGTGCGGGCGAAGGGAAACGCCCGCACCGGCGCAGCGTACAGGCATATCCTGCCCGAAACCGGACACACTTCATAGGGCCCGCTTCAGCGGGGCCGCTCCCGACGGCGGCCGCCTAGGCGGTCTGGCCGGCGTGCTCCCCTTCGGCGATTTCTTCGAGCAGCTTGTCGTTGAACGCCGGCAGATCGTCCGGGTTCCGGCTCGTCACGAGGCCCTGGTCCACCACCACTTCCTCATCCGTCCAGTTGGCGCCCGCATTCTTCAGGTCGGTCTGGAGCGTGTGGTAGGAGGTCAGGTTCCGTCCGCTCACCACTCCGGCGTCGATCAGCAACCAGGGGCCGTGGCAGATCGAGGCCACCGGCTTGTGCTGTTCAAAGAAGCCGCGGGCAAAGGCTTGGGCACCCTTGTCCACCCGGAGGTGGTCGGCGTTCACGACGCCGCCGGGAATCACGAGGGCATGGAAGTCGGAGGCGTTGGCCTGGTCGACGGTGAGGTCGACGTCGAAGGTCTCACCCTTTTCCGTGCCGTCATAGCCCTGTAGTTTTCCGCTCTTGGGCGCCACGAGGGTGGGCTCGCCGCCCGCGTCCTTGACCGCGTTCCACGGGCTGGTCAGCTCGATCTGCTCGACGCCGTCCGTCAGCAGAAACGCGACCTTCTTGCCTGCAATGTTGTGTTCCGACATGTGTCCTCCTCTAGCCAGCGCGAGGGTCCAGCAGCCGTTCGGCCGTTCATGTCCCACGCGGAGAGATTGGTGCCTTACCCAGTCAACTCTAGGAAACAGGGAAATAATAAGCAAGCTGACTATGTGGTGGATTTGGCGGGGTCCGCCCACTGGGAGCCCTCTGGTCACGACGCACGTCCGTGATTACGCTGGCGTATATCCACAGCTTCAGGACCGCAGGAAGTAGGACACCATGGACGAACGGGATATTCTCCAGCGCATCACCGCCCTTGTGGACGAGGAACGTGAGCTCCGGGAACAGGCCGAGTCCGCGAGCGCCGACCACGACCACGTTCCGGACCGGCTGCGGCTCAGGCAGCTCGAAGAGGACCTCGACCAGTGCTGGGACCTGCTGCGTCAACGGCGGGCCAAGAGGCAATACGGCGAGAATCCCGACGATGCGGAGGCCCGTCCGGTCACGCAGGTCGAGGGCTACAACGGCTAGTCCCCACAGCCCCGGTTCCCGGCGGCGTCGCCTCGTCGAACCCCGGTTACCCCGCGGAGGTCGCGGCAGCCCCCGCCGACTCCCCGCCTACTTGAGCAGGTCGACGTCGGACACCATGTCGATGTGGGCCATCATGGCTTCGGCGGCACCTGCGGCATCCTTCGCCCGGATGGCATCCGCAATTTTCCGGTGTGAAGCAATGGACTGCTCGGGACGCCCCGGCTGCCCGAGGGATTCGAGCCGGGTTTCCAGGATCATTTCGGCAATGAAGGCCATCAGCTGGCCCAGCACCGCAGAGTGGGCGGCGGCCGTGACGGCCTGATGGAAGAGTTCATCACCCCGCGCGCCCTTTGAGCCCGCGGCCACCTCCTCGGCCATCACGTCAATGGCCGCGTCAATCGCCTGCATGTCCTGGTCCGTCCGCCGCGCGGCCGCCAGTTCGGCGAGCTTGACCTCCAGGGTGCTGCGGGCCTCGACGATCTCGGGAAGCCTGCTGCGGTGTTCGCGCAGGCCCTTGATCACCGCGGGGACGTTGGGGCGGTAGACCAGGACGGCTCCGGTGCCGTGCTGGACGTCAATCACGCCAAGCACCTCCAGCGCCACGAGCGCCTGGGCCAGCGTGGCGCGGGAGACCCCGAGCCGTTCGGCCAGGTCCCGCTCGGCGGGCAGGAGGTCGCCCGGGCCCAGCTGGGCCGACTCGATGAAGTCCAGGAGCTGCGCCACGAGCTGCTCGTACAGACGCGGCCTGGACACACGGGAAAGCTCCGGGACCTCAGACTTCTTTGCCATCTTGAACATCCTCCCGACGTAGCGACGCTCCCATCCTATCCCGGAGGCGTATTGACAAACTCACCTACTGTCTAAGAGGCTAGGCCAGTAGTCCTGTAATCCACGTCACACTATTCCCCCGGAGGAACAAAGATGTCCGCTCCCGTGCTTTCCATCATCGTCTTGGCGGTGATGTTCCTGCTGGCCACGGTGTTGCCCCTCAACATGGGTGCGCTGGCCTTCGTCGGCGCCTTCCTGCTTGGCTCGGTTTTCCTCGGCATGTCCACCAACGACATCCTGGCCAACTTCCCCGGCGGGCTGTTCCTGACGATCGTCGGCGTGACCTATCTCTTCGCCATCGCGCAGAACAACGGCACCATCGACCTTCTGGTCCGGGGCGCCGTGCGGATGGTGGGCAGCAAGGTCGCCCTCATTCCATGGGTCATGTTCGCCATCACCGCACTGATCACCGCCGTCGGCGCACTCTCCCCGGCCGCCGTCGCCATCATCGCGCCGATCGCCCTGAGCTTCGCCGCGAAGCACAAGATCAACCCGCTGATGATGGGCATGATGGTGATCCACGGCGCCCAGGCAGGCGGATTCTCCCCGATCGCCGTCTACGGCGTCACGGTCAACGGCATCATCGCCAAGACGGACCTTGCGGCGAGCCCGATGGCTATCTTCCTGGCGAGCTTCTTCTTCAACCTCGTCATCGCGCTCGTGCTGTTCATTGTCCTTGGCGGCAACAAGCTGCTCTCCTCCAAGACCGGCCGGCTCATCGAGCAGGCGGCCGAGACCCGCATGAAGGTCAGCGTCGGCGCCCGCGCGGCCGGCGTCACCCTGCAGGGCTCCGGTTCTGACATCTCCCCCGCCAGCGTGTCCGCCAAGGGCAGCAGCGCGGATTCGGCTACCGACAGTACCGCCACCACCTCTGCCGGTGCCCGGGCGACCGTACCGCAGCTCATCACCGTCCTCGGCCTGATCGCGCTGGCCGTGATCTCACTCGGGTTCAAGGTCGACGTCGGATTCGTCTCCATCACCATCGCCATCATCCTGGCCCTGGTCTCACCCGAGGCCCAGAAGGGGGCAGTGAACAAGATCAGCTGGTCCACCGTCCTGCTCATCTGCGGCATGCTGACCTTCGTCGGCGTGCTCGAAGAGGCCGGCACCATCAAGTTCGTCTCCAACAGCGTCGCCGACCTTGGGATGCCCCTGCTCGCGGCCCTGCTGATCTGCTACATCGGCGGCATCGTCTCCGCCTTCGCGTCCTCCACCGCCATCCTGGCCGCCCTCATCCCGCTGGCAGTCCCGTTCCTGGCCAGCGGTGAAATCGGCGCCATCGGCGTCATCGCCGCGCTCGCCGTCTCCTCCACGATCGTGGACGTCTCGCCGTTCTCCACCAACGGCGCCCTGGTCCTGGCCAACGCTCCGGAGGACGTGGACAAGGACAAGTTCTACAAGCAGATCCTCGCCTACAGCGGCATTGTCGTCGTCGCCGGGCCGGCCATCGCCTGGCTTGTCATGGTAGTCCCCGGCTGGATGTAGCTGCCCCCGGCCGACGACGGCGCACACACCGCACACCCTGGAACTGAAAGAAAAGGATCGATTATGAGCAAGGAATCCGACCTCCCCAACGCGGGCCCGCTGGCCGGCTACCTCGTGGTGGACCTCAGCCGTGCCCTTGCCGGCCCGCACGCCGGGATGATGCTGGCGGATCTCGGCGCTCGGGTAATCAAGGTTGAAAACCCCGGGACGGGGGACGACACCCGCGGCTGGGGACCGCCCTTCGTAGGCCCCGAGGACGACCCGCAGGCCACGTACTTCCTGTCCTGCAACCGCAACAAGGAGTCCATCGCCCTGGATTTGAAGAGCGACGACGGGCGCCAGATCCTGCGGGAACTGCTCACGAAGGCCGACGTCGTGGTGGAGAACTTCCGCCCCGGCGTGCTGGACCGGCTCGGATTCTCGACGGCGGAAATGCATGCGTTGAACCCGGCACTCGTGATCCTGTCGATCACCGGCTTTGGGCATGACGGGCCGGAGGCCGCCCGCAGCGGCTACGACCAGATCCTTCAGGGTGAGGCCGGGCTGATGTCCCTCACCGGTTCCGGGCCGGACGATCCGCAGCGGGTGGGGGTGCCGATCGCTGACCTGCTCTCCGGGATGTATGGGGCGTTTGGCACCCTCGCCGCATTGCTGCAGCGCGAACGGACGGGCAAGGGGCAGATCGTCCGGACCTCCCTGCTTTCGGCCCTGATCGGGGTGCATGCGTTCCAGGGCACGCGGCAGACCGTGGCCGGGGACCTGCCGCAGGCACAGGGTAACCACCACCCATCCATCGCCCCCTACGGGCTGTTCCATTGCCGCCAGGGCAAGGTGCAGATCAGTGTGGGCAGCGAGAAGCTGTGGAAGAGCTTCGCCGGCGCGTTCGGGATCGACACCACCCGGCCGGAGTTCGCCACCAACGCTGACCGGGTGCGCAACCGCGAAAAAGTCATTGAGGCGGTGGAGGACGCCTTTGCCGACTTCGAAGCCGAGCCCTTGCTGGCCAAGCTGAACGAGGTGGGCATCCCTGCCGGAAAGGTGCGGACCCTGGACGAGGTCTACGAGTGGGAGCAGGTCCATTCGCAGGGCCTGGTAATCGACGTCGACCACCAGGTCCTGGGAAAAATCAGCCTGCCCGGCCCCCCGCTGCGGTTCTTCGAGCAGGGCGACGCACGGGAGACCACCCTGACATCGCACAGCGCCCCACCCTTGCTGGACCAGGACGGAGGCCGCATCCGCCGCTGGCTGGAGAGCGCCACGGGCGTCCCTACGGCGGCCGGCGCCCAGCGCCACGGCGGTCGCTGACATGCTGGCGGAGCAGAAGGTACGGCATCTGGATGCCACCGCGCTGATAGCCACGGTGCTGGACCCGGGCTCCTACCGCAGCTGGGACAAACCGGTGACCGACCCGGACCCCGACCCCGCGTACCGGGCGGAGCTGGCGGCGGCCCGTGAGAAATCCGGCGTGGACGAGTCAGTCCTCACCGGAGAAGGGTTGATCCGCGGCCGCCGGGTCGCCGTGATCGTCAGCGAATTCCGTTTCCTCGCGGGTTCGATCGGGGCCGCCGCAGCCGAAAGAATCGTCCTGGCTGTCGAAAGGGCCACCGCGGAAGGCCTGCCTCTGCTGGCAGGACCTGCGTCCGGCGGCACCCGGATGCAGGAGGGGACGCTGGCGTTCCTGTCGATGATCAAGATCACCGCCGCCGTCCGCGCACACCGGCAGACCGGATTCCCCTACCTCGTGTATCTGCGCCACCCCACCACCGGCGGCGTGATGGCTTCCTGGGGTTCGCTCGGCCACATCACCGTGGCGGAGCCGGCCGCGCTTCTGGGATTCCTTGGCCCGCGGGTCTACGAGGCGCTGCATGGCAAGCCCTTCCCGGAGAACGTCCAGGTGGCGGAGAACCTCTTCGACAAAGGGCTCGTCGACGCGGTGGTTCCGCCGGGGCAACTGCCCGATATCGTCAACCGTGCGCTGAATATCCTCAGCCCCGGCGCCCCGGCCCCGGTGGGTCCGCCGCCGACTCTCGGTGTGGCCCCCTCGGACGCCGGGGCGTGGACCTCGATTGAGATTTCGCGGAATCCCCGACGGCCCGACCTCCGCCAGCTCCTGGCCTACGGGGCACGGGACGTCCTGCCGCTCAACGGCACCGGCCAGGGCGAAAAGGACCCCGGGCTGCTGCTGGCCTTGGCCCGTTTTGGCGAGAAATCCTGCGTCGTACTCGGCCACTCGCGGCCGAGGCCGTCGCAGCAGACGGCCATGGGACCGGCCTCCCTCCGTGAGGCACGGCGCGGCATGCGGCTGGCTGAGGAGTTGGGCCTGCCCCTGCTGACGGTCATCGATACCGGCGGCGCGGCGCTGTCCAAGGAAGCCGAAGAAGGCGGCTTGGCCGGCGAAATTGCCCGGTCCCTCCACGACCTCATCGGCTTGCAGTCGCCCTCCGTCTCGGTGCTGCTGGGACAGGGCGCCGGAGGCGGTGCGTTGGCGCTGCTTCCGGCCGACCGGACCGTGGCAGCCCAGCACGCCTGGCTGTCCCCGCTGCCGCCCGAGGGAGCAAGCGCCATCGTGCACCGCAGCACCGAGTTTGCGCCGGCGATGTCCGCATCCCAGGGCGTCAACGTGGCGGCCCTGCACGCCAACGGACTGATAGACCACATCGTTGACGAACGCCCCGACGCCGCGTTGGAGGCCAGGGCGTTCTGCCGGCGGATGGGACAGGCGATTGAATACGAGCTCTCCCTGGTCTCGGCCTCCGGGATCGGCGAACTCATTCCGCGCCGGCTCGGGAAATACGCGAATCTGGGACGCAGGCTCCGCGCCTAGGGCATCGGGAGGGGGCGACGGCGAATGTTCCGCCGTCGTCCTTTCGCTTGCCCGGCCGGCGGTCCATGCTGGTGCCATGCAGATCGCGTTCCTGGGCGACGTCATGCTGGGCCGGCTGGTCAACGATTACCTGGAGACCGCCGGTCCCGCCTATCCCTGGGGTGACACGCTGCCGGTCCTGCGGCGGGCGGACGCGAGGATCGCCAACCTGGAATGCGTGCTGGCCGACGGCGGTAAGCCCGAGCCCGGCAAGGTGTTCACCTTCCGCAGCGACCTGAAGAACGTGCGCAGCCTGGTCTCCGCGCAGATCGACCTGGTGTCGCTGGCCAACAACCACGTGCTCGATTACGGTCCGGACGCCCTGCGGGAAATGCTGCCGGCCCTGGACCGGCACGGGATCCTGCATGCGGGCGCGGGCGCGGACCTGGACTCGGCCCGCCGGCCGGCCGTCCGCCGGGTGGGCGCCACCGCCGTCGGGTTCGTGGCGTTTACGGACAACCAGCCGGACTGGGAGGCGGCGCCCGGGTCCCCGGGCGTGTACTACGTACCCGTTCCAGACCGCGGGGAGCGGGTCGGGGAACTGCTGGAGTTGGTTGAGCGGACCAAGTCGCGTGTCCAGCTGCTCATCGTTTCGGCGCACTGGGGCGGCAACTGGGGCTCCGATGCCCCGCCCGAGCACCGGGCACTGGCGCGGCGGCTGGTCGACGCGGGCGCCGACGTCGTGTTCGGGCATTCGCCGCATATCTTCCGCGGCGTTGAGGTGTACCGGAACCGGCCGATCATCTACGGTGCCGGGGACTTCGTCGATGACTATGCGGTGGACCCCGTGGAGCGCAACGACTTTTCCTTCATCTTCCTGCTGGGGACCGACGGCGGGAGGCCGCGGCAGCTGCGCCTGGTTCCCACCCTCATCGCCGGCTTCCAGGCCCGGCTGGCAGTCCGGAACGCCTGGGATGTCGCGGGCCGGATGTCCCGGCTGTGCGGGGAGCTGGGCACCGGAAGCAGCTGGAATGCCGGCGAAAGGTGCCTGGAAATTCCGCTGGCGTAGCCGCCGCTGCCCCCGGCCGCCGGGCGCGGGGTCCATTGGCCCCTGATTATTCCGCGCTGCAGGGCCTACCATATGGACGGGGGGCACTCGAAAAGCACCATGCTTACTGGGAGGCCACGATGTTTACCACTGTCCGCAATCTTTTCCCGCACGTGCAAAAAACATTCGTGGACCCCGGCTGGCGCCGGCCCCGGCCCGGCGCTGCTGCTCCCCCTCCGGACGGCCCCCGGGCGCGGCGCTTCGTGGGCGGACTGGCAGCCCTCCTGCTGGCAACGGGCGGGGGCCTGGCGGCCGCCGCGCCTTCGACCGCCGCCGAGCCGGCACAAAGCTACATTGTCGTGCTCAAGGACGGCACCGGCGATGCCGGGGCCGTGGCCGCGGCCCAGCAGGCCAAGTTCGGGTTCAGTGGCTCCAACGTCTACCGGAGCGCAGTGAGCGGCTACGCCGGCACCATGACGGCCAGCCAGGCCAAGAACCTCGCCGCCGATCCCAGCGTCGATTTCGTCACACTCGGCCGGCACTTCGAGGAGCCCGAAGAGCCCAGCACGCCCAACACCGAGGTCGCTCCGTTGTGGTGGCAACGGATCGGCGGCGATCCGGAAGCGGCCAGGGACGCCGTACGTGCCGGCACCGGCAATGACGACGGCTCCGCAGTCAATGTGGCGGTCATCGACAGCGGCATCGACGGTAAGCACCCCGACCTGAACGTCCAGGGCGGGATCGACTGTACCTCCGGGAAACCGGTCGAGGTGACGCCCATTGACGTTCTTGGCCACGGGACGTCGGTGGCCGGTGTCATCGGTGCCCGCAACAACGGCTCCGGCATCATCGGCGTGGCACCGGGCACCCCGCTCTGGTCCGTACGGGTCGTCTCCAACACCGGTTCCATCACCGAGGCGAGCCTGATCTGCGCCATTGACTGGGTGACCTCAACCCACAAGGACGACGACGAGGACAACGACATCGCCGTCGCCAATATCAGCATCGGCGGCCCGGGCTCCGACACCGCCAACTGCGGCAAGGGCACCGACCCGATGCACTACGCGATCTGCCGCTCGGTCAGGGCCGGCGTGGCATACGCCGTCGCCGCCGGAAACTCGGGCGCGAACCTCGCCGGAACGGTCCCCGCGGCCTACCGCGAGGTGCTGACCGCGACCGCCATGGCGGACTTCGACGGGAAGCCCGACGGACTCGCTGCCAGCCTGTGCGGCCGTGACGACTGGCGGCGCCTCGGACAGCTGGACGACCGGCCGGCGTTCTTCTCGAACTTCGCCGTCAACGCCAGGGACAAGGAGCACACGGTCGCGGCGCCGGGTGTGTGCATCCTCTCCACCGTGCCCGGTGGCTACGGCATCAACCATGGCACCAGCTTCGCCAGTCCGGCGGTGGCGGGCGCGGTGGCCCTGTGCATCGACCAGGGAGCCTGCCAGGGATCGGGCGCGGAGGTCAGCCAGCAGTTCCTGGACACCGCAGAGTCGTACAACAACCGGCACCCGGACTTCGGGTTCGCCGGGGATCCGCTCCGCCCGGCGGGCGGCAAGTACTACGGCTACCTGACTCAAATCACCCGCCTTTAAATCCGCCCGCCGGCATCAACCGGGGCTTAAAGGCGGGGAGCCCCACCCGTACGCGAAAGAAGGCGTCCTCATGGACGGCAACGTTCCGGCACCAGGGCCCCGGCGGCCCAGACGCCTGTTCACCCTGCCGCGGGCTGTCCTACTGGTCCTGGTGCTCGCGCTGGTTGCGGTGCTGTCATCACTTCCCGGCCTGATAGGCAGGACGGCCGGCACCGTCCCGGCCCAGGACGGACATGGTCCGCAGGTACGGAGCTACTTCATCGCTGCGGACGAGACGGTCTGGAACTATGCACCCACCGGGGCGAACCAGCTCACGGGTAAGCCCTTCGACGAAACGGCCGCCGTCTTCACCCGGCAGGGACCGGACCGCATCGGCAGCAGTTACATCAAGGCCCTCTACCGGGAGTACACCGACTCATCCTTCCGAACACTGAAGCCACGCAGCGCCGCGGAGGAGCACCTGGGCATGCTCGGCCCGGTCATCCGCGCCGCCGTCGGCGACACCATCACGGTGGTCTTCAAGAACAACCTTGACCGTCCTGCCGCAGTGCACGTGCACGGCGTGTTCTACGACAAGGCCAGCGAGGGCGCGCCCTACAACGACGGGACCGGCGCCGCGCAGAAAGGCGACGACGCCGTCCCGCCGGGCGGCGTGTACACCTACAGCTACAAGGTGCCGGAGCGGGCCGGCCCGGGGCCCATGGACGGCAGTTCGGTCATGTGGATGTATCACTCGCACACCGACGAAGTGGGCGACGACTACGCCGGCCTGGTCGGCCCAATGGTCATCACCAGGGCCGACGCAGCCCGCACCGACGGCACCCCGAACGACGTCGACCGTGAGTTCTTTGTGCAGTTCAAGGTGAGCAATGAAAACGCCAGCCCCTACCTGCAACGCAACATCCAACGCTTCGCCAAAAACCCGGCCTCCGTCAAGACCAAGGATGAGGAATTCGGCGAGAGCAACCTGATGCACAGCATCAACGGCTACGTCTACGGCAACCTGCCGCTGGAAGCCATGACGATGAACAAGGGCGAACGGGTCCGCTGGTATCTGATGGGCATGGGCACCGAGGTCGACCTGCACACCCCTCACTGGCACGGCAACACGGTCACGGCCCTGGGGATGCGCACCGACGTGGTGAGCCTGCTACCCGCCACCATGGTGACGGCCGACATGGTTCCCGACGACCCGGGCACCTGGCTGTTCCACTGCCACGTCAATGACCACATCACCGCCGGGATGATGGTCCGGTACCGCGTCCTCGACCCGGGAAGCCCCGGCTCAGGGGACGGCAACAGCACCCACACCGGCCACTCCTGAGTCACCGACGGCAACCCCGCCGAGCCCGGCCTGGGCTATGTATCGGCCCGCGGTACCGGCCTGCGACGGTGGGTCAGGCCAAAGGAGCGCCTGCGAGCCGTCCGGCCGGCGGCTCCGCCGCGACTCCGCCGTCGTTCGGATAGATCATCTCTGCCGGCGCATTCGAGTTGCGCTTAGCCAGGGGGTAGAACACCAGGGCGGTGACCACAAGGCCCACCAGCCAGGAAATGTCGGATCCGCCGAGCACCTTGGTCATCGGGCCGGTGTAGAGCGTCTGTGCCAGGAACGGAATCTGGGCAACGATGCCGACCGCGTAGGAGATCAGTGCCGTCTTGTTCCACCGCCCGTAGCGGCCGTTGGGGTCGTAGAGGGCCGGGATGTCCACCTTCTCCTTGGAGATCAGGTAGTAGTCCACCAGGTTGATGGAACTCCAGGGGATGAAGACCATGAGCAGCAGCAGCACGAAGTTCTTGAAGTTGGCGAGGAAGTCCGGGGAGGCCAGCATGGCGATCAGCACGGTGAGTCCGATGAAGCCGATCACGTAGGCGAACCGGGTACGGGACGGGGCGGCGGTCTTGCGGGTGAAGGCCGTGACGGACGTCAGCATGGTCATGTAGCCGCCGTAGGCGTTCAGGGTGTTGACTGTCAGTTTCCCGGTCACAATGACCAGGTAGATGACGACGGCGATCAGGCCGCCGCCGCTGAGGTTGCCCAGGAAGGCAACCTGGCCGTCCAGGAACCGCTGGCCCTTGGGCAGTGCCAGCGACGCGAACAGCGCGCCGAGCGTCATGGACCACTGGGAGCCCAGCACGGTGCCGAGGAAGGCGGCCAGGAAGGTCTTCCGCGCCGGGGTTTTCGAGGGCAGGTAGCGCGAGTAGTCCGCGACGTAGGGGCCGTAGGTCAGCTGCCAGCCGGCCCCCAGCGAAATGGCGAGCAGGAAAGTGGGGAACTCGAAGGTGCCGGAGGCGAGCAGGGCCCCGACGTCCTGGCTCGCGAAGAGCCGGATGCCAAGGTAGGTGAAGCCCAGCACGCCGACGACGGTCGAGATGCGGCCCAGCACGTGGATGTACTTGTAGCCCAGCGTGGCCACAAGTACCGTCAGCGCGCCGAAGATCATCATGCCCACGGCGGGGGTTCCGGTGCGGGTGATTTGATCAATGGCCTGGCCTGCGAGGACGGTACCGGTCGCCGCGAAGCCGAGGTACATGATGATGACGAGCACCAGCGGAATCACCGCCCCGAAGACGCCGAACTGGGCTCGGCTGGAGATCATCTGCGGCAGGCCGAGCTTCGGCCCCTGGGCCGCGTGCAGAGCCATGACCGCGCCGCCGAGCAGGTTACCGACCAGAAGACCCAGGATTGCCCAGAGCGCGTCAGCGCCGAACAGCACGGCAAGAGCGCCGTCGACGATCGCCGTGATCTGCATGTTCGCCCCGAACCACAGCGTGAACTGCTGCCCGGGAGATCCGTGACGTTCATTTTCCGGAACGAAGTCGATGGAGCGGCGCTCGACGCGCCGCCCGGCGGTTTCCGTTCGTGTCGAAGCTTGCATGCTCGTCCTCACTAGAGATTTGAGTGGGTTTGTCCGTCCATCTGAGCACGTCCCGTGATCTGCATCACGGGGGTAGGTGGAGGTTGTGTCCGGGATTCCGGACAGTCGGCAGACTGAGGGCCGACGTTCCTGCCCGGTTCGTCCGCAGTCGGCCGCGGCTATTCCGCGAAATCCGGGGGGTTGCGCCGGCCGCACTGCCGTCCGATGCGCGGCAACTGGGAGGGAACGCTGGCGGGCCGCTCCGCAACCCCTCCGCCGATCCGTTTGACGGTTGCCTGCCGGTTCGACACAGAGGGACCAAGCAGCTGCCCCGCGCGGAACCGTCGAACCGGCGGGGGAACCGCGCCGGATAGCCCCCGTTTACATGCCCGAAACAAAACCGACACGCGCCCTTCACGGAGGGACGATTTCTGTAACTTCCCTGCAACGTAGTGCCCGACTGCCTGAAACACGCTCCCGGGAGGATTGAACCCGGTTGGGGACCGGCGGCGAGGTGTCCCGGTACGGCGATTCGTTGGAAGGGAACGCAGGTGGAACTCACCGCGGGAAACGTCTGGATCATGTTCTCGGCAGCCCTCGTGCTGCTCATGACCCCCGCCCTCGGGCTCTTTTACGGCGGCATGACCCGGGCCAAGGCCTCACTGAACATGATCATGATGAGCTTCGTCTCGGCCGGCATCGTTGGTGTCGTCTGGGTACTCTGGGGCTATTCAATGACCACCGGCAAGGGCTTCCTGGGCATCTTCGGGGACCCCTTCGCCAACTTCGGGCTGGCCAGGCTGATGGGCTCCCCCGACCTCCTCAAGGCCGGCTTCAGCGCAACCTTCGCGATCATCACCGTCGCCCTGATCAGCGGCGCCATCGCCGACCGCGCCAAGTTCACTGCCTGGGCGCTCTTCGTTCCGGTCTGGATTACCGTGGTCTACTGCCCGCTGGCCTTCATGGTCTGGGGCGGCGGCCTGATGAGTGTCGGCGGGGCCGTGAGCTCCGTCTTCGGCCAGGTAATCGACTTCGCCGGCGGCACCGTGGTGGAAATCAGCTCCGGCACTGCCGCCCTCGTCCTGGTCCTGATCGTGGGCAACCGCCACGGCTTCGGCAAGGACCCGGCCCACCGCCCGCACAACATTCCGTTCATCATGCTCGGCGCCGGGATCCTCTGGTTCGGCTGGTTCGGCTTCAACGCGGGTGCCGCGACGACGGTGGAGCAGGCCGGCCTGATCTGGGTCAACACCCTCGCGGCCCCCGCGGCGGCCATGCTGAGCTGGCTCGTGGTCGAAAAGATCCGCCACGGCCACCCCACCTCGCTCGGCGCGGCGTCCGGCGTGGTGGCCGGCCTCGTCGCGATCACACCCTCCTGCGCCAACGTCAGCCCGCTCGCCGCCGTCGGCCTGGGCCTGGTGGCCGGCGCCGCCTGCTGCGTCTTCGTGGACCTGAAGTACAAGTTCGGCTTCGATGACTCGCTCGACGTCGTGGGCGTCCACCTCGGTGGCGGGCTGATCGGCACGCTGGCCCTCGGCTTCATCGCCCTGCCCGTCGACGGCCAGGGCGGAGGGCTCTTCTACGGCGGCGGTCTGCACCAGCTGATCGCCCAGACCGTCGCCGTGCTGATCACGGTCACGCTGTCCGGCCTGGCGACGGCAGTCATCGGGCTCGCGATCCACAAGACCATCGGCTTCCGCGTCAGCCACGAAGCCGAGGTGGCCGGCGTGGACCGCTCCGAGCACGCCGAAACCGCCTACGAATTCGACGGCCTGGCGCACAGCCGCTTCAACCCGTTCGGCCACCACGTCCAGGCCCACGCGGTCCAGGCCCACGCTGCCGGGGACGCCGCTGCCCCGCACGGCCAGCAGGAACGCGTCAAAGAAGACAGCCTCGCCTAAACGCGGCCGGCCGGCACCGCCCCGGCACCGCCCCGGCCGAAACAACCGCCTGACAGAATGGCCTCATGGAACTCGCCCTCGGACTGCTGGTTCTCGTGGCCGTTGTCTGTGCCGGCAGCGCACTGGGCCGGAAGCTCAACGTTTCCGTTCCCCTGCTGCTGGTGCTGGCCGGCGTCGCGGGTTCCTTCCTCCCCTTTGTCCCGCGCATTGAGCTGAACCCGGAACTGGTCCTCGTCGGGCTGCTGCCGCCGCTGCTCTACGCCGCCGCCTTGCGAACCTCGCTCTTCGATTTCGGTTCCAACCGCCGCGCCATCGGGCTGCTCTCGGTGGGCTACGTCATCTTCGGAACCCTCGCCGTCGGCCTCGTGGTCTGGTGGCTGTTCCCGGAAATCCCGCTGGCCGCCGCGATCGCCCTCGGCGCCGTCGTCGCACCGCCCGACGCCGTGGCCGCAACCGCCATCGCCCGGAAGGTGGGCATGCCCCGCCGGATTGTTACCATCCTCGAGGGCGAATCCCTGGTAAACGACGCCACCGCGCTGGTCTGCCTGCGCGCCGCCATCGCGGCGATCGCCGGGACCGTGTCCGCGGCCGGGATCGCCGGCGGCTTCCTGCTCGCGGCCGGCGGCGGACTGGTGGTCGGCCTGGCTGCCGCCTACGTGCTGACCGAGCTCCGCAAGCGGATCCGCAACGTCGCGATCAACACCTCGACGTCGCTGATGGCCCCCTTCGTCGCCTACCTCCCGGCCGAGGCGATCCACGCTTCCGGCGTCCTCGCCGTCGTCGTCACCGGGCTCGTGATGGGAACCAAGGCGCCCTCCATGCCCAACGGCGCGGCCCGGCTGAGCCAGCGCAGCAACTGGAACACGGTGCAGTTCCTGCTGGAAAACTCCGTGTTCCTGCTGATCGGGCTGCAGGTCCGGACGATCATCGAGGGCATCCAGGACGACTCGCTTGGCGCCGGCCGGATCTGGGCCGGCTGCGCCGTGATCCTGCTGGCGGTGTTGCTGCTCCGGCCGGTGTGGGTGTTCCCGGCGACGTACCTCCCCCGGCTGATTCCGAGCGTGCGGCGCGATGACCCGGCGCCGCCGTGGCAGTTCGCCGCGATCGTGTCCTGGGCCGGGATGCGCGGGGTGGTGACGCTGGCCGCGGTGCTGGTGCTTCCCGCGGACCTGGAGCACCGGTCCGTGCTGATCCTGGCCGCGATGGTGGTGGTCGGCGGGACGCTGACGCTGCAGGGCTTCACCTTGCCGGCGCTGGTCCGGCTGCTCCGGGTCCAGGGCCCGGACCAGCGCGAGGATGCCCTGAACCAGGCGTCCCTGATGCAGCTGGCCACCGCCGCCGGGGTGGAGCGGCTGCAGGAACTGCGGACCGACAACGACCCGCCGGAGGTCGTCGCGATGCTCAAGCGGCGCACCCAGGAGCGCGGGCTGGCGGCCTGGGAGCGGCTCGGCCGGCCGACGTCGGAGGCCGCGACCCCCAGCCAGCGCTACGCCCAGCTGCGGCTGGCCATGCTGGACGCGGAACGGGCCAAGGTGCTGGAACTGCGGCGCGGCGGCGCCTACGCCCACGAGGTCCTCAGCGAGGTCCTGGACCGGCTGGACGTTGAGGAATCCATGCTGGACATCTCGCTTGAGGAGCTGGACACCCCCGCCGAGGGCGGCGGCGAGGGGATCGCGAGGCCCGGCGGGGTATGCGGCCACCTCGAGTCCGCGCCCGACCCCGACGTTCCGCGCGAACCCTTCTGCGCGGACTGCCGCCGCGAAGGCACGACGCCGGTGCACCTCAGGATGTGCCTGGCGTGCGGGAACGTGGGCTGCTGCGATTCCTCCCCCGGCACGCACGCCTCCCGGCACTTCGAAGCCACCGGCCACCCCGTCATGCGCAGCATCGAACCGGGCGAGGACTGGCGCTGGTGCTACGAGGACGACCTGCTCGGGTGATGCCAAGGCCGCCCGCCGCGCGTACCCTCGGTTTGTGGACATTGTTGAGTTTCTGTCCGAGCGAATTTCCGAGGACGAGGCAGCGGCCCGGACACTCCTCAGCGACCGGACCGTCTCCAAGTCCGGCGAATGGTACGAACAGCGGCTGCTGCTCGAGTGCGAGGCCAAGCGGAGGCTGATCGGCGTCGTCGAAGCGGCCCGGCAGTCGGCGCTGGCCTCGATGGTCAGCGACTCGCTCCAGGAGGCCCACTGGGCGCCGCGGTCGCTGGACTGGATGGAGCGCTCCCTGCAGGCCCTGGCGTTGCCCTATTACGACCACCCGGACTTCGAGCAAGGCTGGCTGCACCCCTGAACTGCGGCCCCCACGCCCGGCGCCCACGGCCCTGAAATATCCGCGCCCGGGATGCCGTTAGCCCGGATATGACAACAATCGGAATCATCGGTGCAGGACACATTGGCAGCCAGCTCGCCCGGAAGGCGGTCCAGCTCGGCTACGACGTCGTGATCAGCAACTCCCGGGGGCCGGAAACCCTGGCGCAACTCGTCGCCGAACTGGGCCCGCATGCCCGTGCGGCAACCGCGGCGGAGGCTGCGGCGGCCGGCGATTTCGCCGTCGTCACGGTCCCGCTGAAGAACATCAAGGACATCCCGGCAGAACCGCTGGCCGGCAAGATCGTGGTCGACACGAACAACTACTACTGGGAGCGCGACGGACGGTTCCCGGCGCTGGACAACGGCGAGGCCACCACCTCGGGTCTGCTCCAGGAGCACTTGCCCAAATCCAAGGCGGCCAAGGGCTTCAACCACATCATGTACACCCAGATCACTACCGACGGCACCCCGGCCGGCACGGAGAACCGCCGCGCACTGGCCACCGCGAGCGACTTCCCGGAGGCGGCGGAGCTTGTGACGCGGCTCTACGACGAGTTTGGCTTCGACACCGTCAACATCGGCCCGCTCTCCGAAAGCTGGCGCGTGGAACGGGACCGCCCGGCCTACGTCGTCCGCCAGAATGCGGCCGAACTGCGGGAAAACCTGGCGAAGGCGCCGCGCACCGTCCACGCGCACTAGCCCGCGGAGCCGGCCCCCGTCGTCCGCTCACCAGGGTCGGGGCCTCCGCAGCCGCCGCCACCAGGGCCGCTTCGGCTCCGGTTCGGGCGGGGCCACGACGGCGGCCCGGGCCGCCCGGCGGTCGCGCCAGAGTGCCACCTCGGCGTCGACGTCGCGGGTCTTGGTGATGACCGGCGGTCCGCCTTGGAGCTGCCGGCGGGCGTCGATCACGCGGGCGTTGAAGTCGGCCAGGATATCCCGCACCTGTTTCTCCGTGAACTGGGCATCCAGGCGGGCGTCGAGTCCCGCGTCCTCCGTGCGTAGCAGGATCGCCGTCGGGCCCAGGCCGGTGATGTTCTCGCGCTGGAGCAGGCCCTTGACCCACCAGTCCGGATCGTAGACCTCGCCGAGGCCCGGGATGGGTTTGCCGGCGTACTTGAGATTGTCGAACTTCCCCTGCGCCATGGCGTCGCGGATGAGGTATTCGGCCTTGGCAGCGTCGTCTACCAATGCGCGTTTTTGCCTGAGCTCCTCCTCGGCGGCGCTGAGCTCGTCATTCTCCTGGACCGTGCTGCCGCTGGCCCGGATGGAGCGCAACTCGGCCGCCCGTTCCACCCGGCGCCGGAACGCCGAGCCTCCCCCGCCGCTCATGAGCCACCGTCCTTCCCGGCCGCCGGAATCCCGGATCTGCGTTCAAGTATGCGCAAATCAGGGCGGCGGCAAAAGATGCGGCCGCGATGAGACAGGCACCTAACACCCCGGTAACGCGGCGTTAATCCGCCCGTGCGAGGCTGGTGACTTCGGATTAGCACAGAACCCTTCCTGCACAGCAGATCCCAAGGAGTCTCAGCCGTGAACAGCCAAGAGCACAATCCGTCCGACAGCCCCCTCCCCACCAGCGGCGGGGCTTCGCCCCAAGACCTGAGCAGCACGCACGTCACCCATGTCCGGGAAGACGTGGCCATGGCCGGCCGCTGCGCCAACGTCCACCTGCCCACCGGGCGCACCTGCACCCTGCCGGTCCGCCATCCGGGCGCGTGCAGCTTTGTGGGGCCCGAGGAAGCGGAGACCATCGCCGTCCACTAAGAACCGGGGCGGGCTCGCGTCGAGATGACAGGTCGCGGCAGTGATTTGCCGAAACATTGCCGCGAAAAGCCATTTCGCGCGGGCGTTTACGGCCCGTCCAGGCAGAGCACGAAGCCGGGAAAGACATGGCGGCCGGGACGTCCGCCGGCCTCGTCGATGGCCCGGCGGAGCTCCCAAAGCTGGTCCACCGACAGTTGCAGCGGCGGTTCGCCCGGCTGGTAGGTGGTGTAGATCGGGTAGTCGACCCCGGGATCCCGCGACATTTCGATGTGGCAGCCGAGGACATGGCTGACGGGGTGCGTGGCGCAGAATCGGATCAGCCGGTTGATCGTGTCCACAAACGCCGGCCAGTCGTGGATGTAGAGGCGGCCTGGGTAGACGGTGTCTCCGGTGAGCAGGATGCCGGTGTATGGGTCGTAGAACGTGACGGCGGCGCTGTGGTGTCCCGGGCTGGGCCAGCACTGCAGGAGCCGGCCGCCGAGGTCCACCTGGGCCCGCCGGTCGGCGTCGCTTGCGCGACCGCCGTCGTCGTCCTCGAATCCGAAGAACTCCCACGCGCTGCGCTGCTCAGCATCCACCACGAGGGTGCCCGGCCGGTCCGCGAACTGGGCATCGCCCGCAACATGGTCACCGTGCGGATGGGTGTGCAGGACCAGCAGCCCATAGCCCTCACGCGGGTGCGCGGCCAGCCAGGTGTCGATTAATCCGTCGACGACGCGGCGCAGCGGGAAGAACTCCGCGGAGGCCGTGGCGCCGGTGTCGATCAGCACGGCCCGGGCGTTGCCGAACAGCAGGAACATGAACGGCGCCTCGTAGTTGACCGCCATGTTCTGGCGCAGCACGAAGGTGTGCTCGTCATAGGCGTGGACCTGGATGTCCGGGTCCGTGTTGTGCTTCGCCGACTCCGAGCCGTGGATCCAGGACACGTTGAGGTCACCGGGCCGGGGCACTCCGGACGTGAAGTCGATCGCTGCGGCGCCGCCCATGTCTACAGTCCCGGCAGGACTTGTTCACGGACCTGCTTGCGGAGGATCTTGCCGAGCATGGAGCGGGGCAGGTCCGGGACTGGGACGATCCGGCGCGGGACCTTGTAGCCGGCGAGGTGCTCACGGCAGTGGGCGCGGAGGGCGTCCTCGTCCAGTGCGGTGCCCGGTTCAAGTTCGACGGCGGCCACCACCATTTCTCCGCCGCGCTCCAGCGGCTTGCCCACGACGGCGGCGTCCCTGACATCAGGGTGCAGGCGCAGCACCGCTTCCACCTCGGTGGGCGAGACGTTGAAGCCGCCGGTGATGATGAGCTCCTTGGCCCGGTCCACCACAGTGGTGAACCCGTCCGCGTCCACGGTCACCACGTCGCCGGTCCGCAGCCAGCCGTCGGCGGTCAGGGTTTTCGCGGTTTCCTCCGGGTTGTTCCAGTAGCCCTGGAAGACCTGCGGGCCCTTAATCAGCAGCTCGCCCGGCTGGCCCTGCGGGACCTCCACGGTCGGCTCGTCGACGTCGACGACCTTCATCAGGGTCGACGGGAAGGGCACACCGATGGTGCCGGTGCGGCGGGTGGGGTGGAAGGGGTTGCCGAGCGCCACCGGGGAGGATTCGGTCATGCCGTAGCCTTCCACGAGCAGGCCGCCGGAGACCGACTCCCAGAGCTCCACCACATGGTCCGGCAGGTTCATGGCGCCGGAGATGCAGTACTTGCAGGAGCGCAGCGAGACGCCCTTCTCCTTCGCGGCCATGGCGGTGCGCTCGTAGATCGGCGGGACGGCGCAGTAGACGGTGGCGGGCGACTTCTTCATCGCGGCCAGCACCAGGTCCGGGTCGAACTTGGGGAAGAGGACCAGCAGGCCCTGCTTGCGGATGCCGTAGGTCAGGTACAGCGTCATGCCGAAGGCGTGGAACATCGGCAGGATCGCGTAGAACACTTCCTTGCGGTACTCCGCGCCGGCCATCCAGGCCTCGCCCTGCAGGGCGTTGGAGTACAGGTTGAAGTGGGTGAGCATCGCACCCTTGGGCCGGCCGGTGGTGCCCGAGGTGTACTGGATCGCGGCAAGGTCGTTCACCGAGGGACGCGGGTGCGCGGGGTCGATCCTGCCGTGGCCCAGGAGTTCCCTCCACGGCATGGTTCCCGGCGCGGGGGCGGTCAGCGAGGCACGCGTTTCGCGCAGCTTCTTCAGCGGCAGCGCCAGGGCCAGGCGCTTGGCGGCGGGGAACGCCTCGAGCAGGTTGACCGAGACCACGTGGTCGATTTCGATGTCCGACGGGAACTCGCGGATGGCGGCCGCGGCCTTGTCCCAGGCGATCACCACGCGGGCCTGGTGGTCCTCGAATTGGTGGCGCAGTTCGCGGGAGGTGTAGAGCGGGTTGTGTTCGACCACGACGGCGCCCAGGCGCAGCACCGCGTAGAAGGCGACGACGTGCTGCGGGCAGTTCGGCAGGATCAGGGCCACCCGGTCGCCGGCCCGGACACCGAGCCGGCGCAGCCCCTCGGCGGCCCGGTCCACCTGCTCGCCGAGCTCCGTGTAGCTGGTCCGGCGGCCGAAGAATTCCAGGGCGGGGGCGGTTGCGGCCTCGGTCACGGACCGCTCCAGCATCGCGACGAGCGACTCCGTGGGCAATTCGATCTCGGCCGGGACGCCCGGCTGGTAGTTCTTCACCCAGGGCTGCTGGTCAGTGTGCTCCATGCCCACATCATTTCGTGAACTGCCCGCCGGGGGCGAATTCCGGACGCCGCCCACCCAAACGGCTCGCAGTTGGCACAGGATCTACAGCGCGGACCAGCCGCCGTCGGACGCCAGGATGGCGCCGTTGACGTTCGTGCCGTCGGCGCTAAGCAGGAAGGTGATCGAGGCTGCCAGTTGCGCCGCGGTCGCCGGGGTGGGGATGTTGGCGCCCATCAGCGGGCCCAGCCGTTCGGCGGCCAGCTGCGAGCCCCAGTCGGCCACAATGTTGGTGATGGTTGCCCCAGGCGCCACCGCGTTGAAGCGCAGGCCCTTCGGCCCGTACATCACCGTGGAGTTTTTCGTCAGCCCGACGACGGCGTGTTTGGACGCGGTGTACGCGGCTCCGGCGGCGGATCCGCGCAGCCCCGCCTCGGAGGCGACGTTAACCACGGACCCGGTGCCGGCCTGCAGCATCAGCGGGACCACGGCGCGGGTCAGGCGCATCAGCGCGGTGACGTTGATCCGGAAGACCCGGTCCCAGACGGCGTCGTCCACCTCGTGGATGGGGGCAAAGTTGTCCATGATGCCCGCGACGTTGGCGAGCGCGTCCACGCGGCCGCCCGCGGCGGAGACGACGGCGGCAACGGTTTCCTCGGTGGAAATGTCGCCCGTCACCGGCACGATGTCCAGGCCCGCGTTCTCGGCCACCAGGTCATCCAGGCGTTCCTTGCTGATGTCCGCCGCGATGACCCTCCCGCCCTCCTTCGCGACGCGCAGCGCGGTGGCCAGGCCGATGCCGGAGCCTGCGCCCGTAACGATGACGGTCTTGCCGGCGAAACGCCCCGGGGTGATGGTTTCCTGCCATGAAGCTTCGTTGCCCATGATGTCCTTCCAGACGTGAACAGTCCTGACAGCGCCAGCCTAACGGGGGCAGCGTCCCCGGGATAGGCTGGCGGGGCACGGTTCCGCCGTCGCAGTTTGACGGGAGGGCCGGCTGTTGTCCACAGTAAGTCAGTGCTCTTGAACGTTGAACAAAGCGCCCCGGGCACTCCTGCCCCCGGCACCCGCCCGCGGCGGCAGCAGCTTGCGGCCCTCATTGGTTTTCTGGCGGCCTCCTGGGCCGTATCGCTGATCGGTTCCCTGCCGATCAGGATGAACGGCGCCTGGTACGCGGCCGCGGACACCGCGCCGTGGACCCCGCCGGGCTGGATGTTCGGCTCGGCGTGGCTGGTGCTTTACGCGGCCATGGCCGTGGCGGCGTGGCTGGTGTGGCGGCAACGGCTCTTCCCGCGCCGCCAGGCGCTCCGAGTCTACGGCGGACTGCTGCTGCTGAACCTCTTGTGGCCGCTGATGTTCTTCGGCCTGTATCCCCTGATGGGCGCCGCGGCCCTGTGGCTGGCGCTGCTGGTGATCGCCGCCCATGCCGCGTTTGCGACCGTGGTCGTGCTGCACTTCGGGCCGATCAGCACGACCGCCGGGGTGTTGATGCTGCCCTACGTGTCGTGGCTCGTGTTCTCGGCCAGCCTGAACCTGTACGCGGCCCTGAATAACTAGGCGGCCAACCGCCCGCGAATGGGAGGACGACGGCGGACTGAGTTCCGCCGTCGTCCTCCTGTTTAAAGCTGTGGCACGTTCGCCCTTCGCTTAGGCGTTGGCGTGCTCGGCGAGGATCGCGTCCACCTGGCCGAGCGCGCCCTTCATACCCTCCTCCATGCCCATGGCGACGATCTTCTCCATCTGCTCCTCCGTCTCGAAGGTGGACAGCACGGTCATCCGGGTGCGGTCGCCGGTCGGCTCCAGCGTCACGACGCCATGGATCGTGCCCATCTCGGCCACCGGCTCGCCATTGTCGTCCGAGAAGCCGTCATCGAACTCCAGGCTGCGCGGGGCGTCGATGGCGACGAAGCGCCACCAGCCGCGGGCTTTCTCCCCGTCCGGTCCCGTCATGTAATAGCTGGCCTCGCCGCCGGGGACGAAGTCATGCTTCTCGAAGGTGGCCGGCCAGGTGGGCGGGCCCCACCAGCGCTCGAGCTGGCGCGGGTCTTCCCAGATCTGCCAGACACGCTGGACGCCGGCGTCGAACTCCGCGACGACGCTAAGGCTCAGCGCCTCAAGATTCTTGACTGAACTGATGACTGTCATATCGAACCCTTCCTATGCTTCTGCTTCGCTGGTTTCTGCCTTGCCTGCTGATTTCTCGTTGGCTTGTGGATCCGTTTCGGCCAGCAAGTCGGCGATCCGTTCAGTCCGCTGCCGCCAAATGACCTCGTACTCATCGAGCAGACTGCGGGCCTTATGCAAGCCCGCGTGGTTGGCCCGCACAATCTGCTCCCTTCCGCGCTTCTCCTTGGTCACCAGGGACGCGCGTTCCAGCACCGCCACATGCTTCTGGACGGCGGCGAAACTCATGGCGTAGAGCGCGGCGAGCCCGGAAACGGAGTACTCCCCCACCGTCACGCGGCGCACGATGTCCCGCCGGGTCGCGTCGGCGAACGCCTGGAACAAGCGGTCCACTGCTTCGTCACTCAACCGATCTACAACCATTTGGTTGTAGAATAGGCCCGCGCCGAATGGGTGTCAATGGGTTGGCGTGCGCTTCAGCCCAGGAACGTCCGGTGGATGTCGCTGCCGTAGCGGCCGATGATGTCCCGCTTCGCTCTCCTGAAGGCTTCGAGGTCTCCGGCGTGGCCGTGCTGTTCCACGCGGCGCCGGGCGAGCTCGTCCGCGATGACGTCCAGGAAGAGTTCGGCCAACAGAAGGCGTGCCGAATCGCGGAAGCGTCCGCGGCCGTCAACGTAGAGCTGGACCGTGGGCGCGGCGGTGTTGATGATGACCTTCCGTTCTTCTTCGCTGTAGATGGCACGGTCGGCGCTGTTGTGCAGGCTGCGGAACTCGTAGCCGGTGAAGAGGTCGACGCCGTGGTCCCGGCTCGGGCGGCGGGCCTCCGGGTGCGCCGCCGGCTGCACCGTCGCATCGGCGAGCACCGCACGATGCGGGGGGTGGTTGGCACTGCGGTGCGAGGCGTGTTCGGCGATGACGATTTCGCACAACGCCCAGTAGTCGCCGGCCCGGACGGTAACCTCGCCCCGTTCGCCGGGCCGCTCCCCCGTCACGGTCCACTCGAGCCGCCGCGCCTCCCCCAGCGCGCCGACGGCGACCGGGACAGGTTCCGGCTCGATCCGCAGCGTACCGGGCAGGTCCACCTCGAACGTGAGCGTCCCGCCGTCGGGCAACCGGGCCGGATCCAGCAGCAGGGAAACATGGAACGGATGCCCCGGCGGACGATAGTAGAAGGGGGTGGTGAAGCGCAGCGCCGCTGGCCGCTCCCCCGCAGGGAGGCTGCCACCGGGCGCCGGCGCCGTTTCCAGCCCCAGGTCGACGACGGCGGCCTCGTTCATGTGCTGCAGCAGGCGCTCGATCATTTCGGCGGTGCGGCCGGAGGTGGTGGCGCGCTCAAGATGCGTGAGCTTCTCCTTCTCGGCCTGCACGGCGCCGGCGATCATCCGGCTGACGGCCTCGGAAAAGGCCGCCACAAAGGGGTCCCGGGGGTTCAGGCCCTCACGCTCGTCGCTGATGATCGCCCGGCCGCGGCCCAGCATCCCGGTCAGGGCGTCACAGGATACGACGCCGAAGAGGTATTCGGTGCCCACCTGGTTTTCGAACGCGAACAGCTGGCAATCCAGTGCGGCCATCCCGGACAGAACGACGAGGCCGTTGGTGCGTTCGTCTCCCTTGAGTGTCAGCTCGGTCGCCGTGGCGCGTTTCAGCGTGAGGGTGAACGGATACGCCCGGCCTTCGAAGCTGACGCTTCCGTCCTGGTCCGGGCCGAGCAGCAGAGCCGCCGGCGGCTCCTGGAACCTTACCGGCTCGCGTCGTTGCTCGCCCGACCCGGGCTGGCCGTGCTCCAGCTCCACGCCGCGCCGGTCCAGCACCGCACGCAGGTAGAAGTTGTCCGACAGGGACTGCAGCAGGGTGCTGTACTGGGTGATCCGGACGCGGGGATTGTCGACGACGACCGTCACCCGGGTGCCGCTGGCGGCCGGTGCTTCGTCGATGCCCAGCCGGGCGTAGTCGGCCGGGAATGCGCGGCGGTCCTCGCCGCCGTCGTCGTAGAGGTAGCCGCCGTTCTCGCCACGGAAGACGTCGATCCGGGTGAAGCGGCCGCCCTGGATGGTCTCGATCCAGCCGTGGCCCAGGCCGAAGATCGCTTGCTTGAGGCCGCGGCCGAAGTAGCCGCGGCCGTCACCCTCGCCGCGCGCGAGCGGGCTGTGCGCGCCGCCGTAGCTGAGGATCCGGCCGGCCCGTTCGAAGGACATCCCTTCCGCCTGGTCGCCGACCATCAGCACAGCGCCGGTGAGGTGCCGCTCGTACCGGACGTGGATCCGGCCGCTCACGTGGGCGCCGGCCTTTTCGAGCCGCGCGTAGCTGTCGTCGCTGTTGGTAATCAGCTCCACCAGCGCCTTCTCCACCGAGGCGAAGCGCCGCGAGTCGATCCCGATCACGCGCTGGTCCACTTGGATTTCGGCAACCGTCATGCTGATTCCCTCGCTCACAACTGAAGTTGTTGCTGGACGTTCCTCAACCCGCAGCCGCAGGTCCGGCCCGATACGTGGAGCGTAGCAGTTCCGGGCTATTTGGCGCGGGTGTGCGAAATCGAGGCAGCCAAGGTACGCGCTGACGCTGGTTGCTAGCGGGACCTGGGCGTGGGAACCGAGGCTTCCAGGTCGTCCGGCTCAAGTTCTGCCGGGCTCTCGATAAAGCCGCTCAGCCAAGCGACCGCGTCGGGTCGAGAGGTGAAGAATTCGTGAGGATATTTTGTGTCCCGGCTCGTGGCAGCGGCCACGACGCGGTCGACAGCGCTGGAGCCAAGGACTGCAATGGCGAGAACGTCGACAGATTTGGCGAACTCGTACCGGGCGGCGGCGCTGATCTCCACGTCTGTCATGACGGAGAGCATCGGCATCTGCCGGCCCTGGCTGATCAACTCGGTGGCCCGCATGGCATCCCGGGCGTCGCCGACGTCCACAAACGAGCCGGGGGCCCAGACGGACTCGATGATGCCGTCGCTGATGCGGAGGGAATTCTTCCCATTCGCGGCGCGGATTGGTTCTGGCATCATCTGGCCAATTCTAGGCGCGGTCAGTCCGCTCGTGCGGACAACACGGCGCAGAACCGTGCCTACATCGTCGACCCGTCCCAGGCAAAGCGGCCGCCACGTGGGAAGCCGGCTGTTCACCAGCCCTCCATAAGGGGTTCATTACCGATAAGTAACTTGGTGAAGTCCTGATGAGAACCATCCATTGAGAGGCTTCCCCCATGAGCGCGACTCGAACCCGAGGCATCCTCACGGCCGCCGCAGCTATCGTCCTGGCGGCGTCCGCAATCGGCGGCACGGCGGCCGCCCAGGCCGCCGGCACCAACGATCGGCCCAACGGCAACAACGCCGGTTCCGGCAGCCACCGCGAAACCGACACCGCGCTGGCCGAGGCCTTCAACGGCGTCGACCGGAACACGAACTGGCAGCAGACCGGCAAGCTGAAGCTGAAGTTTCCGACGTACCACACGGAAGGAATCGCTTTCAGCCAGGACCACATCTTCCTCTCGGCCGTTCAGATCATTGAGCCGACCGCGAAGTTCCCGTCCCCGCAGGGCGGATTCGACCGCACGGCGGGCAAGGGCGTCGGCCACCTGTTTGTCATGGACAAGGCCGGGAATCTCCAGAAGGACATCGTCCTGGGCGAGGGCGACATGTACCACCCCGGCGGCATCGACTTCGACGGCGCCAACGTCTGGGTCCCTGTTGCCCAGTACCGGCCCAACAGCAGCGCCATCATCTACCGGGTGGAAGCAAACACCCTCGACGTGCACAAGCAGTTCGAGGTGAAAGACCACTTCGGCGGCATCGTCATGGACAAGCAGACCGGCCACCTCGTGGGCAACACCTGGGGCTCGCGGCGCTTCGCCGAATGGGACCTGCGCGGCAAGCAGCTCTCCACCTGGCAGAACCCCAACTACTTCATCGATTACCAGGACTGCCAGTACGTGCCTGCCTCGAAGATGCTCTGCGGCGGTATCACCAACCTCCCGCAGACCCCGGCAGCCGGCGGCCCCGACGCCACTTACGAACTCGGCGGGATGGCCATGATCGACCTCAAGTCCCGCAGCGTGACCCGCGACGTCCCCTTCCAGCAGTGGTCCACCGCCGGGCACGTGGCCACCCGCAACCCGTTCAAAATGACCGCCGACGGGAACCACCTCACCTTGAAGCTCGCCCCCGACAACGGCGACGAGGGCAACGGCACCGAGATCCTCACCTACGAAGCCACCGTCGCCCCCGCCAAGTAGCGGTGCACCAACCTTGAAACAGAAACGATTGGATACCCCCTTGCAACGCTTCACCCCTAAACGCCTCGTTGCCGCCACGAGCGCCACCGCGCTGGCGGCGTCGGCGCTGACCGCCGGCCTGATCGGCGTCGGCGTCGGCCCGGCCGCAGCCGGCGAGAAACACGACGGAACCGCAACGCCGATCAAGCATGTGGTGGTGATCTTCCAGGAAAACGTCTCGTTCGACCACTACTTCGCCACCTATCCGAAGGCCGCCAACCTGCCCGGCGAAAGCCAGCAGGGCACCGGCACCAAGGCGGCTGCGTTCACCGCTGCAAAGAACACGCCGAAGAAAATCAACACGCTCGCCACAGCGGGCCTGCTGGCACCGAACAACCCGAACGCCGCGCAGCCGGCTCGGCTTTCGCCGATGCAGGCCGTCACCTGCGACCAGGACCACAACTACGGTGCCGAGCAGAAGGCCTACAACGGCGGGGCGATGGACAAGTTCGTTGAGTACACCAGCCGGGACTCCTGCGGCACCAACCAGTACGGCCGCCCCGGGTTGACGATGGACTACTACGACGGAAACACCGTCACCGGCATCTGGAACTACGCCCAGAACTACGCCATGAGCGACAACCACTTCAGCACCGTCTTCGGGCCCTCCACCCCGGGCGCGCTGAACCTGGTCTCCGGCCAGACCCACGGGGCCACCGAATACACCGCGGCCGGTCAGCCCGTGGCCACGCCGGCGGGCGGCAGCAGCACCGTCCGCCAGCCGGACGCGAACGGCGTCGGCACGGTCATCAACGACCCGGACCCGGTCTATGACGACTGCTCGAACAACAGCCACGCCAAGACCGGCAACCTGGCCGGCATGACCGGCAAGAACATCGGCGACCTGCTCAACGCCAAGGGCACGTCCTGGGGCTGGTTCCAGGGCGGCTTCACACCGACCACGCCCGCGACCGGAACCACCCCGGCCTCGTGCCTGTCCAGCCACACGAACGCCGCCGGCGCCAGCGTCGTTGACTACTCCCCCCACCACCAGCCGTTCCAGTACTACGCGTCCACCGCCAACCCGCACCACTTGGCGCCGGCGTCGGACGCAGAGATCGGCCACAACGGCCGGGCCAACCACCAGTACGACCTCACCGACTTCAACAAGGTGGTCAATACCGACAACATGCCGGCCGTCTCCTTCCTGAAGGCGGGGATGTACCAGGACGGCCACGCCGCCTACTCCGACCCGGTCGACGAGCAGAACTTCATCACCAACACCGTCAACCAGATCCAGAAGTCCAAGAACTGGGAGAACACCGCCGTGGTGCTCGCCTACGACGACTCGGACGGCTGGTACGACCATGTCGCCGCCAAGGTGAAGAACTCTTCCAACAGTGCCGACGACGCCGAGTGGTGCCAGAGCGCCGCGGCCAGCGGGGTTCCGATGGCCGGCGGTTATGCGGACCGCTGCGGCCCGGGCCCGCGCCAGCCGCTGGTGGTTGTTTCCCCCTTTGCGAAGAAGAACTTCGTGGACCACACGGAGACTGACCAGGCCTCGATCCTGCGCTTCATCGAGGACAACTGGAACACCGGCCGGATCGGCGACGCCTCCGCCGACGAAACCGCCGGCTCCGTGAACGCCATGTTCAACTTCAACAAGCAGCGCACCGACAAGGTCCTGCTCGACGAGCAGACCGGCGCCGTTGAGTCGATCACCAACAACGACGGCGACCCCAGCCGCCGGAGGTAACACGCGCCGCGACCTGCCGCAGGCGGGCGGACAGACAGAGACGCCACCCGGCGATGGCCGGGTGGCGTCTCTGTGCCGGCTTACCCAGGCGCGCAACTCAGCTCAGGGCTATTACGAACGCCAGACCGGCCAGCACCAGGGACACCGGGACCATGACGCGCCGTTCGTCCTTACTCTGGGACGCAAGGTTGGGCAGCACGCTGAACAACAAATAGGCCGCGATCACCCACATCGCCACCACCGCAATGAAGGGCGCCGGCAGGACCGAAATCAATTCGGCCCGATCCAAGGCAACCAGTGCAAAGGCCGCGTAAACGACGATCGACACGGCACTTCCGACGCGGAGCCGCGCCGGAAGCACCGCGCGTTGGCCGCCCCAGGCAAACCGGCCGAGCGGCAGCCCGAGGATCAGCAGCAACTGGAGCACGGCAAGTGCGCCGAGCACTGCACAAAATGCGAGGGGGATTTCCGGCGTCATGAGCTGAAGACTAGCGGCTCGACGAAGCGGACGTGGTTACGGCGCGACCGTCAGCCACGCTGCCGGTTCACGCTCAGGCGATCAGCCGGGTGTCAAAGAACTCTTCCGCGAGCCGGATCAGGTGCTCAGGGACGTCGGCGTCCTCACCGTGGCCACCGTGGCCGAGAATGACGGCGGTGCCCCGCGCGACGCCCGCGAGGTCCAGGCCGCAGTCGTACATCAGTTGTGCGGCGCGCAGGTTCACCGGGAGATGGGTAATCACACCTTCGGCGTTGAGGTAGACGTGCCAGTTCCCGCGGGTGACTGTTTCAAGGTCTCCGCCCACTAGGCCTTGTAGGGTCCGCTGGTCGGTTTCGATGGTTTCCACCCGGACAGGTTCGCTGATCCGGGCCGGGATTATCAGTGCTGTGTATCTATTCGTCATTTTGGGTCCGCTGTTAATAACAACGGCGTAGTTCCCCGTGTTCCCGGGGCTGGAGGAAGCCCCGCCGCCCCCGGGAGACCCGCAAAACGCCAGCGGACGACGGCGGGAGGTTCCCGCCGTCGTCCGCTTGCGTTCAGTCCTCGGCTGCTGAGGCGACCGGCTTCCGGTCAGACGGACAGCGGAACTTCCTCCGCCACGTCGTCGTGCGCGGCCGGCTCCTGCCGCGCCGGGCGCATCGCCGCTACGGCGCCGCCCGCCACGAGGACCACGGCACCGACGCCCATGTAGAGCATGGAAGCCGTCCAGTGCGCGTCCAGCAGGGCGCCGGTGATGAGCGGGGCGACGATGGCGCCGACGCGGCCGATTCCGATCGCCCAGCCGACGCCGGTGCTCCGGACGGACGCGCCGTACAGGGCGGGGGTAATGGTGTACATGCCGGCGATGCAGCCGTTGATCAACATGCCAACGACGCCGCCCGCGACGAACGCCAGGGCGAGGATGCCGGCGGTGGAAATGAACATGACCATGGTGGCGGCCGAGAGTACCGCAAACGCGATCATCACCTTGCGGCTGTTCCAGCGGATGGTGAGCAGGCCGTAGAGCAGGGACCCGAAGGTGCCGCCCAGGGTGAGCATGAGACCGCCGATGACGCCCTGGCTCTCAGTCATGCCGGCGGTGACGAGCAGCCGCGGCGTCCAGCTGTTCACGAAGTAGAACCCGAACATGGTGGCAAAGAAGGCCAGCCAGACGAGCCAGGTGGAGCGGCGGTTGCCGGCGGTGAAGAGTTCAGAAAGCTTGTTCCTGCGCTGGGCAACTGCAGCGGGCGCGGGGATCTCGGTCACCTCGGGCTGGCCAATCTTGCGGGCAATCTTGTTGAGACGATCAAGGACGTTGCGGGGACGACGATTGGTCAGGAAGTCCACCGATTCAGGCAGCAGGACCGCCAGCAGGGCCAGGACGACGCCGGTGCAAATGCCGCCGAACACGAAGACCGAGCGCCAGCCGAAGTTTGCCTGGAGGGACACGGCGGCGGCGCCGCCCAGCGTCGCGCCGATGCCGTAGCCGGCCGTATAGATGCTGATGGCCAGCCCGCGCCAGCGCTTGGAGGAGTATTCGCTGGCAATCACGTTGGTGCAGGCCAGGATGCCGCCGATGCCCAGGCCCGTGACGACGCGCCAGATTCCCAGCTCCACCGCCGAGTGCGCCAGGGAGGCGAGCAGCATGCCGGCGGTGGCAAGGCCAACGGAGACCAGGACCATGGGCCGGCGGCCGATGACGTCGGCGAAGGGTGCCAGGCCCAGCGACCCGATGGCCATGCCGACCAGGCCGGAGCTCAACAGGATGCCGAGCTCGGCCCCGCTGAGGCCGAACTCGCGGGTGACGCTGTTGGCCGTGAACGCCATGGCCAGAACGTCGAAGCCGTCGAGGGCGTTGAGGATGATGCACAATCCGACGATCAGCCATTGGTACAGGGACATGCGGGACGCGTCGATGCGTTCTTGGAGTTGCATGAGACTACTTTCTGGAGGCCGCGGACAGTCCGGGCGGGTACAAAGTTGCGTGCCGAGCGGCGGGTGTGCGCCATTCGGGGCCAAAAGCCCGCCGCCGGGGATCGTCGTCGAGCGCCCGGCAGCCGGACAACTATCTATACTGATAGCTAGATGTGGCGTGAGACACAGCGTAACTATGAACATAGTTAGTTGACAAGAGTTTTGATGAAGTCGGGCCCGTATGTTGCGATGCGACGACGAGTCCCATGGAAAGGACCGGTGGCGAGGTGAGTCTGCGCTACGCCCTGCTTGCCCTGCTGACATCCCAGCCCCTGACGGGCTACGACGTTTTCAAGCAGTTCGAACAATCCGTCGGCTACGTCTGGCATGCTCCGGACTCGCAGATCTATCCGGAACTCCGCCGGATGGAAAAGGACGGGTTGCTGCGCGGCGTCGAGGAGGCCTGGGGGAAGAAGGGAAAGAAGAAGCGGTACCACATCACCCCGGAGGGGGTTGAGGCTTTTCGGGCCTGGATCAACACGACCCTCGATTACACCCGTGAGCGGGATCCAGTCCACCTCAAGGCGGCATATCTGGAGTGGGCTGAGCCCGAGGCCGCGCGGACGCAGATGCAGGCCCACATCGCATACCACTCCTCACGCGCTCAGCAGTGGCAGGAGATGATTGCCGCCCTTGAGGACCGGAGCAATCCCATTCTGGCAACCCGGCTGGAGGCGGCTCCGGAAGCCGACCGAGCCAAGATCGCCGGTTACAAAATATTCACCTACGAGGGCATGATCGAGCGCGCCAACGCCGAGATCCACTGGGCCCGGCATGGCTTGGAGCTGATCGACAAATTGGAGTCGTAACGCTTGGTGTGCCAACGAGCCCTGCTGAGGGGCTCGTTGGCACACCAACTCCAACTTGTGCTCGCGACGGGGGTTCCGGGCTAGAAAGGGTACCGGGCGGGTTTGGCCTGCATGGTGACCCACTGGTTTTCGGTGAACGACTCCAGGTTGGCCTCGGCGCCGCCGATCCGCCCTCCGGTCCCGGAATTGCGGACGCCGCCGAAGGGGATGTGGGCTTCATCGCCGACGGTCTGGTCATTGATGTGGACCAGCCCGGACGGGATGTGCCGTGCGATGCTCCAGGCGCTCATGGCGTCGGAGGTAATGATGCTGACGGAGAGTCCGTATTCGGAATCCCTGGCCAGTTCCACGGCTTCCTCAACCGTACTGAAGCGGATAACTGGCGCCACCGGTCCGAAGACTTCCGAGCAGAACGCTGGCGTATCCGCACGTACGCCGTCCAGTACGGTCGGCGCGTAGAACAACCCGTCGAAGGTGCCGCCGGCAAGCAGTGTGGCGCCGCCGGCCACACTCTCGGTGACCAGCCGGTGGATGTTGTCCCGCTGTTTCACGTCAATGATCGGGCCCAGCGCCACTTGCTCGGTAAAGGGGTCGCCCACGGTGAGCCGCTTGGCCTTCTCGGCAAGCAGCGCCACGTACTCATCGGCGATGGATTCGTGGACGATGTGCCGCCCGGCCGTCATGCAGATCTGGCCCTGGTGGAGGAAGGATCCCCACGCGCCGTTGGAGGCCGCCAATTCCACGTCGGCATCGGCTAGGACGATCATGGCGTTGTTGCCGCCTAGCTCGAGGTGAGCCCGCTTGAGATGCTCGGCAGCCGAGGCCCCGACGCGGCGGCCCGCAGCCGTGGAGCCGGTGAAGGCGATCACCCGGGTTTCCGGATTTGCCACCAGGGCGGCGCCGGCCTCAGCCCCACCTGGCAGCACCTGCAGGACTCCGGCCGGCAGGCCGGCCTCCTCGAAGACCCTGGCGATTGATACTCCGCCGGCCACGGCAGTCCGCATGTCCGGCTTCAAAACAACCGCGTTGCCCAGAGCCAGCGCCGGAGCCACGGCCCGGATAGCCAGAATCAGGGGAACGTTGAACGGTGAGATGACACCGACGACGCCGACAGGGACCCGCCGGCTGAAGCTGAGCCGCTCGGGATCGGCGGCCGCAAGCAGCTCGCCCTGGCCCCGGGAAGGCAGCGCGGAGGCCTCAAAACACTCCTGCGCCGCAGTGTGGGTTTCCAGCTGTGCCTTAGGCAGGATCGAACCGGCCTCACGGATGATCCACTCATGGATCTCGTCGGCGTGCTGTTCGAAGAGCATGCCTGCCCGCCGCATGACCGCCGCACGTTCTTCGAAGTTGGTTTCAGCCCAGTCCGCCTGGGCTGCGGTCGCCGCCTTACAGGCTGCATCGATGTCGTCGGCGGACGCGACGCCGATGCGCCCAAGTTCATTTCCCGTAGCTGGTTCAACCACAGGGGCGTCGCCGCCGCCGGAAAATGTCCAGCTTCCGGTAAAGATCTTGCCTTCCCAGATTGCGGGGTCCATCAGTTTCACGAAGGTACCTTTCGGTGGGTGGTCCGGCTCTGGCGTCGTTGCGAAGGCCGGTATCAGGTAATTGAAGCCTCTTGCCACTACCTATGTTGATAGGTATGCTGTGATGCGGAACACTACCTATCGAGGTAGATAGTAGCGGGAAACGGAAGGATTGACCATGACGGCAATGATGCAGTCCGTGAACTCGACGACGAACAAGGTGCTGGGGTACCCGCTTAATGCCTGGTATGTAGCCGCCTGGGACCATGAAGTGACCCGGAAGCCGATGTCCCGGCGGATCGCGGACC
>NZ_JABFMX010000025.1 GCF_013359735.1 Arthrobacter sp. C9C5
GCTCCCCGGGAGTCGGAACTGAATTTCTCAGTCCAACTTCCGGGGAGCAGTTCAGAAGCGGCCGGGGCCTTTTGCTTGGAACGTTATCGCTTGGCGCCTAGACGCTCGGAGCGATTTCCGGGATGCGCGGCTTGGCGTTGCCGGCGAAGGTGAACTTCGCGTCGTCGCCTTCGCCTTCCACGTCCACCACCACGATGTCGCCGGCGTGCAGTTCGCCGAAGAGGATCTTCTCGGAGAGCTGGTCCTCGATCTCGCGCTGGATGGTGCGGCGCAGCGGCCGGGCACCCATCGCCGGGTCGTAACCACGGGTGGCCAGCAGCACCTTGGCCGCGGGCGTGAGCTCGATGCCCATGTCCTTGTCCTTGAGGCGCTTCTCCAGGCGGGTGACGAACAGGTCCACGATCTCGATGATCTCGTCCTGGGTCAGCTGCGGGAACACCACCACGTCGTCGACACGGTTCAGGAACTCGGGGCGGAAGTGCTGCTTGAGCTCCTCCGTGACCCGGGCGCGCATCCGGTTGTAGCCGGTCTGCGTGTCCGTCCCGGACTGGAAGCCGGTGGCGACGCTCTTGGAGATGTCCCGGGTGCCGAGGTTCGTGGTCATGATGATCACGGTGTTCTTGAAGTCCACCACGCGGCCCTGCGAGTCGGTCAGGCGGCCGTCTTCCAGGATCTGCAGCAGCGAGTTGAAGAGGTCGGCGTGTGCCTTCTCCACTTCGTCGAACAGCACCACCGAGAACGGCCGGCGCCGGACCTTCTCGGTCAGCTGGCCGCCTTCCTCGTAGCCCACGTAGCCCGGAGGGGCACCGAAGAGCCGGGAGACGGTGTGCTTTTCCGAGTACTCGGACATGTCCAGCGTGATCAGCGCGTCTTCCTCGCCGAACAGGAACTCCGCGAGTGCCTTGGCCAGCTCGGTCTTGCCGACGCCGGTGGGGCCGGCGAAGATGAACGAGCCGCCCGGACGCTTCGGATCCTTCAGGCCTGCACGGGTACGGCGGATTGCCTGGGACAGGGCCTTGATGGCCTCGTTCTGGCCGACCACGCGCTTGTGCAGTTCGTCTTCCATCTTCAGCAGGCGCGAGGATTCTTCCTCGGTCAGCTTGAAGACCGGGATGCCGGTGGAGTTCGCCAGCACCTCGGCGATGAGATCCTCATCCACCTCGGAGATGTCGTCCATGCCGCCGGTCTTCCACTGGCGTTCCTTCTCGGCGCGCTCGGCAATGAGCTTCTGCTCCTTGTCGCGCAGCGAGGCGGCGCCTTCGAAGTCCTGCGCGTCGATCGCGGATTCCTTCTCGAGCTTCATGGCCGCGATCTTCTCGTCCATGACCTTGAGCTCCGGCGGGGCGGTCATGCGGCGGATGCGCAGCCGGGCGCCGGCTTCATCGATCAGGTCGATCGCCTTGTCCGGCAGGAAGCGGTCCGAGATGTAGCGCTCGGAGAGGCTGGCCGCCGAGGCGAGGGCGCCGTCGGTGATCGTGACGCGGTGGTGCGCCTCGTAGCGGTCACGCAGGCCCTTGAGGATCTCGATCGCGTCGGCGACGGAGGGCTCCTTGACCTGGATCGGCTGGAAGCGGCGCTCCAGGGCGGCATCCTTCTCGATGTGCTTGCGGTACTCATCCAGCGTGGTCGCACCGATGGTCTGGAGCTCGCCGCGGGCCAGCATGGGCTTCAGGATCGAGGCCGCATCGATGGCGCCTTCGGCGGCACCGGCACCCACCAGGGTGTGGATCTCGTCGATGAACAGGATGATGTCGCCGCGGGTGCGGATCTCCTTAAGCACCTTCTTCAGGCGCTCTTCGAAGTCACCGCGGTAGCGGGAGCCGGCCACCAGGGACCCGAGGTCCAGGGTGTACAGCTGCTTGTCCTTGATGGTCTCCGGCACGTCGCCGCGGACGATCGCCTGGGCCAGGCCCTCGACGACGGCGGTCTTGCCGACGCCGGGCTCGCCGATCAGCACCGGGTTGTTCTTGGTGCGGCGGGAAAGGACCTGCATGACGCGTTCCATTTCCTGCTCGCGGCCGATCACCGGGTCCAGCTTGTTCTCGCGTGCGGCCTGGGTCAGGTTGCGCCCGAACTGGTCGAGGACGACCGACCCTGCGGGGGTGCCTTCGGCCGGGCCCGAGCCAACGCCAGCACCGGTGGATTCTTTGCCCTGGTAGCCGGAGAGCAGCTGGATGACCTGCTGGCGGACGCGGTTCAGGTCCGCTCCGAGCTTGACCAGCACCTGGGCTGCCACACCTTCACCCTCGCGGATGAGGCCGAGCAGGATGTGCTCGGTGCCGATGTAGTTGTGGCCCAGCTGCAGGGCTTCGCGCAGCGAGAGCTCCAGCACCTTCTTGGCGCGCGGGGTGAAGGGGATGTGGCCGGACGGGGCCTGCTGGCCCTGGCCGATGATCTCCTGCACCTGCTCGCGGACGCCGTCGAGCGAGATGCTCAGGGACTCGAGGGCTTTGGCGGCAACACCTTCACCCTCATGGATCAGACCCAAGAGGATGTGTTCGGTGCCGATGTAATTGTGGTTCAGCATGCGTGCCTCTTCTTGGGCAAGCACAACTACGCGACGGGCACGGTCCGTAAATCGCTCAAACATTTCGCCACACTCCTAGCTACGACGTACTTTGATGCTACGTGGCGGAGTTCGAGATTTGTGGCTTGTTCGCCACGGGGGAAACCCGGACGGGTCCGGGGCGCCACCGCGGTGCCCGGATACCGGCCGGGCGGGGCCCTGACACGGCCCCCGGTCACGGCTGCGCTCCCGCCCGGTTACTTCTTCCGAAACCCTGCAGACACGGCGCGTCCTCGGCTTATGCAGGCATTTTCAGGAAGCAACCGGGCGGGAACGCACCGGCGCCGCCAGCACCAGCCGTCCGGACATGACAATGCCCCCGCCGCGGGGGCAGGGGCATGGTCGAAGGAAAGGGGCGAGCCGGCTCGCCCTTCCGGGAAGCAGGTACTAGGAATTTGCCTTTTGGTAGGCTTCCTGAATTTCGGCCTGGATACGGCCGCGGCTGTTTACCGCATAGCCGTTGTCCCGGGCCCACTGTCGAATCTGCGCCGAGTCCTGATTGCGGCCGCTCGAAACTTTAGTCCGGGTTGCCCGGCCGGTCGACGTCTTGCGCGCGTGGGCCACATACCGCTCGACGGCCGAGCGGAGTTCTGATGCATTGCCCGATGACAGGTCAATTTCATAACTGACGCCATCAAGGCCAAACCGGACAGTTTCGTCCGCGGATCCCCCATCCAGATCATCAACAAGGATGATTTTAACTTTCTGTGCCATAAAAACTCTCTTTTCAAAAGGTCGAGTATTTAGAAAAGCAGGATGTATCTGAAAAAAGTATCCATCCTTTTATGGCCGGGAGTCAAAGCGGAAAAGCCCTTCCAAAGAAAATCCACAGGAAGGAATAGCCCCCGCTTTTAGCGTTGTTCGGGGGAATGCCCGGTCCCGGGAGCGGGATCTCGCTCCGGACCGCGGGCTGCCGCCTCCGCCTGCGCGCGGGCTTCGGCCTGGCGCTCGGATTTGTCGGCATTGAAGATTGCCTTCATCGCGAACCAGAAGATGAGCCCGACCACCACGGACGGGAGCAGGACGGCAATGTATTCCATGATCAGTGGCCTTCGGGCTTCAGCAGCGGGAAGAGGATGGTCTCGCGGATGCCGGCGCCGGTGAAGAGCATGACCAGCCGGTCGATGCCCAGTCCGATGCCGCCCATCGGCGGGGCGCCGTACTCGAGGGCGCGGAGGAAGTCCTCGTCCAGCTGCATGGCTTCGACGTCGCCGGCGGCGGAACGGCGCGACTGCTCGGTGAGGCGTTCGCGCTGGATGACCGGGTCGATCAGTTCGGAGAAGGCGGTGCCGCGCTCCATCCCGCCGATGATCAGGTCCCACGCTTCGATCAGCCGGTTGTCTTCGCGGTGGTGGCGGGCCAGCGGCTGCGCGGAGGGCGGGTAGTCATAGACGAAAGTCGGGTTGAGCAGGGTCGGTTCGACCAGCTCGCCGAAGAGCTCGACCACGAGCTTCTCGGCGTCCCAGGCCGCGTCGACCTTGACCTCGTGCTTGGCGGCGATGGCCAGCAGTTCCTCGACGGGGGTTTCCGGGGTGATGTCCTGGCCCACGAAGTCGGAGAGGCCCGGGTACACGGCCATCCAGGCCCAGTCGCCGTCGAGGTTGATCTCGCCGGCCTCGGTCTGCAGCACGCGGCCCACCCCGGCGGCGTCGGCGGCGTCCAGGATGATCTCCTTGATGCGGTCCGCCATGACGAACTGGTCGGCCCAGGCCTCGTAGCTCTCCAGCGTGGTGAATTCGGGGCTGTGGGTCGAGTCCACGCCCTCGTTGCGGAAGACCCGGCCCATGTCATAGACCCGGTCGATGCCGCCGACCACCGTGCGCTTGAGGTACAGCTCGGTGGCGATCCGCAGCGTCATCTTCTGGTCGAAGGCGTTCATGTGGGTCTCGAAGGGACGGGCCGTGGCGCCGCCGTGCACCAGCTGCAGCATCGGCGTCTCCACCTCGACGTAGCCCTGGCGGTGCAGGGTTTCGCGGATGGAACGCGTGATCGCGGCCCGGGTGTAGACCATTTCGCGGGCCTCGTCGCGGACGATCAGGTCCACGTAGCGCTGGCGGACGCGGGTTTCCTCGTTGAGCTCCGCGTGCAGCACGGGCAGCGGCCGCAGCGCCTTGGACGCCATGGACCAGGATTCGGCCATCACGGAGAGCTCCCCGCGGCGCGAGGAGATGACCTCGCCCTTGATGAAGACGTGGTCGCCCAGGTCCACGAGGGACTTCCAGTCCGCGAGCGCTTCCTCGCCGATGTTGGCCAGGCTGAGCATGACCTGCAGCCGGACGGCTTTGCCGTCGAGGCCGCCCTCCTGGAGGGTGGCGAAGCAGAGCTTGCCGGTGTTGCGGATGAAGACAATGCGGCCGGTCACGCCGACGACGTCGCCGGTCGTCTCGTCGGCCACGAGGTGCGCGTACTTTTCGCGGATCTCCGTCAGTGAGTGCGTGCGCTCGACTCCCACCGGGTACGCCTCGATGCCACGTTCGATCAGCTTGGCGCGCTTTTCCATGCGGACCAGCGTCTGTTCGCTGGCGTCGGAGTGCTCGGCGGTGTTCGGGGCGGGGGTGTTTTGGGAAGTCACAATCCCCAAGTTTACCGGGCATCCGGCCCCCTCCGGTGCGGGCGGCCCGGGAGTGGACCGGGAATACACTCACAGCTATGGAGACGTGGACGATTCGGACCGACGACGGCGAGGGGCACCTCGAGCTGCACACCTTCCGGCCCAGCGCGGAAGCGGCCCCGGAGGGCGCCCCGGCGGCAGCGCCGGAAGCCGCCCCGGGGGCAGCGCCGGAGCCAGCAGACGGGGCGCCCGGGGACACGCCTGCGGCGGCGGGCGGCGTCGTTCTGGTGCATGGGACCTTGGTCACGGACGCCCTGTACCGCTCGTTCGCCCGGAGCCTGGGCCGGCTGTTGGGCCGCCCGGTGCACTGTTACAACCGCCGCGGCCGGGCCGGGTCCTCACCGCAGCCCGCGGACTACTCGGCGGCCACGGAGGTGGCCGACCTCGCCGCCGTGCTGCGGCAGACCGGCTCAACGGACGTGTTCGCGCACAGCTACGGCGGCTTCGTGGCGCTGCAGGCCGCACGCAGCGTGCCGATCCGCCGCCTGGTGACCTACGACGCGGCCGTGTCCCTCGCCGGGAACCTGACCGGCCGCTGGCGCCCGGAACTGGAGCGATCGGTGGCGGCCGGTGAACTGGACCACGCGTGGGCCCACCTGGTCCAGGGGCTGGAAACTGCCGGTCCCGTGTCGAAACTGCCGCTCGGCGCCCTGCGCATGCTCAGCATCCTCTCGGCCCGGACCAGCCTGGGCGCGGAGATGCGGGAACTGCTGCCCACGGCCGTGAAGGAGATGCGCGCCGTGCTGGCCGCGGACGCCGAGCTCGACGACTTCGCCGGCATCACCATGCCCACGCTGATGCTCACCGGCGGCTGGAGCCCGGACTACTTCGCCGAAACCGGGCGGCAGCTCGCGGCGGCGGTGCCGGCAATCGAGTTCGCCGTGGTGCCGGGCCAGCTGCACGAGGGACCGATCCGTCCCGGTAACCGCCGGCTGGCGCTGATTGCTGCCAGGTTCCTGCTCGGCGGCGACGCGGTTCCGGCGCGGCTCCGGGTCCGGCGGCGGCTGCGGCCGGCCCGCTGACTTCTGGCACTAGAATCGGGGGCGACCTAAGTCGAAAGGACCCCCTTGGCCAAGCTCTACTTCCGTTACGGCGCGATGAACTCCGGCAAGTCGACGGGCCTGCTGCAGGCCGCGTTCAACTACGAGGAGCGAGGCCAGCGGGTGGTGCTCGCCAAGCCGGACATCGACACCAAGGGCGATGCCGACGTCGTGTCCCGGCTGGGGATGACCCGCTCGGTGGACTTCCTGATCCCTGCCGGGGCGTCCGCCCGGAAGCTGTTCGCGGCGCACGCCCACGGGGATGACCCCGACGCGCTGCTGCAGCACGTGGACACGCCCCCCGTGGCCTGCCTGCTGGTGGACGAGGCCCAGTTCCTCGAGCCGGAGCAGGTAGATGACCTTTTCCGCATCGCCGTGCTGGACAACGTTCCCGTGCTCGCCTACGGCATCCGCACCGACTTCCGGACCCGCGCCTTCCCCGGCTCGCTCCGGCTCCTGGAAATCGCGCACACCCTGGAGGAGCTCAAGACCATCTGCCGGTGCGGCCGCAAGGCCATCTTCAACACCCGGCGGATCGGCGATCAGGTGGTGTTCGACGGCGACCAGGTGGCCATCGACGGGCAGGACGCCTGGTACGAGTCGCTCTGCGGCTCCTGCTACCTCGAGATCTCCGGCGGCCGCCTGGGCAGCTGACGGCACCCCTGCTGTGCGGTTCCGGGCGCCTCGGCTAGGCTCGGAGCATGACCCGCGAGAACATCAGAACCCCCGACGGCGGAACCCTTGAGCTTTTCAGCACGGGCGCGGAGCTTGCCGCGGCGGGTTCCGGCGTCGTCGTCGTGCCGGCTTCGATGGTGACGGCGGCGGACTACACCCGCTTCGCGCAGAAGCTCAGCGCCGCCCTGGGCCGGCCGGTGCACACCTTCAACCGCCGCGGCCGCGGCTCGTCCTCCCCGCAGCCGGAGGACTACACGCTGGACGTGGACATCCGCGACCTGGACGCCGTGATGAAGCACACCGCCAGTACCGACGTCTTCGGGCACAGCTTCGGCGGCGCGGTGGCGCTGCATGCCGCACGCACCCTGCCGGTGGAGCGCCTTGCCGTGTACGACCCGGCCGTTTCGGTGAACCACAGCGTCACGGCGGACTGGACCGCCGAGTACGAGCGCCTGACGGCCGCGGGCGACGACGACCGCGCCCTGGCCGTGCTGGTCCGCGGCCTGGAGACCGGAAGCGCGCTGTCCCGGATGCCGCTGTCCATGCTGACGCTGGCGAACAAGCTCACCGCCGGCACGCCCGTCGGCAAGCAGTTGCGCGAGCTGATGAAGACCGGCGTCCGCGAGATCAAGGCGATCATCGCCGCCGACATGCCGGCCGAACCGTTCCTGGAGCTGCCGCTGGAGACGCTGATCATCGTGGGCGAGAAGAGCCCGGCGTACTTCGGCGTGGCCTGCGGGCAGATCCACGACGTGCTCTCGGGCTCCAGCTACACCATCCTGCCGGGCATGGGCCACGACGGCGTCAACAAGGCGCCGGACAAGCTCATCGCCGAACTCAGCGAGTTCTTCGCCGGCTAGAACCTGCCGGGTCAGTGGGCCGCCGGGCCGGCCGCGCCTTCAGTCTTGCGCATCAGCACGGACAGCACGACGGCGGCGAGGGCGATGGCGGCCGCGGTCAGGAACGCCGCGTGCATTCCGGCGACCATGCCGGACCCCGCCGAGACGACCGCGTAGATCGAGACCAGCAGCGCCGTGCCGGCCGCGCCCGCGACCTGCTGCAGGGTGCTCATGATGGCCGAGCCGTGGGAGTACAGGTGCGGCGGCAACGGGTTCAGCCCCGTGGTGAACGCGGGCGTGAACAGCAGCGCCAGGCCCAGGCTCAGAGCCACATGCAGCGCGATGATCCAGCCGACCGGCGTCTGGGCGTCCAGCCGGGAGAACTGCCAGAGCGAAAGCACCATCAGGACCGATCCCGTCACGGTCAGCGGCAACGGGCCGAACTTGTCGAAAAGCCGGCCGATGACCGGGCCCAGCAGGCCCATCGCGAGGCCGCCCGGCAGCAGGGCGAGGCCGGTTTCCAGCGACTTCAGGCCGCGGACTTCCTGCAGGTACAGGGGCAGCAGGATCACGGCGCCGAACAGGGCAATCATCGCGACCACGAGCAGCAGCACGGACACGGTGAACATCCGGAAATTGAAGGCGCGCAGATCCAGCAGCGGCGCGTCGGACTTCTGCAGCCTGAGCTGGCGCAGGACGAAAGCGAGCAGGGCCACGACGCCGACGGCGAGCGCCGCCACGGCCGGGGTGGCGGGGCCTCCCGCACCGCCGCCGATCTGGCTCAGTCCGTACACGACGCCGCCGAAGGCCGGGACGGTCAGGACGACGGACAGCGCATCGAGCCGGGTCTTCTCGTTTTCGCCGATGTTCCTCAGGAACCTGGCGCCGATGCCGAACGCGAGCAGGGCGATCGGGAGGACGAACACGAACATGAACCGCCAGGAGAAGTGCTGCAGGATCAGCCCGGAAACCGTCGGTCCCATGGCCGGCGCCACCGAGATCGCGATGCTCACGTTGCCCATCACGGCGCCGCGGCGTGAGACCGGGACCAGGGTCAGGATGGTGGTCATCAGCAGTGGAAGCATGATGGCGGTGCCGCCGGCCTGGATGATTCTGGCCAGGAGCAGGATTTCGAAACCGGGCGCGAGGGCTGCCAGCAGGGTGCCCGCGGAAAACAGCCCCATCGCCAGCATGAAGACCGCCCGGGTGGAGAGTCGCTGCAGGATGAAGCCCGTGGTGGGAATGACCACCGCCATGGTCAGCATGAAGCCGGTGGACAGCCACTGCACGGTGGGTGCATCGACCCGCAGGTCCACCATCAGCCGCTGCAGGGCCACGTTCATGATGGTCTCGTTAAGGATCACCACGAAGGTGGCTACCAGCAGGGTGGCGATGATGGTGACGGACTCCCGGGACAGCTTCTCCGGACCGGCCGCCGGGGCCTGCGCGCGCTGCGACGGTGCCTCCGCGCGCTGGTCGGGCGACGGGGGCACGACGGCGGTCCGGGGCGGCGGCGCCAGGCCCTCGTGGACGTTGGAAGGGGCATCTGCTGGCATGGGGATTCCCTCAGGGAGTTGAAGTGGGTTTCGGCGCACGTGGTCGCCACTACGAATACCAACCCGACGCCCGCAGCGGTAATTCCCGCAGGCGGGAAGAAGTTGCTCCGGATTCGCAGCGGGTCGGGGCGGCCGGGACGGGAGCGCCACTGCCCGCGGCGGAAACCCTCCCCGGGGCCTTTGGCCCCTACCCGCTTTCCGGCGGCGGGCGTTGGCTGGTACACGGGCCGCGGCTCCCCTCCGGGACGCCCGTTCCCTCCGATTCATGCCACGAGAGGATCTTCCATGGGCCACATCAAGCTCGACACGCAGATCGACGCGCCGGTCGGGCGCGTCACCGAAATCGCCGTCGACCCGTATCACTGGGCTTCCTGGTGGGTTAATCTCAGCGAGCCGAAGAAAGTCGAAGGCGACGGCCGGGCCGGGACCGTCGTCGAGCACAGCTACCTGATGGCCGGGGTTCCGTTCCCGGTCACCACGCGCGTGCTGGAAAACGAGCCGACCGCCAGCGGCGGCCAGCACGTCCGGCTCGAATTCGACGGCCCGCTCAAGGGATGGCAGACCTGGGACTACGAGCCCTCCGGAACCGGCACCAGGGTCACCGCGGAAATCGAGTACAACGTCCCGGGCGCGGCGATCGGGAAGTTCGCCGACCGGGTGCTGGTGGAACGGCTGCAGGAGCGGGCCAGGGAACAGACCCTGGCGAACCTCAAACTGATGGCCGAAACCGGGAAGGGCTAGGAGTCCAGCGGCACGTTGTCGATCAGCCGGACCGGACCGACCTTGGCCGCGATGAGAACCAGTCCTTCGCCGCGGAACGGGGTCTCGCGGCAGTTCTCCGCGAGCGGCTCCAGGGTGCGCGGGTCCACCACGTCGAAGTAGTCCAGCTCCACGAGGGGCTGGGATTCCACGAGCGCCCGGGCGGAGTCCAGGTCCAGGGGTTCGTGGGCGTTGGCGCGCTCCTCGACCAGCCGCAGCGCCCGGGAGAGCACCAGGGCGGCCTCGCGTTCCTCGGCCGAGAGGAAGCGGTTCCGGCTGGAGAGCGCCAGCCCGTCCGGGGACCGCACGATCGGCACCGGGACGATCTCCACCGGGAAGTTCAGGTCCGCCACCATCCGCTGGACCAGGGTCAGCTGCTGGGCGTCCTTTTGGCCGAAATAAGCGCGGTAGGTGCCCTGGCCCAAGCCGGGCAGGCCGTAGTGCAGCAGCTTCGCCACCACCGTCAGGGCGCCGTCGAAGTGCCCGGGCCGGGAGGCTCCTTCCCACTTGTCGGCCAGCACGCCGGCGGTGATCCGCACCAGGGGTTCGCCGCCGGGATACACCTCCTCGACCGCCGGCGCGAAGGCGAGGTCGACGCCTTCGGCCTCGAGCAGGGCCAAATCCGCCTCCAGCGTCCGCGGGTAGCGGTCAAGGTCCACCGCCTCGCCGAACTGCAGCGGATTGACGAAGATACTGGCGACCACGACGTCGTTTTCGGCGACGGCGGTGCGCGCCAGCTGGGCGTGCCCTTCGTGCAGGGCGCCCATCGTGGGCACGAGCCCCTGCGAGGTGCCGCGCTTTTCGGTGAGCAGTCGCGCGCTTTCGGTGCGCAGCTGCGCAGCCGTGGTCACCAACTGGATTGGCATCTCAGGGTCCTTCCTCAGGAATCGGGCCGCCGGCGTCGGGGGTCTCGAGCGCCTGCCTGATGCCGTCGATTTGCTCCGGCTTCAACAGCCCGCGGCTACCCGCACGGCGGGCCGTTGCCCGGGCCATGGCCAGGTACGCCTCCAGAATATCGCCGCCGGAGCCGCCGTCGAGTTCGCGCAGGGCCTCCGAGTGCGCGGCGACAGTTCCCACGTCCCCGCGCGCCACCGGACCAGTCAGCGCCGACTCTCCCGAGGCGAGGGCGTTTTCCAGGCTGGCGCGCAGCAGGGGGCCGAGCATGCGTTCCGGCGCCTCGACGCCCACTTCGCGCAGCAGTTCGGAGGCCTGCGCCACGAGGGTGACCAGGTGGTTCGAGCCGTGCGCCAGGGCCGCGTGGTACAGCGTGCGGTCAGCCTCGGCGATCGCGACCGGCTCGGCGCCCATCTCCACCACGAGGGCCTGCGCGATCGGCAGCATGGCCGGGTCGGCCGTCACGCCGAAGCTGCAGTCCAGCAGCCGGGTCAGGTCCAGGCTCATGCCGGTGAAGGTCATGGCGGGGTGCAGCGCCAGCGGGATGGCGCCCGCGGCGCGGACCGGGCGCAGGATGCCGACGCCGAAACGACCGGAGGTGTGGGCAACAAGCTGCCCGGGCTGCCAGGCGCCAAGCTTCGCGAGGCCCTCCACTAGCGGGCCGAGGGCGTCATCCGGGACGGCCAGCAGCACCAGTTCGGCGCGTTCCACGATGTCCTGCACCTCGAGGATGGGGACGCCGGGCAGCAGGGTTTCCGCGCGTTCCCGGCTCGCGTCCGAGACGGCGGAGATCCCGACGACGGCGTGCTCGGCGGCGCGCAACGCCGCCCCCAGGACGGCCCCCACCTTGCCGGCTCCGATGATTCCGACGCCGAGGCGTCCTGGCTTAGCCATGCTGTGGCCCTTCCTTTGGTGCGTGTACGAGGTGGTCGGCCGGGTCGAGCCAGTGTTCGCTGGTCTGCCGTTTCCGCGCGGTCCGGGCGCGGGCCGCCTGCGCGTCCAGCAAGGCCCTTCCTTCGTCGAGGCCGGCCTGGATCAGCCGCGGCGCGATGGGCCCGGCGGTGGTGTGCAGGACCAGGTCCGCCACCCGGAAGCGCCGGGCAAGCGGGCCCTGCTGCAGCGCGATCGACTGGGTGCGCTGGTGCGGGACCAGTACCAGGTGGCGCCACCAGCGGCCGGAGCGGATCAGCAGTGCGGTGTCCGTGGCGGTGAAGCCGTTGCGCCGCCAGCCCAGCGGGGCGAGCAGGCGGGCACGCCGCGGCGTGGTGACGAAGCCGCCGTCGTCCGGGGCGGCGGGGGCGGCGGAACGGCCGGGCCCGCCGGCGGGTGCCAGCCCGTTCAGCCCCGCGATGAAGACGCGTGCAGGGTCCGGGGTGCCGGGGTCGGGCAGGACCAGCGAAAGCATGGCGAACACCTCTGCCAGCGTTCCTACGGGCAGCAGGGTGGTCCGGGCCGAGCCCTCGCCGTTGCTGCCAGCCGTACCGTAGCCGGCCATGTTGACCTGCATCCGGTACCAGCCGAAGACCCGCCAGAGCGGCGGCTGGCTGACGCGCACGGCCTGGATCCGCCCCGGCGGCAGGGTCTGGGCCTGGGTGTCCAGCAGGCCGTAGCGGAGCCGGATACCGTCCGGGGAGATGGCGGCGGTGAAGTTGTAGCCCTTGTTGAAGGAGTTCCAGTACGCCGCCGCCAGGCCCAGGCCGGCCGGGATCAGGTAGAAATAGAAGCTGCGGTTCTCGGTGACGGCGGAGAGCAGCACCGAGGCCACGGCGCCGAGGACGATGACGACGCTTTGCTCGCTCAGCACCAGCGACCCCGCCAGGCGCGACGGCGGCACGGTGAGCACGGCGTGCTCCGGCGCCTCCTCCGCGACGGCCGCCTGCTGCGCCGGCGCCAGCCCCGGTGCCGTCGCCGGCGTCCCGCTTACGGCGCCGGAGGCGCGGGCAAGGATGGTCGCGCGGAGCTGGCGGGCCTCGTCCACGCGCAGGTAGGCCAGGTGCACCGCGGACTGGCCGGCGTCGGCGACCTCGAACCTGAGCTCTGCGAGCCCGAAAATCCGTGCCAGCAGGGGCTGCACGACGTCGATTGCCTGGACCCGGTCCAGCCTGGCCTGGCGCTGCTGCTTGAACAGGAACCCGGTGTTGACCCGCACGTACCCGTCAGCCACCTGGTACCGGGTGAAGTACCAGCTCAGCACGAAGCCGAGCACGGTCAGCAGCAGCACCGTGCCGCCGCCAAGCAGCAGCCACGGTGCCCGGCCGGCGAGCCGTTCGTCAATCACGGGTCCGCCCTGGAGCAGGCGTTCAAAGGCATCGCGTCCAAAGAAGAAGAACATCGCGGCCAGCGCCACCCAGCCCCGAACGAACGGCGATGCCGGGTGCACGCGCCGCCAGCTGTCACCGGCGGCCGTCACAGCCCGGCCAGGCGGGCCTCGCCGCGGGCGGACAGCTGTTCGCGGAGCCTCGCCCCCTCCCCCGCGGGCAGGCCGGGGATCTCCGCGCTGGTGCCGGCCGAGGCGGTGTGAAGCTTCAGGGTGCACAGGCCAAGGCTGCGCTCCACCGGGCCGGCCCCGATGTCGACATACTGCATCCGGCCATACGGCACCACCAGGACGCGCTGGAAGAAGATGCCCCGGCGGATCAGCAGGTCGTCCTCGCGTTCGGCGTAACCGATGGACCGCACCTGGCGCGGAATGAGCACGAGCCGCCAAAGGGCCAGCACGAACGCCGCAGCGGGCACGGCGGCGGCGAGCCAGAGCGGAGGCCACTCCCAGGCGCCGTTCAGGACCAGCACGAGGGGCAGGGACAGGACTACGACGGCGGCCAGGTTGGCCAGCGCCCAGCCCACCAGCCGGACCGTCACGTACCGGGGAGACACCCGCCGCCAGGCCAGCCCCGGCGGGTCAATCGCCTCGGTATGCATACTCGCCTTCAGCCTTGGGTTTGCCGCGCTTGCCCTGCAGTCCGGGGGTCCCCTCGGCGTCGCCGTCCTCGGGCGGGATGCGGCAGAAGCGTTCCACCACCAGGCCCACCACCACCATCACGAGGCCCCCGCCGGCCATGGACAGCGTCTCCCAGGTGATGGACTGACCGCTGCGCACGGACCAAAGCCTCAGCTGGTCCAGGAAGATTCCGGCGTGCCAGCCCAGCAGCACGGTCCCGGTGTAGGCGCAGGCCTGGGCGAGGACCAGGGTCCACGCGGCCAGGATCGGGTTGAGCATTTTCTTCTTCTTGCCGTTGCGCCAGCGCAGCACACGGATGCCAAGGATCAGGGTGAGGGCCACGATCACGCCCATGGTGAGCAGGCCGGTCAGCGGCAGCACCGGGGTCTGGAGGCTGTACCGTCCGGAAATCAGGGCGGCAAGCCAGCCCAGGACGGCGAGCGCGACAGCAATGACGAGGAGAAGGAGCGGACTGATCGGCTTCATGGGGTCTCCACCGGTGCGGCTCCGGCCGCGCCCTTGAGGTCTTCGAAGCCGTCGAACGGCGCGAGGTCAGGGAAGTCGGCGGCCTTGGCGGCCAGCTCGCCCACCCGTTCGCCGTTGAGCTCGGCCGCGGGGTCGATCAGGGACCAGGGGTAGAGCACGAAGGCGCGCTCCGCGGCGCGCGGATGCGGCAGCGTCAGGTCAGGGTCGGAGCTCACCAGGTCGCCGTAGGTGATGATGTCCACGTCGAGGGTGCGCGGACCCCAGCGGACTTCACGGACCCGCAGGTGCTTCTGTTCCACCGCGTGGCAGTGCCGCAGCAGTTCCTCCGGGGACAGCGAGGTTTCCACGGCGATGACCATGTTCAGGAAGTCCGGCTGGTCCGGCGGTCCGCCTACGGCCTTGGTCTGCACGATCGGCGAGATGGCCAGCAGCCGTACCTCCGGCGGGTCAACGAGGTCGGCGACGGCGGCGGAGAGCGTGTCGTTGCGCTCTCCCAGGTTGCTGCCGAGAGCGATTACGGCGCGGGTGTAGGGCGCTGTGTGGGGGCTCATTGCCGGTCCCGGTGGACGCTGACGGACACATCGCCGAAGTCGACCTCGATCGGGGCCTTGGGCTTGTGCACGGTGATGTCGACGGCGGCTACCGGGAAGCGCAGCAGCAGGTCGTCGGCGATCCGCACGGCGAGGGCTTCGATCAGGTTCAGCGGCGTGCCGGTGATCCAGCCGCGGATGCACTCGGCCACTTCGCCGTAATGCGCGGTGTCCCGCACGTCGTCACTGGCGGCGGCCTGGCTGAAGTCGAGGTGCAGCACGGCGTCGACGACAAACGGCTGGCCGTCCCGGCGTTCGAAATCGAACACTCCGTGATGCCCGACGGCGGTGACGCCGCTCAGCGTGATCCGGTCCATGGGGCGGCCGTCTCAGCCGTTGCCGGGCACGGCCGGCGCCGATTCGGTGCGCGGACCCGGGGCGATGCGGGCGGCGACCTTGACGGCGTCGAGGCTGGGGCCGACGTCGTGCACGCGGACCGCCCAGGCGCCGCGGAAGGCGCTGATGGCGGTGACGGCGGCGGTGGCGGCGTCCCGCTCCTGGGGCGCCGCGGCCTTGCCGGCGACAGTCAGGAGGCTGCCCAGGAACCGTTTCCGGGACGCGGCGACCAGGACTTTGTGGCCCATGGCCTGCAGCACGTCGAGGTTTTGCAGGAGCTCCCAGTTCTGCGATTCATTCTTGGCGAAGCCCAGGCCCGGGTCCAGGATGATCTGCTCCGGCGAGGCCCCGGCGGCGTACAGCTTGTCCCGCACGCCGGCGAGCTCGGCGGCGACGTCCCGGGCCACGTTGACGTAGTCGGTCAGCGAGTCCATGGTGCTCGCGTCGCCGCGGCGGTGGGTGAGGACGTAGGGGGCCTTGCTCCGGGCCACCAGCTCAACCATCTCCGGCTCGATCGTGAGGCCGGAGACGTCGTTGATGATCGTGGCGCCGGCGGCCAGCGCGGCCTCGGCGGTGGCGGCGTGCGTGGTGTCGATGCTGACCAGGGCGCCGGCCTTGACCAGCGCCTCGATCACGGGCAGTACCCGCCGCTTTTCCTCCTCGACGCTGACTTCCGCGGCGCCGGGTCGGGTGGATTCCCCGCCGACGTCGATGACGTCTGCGCCGGCGTAATACATCCGCAGGCCGGCGGCGACCGCGGTGTCCGCCGTCGCGTGCCGGCCGCCGTCGCTGAACGAATCCGGGGTGACGTTCAGGATCCCCATCACGAGCGTGCGGTCCGTCGGCAGGTCCTTGAAGCTAGCAGCCGGGCGCGGCTTGCGCAGCACGGGCAGCGGCGAGGTGGCAGGTCCTGTTCCAGGGGCTGCGGCTAGGGAATCCATAGTCTGTTTTTGTTACCTTCCAAGGATGAGGCTCATGGCTTCGGCGCGGGTGGCCGGGTCATGCAGTTGCCCGCGGACCGCGCTGGTGACGGTCTTCGCGCCGGGCTTGCGGATGCCGCGCATCGACATGCAAAGGTGTTCGCATTCGACGACGACGATCGCGCCGCGCGGCTTGAGGTGCGTGACGAGGGCTTCGACAATCTGCGTGGTCAGCCGTTCCTGCACTTGCGGGCGGCGGGCGAACATGTCCACCAGCCGAGCCAGCTTGCTCAGCCCGGTGACCTTGCCGTCGTGCGAGGGGATGTAGCCGACGTGGGCCACCCCGTGGAACGGCACCAGGTGGTGCTCGCAGGTTGAGTAGAACGGGATGTCCTTGACCAGTACCAGTTCTTCGTGGTCCAGGTCGAAGGTGGTGGCGAGGATTTCCGCCGGGTCGTGGTGAAGGCCGGCAAACATCTCCGCGTAGGCCTTGGCCACCCGTTTGGGGGTGTCCAGCAGTCCGCTGCGGTCCGGGTCCTCGCCGATGGCGATCAGGATCTCGCGCACCGCCGCCTGGATCCGCGGGCGGTCCACCTTGGTTCCGTGCTGGCCCGCGGCCTCCGCCGGCTCTCCCGCGGGGAGGGAGCCGGCGGTGGCGGGAACGTCGTCGTCGTCGAAGTAGGAAGTCACAGAAGAAGCCTAGCCGGGATGGACGTCGGGCCCGAGATCCGTGACGCCTTCCTGGAAGGACTCCTGCCCGGGCACGCCTTGGGCGTGCGGCGGCCGGGTATCGAGCGGCTCCTCGAGCCGGGCTTCCTTGGCTTCTTCCTGGGCTTCGCGCTCGGCCTTTTCACGGCGGGACTCCACCGGGCCGACGGCCTGGATCGGCCGGCTCTCCTTGGAGAGCCAGATCTCGCGGAAATCGCGCTTGCGGATATTCGTGAAGACCTGGGCGATCTCGCTCTGGTTCAGGGTTTCACGTTCCAGCAGTTCCAGCGCGAGCTGGTCCAGGACGTCGCGGTTCTCGGTCAGGATCGCGTAGGCCTCGTCGTGCGCGCCCTCGATCAGGCGGCGTACTTCCTCGTCCACGACGTAGGCGATCTGGTCCGAGTAGTTGCGCTCGTGGCCGGCATCGCGGCCCAGGAACGGCTCGCCGCCGCCCTGTCCGAGGCGCACCGCGCCGACGCGTTCACTCATGCCGAACTCGGTGACCATCTTGCGCGCGATCCCGGTGGCCTTTTCGATGTCGTTCGAGGCGCCGGTGGAGGGGTCGTGGAAGACGAGTTCCTCGGCCACCCGGCCGCCCATGGCGTAGGCCATCTGGTCCAGCAGTTCGTTGCGGGTCACGGAGTACTTGTCGTTCTCCGGAACCACCATGGTGTAGCCCAGGGCGCGGCCGCGCGGCAGGATGGTGATCTTGGTGACCGGGGCCGAGTTGCGCAGTGCCGCCGCCACCAGGGCGTGGCCGCCCTCGTGGTACGCGGTGACCTTGCGCTCGTGTTCCTTCATGACCCGGCTGCGCTTCTGCGGACCGGCCATCACACGGTCGATTGCCTCGTCGAGCGCGCGGTCATCGATCAGGTTGGCATTGGAGCGGGCCGTCAGCAGCGCGGCTTCGTTGAGCACGTTCGCGAGGTCCGCGCCGGTGTAGCCGGGCGTCTTCTTCGCGACGGCCTTGAGGTCGACGCCGGGAGCCATCGGCTTGCCCTTCGCGTGCACCTTCAGGATCTGGTCGCGGCCGATCAGGTCCGGGGCCTCGACCGAGATCTGGCGGTCGAAGCGGCCCGGGCGGAGCAGGGCGGGATCGAGCACGTCGGGGCGGTTGGTGGCCGCGATCAGGATGACGTTGGTCTTGACGTCGAAGCCGTCCATTTCGACCAGGAGCTGGTTGAGGGTCTGCTCGCGCTCGTCGTTGCCGCCGCCGATGCCGGCGCCGCGGTGCCGGCCGACGGCGTCGATCTCGTCCACGAAGATGATGGCCGGCGCGTTGGCCTTGGCCTGTTCGAACAGGTCGCGGACGCGGGAGGCGCCCACACCGACGAACATTTCCACGAAGTCGGAACCGGAGATGGAGAAGAAGGGAACGCCGGCCTCGCCGGCGACCGCGCGGGCCAGGAGGGTCTTGCCGGTACCGGGAGGGCCGTACAGCAGCACGCCCTTGGGGATCTTGGCGCCGACGGCCTGGAACTTGGCGGGTTCCTGGAGGAATTCCTTGATCTCTTCGAGTTCCTCGACGGCTTCGTCGGCGCCGGCGACGTCGCTGAACGTGACCTGGGGCATGTCCTTGTTGACCATCTTGGCTTTGGACTTGCCGAACTGCATGACCTTGGAGCCGCCGCCCTGCATCCGGGACAGCAGGAACCAGAAGAGCACACCCAGCAGCAGCACCGGGACGAGCAGGGAGAACAGGCCGGAGAACCAGTTGCTTTCAACCGGCTGGTCGGTGAAGCCGCTCGGCGGCTTCGACGCGGTCACGGCCTTGACGACGTCCGCCGCGCGGGCGTTGACGTAGTAGAACTGGACGTTCTTGCCCTTGTCCTGGCCGTCAATCTGGATATCGTTTTTCAGGACCAGGTCCACGCGGTTCTCGGCGTCGAAAATCTTGGCCTGCTCGACCTTGTCGCTGTCGGCCAGCAGGGCCAGGCCCCGGTCCGTGTCGATCCGGACGGAGCCGCCCGGGGCCAGGGTGGCAAAGGCCAGCAGGAGCATGCCGATAACAACGACAATCCAGATGCCCGGGCCCTTGAAGAAACTCTTAGCTTTCATCTGATCGGGGGCTGGCCCCGTCCCTCCTGGTAGTGCTGCACGGCGACCGTTCTGCGCGCGTGTGGTGCTGCGTCAGGTTATAGCTATACACCGTCGCAGTAACTCACGCACGGTCAGGGCTAAAAGTTCCCTGTCGGCGTAGCGGAAGGCCGTGCGGGCGCAGACCAGACTCAGCGGTGGAGCCGGAGGGAAGCCGCCGGTGCAGTCTCCGGGTTACTCGTAGACGTGCGGTGCCAGCGTGCCCACGAAGTCCAGGTTGCGGTACTTCTCGGCGTAGTCCAGGCCGTAGCCGACGACGAATTCGTTCGGGATGTCATAGCCGACGTACTTGACGTCGATCTGGACTTTGGCGGCGGTGGGCTTGCGGAACGCGGTGCAGATCTCCACCGAGGCCGGGCCGCGGGACTCCAGGTTGGTCTTGAGCCAGGAGAGCGTGAGGCCGGAGTCGATGATGTCTTCGACGATCAGGACGTCCTTGCCCATCAGGTCGGTGTCGAGGTCCTTGAGGATGCGGACCACGCCGGAGGACTGCGTGCCGGAGCCGTAGGAGGAGACGGCCATCCAGTCCATCGAGACGTGGCTGTGCAGCGCGCGGGCCAGGTCGGCCATGACCATGACCGCACCCTTGAGCACACCGACGATCAGCAGATCGCGGCCTTCGTAGTCCTTGTCGATCTGGGCAGCGAGTTCAGTGATCCGGGTCTGGATCTGCTCCTTGGAGTAGAGAACGTGCTTGAGGTCTGCCTGGACGTCGTTTGAATCCACCAATGGCTCCTGTGTAGATGCGGGTGCGACTATTCTTGGGGCGGTTTTTGAGGCCGGAATACAAGCTTCCCACAGCGGGCGCCCTCCCGGGGAACGCCGGCGGGGGCGGACTGCTCGGCCGCGGACAGCTGGGCGAGGGAGAGCCGGTAGACGCTCACGCCGCCGGGCAGCTCCACCGGTCCTGCGGATCCCTGCCGGCGCAGCAGCGCTTCGGCGGCCAGCAGCCGCTGGTAGCTGGGCTGTTGGCCCCCGACGGCGGCGGCGGCCTTGGCGATCACCCGGAACCTGATGGCCGGCGCCAGTTCGCGCAGCGCGGCCTCGGGCAGGCTGAGGTCCTGGCTGAGCTCCGTGCCGGTGCGCTCCTGCAGGCGGGCAAAGGTGTCGTTGGCCACATCCTCGAGGTAGTCGGCGTCGAGCTGCAGGATGGCCGCCGTCCTGGCCAGCGACTCGGCAACCCCCGGGCCGAGCTTCTCCTCCAGCATCGGCAGCACCTCCACCCGGGTCCGGGACCGGGCGAAGGCGGGGTCCTCGTTGCTCGGGTCGTGCCACGGGTCCAGCCCCTCGACGGCGCAAATTTCCAGGGTGTCGGCCCGTCGCAGGCCCAGGAACGGCCGCAGCAGGCGGCCGCGGGCCGGCCGCATCCCGGCGAGCGAGCGGGTGCCGGAGCCGCGCGCCAGTCCCAGCAGGACCTGTTCGGCCTGGTCGTCCAGGGTGTGGCCCAGCAGGACGGCAGCGGCGCCGGTATCGTCAGCGGCGGCTTCGAGGGCGGCGTGCCGGGCGTCCCGCGCGGCGGCTTCCGGGCCCATCCCGGTGTGGGCAACGTCGACGGTACGGAGCTGGACGGGCGCGAGTCCCAGCTCCCGCAGCGCCGCCGCTGTCGCCGCGGCCACCTCCGCTGACCCGGCCTGCAGCTGGTGGTCCACGACGACGGCGCCGACGGAGACCGGGTGGCCGTCAACGTGGCCGCGGCGGCCAAAGTAGGCCGCGACGGCGGCAAGCGCCAGCGAATCCGGGCCGCCGCTGCAGGCCACCAGCACCCGCTCGGGGTAGCCGGCGTCGGCGAGGGCGTCCTGCAGCATCTTCCGCGCCTTGCCGACGACGGGCGCCAGCCGGCCGGGCCGTCGTCGTCCGCCGGAAGCCGCCGGGAGATCCGAGTGGGTTGGGGAAGGCACCTGGACTAGAGCCCCATCCGGTTAAGCCACAGCTTGGAGTCGTGGATTTCGGGCTCGGTGGGGAGGTGGTCGGCGGACTCCCAGACCTTATTGAAGCCCTGCATTCCGGCGGCGTCGACCACTTCGCGGACAAACTTCGAGCCATCGCTGTACTGCCGCATCTTCGCGTCCAGCCCGAGCAGGCTGCGGATGAACTTCTCGATGACGCCGCGGTCCGTGCCGCGGGCGTTGAAGCGCTGCCGGATGGTCTTGACCGAGGGGACGATGCTGGCGTCCACCGCATCCATGACCACGTTGGCGTGGCCTTCCAGCAGGCTCATGACGGCGGTCAGGTGTGAGATCGCCGCCCGTTCCGCGGGGTCCTGCAGAAGGTCCAGGATTGCCCCGCGGCCGGGGGCGGCGCCCGAGCCGGCCCGGTCCTTGAGGGCCTTCGCGGCCGCCGCGGCACGTTCCATGATCGAGTCGACGTTGCCCAGCAGGTGTTCGCTGAGGTCCTCGATTTGTTCCAGCATGTGGTGGCGCAGCCAGGGCGCGGCGGCGAACTGCACGCGGTGGGTCTGCTCGTGCAGGCACACCCAGAGCCGGAAGTCCTCGGGCGCGACGTTGAGCTCACGTTCCACGGAGATGATATTTGGCGCCACCAGCAGCAGCCGGCCCGCAGCGGGGGCGGTGGAATTCTCCGCCAGCGCCGAGAACGGGTCGTACTGGCCCAGGACCTTGCTGGAGAGGAACGCCAGGATCGCACCCAGCTGGCCGCCGGTGATCGCGCCGCCGACGCTCGCGGCGCCCGGGCTGACGGTCCCGCGGCGGCTTTCGAGCATTTTCTCGATGGCGGGCTGCAGCATCACGGCGAAGCTCTGCGTGTTCGCCTTCGCCCACGAGGCGCGGTCCACCACCAGGACGGAGGAGTCCCGCAGGTCGCGGGCGGCCTCGAGCCCGGTGATGTCATGCACATGGGGGACGGAGATGTCCGCCATCAGGCGCAGGTTCTCGACGGCGGCGCCGATCTCCGCGGAACCCAGCGACGGCCCGGCCGGGGTGAGGCGAGCGGCCGTGGACGCGGCGAGCTCCCAGTTGATCAGGGCCTGGGCTGGTGTCTGGCTTGGTGCCTGGGCAGATGTCTCGCGCGAAGAGGACTCCATAGCCCCATCAGATCACAGCGGAGCGGCGACGCGCCTTAAATTCGTCGGGCGGCGAACAGGCAGCCGGGACCCGCCTCAGCGGCAGCCGCAGGCGGCCAGGACCGAGGCTGTCCGGTCCAGGGCGGCCTTGTTGCCGGCCGCGCCGGGCGTCAGGCCGTTGCCGATGAAGGAGAAGACCAGCAGCCGGCCGTCGGCGTCCACGACGTAGCCGCTGAGTGCGATCACCGTGTTGAGCGTTCCGGTCTTGGCGCGGACCAGGCCAGCACCCCGCGAAGTGCTGGTGTCCATGTACCGGCTGCCGAGCGTTCCGGTCAGCCCGGCCACCGGAAAACCGGCCAGGGCGGAGCGGAGGCGGGTGTCCGTGCCGGTGGTCATGGCGCGGATCACGGCGGAGAGCTGCCGCGCCGAGACCTTGTTGTCCAGGGTCAGCCCGGCCAGGTCGGCGGCCCGGAGGGTGGCCGAAGGGATTTTCAGCTCCTCAAGCTGCTGCAGCACGGCGGCGACGGCGCCGTCGTTGCTGGCGGGTTTGCCGCTTGCCACCGCCACCATCCGGCCCATGACCTCGGTGAGGTAGTTATCCGAGGTGCGCAGCAGCAGGTCCACCTGCTGGCTGACGGTGGCGGACTGGACTTCGGCGAGGAGCTTGCCTGACTGTCCGCCGGCGTCCGCGGCGGGCTTCCGCCCGGCCGGCAGCCTTGCGACGCCGGGCGCCACGGTGAGTCCCGCGGCGGCGCCGGCGGCCGAGAGCCGGTCCGCGAAGGCCTCGGCGGCCGTCATGGCGGCGTCGCGGGGGCGGGGTCCGGTGGTGACGGCTGGGTCGAAGCGGGCCGAGTTCAGGGCCAGCGGAAACAGCGGCGCCACTTCGCCGGCCGCCACGTCGTCCGGGCTCCAGGCCGGGCTCAGGGACGGTCCGCTGAAGAGGGAATCATCCAGCAGTACGGTCACCCGACCGGCCATGCCGGCCTTCCGCAGTGCACGGACCGTGGACTGCGCGAGGGTGGCGAGCCCGGCGTGCCCCAGGACGGCATCCGGTGCGGACTCGCCCGCACCCAGCAGCACGTCTCCGCCGCCGGTCAGGACGACGGTGCCGCGCGTGGGTCCGGCCACCACCTTGGTGCTGAAGCGCCGGTCCGGGCCGAGGGTGCGCAGCGCGGCGGCGGCGGTGAGGAGCTTAATGTTGGAAGCGGGGGCGCGGACCTCGTCGGCGGCCCGGTCGAAGAGCACCTTGCCGGTGAGGGCGTCCTGGACCACTCCGCTGAAGGACCCGGCGCCGTCGGTCTTCAGGGTGGCGGTGAGCTGGGCGGCAACGGTGGCGGCATCCGGCACCGGCGCATCGGCGCTGAGCGGCCGCATGCCTCCGGCGGTTCCCGACCCGGCGCCGGGAACACTGAGGGTGGCGGGCAACTGCTGCCACGGGCCTGCCGCGGCGGGTTCCGGGGGGAGGGCCGGGCCGCGGAATCCGGGACTGACCGCCAGGCCTGCGGGGACGGCGAGCGCCATGACCAGGAGGGTCAGGAGCAGCATCGGGATGATCCGCCCGAACCTTCCGGGCGCCGGAGCCGTACCCTCACGGCTCGTTCTGCGTTTCATGCTGCTATTGGTCCTTTAGTCCCGAAATGTCCCCACTAGTTCCTGAAACCAGGGCCTGTCGCTATATCCTCAATAATAGTCGGCGGCACCGGCGGTCCTTTTTCTGGGCGCCACGTGTGCCGCGCACCCCCTGAATCCGTCGAGGAGCATTCCATGAAGCATGACGTGACCATCGAGATCCCCAAGGGATCACGCGTCAAGTACGAAGTCGACCACGAGACCGGCCGCGTCCGCCTGGACCGCGTCCTGTTCACCTCCATGCAGTACCCCACGCACTACGGCTTCTTCGAGAACACCCTGGGCGAGGACGGCGACCCGCTGGACGCGCTGGTGCTCCTGCAGGACTTCGATCTGCACCCCGGCGTGATCGTCGAGGCCCGCCCGATCGGCGTCTTCAACATGACCGACGACGGCGGCGGGGACGCCAAGGTCCTCTGCGTGCCGGCCGATCCGCGCTTCGACCACATCAACGAGATCAGCGACGTCAGCGAATTCCTGATCAAGGAGATCGAGCACTTCTTCACCCGCTACAAGGACCTCGAGCCCGGCAAGTGGGTCAAGGCCGAGGGCTGGGGCGACCGCGCCGCGGCCGAAGCCGAACTCGAAGCGTCGATCAAGCGCTTCGTCCCCGGCGCCGGACACTAGTCCCCCGCCCGCGTCCCTCCGGGCGCGAACGTACACTTGAGGCCCCGAATCTTCGGATTTTGGGGCCTCAAGTGTACGTTCGCGCTTAGCCAGCCGTGGGTCAGGAAAGTGTGAAATCGTTGGTTCATGCATGCCGAACCAACCTTTAGCCCTCCCTGCGGCCCGGTCACCGGGTGGCGGGACGGCGACGTGGTGCGTGCCACGGGTATTCCGTACGCCACCGCGGCGCGTTTCCAGCCCCCGGCGGGTGTGCCCGACTGGAGCGAAACCCTCGCGGCCACGACCCTCTCCCCCGCCTGCCCGCAGGCGCCAGTCCCGTTCCTGGACGACATTCTTGGCACCCGCTACGGGGAACTCCCCGGCAGCGAGGACTGCCAGCGGCTCTCGATCACCATGCCGGAGGACCTGCACGACGGCGAACGCGTGCCGGTCATGGTCTGGCTGCACGGCGGCTCCTACACCTCCGGGTCCGGCGACCTGGCAATCTTCGACCCCAAGGCCCTCGTCGCCGAAAACCGCGTCATCGTGGTCTCCGTGACGTACCGTCTGGGCCTGTTCGGCTACCTGGCCACCGGCACCGGCCGGCCCGCCAACCTCGGCCTGCTGGACCAGCTCGAGGCGTTCCGCTGGGTGCAGCGCAACATCGGTGCCTTCGGCGGCGACCCGGGGAACGTCACGGCCTTCGGTCAATCTGCCGGCGGCGACGCCGTCGCCCACCTGATGGCGACACCGGAGGCCCCCGCCCTGTTCCAGCGCGCCATCATCCAGAGCGCGCCGCTGGGCATTACCCGCGGCCGGGACAAGATGAGCCGCGCCATGGGCGTCGCCGCGGAAGCCGTCACCGAAGACACCCCGGCGATGGAAGTCGTGGAGATCGAGGGGCACGTGTCGCAGGTGGCCCGGAAGTACGGGCTGATCGCGGCCATGCCCTTCGGCACCCAGTACGGGCATGCGCCCCTGCCGCCCGAGTCCGGCATCGAGGCCGCCTGGAACGCCACGGCACCCGGGATCGAGGTCCTGATCGGACACACCTCCGAGGAAGCCCGGATGTTCCTGCCGCGCAACCGGGCGGTCAGCCGCCTGGCCAAGGTCCCGGTGCTCGGGACCGCCGTCGTCAAGGCCATCAACTGGGCAGTGACCGAGGCGGTGTACGGCCGTTCCGCCAGGCGGTTTGCCCGGCGCCACGCCCGGGCAGGCGGCAGGGCGTACCGCTACGTGCTGTCCTGGGCCGCGCCGGGGAACTTTTACGGGGCCGCGCACACCGTGGACCTGCCGCTGCTGTTCGGCGACCGGCGGACCTGGGAAGGTGTGGGGCTGGTCGCCGGCGCCAGCTGGGAAGACATCAACGCCCAGGGCCGGGCCCTGCGTGCCGTGTGGGCCCGCTTCGCCTCGGGGAAGGGCCTGGAGAGCCGTGGTGGGATCCCCGGCGCGTTCCGGTACCGCGCTCTCTGAGCCACAGGAAGGGTTGATGCAATGTCCACGTCCCTGAGCACCCTGTCCGCCTCAGGCGGGCAGCGGATGTTGACCCTCGGCGTCGACCTCGCCGCGGCCACGAAGAAGACCGCGGCCGCCGTCGTCGAGTGGAACAACGGCACCGCCCGCCTGGCGCACCTGGCCCTCGGCGTCGACGACGACGAAATCGTGCGGCTCTTCGGCGCCGCGGATCTGGCCGGGATCGACTGCCCCGTGGGCTGGCCGGACGCCTTCCTGCCCTTCATTGCCGGGCACCTGGCCGGGGATCCGCACCCCGTGCTGGACCATGACGGAATCGAAGGCCGCCGGCTGCTGGCCTACCGGGACACCGACCGCTTCGTTACCGCCCGGACCGGGTTGATCCCGCTCAGCGTCTCAGCCGACCGGCTGGCGCACCCGGCGATGCGCTGCGCCGTCATCCAGGCCAAGATCGCCGTGGACCACGGTCCCCAGGCGCGGGACGGCAGCGGCCGGCTGGCCGAGGTCTACCCGGCGGCGTCGCTGAAGTCCTGGGGCCTGCTGGCCCGCGGCTACAAGGGGCGCGGCGGCGCGGAAACGCAGCGGCTGGGCGAGCTCCTTCGCGGGCTCAGGCAGGCCGCCCCGTGGCTGGATCTGGCCGGGCACGAGGAGCAGCTGGCCGGCTCGGACGATATGTTCGACGCCGTCATCGCGTCCCTCACCGCGCGGGCTGTGGCCCTCGGCGCGACCATCCGCCCCGACGCCGCGCACGCCCGGGCCGCCCGCACCGAGGGCTGGATCCATCTGCCCACCGGCGGGCTGTCCGCGCTCACCGGCACCGGCCCCTAGCGGGGGCCGCAGCCTGTAGACCGGCCACCGCGGGGCAGGCTATTCGCGGCCGAGGGTCCAGCCGCTGATCTCCTTTGCGTCCTCGCCGAACTCCCTGGTGTGGTTGTGCGCCCGGATGCGCCGGTCCTGCAGCGACTGGCGCAGCAGCGAGTGCCGTTCGGCCAGCCCCGGCACCCGGTCAATCGCGTCGATGGCCAGCTGGTAGCGGTCGATCCCGTTGAGCATGGCCATGTCGAACGGCGTCGTGGTGGTGCCTTCCTCCTTGTAGCCGCGCACGTGCAGGCCCTCCTGGTTGGTGCGGCGGTAGGCCAGCCGGTGGATCAGCGAGGGGTAGCCGTGGTAGGCGAAAATGATCGGCTTGTCCGCGGTGAAGATGCCGTCAAAGTCCCGGGACGAGAGGCCGTGCGGGTGTTCGGCGGCGTCCTGGAGCCGCATCAGGTCCACCACGTTCACCACCCGGATCTTCAGCCCGGGCGCCCCTTCCTTGAGCAGTTCGGCCGCCGCCACGGTCTCCACGGTGGGGACGTCGCCCGCGCAGGCCAGGACGACGTCGGGCTCCTCGCCCGGGACCTCCGAACCGGCGAATTCCCAGATCCCCAGGCCGCGCTGGCAGTGGTGTGCCGCCTCGGCCGGCGCCAGCCAGGTGGGCGAGGGCTGTTTGCCGCTGACCACGATGTTGACGTAGTCCCGCGAACCGAGGCAGTGCTCCATCACCGAGAGCAGCGTGTTCGCGTCCGGCGGCAGGTAGACCCGGATGACCTCGGACTTCTTGTTCACCGCGTGGTCGATGAAGCCCGGGTCCTGGTGCGAGAAGCCGTTGTGGTCCTGCTGCCAGACGTGCGAGGAGAGGACGTAGTTCAGCGAGGCGACGGGCTGGCGCCACGGCAGCTCGCGGTGCACCTTGAGCCACTTGGCGTGCTGGTTGAACATCGAGTCGACAATGTGGATGAACGCTTCGTAGCAGCTGAACACCCCGTGTCGGCCGGTGAGCAGGTAGCCTTCCAGCCAGCCCTGGCACAGGTGTTCGCTGAGGACCTCCATCACCCGGCCGGCCCGGGCGAGGTGCTCGTCGACGGCCTCGATCCGGTACTGCCAGACCTTGTCCGTGACCTCGTAGACGTCCTGCAGCCGGTTGGACGCGGTCTCGTCCGGGCCGAAGAGCCGGAAGGTCTCCGGGTTGAGCGCTATCACGTCCCGCAGCCAGGAGCCGAGGGTGGTCATGGCGCTGACCCGCCCCCGGCCCGGCTGGGCGACCTCCACCGCGTGGTCGGCGTAGCCGGGCAGCAACAGGTCCCGCAGCAGGATGCCGCCATTGGCATGCGGGGTGGCGCTCATCCGCAGCTCGCCTCCGGGGGCGTTCGCCGCCACCTCCGGCCGGAGCCGGCCGGCGCCGTCGAACAGTTCCTCCGGGCGGTAGGACTCCAGCCACTGGCCGAGCTGGGCCAGGTGTTCAGGGTTGGTGCGGACTTCGGCGAGCGGCACCTGGTGGCTGCGCCAGGTGCCTTCCACCTGCAGCCCGTCGACCGTTTTCGGCCCGGTCCAGCCCTTGGGCGAGCGCAGCACGATCATCGGCCACACGGCGGCGGGCGCGTCGTCACCGTTCCAGCCGCCAGCTGTTGTTGAGACCCTGCGGGCCGCCTGGATGGCACGGATCTCGGCCAGGCACTCGTCCAGCACCGCGGCGAAATCCCGGTGCGCCGCGGCGGTGTCCTCCGGGTCAGCGACGGTCACGAAGTGCGGCTTGTGGCCGTACCCGCGCAACAGCTGCTCCAGCTGGGCCTCCGGCATCCGCGCGAGAATCGTGGGGTTGGCGATCTTGTAGCCGTTCAGGTGCAGGATCGGCAGCACGGCCCCGTCCGACGCCGGGTCCAGGAAGTTGTGGGAGTGCCAGCTCGCGGCGAGCGGCCCGGTCTCCGCCTCGCCGTCGCCGATCACGACGGCGGTGATCAGCTGGGGGTTGTCGAACACCGTGCCGTAGGCGTGCGCCAGCGAGTAGCCGAGTTCGCCGCCCTCATTGATGGAGCCCGGGGTTTCCGGGGCGGCGTGGCTGGGGATGCCGCCGGGGTAGGAGAACTGCCGGAACAGCTCGGCCAGGCCGTCCGCGTCCGGGCCGACGTTGCTGTAGATCTCCGAGTAGGTGCCCTCCAGCCAGCCGTTCGCCACCACGGCGGGTCCACCGTGGCCCGGGCCGGCAACGAACAGCATCTCCTGGGCATCCCGGCGGATGACGCGGTTCAGGTGCGAATAGATGAAGTTCAATCCCGGGGTGGTGCCCCAGTGGCCGAGCAGGCGGGACTTGGTGTCCCCGGCGCTCAGCGGCTCACGCAGCAGCGGGTTGGAGCGCAAATAGATCTGGCCTACCGAGAGATAGTTGGCGGCCCGCCACCACCGGTCCACGAGTCCAAGTTCGTCCGCGCCGGCCGTCTCCGCGGCCCGCTGCCCTGTCCCCTGTTCCAACCCATCAACCACTGATGCACTCCGCCCCGGTCCGTGCCGCCGTCGGCAGCGTCTCCCCCCATCGCAACATTTCCCGGGGTCAGAGACAAGCCCGGCGGGTGTCCCGGCGGGGCCCGCGGCGGGTCTGTTACGGGTCCGGCACCGGCACACCCTGAGGGCTTGCCTCCCGTTTGGCACGCGGTAGTGTGGCATCCAGTATGTTCACGCTGACCATCAACCAAACCGACAGCCGGCGCGACGGCGACCGTGTGCCGCAGCTCCTCAAGGACCTGCGTCACATTCCGGCGCGCCTGGATTTCGACCGTTCGGTGGAGGATGAGGTCCAGGGCATCTTGGACTGCCCGCGCCTGGCCGTCGAGGCGGCGCTGATCGCCCTGCGGACGGGTGCCTGGTATGTCGGGATCGGCGTCGGCCCGGTCAACGAACCGCTGCCGAACCAGATCAAGGACGCCTCCGGCCACGGGCTGGTCTATGCCCGCCGCGCCGTGGACCGGCTGAGAAACGGCAAGGAGCGCATCCCGGTGGCGGTGGAGGGCCCGTTCGCGGACCTGGCCGCGGAAGCCGAGTCCGTGCTGCGGCTGCTGGGCCACATTGTGCACGACCGGAGCGCCGCCGAGTGGCGGGTGCTGGACCTGCTGACCCCCGGCGTGCGCGGGCAGCAGAAAGCCGTGGCCGAGGAGCTGGGCATCACCACCCAGGCCGTCAGCAAGGCCGTGGCCCGGGCGCAGTGGAACGAGGAACACGCGGCCAGGCCCGCCGCCGCCCGGCTGCTGGGCCTGATCCTCGAGGTCCGCTAGGCCGGGCGCGCCGCACCGGCGTCCGCACCGTTGTCTTAGAGGAGGATGCTGCGCAGCACGTGGGCGGCGCCGTCGTCGTAGACCGAGTGGGTGACCTCGTCAGCGGCGGCGATCACCTCCGCGGGCGCCTGTCCCATCGCCACGCCGCGGCGTGCCCAGGTGAGCATCTCGATGTCGTTCCGGCCGTCGCCGACGGCGACCGTGCGGTGCGCCTCGATGCTCAGCCGTCCGCGCAGTTGTTCCAGGGCACTGGCCTTGGTGACGCCGGCGGCGGCAATGTCCAGCCACGCCGTCCAGCCCACGGAGTAGGTGACGCCGGCGAGGCCCACGTGGCGGATCGCGGCGTTGAATTCCTCGGGCGTGTTCTCGGAACTGAACACCACGACGCGCACGGCGGTGGCCTCCAGCATGGTCTGGAAGTCGACGCCGATTGCCTCGACGCCGAAGCTGGCGTCCTGGAAGCGTTCGGTGGAGAGGAAGTTGCCGTTCTCGTCCTCGAGCGCGTACTTGGCCGAGGGCAGCCGCTTGCGCAGTGCCCGGAGCGCCGGCCCGGGGTCGAAGGTGGCTTTGTGCAACACCTCGTAGCCGTCGGCCAGTCCGGAATCCACGCGCAGCGTGACGCCGCCGTTGGAGCAGACCGCGTAGCCGCTTTCAATGCCGATGTGCTCGATGATGGGCAGGGTCGCGTTGAGCGAGCGGCCCGTCGCGATCATCACCTCGTGCCCGGCGGCCACCACGGCCTGGGCGGCTTCCCGGACGGGGACGGACATGTGCCCGTCGTGGTCGACGAGGGTTCCGTCGACGTCGAGGGCGATCATCATTTTTTCGTTTGCATCTCGCTGGTCATCGTTGCCAGCGACTGAGGCTTCAGTCAATGTAGTCATCCAATAAGTAGAGCAGACACCGCCGACAGCTGCTAGGACGCGCGCCACAGCGGCGCGTGAAGCGTTGGTGAACAGCTGCCGACGGCGGGTGGGCTAGAGGACGGGGAGCACCGTCATGCCACCGAGGTACTTTTGCAGCGCTGCCGGGACGTTGACCGAGCCGTCCGGGTTCTGGTGGTGCTCCAGGATGGCGACGATCCAGCGGGTCGTGGCGAGGGTGCCGTTGAGGGTGGCAACCGCGCGGGTGCCCTTGGGTGCGCCCTCCTCGTTCAGCACGCGTTCACGGATGTTGAGCCGGCGCGCCTGGAAGGTGGTGCAGTTGGAGGTGGAGGTCAGCTCGCGGTAGGCGCCCTGGGTGGGGACCCAGGCTTCGCAGTCGAACTTGCGGGCCGCGGAAGTGCCAAGGTCGCCCGCGGCGGTGTCGATCACGCGGTAGGGCAGCTCGCACTTGGCCAGCATCTCCTCTTCCCAGGCCAGCAGGCGGGCATGCTCGGCGGCGGCCTCTTCGACCGTGGTGTAGATGAACATCTCCACCTTGTTGAACTGGTGGACCCGGATGATGCCGCGGGTGTCCTTGCCGTGCGAACCGGCCTCGCGGCGGTAGCAGGAGCTCTGCCCGGCGTAGCGGATCGGACCGCCACTGAGGTCCAGGATTTCGTCGGCGTGGTAGCCGGCCAGGGCCACCTCCGAGGTCCCCACAAGGTAGAGGTCGTCCTCGGCGAGGCGGTAGATCTCGGCGTCGTGTTTGACGTCGAAGCCGGTGCCCTGCATGGTTTCGGGCCGCACCAGCGTCGGGGTGATCATGGGCACGAAGCCGGCGTCGATGGCCTGCTCCATGGCCATCTGAAGCAGCGCCATTTCAAGCCGAGCGCCTACGCCGCGCAGGAAGTAGAAGCGTGAACCGGAGACCTTGGCCCCGCGTTCCATGTCGATCGCGCCGATCAGCTCGCCGATTTCGAGGTGGTCTTTCGGCTCAAAGTCGGGGAATTCGCGGGGCGTCCCCACCGTCTTGACCACAACGTAGTCGTCCTCACCGCCCGCCGGAACCCCGTCCTCGACGAGGTTGGGGATGCCGCGCAGCAGCTCCTCCTGGGCGGACTGGGCGACGTCGGCCTCGGCCGAGGCTTCCTTGACCGAGGCCGCAAGGACCTTCACCTCGGCGAGCAGGGCCTGCTTTTCCTCGCCCTTGGCCTGCGCCACCTTCTTGCCGAAGGCGTTCTGCTCGGCCCGCAGGTTTTCAAAACGGATCAGCGCCGCGCGCCGGGCCGAATCCGCGGCGATGATCGCGTCCACCACGGATTCATCGGCGCCGCGGGCGCGCTGGCTGGCACGGAACTTGTCCGGATTTTCGCTGAGGTCTTTTACGTCGATCACCAGATAAGAGTATCGAATCCGGGGGCCGCCCTTCGGCAGTCCTGCCGCGGCGGACACGCGGGATAGTGTTGGAGCAACATGCGCGACTGGCTGCTTTACCTCGTCATCGCTGGAGCCCTGGTATTTGCCGTCTCCAGCTGGTGGGGTGTGCGCCGGTTGAAGGCCAAGCACACGCGCAGTGCCGTCTGGGAAGAAACGCACAACCCGGGCCTGGTCAGGCAAAAGGTCGCCGTCGTGATCAACCCGATCAAGTCCAGGTCCGCAGAGGCCCGGGTCCTGGTCGAGAGCGCCTGCCTCGCGGCCGGCTGGGAGGCCCCGCGCTTTTTCGAAACCACCGCCGAGGACCCCGGCTTTTCGCAGGCCCGGGCCGCCGTCGAATACGGGGCCGACGTCGTCCTGGTGGGCGGCGGCGACGGCACCGTCCGCGTGGTGGCCGACGTGCTCGCGCATACGGATATCGCCATGGGTCTCTTACCGCTGGGCACCGGGAACCTGCTGGCCCGCAACGTCCACCTGGACATCGGGAACCTGCACGGCTGCGTGGAGATTGCGCTGTTCGGACACCAGCGCTTCATCGACACCGCCCGCATGACGGTGGAGAACGCCCGGACCGGGCAGTCCGCGGACCATGCCTTTTTGGTGATTGCCGGCATGGGCATGGACGCCGAGGTGGTGGGAGACACCAACGACGGGCTGAAGAAGGCGGTAGGTTGGCTCGCCTACACCGAGGCCGGTGTGCGGCACCTTCCCGGCCGCCGCAAGAAGGTCTCGATCGCCCTTGACGACCAGCCGGAGCAGTCCCGGAAGATCCGCAGCGTGCTGTTCGCGAACTGCGGGCTGATCCCCGGCGGAATCGATTTCATCCCCCAGGCCATGATCGACGACGGCATGCTGGACGTGGTGGTGATGAGCCCGCGGAGCGCGATTGGCTGGCTGGCGATGTACTGGAAGATTGTGCTGAAGCACAAAAGAAACTTGCCGGTGATGACGTATTACCGCTCCGGCAAGATAGTGATCAAGTGCGCCGAACCGATGCCCACACAGGTCGACGGCGATCCGTCCGGCGAGGCCACCACCGTCACCGTCCGGGTGGCCCCCCGCTCGCTGCTGGTCCGGGTGAGGGAAGACGCCGCCAGTGAGGAACTGCCCAATGGCGGCGGTGCGGCCGGCAAGTCCGGGAGCAGCCAGACCCGAAACCTGCCATGACGCGGCTGGCTTAGCTGGCTTCCTTCTTCGCGTCGGCTTCCTTCTTCGCGTCCGCGGCTGCCTTGGCGGCGCGTGCCTCCGACTGCTCGCGGATCATCGCCTGCTCCTCCTCGAAGCGCAGCCGGTCCGCACGGTCGGCGTCGTCGCCGTCCCAGTCCTGGTTTTCGGCCGTCGGTTTGGGATTGACAATCATTCCCTGGCCGTCATTTTCTGTGCTGGTGCCAGCCATGACCCGCTCCTTCCGGTAGAGGACTACCCCAATAGATCAGGCAAGCATACGCACAGTTTCCAAGGGGTGGAAGTGCCGCATGTGGCATTTGCCTACGCTGTGGGCGAAGCCTAGGGCTTATATTCCTGAACCACAGATGCCCCGGTGAGTATGTCTTGGACCCAGGCGTGGGCGGCCCGGAATGCCTGGTCGGAGGTGTGCGGCGCTACCTCGGCGCGCTGGCCGTCAGCCCGGCCGTAGGAGCCCAGGAAGCGTGTCGCCGGACTGATCCGGTGCAGTCCGGCAAGCGCGTCGGCCACCCGGGCGTCGGCCACATGGCCGTCCGCGTCGATGCTGAAGAAGTAGTGGCCCAGGTACTGGCCGGTGGGACGGGATTCGATCCGGCTCAGGTTCACACCGCGGGTGGCGAACTGGTCCAGGATTTCCATCAGCGCGCCGGGCCGGTCTTCCGGCAGCGGGACCACCACCGTGGTCTTGTCGGCGCCGGTCCGTTCCGGCAGGACCCCGGGGCGCCCCACCAGCACGAACCTGGTCACCGCGCCCGGGTTGTCGCCGATGTTTTCGGCCAGCACCGCCAGGCCCGGCTGCTCGGCCGCGACGATCGGCGCACAGATGGCGGCGTCATAGTGCGGCTCGCCCTCCAGCAGGCCCATTGCGGCCGCGGCGGTGGAGGATCCCGGGATATATTCCGCATTCGGAATATTAGCGTCGACCCAGAGCCGGCACTGCGCCCAGGCGTGCCCGTGGGTGGATACCCTGCGAATGTCTTCGATCCGGACGCCGGGCCGGGCCACCAGCACGAAGCTGATCGGCACCAGGGCCTCGCGGAGGATCCGCAGCTCCTGGCCGGTGGCGATCGCATCGAGGGTTGCCGTGACGCCGCCCTCCACGGAGTTCTCGATCGGCACCATCGCCGCGTCGGCTGAGCCGTCGCGGACCTTGTCCAGCGCCGTGTTGACGTTCGAGGAGGGGATGCGGATGGCCTCCGCGGCGCCTGGCACCTGCATCAACGCCGCCTCTGTGAACGTGCCTTCGGGGCCGAGGAAGGTATAGGTGACAGGTGACGCGGGCATGGGTTCTTCCTTCGTTTACAGGATGACGGGCTTGAGCCCGTTGTCGGACACGAGCGGCAGGCCGTTCTCGAGCCACTGGTCCATTCCGCCGGCCACGTTCAGCGCGGAGTAGCCATGGCCGACGAGCCATTGCGCTGCGCGGAAGGAACGTCCGCCGGTGCGGCAGATGACATACAGGTCCTCGTCCGGGTCCAGTTCGTCGAGCCGGGCCGGGAGCTGGTCGAGGGGAATGTGGACGGCGTGCTCGGCATGGCCGGCCGACCATTCGTAGTCCTCGCGTACGTCCAGGATCCGCGCCGCTTCGGGAATGTCGGATACGGTCACGGTGTCGATGTCGCTCATGGTCGTCCTCTCCGCTGAAACCAAGGTCTGCCCCCAGCGTATCGCCAGCGGTCGGGGCCGGGGCCCAAACAGGTGGCAGGTTACGCTTCTGGAGAGCGCAAAGGAGACCCATGGCAGCCGCACGGCCCACGATTCCCGCCCCCGATAACCCCGCCACTGAGGGGCATGCCCTCCCCCGGCTGCCACTGCTGGGCATGTTGCCACTATGTCCAACGCCTGGAGCGAAGACTGGGCATGTCCCGTCGGGGAAGCAGGAGCTGCGCCGGTACAGCCGGGGCCGTTGACCAGTGGCTGAGATCCACGAGTTGTCCGCCGTCGCGCTCCGCGACGCCCTGCGCTCCGGCGAGCTCTCCGCCCGCCAGGCCGCGGCGCACTTCCTGGACCGCATCGCGTCCGGGAACCCGCACCTGGGTGCCTTCATCACGGTCACCGCCGAGCAGGCCCTCAAGGACGCCGACGCCGCGGACAGCCGCCACGTCCGCGCCGCAGCCGGCGTCGCCGGCGACGGCCCGGCGGACCTGCCGCTGCTGCACGGCATGCCGACCGCCTTCAAGGACCTGACCGACGTCGCCGGCGTCGTCACCACGCACGGCAGCGCCGCCCTGGAGCACAAGGCCGCCGCCGCCGACGGCGCCCTGGCCGCCACACTGAAGGGCGCCGGGGTCATCTCGCTGGGCAAGACGCAGGTTCCGGAATTCGGGCTGACGGCCTACAGCGAGAACCGGATCGCCCCGCCTTCACGCAACCCGTACGCGCTGAGCCGCAGCTCCGGCGGCTCCTCCGGCGGCAGCGCGGCCGCCGTGGCCGCCCGCCTGCTTCCCTTCGCCCCGGGATCCGACGGCGGCGGGTCCATCCGCATCCCCGCCGCCGCCTGCGGCCTGGTGGGCCTGAAACCGGGCCGCGGGCTGGTCCCGGCCGGGGAAAGCACCGGCGACCCCGCCGGGCTGGTGGTCGCCGGTCCGCTGGCCCGCTACGCGGCGGACGCCGCCCTGATGCTCGACGCGCTGGTCCCGCCGCAGCCATCCCGTCAATCACCCGGAGAACCGGCCGGCCGCCGGGGCAGCTACCTGCAACTGGCCGGCCAGGAGCCACCCCCGCTGCGGATCGGCGTCAGCCTGGACAGCCCGTGGCAGGCGGTCTTCCCTTTCACCCCGGACCGCGAAGCCCTCGATGCGCTCGAGACCGGCATCAGGCTGCTGGAGGCGGCCGGGCACGAGACCGGCGAGGCCGCCATCCGCTATGACAACCGCTACCCCGGCGCGTTCACGACGGCGTGGACCGCCGGCGTCGGGAGCGCCCGCATCGCGCCGCAGCGCGAGGCCCTGCTGGCCCCGCTGACCCGCACCTTCCGGCGGCGCGCGCAGCAGCGCAGCGCGGCGAAGCTGAACGAGGCCCTCGGGTTCCTGCGCCAGTTCCAGCGGGACACTGTTGCCCAGTTCTCGGCCTGGGATCTGGTGCTGAGCCCCACGCTGGCGCAGACGCCCCGGCCGGTGGGCTGGTTCACCGGCGCCGCGCACGGCGACGGCTACTGGCCCGCCGAGTGGCCCGCCGACGCGGACGACGACTACCGCAAGCAGTGCGAGTTTGCCCCGTGGTCCTCGCTGGTCAACGTGTGCGGGCTTCCCGCAATCAGCATTCCGGTGCGCTGGACCGGCGGGTCGCCCGGCGCCGGCCTGCCGATGGGGATCCAACTGGTCGGCCCGATGGGATCCGAGGCGCTGCTGCTGCAGGTGGCCGGGCAACTGGGCTTCTAAGCTGCCGCCCGCGGGGGATTACCCGGGCCGCGGCCGCTTGGGGTTTACTGGTGCGAACGCGGTTAACGACACGAGAGGGATCGATGAAGATCACCGGTGCAGTACTGGAGGAAATCGGCCGCCCCCGGCCCTTCGCGGAGTCCAAACCGATCAGCATCGCGGAGCTGGAGCTCTCCGCCCCGGGGCCGACGGAAATCCTCGTCCGGCTCGAGGCGGCCGGCATCTGCCACTCGGATCTCAGCGTCGTCGACGGCAACCGGGTGCGCCCGGTCCCCATGCTGCTCGGCCACGAAGCGGCCGGCCGGGTCGTCGAGGTCGGCGCGGACGTCACCGACCTGCAGCCCGGCCAGCGGGTGGTCATGTCCTTCCTGCCGCGCTGCGAGCAGTGCGCCAACTGCGCAGCGGACGGCCGGCTGCCCTGCACCGCCGGCTCCAAGAGCAACAACAAGGGCACCCTGCTGCACGGCTCCATGCACCTGAGCCGCGCCGGCGAGCCGGTCTTCCACCACCTCGGCGTCTCCGGTTTCGCCAGCCACGCCGTCGTGGACCGGGCCTCCGCGGTGCCGGTCGGCGACGACATCCCGGCGGACATCGCCGCCGTCCTGGGCTGCGCGGTGCTAACCGGAGGCGGCGCGGTGCTGAATGCCGCGAAACCACGGCCCGAGGACAGCATCATGATCGTGGGGCTCGGCGGCGTCGGCATGGCCGCGCTGATCACCGCGGTCTCCCAGGGCATCTCCCGGATCGTCGCCGTCGACACCTTGGACGAGAAGCTGGAGCACGCCCGCCGCCTCGGCGCCCACGAAACGTACACCCCGCAGCAGCTGGCCGAACAAGGCGTCAAGGCCAAGTTCGTGGTCGAATGCGCCGGCAGCGCCCGGGCGTTCGAGACCGCTTTCGCGGCCACCGACGTCGGCGGCACCACGATCACGGCCGGGCTGCCCTCTCCCGACGCCCGCGCGCAACTCTCTCCACTGACCATCACCGCGGAGGCCCGCACGATCATTGGCAGCTACCTCGGCTCGGCCGTGCCGGCCCGGGACATTCCCAAGTACGCGCAGCTGTGGCGGGACGGGAAGCTGCCGGTCGAGGAGCTCATTTCCTCCCGGATCGCGCTGGCGGACATCAACCAGGCCATGGACCAGCTCGCCGACGGCAAGGCCGTCCGCCAGGTCATCATGTTCGACGCCGGCTAGCCTGGCCACGGGGTCCCTCCGGCCGGCTCGCCGGGCAAAGCGGGTCCGCGAAACACCCTCGAATTGACTTGCCCCGGGGCGCCGCGGATGTGACAATCGCGCGCCGCGGTGTCAGCATTAAGTAAATGAGCACAACTCATTTAGACACTCCCCCCGCTACAACGCCGGGCGATACCTCCTTTTTTGGCCACCCAAAGATGCTGGCCAGCCTCTTCTCCGTAGAAATGTGGGAGCGCTTCTCCTTCTACGGAATGCAAGGCATCCTCCTCTACTACATGTACTTCACCGCCGCTGAAGGCGGCCTTGAAATCAACAAGGCCCTCGCCGCCAGCCTGGTCGGAGCCTACGGTGGCGGCGTCTACCTCTCGACCATCCTCGGCGCCTGGCTCGCGGACCGGCTCTTCGGCTCCGAGCGTGTGCTCTTCGGCTCCGCCATCATGATCATGGCCGGGCACATTGCCCTGGCCCTCATCCCCGGGATTCCGGGCCTGGTCGCCGGCCTCGTGCTGGTGGGTGTCGGCTCCGGCGGCCTGAAGGCCAACGCCACCGCCCTGGTCGGAAGCCTGTACCGCGAGAAGGACGAACGCCGCGACGCCGGCTTCTCCATCTTCTACATGGGCATCAACGCCGGCGCCCTGATCGGGCCGCTGGTCACCGGCTGGCTGCAGGAAAGCCAGGGCTTCCACTGGGGCTTCGGCGCCGCCGCCGTCGGCATGGCCGTGGGACTGGCCATCTACGCCCTGGGCCGCAACAAGCTGCCCGAAGAGGCCCATCGGGTGCCCAACGCGCTGCCCGCAGCCGAACGCACCAAGTACGGACTGATCTTCGCCGTGATCGCCGCGATCATCGCGGTGCTGCTGGCGACCGGCGTCGTCAACGCTGACAACCTCGCCATGTCCATGGCGTACGCGGCCATCGGCGCGTCGGCGCTCTACTTCGTCCTGATCTTCAGCAGCAAGAAGGTCAATGCCACTGAGCGGAGCCGGGTCGCGGCGTTCATCCCGCTGTACATCGCCTCCGCCGCGTTCTGGGCGCTCTTCCAGCAGCAGTTCACCTTCATTGCCGTGTACTCGGAGGAGAAGCTGGACCGGAACCTGTTCGGCTGGGAAATGCCGGCGGCCTGGGTCCAGTCCATCAACCCGGTATTCATCATCATCTTCGCCGGCGTCATGGCTGCCCTGTGGACCCGCTTGGGACGCAAGCAGCCCGGCTCGGCCCTGAAGTTCTCGATCGGCCTCTTCGTGATGGGCCTGGCGTTCGTGGCGTTCATCCCGCTGGCCGGCGACGGCAAGACGCCGCTGCTGGCGCTGGTGGGAATCCTGCTGCTGTTCACGCTCGCGGAACTGTTCCTCTCCCCCATCGGCCTGTCCGTGACGACTAAGCTGGCGCCCAAGGCCTTCCACACGCAGATGGTTGCCTTGTTCTTCCTCTCGGTCTCGCTGGGCACCACGCTGGCCGGCATGCTCTCCGGGCTCTACAACCCCGACGACGAACTGCCGTACTTCATCGGCGTCGGCGGCACGGCGATGCTTCTGGCCGTCGGCCTTGCTGCAGCCTCACCTGCCATCAAGAAGCTCATGGGCGGCGTACGCTGAGCTAAATGAGCACCCGATATCGCCCGCCGGCTGAGGCGCGCGTCTACGTCCCCGCCCCCGGCGAGGCGTCCGACGTCGAACTCATGCCGGCGGGCGATGTCACTGAAGGGGTGGTGCGGGTTGGCGGGACAATCCGCCGCCCGCACCAGCCGCAGAGCCTCGCCGTCGCAGGCTACCTCGACTGGCTCGAGGACGCCGGGTTCGACGGTGCGCCGCGGTACCTGGGCCGGGACGTGGAGGGCAGGGACGTGCTGACCTTCCTGCCGGGACAGTGCGCCGGGCCGGTGCCCGAAGCCTGGGTGCAGTCCGAGGAGCTACTGGCCTCGGTGGCCCGTTTGCTGCGCCGGCTCCACACCGCCTCGGCCGGTTTCTTGCCGGACACCCACGCGTTTCCGCCCCGCTACATCCCACCGCGCGCCGTCAGGCAAGACCCGGCGGAGCTCGTGTGCCATCTGGACGTCACGCCGCAGAATGTGGTGGTCCGGGACGGCCTCGCCGCCGGGCTGGTGGACTTCGACCTCGCCGGGCCCAGCACAGCGCTCAGGGATTCCTACAACACCGCCATGCACTGGACGCCGCTCCGCGACCCGGCGGACGTGTGGCCCGGCTGGGAGGGAGTGGACCCGTTCCGGCGGCTCCGTATCTTCGCCGATGCCTACGGCTGGGACCAGGACGAACGACGCCGGGTGCCGGGGCTGGGCATCGAGGCCGCGGCGCTGAGCTATGAACGGATGCGGCACAACGCGGCGACGCTCGGCGGCGGCTGGGCCCGGATGTGGGACGACGGCGTGGGTGAGCTGATCCTCCGCCGCCGCGGCTGGCTGGAGGCCAACGCTGAGCAGCTGGTGGCCGCTCTTACCGAGTGATGAAGTCCGCGTTCGCGAAGGCTACCCCAAGGATCACGACCACCAGCAGGGTGATGGCGATCGCGGCATAACCAAGGACCAGTCCTGCGATGGCCAGGCCCTTGCCGCCCGGCTCGCGGTTCAACGCCAGGTGACCGAGGACGACGGCGGCCAACTGCGGGAGCAGGAAGAAGCCGAAGCCCAGGAACGACGCGATGCCGCAGCACAGGCTCGCGATGCTCAGGCCCTTCGGCGCGGGAGCCACGCCGTAGTAATACGGCTGGCCGTAAGCGTCGGCATACGGACCGGCCGGCTGGCCGTAGGCATCGTGGCTGCCGGCCGGTTGCCCGAGGTGCGGGGCCGCCGTCGGCATCGGCGGAACGTGGCCATCGCCTCCGTATGGCGGACGATACGGCGGCGGCTGGAAGCCTCGGTGCGCCTCGTCATACCCGGACGTGGGCTGCTCGGTCATGGATATCCCCTCTGACGTGTCTAGGTCAAGATTAGCGCCGCGCCGTTTCGCCAAGCCGGACATGCGGCGTCACAGCGGTCCGATTCGGACGAAACCATGTTGCAGGCCCCCCTCGTCTGGCATGCTGGAGCCATGGCTAGCCGCGCGGGCACAGTTGCCCAACCCCAAGACCTTGTTGACCTCACTGCGCTCCTGGACGCGTATTACGACGTTTCGCCGGATCTCGGCGACCCCGGGCAGCGGGTCGCATTCGGCACCTCCGGGCACCGGGGCTCAAGCCTCAAGGCGTCGTTTAACGAACCGCATATCCTCGCCATCACCCAGGCCATCGTGGAATACCGCGCCGGCCAGGGCATCACCGGTCCGCTGTATCTCGCGAAGGACACCCATGCCCTGAGCGAACCGGCCCAGAACTCCGCCCTCGAGGTCCTCGCCGCGAACGGCGTTCACGTGCTGATTGACGCCCGCCACGGCTACACGCCCACCCCGGCGTTGAGCCACGCCATCCTGACGCACAACAACAATTCCGCCCACGGAGCGCCGCAGGCCGACGGCATCGTGGTGACTCCGAGCCACAACCCGCCCGGCGACGGCGGCTTCAAGTACAACCCGCCGCACGGCGGCCCGGCGGACACCGACGCCACCGGCTGGATCGCCAACCGCGCCAACGAACTGCTCGAGAACGGGCTGCGCGGGGTCAAGCGGGTTCCGATCGCGGACGCCATGGCCGCCGGCACCACCGGCAAGTTCGACTTCCTGTCCAGCTATGTCGATGACCTGCCCTCTGTGCTGGACCTGAACGCGATCCGCGAGGCGGGCGTCCGAATCGGCGCCGACCCCATGGGCGGCGCGTCCGTGGACTACTGGGGCGAAATCGGCGAACGCCACCATCTGAACCTCACCGTGGTGAACCCGACGGTGGACCCGCAGTGGGCCTTCATGACACTGGACTGGGACGAGAAGATCCGGATGGACTGCTCCTCTCCCTCAGCCATGGCCTCCCTGATCAACCGCATGGCTGTTGGTGCTGACGGGTCCGCACCCTTCGACATCGCCACCGGCAACGACGCCGACGCCGACCGGCACGGCATCGTCACGCCGGACGGCGGGCTGATGAACCCGAACCACTACCTCGCCGTCGCGATCGACTACCTGTACCGGCACCGCAGCGGCTGGAACCCGCAGTCCGTGATCGGCAAGACCCTGGTGTCCTCCTCGATCATCGACCGGGTTGCCGAGAGCCTGGGACGGAAGCTCGTCGAGGTGCCGGTGGGCTTCAAGTGGTTCGTCCCAGGGCTGCTCTCCGGCGAGGGCGCCTTCGGCGGCGAGGAATCCGCCGGTGCCTCCTTCAACAAAATGGACGGCAGCGTCTGGACCACGGACAAGGACGGCATCCTGCTGGCACTGCTGGCGTCCGAGATCACGGCAGTGACGGGCAAGTCGCCGTCGCAGCTCTACAAGGGCCTCACCGACAAGTTCGGCGACCCCGTCTACGCCCGGATCGACGCCGCCGCGACGCGCGAGCAGAAAGCCGCCCTGGGCAAGCTGTCGCCGTCGGACGTCACCGCGACGGAACTGGCCGGCGAAACCATCACCGCCAAGCTGACCGAGGCGCCCGGCAACGGCGCGGCCATCGGCGGATTGAAAGTGGTCACCCAGAACGCCTGGTTCGCGGCCCGCCCGTCGGGCACCGAGGACGTCTACAAGATCTACGCCGAGTCCTTCAAGGGCGCGGAGCACCTGAAGCAGGTACAGGCGGAAGCCAAGGCCCTGGTGGACGGGGTTATTTCCTAGCTGCCACTGGCGCGGGGGCCGGCGGCCGGGGCTGGCCCTGCCGTTGGCCCGGCGCCGGGGCCTGGGCTCAGGCCGTCTGCTCCTCGCGGAGGCTGGCGGCCAGTACCGAGCGGTCCCGGCCCAGCGTTTTCGCGCGGTAGAGAGCGGCGTCGGCCGAGGCGATCAGGGCCTGCAGGTCCACCCGGCCGGGGCCGGTCGAGGCAATCCCGTAGCTCACGGTGGGGAGCCGCGCCTCCACGTTCGGCTGTGCTTCCTGCAAGCGGCGGCTGATGGTGGCCGCCATCTCGCCGGCGCGCTCCGGACTGACCCCGGGGAGCAGCAGGACGAACTCCTCGCCGCCATAGCGCCCCACGAGGTCGGTGGAACGGACCGAGGCCGTACACGCCGCGGCAAAGGCCTGCAGCGCGACGTCTCCGGCCGCATGCCCGTACTGGTCATTGACGGCCTTGAAGTGGTCCAGGTCGGCCAGGACCAGCGAGGCCGTGGTCCGGGCGTTGCCCAGGCGGCGCAGTTCGTTCTCTGCCAGGTCCATGAAAGCGGTGCGGTTGAGCAGCCCGGTAAGCCCGTCGACGGTGGCGCGCGCCCGGAGGTCACGGGTCAGTTGCTCGTTGCTCAACTCGGCCATGGTGAAAGATGCGAGCACCAGGACCATCGAGGTGAGGAGGGTCGTCACCACCGAGCCGAAGTAGGCGACGAATACCGGCCCATGCGGGCCATCAACGACAAATGCGGCCAGGCGGCCGACGTAGAAGACGGTCAGGAGGCCGGAGCCGTAGGCGAGGGGGCGGTGCACCCGGGAGTAGTCGACCTCGAGCAGGAAGAGCTCGCGGGAGGAGAGCCCCAACATCAGCGCCATCATTGCCAGCAGCACCGGCCCGCCGGACCAGTCGTTCGTGGCCGGGTGGTCCAGCACCGACACGACGCCCGTCGCCACCGGTCCCGCAAGCAGGAACCACAGCCTGGGGCTTCCGCTCCGCAGCGACCGGGCGCCGGCCCACATGGCTCCGGCGCCGCCGACCAGCAAGGTATTTCCCAATGGGTTCGCCCACGCCTGGTGGACCGTTCCGTCCAGCAGATAGGCAGCGGATCCGGTGAGGAAGAGCAGGAGGGCCGAGCACCACCAGGCGCTGAAGGGCGAACGGGTCCGCCTGAAAGTGATGAAGTAGAACAGGCACAGCAGCGTCAGGCAACACGCAGGGTAGAGGTGTCAAGCATCATCCTGTGGTTCCCCCAGCACGCACCTAGTGACCCCAATATGCGTGGGTGTCAGCTCTCGATTTGACCCCAGTATGGCACCTCGGAGAACAAATGAAGAGCTTCATTCATGATGTGGCCTCCCAAAGCCTCAGCACCCGCCGCGTGGCATGCCCGCCGTCGGGGGCCATGTCCACCAGGGCGATCCGGTCCAGCGCCAGTTGCTCGCCCGCGCGGGGCGTTTTTTCGCCCCGATGGGAAACATGCGGCCGGAAGCCCGCCATGGTGTAGCCGGGGGTGGCGATCCGGCCGTGCAAGGCCTCGACCGCTGCCACGAGGGCTTCGTGGAGGGTCTGGAGCGGGGCACTGGGTTCGATCAGGCTGACCGGAACGGAGCCGCCACGGCCAAAGCCCGCCTCCCCGCCCACGGTCACGGCGCTGCCCAGCGCGGCCCGGGCCGGCGCCTCCATGAGCCCGGCCACCCGGGCGGCCAGCGCGTCCCCGGCGGCGGCGGAAACGTCACCGTCGCCGTCGGCGGCCGGAGGCGGTTCGACGACGTCGAACTTCACCAGGGTGATGTGCAGCGGCCAGGCATCGCGCGGGAACTCCATCCCCTCGGTGACGGGCTCCAGGAAGGCGACCACAATCAGGTTCCGCATGGGCCAAGTCTGCCACTGGCCCCCGTCACTGGCCCCTTCCCCGGGCACTTAGACGGTGCGCACCACGTCTTCGTAGGCGAACTTCGGCTTCGGGGCGCCCCAGGCGTCCTCGGCGGCCTGGCCGATGTTAACCACCATGAAGCTCTTCTGGCTGCCGTCCGGGAAGAAAGCGGTGTCGATCTTGCCGAAGTCGGCGCCGGTCATCGGCCCGGCCGCGAGTCCCAGCGACCGGACGGCGAGGATGAAGTAGCCGGCCTGCAGGTGGGCGTTGTTGTTGCCGGTGGCCGCGGCCAGGTCCGGGGCGGCGTCGTACATGGCCTTGGGGGCGTTGTAGCCGGGGAGGAAGTTGTCCCACTGCTCGTGCCAGGCGGTGTCGACACTGAGGATCGCGACCAGCGGCGCGGAAGCCGTCTTGACCCGGTTGCCGGCGGACAGGGCGTCCACCAGCGCGGCGCGGGCCTCGTCCGAACGGACATAGGTGACGCGCAGGGGCTGGGAGTTGAACGCGGTGGGACCAAACTTCGTCAGCTCGTAGATGGCACGGGCCTGCTCGTCCGTGACTTCACCGGTGAAGGAGTTGGCCGTGCGCGCCTGGGCAAAGATGGCGTCCACCGCTGCGGCGTCGATTACTGCTTCTTCATGGGCGATCGTCATCGCGTCCCTTTCGCTGGGCTTCCACCCCGTCCGGGGCACTGTTGCTGTCCCTTGGTTCAACCGATGCCCGGGACGGCTGCTTCCCGGGGCGCGGAGTGACGTCGCCCACAGCGGGAAGGCAAGGTCACTCCCGCTCCGCCAGCCGCAGCATTCGAAGGCTGTCGCGGCGATACATTGCGGCGTGATCGTTGAGTTCCGGCCGTCCCGTGGCCGCCGCCCGGCCGTCGGAGTAGTCGGCGAGCTCACGAAGCCTGGCGGCGAGTGTCTCCAGCACGTCACGTCGCGGGAACGGTAAACCGTACGCCGCAGTCAGTTCGTCCAGGCGGTCCAGTCTCTCCGGTCCCTCCGGCGCACCGGCGCCACCGCCCTCGATCAGCGGCACCAGCTGGTAGGCCAGGTAGGCGAAGTCCCAGATCCTTGGCCCCGGCGACGCAGCGTCAAAATCAAAGACTCCGGCGAACCGCTGGCCCTGGAACACCATGTTGTACGGGGCGAAGTCGTTGTGGCACACCACCTCAACCGGTTGGTGGGTTGGCAATTGCCAGCTCAGCGGCTCGTGGGCCAACTCGACGCTGGCATCGTGGATCTTCCGGAGCAGGCTGGCCGCCTCCCGCAGGATCGAGGGATGCCAAATCCACTCCGGAAGCGGATACTCCACCACGTCCCCCGGCAGGAAGGACAGGATTTCGCGGCCTTGCTCGTCCATGCCTGCCGCTGACGGAACTCGCCTGATTCCGCTGGCGCGGAGCGTATCGAGCAGGGCGTGAACGGCCGGCGTCCAGGGCCCGGCGTTTCTGCGGACGGTGTCCCCCACGCGCGCGACGATGCTTGAATTGCCGCCGGCAAGGACCTCTTCGTTCACCATCCAACCAATCTAGGGGACGTGGTGCGGCCGGCAAAGGTTCGGCGCCGCGGTTCGGTGAGGGCGACGGCGGGCGCCGGGGCCTCTGGGGCGCCTGGGGCGCCTAGGCGTCGTCGTGCTGCAAGGAGGACGAGAGCTCGCGGTGGGCGTTGGCCTGTTCGCCGGATCGTTGGTCAGGCGCCGGCTGGCCGGTCCGGGGGGAGACCTTGGACGCCCACGCCCTCGGAAGATGTAGCGAGTTGGGCTGTAATGTCATCAGTCCAGGCGTCGATGGCCGCCCAGTCCCGCAGGTCCCCGAAGCGGCCGCCGGTGAGCCGGAACAGGACCCGGAGCGGCGTCGGCATCTGGGCCGCCTCGTAGACACCGGAGAAGACTTTGTGGCCGCGGAGCGGAACTTCCCGGAACTGGGATTGTTCCAGACGCTTCTGTTGCAGTTCCGCACCGCGCTTTCGAAATAGCCGTGGCAAGGCGTCGGACATCCCCACGCTGAACGCCCAGACAGGTCGTTTGGCCAGCTCGTGCGCATTGTGTGTGAAGAACAGCAAAGCCGGATCCAGCCACGCCTGATTGTGGATGGCACTGCCGACGACGACTGCCTCGTAGCCGGAGACAGATTTGATTTCCTCCACGGACCGGCACTCGACCTCGCCCAGCGCAACAGCCATGCGGCCGGCTACATGTTCAGCTATCCCCCGGGTGGACCCCAGTGCACTTGCATAGGCAACGAGAACTCTCATGGTTGAACCTCCTACCTTCCTCGCCCAAGTCTTATAGAGGCTGGGCCGGTTCGAACCTGCCATAAGTCCCGACACGGGCCAGCCTGAGGACGAGGGGCGCGGCCTGAGGCAACGGTAGTCAACAAAGACCGGGCGACGGCGGGTGGCAGTATTTACCTCGGAAGTCCGTGGGAATACTGAAGGAGGGTCGGCGAATGACATTCGGGGAGCTAGTCGTCCGTCCGGCCGCGCCGGAAGACGCAGGCGAGGTCCGCAGCTTGTCGATAGCTTTCACCCCTGGCGCCCGGGATGTGCCCCGGAAGGACTTCGACAGCCGTTACGCGGCCGCTGTCGGCGGCGCGGATTGGTGCATAGCCGTTGCGCAGTCTGGCGGGCGCCTCCTCGGCTACGGACTTGCCCAGGACTTCGGGCCGGGTTTGCGCACAACCTTCACTACGGGCCGGGTACATGACCTCTACGTCGATCCGGAGGCACGTCGGCTCGGCGCGGGCGGGGCGATCATGGACTTCATCTTTGCGTGGGCGAGAGCTCGGCCCCAGCCGATGATTCTCGACTGGCAGGCGAGCCCCTCCGCCGTGGGCTTCTACGAAGCGCTGGGCTTCCAGGCCGATCGTGTGGGGGACTATCCGGACCATCCGGGTTTCACTCTTGACCTGCGCGAATAGGCGCGGCGGATAGGAGTAGTCGGAGCGCACAGCTGCCCGGTAGCGGGTGCTCCTAATAATGTCTGAGGTCTCTGATGAACTTAGTTCATGGGAATCAGTGCAGCTCTCATCGCTCGTCCGGCCGGCTGGCCGGACGGCGATGAGGGCGGGCGCGGCCCGGAACTGGATAGCGTGCTTGGGCAAGTCCGGCGGTTGTGTTCGACGGCGGTCGGGGATGCTGCGCTGTTCAGCTTCGGGGAGGCTGCGGAGTTCGCCGCCGGGGTCGAGGAGCTCGCCCGGGCCGTGGATTTCCTGCAGCTCGTCGGCGCGGCCGCCGTGGACCGAGCCCGCAAGGAAGCCGCCGCCGCGGATTCCCCGGTCCTGGACGACGGTTACCGCAAGAGCGGGGACTTCCTCCGGGACCGGTTGCAGATCACCGGCACCGAGGCCCACCGCCGCCTGTCCCTGGCCGGGGACGTGCTGCCGCGTACCGGGATCACCGGCCAGATCCTCCCGCCCCTGCACGAAGAACTCGCCGCCGCCG
>NZ_JABFMX010000026.1:0-7355 GCF_013359735.1 Arthrobacter sp. C9C5
GCTCCTCGACCCCGGCGGCGTACTCCGCGGCCTCCGCGAAGCCGAACAACGCCGCATCCCCGACCGCCGTCGAACACAACTCCCGCAATTGCCCCAGAACGATCCCCAGCGACGGATCCCGGCGGCCATCAACCGGCCGGGTGGCCGGAGAGAAGGTGACCGCTGCACTGGTTCCCATGAACTAACTTCATCAGAGACCTCCGACATTATTAGCCCTGCGGAGACAAGCAACGATGCAATCCGGCAACCCCACCCGAGGGTATTAGATCGTTGCCGGCGACCCAGCCGCCGGGGGACGTATGATCGGGCCTACGGGGAGATCCAGCCCGGGGGAGGCCTCGCCCCGGAGAGGCTGTCCCGCAGGAGGCAACCCGAGCAACAAGGAGTAGCTATGAAGCTCATGACCGTGGTGTGGACTGCGGCCGCGACAGCCGCTACGGCGGCCGCCGGTGGCTTGGCGACGGACCCCGACAGCCCGTGGTACCGGCAGCTCCGCAAACCTGATTGGCAGCCCCCCGCCATCGCCTTTCCTGTGGTCTGGACAGCGCTGTATGCGGATCTCGCCGTGAGTTCCGCCGTCGCGCTGGATAGCAGGGATGGGGCCGACGCCGGCAGCAAAACGAGGCAGCAGGAATTAGCTGCCTATCGGTCCGCCTTGGCGGTGAACCTCGCGCTCAATGCGTCGTGGAGCTGGCTCTTCTGGCGCGCCCGCCGGCCCTGGTTGGCAGCGGCGGAGTGCGCCGTGCTGACGGCGAGCAGCATCGATCTGGTGCGGCGGACGTACAAACTGGACCGCGGTGCCGGAGCGGCCCTTGCCCCCTATGCCGCGTGGTGCGGCTTCGCCACCGCGTTGTCGACGGCGGTGGCGCGTCTCAACGCCGGAACGACGGCGAACTGAGCGACAAGGTTAGGTACCTCGCCGGGCCTAGCCAGCCCCCTCCCCGTGCCTAGCCCCAAACTGCCGATGCCCGGTGCGGTGTCTGGCCGCCGCGGCGGGGACTGTGATGACTGAAGGGTTCGCGGGCCGCTTCCCGGATGATGTTTTGGGTGACCTGGCGCGCGAACGCCCGGGAGCGGGCAGGGACGGCGCCATCACCCTGCGCTTGGAGCCAGTCCAAGGTGCCCATATTCAAGACCCACGCCCCGGACGGGGCAGTGTAGAACGTCGAATCGGACCAGCCATGGGAGGCATGAGTCCCGGACGCAGGGGAGTGGGCGAAGATACGGAGGGTTTTCGGGTATCTGAATTTTTGACGCTTTGTCGCCGGGAACACACGGTCCGTTTCGCCTGCGGTGAGGCCGGGGTAGGTGGCACCGCGGACGGCGCCGGTTCCGGCGAAGGCAAAAAATGAAGGATCCGTGACGGTGAACGTCCCTTTGACGCCGAGGTCACCGTAAACCGAGCCTGTCAGGGTCGATTCCGGCTTAGAGACGGGCCCTTGGCGCCACTGGGTGGTCACGGCCTCGGGGTGGCGGCGGCGGTATGGATCCAGCCGGGCCTTCCGGTAGCAGACCAGGACACGGTTCGTCCCGGTAAAGGAAGACTCCAGCCGGGTACGCCAATACACGTTGTTCGCTCCGAAGAAGACGATGTTTGTTCCCTTGTCGCGCGCACCTTCGATGGTCCGCCGCAGGGACGGGGACCAGTATTCTGAATGGCCTGCGAAAACCACGGCCGCGGCGCCGCTGACCAGCGCGGGGTTCCGGCTGATCCGTGCCTCGGTGGTGTACGCGAGCTTGAGAGCGGGGTCATCGATGGCCTCCGCCGCCCGGACCAGCGGGGCGTTACGAAGCTCCACCTCGTTGAAGTTCCGGTAGGGCCGGTCAAAGGAGACCTTGTAAGACCGGGTGGCGGTCGAGCGGTTTGGCCCGGTGTAGAGCGAGTAGCCGCCCCACTTGTTGTACGCCTGCATCGTGCAGTCGTTAAAGACCAGAACTGCCTTGCCCACGACCGAGGCTGACTCGACGATCAGCGGGATCCGGTGTTCCCGCCTTGAACCGTCGGTCAGAACCAGGTAGTAAAACCCGTCGGGCCACCCTGTCGTGTTGACTGTCGTCGTGACATGCCAAGGGCAGGACACCATCCGCGTCTTGCGCTGGAGGGTGAAGGCCGGCTGCCGGCGGACCCGTACCGGTTCGGACGTCCAGACCAGTCGCTGGCCGTCCCCGTTGTAGTTACCGATCCGGTAGGCCTTTATCCGGATACTGCCCAGAGTGGAGTTGATGTAGACATCCACCTTGCGCCGCTGCGCGGTGGATGCGTGCTGGCCCAGAAAGCCTTCGAGCTGCGGGGCGGTTGACCGTTTGGATGCGACTTCGCTACCCGTAATGCCCGGCCGCTGCCCCGGTGCCAGGACCAGCCTTTGATGGGCGGTGCCCGCAACCGGAGACGGCGGCGCCTGCACCTTCCCCGCCTCGGAGGCTTGCACCAGCGGGTGCGCGGGGCCGGCGCCGCCAGCTGCAGCCCCCGATGCCGCCTCCGCGGCGGCCCAGGACAGTGCCGCGAGGGCGGCACCAAGCACGGCTCTGCGTCCAGGAGCGTCGTCAGTCGCGCGCATTGCCCCCTCGATTCACGCCCGCCGCTTCGGAACCGGCGAGCGGCCCAAGAGGCGTTGGATAGTCGCATGCACGACTTCCCCCAAGGGTATGGACCCGGGACCATTCCCGCAGGCGTGGGGACTACGCGCTTAGTTCCCGCAGCAGTACCCGGGGCACGCACGACGTACTCGCGTACAGCACAAAAAGGTCGGGTGGATCTGCAACTGGCAGACCCACCCGACCCCTCATGGTGAAGAAACTTCACCCGATCGCTACTCCGATGGACGACGGAGCGATATCTCGCTGAGCAAGTTCAGCGATTGACCGGCGGGAATTGATTTGTTCCAGCCGACCGCAACCCCATTGTCGATGTCCTCAAAGCACTGGCAGGCGTTGTTTAGGTCACCTTGTGCACCGATTTGGCTCCACATGTTGGAATAGCGTCCCTCGGTGACCGTGGCTCCGGCCGTGAGACCCTGGAGTCGGAGCGTCACCACCTCGGCATTGGCGGTCGTGCGCAGGCAGCCGGCCAACTGCCCGGGAACGTTCAGTTCGCCGGTGCCCGTGTCGCTGTCACCGAGGTAGCAGTCAAAGCCCCGGTAGAGCCGAAGACTCGTGCTTGCCGTGCCTCGGTTTTGAACGCTGATCCTGGTGGAGATGACATTGCTGGCTTTGACCCAAGTGTCGGTTTGGGTCAGCCGAATGCCCGTGGTGCCGGCGTCCACGACAGTCTCGACCTTGATTGGATGCGCAGCTGTCCCGTCTCCAGTGACTGACTGCGACACCGGGGTGTAGGACGCTGGGTCTATTCCGGATGCAGGCATCCCCTCTGGCCCATAGAGAGTGTCACCGATGGACACCAAGGTTCCACAGGCCCGATCGCTGTAGAACTCGCCGTGGGAGTCCTCATGCGTCCACAGGGAGCATTTGAGGTCACTTTCGACGTTATAGGTAGCGACCGAACGCAGCGCGGCGACGCCGGGACTGCCGTCGCCGATGCCGGAGTCACCACCGGTGCCTGAACCGTCGCCCCCACCGGTTCCGCCCGGCGTCGGTGTTGGCGACGGGCTGGTCAGGGGCCCGGGCGCGTGCGCAATGTTCCAGGTCGAAGTGATGAGATCGTCTTTTTCTTTCTTGGACAATCCCAGGTTCTCGAAGGCTCCCGGATCGATTCCGATTCCTGCCTTGAATTTTCCGTCAAGGCTCCACCACGGATCCGCCGAAATGTCGGCCTTCAACTCGGGTCCGACCGCGGCGGTGACGAACGGGCCGGCGACACCGGCAATCTGCATATCGACACGTGCGCCGAGGTAGAAACTGGCTTCGCCGTTCACCGTCAGGTTAGGCGGCTCAAACGTGGACGTCTCGGCCGGCGGGTTGAAGCTCGTGGCCAGTCCCGAGCTGCTCAGGGTTGCTTCGACGGATGACTCCACCTTTGCTGACGCTGACGTCGCCAGCGACGCGTGCGATTTTGCCGTTCCTTCGAGGGTGAACTGCAAGCTGTTGAACACTGGAACCTGGAATATTCCGAGAGGTCCGACAGGAATGAAAAGAGTGGGCAGCTTGACGGCATTCCTCAGGACGTCCGTCTTCTCCAGGATGCACTCTGCATCGCCGGAGACGGATGCCGATGTGCTCGACTCCACTTCGACCCCCGCAGCGGCCTTGATGTAGTTGTCAGCACGGCTAAAGCCCCACTTTGCCGAGACCTCCGTAGTGACGTCTCCACCGACTTTGGCGTCAAAGTTCATGGAAGCCGACGCGCCGCAGGAGAGCTCTTTTGAAAACGGGTTGAAGATGTCTCCCATGCGACCGGACTCCGCTGTGGCTCCGCCCGAGGCAGGTGCTGTCGAAGCATCGAGAACCACCGGAGATTGCAGTGTGGTTGAGAATTCACCGCGGGCGAAAACCTCGTCAACTTTGGGGAAAGCCGTTGTCCATGTTGTCGAGGTGCTGGTTGCACTCCGGGCGCTGACCAATTTGATCCACAGGCCTTGCGGCGCTGCGGCTGAACGCGGTGCTACAACGATGTCGCCGGTGTGGTAGCCGTTTCTGAGCGTAACGGTTCCGGCCGTGCCGGGCGTTGCGTACAGCGATTTGCCATTCACGATGTCCGCGGTCGGAGCCGTAATCGTTTGCGGATTCATAACCGTGGCAAATGAGAAACTTACCGATGTTTCTCCCGTCGCAGACAGGGTCACTGTCTTCGACCCGCTCGGGAAATAGGTGCCCGGAAGATTTGTTCCGGTCACTTTAACATTTGATGCTGTGACCGTGTAGGTTCCGGTGCTTAGACCGGACACCACTCCTTCGCCAGCCACGGTCACGCTTTGTGTCCTGCCGTCGGTTCCTTTGATGGTCACCACGGATTTGGAGGTGGCCGGCAATTCGGAAAGCTTTATCCGGAGCAAAGGACCTTGGTCCAAGTATTTTCTAAGCGCGGAGGCAACGGAGTTGTTGATGGCGCCGGTCCCGCCAAGGATGACAATCTTCTTTGGCTTGAGGCGGGTCAGCTCCGCGGCAATCGCCGCCGGAATGCCAGTGGTGGTGGCCAACAAGATGGGTCCCTTGTTGGCGCCTGCCGGGGCGGCACCGGACAGCGCATCCGGGAAGTTGCTGCCGTTCGCAATGTAGGCGACGTCCACGTTGGCCGCATAGCTGGCCTTCGAGATCGCAGCGGAAGTTGCGTAACGGTCAGCCCCGGACTTGCGCGTTACGGACGGGCTGTACGTCTTCAGCGCCGTTGCGACACTGCTGTTGATGGCGCCGGTTCCGCCGAGGATGACAATCTTCTTGGGCTTGAGCCGGCTGAGTTCGGTACCAATCGCCGCCGGGATGCGGGTAGAGGTGGAGAGCAGGATCGGGCCCTTGTTCGCACCTGCCGGTGCGGCTCCCGAGAGTGCATCGGGGAAGTTGCCGCCGTCAGCGATATAGGCGACGTCCACGTTCGTCCCGTAGCTGGCTTTGGAAATCGCGGCCGAGGTGGCGTAACGGTCGGCTCCAGACCTGCGCGCAACGTTGGGGCTGTACTTCTTCAACGCGGTTGCCACAGAGCTGTTGATGGCGCCGGTTCCGCCGAGAATGACGATCTTCTTGGGTTTGAGCCTGGCCAGTTCGGTGGCGATGGCTGCCGGTATGCCGGTGGTGGTGGCGAGGAGGATAGGACCCTTGTTGGCTCCGGCAGGTGCGGCCCCGGAGAGAGCGTCCGGGAAGTTGCCGCCGTTTGCAATGTAAGCAACATCGACGTTCGGGGCGTAGTTGGCCTTGGAAATCGCGGCCGAGGTGGCGTAACGATCCGATCCCGCCAAGCGTGGAATTGAGTCCGCTTGTGTCGTCGGAGTTGTGGGAAGGACGTTCACATTGGTCGTGGTCCTTGCTAAGACTGGCGTTGCGCCTAGCGACATTGACAAGGTCAATGCCGCGGCCAGGACGGTAGACCTATGCAAAGGTCGTCGTCGATTATTCATAAATATCCCCAATATTAAGTGTGATGGCGAGGTGGAACAAGGAGTTCATCTACGTGCCACGGACGCCAGTCGCTTCGCTGGGAATCATCGGCTCAGATTGCATCGTGGTGAACGAGATTGAATGTACAGCACGAGTCATATAAGACAACACATGAAGGCCTGTTTAATCGTGTTGTTTTGAGGATCAAAGCAGCCCCTTGTCCGCCCTGATTTATTCCGGGGCATATAAAGAGAAAAAGCCCACCTTCCGGCAAGCGCAGGTTTCGGATCGTGCCGAGCGCCTACGAGACCTCCGGCTGGCGGTCACGCCCGCCACGCTGTCATGGAAAGAAGTCCAAAGTAGGTGCGAAAAGCACAGTGCCGCCGTCGGGGAGCCCCGAAGGCGGCACTGTGCCTTTGAGGCGATAGTCGCCGGCTACCTTCCCGAGCTAGCCGCTTTGGCTGGCGCGGGAAGCTCAGCTAGCCGGTGACGGCTCGTGACGGCATCGAAACCTTCGACACGGCGGTGTAGCCGCTCTTGCTGCCGGTTACGCGGACGGTGATTTTCTTGGCCAGATCGCGGGCGTTGAGTTTGTACTGGAACGCTGTTGCGCCGGTGATGGCGACGCCGGAGCGGTACCACTGGTATGTCAATGACACGGGCGACGGCGACCATACGCCGGGCGTGGCGGTGAGGACTCTGCCGACCTTGGGGGTTCCGGAAATCCTGGGGACCGGTGTAGTTGTCAGAGTTCCTGCTGTGACGGTAAGCGGCGCGGAAGTCTTTGAAAGCGTGGTGTAGCCGGCCTTGCTCCCGGTCACCCTGACCGTGAGCTTCTTTCCCAGGCTGGCGGCGGTGAGCTTGTAACTGGAAAGCGTTGCGCCGGGGATGGCGACGCCGGAGCGGTACCACTGGTATTTGATGGACACGGGCGACTGTGACCACGTGCCGGGCGTGGCGGTGAGCACTCCGCCGACTTTGGGGGTACCGGCAATCTTGGGGGCCTGCGTGGACGTCAATGTTCCCGCCGCGACCGTAGCTGTCGGCGCGGAAGTCTTTGAAACCGGGGTGTAGCCGGTCTTGAGACCCGTTACCTGGACCGTGATCTTTTTGCCAAGGTCACTGACGGTGACGGGGTAGCTCGCCGCCCTAGCGCCAGGCACCGGAACGCCCGCACGGAACCACTGGAATTTCAACGCAACTGGGGCGGGAGACCAGTTGCCGGGGATAGCTGTGAGCTTATTGCCCACTTTGGCAAGACCCGTGACGGACGGGACCGGCGCGGAAACGGGCCCGACCGGTGGTGCTTCAGCACTGATGGTGAGGGTGGCGAGGTCCTGGAATCCGGTGGAGGAGTTGCCGAGGGTGTC
>NZ_JABFMX010000026.1:7454-42424 GCF_013359735.1 Arthrobacter sp. C9C5
GTTCAGGGTCGATGACGTGACGACCGGGTTGAGGAGAACCGGGCCTGCCATATCCGGCGCAGCGGTCGCCGCCGGCGCTCCCGTCAACGCGGCAAGCAACGCGAGGGTTAGGCCCACGCCCGTCAAGGAAAGTCGTGATTTAAGACGTGAATTCGGAATGCTCAACGGGCCCCCAAGCTGGAACGATCGATTCGACCGGAATGTGCGGCCGCAGACGCGGCCTCCGTGATTGTACAGATCCCCGCCATTACGCACCGCGCAGTGCGCTTAAGCGACAGGCCGTGTTGTGCGCCGGGGCCCGTTGACCTTCGCTTAGTGTCTTACCCCGTGCCGCTCGGCTGCCACGGCCAGGTCTGCGGATGTGGCGGTGTTGAATCGCTGATCAGGTGATCCGCCCATGCTGGTGCCTGGGAGGGGGTCCGTGCCGGACGGACCGGAGGGCCCCGACGTCGAGGAACTCACCCGGGCCTTCGAGGAAACCGGCGCCATCACCACGGACGCGGCGCCGGTCGCGGCCCGTGACCAGTCAGGGCACGTCGTGGACGTTCGGACCAAGAGCCTGTCGCCGGCGCTCCGCGTCGCGGCTGTCATCGCGGGGACCTGCCCCGAGCGGATTCTCTCGGACAGGTTCGCGGAATCGATGTACGTCAGCGGCCTCCTTCAGGCGGCTGCGGTCGACGTCGTCACCCAGCCGGGGTGGCATGCGCACCTGCGGTCCCTTAGGAACCAGCTGAAAGCCCGGCGTGACCTGCTGGTGGACAGCCTCCGCGAGCATGCCCCGGCCGCGGCGTGGTGATCGCGGACGGCGCCGGGTGGTTTCCGGCGGAGGCCTCCGGGCCGTTCCTGCGGCTCAACTACGCCGGCCCGAACCCCAGTGCGTTCCCCCAGACGGCCCGCGTCTTGGGAGAGGCCCTGGAACGAAACGGTGGATAGCTGGCCGCCTGCCAACCGGGGGCGGACTTACCACCTGCCACCGTGCCGTATTTCAGATCGGTAACGCTAGCTCCTATGCTTAGCTGGAGCCTTTGTAAGGATTTGGGGGCGAGTAGTCGTGAGGAAACTGGTAAATGAGTAGTGTTCTGACAATCCGCGGAGGCGTCCCGCTGACCGGCCGCGTCACCGTTCGGGGGGCCAAGAATCTTGTTCCCAAGGCGATGGTTGCTGCCCTGCTGGGTAATGAGCCGTCCGTGTTGCGCAACGTCCCCGAAATCAAGGACGTTGAGGTTGTCACCAGCCTGCTCCAGCTCCACGGCGTCACGGTGGACAAGGACCCGGTTACCGGGGACCTGACGCTGGACCCGACCAACGCCAAGACGGCCTCGCACACGGCCATCGACGCGCACGCCGGCGACTCGCGCATCCCGATCCTGCTCTGCGGACCCCTGATCCACGCCATCGGCGAGGCCTTCATCCCGGACCTCGGCGGCTGCAAGATCGGCGACCGCCCCATCGACTACCACCTCAACGTGCTGCGCCAGTTCGGCGCCGTCGTGGAGAAGCGCCCGGGCGGCATCCACATCTCCGCGCCGAACGGCCTCAAGGGCGCCAAGATCGCGCTGCCTTATCCGTCGGTTGGCGCCACCGAACAGGTCCTGCTCAGCGCCACCCGCGCCGAGGGCATCACCGAACTGTCCGGCGCGGCCACCGAACCGGAAATTGTCGACCTGATCGCCGTGCTGCAGAAGATGGGCGCGATCATCAGCGTCCAGACCGACCGCACCATCCGGATCGAGGGGGTGCAGGACCTGGGCGGCTACAACCACCGGGCCCTCTCCGACCGCAACGAATCCGCGTCCTGGGCCTCCGCCGCCCTGGTGACCCGCGGCGACATCTTCGTCGAAGGCGCCACCCAGCGCGACATGATGACCTTCCTGAACACCTACCGCAAGGTGGGCGGCGGCATGGACATCGGCGAGGACGGCATCCGCTTCTACCACCCCGGCGGAAAGCTCAACCCGCTGGTGCTGGAAACCGATGTGCACCCCGGCTTCATGACCGACTGGCAGCAGCCGCTGGTGGTGGCCCTGACCCAGGCCGAGGGCGTCTCGATTGTGCACGAGACCGTGTACGAAAACCGCTTCGGCTTCACCGACGCCCTGATCCGGATGGGCGCCAGCATCCAGGTCCACCGCGAATGCCTCGGCAGCGTCCCGTGCCGGTTCGGCCAGCGCAACTTCCTGCACTCCGCCGTCATCTCCGGCCCCACGCAGCTCAAGGGCGCCGACATCGACGTGCCTGATCTGCGTGGCGGCTTCAGCCACCTGATCGCTGCCCTGGCCGCCACCGGCACTTCCCGGGTCACCGGCATCGACATCATCAACCGCGGCTACGAGCGTTTCACCGAGAAGCTCGCCGGCCTGGGCGCCGACTTCGACATCACGTCTGCCCGGTAGCGGGGACCCCGTGAAGGAAACGGCCAAGAGCCACATCACCTTTGTCATCGTGGCCGGCATCGTCCGGCCCGTCATGAACCTGCTGATGAACAAGAAGTGGGAGGGGCTGGAGAAACTTCCCGCCGGCGGCTTCATCGCCGTGCCCAACCACTGCACCGAGATCGATCCGCTGGTGATCGGGCACATGCTCTTCAACCAGAACCGGATGCCGCACTTCCTGGCCAAGGGCAGCCTGTTCAAGGTTCCGGTACTGGGTTCGGTGCTGCGCAACACCAAGCAGGTGCCGGTGGAGCGCTCGACGGCGGGTGCCAACCGCTCGCTGCAGGTCGCCAAGGAAGTCGTGGACGAGGGCGGCGCCATCATCATCTACCCCGAGGGCACGCTGACGCGCGATCCGGAACTGTGGCCGATGAAGGGCCATACCGGAGCGGCCCGGATGGCGCTGGAAAGCGGCATCCCGGTGGTCCCGATGGCGCATTGGGGAGCGCATGAGGTCTTTCCGCGCTACGCCAAGCGCTTCCACATCTTTCCCAGGAAGACCTCGCGCGTGCTGGTGGGCGACCCGGTGGACCTGAGTGCCTTCGCCGGACGGCCCCTGGACAAGGCGACGCTGACCGAAGCGACCAACGTGATCATGGACGCCATCACCGAATTGCTGGCAACCCTGCGCGGCGGACAGCCGCCGCTGGTGCGCTGGGACCCCTCGGCGCACAACCAGTCCACCCACGGGCGCTTCATCGAACGCGGCGGGAAGCCCGGCGGCGCAGCCCCGGACACCACCCCGGGCAGCGGCACCGCCACGGATGGTGCCAAGTGACGGCGGAGCCGTCCGCCGCGGAAGCCACCGACTCGGCCACGAGCGTTGCCGTGCTTGGCGCCGGATCCTGGGGGACCACCTTCGCGAAGGTCCTCGCCGACGCGGCCACCGCCTCCGGCGTCGAGCGCAGCATCCGCCTCTGGGGCCGCCGCGCCGCCGTCGTGGACCAGATCAACGGCGAACACCGCAACGAGCAGTACCTCAAGGGCATCGCCCTGCCCGCCAGCATCACCGCCTCCACCGACGTGGCCGAGGTCCTCGACGGCGCCGACCTCGTGGTCCTGGCCGTCCCCGCCCAGACGCTACGGCTCCAGCTGCGCGAATGGAAGGACCTGATCGGACCCGGCGTGCTGGTGGTTTCCCTGATGAAGGGCCTGGAACTGCACTCGGATGCCCGGATGAGCGAGGTGATCTGCGAGGAGCTGGACATCCCCGCCGAGCGCGTCGCCGTCGTTTCCGGTCCCAACCTGGCCATGGAGATTGCCCGTGAGGAGCCGACGGCGTCTGTCGTGGCCTGCTCGGACGCTGCGGCGGCGGGCTGGATGGCCCGCAGCTGCACGGCACCCTACTTCCGCCCGTATACGACGGCGGACGTGGTGGGCGTCGAAATCGGCGGCATCGTCAAGAACATCATTGCCTTGGCCGTCGGCATCTGCGAAGGCAAGCAAATGGGCGACAACACCAAGGCTTCCGTGATCACCCGGGGCCTCGCCGAGACGTCCCGGCTGACGCTGGCCCTCGGCGGCGAAGCCCGGACCATGGCGGGCCTTGCCGGCCTGGGCGACCTCGTCGCCACCTGTTCCTCCGCGCTGTCGCGGAACCACACAGCCGGACGGCTGCTGGGCACCGGCCTGAGCCTGGAGCAGGTCACGGCCGAAATGACGCAGACCGCCGAAGGCATTAAGTCGGCGCAGGCCGTGCACGAACTGGCCGGCAAGCTGGGCGTCGAGATGCCCATCACCGCCGCCGTCGTCGCGGTGCTGGCCGGAAAACTGTCCGTAGACGAACTGGGACCGCGGCTGCTGTCCCGGGACCTGAAATCCGAAGGCGACTACTAAGAGTGTCAGAGATCAACGAAGCAACAGAATCCCGGTCCGGCCGGTCCAGGCCCCGGGTGGCGGTGCTGTTCGGCGGCCGCTCCAGCGAGCATGCGGTCAGCTGCGTCACGGCGGCCGGTGTCCTCGGCGCCATTGACCAGACCAAATACGAGGTGATCCCGATCGGGATTGCCAAGACCGGCCAGTGGGTACTGGCCTCGGGAGACACCAAGGATTGGTCGCTCTCCGCCTCCTCGCTGCCGGAAGTGGCGCCGTCGGATCAGACCGTGACGCTGGCCGAGATCAGCGGGGAGCACCAGCTGATTGTGGCATCCCCGAACCAGGTCCCGCAGGAGCTGGGCTCGGTGGACGTGGTCTTTCCGCTGCTGCACGGGCCATTCGGCGAGGATGGCACCATCCAGGGTCTCCTGGAGCTCTCCGACACCCGTTACGTGGGCGCAGGCGTGCTGGCGTCGGCCGTTGGGATGGACAAGCACTACATGAAGGTGGTTTTCGAATCCGCCGGCCTGCGTGTGGGTCCCTACATCACGGTGACGGACCGGCAGTGGCTCACCGACCCTGAGCTGGTGCGCAAGCGCGTGGACCAGCTCGGCTTCCCGGTCTTCGTCAAGCCCGCGCGGGCCGGCTCCTCGATGGGCATCTCCAAGGTGGATTCGCTCGAGCAACTGGACGCCGCGATCGAGGCTGCCCGGGAACACGATCCCAAGCTGGTGATCGAGGCCGGCATCGTCGGCCGCGAGATCGAATGCGCCGTGCTGGAAGGTCGCGGGACCGATGCGCCCCGCACATCCATGCCGGGCGAAATTTCGGTTGCCGGCGGCGGCCACGACTTCTACGACTTCAACGCCAAGTACGTGGAGGACGACGCCGCCGCGCTCAGCTGCCCGGCCGACCTCCCCGACGAGGCCATCGCCCGGGTCCGCGAGCTCGCGGCGGTCGCTTTCGACGCCGTCGGCGCCGAAGGCCTGAGCCGGGTGGACTTCTTCTACACGCCCGAGGGCGAACTGATCATCAACGAGATCAACACCATGCCCGGCTTCACGCCGAAGAGCATGTACCCGCAGATGTGGAAGGCCTCGGGGCTGGGCTACGCGGAGCTGATCGACGAGCTGATCTATCTGGCCCTGCACCGCAAGACCGGTCTGCGCTAGTCCCCACCGGCACCCTCACCTCGCTCCGCTTCGGCCAGGGAACCCTGCCGGCGTGGGCCCACCCACCGGCACCCTCACCTCGCTCCGCTTCGGCCAGGGAACCCTGCCGGCGTGGGCCCACCCACCGGGGTCGCTACTTGCCGGTCGGCAGGTTCTGCAGGTCCTCCTGGCCCACGCATTTCCGGTCTGCCTTGATCTTCGCGGCCGGGGCGGCGAGCTCTGCCAGCACGGTGGCCGAGCTGATCTTGTTGGGGTCCATCAGGATTTCCGTGGCGGGCTCGCGCCCGAAAGTGGTCAGCGTCCACACCGGGTTGCCTTCCTTGATCACCCAGTCGACGCCGTTGACGCTGACGCAGCGGTCCGTGGTGGGGCCGGGGACGTTGACGCCGCAGCGCAGGACCACGAGGGACGGGTCGCCCCACGCCGCCGTCGCCTGGCTGTTGGTCTTGCGCAGTTTCGCATCGCCAAGGCTGTCTGGCAGCGCCAGCATCATGGGTGCGCAGGCGGCGTTCGCCGCATCCTTGGCCGGGGCGACGTCGACGACGGGGGAGCAGGCAGTGAGCACCAGCCCGGCTGCGGCGGCGGTTGCGAGAAGGCGAAGCGGACGTGCGGACGCCGGGAAGCGGGTCTGAGGCATAGTTCAAGCCTATCCCGGCGCCCAACACCGCTTCGAACCGGAACGAGCCAGCCGTCCGTGGCACAATAGGCCGAGCTGTTTCTGTCCAGCGTTACAAGAAGTCGTTACAAGAGTAGGGAACTCACTGATGCCCGTTGACACCGCAGACCAGGCTCCCTATGAGGACGCCCAGCGGTCCCGGACGAAAAGGAAGAAGACCGCACGCAACGTCCTTCTCGGCGTCGTCGCGTTCTTTCTTGTCGTAGCCGTCGGTGCGGGGATTTTCGCCTTCAACCTGGCGAACAGCTTCAACTCGAAGTCCCAGAAGATCGAGCAGGCCTTTCCGGCGGAATCTGCGCGCCCGGCCGAAACGAAAACCGATGCCGTAAACCTGTTGCTGCTCGGAAGTGACAGCCGTGCCGCGGCGCTGGGTGACGCGGAGGCCGGCGGCGCGTCGGACCAGCGGTCGGACACCATGATGTGGGTGCATATCCCCGCGGACCGCAAGAACATCTACATGATGTCCGTCATGCGTGACACTTGGGTGCAAATTCCCGGGCATGGCGAGGCCAAGATGAACGCTGCCATGGCACTGGGCGGCATTCCGTTGGTCGTCCAGACTTTGGAAGGTATGTTCGATACCCGACTCGACCATGTAGCCGTGGTCGACTTTGAAGGATTCAAGGCAATGACCGACGCCCTGGGCGGCGTCAACGTCAACGTGCCAACGGCTTTCAATACCAAGCAGTTCTCGTTCACCGCGGGAAAGCAGCAGCTCAGCGGTGAACAGGCCTTGGCATTCGTTCGTGAGCGCAAAGCGTTCAGCGACGGCGACTATCAGCGGGTAAAGAATCAGCAACTATTCTTGAAGGCCCTCATGTCCAAGTTCCTCACGGCGGAGACGCTGACCAATCCGGTCAGGATCAGCAGCCTGGTGGATACCGTCTCGCCGTACGTCAGCGTGGACAAGTCCCTCGACGCGGCTGCGGTAGCCTCCCTGGCGGTAGGGCTGCGCGATGTCCGGACGGCAGACGTGGTCAGCTTTACGCTGCCTACCTCGGGAATCGGAACCTCGGCGGACGGTCAATCCATTGTCCTGCGCGACGACGACGCCATCGCAAAGGTTGCTGGAGCGCTGCGCGGGGACACCTTGGCGGAGTTCGTCGCGTCCATTGGTTCCGGCTCATAAGACCGTGGCAATATTCGGTGAAGTGTCTGTGAACCGGTAGGATGCTCTCGGTGCCGTCTCAATATTGCGGCCCCGACGTAAAGTGCGACGAAGAACCTTACGACGTACCGAACAGGATTTTTTGCTTGGGGGAACATTGAACTCATCTCGCTGCGGTGGTCGCCGGACCGCCCTCAGGACCACGACGGCGGCGCTCGGCGCAGCCGCCACCCTCGCCCTCAGCCTTGGTGCGGCCCCCGCGTTCGCAGACGATGCCTCAACGCCGGCCCCTGATCCCATCGTGATCGTGGAACCAGCACCTTCCGATCCCGCTCCGGCGCCGGTTGAGCCGGCTCCTGCTCCCGCGCCGACCACGCCCGCAGCTCCGGCTCCGGCGCCCGCCCCGGCGCCTGCGCCGTCGTCGCCGGCGCCCGCCCCGGTGGTGCCGGTAGTTCCGCCTGCCGGATCCGCCCCTGCAGCACCGATTTACTTGCCACCGGTACCGGCGGTTCAGCCGCCCGTTCCGGCGGCTCCGGTTGTTCCCCCAGCGGAGCCCGCACCGACCGTCGAGGAAAGCACGCCAACGCCGACGGCGACTCCCTCGGCTAAAGCCTCGGCCACGCCAGCGTCGGCTGCCCCTTCGAAGACTTCCGCGCCGCAGCCGGCCAAGGAAGACCCGGTGATCCAATCCTCCCCGGTCGTCCAGGCTGCGGTGACCGCCGCGGCGGGGAGCCCCTTCGGCGTCCAAGTAGCTACCGTCCTGGTCCTGCTGGCGGCGGGCTTTGCCTACTTCCGGGCCCTGGGTACCAAAGGCCGCGTGACCTCCAAGGGCGGTCGCTAGCGTGGCCAGCGGAGTCCGCCCAAATGCTTCCAAATTTCCGGAGGCAGAAGGTCGCCCCGTAAAGGTCAGCCTGCTGGTCCATTCCTACTGGCCGGAGAGCAGCCCGCCGCAGCGCCGCTGGACGGCCCTGCTGAAGGAATTCTGCGCCTCCGGCTGGGACATTGAGGTCATCACGCCGGTGGCCCACGGCCCGGCCGGCCGTCGCGAGCTCGCCCCCGAGGTGGCGGGACGCGCGTTCCGGCGCCAGAAGGGCCAGTTCACCGAGCTGATCCGTCGGGTCCCGTACCTGCCGCACGGGAACTCGCAGCTGACGCGCTTCATCGATCACTGTTTCTCCGCCGCCATGTCCGTTCCGGCCGGGCTGTTCAGCCGCCGGTCCGACGTCGTCATTGCCACCGCGCCGAGCCTGCCGATTCTTGCCGCCGGTTATCTGCTGGCAAGGCTCCGCCGGGTTCCCCTGATCGTGGAGATGCGGGACGCCTGGCCGGACCTGGCCCGCGACTCGCGCATGGTGAAGGGCCGCGTCAAGAGCGTGGTTGAGGTGGCCGTCGATTTCATCCAGCATCGAGCCGACCTGGTAGTTACCGTGACCGAAGGATTCGCCGAGACCCTGCGCGGACGCGGCATTAAGAACGTCGCAACTGTCAGCAACGGGTTGCATGTGGACACCATCCCGGTGCTGTCCCCGCCGGAGCCGGAACGCGAGACCTTTGAGGCGCTTTACCTCGGCAACCACGGTGCCAGCCAGCGCCTGGAAGTCATTATCCGCGCCAGTGCGCTGGTGGGTGACAGCATGCACCTGCATTTGGTGGGGGACGGCACGCGGAAGCCGGCACTGCAAAAGCTGGCGCGGGAGCTCAACGCCCCGGTGACCTTCCACCCGTCCCTGCATGGTCCGGATGTGCTGGAGCGCTACGCCTCTGCCGATACCTGCATCGTCTCGTTGAGGGACGACTGGAAGTCGTTCGAGACGACCGTCCCGTCCAAGACTTACGAGGTCTTGTCCCTGGGCCGCCACGTCACGGCAATCGTCATTGGCGAAGCCGCCCGCATCATCACGGATGCCCAGGCCGGCGACATCGTGCCCAGCGGTGCGGAGGCTGTGGCGGAACTGTGGCGCGAGCTAGCCGCCGACCGCTCCCGCTTGGTGCGGGACGAGACCAGCCGGCAGTGGGTCAAGGAACACGCCGACTATTCCCTGCTGGCGGAGCAGTACATGGAGCTGATCGCAAAACTGCTCAACCGGGAGCCGGTCGCTTCCCGATGACCCAGCTCTTCCGCAATATCCGGCTGGCCGCGGGGGTGGCTGGCACCCATCTGAGCGACGATCCGTTCTTGCTGCTCCTGCAGCTCAGCCGCCGGCTTCCAGCCCGGCTGGTAGGGCCCCTCGCAGCGGGAGTCACGCGCCTGGCCCCGGGGGACTCGGCTGCAATTGCCGTTTTGCTCGCTTCGCTGGTACAAGGCGACGCCGCCGAGGTTGAGCGACGGCTCCTGCTCGCCTCCGCCGCCGCGGGGGAGCCCGCCCGGCGCCTCGCCGACGTGGCACTCGCCGCCCAGCTGCCTGACTTGGCCGATGACTTTCTCGGCCGCGCGGAAGGCGCGCCGGGACTGGAAGGTGCCCGCGCCCGCCGATTCTGGTACGACGGCGCCGTCAGCGACGCCGTCGCGGTCCTGGCGCGTGATGGCCGCGCGCGACGTGGCCAGCGAGCCCGGCTGGCCGCTGAACTGAGCGTCCTCAACGGCGCGGCACCGGTACTGGACCGCGTGGACTACACCGCCGTCCCGGGGCGCGTGCTGCATCTGCTCACCAACTCGCTGCCGCATACCTCCAGCGGCTATGCGCAGCGTTCCCACTCCATCCTCGCCGCGCAACAGGCTGCCGGCTGGGACGTCCAGGCGGTGACCAGGTTGGGCTATCCCGTCCAAGTGGGCAAGATCCTCGCCAAGCCACTCGACGTGGTGGACGGCGTCCGCTACCGGCGGCTCCTCCCGGCGCAGCTGGCTGCAACCATGGATGCACGGCTGCAGCAACAGGCCGCGGAACTGCTGGACGTCGTGTTGGAGTTCCGGCCCAGCATGTTGCACACCACGACCCACTTCGTGAACGCCCTGGTGGTCCGTGCCGTGGCCCAGGCCGTGGGCATTCCGTGGGTGTACGAGGTGCGTGGGCAACTGGCCGACACCTGGGCCTCGACGCGGGGACCGGCGGCCAAGCAAAGCGAACGCTACCGACTGTTCCAGCAACGCGAGGCTGAGGTCATGCGGAATGCCGACTTGGTAGTGACACTGGGCGGTGCCATGAAGGCCAACATCGTCGCAGCCGGCATTCCGGGAGGCAAAGTCCTTATTGCCCCGAACGCCGTGGGTGGCGATTTTCTTGCCGAACCCCTGGACACCGCCTCCGCACGCCGTGCGCTTGGCCTTAACGAAGCCGGCCAGTACATCGGGACTGTGAGCAGTTTGGTAGCCTATGAAGGCCTCGATTGCTTGATCGAGGCATTTGTACTGCTCGCCCCGCGCCTGCCGGACTTGAAGCTGCTGATTGTGGGAGACGGCGTCTCCCGCCCCGCGCTTGAGGTTCAAGCCCGCCAGTCAGGCTATGGCGACCGCATCATTTTCACCGGGCGGGTACCGCGCGATCAGGCGGTGCGCTACCACCAGGCTTTGGATGTCTTTGTGGTGCCACGCAAGGACCTCGCAGTGACCCAGTCCGTGACGCCCCTCAAACCAGTGGAAGCATTGGCTTGTGCCCGCCCGGTGGTGGCGAGCAAGCTGCCGGCCCTGGCGGAAATCGTCGAGGACGGGGTGACCGGACGCTTGGCCACAGCTGACGATCCGGTGGCGTTGTCTGAGGCGGTGAGGGAATTGCTGTCGAACCCTGAGCTTGCGGAGCGAATGGGCGCGGCGGGCCGGTCCCGGGTATTGAGGGAAAGAACATGGGCTGCCAACGTGGCGGCCTTGGCAGCAGAGCTGGGAAAGCTGGGAGTGACCATCTGATGAGCATCAAGGAACAGGCTGAGGCTCCCACCGTCTCCGTGCCCGTGAACCTCGCCCGGCTGAGCAAGGTGGGTCAGCGGCCCGATTTGCTGGATTACTTGGTGCAGCTCTGGGACCGGCGGAGTTTTATTTACTTCGATGCCCGGTCACGCGTTGCCAGCGGTCACGACAAGACGAACCTGGGAATCGCTTGGTTGGTCCTCACCCCGTTGCTGAACGGCTTGAGTTTCTACCTGATCTTCGGCCTCTTACTGGGCACAAGCAAGGGCATCGACAATTTCATCGGCTACCTGCTGATTGGTACTTTCACCTTCCAAATGAGCACCCGTTCCATCACCGGAGGGGCGAAGTCGCTGACCAGCAACACGTCCATGATCCGAGCCTTCCAGTTTCCGCGGGCGGCACTGCCGCTCGCGGTTAATGTCCGGGAACTGTTGTCCAACATCCCGGTGACCATCGTGATGCTGCTCTTCATCATCTTCACGGCCCCGGCCGAGGTAATCTCCTGGCGCTGGCTGCTGATCTTCCCTGCGATTGCTCTGCAGTTCTTTTTCAATCTGGGGATCGGGATGCTGCTGGCTCCACTCCTCTTGCGGGTCCCAGACCTCGGGATGTTGCTCTCCTTTGTGATGCGCCTGTGGATGTACGCCTCTGCGGTCTTCTTCGCAGAGGACCGCTTCGACAATCACCCGGTCCTCCGCACCATCATGGATTACAACCCCGTATACCTGGTCATCAAGATCATCCGTGACTCGGTGCTGTACGACACCACTCCTTCCTGGCGCACGTGGGCTGTGTTGTCCATCTGGGCACTGGCGTCGGTGGCTGTGGGGCTCATAGTTTTCTGGCGCGGAGAGGAGCGATATGGACGTGTCTGAGGTTTCGGAGGTATCCGGAAAGCCGCTGACGGATCCCACCGTGGTGGTGGACGAAATATCGGTCGTTTACCGGACCAAAAATCAGTCAGGAGGAAGGACAAATGCTCCGACGTCCGGACTGAAGGCATGGCGGGCCTCCCGCCGCGGCGATGCCCAGGTGCGGACGACGGCGCTGAGCAAAGTGTCCTTCGTGGCCCATCAAGGGGACTCCATTGGCGTTATCGGCCGCAATGGCTCCGGCAAGAGCACCCTGATGAAGGTGCTGGCGGGCCTGATAATTCCGGACGAGGGTACGGTCTATGCCGCCAGCAATCCGGTTCTGCTCGGTGTCAACGCGGCCCTGATCACTTCCATGTCTGGCGCACAGAACATCCGCTTGGGTTGTTTGGCGATGGGGATGAGCCACGCTGAAGTTGATGCGAAGTTCGATGACATCGTCGAAATGTCCGGCTTGGAACACGAGATCTACCACCCGATGAAGTCGTATTCCTCTGGCATGGGCGCCCGTCTCCGCTTTGCGATCGCCGCTGCCGTGGACCCGGAGATCCTCCTCGTGGACGAAGCGCTCAATACCGGTGACGCGCAGTTCAAGGACCGCTCCAAAAAGCGGATGGAGCAAGTGACTAACCAGGCGGGAACCGTGTTTGTGGTCAGCCACAGCCTGGGGACGATTACCGACATGTGCAACCGCGCCATCTGGATCGACAAGGGCGACTTCATTATGGATGGAACCCCCGAAGATGTGGCCAAGGAATATAAGAACTTCATCTGGCGCATCAACGAGGGCAATGCCGACTATGGCCGAAAGATCCGCGCCGAGCTGATGGCGAGCTTGCCGGAAATGCGCACCACGCTGCTGCCCAACGGCTGGAAGCGGTCCCGCTAAGCCATGGGATTTCGAGACAAAACTGCCTACTGGCGCCGCGCCCTGTGGCATGCCCGCCAAGGCGGCATGGGACAGGTCAAAAGCTACCTGCATCGCAGCGGATCCGAGCGTGACGAGGCCAGCCTGGCCGGCGTCCGGGGCGCGGAGGGCGCGTGGCGCGGGCTGGGACGTGGCCGTCGCCTTGTTTTTAGGGAGGCGTCCATCGGTGCGGGGCAGCCGCGCAACCCCCAATTGCGCGTCGGCATCATCATGGATGATTTTTCCGCGGCGGCGTTTTCCGCCGAGTGGACCGTCGTCGCGCTCAGGCCGGACAGCTGGGAGGTCCAGCTCCGTGACGAGGCGCTGGACTTCGTCGTTGTCGAGTCCGCCTGGGCTGGGAACGCCGGGCTGTGGCGGGGCAAAATCACTGGCCCCGCAGGACCCTCGAGCGCTTTCCGTGAACTGATCGCAGGCTGCCGGGCGGCCGAACTGCCGGCGGTCTTCTGGAACAAGGAGGATCCGCCGCACTACGAGGACTTCCTCCCCGCCGCCAGACTGTTCGATCACGTCTTCACCACCGACGCGAACATGCTCCCACGCTACCGGTCGGACCTGGGCCACAGCCGGGTATCCGTGCTGCCCTTCGCAGCGCAGCCGCGGATCCACAACCCCGCCAGGCCCCGGCACGGTTGGCACGCCCGGGAGGTCGCCTTCGCCGGGATGTATTTTGCCCACAAGTATGAGGACCGCCGGCGGCAGATGGACTATCTGCTGGGCGCGGCCGTGGACGCGACGGCGGGTAAACGCCCGGGGTTCGAGATCTTTTCGCGGCAGCTGGGCGGGGAACCGCAGTACCAGTTCCCCGGACTTCTCAAGAAGCATGTGGTGGGGTCGCTGTCCTATAAGCAGATGCTCACCGCCTACAAGGCGTACAAGGTGTTCCTCAACGTCAACTCCGTTACGGACTCGCCATCGATGTGCGCCCGGAGGATTTTTGAGATCACGGCGGCCGGGACGTGCGTAGTGTCAACCCCCAGCGTGGCCATCACGGAGTTCTTCCCGGAGGGAGAGATTCCCACGGCGGAGACCCGCGAGGCCGCCACCCACCTGCTGAAGGCCCTCACCGCCAACCCGGACTATGCACAACGCCTCGTCCACAAGGCCCAGCGCAGGATCTGGGCCGAGCACACGTACAGCCATCGGGCGCAGGCCATCGCGGCGGCTGCGCAGCCTGCGTTGTCCTCACCGGCAGCCCGGCCCCAGGTATCCGTCCTGGTGTCAAGTTTCCGGCCGCAGCAGCTGGACCATGTCCTTGCCGGTGTTGCCGCCCAGCAGGGAGTCGATGTCCAACTGGTCTACCTCGCCCATGGCTTTGAGCTCGACGACGCCGTGTTCCGGCGAAAGTGCCTCGAAGTCGGCATAGCCGACGTCGTCGTCCTCCAGGAACCGCAGCAGACGACGCTAGGTGAGTGCCTCAATTCCCTCGTAGAGCGCGCGGACGGCCGGTTCGCCACCAAATGGGACGACGACGACGTCTACAGCCCGCTCTACCTGGGCGACCAGGTCCACGCTTTGATGTACTCCGAAGCCGAGGTGGTGGGCAAGCGGGCGCACTACATGCACCTTGCCGGTGCCGGGGCGACCATCCTGCGAAATCCGCAGCTGGAGCACCGATACGTCGAAGCCGTCTCCGGTCCCACGATTTTCACCGCCACGGACACGTTCCGACGTTTTCCTTTCGAGCCGCTGCAACGCGGAGAAGATTCGCGCTTCCTTAGCGACGTGATCGAGGCGGGTGGCCGGATCTACTCGGCGGACCGATTCAACTACTGCCAGATGCGCAGCGCTGACGTGTCCTCGCACACCTGGCCCATTACCAATGAAGAGCTCTTGGCTTCTTCAAAGATTCAGTTCTTCGGTTCGCCCGAAGACCACATTTCTGTTTAGGGGAGACATGGACGAGACGATTTTTGATGTTGCGGTCATCGGACTCGGCTACATCGGCCTGCCCACGGCGGCCAGTTTTGCGGCCAAGGGCAAGCACGTGGCCGGCATCGACGTGAAGCAGTCGACCGTTGACGCTGTCAACCGCGGCGAAGTGCCCTTTGTGGAGCCCGACATGGCTGTGGTGGTCTCCGGCGCGGTCAACCTGGGGTACTTGGTGGCCATGACCACGGTGCCGGCCGCGGATGCATACATTATCGCCGTGCCCACCCCGCTGGCCGAGGGCAAAGGCGCTGACCTTTCCTACCTCCGCAGCGCCGTTGAGGCGCTGGCGCCGAAGCTCCGAGGCGGCGAGCTGGTGGTCCTGGAATCGACTTCACCTCCGGGAACCACGGAGCGCTTGGGTGCCTACCTCATGGAACTCCGCCCGGACCTGTCCCTCGACGCCGCCGGCGGCCACGGGCAGGTGCACGTGGTGCATTCCCCGGAACGCGTGCTGCCCGGACGCATCATGATTGAGATCGTCACGAATGACCGCGTCATTGGCGGCCTCACGGAGGAAGGCGCACAGCTGGCCAAGCGGCTCTACGAAGTCATTTGCCAGGGGCAAATCCTGCTGACGGATGCCACCACCGCCGAGATGACCAAGCTGGTGGAGAACACGTTCCGTGACGTCAACATCGCCTTCGCCAATGAACTGTCAATCATTTGCGACAAGCTGGGCATCGACGTGTGGAAGCTGATCGAAATGGCGAACCACCACCCGCGCGTCAACGTGCTGCGCCCCGGTCCCGGCGTCGGCGGGCACTGCATTGCCGTGGACCCGTGGTTCATTGTGGACGCCGTCCCGGAGCACTCCGGCTTGATCCGGACCGCCCGGGAGGTCAATGATTCCAAGCCGTTCCACGTGGTCCGGCAGGCAGTGGAAGCCCTTGCCGATAATCCGGGCGCCACCGTTGCGGTCCTGGGTTTGGCCTTCAAGGCCAATATCGACGACGTCCGCGAGTCCCCGTCGGTGACGATCGTGCAGGAACTCGTGAAGCAGTTGCCGGCGAGCACCATCCTGGTTGTCGACCCCAACGTCGAGGAACTGCCAGCGGCGCTGGCCGGGTCCGGCCTCTCGCGGCTCCACGGCCAGGTCGAAGCGATAGCCGCGGCAGACCTCGTCATGCTCCTGGTCGATCACGATGACTTCCTTACCGTTGATCCGGCGTCCCTCGAAGGCAAGCAGGTCATCGACACCAAGGGCATCTGGAACCAGCCCGACGTTGCGGAAGCGAGCCTCCAGCACATTCCCGTGGGAGCCGGCGTCGGTGGATAGGGGAGTCCAAAGCGTCTCAGCGTCGATTGAAGAGCAACTCCGCCAGACTGGTTTTGCCCTCAAAGCACTGCAGACCCCGAGAAGCGAAACACCCCTTGTCAGGATCCTGGTCCGTGCCGCAAAAGCGTCGGACTTGGAGATTGCGGGGACCGTCGCATCGCTTTTTGGCTCCGCTAACCAGGATTTCGCCGTCGAAATCCTCGTGGGGGCCGGCACCCGGCCCCAGCTTGAGCAATGGCTCGCCACCGACCGGCGGTTTTCGTTCGTCGGGACTGACGGGGCCGGTCTCGTTGATGCCGCCTTCACCTTGGTGCTCAGCGCCGGAACAGCCTTGGGCCTGCATTCGCTCGAGGCAATGATTGAGAGCCTGCGGGAGTCGGAGGCGCTGGTCCTCCGTGCGCTGGTGGATGGCCAGCCCGGTGCGATCGAACTTTGGGAGACGGGCACCCTCCGGAGGCTGTCGGAGCAAGGCGACCCGGAGAAGGCCGCGCGCAAGGCCGGTGGCGAACGCTGGGTATCGGGCAACGCACTGGGCCTGCACGACTTCCGGCGGCCCAAACCCAAACTGCATTTGCGCAAGGGCGCTGCGGCGAGCCTGGACCTCAACATCGTGGTGAGGGACCTTTCGGACGGCGCCACCCGCCAAGACTACGAGGAGCGGATTCGGCAGCTTGAGGCAAGGCTCAGGAAGTCGGAGGTGGAGCGCCGCCGACTGGAGCAGGGATTTGCGCCAAACCGCGGCCTTTCACGGGCACGGGCGATCGCCCGCAAGGGTCCTGCCTACATCCTGGTCCGCCTCAAAGCCCGCAACGGCCGGACCGGGAGCTGACCGCATGCAGATCAAGAGCGTAGCGGTAGGGCCGGCGGCGTACCCTATGGCGAAGCTGGCGTTGGACCTGGGTTTGGACTATGCCCGCGCGGAGTGGGAGCACCGCGATCCCACAGCAGCTACCGACTGGGAGCACGGCGTTGCGGCGGAACAGTTGTGGTGGGACAGCTATGTTGTGCAGGCGGAATCGCTGGCCGAGGCCCGGGGCCTGCTGCCGTTATTCCGCAGTGAGGGACGGGCGCATCGCTTTGTGCTCGTCATTCGGGGACTCTTCCCGGTGGACGAACTGCCAGCCTGGACTCCGCGCAGCCTCCAGGCCAAGGCTGGCACCTCCGCACTGACCGTGCCGGGGCTCGGCCTCGCCGTTGTAGTCGAAGGGGGCAAATGGGTGAATGTCCATGCTGCTGCCCTCGCGGCACTGCGCTGCGCGTCGCCTGCCAACCGTCCGCCTGTGCTGGGGGGATTGCGCGTGGGCTTCACGGAGCCCGCTGACCTCGCCTGGCTGGCCGGGGACGCCCTGGGCAGTTTCATGACCGAGGCGCTGCTGCAGCCCGAGCCGGATGACATCTATCCCATAGACGTATTGGTGGGGGACAGCAAGCTCACGCAGCCGGGCGGACACATCCCGGTCCACCCTGGACGGGTAACCCCGCCAGTCTGGACTCCGACGGAGACGGTACTGCCTCCCGTTGACATCGCAGTTGTTTCACCGATGGGTTTCCTGCCGTACCCGGATAAGCCTGCGCGGCCGCTCGAGCCGTTCGAGCTCACCGGGGGAGTCCTGCACGAATCGGACCTCGCCGCCCTGCGGCCGCATAACTACGTTGTGGTGGACGGCGCCCGCTTCGGCGGCCTGGACAGTGAGCTGGCCCGGCGTCTGAGCCAGCTGGCTGTCGCCGGAGTGCCCCTCCTGGCGCGGAATTTGGCTGCCCAAGTCCGGACCCTGCTCGGTGATCAACTCCTGGAACACCTTGACGCTTTCGACGCCGCCGACCCGCCGGTACTGAGGGAATCAAAGTCGATCGGGCTTCGGCGCACAGCATTGGACCTTTACAGCCCGAAGGCCGTCTGGAACACCGTGCTGGGCGAGCTGGGCAAGCCACTACTCCCGCTGCCCTCCGTGAGCGTGGTGCTCGCTACCCGCCGGCCCGAGAAGCTGGCGTCCGCCCTGGAGCAGCTGGCACGCCAGAGTTGGAAATCCCTGGAGGTGGTGGTGGTACTGCACGGCTTCGACGCGGAACTTCCGGAGGTCCGGCGTGCCGTCCAGACGTACCCCGGCGAGCTGTTGGTGCGCTCCGTCCCGGCCGACATGATTTTTGGCGAGGTCCTGAATGTCGGCGTCAACGCCGCCGGCGGCGATCTGGTCTGCAAGATGGACGACGACGACTGGTACGGGCCGCACCACCTGCGCGACCTCGTTCACGCCAAGGACTACAGCGGCGCCACCCTGGTTGGTTCGCAGGTTGAGTTCGTGTACCTGGAAAGTCTGGATATCACCACCCGCCGGCCTCCGCTCGGCGAGCAGTACTCGGACCACGTGGCCGGCGGCACCATGATGCTGGGCCGGGACGAGCTTCGTCAGCTTGGCGGATGGAGGCCTGTGCACCGCGCCGTGGACCGGTGCCTCCTCCAGGCTGTCCAGGCCGCTGGCGGACTCATCTACCGCTCGCACGGCCAGAACTACATGATGCACCGACACTCCGGCGCGGGTTCGCACGGCGGCCATACCTGGAACCCGGAAGACAGCACCTTCCTGCAGAGTGTTGCAGAGCAATGGGACGGTTTCCGGCCACCGCCGCAGCTCGGCGTGGAGAATGACACTGGGGGCGCCCGCGCCCAAGCCTTCCGCAGCCATTTTTCGGCTGTCTCTTACTAGTGGACACCTGCAAGTCAATGAACAACTCGATGTCACCCCGGGGGAATAACTTGAACGTTGGACAGCTCATTCGCAGAGCCAGGAAGCTCGCCCCGAAGAAGAAGGCTGCGGCGGCCGGGCTGGCTGTCCTGTTCTGCACAACTCTCTCGGGAGCCTACTTCCACTCCGTGTTCATCTTGGTCCCGGCCCTGTTGCTGATGGCCGTAGCCCTGCTAGCCGGACTCGTGAAGATGGACACTGCGCTGCGGCAGGCTCGACGAGCGGCCAGAGTGCCAGCCCCCTTACCGAACCCCGCTCCGGAGCGGAAGGATGCCGAGGGCGTGGGACCTGCCCACTGGTGGGGTACGGGCGCAAACATCCCGCCCGCCAAACTGGTTCAACGCCTGACGAAATTCCGCTCTTTTGACGGCCGGGACGTGCTTGCCCGAAGTGTGACGTCAGGTCGCTGGGACTGGCAGCAGATGGAACATGTCCTCGAGCTATTCCGGATGGGAGGCCTGGCACAGGAATCGATCCTCAACATCTTGGACTCGACCGCCAAGGTCAGGCTGCTCCTACTGGCGGACACCTGCTACCGGCAAAACCTCCGCAAGGACGACATTCTAAACGCCGGCACGATCTATCAGTATGTCTACGGCAAGTTGGGTCCGAAACACTTCCAAGGCAAACGCCGCGGTGAGTTTTTCCTCGATGCCCTGGCGCAGACGGGACACGGCGATCAGACCCTGGAACTCGAGGGCCTCTACGACGCCGATACCAAGAATCCCAACGATCTCCATCTCTACAGGGCCAACGCAAAGAATCCTTTCCGCCACCCGTCCCGCACGGAAGACGGATGGATGGCAGAGATCAATGCCATGTACGAAGCCGCCGGCCTCGCACCGATTCGGCTCAAAAACGGCGTTGAGCCGGCTTTCCTCCGGCTGTCTACGGATCCCGTACCGGCGGTGACCGAAGGGCCGATGGTGACGATCGTGATGCCGGTCTTCCGCCCAGACGCAGCTACCGATCTGGCGGTCGAGTCCGCGCTTGCTCAGAGCTACCGGAATATCGAAGTCATCATCGTCGACGACGGTTCCGGGGACGCTTTTACTGACCGGCTCGGGAGGTGGCAACTTGCGGACCCGCGGGTAAAAGTCGTGCGCAATACGCCGAACTCGGGCGCTTACACCTCCCGTAATATCGGATACTCCATGGCCACCGGCGAATTCATCACGATCTTCGACGGCGACGACTGGCAGCACCCTCAAAAGATCGAAATGCTGGTTGCGGCGGCCATCAGGCAGGAGGACCACCGCCTCGTCTCTGCACCATGGTCTCGTGTAGGCGAGGATCTAATGTTCCACTACCGCGGCTGGAGGGGAGCCTACGTAACTCCCGCCCACGTCTCAGCGATGTTTCCTGTCAGCGTCGTCAGGGAGCGCTTGGGCTACTGGGATACCGTTCGAAAAGCAGCAGACACCGAGTTTATTCTTAGGTACCAGCTCCTGGTGAACGACGCGGAAGTTCTTGAGGTCACCCAAGCACCGCTGACGCTGTCGCTGGTGGGCTCCAGCAACCTGTCCATGGACGACTTCCGGATGGGCTACCGCTCGCCTGATCGCGTGGCCTACCGGGCCGCCTACGAACACTGGCACCGCCAGATCAGCCACGGCCGCCACAGCGGCTTCCTGGACTTTCCCTCCGGCCGGCGTGCTTTCCCCGCGCCCGCCAGGTTCCTGCCCGCCCGGCCGAAGCTCGTCGAAATCGACGAGCTTTTCGTCGGCGATTTTGGCGCCTCTAGGGAGAGCGCGCCGGCTATGTGGCGGCACATCGAGGAATCTCGATCGGCGGGACGCCGACTCGGGATGATGCATGTTCCCAGCATCCTGAACACCGTCTCGTTTGACGCATCTTTCAGCGAGGACATGTTGGACGAGTTCGCTGCGCAACGGCTGGAGCGAGTGGAACTGACGGACCATGTCCATTCCCGGGTCGTCAACGTCTACGACCCCACAAGCTTCCAGTTCACGCGCGAATTACGGGGCGGACATACAGCGGACACTATAATGGTTCGAGCTTCCGAGCCTCCCTTCAACCCGCACACTGGAGCACACGCATATGCCGTTACGACCGTCGCCCGCAACCTTGGCGCGATCTTTGGCGGAGCTGTTCAGTGGGCTTCGGAGGACTCTGAGGTTGCCGCCGTCCTGGAACGGACCACTGGCAACCCGGCTGAAGTGGAGGTTCCGGACAGCGAGGTTCTGGAGTTCGTGGCGACCGTTGGCCAAGGCTAGGACCGCGCCGCGGGTGGCTGCCGAACTCGGCGCAACGGCGGCGCTGCCCGTCCCAATCGACTGGAACCAGACCGCTGAGTGGGATTCGGATAACGGCGTCGCAAAGCTGACTGTGGCGTCGGGGGCATCAGTCACTTCACTTCCGACGCAGGATACTCACATCGTCATTGAGCCGGCTGTCCCCGGTGGACTGCCACTCAGGATGCTCTTTGAGCCGGCAAACAGTGGCACGCTGGTGATTTCTCTACACGGGGCAATGGACCGTGGCCGGTTTAGGGTGCCCCGGTTCGAATGGCGTCGGACCCTCAATCGTCTGGACGCCGCCAGGCTCTACCTCTCAGACAGCACCTTGGAGATCAACGGTTCCCTCGAAATCGGCTGGTATGTGGGCAGGGGCGACCAGGACTTGATCGCGGACTACGCCGGGGTGGTGCACCAGATCATCGCTGCCGGCGGCTTCACACAGGTCGTCTGTGTCGGCAGCAGTGCAGGAGGATATGGCGCGCTCGCGCTTTCTCGCCGGATCCCGAACTCCGTGGCTGTCGCCTTCTCGCCCCAAACGACCATTGGCGGGTACCACCTGGCGCAACGAAAGGCAGTCGCTGCCGCAGCCTTCCCCGAGCTCACATCGTACGAGGAGGTTGAGAAACTGCACAGCGGCCGAGTCAATGTGCGCAAGCTATACCAAAAGACCAGACCCATTAATGCTGTGTACTTCGTCCAAAACACCGGCGATCAGTTTCACTATGAAGCCCACTACGTGCCTTTTGCACTCGCGAACGGTGTGGATCCCGAGCGTGGTGGCTACGCCGCATGGAGCAAAACGCATTTCGTTGCTGAGCGTTACGAGAACGAACACGCGCCGCCGTCCCGGGGCAATTTCGTCAGTCACATCCAGCAGGCGCACCTGAAATTTTATGGCCGGGAGCTGCCGCTTCGGCAGCTGGATCCGGAACGCGAAGAAGAACTAGGACCACGATGACATTACTGCCCTCCCTTCCCGCGAATGCGGAGCTGGACCGCTTGTTGTACAGGAATGGCTTCGTCGTGTCTAAGTCACCGGCTGAAGCTCCGTCACTGGCCGGCTGGACGTCGGTGCCCGTGGGCGATGCCTACCTGACGCTGCATCCGGAAACCCGGTTCGTCACTGCTGCCGCTGCCGGACGGCATCTCGCGCTGGTGGGACTGGCATTTGACCCGGAGAGGGGACTGTATCAGGAGAGCGATGTGCTGGCGGCCCTCCTGGACGCTGTGGCCAATGACGATGATTTTTACGCTGTTCTCGACCGTCTGGCTGGTAGGTTCGCGCTGATTGTCCAGTCGGACGGCAGGACCGAGATTTATCAGGACGCGATGGGGTCCAGGTCGGTCTTTTATTCCACAGCCGGCGCGCCCATTGCAGCGTCACACGCCGAGATCGTGGCTGACCTCATCGGTGCGCGCTTCGCTGACTTCTTCGTGCCTTTTCTTACTTCCCGCAATTATCAGCAGCGGGATGTGAAGTACCTGCCGGGAGTCGCGACGCCTTACGACCACGTGGTTCAGCTGACGCCCAATACCAAGCTGATCATGCCGCAGCAAAAGGTCGAGCGGTTCTGGCCCCGCAAGGAAATGGGCCCGGAGACGACAAATGAGGAAGCAACCGCGGCGCTGGTGGCGCATCTGCACGGGCTCCGCTGGTATCTGGCTGTCAACGGGCGGCGCCCGGTGCTTGGCCTGACCGCCGGCACGGACAGCAGGGGTGTCTTCGCTGCTACCAAGGACAGCAGCCCGGTCATCTTCACGTATGTGCGCAGTGAATCGGCCAACCTGACCGGGTCATCGGACGCCCGCGCAGCGGCCGCGATCGCCGGAGCCTACGGGCTGGAACCACAGGTGTGGCCCATCCACAACCGCCTGACATTGAACCAAACAGACGATGCGCTGTCGGAGGCCTTTCGCCGGTCCACCGGATATTACCGGGGACCCGGATCGCCGTGGCTCGGCCGTTTGGCCCAGACCGGAGCCAAAATTAAAGGCGGGCTGTTCATCCGGGGATTCGGAGGCGAGGTGATGCGTGGCTTCTACCAAAGCCAGGAAAAGAGGATCACCAAGGTGAACGTGCAGCAGCTGTCCAATGCCTATGACGTAAACGCCGGGTCCCACATCACCCGTTCGTTCTTTGAAGACATGATGGAAAGGGTCTCCCTCACCACGGAATCCATCATGGGCTATGACCCCAATGACATCTTCTACTGGGAGCACAGGATGGGGACGTGGGGGAGCGTCTCCATGTCGGAGGCTGATCTGGCGATGCCATCGATCGTCGGCTACAACTCCCGCAACCTCTTTGCGACGTTCATGGCACTGCCCCAGGCAATCAGGGCCAGCAGATCAGCGTTTGCTGAAGCCACGGTTGAGTTGGCTCCACTCCTGAAGGACGTGGACGTCTAACTAGAACAGTCCGCTCCGATGCGCCGTGGCGTTTCGAAGCGGACTGTTCCTTGTAGCCAGGACGGTCGCTTGGACCTGACCGACTACAGCGAGGCGTACAGCCGGCCGGTGCTAGTCAGGGTGCCGTCCGTATTGTATAGGGCAGAGTGCCCCATCACGGGGTCATTAATGGAACGTGTCTTCCATGCAAATCGCTCAACGAAGGGCATTTGACGCATTCCGGCTACGGTCGCCCGCATGAAGTCGTTGGTCTGAGCCCTGCTATAGCGGCTGGGCCGGGTTGAGGTTGCGCTCCAATCCGCCACCGCATACTCCGTCACCCACACAGGCTTGCCATACTTCTCGTGCAGCATGGTCACCTTGTTGAGGAAGTCCTGGACGTTTGGCCACGCGTAGCAATGCATGGTCACAAAATCCACGCGGAGTCCGCGTTTCTTGGCCTTGGACATGAATTCCTCAAGCCACAGGCTTGAGGGCTTCGCCGTCGCTGGCGATCCAAGCCTCAGTCCGGTTGCCTGAAGTTTGGGCCACAGGCTGATCGCCTGGTCTACGGTCATGTTTGCCTGAGACCGGACGTCCGGCTCATTAAACCCCAGAAGGTTCTTGGACTTGGTGAGGGGCAACTGGCTCGTAGCAAACTTGATGGCTCCCTGATCCAAGGCTTTGGCGCTCCGGATCATCGGCACGAAGCCGGGCGTCGTGGTCACGGTGTATTTCGAGCCCCACGAGTAGTACCAGCTGAGATTGAGACTCTTAATCTGCCGGAGTGCCAAAGCATCGGTTCCGGCGTGGCTCACGCCCTTCAGCGCCTTGACAGCCGGGAGCACCGTCGGGGACATCGCCATGCCGGGCTGTAGAAGGGCCGCCTGCGCCGGTACGGCGTTGGCCGCCAGAAGTGCGCCCGGGGCCGCCATCGCGGCGAGGGGGATCGTGAGAAACTTACGGCGGTCCATAACGACCTTTCTGGAATACCTGATAGCCGTCCACCTTGCGGCGGAAGCGGCGATGGAATCGTCGGGCTTCCGGCCGCTAACGGCGGTAACCAGAGTCAAATTAGCACGGTGACCGTGCCGAGATAGGCGGTATTTCCGCAGGAATGGCGCAGTTATTTCTCAGCATTGCCCAGAGGAATCACCTGTGCGGGGGTTGGCGCCGGGGGCCGGTAGACTTTGAGACGCGACGAACCGTCTGGATTTGGCCAGAGTCGGCCCAGCCGTAGGCCACGTCGTTGCTTGGTTGCATCGAACATAGGAATCCCCTTGGGTGTCCACTGCCGACTGGACGGTCCAAGCGCCTTGCCATAGCGATGCGAGAGTCCCTGTGGCGCTGAGAGCGATGAGAAGGAATATTTTTGCAGATGAGTGTCCCTAGCTCCACCCCGAAGACCGGTCCGACTCGCAGCCAGCGGCTCCTGAACACCGAGATCTTTGACGCCGAGTATTATGCAGCGGAGTGCGGTAGAGAGTTCGAATCGAAGCAGATCGCTGCGCGCCACTTCGTTCAATTTGGCATGAAGGTCGGTCTCAGCTTCCACCCCCTCTTCGATTTGGGAATGTTTCCCGCGCACGTGCGCGATCGATACAAGGCTGGCGATGTGGAGTTCCTGCTCACTTACCTCCGGAGCCCGGAGTCGCGTGAGCACTCTTGGTCGTGGCTTTTTGATCCCTCTCGACTCACCGAACCAGGCTCCGAGGGGTCGGTCTTGCTGTCCCGGTACCGCCCTAATAAGGCGCGACTCCTTCCCGTTCCGCACAATCTGCCGGGCACAGCGCCCAGCTGGCCGGAAGTTCGATCACTACTTATTTCCCATGCCAAGACGGCTAAATCGTATGAGTTGGGAAAGAAGCCGCTGCGACTGTCGGTATGGGCGGAAACCTCAGAAAATGAGTGGCTCGAAAGCGTAGACGAAGTGCCAGTGGTTCCGATTGAATCAGGCATTCTGGTTAGCATCATCATGCCCGCGTGGAACCGCGAAGCAGTGATCGCAGATGCCATCGAATCGGTGCGCCAGCAGAGCCTGGAATCTTGGGAGCTCATCGTCGTCGACGACGGTAGCACGGACGGCACGCGTGACGTCGTGAAATCGTTTGCCAGCGGTGACGGACGGATACGTTTGGTCGAGGCGGGTCATCTGGGGGTCTGTGCAGCGCGCAACCGCGGAATTGAGGAATGCCGGGGCGAGTTCGTAGCGTTCCTTGACTCCGATAACACGTGGCGCCCCGACTTTCTTCGGAACATGTGCGCGGGGCTAGCTGCGTCTGGCGGGAAGGCCGCCTACTCCGCCGTCCGCATGCTCAACGCCCGAGAGGAATATACCGGCCAGCCGATCACGGCCAACCAGTTGCTGGTCCGGAACTATGTAGATCTCAACGTTCTCGTGGTGAAGGCCTCCCTCGTCCGAGAATTGGGCGGGTTTGACCCGTCTCTTCGCCGGTGGGTTGACTACGACCTTGTCCTTCGAATAACCAAGACGACGGGCATAGAGTACTTTCCGTTTATCGGATGCGACTATGTGGACGATCAGAATGAGGACCGAATCACTCGACGGGAATCGGGGAACTGGGAGTACGCGGTTCTTGGCAAGAATGTGCAAGGTAGGTTTTTTCCTGATGCTCTCACCCAGCCGCTGAAGTCTCCTTCGCTGTCCGTGATTATGCGCGTCACAGACAAAGTTGAGCTTGCGATTCGAAATGTCCGCAGAATCCATGAGACGGCCGGCTCTGATTTGTCCGAACTCGTTGTTCTGGACGAACTTCAGGGCTTTCGCCCGTCCATGCGTCTTCGTGCCGCCCTGGCGGGAATACCCGGGCTCAAGTACATCAAACTTCCCAGGCGATACACCGAGGCTATTTCCTACAATATTGGCTCGGTTCATGCGGCCGGCCCGCTTCTTCTCTTCACCAAGGAAAGCGTTGAGGTCCGCGAAGGCACGCTGGCGAAGCTCATTGAGCAACTCGAGGATCCAGCTGTCGCGGCGGCGCAGCCGCTCCTGACTGATCCCGCCGGTATCGTCGTATCGGCGGGCGCGGTCGTCCGCCGCAACAGTCTCGCTATTCCTCTGTTCCAAGGATTAAATGTCGCCGACGCCCGCCGTCACAGCGGCAGAGGGATCGACGAACTGACGACGTCTGCCTTCGTGGTCCGGGCGGTTAGCTTTGAGCACCTGGGACGATTCAACCCGATCTTTGCGGGTGAGGCCGCGGTGACGGATTTCCTAAGGCGGCTCAACGTGTCCGCTGCCGGGGAGTTCGTTGTTGAGACGTCCGCCCTAGCCGTAGACCACTCAGCAGACGAATTCGCGGAGCGGCCGCCTCTAGCCGCGACAGATGCCGAGTGGTTGAGCCCTCCTGTGGTGCCCGCCAGATCGGTGGAGGCCCACTACGGGGACCTTGACTTAGAGGTTGTGGGGTTCACTTCGCCACGAAATCCAGACATTCAGCCTGTGGTCCCGGTTCTCGCTAGGCGAAGGGCAAGAATAGGTTCGGAACCCAGCCTGCGCTGGGCGATCAAGATCGGCGCTGACTTCACCGTCGGTGGTGACCGTTGGGGCGATGTCCCATACGCTGCGGATCTCGCGGAGGCCCTTACCGCTCGCGGCCAAGAAGTCGTGGTGGATAGAGCTTTGGCATTCTCCCGGCCGTCAAACCACCTGGATGACGTCGTGGTAGTTATTCGCGGACTGCACTCCTGTCGTCCGCAGCCAGGGAAGACGAATATCTTGTGGGCGATCAGCCGACCGGACATGATTACTCGAGAGGAACTCCTCGGTTTCGACGTCGTTTTCGGTGCCTCCCGAGTGTGGTGCGAATACGTGCGAGATCAATGGGGGATCGAAGCGCGATACCTGCCGCAAGCTACAAACCCCCGCCGGTTCCGACCCCATTTGGCTACTGGCGAAAAGCCGCTATACGGCTTGTCCTTCGTCGGTGGGCCGCGGAAACCCGTCGGTCGTAAGATTGTCACCGACTGCTTAGAGCTCGGCCAAACCGTAAGCGTGTGGGGACCTCGCTGGGAGCGGTTCATTCCGGCCCACATGGTCGTGGCTGATTTCGTAGACAACGACGACCTATCCGGGGTCTACAGTTCTTCCCGCGTGGTCCTCAACGACCACTTCGATGACATGGCTCGATGGGGATTCGCCAATAATCGCCTATACGATGCCGTGGCATCGGGTGCCCGAGTGATTAGCGACGCCGTTGACGGCATCGATGAGATCTTCAAGGGGGCAGTACGGACGTACACATCGGTGGCGGAGCTTGACGCAATCCTTAAGGATCCTAGTGGCTTCCCGGAGGATGCTGAGATGGCTTCCATCAGTCGCATGGTCAGAGATGAACATAACTTTGACATCCGAGCCGGGATACTCCTGGAAGCTGCTCTGGAACACAGACAGTCCCCGCGACCAGCCTCTTAGGTCTGGCTTAAACGGACTTCGATTATGTCTCGCTCAATCGGACATCGATGACTATGGCGTAGTCGCAATAGCTTTGACCGCGGCGTGGTGTGGTCGGGAAAGTTCCGACGACGTCGGCGCGACGGCAGATTTCCCGGTTGAGGCGTTCCTGCGGGTTGGCGGATCACGCCGGGCGCCACAGGCCCTTTGGGAATGACGTTGACGCGAGGGTGTCCTTCCGGGCGGCCGTGAGTTGGCCGCGGCGCGGGGCAGCTTCTCAGCCATGGCATTGAACACTCGGCCGAACTGGGCGTGCAGGCCGGCGGCGTCAGGCTGGACGGACACCGAGCGGAGCAGGGTTTTCACCTGCGGTCCGGATGCTTTTGGGGTCACCGCCACGAGGTTCGCCGCGTACTGCATGCGGCAGCGCTACCACACGGCGCCGGTCAGGGTCGCCCCGATCGCAGCGAGCAGCCGGGCGTGGGCATCAGTAGTCACGAGCTTTTACCCGGTCAGGTCGTGGGCGGTCAGGTCGCGGAAGGGGCCCAGCCAGCCGGACCATCCTCGGCGGAGGAGGCCTGAATGGCCAGGACCTCGCGGTGTCCGTCGGCGTTGGCGCCGGCGGACCTCTCGGCCTTAAGACACTTGATCTCGGCAGACTCCTCGCTGATCACGCCCTGGAGTTCCGTCATCGACCTCGTCTCACGCGAGTCAGAGCTGCTCCGGCTCGCGGGAGGCGCCTTCCTGGCGCGCAACCGCGCTCACCGCCGCGGTCTGGTGCTGATGCTCACACACGAAGGGGGAGTGCCTAGCGCGCAGATGGGGATAGATCCTCTGCGACATGCCGTCCGTCCGTCCGGACCAGCGGTCGTTTCGGTCCTTCGTTCGGTCAGGACTGCGCACCCTCGTGCTCGCTCACCCAGGCCTGGGCGCGCTCGTAGTCCTCAGGGGTGTTGATCTCGATGCTGCTGCTCTCGGCGACGCGGGCGACGATGACGAGACCATGTTCGAGCGCACGGAGCTGCTCGAGGTTCTCTGCCCGCTCCAGCGGCGTGGGCGTCAGCGTCGGGAACCGGCGCAGCACATCGCGACGGAAGGCGTACAGCCCTAGGTGTTGAAGATACGGGTGGTCGACTCCGCGCGGGTTCGCCGGGATGAGGGAGCGGGAGAAGTACAGAGCACGGCCATGCGCATCGGTGACAATCTTGACCGTATTGGGATCGTCGGCGAGCCCGGGTTGGAGCGGCATCCCCACCGTCGTCATGTCTGCAGTCTCACCCTCACGGAACGGGGCGAGCAACGCGCTGAGCGCGGCCTGGGACACGAACGGTTGGTCCCCTTGGACGTTCGCGACGACGTCGTACTCTCCGGGCATCAATTCGGCCGCTGCGGCGACCCGCTCGCTTCCGTTTGCCAGCGCCGGTGACGTCATCACGGCTTCGCCGCCGAACCCCTGCACGGCCTCGAAGATCCGTTCGTCGTCCGTTGCGACGACGACGTCGTCGAACTCACCGCTGGCGATCGTCGCATCCCATACCCTTTGCACTACGGTTCGCCCGCCCAATTCGAGCAGCGGTTTGCCCTCAAGCCGGGTGCTCAGGTATCGGGCGGGAATAACGGCGAGAGCTCGCATAAAGGGGCATCCTCAATAATCGGGAACGTGAGATTGATTTAGTCTAGTAGGATCGGTGCATGTCAAAAACCGTGGCCGTCGGGCCGAACATTGCTGTGTCCAATGACCGCCCCTGCGTGATCTTCGGTGGGATAAACGTCATCGAAGACCTCGATTCGACCCTCCGAGCGGCCTCACGCTATGTCGAGGTGACCACCAAGCTGGAAATGCCGCTGGTATTCAAGGCGTCCTTCGACAAGGCGAACCGCTCCTCAGTGGATTCATATCGTGGCGTCGGGCTTGACGAGGGGCTAAAGATCTTCGCCGCCGTCAAGTCGGAGTTCGGTGTCCCGGTAATCACTGACGTCCACGAACCCGCGCAGGCCGCTCCCGTCGCTGAGGTGGCGGACGTCCTGCAGCTGCCGGCGTTTCTCGCCCGCCAGACCGACCTCGTCGTGGCGCTCGCGAAGACGGGTCGTCCCATCAACGTCAAAAAGCCGCAGTTCTTGAGCCCGAGCCAGATGGCCCACATCCAGCGCAAGTTGGCCGAGGCGGGCAACGAGCAGGTGATCTTGTGCGAGCGCGGCTCGCAGTTCGGCTATGACAACCTCGTGGTGGACATGCTCGGCTTCCGTGAGATGGTCGAGGCGTGCGGCGGTGCACCCGCGATTTTCGATGTCACACATAGCCTGCAGCGCCGCGAGGCTGGCGCCGCCGCCTCCGGAGGACGGCGGCGTCAGGCTGTCGAACTCGCCCGCTCCGGCATGGCGCTCGGCATCGCGGGGCTGTTCGTCGAGGCGCACGCGGACCCGGACAACGCACGGTGCGACGGTCCGAGCGCGTTGCCGCTGAGCGCGCTCGAAGGGTTCCTCGGGCAGGTCAAGGCGATCGATGATCTCGTTAAGTCGTTCCCGGCGCTGGACATCGCGTGATCAAGCTCGTCCTCTTCGACGTTGATGGTGTGCTCACCGACGGCACCATCTGGATGGACGGGTCTGGCGAGGCCGTCAAAGGTTTCCATGTGCAGGACGGGCTCGCCGTGTCGCTCCTGCGTGTACACGGGATCCGTTGCGGCGTCCTGTCAGGGAAGACGAGCGCACCGCTCGACGCACGGATCAAGCAGCTCGGCTTCGATGTCGCGGTGACCGGTACGCTAGGGAAGATCGAGGCGCTTGCGGCCATCACGGGGGAGCAGGGTATTTCTAGCGAAGAGGTAGCGTACGTCGGAGACGACGTCGTCGATCTGCCGCTTGCGGGTATCGTGGGCCGGTTCTACGCGCCCAGCGATGCCCACCCCGTAGTGCTCGCCGCAGCTGACGTCGTGCTGACCCGCCCAGGTGGGCGTGGCGTCGCCCGAGAGGCTGCGGAGCATGTGCTCGCAGCACACGGGCTGAGCCTCGAGGACATGTACAGGCCCCTAGTAGAAACGATGACAAGCAGCCATGTCGTTCAGTGACGCCACATTCAGCCCGGCACGAAAGCACGCGGAAGCCGGCCGCAGGGTACTCGCCGCCGAGGCGCAGGGCGTAGCCGACCTCATTGAGCGCGTGGGCGCTGATTTCGAGGGGGCAGTCGAGGACATCCTCGTTTCCTCAGGCCGCGTGATCGTGTGCGGGATGGGCAAGTCGGGTCTTATCGGCAGCAAGATCGCCGCTACCCTTGCGAGCACTGGCACGCCGAGTTTCTTCATGCACCCGGCCGAAGCACTCCATGGCGACCTCGGGATGGCTACGGAAGCCGATTACTTCCTTGGCATCAGCAATTCCGGAGAGACGCAGGAGCTCGTCGCTCTGCTGCCTTTCCTGCTCGACAACGGTAATCGGATCCTCGCGATGACGGGGAACCCCACCTCGACCCTAGCGAGCCACTCGACCTTTCACCTGGATGTCTCGGTCGCTAAGGAGGCATGCTCGCTGAACCTCGCGCCGACGTCCTCCACAACTGCCGCGCTCGCGATGGGCGATGCGCTCGCGGTTGCTCTCATGGAAGCGCGCGGCTTCGCGCCTGAGAACTTCGCCCGTCTACACCCTGGAGGATCGCTCGGGCGACGGCTCCTTGAGCTGGTGACCGACGTGATGATTAAGAGCAGCCTTCCGTGGGTTTCGCCTACCGACCGAATCCTCGAGGTCATCCGACAGATAACTAAGAGCCAGCTCGGCATCGCTCTCGTGTCCACGCCGAACGGCCCCGCTATCATCACCGACGGCGACATCCGTCGGGCCGTGCAGGCCTATGGCGACGCCTTCTTCTCGCTCGTGGCAGCAGACATCATGACGACGACGCCCACGATGGTCGCCCCGACCACGCGGATGGAGGACGCCTTGGCGCTCATGGAAAGCCGTCGGATCTCGTCTGTGCTCGTCGCTGACGGCGAGAAAGTGCTCGGCGTGGTGACCAACCAGCCCTCCCCCCGCCGCTGAAGCATGGCAGACTTTGGCCGCTCCTGCATGCGGTCAGTGCTTGAAGTAGATCCTCAGCTCGTTGTCGGTCATGGTGTTCTCCGAGTGGTAGCGGAAATCCTTCGCGTCGCGCCCCTCGCCGTTGTTCATCGTGGAGTGGGAAACGACGGTCGCGAGAGGGCGGTCCACGTGGAACGCGACGATCGACTCGAAGAACTGCACTGACCACACCCGCAACTCCGGGTCGTGGTCCTCGACGAAGGCGAAGAAACGGTGGTTGACACCGTGCACCAGATTGAGTGCCCAGCTCACGAAAGAATTGTCGCTCGGGCCCCCGAATTCCGTCATATACGACGTATGCGTGTCCTCGACAACCAACAGTCCATCGTTGCGGATGTGGTCGAGCGCCGATGCAGCGGTAACGATCTGCTGGGGATACGTGTGTCCGCCATCGTCGAGCAAGATATCGACGTCACCTACCTGCCGGAAGAAGCCCTCCCAGAACGATGGGTCGGATTGGTCGCCTATGTGAATTTCAAAGCCCTCATCGCCCAGCCAGGTAGCATCGGGATTGAGGTCAACACCTATAATTCTGGCATCCGGGCCGAAAAACTCCCGCCACATGAACAGGGAGCCGCCGTTGAGGACACCCACCTCAACGATCACCGGAGACTTGCCGATGAAGCGAGAGAACAGCTGGTCGTACACCGAGAAGTACGTGGTGTGCTTAAGACTCAAGAACGGGGCCGCGTCGTAGCAAGCTCGCGACCGTGAAACGGGACCTGGCTCTGCCTTGTCGCCGGCATGTGGAGCATCCGTCGTCATTCGGATGCTTGAGGCATAGTTCGGAGGAATTCCGCTCCCGACGGCATGCTATTGACCCTCATTCCATTCTGATCCGCAAAGTAAGTCTTTGATCGAGCGCTGCGGGGCGAGGTGATGCTGCGCCAGGCCTCGAGAAAAGTGGGATGGAACTGCTCCGGGATGCCGCGCAGCGGGCGGTAGAGCATGAAGGGGATGGCCTCATCGTCGGAATGCACCTGAGAGAGGTAGCGCTCAGCGTTGCCCGTAAATACAATGTCCGGATCGACAAGTTCAACCATTTCCCGATGGTAGAACCTGGTTCGCAAGCAGACGACGCGCGTGAAGACACCGCTGAGATGTTTTAGCATCATGCGGAAGAACGAGTCTCCGAACAGCAGTACAGTTTGGTTGACCGGAGCGTTCGGACTGAACAGAATGTCGATCATGCCGTCGTTGAAACCGCCTCCACTGTTGAGTTCTAGCAACTCCCAATCCGGAGCGAGGGTGAGTACCTCCTGGAAGGGCGGAGGGTCAAGTTTGCCGCCGAGGTCACCGGGCCAACGGCGCGGTGTATCTATGCGCTGCTCGATCATTGACAGTGCACGGGGCGCATCGACTCCGACGGCATTCAGCATCTGACGAAGCACCACCAACGAGCCTGTGTCAGATAGATGAGAGTCGAGGGGCATGCATGCGCCGTCAACGGCTCGAAGCTCATCCGCGGGATAGAGGGTGCAAGCAGCGGCAACCGCCGAAATGTGATCGAGATAGGTCTCGCCAAGCTTGACAACAGGGTGGATAGGGAACTCGTCCACCAGAACCGATTGCTTGTCGGGGAAGACGACGTGCATGTATGGAATTCCACGAGCGCTGGTCTGCTGGGATCGTGCCTCGATGTTATCCGAGAATATTTGCAGTGATTCAGTGGAAGGCTTTAACTCTCCGGTTGAATACTTGAGGGTCTGATGGTTGCCGCCCGTCAGGAATGCCACGCCGTTGTAAGTTATGAGTACCTCATTCTCTATTCGCCATAGCTCCTTGCCCGAAATAAGTCTGAACCATGCGCCCTCGGCGACGCGTCGCAGCAGGCCGGTGAGACCTAACCAGGAGGGCGTTCCCGCGCGGCCGAACTCGATCTGCGATGGGTCGAGGACGGGGCTCAGTGCATCGGCCCTCAAGGGCAGATTCGGATCGAGGCGAATGAAATCGGTGATTTCGCCGCGGCCGCGGATCGTAGCTTGGGTTGCGTACTCCCAGTCGATGACCGGAGTATCCGACCAAAGAGTCGCCCCCATGCCGAACGCACTGGCGAGATGCACCGATAAGTCAGCCCCCCCTGCGGACAGCACAGCCACAGCGCACTGCGCCAGATCTACATCTTGCACCATCTGCGCCGGCGTGCGCTGGCCCGGCACCTGATCCAACGGAGCCAAAATCAGGCCGGCTTCGGTGAGCCGCTGTAGACCGGTGGCGCCCATGTATCGCGAGAAAGTGTCCAACCATACCGAACGGCCCGTGAGCAGTACCTTCCGTCCCGCAGCCTGGGATAGCTTTCGCGCGAGATCGAGCAGCTCGCTTTCGGCCGTCGTCACCGCCCGTTCGTAGGCCTCCAGCACGTCCAGCCCGTCGCAGATCAGGCCATTGAGAAGCAGGTACCCTATGTACGACGGGTGATTGCTTGCGTCGACGAATAGACGTTGCACTTCATGCATCGGCAGGCGCAGCAGCGGGGCCAGATCGACGATACGGAGGTCTGGGAGCGCCGCGGCGATCTCGTCATAGTTGAATACCGGGTGCCTGTACGGCCCACCAGCGATGTGTCGGCCCGCGAGGCGGTCGTGGACCTGCCGTCCAAAAGCATCCCAGAGCACGTAACACGCGCGGTCTCCGAAGGTCTCATGCCAGGCGTGCATGCCGGCCAGCCCGCGGTCGAGCATCATACGGTCGTGTTCCAGTGTCATCGCGCCGGGGTCGATCGCAACAAACCCGTCCAGTAGGGTTCCGGACACGTCCCTATCCTCCAGAAGGATCCCGTTCCCGAATCGGAAGTCCCCAACGAGAACGGCGACGCTTCCCTCAGCCCCCGCCGCGTCTACTGCCTGTCTCAGCAGGGACGCGTGCCACATGGGCGCTCCGGCGAGCCCAATGAAACGGTCCCAAGATAAGGGGGAGCCGACAACGCCGTCTCGCACCTGACATTGCCATCGGGCGACGTGCGATGGGCCGACGACCAAGGTGACGTCCGGCGAGGGTTTTACCATGCTAGTGCGCCTTTCTTTGCGGCGGTGCGGGCCGCGTT
>NZ_JABFMX010000027.1 GCF_013359735.1 Arthrobacter sp. C9C5
CGCGATCGCCCGCCCCACTAAAGGTCCCGGCGTCGGGGGCGAGTTCCTCGTCCACAGCGGCCCGGTCCGCGGCGGACAGGCAGGCGGTCTCGCGGACCAGCAGGGTGGCGCGCCATTCGTTGATCTGGCCTGTCTCCACAGCGGCGAGGGTGCGCGGCATCTCGGTGACGAGCGCTTTCGCGAGGCCCAGGAGCCGTCCGCCCTTGGCCGGGGATTCGCGCCGTGCGAGGGCGATCTGCGCGCCGACCCCGGCCCCGAGCTGGTCGGCGGGAACGCCGGCAAGGGATTGTTCGCGGCGCTGGGACAGGTCGAAGGCGACGGCGTCCCGGGCCTGGCGGGCGGTCAGGGCTGACTTCAGATCCTCCAGCTCGCGTGTTTCGTCAATGAGGGCCGCGGCGCTGGCCGGGGCCGGGATTCCGGCCAGGATCCGCGCAAGGTCCGCGACCGTTACGCCTTCCGTCAGAGCCACGTCGGGCCCTTGCATGCCGTCCATGGAAACACGCTAGCGGGCACCTGTGACAATTAAAGCGGCCGCGGAACCAGCGCCTCCGTAGGCTCCACAGGACCGCCACGCCTAAAAGCCCAAACCTAGGAACCCATGCAGATCAACAGACAGTCACTGAAGCAGGACGGCTTCACCGGGTTCCGACCGCTAGCGGAGCTGGATATCAACCGGATCCCGCAGAGACCTGGCATCTTCGCGGTGCTGATGCCTGAGGGTCCCGCGTCCGGCAGCAACGGGCCGGGCAACGCCCGGCCCCACTTCCTCGCCAAGAGCACGGCGGGCATCTTCAAGAAAAAGGACCCAACCCTGAAGGCCGAGGCGCTGGACGTCGAATGGGTCGACGGTGCCGACGTCCTCTACGTGGGCAAGGCCGGGCCGGGCAGCAAAGGCAACCGGGGGCTGCGCAGGCAGATCCAGGAGTTCGTGGACTTTGGCAAGGGCAAGCCGCCGGGCCACTGGGACGGGCGGCTGATCTGGCAGCTCGCCGCGGCCAACAAGCTGATCATCGCGTGGAAGGAGCTACCCGTGGAGCAGCTCGACGCGGCCGAAGCCGGCTACCACGCCGCGTTCATCGCAGACCACGGCAGGCTGCCGTATGCCAACCTGGTCCAGGCCCGCGTCAAGGGCGCCTAGCCACCAAAGCCCAGCTAGGCGCACCCAGCTAGAACCCGCCGCGGTGCGTGAAACGCCCCGCCACCAGCGTCGCGGCCACCGGCATCGCGGCAAACTCGGCGTCGGAAACGGCCAGCGGGTCGGCGTCGAGCACGGCGACGTCGGCCGGGTCGCCGACGCTGATCCTGCGCCGTCCGCGCGACGACGCAGCCAACGCCTCCTGCCGGGTCAAAGCCTGCTCCGGGTGCCACGGACCCCGGCCGTCCTGCCGCGCCCGGGTGGTGGCCGCGGACATCGCCGTCCACGGTTCCAGCGGCGCCACCGGAGCGTCGGAACCAAGCGCCAGCGTCGCCCCGGCGTCGAGCAGTGAGCGCAGCGGGAACGCCCGCTCCGTCCGGCCGGCCCAGTTGGAGTCGGCCGCGTCGCGGTCATCGAGGGCGTGGGCGGGCTGCACGCTGGCGGTGAGGCCCAGTTCGCCAAACCGCGCGAAGTCCTGCTGCCGGACAAACTGCGCATGCTCAATCCGGCCCCGTATCCCGGCTGCCGCGAACGCGTTCAGCGCCACCTCATTGGCGCCGTCGCCGATGGCGTGCACCGCAGGGACGAACCCGGCGTCGCGGGCCCGCACCAGCAGCCCCAGCAACTCTGCCTCGCTGACGGTGAGCAGGCCGTGGCTGCCGTGCGGGTAGGGGTCCACGCAGTACGCCGTGCGCGTGTTCAGGGAGCCGTCGATCAACACCTTCAGCGGACCCACCCGAAGGAGTCCGCCGCCCTCCGGAACCTGCTGGCCGGTCCGCATCCCCGCGCCGACGGCGCGGTCCAGATCCTGCGGATAGACCCCCGCATCCACGCGGAAGGAATCGAACCCCGCCGCGATCCGCCGCAGCCACGTATCCCGGTTCCAGACCATCTCGAAGTCGACAATCCCCACGATGCCTCGGGCAGTGGCCGCCTTCCCGGCGTCGCGGACCATGGCGTCGACCGCGTCGTCAGGAAGGCGGCCCAACTCCCGGGTCAGTTCAAAGGCCGGATCCTCGCGGAGCAGTCCGTCCGCGCCCACGGCCACGCCGTAGCGCCCGGCCGCCGCGCTGTTGAGCCACACGCAGTGCAGATCGTGGCTGATCAGCGCCGTGGGGACGCCGGCGGTCGCGCCGTCGAGCAGTTCAAGGCTGGGCATGTCCGCCCAGACAGCGTCGCGGAATCCGACGCCGACGAGCGTCCGGCCGCCGTGCGCGGCACCGCCGGAGTCTCTGCCTTCCGCCGCCCCGGAACGCTTTTCCTCCAGCTGGGACTGCACGACGGCGGCCGCTTCCCGAGCGGAGCCAGCGCCGGAAAGATCGATCCGGCCGGCGGCCAGGGCCCACTGGGTCATGTGGACATGCTCATCCCACAGCCCCGGAATCACGAAGCGCCCGTCGAGGTCCACCACCTGGAGACCGCCCGCCGAAGCGTCCGGCAACGAACTCGGCACAATCTCAGCAACAACGCCGTCCGTAATGAAAATGTCATAGAGCGTCATTTCCCCCGGCTGCCGGACCGAGGTGAGAGCAAGACCCGGCTGAGCGGCGGAAGCGGCGTTTTTCGGCATAGGAACAGGCTAGGGGCACATGGAGGCGGCAACAATTCGCGCCCCATTGGTCACTGCCAACACACGGCTCCCAGTCCCCGGAGCGCCGTCGCGGGCAAGGGACTTTCGCCCCCTTGCCCGCGAACAGCACTGAGGTCATTCTGGAGTTGGGGCGGTTCCTGCACGGCCATTGGGGGATGAACCGCCTGCAAGCATTTTCGGTCTCGCTAGGACCCTGGGGTGAGGAAATGGCATTTGCACTTTCCAGCTTGGGCAGGAAAGGCAGGAGACCATCCAACATGTCTATTCAATATTCCGTCGCAGCCGACGGGCACACGACAGCTGCCGCGGCGGCTGCGCGGCGGGGGAGCTCTGAGATCGCATGAGCCCGCTGCGTCACTTGAACCAAGCCAGCCGCGCCCGGTCTTTCCACGCACACCCCTCTCACGGCGACCCGCGGATTAAGGTGGTCATCCGGATCGACCCCGCGGAGGAGTCCGCGCGCATCGAGGTGCGCGGCGTCGTCACGACCGCCAACATCCGGGCGCTCTACGTGGTGTGCCGCCGGGTGACCTCCAGACTCGCAGGTTACGAGCTCGTCGTGGACCTGGCGCACGCCCGGGTCACCGCGGCAGCTTTCGAGGAGCTCCGCGAGCACGCCCGCCAGTCCATCGTTTCTTCCGGCATCGACTCTTCCGTCACCCCCTGCCGCCTGCGGATCGTCGATCCGCACGTCATCCTCAGAACCAAGGAGCTCGCATGAAAGCCCTCGTGTACGGCGGCCCCGGCCAGAAGTCCTGGACGGACGTCCCGGATCCGAAGATCCAGAATCCCAGCGACGTGATCGTCAAGGTTGAGACCACCACCATCTGCGGCACGGACCTTCATATCCTCAAGGGCGATGTGCCCGCTGTAACCAAGGGCCGGATCCTCGGCCATGAGGGCGTGGGAACCATCACCGAGACCGGATCCTCCGTGACCGGACTGAAGGTGGGGGACCGCGTCATCATCTCCTGCATCAAGTCCTGCGGGCACTGCGCCAACTGTAAGACCGGGCTCTACTCGCACTGCATGGGCGAAGAAGGGCAGTCCGGAATCGGCTGGGTCTTCGGCCACCTGATCGACGGCACACAGGCCGAATACGTCCGCGTCCCCTACGCCGAAAACTCGCTCCATCTGCTGCCGGAGGGTGTGAGCGACGAGCAGGCAGTGATGCTGTCCGACATCCTCCCCACCGGGTTTGAGATCGGCGTGCAGTACGGCCGGGTCAAGCCCGGCGACACCGTGGCCGTGGTGGGTGCCGGCCCGGTCGGCCTCGCAGCAATCGCCACCGCGGGCCTCTATGGCGCCGCCACCATCATCGCCATCGACCTCGACGCAAACCGGCTGGAAAAATCACGCGAGTTTGGCGCCACCGACGTCGTGCTTTCCGGCGACGCCGACTGGAAGGACCAGGTCATGGTGCTCACCGACGGGCAGGGCGTGGACGTGGCGATCGAAGCTGTGGGTATCCCGGCAACCTTCAGCATGTGCACCGACATCGTCCGTCCGGGCGGCAATGTGGCCAACGTGGGAGTGCACGGAAAATCCGTGGAACTTCACGTGGAGGACCTCTGGATCCGGAACATCAACATCAGCATGGGGCTGGTCAATGCCAACACCACCCCGATGTTGCTCAAGCTGGTGGCCCAGGACAAGGTGCCGGCAGACAAGTTCGCCACCCACCACTTCAACTTCGACCAGTTCATGGACGCCTATGACACCTTTGCCAGAGCCGCGGAAACGAAGGCCCTGAAAGTGGTGATCACCGCATGAAAGCCCACGTCGTCTACGATTCTGCGTTTGGCAACACCAAAACCGTGGCGGAAGCCGTCGCCGGCTCGCTCGGCGAACTCCACGCCACCCCCGTTTCGGTCAGCGAGTTCTCCCCCGACGACCTGGCGGCGGGGGACCTGCTCGTCCTCGGAAGCCCGATCAACGGCTGGCGTCCGACGGCGAAGATCACGGAGCTGCTCGCGACGCTCGGGGACGGCCACCTCAACGGGGTCAAAGCGGCAGCTTTCGACACCCGGGTCCGGATGTTCGTCCACGGCGACGCGGCGAAGAAGATGGCGCACGCGCTCCGGGACAACGGCGCCGACATGATTTCCGAGCCGATGCCCTTCTACGTCCAAGGCAGCGAGGGGCCGTTGCGGCCCGGCGAAATCGAGAAGGCCGCACGATGGGGCAAGTCACTGCTGGAGGCGTTGGAACGGCCATGAAACCGGGCCGGATTGTCATGCTGGTGCTCGGCACGCTTGCTGCGCTGCTGGGCCTGGGACTCCTCGCCGGGGCCGGCTTTACCGGCTGGGCCAATTACCAGCAGCGCGACGGCGGTTACTTCACCACCCCGTCCGAGCGCTACACGGTGGACTCTTACGCGTTGACCTCGCCGCGGCTGAATGTCATGACCGACGCCGGACCCGCCGGGGTCGACCCGGCCGCGGTGGCTGGCAGCGTGATGCTGCGCGGCTCCGCTGCGGACTCGGCGCAGCAGATCTTCATCGGCATCGCGCCGCAGGCAGATGTGGCCGCCTATTTGAGCGGTGTCAAACACTCCGAGCTGACCGAGGTACGCTTCTCGCCTTTCCGGGCCGAGTACCGGGATGTGTCCGGCACCAAGCCTCCGGCCCGGCCGGCGGATCAGAAGTTTTGGACGGCGTCCGCCACTGGGGCCGGCAGCCAGGAACTCAGGTGGGACCTGCGCTCCGGAAACTGGGCCGTCGTGATCATGAACGCCGACGCGAGCAGCCCGGTTTCCGTCGACCTCCGCGGCGGCGCCCGCTCGGACCTCCTGTGGCCGATCTTCCTCGGGCTACTGATCGGCGGCATTGTGCTGCTGGCCGTGGGTGTCCCGCTGATTGTGGCCGGCGCAGCCGGGCTGGGTCGCGGCAGGCCGCCGCAGGGTCCCGGCCAGCAACAACCTGGGGCTCCTTACACCGGCGCCCCACACGCCCCGGCTCCCTACGCGGGTGCCCCCTACGCGGGCGCTCCCTACGCGGGTGCCCCCTACGCGGGTGGTCCCGCTTCGGGTGCTCCGTATTCGGCGGGACCGTTGCCGGGGGGCGCCCCTCCCGGGGGCTACGTCTATCCCGCGCGGCTCAGTGGCTATTTGGACCCGCAACTGTCCCGCTGGCTGTGGCTGGTCAAGTGGTTCCTGGCCATCCCGCACTACATCGTGCTGTTCTTCCTTTGGTTCGCCTTCGTCGTCACCACAATCGTGGCCGGCTTCGCGATCCTTTTCACCGGCCGCTATCCGCGCTCGCTGTTCAACTTCAACGTGGGCGTGATCCGCTGGAGCTGGCGGGTGGCGTTCTACTCCTACGCGGCGATCGGCACGGACCAGTACCCGCCGTTCACGCTGGCCCGCACCGGCTATCCGGCGGACTTCGACGTCGACTACCCGGAGAAACTGTCCCACGGGCTGGTGCTGGTGAAGTCCTGGCTGCTGGCCATCCCGCATCTGCTCATCGTCGGTGTCCTTACGGGGACGACGCGCAGCTGGGGCGGCCGCGAGGGTTATTGGGCGGACGGGCAGTGGATCCAGCAGAATTCCGGCATCTCGCTGATCGGGCTGCTGGTGCTCATCGCGGGTGTCATCCTGTTGTTCACAGGTCAGTACTGGCGCGGCCTGTTCGACCTGCTGATGGGCCTGAACCGCTGGATCTACCGCGTCATCACCTATGTGGCCCTCATGCGGGACGAATACCCGCCGTTCCATCTGGACATGGGGCCCACCGACCCGGGCGACCTCCAGCCGGTTCCGACCGCCGGCCCTCCGCCGGGCCCCGTTTACGGCCAGTCGGCACCCGGCCAGACGGCGGCCCAGGCCGGAACGCCCGAGCAGCAATCCGGGCCGCCGGGCTTCTATGGGATCGGCGGACCGTCCGCGTCGGTTCCTCCGGAAGTTCACGAGGGGAGGGGCGGCCCGGAGGTCCCTCCGCGTCCCTAGGCCACCCCAGGTCGTCTCCCGCAGCGGCCGGGCAGCTCCTTGAGCCGCCCGGCCGCTGGACTACGTCCGCTGGGCATGCACTATCCTCCTGCAAAACATTTCTACATGCATCTGCATCCAAACGGCCCCGCGCGCCGGTAGTAGGGGTGTAAGCAAAGAATCGCCCGCTTGCCGGGCCGTTGAAGGAGATGTAAATGCGTACCAGCCTTTTCACTGCAGGCGCCGTGGCAATCGCGGCAGCTCTCACCCTTGCCGGCCCCGCCCAGGCGGCCGAGCCCGACGCCCAGCTTTCCGTCCTCCACGGAGTGCCGGGGTTGACCGTTGACGTCTGGGTCAACGGCGAACGCACCCTGGACGACTTCGCCCCCGGGACCCTGGCCGGTCCGCTGGCCCTTCCTGCCGGGGCCTACGAGCTTGCCATCACCGCCGCAGATGCCAAGGACGCCTCTGCCCCCGTAATCGGTCCCGTGAAGGTCAACCTCGCCGCCAGCGGCAACTACACGGCCGTTGCCAACCTCGACGCCGCGGGCAAACCGACGGCCAACTTCTTCACCAACGACGTTTCGCAAATCGGTCCCGGCAAGGGCAAGCTCACTGTCCGCCATACGGCAGCAGCGCCGGCCGTGGACATCCTTGCAGGCGGCGCCCCCGTCATCTCAAACCTGGCCAATCCCAAGGAGAAGACGCTCACCCTGGACCCCGGCACCCTGTCCGTTGCGGTGGCCGCCGCAGGCACCACGGCTCCGGTGATCGGCCCGGCCGATGTGACGGTCGCCGAAGGCACCCACACGGTGGTGTACGCGTGGGGCAGCCTCGCGGATAAGAACCTGAAGCTGGCTGTACAGAACATCGAGGGTCTGCACTCCGCGCCCGGCGGCGTTCCGGGCGGACGCGCCGGCGCCGCCGACGCCGGCACCGCACCCGTCGATCAGACAGCCGTGACGGTGGGCATCGGTGCCGCGGTCCTGCTACTGCTTGTCGGCGGGGTCGCTGCGGCCCGCAGGCAGCCGGCGTTCCGCCGCACCCGCTAGGACGCGACCGCTCACGCTGGCCGCCCGGATACCCCGGGCGGCCGGCCCTTGGGCTCCCCCACGGGAGGAGGAAGAACATGCTGCGCACGACGGCGAAGGCCACCCGGCGTCTCCACGCTGGTGTTCCGCAAAGGTCCGCCCAGCGCTCCGCCGCACGGATCGCGGCATCCGCCGCCTTGGTGGCGCTGCTGATCGCCGGTTGCGCCGCGCCCCAGTTGAGCTCCGCTCCGCTGCCTCCGGGGACAGCCGGCATGGGGACTGCCGCCCCCGTCACCGGACGACCCGGTGCCGAAATGCCGCCGCAACCCCAGCCCACGCAGCCGGTGCAGGTCACGCCGGCTCCCGCCCCAAAGTCAGCGGTCCCGAAGTCAGCCATTCCGGTCCGGCCGGCGGCCCCGGTGGCCAGCCCGGCCAAGGACCCGGCCCCGCGCTTCCTGACCGTCGCGGGAACCACCATCAACATGCCCATTGTGAAGGTGGGGGTCAGCCCGGACGGGGCCATGGAGATCCCGGAGCCCTTCAACCAGGCCGGCTGGTACCGCTTCGGGCCGGCTCCCGGAGCCGCCGCCGGCACTGCTGTGGTGGCGGCGCACGTCGACACCACCTCCGATGCGGCGCCGTTCTCCCAGCTCAAGTCGCTCGCGCCAGGCACCCTCGTGACTGTGCAGCGCATCGGCGCTCTGCCCCTGAACTTCCGGGTGATCCAGGTTGAACTCATGGCCAAGGACGCGTTCGACGGCGCGTCGGTCTTCCGGCGCGACGGACCACCCCAGCTGAAGCTGGTGACCTGCGGCGGTCGATGGCTGGACGAACAACAGAACTACGGTGACAATGTGATTGTCACCGCGGTGCCAGCATGACCCAGGACTCAGCGCTCAGCGTCGCCACCAGAATTGGGAAGGAGCCTCGCTTGGCACCTTTCGAGGCCTCTTCGGCTTGGCACGCGGGACTGAACGAGTCTTTCGCCGCCGGCGACGAAACCGCCCTGGCCGAGGCGTACCGGCAGTTCTCGCCCCTTGTGCACGCGCTGGCGCTGCGCTCGCTGCGCGACAACTCCGCGGCAGACGACGTCACCCAGGAAGTGTTCATCCGGGTATGGCGCTCGCGGTCGGCGTTCGATCCGGCGAAAGCCCGGCTGCCGGCGTGGATCGTGGGCATCACTCGGAACGCAATCACGGATGCGCAGGCGGCCTCGATGCGGGAAAACCGGAGGGTCCAGGCCGCCGTCGAGCTCTCCCCCGACCCGGAACAGGCCGCCGGGCACGGGGCCGCCGAGGTGCTGGCCGACCGTTTGCTGCTGGACGGCGAACTGGAAAGGCTGGGGGAGCCGCAAGGATCCATCCTGAAGCTCGCCTTCTATGATGACCTGACGCACTCGCAGATTTCACAGAAGCTGAACCTGCCGCTTGGTACGGTCAAGAGCCACATACGCCGCAGCTTGTCCCAGCTCAGAAGCCGATTGGAGGTAGACCGTGCAACATCTTGATCCTGAGTCCCTGAGCCTGCTGGCCCTCGGCGAAGACCTTGGAGACGACGCCGCGGACCACCTCCGTTCCTGCGCCGGCTGCGCGGCGGACTACGCGGGCCTCCGTCGCGCAGTCGTCGCGGCAAAACCCGGACCTGACGCGCTCGCGTTGGAGCCGCCGGGACCGCAGGTGTGGGCAGGAATTCACCGCGCGCTGGGGCTTTCCACCGCTGTCGCCGCCGACCCGCTCGCGGCGTCCGATTCACCGTCGCCGACGCCGTCGTCAGAGGCTCCGATGCCACCGTCACCGGCGCCGCTGCCGTCCAGGGAGGAGCGCGCCGCCCGGAAGCGGAAGCCCGGCGGGGGCGCCGGGTGGATGCGCCGCCCCGGGGTGTGGCTGACGGCTGCCGCCGCCACAGTCCTGCTGGCGGCGGGAGTTTTCTGGTCCGTGCAGCAGAACCAGGCGCAGGTGACCCCGTTGGCCCGCGCCGAGCTCGCCCCGGTCGATCAGCACTCCGCCACCGGATCGGCCCGAGTCGTCGAGGCCAAGGACGGGCAGCGCACCCTGGAAGTTCAGGTCAACAAGAATGAGGCCCGGGGGTATCAGGAGGTCTGGCTGATAGCGCCGGACCTGTCCCGGCTGGTGAGCCTGGGAGTCATGACCTCCGATTCCGGCACCTTCCCGGTGCCGGCGGGCCTGAACCTGAGCGAGTACCCGATCGTGGACGTGTCCGACGAACCGGTCGACGGCAATCCCGCGCACTCCAGCGTGAGCATCGTGCGCGGAACCCTCGTGTCTTGAACCGTTCGTCCCATTGCCACCTGACCCCTTGCCACCTGACCCCAGCGAGAACATAGTTGAGGGAATTCACCACTCCGCGGCGGGAGGCAGGGAACGATGCTCACTAACCAAGTGCCGGCTGGCGGCCTACTGCAGGGCAAGACCGCGCTAATCTACGGCGCCGGCGGTGCGATCGGCGGAGCGGTGGCACGGGCCTTTGCGGGCGAGGGCGCGACGGTGTATCTCGCAGGCCGCACGGAATCCAGGCTGGAGAAAGTCGCGCGGGACATCAGGGAGGAAGGCGGAACGGCGGAAACCGCCGTCGTCGATGCCCTGGACGAGGAGCAGGTGGACGCCTTTGTGGACTCCGTGGCGAAAAAGTCCAAGCGGATCGACATCTCGTTCAACGTCATTTCCTTCGGCGACATCCAGCAGCCCTTGATGGAAATCGACGTCAACGACTTTACCCAGCCCATCACGCTGGCCACCCGCACCCACTTCCTCACCACCAGGGCCGCAGCAAGCTATATGATCAAGCAAAAGTCTGGCGTCGTGCTGATGTTCGGCGGCTCGGGCCCGCAGACCCTCGCCGGGCTCGGCGGCTTCAAGGTGGCCCTGGATGCGATGGAGGGCCAGCGGCGGCAATGGGCGCTGGAACTGGGCAAGTACGGGGTGCGCGTCGTCACCATGGTCACCGGCGGCATCATCGAGACCATTCCGTGGCAGGTCGAGGGGCGCGAGGAGATCGTGGTGGAGATCGCCAAGGCCGCGCACCTGAACCGCACCGCCACCCTGGTGGACGTCGGCAACGTGGCGAGCTTCATCGCCTCGGACAAGGCCGGCGCCATCACCGATGCCACCATCAACATCTCCAGCGGCGCGATTGTGGACTACTAGCGGTCCCCGGCCCGGCCGGCAGGATCGGTACGCTCCGGCGTCGCCCCGCTTCTGCCAGCCAGTTGCCGCAGCTCGCGGAGGATTTCGAGCTGCTGGTTATTGATGCTGGTGAGCCGGTCGATTTCGGCCTTGGACTGCAGGTCGGTGTCATAGTCGTGCTGGGCCATGGCAGCGGCGATGGCATCCTGGCGCTTCGCAGCAATGAGGAGGATGGCGCCCTGCAGGCCGGCAAGCATGGACAGGAAGAGGTTCAGCAGGATGTAGGGGTAGGGATCCCACGCGTGGGCGGCCAGCACCGTGGAGTTCAGCAGGGCCCAGACAATCATGAAGCCGATGAAGGAGCCCACGAACGGCCAGCTGCCCATCCCGTTCCGCATAACGTCTGCGGCCCGCTGGCCTTTGCTTAGCTGGGACTTGTGCGCCGCATGCCAGTTGATTTTTCGCTCGCTCATGGGCTAAGCGTAAGGGCCCGGCGGGCAGGCCTCGTGCGGGCGGCTATTCCACCGTGACTTTGACCCGCTGCACCACGTTGTTACCCATGCCTTGGTAATTCCAGACCGGCTCGAGCGGCTGGGTGGCGCCGCTGGAGTCCGTGGCGCGGCAGGACAGTTCGTGCTGTCCGGGATCCGCCACCCACGGCATCGACCACGCGGACCAGGCGAACGGCGCCGCGGGGTGTGCCAGCTGCGCGGGGGCCCATTTACCGTCGATGCCCACCTCCACCCGCTGTACGGCGCCGTGGCCGGACCAGGCTCGTCCGGTCAGCATCACCGGGCCCGCGGGCAGGAACCGCTGCCGGGTGAAGAAGTCCGGGATACCCGGCGGAACCATGAGCGAACGGACCTTGATCCACCTGACCGGAGTGCCGGCGTCGTCCGCGTCCCGCTGGTAGCGGTACGCGACAGATTGCTGGAACCCGTCGAAGGGCTTGGTCAGCACCTTGATCGAGGACAGCCACTTGACGCTGGCCATGCCGTACCAGCCGGGAACTACGAGCCGCAGCGGATACCCGTGCTGCGGCGGCAGCTCGGCGCCGTTCATCCGGTACGCCAGCACGACGTCGGGCCGCAGCGCTTCGCTGACCGGCAGGCTGCGCGCGTACTGCTGGCGCACGCCGCCCTGGATCCCGGCGTCGGCCCCGGTGAAGGCGACCTCGACGGCGTCCTCGTCCACGCCGGCCTGGCTCAGCAGGTAGGCCAGGGGCACCCCGGTCCAGACGGCGGTGCCGACACCCTCCATCATCCAGGGCTGGCTCAGTGGCCGCGGCTTGAGCAGGGCCCGGCCGTTGCCGGCGCACTCCAGCGTGACCGGGACACTGATGCTCGGTGCGCGGCGCAGGGCCCGGAGGTTGAGTTCCAGCGACCGCTGCACCGCGCCGCCAATCCGCAGGTGCCAGCTGTCCGCGTCGACGGCCGGGATATCGAAGTGGTCCAGCAGGTAGTGCAGCCCGGGCGGTGTCACGTCGTTCCGGAGGGCCTCCAACGGCATCGAGTGGTTCCGCACCGCAAGCTGCAGCTCTTCGGCTGTGAGCGGCCCATGGCTGGGCTCACCGGGGTGCGCCGCCAGCTTTTGCGCCTGCCGGCGCCGTGCCATGACCGGGGAAGTGTGCTTGGACAGTTGTTTGGGCATGGGACTGCGATTCTGTGTGCTTTTCGCGTTCCTTCAGGTCTACGCCGCCGCCCGGTAGGCGTCAATACCGGGCCGTGCGCGCCGGCCTGCCCCTGGAGCCTGCCGCCTAGAGTGAGTGCGCTTCGGCCAGGAAATCCGCCAGTCCCAGCGGTTCCCGCCCGGTCAGTTCGTGCACGGCCGACGTCGGTCCCGCGAGCTCGCCGGCGGCAATGGCGGTGTAGGTGCTGACCCAGGCGTCCACCTGCCAGGGCGGCGCTCCATAGGGTTCCCGGGAAGCGTACGCCTCTTCGAGGGTCTCGTTGTGGTAGCTGATGGTGCGGCCGGTGCCGGCGGTCAGCAGAACGGCGGCCGCGGTCAGCGAAAGGTCCTTCGGGCCGGTCAGGTCATAGCTCCGGCCTACGTGCAGCGCCGGAGCGCGCAGCACCGCCAGGGCAGAGCGGGCAACGTCCGCCCGGGCTACGGCTGCCATGACGCCATCCCCGGCGGGGCCCCGGATCACACCGTCCTCGCCGGCCAGCAGCGGCAGGAAGTCCAGGTAGAAGTTGTCCCGCAGGATCGTGTAGTCCATTCCGGAGGCCTTGATCCGCTCCTCGGTGGCATAGTGGTCCCGTCCCAGCGTAAAGGTGCAGTCGGGGGCAGCGCCGAAGAACGAGGTGTACACGATGTGCTGCACGCCGGCCCCAGCCGCCGCGTCGACGAAGCTGTAGTGCTGCTGGAGCCTGTCCTCGGCCTCTGCGGCGGAGACCATGAAGAGGGTCTTCACCCCGGCCAGGGCGGTCCGTGCCTGTGCGGCGTCCGCATAGCTGGCGAGGACGGGAACGGCGCCGTCCAGTTCCGGTGCCCGGCGGACGTCGCGCACGAGCAGCCGCTGGGCACTGTCCGCAGCGGCCAGCAGCCGGGCCACCTGGCCGCCGAGTTGGCCGGTGGCACCGGTGACGGCGAGGTCCGGCAGTGACTGCACTGGCTAGGCCTCGCGGGAGGCCGGCGACTTGGTCTGCGCCGGGTCCCGTTCGGCGAGGGACCCGATGGCGGCGTCGATCTTGTCCATGATGGCCGGGTCCAGTTTCACGCCGGCGGCGGCGACGTTTCCGGCGATCTGCTCCGGGCGGGACGCGCCCATGATGGCGGAGGCCACGTTCTTGTTCTGCAGCACCCACGCGATGCTCAGCTGGGCCATGGTCAGCCCGGCCTCCTCCGCGATCGGCTTGAGCTGCTGCACTCCGGTCAGCACCTCGTCGGACATCCAGCGCTCGATCATCCGGGCGCCGCCCTTGGCGTCCGTGGCGCGGCTGCCCTCGGGCGCCGGTTTGCCGGGGTGGTACTTGCCGCTGAGCACGCCCTGGGCCATGGGGGACCAGACGATCTGGGACAGGCCCAGCTCCTCCGATGTCGGGACCACCTCGGCCTCGATGACCCGCCACAGCATGGAGTACTGCGGCTGGTTGGAGATCAGCTGGAAGCCGAGGTCCTTGGCGAGGGCGTGGCCGTCGCGGATCTGGTTGGCCGTCCACTCACTGACGCCGATGTACAGCGCCTTGCCCTGCCGCACGATGTCGGCGAAGGCCTGCATGGTTTCTTCCAGCGGCGTCTCGTAGTCATAGCGGTGGGCCTGGTAGAGGTCCACGTAGTCCGTCTGTAGCCGGGACAGCGACCCGTTGATGGATTCCATGATGTGCTTGCGGGAAAGTCCAAGATCGTTATGGCCCTTGGGCCCGGTGGGACCGAATACCTTCGTGAAGATTTCCAGCGACTCACGGCGCTCGTCTTTGAGCGCCTCACCCAGAACCGTCTCGGCTGCAGTGTTGGCGTAGACATCCGCCGTGTCAAAGGTGCTGATCCCGGCGTCGAGCGCTGCCCGCACGCACTGGGTCGCGACGTCGTTCTCCACTTGCGAGCCGTGGGTGAGCCAGTTGCCGAAGGTGATTTCCGAAATCTTGAAGCCGCTGTGCCCGAGGTATCTGAATTCCATGGGTTCCAACGTAGCCCAGATGCCTGCCCGGGGTAAGGGCTCAGCTGGCCTTGCGTTCGGTATTCTGCTGCTGGCCCTGCCCTGTGCCTTGCCGCTGGCCCGGCCCGGCCGGCTGGTGTTTGAGCATGGCGAGCGAGCCGGTGTCCAGGACGGGGCTGGTGGCCGGAACCGGGGGCTTCTTAACGGCCCGCGGCGCGGCGGGGACGCCGTTCCGGTCCATCGCGGACTCGACCAAGGGCCCCACTTCCGTGATGTCGCGCGCCGGGGCCTTCGGGCTGGGGAGCTCGCGGACTGAGACCTTGACCTCCGGCGCGGCTTCGGCCTTAGCCCGCGCCCTTGCGCGGGCATCGGCACGCTCGACGGCGGCGGCCCACTCCGGGGACAGCTGGGGCTCCTTGCGGGCCGGTTTGGCTGGCTTCGCCGGCCTCGCGGCCTTGGCCGTACTGGCGGCGTCGGCTCTAGGTTCGACGGCGATCGTCTGGCCGGCCGGTTCGCCTGCGGACTTCAGGCCGCGGGCCAGCGCCGCGACGGCGATGGCCAGCAGTCGGCCGAGTCCGGCAAGCAGCAGGGTGATGACAAGGGCAACGAAGAGGCCGAAGAACATGACGAGGGCAACACCAAGAGTGCCGAAGAAGGTCAGGTTCATGGCGATCGTTGTCGGGTCTTCCACTTCGCCTCTCCAATCCAGCCTGCAGTGAGGTCCGTGCCGCAATCGTTCCGCCGGGCAACAGCCCTTCTTAACCATACGGACTATTTCGAACTGACACGCAGGGAAGGGCCTTACCGGGCACTATGTGTCCAAGCTGATACCTTCGGCAGCCCGCTCGGAGACTCCCACGTCCCCGCCGCTGCGGTCGGGGTCTGAAATCCGGCCGGGCGTCTATAGTCGGAAAAAGACCACGCCGGACCCGCCCGGCCCGCCGGAAGGATCCTCTTGACACACGCCCAGGCCGCCAGTTCCGAGCCCCACGGCGCCCTGTTCCAGGGCAACTGTCCGTGCCTGTCCGGCGAGCAGTACGGCGACTGCTGCGGCCGGTTTCATCGCGGCGACGCGCAGGCGCCCACCGCGGAGCAGCTGATGCGTTCCCGCTACAGCGCGTTCGTGGTGCTCGACGCCGCCTACCTGCTGCGGACCTGGCATCCGGACACACGGCCGGCCCAGCTGGAGCTGGATCCGGCCGTGCAGTGGCGGCGCCTGGACATCGTGACGACGGGCCGGGGCGGCCCGCTGGACACCGAGGGCACCGTCGAGTTCAAGGCGTATTACCGGCACGACGGCGAACGCGGGGTCCAGCACGAAACGAGCCGTTTCCTGCGCGAGGACCGACGCTGGTACTACCTCGACGCGGTCACGCTCGCCTAGCGCTCCTCGACGGTTTCTACCGGGGTGAAGCCTGCGCGGTCCACCTTGCGGTGGAAGCGCATGCCGGCAAGGCCGCCGAGCATGGCGCCGATGAGGGCCACCGCGGCAATGACGACCGCGGCGATCATGCTCGTGGCGGTGAGGTCGCCCTCGTTGACCGGGATGCGCGGGAAGCTGTTCAGGTTTGCGAGGACGTTGAACTGCTGGCCGGCGGTCATGGCAAGGATGGCGACGACGATGGCCGCGATCAGTGCCCAGATCCACACCATCAGGCCCTGGCGGGCGCCGTTGAAGCGCGCCATCCGGCCGGCCACGTAGCCGCCGCAGTAGTAGGACACAAAGAGGATCAGGAGCAGGGCGATGATGCCTGCGATTCCCACGCTCTGGTTCTGCGAGGCCTGGTTGACCGCCTCGTTGACGTTGGTGTTGGTGGCCAGGCCGACGGCGGTGCCCGCGGCGGCGACCAGGGCGGTGAGCAGCACGGCCATGCCGGTGGCGGCAAGCCAGCCGAAGAACGCGGAGCCGATCTTGACGCCGCCGAACTGTTCCTTCTCGCGGGCCACCACGGTTTCGCGGGTGGGCACCTCTTCAACGACGGTGTCGTTTGCGAGGCGGTCATCGCGGGTCCCGTGGATCACCCGGTCGTCACGGCCGGCGGTCCCCGCAGCTGCGGTGCCGGCGAGCGGAGCGGCGGGGAAGGCCCGCGTGTCGTTCGCGCGCTCGGCCCGTGCCTCGGCGCGCTCGGCCCGTGCCTCGGCGCGGTTTTCCGCTCGCGCCTCGGCGCGGCGTTCCGCCTGCTGGTCGGCCGTGACGGGCTGTTCCGCAGTCACGCCGTCCTGGCGGGCGTCGTGGATCCGGGCGTCCCGGTCGACGATTGCATCTTCCTCGCGTGCGCCGCGGGGGAGGCGGTCTTCGGGGCCTGCTGTGCTGCTCATGATGGCTGCTCGCTTTCACTGGTTGACGCGAACTTATGATTTGAACCGGGCACTGCAATGCTTCGACCGTCATCAGGTCTTGACTCCACCTAACCACGGCAGCCGCGCCAACAGCAAGGATGCTTACTATTCATCCCGGAGCCTGGCCGCACCGGCATCGCCCCATGTCAGCGGTACTTTCGGTGCAGGTCCTCCTTCACGGAGGCGCGCGGGCTGGCGTCCGCAATCCAGGGACCGGTTCCCTCCGACTGGTCCAGCACCCCCGCCTCAAGCCACTCGAAGTCCCCGGCGAGCACCTGGCGCGTCAGGGCGCGGTCGCCGTCGTCGGTGTTGCGCCAGAGCTGGTCGAAATACTCCTCGACCCGGACCCGCGCCTGCTCGCAATACGCGTCGGCCAGCTCGTAGGCCGAGGCGCCTCGTTCCGGGGAGGTCCGGAGCAGCATCTCCGCCCGCGAGCAGCAGGCGCCCATCGCGAACAGCTCGGCTCCAATGTCCACGATCCGGCCCAGGAACGCCTGCTTGTGTTCCAGCTTTGCCTGCCAGCGGCCCATTCCGTAGAAGGTCTGCCGCGCCAGCCGCCGCGACGCGCGTTCCACAAAGCGCAGGTGCCTGGCGAGGCGGCCGAAGTCGCCGTAGGAGCGCGGATCCATCCCGGTGCCGGCCACCAGCTTCGGCAGCCAGCGGGCGTAGAAGCCGGAGGCGCCGACGGCGGCCTTCGCCTTCTCGGACAGGCTGGCGTCCTCGGAGGCAAGCGCGCCCGCGGCGGCCAGATGGGCGTCCACGGCCTCACGTGCGATCAGCAGCCGCATGATTTCCGAGGAGCCCTCGAAGATCCGGTTGATCCGCAGGTCCCGCAGTTGCTGTTCGGCCGCGACGGCGCGCTCGCCGCGGGCCTCCAGCGAATCGGCGGTTTCGAAACCCCGGCCGCCGCGGATCTGCACCAGTTCGTCGGCGATCCGGCAACTGATTTCGGTGGACCACAGCTTGGCGAGGGCGGCTTCGATCCGGACGTCCTTCTGCCCGGCGTCGGCCAGCTCCGCGGACAGCTCGAACACGGCGTCCAGCGCGAAGGCGCTGGCGGCGATGAAGGCGATCTTCTTGCCCACCGCCTCGTGCTCGCCCACCGGGCGGCCCCACTGGGTGCGGGCGTTGGACCACTCCCTGGCGATTTTCAGGCTCCAGCGGCCGGAGGCAACACAGAGTGCGGGAATGGAGAGGCGTCCGGTGTTGAGCGTGGTGAGGGCGATTTTCAAGCCCTGCCCTTCACGTCCCAGCCGGTTGGCGGCCGGCACCCGGACCTGGTGGAAACGGGTGACGCCGTTCTCGATGCCGCGCAGGCCCATGAACGCGTTGCGGTTCTCCACCGTGATGCCGGGGGAGTCCATTTCCACCACGAAGGCGCTGATGCCGCCCTTGTGCGCGGTGCCGTCAGCGTCGGTGTGCGCGGGGACGAGCGCCATCACCACCACGAGTTCGGCGATCACGCCGTTGGTGGTCCAGAGCTTCACGCCGTCCAGCATGTACGACCCGCCGTCCTCGGAGGGGACGGCGGTGCTGCCCATCCGGGCCGGATCGCTGCCGACGTCGGGCTCGGTGAGCAGGAACGCCGTCACCGCGCCGGAAGCACAGCGCGGCAGGTACTCGCGCTTCTGCTCCGGCGTGCCGAACACCTTGACCGGCTCCGGGACACCGATCGACTGGTGCGCGGACAGGAGGGCGCCGAGGCTGGGGTGGACCGAACCCAGCAGGGCCAGCGCCCGGCCGTAGTACACCAGGGAAAGGCCCAGGCCGCCGTATTCGCGGGGGATCTTCATGCCAAAGACGCCCAGGGCCGCCAGGCCGGAGAGGTACTCGTCGGGGATCTTGGCGTCCCGCTCTATGGTGCGGCCGGACATGGTCCGGCAGTACGCGGTGAGCCGCTCCATGAACTCTTCGCCGCGTTCGACGTCGTCCGCCGGCGCCTGCGGCCAGGGGTGGATGAGGCTGAGGTCGAAGCTGCCGAGGTAGAGGCCCTTGGCGAAGCTGGGTCGGTCCCAACTGGTTTCGCGGGCGGCTTCGGCGATGGCCCGGGCATCGGCCGCGGTGGCCTCGGGGCCAATCTTTTGCGCGGCCACCGGAACTTCGGCGGCGGGGCTGTCGGTGGCCGGATCTTCGGTGGCTGGGTTGTCGACGGCGGAGCTCATTGGGCATCTCCTCTAACCGGGTTGTCCGGCTCGAGCCCTGGATCCGCCGCGGGTGGAGGACCCTTCAGCTGTCCCGCAATACTACCCGCGGGTAGGTGCCCGTACTAGGGGAGGACTGCCCTATTAGTTCGCCGGGGAATTCTCCCGGGAGCTCCACCGTGGAGGCGTGGTGCAGCAGCCGGTCCCAGCCGGCGTTGATGCCGTGGACCAGGCCGAGCAGCACACTGGCAGCAACGAACCAGGACAGCCGGGCCGCACCCACCAGCACCAGGGCCACGAAGGCCGCTGCCATGATGAAGAGGGCTATCACGAGGGCGAAAACCAGCGTCCCGACGAACACCATGGTGCCCGTTTCCACTGCGCTTAGATCAAACTGCATTCTTCCTCCTGCACCGTCGCTTCGGCTGAACCAGTAGCCCGAGCGTAGGGTGCCGGAGGGGAACCCAACCAGAGTCTTGAGGCGCGGCGTGAAGCCTTGATACGGGATCGAAATGCTACCCGTGCGTAGGTCACGGGGTGGTCGCGGAAACCTCACCCGCAGCCCAGCCCCGCGGGCCGGCTACCCGCTGAGCGAGCGGTTCAGCAGGGATTGAGAGGCCCTGCGTTAACCTTGTAGTTGGCAGTTTTCTTAGATCCGCTGCCCGACCCCACCCTCGGCAGCGATTGGAGAATTGCGTGTCCCGTTCCGCTGTGTCCTCCGCCGACGCCATCAGCGCCCGGCTCCGGGACCTCGAACTCCTTACCAAGGGGCCGGCCTGGGCGCTGACCCGGTCGGCGCCGTGGGTGATCGCCGTGCTGCAGGCCTCCTTCACCCGCACCCGGCCGCAGCTGCCGCTGGAACAGTTCCACGCCGACGTCGACGCCTTCCTCGAGCAGCTCCGCCGCCAGGAGCCGGGGCTGGGCGGGTCCGCCAACGGCAAAGGCTTCGGCGACGAGTGGACCCGCAAGAACTTCCTGACCCGGCGGAACCAGTCGGGCCAGATCGTGTACGAAGTCACCGAGCCCGCCGCCCGCGTCCTTGCCTTCCTGGACAGCCTGTCCAGTGAACGCTCCACGCTCAACGGCTCCCGGCTCGGCACGCTGCTGGGCGACGTCGAGAAGCTCGCCAACGAGACCAACCCGGACCAGAGCGCCCGGCTGGAATCCCTGGAGGAGGAGATCGGCGAACGCCGCCAACTGATCGAGGAGATCAGCTCCGGCGAGTTTGACGGACTGCTCGACGACGAGGAGGCCGTCGAGGCGGCCGGCAACATCCTGGACCTTGCCGCGAGCCTGCCGGCGGACTACAAGAAGATGCGTGACCGGATCGAGGAGCTGGTGGGCGAGCTCCGGAACCAGATCATCGAGGAATCCCTCAGCAAGGGCGCCACCATGGCGCAGGTGCTGGAGGCTGACAAACGGCTCCGGCAGAGCCCGGAGGGCAGGACGTTCCGGTCCTTCACCGCGTTCCTCGAGGACCCGCAGCAGCAGCTTCGCTTCCGTTCCGCGATCGGGGAGGTGCTCAGCCGGCAGTTCGCGGACGAACTCAGCCAGGACGAGCGCGAGACGCTGAAGAACCTGGTGGCAGAATTGCGCAGCCAGCACAGCCAGATCCAGCGCATCTACGGCAAGCTCAGCGAAAGCCTCAACACCTACGTCCAGAGCGACGACTACCGCCAGTCCGTCCGGCTCCGAAAGGTGCTGCGGGAGGCCGAGCAGGCAATCCGATCGCTGCCCTACGAGCGCGAACGTCCCGGCCTGGTCCGAGGCCCGGTGCTCTTCAACGCCGGCTTCGAATCCCTGGCCATGGTTAAGCTCTTCGACCCGGACGAGTTTGCCGCGCCGCCGAAGCTGGCGGACCCGATCGCGTTCAGCGACTCGGACCGGGTGCGCTCGCCGCGGACCGGCAAGGCCAGCCCCGAGGCCATCCGCGCCGCGTCCGCCGGCGCCTCCACGCTGGCCGAGGCCTGGGCGCAGCTGCCGGAGGGGGAACGTCACATCAACTCCATCCGGGCCCTGCTCTCGCACGCCCTGCACCAGGGCGCCGGCTTCGACCGCGAGGCCTGGGAGCCGCTGGACTTCGAACAAATCGACGGCTCCACCCGCACCGCCTACCTGCCCGTCGTCACGCTCAAGAAGGATTGAAGATGACCGAACGTTCCCAGGAAGTGCACGACACGGAGCCGGACCAGGAGCCGCAGCACGCGCCGCAGCACGTGCCCGCCGACCCCTTCACCGTCACCCCGCGGGACACCTTCGTCGACGGCGCCGCCCTCTTCCCGGGGGACACCGGCGTGCTCCCGATGAAGGTCCGCCAGGCCCTCGTGAAACTCCTCAAAGGCCCGTACATTGACGGCGGCCGGGACGAGAAGCTGTGGACCACGCTGCTGGACAACCAGCTGATCCTGCGCAGCCGACTCTCCGAGCTCTTCCTGACGCTTCAGCTGGACCACGAACGCAAGGTGGCGGTGCTGCGCCCGGTGGACCCCGAGGCGATCGGCGGCAGCACCCGCTCCAGCATCCTGCGCCAACAGCGGGCCCTGAGCCGGGTCGAAACCATCGTGCTGCTCCGCCTGCGCCTGCTGCTGGACCGCCACGTCACGGCCCAGACCGACCCCACGATCACGCGCGAGGAAATCGCCGACCTCGTGGCCCACTACCAGCCCTCCGGCCAGCAGGACGCCCTGCGCGATTCCGACGTCGTCAACCGCGCCATCACCAAGCTCCTGGCCCGCCAGCTCCTCCTCACCACCGGCCTGGACGAGGTCTACACCATCTCCAACGCCCTCCCGCTGGCGCTCCCCTTCGAAAACATCGGCGACATCCCGGCCCAAATCGAAGCCCTGATCGCCGCCTCCACCGACCCCTCCGGCACCGAACCCCTCCTGGAACTCGACGGTGAGAACCCGGCGGAAGACGACTCGGACGACGACGGCGATGCCGCCCCCGGTGACCTGAACAGCGAGGACGACGACGGCGATGCCGCCCCCGGTGACCTGAACAGCGAGGACGACGACGGCGATGCCGCCCCGGGAGTGGCATCGGGCCTGTCGGAGCCGCGCGCTGAGCTGATCGAAGATCAGCTGCGCGGCGCAGGGGCGGGGGCGGCATCGTCGTCGTCGTCACCCAGCCCCGCCAACGACACGGAGGAAGCCAAGTGAGCATCGCGACCATGCTGCCAATGGGTGAGCTCACCAACCCCGGCCAGATGCGCCTCGCCCTCGTCCAGGTCGTCAACTGGGGCACGTTCCATGGCGCCCACACGATGCACGTGGACCGCAACGGCACCCTGCTGACCGGCAACTCCGGCGTCGGCAAGTCCACGCTGTTCGACGCGATGCTGCGGGTCTTCGATGCCCGGCCGCGCTCCAACGAGGCCGCCGCCCAGCGCGCCGGCGGCGCGGTCGAGGACAAGCGGACCACGTTCACGTACATGCGCGGAAAGGTGGGGGACAAGGCCGTCGGCGAGGGCTCGGCGAGTGCCTTCCAGCGGCCCGGGGCCACCTGGTCCGCCGTCGCACTGACGTTCGACAACGCCGCGGGTACCCGCGTGACCATCTCCGCGCTGTTCGACCTGCCGAAGAACGGCACCGAGTCCAGTGTGGGCCGGTACTACCTGATCGATAACAAGCCGCTGGACCTGGCCGCGCTGGAGGGCATCGCGGAGAAGCGGTTCACCAAGTCGGCGCTGGACGCGATCTTCCCGGATGCCCAGATCTTCGACGTCCACAAGGCCTTCGCCGAGCGCTTCCGCCGCCTGCTGGGGATCAACTCCGACCAGGCCCTGCCGCTGCTGCGCGTCATCCAAGCCGGAAAAGGCCTGGGCGGCAGCGTCAACACCTTCTTCCGCGACCAGGTCCTGGATGCGCCCGCCACGCTGGTCGCCGCGGACGACGTCGTCGAGGAATTCAGCAACCTGATGTCCATCCGGCAGCGGCTCGAGGACGTCCGGCAGCAGCGCGACCAGCTCGCTCCGGTCCCCGGACTGAACAAGGAGTATGCGCAGTCCCTGCTCGACGCGAACCGGCTCCGGGAGCTTGCGGGCGAGGAATTCGAGGCCTACAAGCAGCAACTCGCCGTCACCGTGCACGAGAAGACGCTCGCCCGGTTCAAGGACCTGGCCCAGGCGAAAGCCAAGGAACTCGGCGCCGAACGCGGCGTCCGCGACGGCCTCGCCAAGGAACTGCGCCAGCTCGAGGCGGACTACAACAACCAGGGCGGCAACGCGATCTCCGCGATCGAGCAGTCACTGGAGAACGCCCGGGTGGGCCTCAAACTCCGCCAGCAGGTGGAGGAAGCCGCCCGCAAGGCCCTGACCGACGCCGGCCTGGAGCTCGAATGGACCGCCACCGGCTGGGAGCAGGCGCACGAGCACGCCGCCGCCCGCTCGGCCGAGCTCAAGGACGACTCGGAAGCGCTCAAGGAGCTGCGCTTCGAGGCCTTCGACGGCCACGCGACCAGGAAGCGGGAGCTCGCCGCGGCTCAGCAGGAACTGGTCTCGCTCAAGACGCGCAAGTCGCTGCTGCCGCCGTCGAGCATTGAAAACCGCACCGCCATCGCGGCGGCCACCGGTGTTCCCGAGGAGCAGATGCCGTTCGGCGGCGAGCTGATCGACCTGGCCGAGGGCCACGAGCAGTGGCGTCCGGCCGCCGAGCGTGCGCTGCGCAGCCTGGCCACCACGCTGCTGGTTCCGGGCGAGCACTTCGCCGCCGTCACCCGCTACCTCAACGACCACCCGGTCCGCGGCGCGCTGCGCGCCGTGGACGTCTCGAAGCCGCTCGCCGGCGGTGCCCTGGCCGTGCAGGACGCGGCCGACGGCGACCTGCTGACCAAGCTGGACATCCTTACGGCCGGGCCGGCCGCCGAGCCGGGCGAGTGGATCCGGGAGCGGATCGCCCTCGACTTCGCCTACCCCTGCGTCGAGGACCCGGACGAGCTGGCCCGGCTCGACAAGGGGCTGAGCCTGGGCGGCGTGGTCAAGCGCAACCGCCACACGGTGGAAAAGGACGACCGCTTCACCTCCCGGCAGGACTACGTCCTCGGCTTCGACAACGCTTCCAAGCTCGAACTTGTCGCGGCGCAGGTCGAGGACCTGCAGCAGGAACTCGCCAAGGCCGCCGAACTGGCCCAAAGCCGGGAAGAGTCCCACCAGGGCCTGACCCGCCAGCTCGACGCGCTGCGCCGCGTGGCCGATGACCACCGGACCTGGGAGCAGGTTTCGGCAGCGGTCGCGGCAGACGAGCTCGCCCGGATCGAGCAGCGGCTCAGGGACGCCCTCGCCGCGCAGGCCGATCTCGAACCGCTTCGCGCCAACATCGAGGCCGCCCGGCAGAAGCACCAGTCCAGCACCGAGGCCGCCGCCGTGCTGCAAAGCGAGTACAAGGCCCTCGATGCGCAGCTCACCACGGCTGACTCCCTGCTGGACGCCGCACGGCAGCGCCTGGCCCAGCAACCGCCGTCGGACGCCACGGTCGAAGCACTGGCACCGTACTTCACGGACTTCGGCGACGTGCTGGAGATGCACGAGCTGGACAACTTGGCCAACCAGGTCCGGACCCGGCTGCTGGCCGAGCTGCACGCGGCCGACTCCCGCGGGCAGGCCACCTCGGAACGGCTCACGCGTATCTTCGAAGGCTTCGTCCGTGAATGGGGCACGGCGATCTCCGCGGATCACGGCACTTCGATCGGGGCCGCGGGGGAGTTCGAGGCCCGTTACCACGCGATTGTCAGCGACGGGCTGCCCGCGCAGGAGGCCGAGTTCCGGCAGTTCTTCAACCAGCGCACGCACGAATCCTTCAGTACGCTGCTGCACCTGTTGGACGAGGAACGCCGCTCCGTCACCAGCCGGATCCTGCCGCTGAACGGCATCCTCTCCGAGGTGAACTTCCACGAGGGCAGCTTCCTGGAGCTCGACATCAAGCAGACCCTCCCCGCCACGGCGAAACAGTTCAAGGACGCAATCCAGAACGCGCTGAAGGTCCGCCACACCCGGACGGGGAAAGCTGCCGCGCCGGCCGCCGGGGCGTCCGGCACGGAGACGGACGACGACGCCGAGCTCACCAGCCGCTACAAGTCACTCGAAACGCTCGTGAAGCGGCTCGGCTCGCAGACTCCCGAGGACCGGCGCTGGCGCGCCGAGGTGCTGGACGTCCGCGGCCACCTCTTCATCCAGTGCAAGGAGCACCGCGAGGTGCAGGGGTCCGGTTCCAAGGCGGCGGCGAAGAGCGGGAAGAAGAAGACCGAGGTCTTCATGCACGCGGACACCGGCTCGATGTCCGGCGGCGAGCGGCAGCGCTTCACGGCCTTCATCATGGCCGCGGCCCTGAGCTACCAGCTGGGGATCGCGGAGCAGGGCTTCACCACGTACGGCACGGTGATGATGGACGAGGCCTTCGTGCTGGCCTCGGAGGAATTCGCCGGCGCCGGCATCAAGGCGCTGCACGAGTTCGGGTTCCAGCTGCTCCTGGCCGCGCCGGAAAACGTGATCGACCTGTCCCGGCACCTCGGCTCGGTCACCGAGATCCTCCGGGACAAGCGCACCAACCGCTCCGGCGTCCTGACGGCCCCGGTGATCGCCCCGGGATCCGCCTCGGAGGGCACATGGCGCTCCGAGGCGAACCCGGTGGACATCGTCCTGCGCTGACCTGTTTGGGCAGCCGGCGCTGCGGTTGCCGGCGCTACGTTCCCCGGACGCGGTCCAGGAACTGCGCGGTCCGCCCCGCCAGGCCGTCGATCTGTCGGCGCACGACGGCGGCCGGATCCGGGTTGATCTCGTTCACCGGAGGTTCCACCCGCACATTGCGGCAGCACCCGAATTCGGCGCAGATCAGGGTGCCCACCGTGTTGCCGTTGCGGCCGGACTGTCCGGCACGCTTGGCCACCCACAGCAAGACGTCGTCCTTGGAGAAGATGTCGCGGCACAGCTCGCACAGAACCGAGCGGTTCTTCTTGGCGCCGCCTTCAGGGGCCCGGAGCATGATTCCGGTGGGACCGTTCGCGCCGGGCAGCACCAGATAGCCGCGCAGCGGCATCTTCCCGTCGCGCCAGCCGAGGAAGTCCAGGCTTTCCCAGTCCAGGATGTCGAAGTTCTTAGGCAGGTTGAGTTTGGCCGCTTCTGACCGACTGGCATTGATGAAGGACGAGCGGATCTGCTGGGCAGTGAGTTTTTGCATGACGGAATCTTTCGGAATCGGATGGTTCCAGCCAGGCGGGGATGAGGCGCGCCAGGGCTGGCAAGTGGGCAGGGGACTGCCAGCCTTCGACTCCGGTTGGGACCGGGCGTTACCGCGGAATCAGTCCGCGGCGGGACCGGATTGCCGGGGAAGGGCTGGCGACTGTGCGGCCGCGTAGCAGGCCAAAGAGGCCACCCCGCTGACCGTGGCAGCAGTCATCATTGCGACGCGCATGCTCACTTCCCCTATCCATCAGAGTTCTCAATTCCACGGCCGGTTAGGATTCACCGGCCGGGCCAATCCTTGCAAAGGCCTGGATGCCTGTCCAGTTTGTCGGTTCCCCGTCTGTTCACCCCGCCGTTCCTTGCCGGCCGGTTGGGCTGGATAGCGTGGACGGGTGGCCGAGAACCTTTTGCATCCGGGACCGAACGGTCGGCGGCTCTTCGTCGCCCTGGGGGACTCGTTCACGGAGGGCGTGGGGGACCACAGCAAGCGCCTGCCCAACGGGGTCCGCGGCTGGGCGGACCGGGTTGCGGAGAAGCTGGCGAAGGCGGAACCGGGCTGGGAGTACGCCAATCTCGCCATCCGGAGCAAGCGGCTTCGCCACATCATCGGCGAGCAGCTGGAACCGGCGCTTGCCATGGAACCGACCCTGGTGACCCTGTACGCCGGCGGCAACGACATCCTGGACTTCGGAACGGACATCGAAGACCTGATGGATGATTACGAATTCCTGGTGGCGAAGCTGGCCGCCAGCGGAGCCACGGTGGTGCTGTTCACGGGCTTTGACGTGAAGGTCTCGGTGCTGCTGGAGCCGCTGAAGCGACGCAACACCCTTTACAACCGGCGCGTCCGGGAGCTGGCTGCCTGGTACGGTGCGGTGCTGGTGGACTACTGGTGCTTTGACGCCTTCCACGACCCGCGGATGTGGGATGCGGACCGGCTCCACATGTCCAAGGCCGGCCACAAATACCTTGCTGCACAGGTCCTGGACCAGCTCGGCGTGCCGCACAACATCAGCCCCAAGGAGTGGGAGCCGCCGGCCCGGCTCGGCCTCCGGGACTGGGAACGCCGACAGCGCCGCTGGGTGCACGACTGGGTGCTTCCCCTCTTTGGCCGCAAGCTGCGCGGCGTCACGCTGGGGGATGAGCTCAAGCCGCGCTGGCCGGACCCGGTGAGAGTCCCGCGCAAGGGCGGGCTGAAAAAGCTGCTGGCCGGCTGAGCTAGCTGTCCAGCAGGTTTTCGTACCCGGGGGCGACGCGGCTGGCATGGAACTCCTCGACGTCGAAGTCGGCCACGCCGTTGACGTAGAAGGGGTCCTTGGCCAGTGCCGCGTCCAAGTCGGCGCGGTCCGCGTTGGACAGCAGCAGGCCGCCGGTGCGGGGGATCTTGCGGCCTGCCACCATAAAGACGCCGCGGTCGAACGCGTCCTGCAACCAGGCGACGTGCGCCGGCAGGTGGAAGTCGACGATCTCTTCGGGCACCTTGTAGGTCAGGGAGACTACGTACATAGCGCCAGCCTACCGCCTGCCCAAGACGGCGGGCAGGTCGATGTTGAACCGTCAAGCATCGAGGCTCCTAGAATAGAGCCATGACCGAACCGCGCTGGCTCAATGCCGACGAACGCCGGGCCTGGCTGGCCCAGCTGAGCATCAACACGCTGCTGCCCGCGGCGCTGGACACGCAGCTGCACGCAGCCGGGAAACTCTCGCTGTTCGACTACAACGTCCTGGCCATGCTCTCCGAAGCAGAGGGCCAGTACCTGCCCATGAGCGAACTCGCGGCACGCACCAGCGCCTCGCTGTCACGGCTCTCGCACGTGGTCACCAAACTCCAAAACCGAGGGTGGCTGGAGCGGCGGCCGCACCCGGGCGACGCCCGCGTCACCACGGCACACCTCACCGACGCCGGCATGGCCACGATCGTGGGGCTCGCGCCGGCGCATGTGGAGGCGGTCCGGGCACTGTTCCTCGACGCGCTCGATCCGGACGACGTCGCGGCCCTGGCCCGCATCGGCGAAAAGATCGTGTCCCGGCTCGACGCCGGTCACTGGATCCTGCGGGACAATAAGCTTCCTCCCGCCTAGCGGACGGCCGCATGAGGCCTCTTGGTTGCTCTCAGCAACAGATGGCAGACTGAATCCATGGATTTCACAGCCCGCTACGTTGCACTCGGAGACTCCTTTACCGAAGGCGTCGGCGACGACGACCCGGCCCGCCCCAACGGCGTGCGGGGCTGGGCCGACAGGGTGGCGGAACAGCTGGGCGCGGCCGGCCCGGGCTTCGGCTACGCCAACCTCGCCATCCGCGGACGGAAGCTCCGCCAGATCATGGCCGAACAGGTGGACGCCGCCGTCGCACTCAAACCCACCCTGGTGACCATCTACGCCGGCGCGAATGACATCCTCCGTCCCAAGATCGACATCGATGACCTGCTGGTGGAATACGACGCCGGCATCCGGAAACTGAAGGCCACCGGTGCCACCCTGGTGATGTTTACCGGCTTCGACGCGCGCGGCTCCAAGGTCTTCGGGACCATGCGGGGGCGCACCGCCATCTACAACGAACTTGTCCGCGGCATCGCCGGAGACCACGATGCCCTGCTGGTGGACTACTGGCGCTTCAACGAGTACTACGACTGGGGCATGTGGGCGACCGACCGCATGCACATGTCCGCTGCCGGCCACGCCAACATGGCCAAGCGCGTCCTCACCGTGCTGGAGCACGACCACTCGATCGATGTGCCGCCGATGACGCCGGTCCCGGAGCTCAGCCGCTCCGAGGCGCTCCGTGCGAATGCCCGCTGGGTACGCGAGTTCGCCGGGCCTTGGGTGGTGCGCCGGGTCACCGGCAAGTCCTCCGGCGACGGCCTCTCGCCGCGGTATCCTCAGCTCACCCGTCTCTAGCCAGACGCCCTCTGGCCCGATGCCGTCTGGACCGATGCAAGGAGCAGCAACAGGATGAAGAGCAGCCCCCTCACCTTCCCTGCCGGCTTCCTGTGGGGGGCTGCCACCGCGGCCTACCAAATCGAGGGGGCCGCCCACGAGGGAGGCCGCGGGGAATCCATCTGGGACGTCTTCTGCCGCGTGCCCGGGGCGGTCGCGGATGGGCATAACGGCGATGTCGCCTGCGACCACTACCACCGTTCGGCCCAGGACGTCGGGCTCATGCAGGACCTGAACCTGGCCGCCTACCGCTTCTCCATCTCCTGGGCCCGCTGCATGCCCGACGGCGTGACGCCGAACCCCGAGGGCATCGCGTTCTACTCGCGGCTGGTCGATCAACTGCTCGCTGCGGGCATTACGCCCTGGATCACGCTGTACCACTGGGACCTGCCGCAGGCGCTGGAGGACAAGGGCGGCTGGGCTGCGCGGGAAACGGCTGAGCGCTTTGCCGACTATGCGGCGGTGATGCACGAGGCGCTCGGCGACCGGGTGCGGATCTGGACCACGCTCAACGAACCCTGGGTTTCGGCCTTCCTCGGCTATGCTGCGGGCATCCACGCCCCCGGACGGCAGGACCCCGCCGCGGCGCTCGCGGCGGTCCACCACCTGCTGCTGGGCCATGGCTTTGCTCTCCGCGCACTCCGCCGGCTAGATCCTGAGGCGACCCTGGGCATCACGTTGAACCTGACGGTGGCCGATCCGGCGGATCCGGGCCGGGAAGGGGACCTCGATGCGGCCCGGAGAGTTGACGGGCAGTCGAACCGGATGTTCCTGGACCCGCTGTTCCGGGGCGAGTACCCGGCCGATGTGCTTGCCGACGTGGCCCACTTCGGCATGGCCGACGTCGTCCTGCCCGGGGATCTCGACATCATTTCGCAGCCCCTCGATCTGCTGGGCGTCAACTACTACCACGGGGACGCATTCACCACGGATCCGGCCCCGCACCCCGGACCGGCCGGAGCTCCTGCCTCACCCTTGGTCGCGGCCGACGGCGTCCGGCAGGTGCCGCGCGGACTGCCCGTCACCGGGATGGGCTGGGAGGTCCAGCCCGAGGGCCTCCGCCGGCTGCTGAACCGGCTGCAGCGTGAATACACCGGGCCGGCCGGGGTCCCGATCTACATCACGGAAAACGGCGCCGCCTTCGAAGACGTTCCGGATGCAGATGGCTTCGTGGATGACCAGGCACGGCTGGCGTTCTTCGATCAACACCTGCGGGCAGTCCACGAGTCACTGGCGGACGGCGTGGACGTCCGCGGATATTTCGCGTGGTCCCTGCTGGACAACTTTGAATGGGCCTTCGGCTATCACCAGCGCTTCGGGTTGGTCCGGGTGGACTACGAGACGCAGCGCCGCATCCCGAAGGCGAGCGGTCTTTGGTACTCGCGTGTTGCGGCGTCGAACGCGCTGCCCGCCGCGGGCGGGTAGCCGGCCCGGTCCGGGAGCGACGGTGGCGGGGGAGCGCCGGCGCGGAACCCAAGTCAGGCGCGGAACCCCGGCGTCGCGAGGATGCCGCCGTCGTTCCGAATGGCGAGCACCTCAACGTCCCAGCCGCTCGTCGCCCGGTTGAGCATGCGAACCCCGCCCGCCACGATGGCGGTCGCGAGCACATCGGCTGTGAGAATGTCCGCCGCGGCGACCGAAACTTGGCGGAACTCGCTGACGCCGGCGCCGCGGGTCCAGATGTGGTCACCTCGTTCGGCGGAGCCGGAGGTGGCCAAGGCCCTGGGGCCAGTGCTGCCGCCGGTGCTGCCGCCGGTGCTGCCGCCTAGCGGGTAGGCGGCGATCAGGGTCGTGCGGTCCTGCGGATCGACGACCCCGGCCTGCCACGCCGCCCGGCTGCCCACGATGGGTGAACCGGCCACCAGCACATCACCGCCGGCGTTCAGGCACCAGTCGGCCAGCCCCCGTGACTGCAGGAGGGCCCCGGCTTCCTTGATCGCGAACCCTTTCACCAGCCCGGAAAGGTCCGGCACTCCGTCCGGACGTTCCGGCGTGAACGCGCCCTCGGTCTGGAGGCGCCATTCGGCCGCGTCGGCGTAGCAGTCCCGGAATTCCTGCGAGGCCTCCCGCAGCGAGAGCTCCCCGCGCGCCAGCCGGCTGGCCTCGGACTCGGGCCGGTAAAGGCTGAAGCGGGCGTCGAGTTCCCCGAAACGCCGTTCGACGACGCCGGTCGCATCCGCCAGCGTGGCTTCGGCGGCCGCCGTCCAGGGCTCAGGTCCGACGGGAACGGTAAGGCTGACGACCGTCCCCATGCGCCGGAAGGTCTTGGCCTTCAGCTCCGGCCGGCCCAGCTCAGATGTGGGCTGCATCGAGGGCCGCCTGGAGCGAGGTCAGGTAAGCATCACTGGTGACGGTGGCTCCGCTGATGGTCTGCACGTTGGCCGACTGGGCCTGGAGGACCTCGGCGCGCAGCAGGGGTGCGGCGTAGTTGCTGATCTGCACCGACCGGCCGCCGTCGTCGGTGAGTTGGAGGGCGGTGACATCCGAGATGGCGCCGCCACTGACGGTGACTTGCACCTGGACCGGACCGAAGCGGGTCTGCACGACGTCGCCGGCAAAGGTGCCGTCGGCCTTCGCCGCCGCGCCGGTCGAGCTGGAGGAACCCGTGGTTCCCGAGGTTCCCGAGGACGGCGCGGAACTCCCCACCGAACCGCTCGGGCCCGCCCCGGTGGTGCCCGACCCAGTGGTGCCCGCTGTGGTGCCGACGGCGCTGGCCGTGTTCGCTACATGCGCTCCCGACTGCCAGCCGGCCACCAGGATTCCCACCGAGGCCAGGGTTGCTGAAACTACTGCGCGAATTCTCACCAGTCGAACCTTTCGTAGTGGAGTTGCTCTTCCCGCACGCCCGCCCGGCGCGCGTCATCCAGGACGTTTCTTGCCCAGTCCGCGGGTCCGCAGACGTAGACGTCTGCGTCGGCGAGGTTTGGTGCGTAGCTCGCCAGCCGGTAACCGGAGCGAGCCTCGGTTTCCGGTTGCCAGGTTTGGACGCCCCGCGGCCGACGCCCGGTCAGATGGAACAAGGTCGCGCCACGGCGTTGGCAGAGCTCGAGGATTTCATCGCCGAGGTACAGACCGGACCGGCTGTGGCCGCGGAGGATCACGGTCGCATCGCCCGGCGCGAACGGAGTGCTCTCCAGCAGGGCGCGGATGGGGGTGATGCCGATACCGGCGCCAATCATCACGACGTGCTTCCGGCTGCGGGCTGCGGTGCTGAAGAGCCCGTAAGGGCCTTCGACCGCCACCCGGGTGCCGGGCTTCAGTCGGGCCAGGCTCGCGGAGCCCTTGCCGAGGTTCCGGACGGTAATCCGCAGCCTGCCACCGCCGTCGGCGTCGAACTGCAAGGGCTCAGCGGAGAGGCTGAACGGGTGCGGGTGCCACCACTGTCCGGGGGCGAGAAAGCGCCAGATGAAGAACCGTCCGCCGCTGCCGGCCAGCTCGTCGAGATGCCGGCCCGTCATTTCGATGCTGACCACGCCGTGACCGGCGGCCACCACCCGGCTCACCCGCAGCTGATGCCGGACCGTGGCGACAATGGGCTCGAGGACCCGGTAATGCAGCAGCGCGGTGCCCGTAGCGATGCAGACCGCAAGCCAATACCAGCGCTGCCAGGTGCCTTCGGCGAAGAGTCCTCCCACGCTGAACTGGTGCGGCAGTGAGGTCAGCACGGCGGCGTAGGTCAGCAGGTGGACGGCATACCAGAACTCATAGGGAAACCGACGGCGGACGGCCACCAGGGAGGTGACGACGACGGCGATAAAAAGTGCCATGGAGACGAACGCCAGCCACATGTCGGGGACCTTGACCCACAGGGCCACTGACTCGCTGATTGGGTCGAGCCCCTCTGCCAGCCCGTAGCCGATCGCGATCAGAACGCCGTGCGCCAGCAGGAGGTACAGGGACGGCTTGCCGAGTTTGCGGTGGAATTCAAGGGCGCGGTCATGGCCCACAGCGCCGTCGATGACGGGAAGGCGTGCGGCGAGGAGCAGCATGAGCAGCACCAGGTCCATCCCGGCGAGCCCCGCGACGATCCCCATCGCTGTGAACGCTCCGGCGACGCTTGAGAATCCGGCGACGCCGCCGTCCGCCAGCCACAACGCCACGGCCCCGGCCACCGACGCCCATGCGATCACGGTGAGCAGGTCTGCTTTGAACAGCCGTTTGCGGTACTGCCCCTTGAAGGGGCTGCCGGCAGCCGGCGCCCGTCGGGCCGCAGGCTGCAAGGCAGTCTGGGTTGGTGTGTTCATGAATCCAGAATCTGCCCGGTGCCTTTCATTTTGCTGTGAAAGGACTACGCCGCTGATGTGACTTGCCTGCGCGGGGACCGTCGCCGCTTATACACCCTGCGGGCCCGGATTGGTCTTTAATTCGCCAAGCTCGTAGACTTGGTAGGCGCTAGGTGGCGCGGAGCGTGTGCAATTGCTCCGGTTGGCGGAAATGGCTGAGGAATCAGGCACTCCCGGTGGCCGGTAGTTAGGGGCTCAAGTTGCGTGCACTCCTGTATTCGCCCAGTATCCCGGCACTTCGCAGTGATTCCTTTCGGTTATCACCGCCCGGTGCCTGTGACCCACAATCTTCGCCGCAGTGAGGACTGCAGCCGGTTCAGCCGGCTGTCAGATTCCTGCGGAACGCGGGTGGGGCTGGATGCGGACGCCGCCGATCGCACGGCTACGCGGAACTCCGCCAGCCGTTTCATTTTATTTTCATTAGGAGAGTCGTCATGGCAGCACACTGCCAGGTGACCGGAGCCGAGCCGGGCTTTGGACACAGCATTTCGCACTCGCACCGCCGCAACAAGCGCCGGTTCGACCCGAACATTCAGAAGAAGCGCTACTGGGTTCCGTCCCTGCGCCGTAATGTCACCCTGCAGGTCTCTGCACGTGGCATCAAGACCATCGACGTACGCGGCATTGACGTAGTCGTCGCCGCCATCCTGGCACGAGGAGTGAAGCTCTAGTGGCAAAGGACAAGGACGTACGTCCGATCATCAAGCTCAAGTCGACCGCGGGCACGGGTTACACCTACGTGACGCGCAAGAACCGTCGTAACGACCCGGACCGTATGGTCCTGCGGAAGTACGATCCCAAAATCCGCCAGCACGTCGAATTCCGAGAGGAGCGCTAAACACATGGCTAAGAAGTCAATGATCGCTAAGAACGAACAGCGTAAAGTCATCGTCGAGCGTTACGCTGCAAAGCGCCTCGAACTGAAGAAGGCTCTGGTTGACCCCAACTCAACCGACGAAGCACGCGAAGCCGCACGCCTCGGCCTGCAGAAGCTGCCCCGCAACGCCTCGCCGGTCCGCCTGCGTAACCGCGACATCATCGACGGCCGCCCCCGCGGCACGTTCCAGAAGTTCGGTATCTCCCGTGTTCGCTTCCGCGACATGGCTCACCGCGGTGAGCTCCCGGGCATCACGAAGTCTTCCTGGTAATTCAGCACTCCTGAATCCAGTGGCTTGAAGAAGGGCCGGCAACCAAATGGTTGCCGGCCCTTCTTGCGTTTAACCCGGTGTTGCGTAACCCGGGCTCCTCGTCCCTCGGGCTCCGACGACCGCCGTCCGCTGTTCGCCGCGCGCGGGTGCCGGCATCACGCGTGGCCCCGGTGACGGAGCCCACACCGGCGACTTTCGACGCCGGACCTGGACTTCCGCGCCCGGCGACCCGTTTTGGCGCGGATTTCCGGGGATCCAGATGCCTCCGGGCCCGATTTGTTCCGGGTCCGGTTCGTGTGTAAAGTAGTTCGAGTCGCCGCCGCTGAAGCGGAAAGATAGCGACCGACCCCCTGATAAACGGCCTGGAAAATGGCGCGGAATTTAGCGCGCTTTATAAGGGCGGGGACCCTCTTCGTGGAAT
>NZ_JABFMX010000028.1 GCF_013359735.1 Arthrobacter sp. C9C5
GGCCCTCGCAGCCTAGGCTCTTACTTAGCCAGTCCAACTTTCAGGGACCAGTTCAAACCCCGGGGACTACTTGTTCGTTAACGGGTGGCTTAGGCCTTCGCGCCGGCCAGTTCGCGCCCGGCGGCAGCCGGGACACCGCCGTCGGCGTCAACATTGGAAGCGTCAACACCGTCGGCGTCAGCGACATCGTCGCTGAACGGGTCGCCGTTGCGCGGGGCGTTGTAGAGCGACTCATCCAGGATGCCCTGGCGCTTGGCCACGATGGTGGGTACCAGGGCCTGTCCGGCCACGTTGACCGCGGTGCGGCCCATGTCCAGGATCGGGTCGATCGCCAGCAGGAGGCCGACGCCGGCCAGCGGCAGTCCCAGCGTGGAGAGCGTCAGGGTCAGCATGACGACGGCGCCGGTGGTGCCGGCGGTAGCGGCGGAACCCAGCACGGAGACGAGGGCGATTAGCAGGTACTGGGTGAAGTCCAGCTGGATGCCGAAGAACTGGGCCACGAAGATCGCGGATACAGCCGGGTAGATCGCGGCGCAGCCGTCCATCTTGGTGGTGGCGCCCAGCGGCACGGCGAAGGAGGCGTAGGCGCGGGGCACGCCCAGGGAGCGTTCGGTCACGCGCTGGGTCAGCGGCAGGGTCCCCACGGAGGAGCGGGAAACGAAGGCCAGCTGCACCGCGGGCCAGACACCGGAGAAGTACTGCTTGATGGACAGGCCGTGGCTGCGGACCAGTACCGGGTACACCACAAACAGCACAAGGGCGAGGCCAACGTAGATGGCAAAGGTGAACTTGCCGAGCGAGCCGATGGTGTCCCAGCCGTAGACGGCCACGGCGTTGCCGATCAGGCCGACGGTGCCGAGCGGGGCGATCCGGATGATCCACCAGAGGACCTTCTGGATCACGGCGAGCGCGGAGGCGTTGAGGTTCAGGAACGGCTCGGCGGCCTTGCCCACCTTGAGCGCGGCGATGCCGACGGCGATCGCGATCACGAGGATCTGCAGCACATTGAAGCTCACGGCGGTGGTCGCGACGCCGTCCGTGACGGTGGTGCTTGCGCCGAGGCCCAGGAAGTTCTTCGGGAACAGCCCGACCAGGAAGGCCCACCAGTCACCGGACTTGCCGGCGTACTCGGCTTGCTTGGTGATGCCGGTGCCCGCGCCGGGCTGCAGCAGCACGCCCAGGCCGATGCCGATCAGCACCGCGATCAGCGAGGTGATCGCGAACCAGAGCAGCGTGTTCCAGGCCAGCCGCGCCGCGTTGGAGACGGCGCGCAGGTTGGAGATGGAGCTAACGACGGCGGTAAAGATGAGCGGCACGACGGCGGTCTGCAGCAGCGAGACGTAGCTCGAGCCGATGGTCTGCAGGGTGGCGCCGAGGGCGTTGGGGTTGGCCTTGGTGCTGCCCGTGTATTTCGCGAGCAGGCCAAGACCCAGGCCCACGATCAGGGCGGCGATGATTTGGAAGCCGAAAGAGCCGGCCCATTTGGGCAGCTGGAAACCGGGCTTGCCTGCGGTTGCGGGGGTGCTTGTCTGAGTGGTCACCCGAATACGCTAGGACCGGGCTGCATAACACGACGAACAAACGTTGAGAAATGTTACGCGCCCCGATTTGAGCTTCGAATGAGCAATCCCTGTAAACAAGCCGAAGGACGGTCCGTTTGTGAAGTTATTCCGCCGGCGAGTGTGGCGATTGTCTCTCCGTGGGCCCGGGGGAGCAGGCATCCGGCAGCGTGCGTCTAAGCGAGGAACGAGCGAGCACGCAGAGGATGGCTGTCCCCCGGGACAGCAGGCAGGGTGCCTGCCCCGGGCCGGGAACTCCTACCCCAGGAGGGCCCGCTTCAGGGTGTCCAACCCCACGGAGCCCATGTTGAGCGCCTTGGTGTGGAAGGCCTTGAGGTCGAAGCCCGGCCGGGATTCGAGCTCGGCGCGGATCTGCTCCCAGAGCCGCTGGCCCACCTTGTACGACGGTGCCTGCCCCGGCCAGCCGAGGTAGCGGGTGAACTCGAACTTGAGCTGGCCCTCGCTGATCGCAAGGTTCTGCTTCAGGAACCCGTACCCCGTGTCCGGAGTCCAGGTGCCCGACCCCCAACGCTCGGGCACCTCCAACTCCAGGTGCACGCCGATGTCGAACACCACCCGGGCCGCCCGCATGCGCTGCATGTCCAGCATGCCCATGTGGTCGCCCGGATCCTTCAAATAGCCGAGTTCCTGCATCAGCTTCTCGGCGTACAGCGCCCAGCCTTCACCGTGCCCGGAGGTCCAGCAGACGTTGCGCCGCCACTTGTTCAGCAGTTCACGCCGGTAAGTGGCGGTGGCGACCTGCAGGTGGTGGCCCGGCACGCCCTCGTGGTAGACCGTGGTGGTCTCCGCCCAGGTGGTGAAGGTATCCTCGCCCGGCGGCACGGACCACCACATGCGGCCCGGCCGGCTGAAGTCATCCGAGGGGCCGGTGTAGTAGATGCCGCCTTCCTGGGTGGGGGCGATCTTGCACTCGAGCGTCTTCATGGCATCCGGGATGTCGAAGTGCACGCCGGCAAGGTCGGCCACGGCCTTGTCGGACAGCTCCTGCATCCAGGCCCGGAGGGCGTCGGTGCCCTTGAGCTGGCGGGCCGGATCGTTGTTCAGGATTTCCTTGGCCTCTTCGACCGTGGCGCCGGGCCGGATCTGGTTGGCCACGCGCTCCTGTTCGGCGATCAGGCGGTCGAGTTCCTGGACACCCCAGGCGTAGGTCTCCTCGAGGTCCACCGTGGCGCCGAGGAAGGAACGGGAGGCCAGGGCGTAGCGTTCGCGGCCCACGGCGTCCTTTTCCGGGGCGGCCGGCAGCAGTTCGGCTTCCAGGAAGCCGGCCAGCCGGGCATAGGCCGCGCGGGCGGCGGCAGCACCGGCGTCGAGCTTGGACTGCACGTCCTCGGGCAGCGGACCCTCGGCAGTCTTCGCCTCGGCGGCCAGCTTGGCGAAGAAGCCGTCGTCCGCGGCGTGCTTGGTGGTCTGCTCGATCACGATCCGCACCTGGCGGGCGGCGGAGACCCGGCCGGAGTCCCGGGCCGTGCGCAGCGAATCAATGTAGCCGTCCAGGGCGGCCGGAACGTTGTGCGCGCGGCCGGCGATGTGCTCCCACTGCGCGGCGGTGTCCGTCGGCATCAGGTCGAAGATCGCGCGGATCTCCTGGGCGGGGGAGGCGATGTTGTTCAGCTCGGCCAGATCCCAGCCGGAGTCGTGGATTTCCAGCTGCAGGCCGAGGCGCTCGCGCATCGCGTCCAGGGTGACGGCGTCGACGTCATCAGCAGGCTCGAGCCCTTCCAGCGCGGCCAGGGCCTCGCGGGCCGCGGCAGCGAACTCCTCATGCCCGGCGGGGGAGAAGTCCGGGTACTCGGTTTCGTGGCCGGGCAGGCCCAGTTCAGTGGCGAAACTCGGGTTGAGCCGGATCAAGGTGTCCGTGAAGGCGTCGGCGACGGCGTCGATCGCGGTCTGCGGGCGCGCCGGAACCGGATTGTCGGGCGTGGTGTTCTGAGTTGTTTGGGTAGTCACCCGAACGAGACTAGCCGGGCCGCGCCAGTTATGAAAGGGTTACTGAACTTTCCTTAGCCGCGGCTGCGCTTCCACGAGCCGGGGCCCGGCTTCGGCGCCAGCTGCAGCTGCTGCCGCCGGATCCAGTGCCGCACGCCCGGCTTCTCCGCAGCGGCGGTTTCACCGCTGCCCAGGGAGAGGACGACGGCGGTCAGCGCCGCGAGTTCCTCCGCCGTCGGCTCGCCCTTCACGACGGCGAGCACCGGCTGCTCCGCCGGCGTGCCGTCGGGTTCCATCTCGGGTCGGGTGGGGATCACAGCGGGATGTTCCCGTGCTTCTTGGCGGGCAGGCTGGCACGCTTGTCCCGCAGCGCGCGCAGGCCCTTGATGATCTGCAGCCGCGTCTCGGACGGGGCTATCACCGCGTCCACGTAGCCCAGCTGGGCGGCCTGGTACGGGTTGAGCAGCTCCTCCTCGTACTGCCGGATGACCTCGGCGCGCTTGACCTCGACGTCGCCGCCGGCCTCCGCGACGGCGGCGAGTTCGCGGCGGTACAGGATGTTGACGGCGCCTTGGGCGCCCATGACGCCGATCTGCGCGGTGGGCCAGGCCAAGTTGAGGTCGGCACCGAGCTTCTTGGAGCCCATCACGATGTACGCCCCGCCGTAGGCCTTGCGGGTGATCACGGTCAGCTTCGGCACGGTGGCCTCGGCGTAGGCGTAGAGCAGTTTCGCGCCGCGGCGGATGATGCCCTGGAATTCCTGGTCCTTGCCCGGCAGGAAGCCCGGCACGTCCACCAGCGTGATGATGGGGATGTTGAAGGCGTCGCAGTGCCGGACAAAGCGGGCCGCCTTCTCCGAGGCGGCGATGTCCAGGGTGCCGGCGAACTGCATCGGCTGGTTGGCCACGATGCCCACGGTGTGGCCCTCGACCCGGCCGTAGCCGATGATCACGTTCGGCGCGTAGAGCGACTGCATCTCCAGGAAGTGCGCGTCGTCGACGATCTGCTCGATCACCTTGCGCATGTCGTACGGCTGGTTGGCCGAGTCCGGGATCAGCACGTCGAGGGCCAGGTCGTCGTCGTCGAGCTCCGGCTGCTGGCTGTGCTCCAGCACGGGGGCCTCGGCGAGGTTGTTGGAGGGCAGGAAATCCAGCAGCTCGCGGACGAACTCGACGGCGTCCGCCTCGTCGGCGGCGAGGTAGGTGGAGGTGCCGGTGTTGGCATTGTGCTGGCGCGCCCCGCCGAGGGTCTCCATGTCCACGTCTTCGCCGGTCACGGTCTTGATCACGTCCGGGCCGGTGATGAACATGTGCGAGGTCTTGTCCACCATGACCACGTAGTCGGTCAGGGCGGGGGAGTAGGCAGCGCCGCCGGCGGAGGGGCCCATGATCAGCGAAATCTGCGGCACGACGCCGGATGCGTGGACGTTGTTGCGGAAGATGTCCGCGAACATGGCCAGCGAGGCGACGCCTTCCTGGATCCGGGCACCGCCGCCGTCGAGGATGCCGACCACCGGGCAGCCGTTGCGCAGCGCGAACTCCTGGACCTTGACGATCTTCTCGCCGTTGACCTGGCTCAGTGACCCGCCGTAGACGGAGAAGTCCTGGCTGTAAACAGCTACGGGGCGGCCGTCCACGGTGCCGTAGCCGGAAACGAGGCCGTCGCCCAGCGGCTTCTTCTTCTCCATGCCGAACGCCGTGGAGCGGTGCACGGCGAGGGCATCGAACTCGACGAAGGATCCGGCGTCGAGCAGCAGGTCGATGCGCTCGCGGGCGGTATTCTTGCCGCGCGCGTGCTGCTTCTCGATCGCTTCCGGGCCGGAGGGCTGCTCGGCACGGGCCTGGCGGTCGCGGAAATCGGCAATCTTTCCCGCGGTCGTGGTCAGATCGTGGCTCATCAAGTGTCTCCGGCTCTGTTGTTCGCTGCTGTTCTTCGTTACGGCTGTCCTAGGCCTGTGCGGTGGCGCTTAAGTGGATTCCACACAAAAACATGGCCGTGCTGGCAAGTCTAGTGACGGTATTCGTCCGCACCGCTGTAGAAAACCTACAATTTTCACCCCAAGCTTCACCGCCGGTTGCTGCGCTCCAGCTCAGTTACTCGCGGTCGCACCGGGGCTGGAGCCCAGAATTCCGCGGGTGCGGGCCAGATTTCCGCGCCCGCGCGGGCAATAACCGGGCGGGAGCGTCACGACCGTCCCGGGAAAGGCATGTTACTGGTCAGTAACATCGGCTAGGCTGGGGCTATGACTTCAAGCAACGACGCTTCGGCCGTATCCCCGGAATCCCGTCAGCCGGAGCCGTACCAGGCCTCGGGTTCCCTGGCGGGCCGCACCATCCTGATGTCCGGCGGCAGCCGCGGCATCGGCCTGGCGATCGCCCTCCGTGCCGCCCGCGACGGCGCCAACATCGTGCTGCTGGCCAAGACCGGCCAGCCGCACGCCAAACTCGAGGGCACCGTCTACTCCGCCGCGGAACAGATCGAGGCGGCCGGGGGACAGGCGCTGCCGCTGGTCGGCGATGTGCGCAACGACGCCGACGTCGCCGGCGCGGTTGCCGCCGCCGTCGAACGCTTCGGCGGGATCGACATTGTGATCAACAATGCCTCCGCGATCGACCTCTCCAAGACCGACGCCGTGGACATGAAGCGCTACGACCTGATGCAGGACATCAACGTCCGCGGCACCTTCCTGCTCAGCAAGCTCGCCCTGCCGGCGCTCCGCGAATCCGCGGCCGGGCAGATCCTCACGCTCTCGCCGCCGCTGAACCTGGACCCCAAATGGGCCGGCATGCACCTGGCCTACACCATGGCCAAGTACGGCATGAGCCTGACCACGCTGGGCCTGGCCGAGGAACTCAAGGTGGACGGCATCAGCGTGAACTCGCTCTGGCCCTGCACCCTGATCGACACCGCCGCGATCCGCAACATGCCCGGCGGCGAGCAGATCGTCCGCGGCGCGCGCGGCCCGCAGATCATGGCCGACGCCGCCCACGCCGTGCTGACCGCCAGCAATGCCATCCCGGCCTCCGGCAGCTGGAGCGGGAATTTCTACACCGACGAAGAGGTGCTGGCCGCGGCCGGCGTCACGGACTTCGCGCCGTACAGCCTGGGCGCGCCGGAAGACCGGCTGGTTCCTGACATTTTCCTCTGAGTTTCCGGCCGCGTTTCGCCGTTCCGGGGCGGCGCGGGCCGCCGAAACTCCCCGCTTTTGCGTGTTCGACACCGGAATACCGCGGCGTGTCAGTGCAACCCGCCGACGGCGGCGTCCAAAGTTGGGGACGTTCCGCCAGGCGCGCGGCCGCCACTGCCCCGCCCGGTCCGGCGCCGCGGGGGCCGTTACTCGGTAGGATTCAAGCATGGAAGCCGCGCAGGAGACACCGGACCGTCCACCCCTGGACCAGAGCGCCCTCAGCGACGCCGAGTTCCTCTCGGCCAACGGCATCCCGCAACTGACCGTCGTGGAGTCCACCGGCTCCACGAACGCGGACCTGTTGCGCGGCGTCACCGTGGATCCCGGGGCCTGGCCGGACCTTTCCGTGCTCACTGCCGAGTACCAGAGCGCCGCCCGCGGCCGCCTGGACCGGCACTGGGAAGCCCCGGCCCGCAGCTCCGTATCCGTCTCGATCGTGCTCCGGCCGGTCAACGCCGAGGGCCGCCCGCTGCCCACCCAGAGCTACTCCTGGCTCTCGCTGCTTGCCGCGCTCGCGCTGCGGGAGGCCCTGCTGGAAACCGCCGGAATCCCCGCCGAGCTCAAATGGCCCAACGATGTCCTGGTCCGCGGCCAGAAGATCGCCGGCATCCTCGCACAGCTGGGCCCCATGGGCGACGGCGCCGTTCCCCCCGTGGTGCTCGGGACCGGGCTGAACGTCACCCTCACCGAGGCCGAACTTCCGGTGCCCACGGCCACCTCGGTGCTGCTGGAACACCCGACGACGGTGGACCGGACCGCACTGCTGAAGAGCTACCTCTCCCGCTTCGCCACGCTCTACCGCAGCTTCTGCAACGCCGACGGCGACCCCGCTGCGGGAATGGCCGGCGGTCCTTCGCTGCACAAGCGGGTGGAGCACGTGCTGACCACCCTCGGCAAGCAGGTCCGTGCCCAGCTCCCCGGCGACCACGAGATCATCGGCCACGCCACCCGGCTGGACGACTACGGATCGCTGCTGGTGGTTGATGCCGCCGGGCACGAGCACGTGGTGACCGCCGGCGACGTCGTGCACCTGCGCCCCTGGACCCCACCCGGCGAGGCCGGCGGCGAAAGCGGCTATGCGTAAGGAGCTCCTCCCGGGCGAGCAAGTGATTGTCGTTACCCGCCCCCAGCCGCGGACACTGATCGTCCCGGCCCTGCTGTTCATCCTGGTCTCCGCCCTCACCGCCTTTGCCTGCGCCTGGATCGTGAAGGGCGGGGCCGCCAAACTCGTCCCGCTCGTCACTCCGAACTGGACGCCGTGGCTGATCGGCGGCTGCCTGGCGCTGGCGGCCTGGGTGCTGGTTGGCTACTGCCTGCCCAAGGTGGTGACCTGGCACGCCAGCCGCTACACCCTGACCAGCCGGCGCCTGGCTGCCCGATACGGCATGTTGCGGCGGCGGGAGGCGCAGGTTCCGCTGGCCGCGGTCCGTAATGTGTTCATCGAACAGACGTTGCTCCAACGGACCCTGCGCTCGGGGAATATATCCTTGGATACCGGGTACCCCTCCAGCACGGTGATTCCGGACGTCCCCGAGGTCATGACGTTCCGGAACTTCATCCTCGACGCGCTAGACGAACTTCCGGAGGGCGAACTGCTTGAGGCCGACGACACGATGCACGGCTCCGGCGAATGGCCCATGGACATGAGAGAAGGTGGAAGAGATGAACGCTGAGAACGTGCACCCCGACACCGGACTCCTGGCCGCCGAGCCTTCGGACGTGCCCGAAGCGGTCCTCGAAGCGTCCTCCCTCGAAGCCGCCGTGCTGGACTCCCTCGCAACCTCCGATCCCGATGACGCCGCTGATTTCGGCGCCGGCGCCGGCGCTGCCGTTGCCACTGACGCCACCGACGGTGCCGCTGCCAGTGACGCCACTGACGCCACCGACGGTGCCGCTGACAACGAAAACGGCACCGACGACGGCGACGCCTCCGGCCCGGCTGCCGCCGAAGAGCCGGCTGCCACTCCGCCCACCGGCACCATGTCCGCGGAACGCCTCGCAACCAAGGCCCTCGAGCAGCGGCTGCTGGGCGGCGAACGCAAGCTGCGCCGCCGTGAGGTGGCCGCCGGTGCAGGGCTGTCCCTGCTGTCCGCCCGGAAACTCTGGCGTGCCCTCGGGTTCCCCAACCTGGGCGATGACGACGTGGCGTTCACCGAAAAGGACCAGTCCGCCCTGAGCACGATTGTGGACCTGGTCCGCGCCGGCAAGCTCACCGAGGAAGCCGCCATCTCCGTCACCCGCGCCATCGGCCAGATGACGGACCGCATGGTGGTCTGGCAGATCGAGGCACTGGTCGAGGACATGGTCCACCAGCAGGGGGTCACCGACGCCGTGGCCCGCAAACGGTTGGTCAGCGAACTGCCCTCGCTCGTGGACGCGCTCGAGGAAATGCTGGTCTACTCCTGGCGCCGCCAGCTCAACGCCGGGGTGCAGCGACTCGCGGTGCGTGCCGAGGCCGGCCTGGCCTCCAGCGAGGAGGGCCGCGAAGGGGATGAAGACGACGCGCCGCTGCCGCTTGCCCGCGCCGTCGGCTTCGCCGACCTGGTCTCCTACACCAGCCTCTCCCGCCGGATGAACGAAAAGACCCTCGCCCAGCTGGTGCAGCGCTTTGAAAACAAGTGCGCCGAGATCATCTCCGTCGGCGGCGGACGCCTCGTGAAGACCGTCGGCGATGAAGTCCTCTACATTGCCGAAACCCCTGCTGCCGGGGCCGAGATCTCGCTGGCCCTCTCGCAGGCCTTCAACGAGGACGAGATCCTGCCGCAGGCGCGCGTCGCCATGGTGTGGGGCCGCATCCTCTCCCGGCTGGGGGACATCTACGGACCCACCGTGAACCTGGCCGCCCGCCTCACGGCGCTGGCCGATCCGGGCACCGTGCTGGTGGACTCCATGACCGCGGCGGCGCTGGAACACGACGAACGCTTTGTGCTGCTTCCCCGCGACGCCGAGAACGTGCGCGGTTTCGGCGAAATCCACCCCGTGGAGCTGCAGCGGGGCAGCGGGAGGGGCCTGGTCCTGGACTAAGGCCTCCGGAAGCGGCGCCCTCCGTCGGGGAGTCCTCCCCATCGCGCTCCCGGAGATCGTTAGGTAGGCTATCGCGGGAAGTGGGGGACCGGTCTAGGTCAGTCCGCCGGGGAATCCACCAAACTCTTGAAGGAAATTTGACGCTGTGCCACGACTTTTCGCCATGCTGGGTGCACGAAAGCCGGGCTCCACGAAGCCGCGATCACGCACGCGCCGCAAGCTCGTCACCGCCACCTCCTTCGCGGCCGCCGCTGCAGTGCTGGTGACCGGGGCCATCATCTACCCCGGCCTCAAGACCACCGAGGTGGAGCTGAATGACGGCGGCGTGTGGGTGGTGTCGAAGGCAAGGAACGCGGTGGGGCGGCTGAACTATCCGTCCCGCGTCCTGGACGGTGCAGTGACCCCGGCGTCGACGACGTTTGACGTGCTGCAGGATGCCGGGACGGTGTTCGTTGACGATGCCTCGGGCTCGACGTTGAACCAGGTTTCCGCGGCGCAGATGCGCCTAGGCGGCGATAAGAAGTTGCCGGGCTCCGCCGAGGTGAGCTTCGGATCGAAAGTGATAGCGGTGACGGACGCCGCGCGCGGCCGGGTGTGGGCGTTGTCGCCGTCGACGGTGAACGGTTTCGATGAGGAGAATTCGGAGCCCGTGCTCTCAGGGGCGCAGGGCACCGTGTCAGCAGTGGGTTCCGACGACCGGATTTACAGTGCCGACCCCAAGTCCGGGCAGGTGACGGTGACCAGTGTGGATGCCGACGGCCGGGCGACGGATTCGCAGGCCAGCACCTGGGACGGCTTGAAAGGTGCCGGCAGCATCCAGTTGACCGTAGTGGGGGACCAGCCGGTGGTGCTGGACGCGGGCCGCGGGAAGTTGTTCCTGCCGGGCGGGCGTGAGCTGGCGCTGGCGGATGCCCGGGATGCGCGGCTGCAGCAGGCGGGTCCGGGAGCGGATGCGGTGGCCGTGGCGACGCCGAAGGCGCTGTTGGAACAGCCGCTGGACGGGTCGACGGCGAAGACCGTCACCTTCGGCGGCCAGGGGGTGCCGGCGGCGCCGGTGCAGCTGGGCGGCTGCGTGCACGCGGCGTGGTCCGGGGCGAATAAGTATGTGCGGGACTGCGTGAATGAGGCCGATGACAGGACCGTGGACGTGCCCAAAGCGTCCGCGTCGCCCAGCTACGTGTTCCGGGTGAACCGGGATGTGGTGGTGCTCAACGATGTGAACTCCGGCAATGTGTGGCTGGTGAACCAGAACATGCAGCTGGTGAACAACTGGGACGACGTCATCCCGCCGAAGAACCAGTCCGATGACCAGGACCAGGAATCCGCGGACAACAACACCGTCAACATCCTCCCGGACCGCACCAAACCCAACCGGCCCCCGGAAACGAAACCCGACGCCGTCGGCGTCCGCCCTGGTCGCACCACGGTGCTGAGCGTGCTGGACAATGACTCCGACCCCGACGGCGACGTCCTGACTGCCGCCGTTGCCGGCAGCGGTCCCAAGGCCGGCAGCCTGGAGAGCATCTACGGCGGCACGGCCTTCCAGATCACCGTCCCGCCGGACGCGAAACCCGGCACCGAAACCTTTGGCTACAACGCCGCCGATGGCCGCGGTCTCTCCGCCGGCGGCAGCATCACCCTCAGCGTCGTGGGCCCGGACGAGAACAAGCCCCCGCTGTTCAAGCGCGGCGAGCCCACCACCATGCTCGTGGAGCAGGGCAAGTCGGTCAGCCAGAACATCCTCACCGACTGGACCGACCCTGACGGCGACGACCTGGTGCTGATGGATGCCAGGGCAGACAACGACCAGGACCAGGTCAAGGTGCGCCGCGACGGCCTGCTCAGCTACCAGGACTCCGGCGCCGCCCCCGGCAAGAAGACCGTCACGGTCACTGTCTGGGACGGCCGGGCGACCAGCACCGGACGGGTGATCGTCAACGTCCAGCCGCCGGGAGCGCTGCAGCCGGTGGTCAACGCGGACCACGTCACTGCCGTCGTCGGCCAAGACCTCGTGATCGCCCCGTTGAAGAATGACGTCGATCCCAACGGCGGCGCGCTGCGGCTCGCCCAGGTGGAAGCGGCCGGAACCGCCCAGCTGGGTCCGGTGACGGACGGCGGAACGTTCACCTTCCGCAGCGACACCCCTGGCCCGGTCTACCTGAGCTACATCGCCAGCAACGGCCCGCAAAGCACCCAGGGCCTGATCCGGGTGGACGTCGAGTCCGGCAAGGACGCCGGCGACCCCGTGGCCGTGCACGACGTCGCGCTGCTCCCGGCCGGCGGCAGCGTGCTGGTGGACCCGCTCGCCAACGACTCGGACCCGGCCGGGGGAGTGCTGGTGCTGCAATCCGTGCAGTTGCCGGACAACGCAACCGCCTCCGTCAGCGTGATCGATCACGCCGTGCTGCGCATCACCGACATCACCGGCACCAAAGAACCCTTCATCTTCAGGTACACCATGTCCAACGGCACCAAGTCCGCCACCGGCAGCGTCTCCGTGGTCCCCGTCCCGGCGCCCGCAGTCGTAGAGGCGCCCCAGCCCAAGCCGGACGAGGTGAACGTCCGCGTCAACGACGTCGTCACCATCCCCGTGCTGGCCAACGACACGCACCCGCAGGGCCAGAAGCTGACCGTGGACCCGGTGCTGCCGCAGCCCGTGCCGGCCGCCGACGGCAAGAGCTTCGTCTCGGAGAACACGCTGCGCTTCATCGCCGGCGCCGTGCCCAAGACTGTCCGGGCGATCTACAACGCCGTGGACCCGCAAGGCCAGAAAAGCGCCGCCGCCGTCACCATCCACATCCTGCCGCTTGAAGGCGCGCAGAACTCGCGTCCGCAGCCGAAAAACCTCACCGCCCGCGTAGTGGCCGGCGGCTCGGTCCGGATCCCCGTCGAGCTCGACGGCATCGACCCCGACGGCGACTCCGTCCAGCTGACCGGCATCGACAGCACCCCATCGATGGGAACCGCCACGGCCGGAAGCACCTTCATCGACTTCACAGCCGCCGGCGACGGCGCCGGAACTGACACCTTCCGCTACAAGGTGGTGGACCGGCAGGGCGCCGTTAACACCGGCACCGTCACGGTCGGCATCGCCCCGCGCGGGGAAACCAACCAGAAGCCGACCCCCGTGGACGACGCCGTTGCCGTGCGGCCCGGCCGCCAGATCGCCGTCGACGCCACCGGCAACGACACCGACCCAGACGGCGACCCGATCCGGATGCTCACCGACGGCATTGAAGCCGCCCCCGAGCTGCAGGCCACGGTCAGCAAGCAGAGCGGCCGCATCCTGCTGCTGGCCCCGGGCCAGGAAGGCACCGTCAACGTCCGCTACAAGGTGGCCGATGACCGCGGTGCCGCCGCCCAGGCCGCCATCGCCGTGAAGATCCAAAAAGACGTGCCGCTGCAGGCCCCCATCGCCCGGGACGACCGGGTAACCTCCGCCCAGACGCTCGGCAAGACCGCCGTCGACGTCCCGGTGCTCAAGAACGACGAAGACCCCGACGGCGTCGGCGAAAACCTCAAGGTCAGCACCGACGCGAAGACGGCGCGGCCCGGCCCGGACGGCAACATGATCGTGGAGCTGACCGAGCAGCCACAGCTGATCCCCTACACCGTAGAGGACGTCGACGGGCAGAAATCGACGGCGATCATCTGGGTCCCCGGGATTGGCCAGCAGGTCCCCACCCTCGCCAAAGACGACGTCGTAGAAGTGGTCGCGGGGCAGTCGGTCATTCTGGACCTCAAGGAGTGGGTCAAGGTCCGCGACGGCCGCTCGCCGCGCCTCACCCAGACGGACCGGATCAAGCTGATCGGCGCCGACGGCTCGGACCCGGTCGCCAACAACGGCACGGCCCTGAAGTACACGACCGGCAAGGACTACGCCGGCCCAGGCTCGCTCAGCTTCGAGGTGACGGACGGGACCGGCCCGGACGATCCGGCCGGGCTCAAGTCCACCCTCAGCATCCGCACCAAGGTGCTCCCGGACCCCAACCGGAACAACCCGCCGGTGCTGCTGGGCAGCCAGGTGGAGCTGCCCAAGGGCGACACCGCCAGCGTGGACCTGGCCCGGCTCACCACGGATCCCGACGACGGCGACGTGGAGAACATGAAGTACGAGCTGGCGGGCAACGTCCCACCCGGTTTCGACGCCCACATCGAGGGTCAGACCCTGAAGGCCTCGGCCAAGGACGGGATCGACGCCGGCGCCACCGGAGCGGTCCAGGTCAAGGCCAAGGATCCGCGGGGCCTCGAGGCGACTGCGACCTACCGGTTGGCCGTCACTGCTTCCAACCGGCCCAAGCCGGTGGCCAACGACGACCTCGAGCCGAACGCCGCCGCCGGCAAGCCGGTCACGGTTCCGGTGCTGGAAAACGACGCGAACCCGTTCCCGGAGTCGCCGCTGAAGATCGTCGCCGCCACCGCCGAAACCGGTTCCGGCAACGTGGGCGTCGAGGGCGGCAACGTCGTGGTCACCCCGGCCTCCGGGTTCTCCGGCACCATGGTGGTGGCGTACACCATCGCCGACAAGACCGGGGACCCCTTACGCCAGGCCACGGCCCGGATCCGGCTGACCGTCAAGGACCGGCCGCTGGCCCCCACCACGCCGCTGGCTGCCAGCGTCGGCGACGGCACCGCGCTGCTGAACTGGACCGCACCGGCGGACCGCGGATCCCCGATCACCAAGTACACCGTCTACGGCGAGGGCGGATTCCGGCAGGACTGCCCGGCGAACAGCTGCACCCTCACCGGCCTGACGAACAACTCGAAGTACCACTTCCAGGTAACGGCCACCAACGCCATCGACGAATCCGAGCGGTCCCCGGCGTCCGCCGAGGTGCGCCCCGACGTCAAGCCTGACACCCCGGCCGCGCCGGCGCTGAAGTTCGGCGACCAGCAGCTGGCGGTGACCTGGGTTGCCCCGGCCTCCAAAGGCTCGCCGGTGAAGTCCTATGACCTGGAAATCTCGCCGGCACCGGCGGGGCAAAACGCACAGATCCAGAACCTGACCTCGGTCAGCTACGTCTGGAAGGGCCTGAAGAACGGCGTGGCCTACAAGGTCCGGGTCCTGGCCCGCAATGATGCCAAGGAACCCTCCGAATGGAGCCCCTACTCCGCCGCCGAGGTGCCGGCGGGCAAGCCGGCCACACCGGCCGCGCCCAGTGCTGCGTCAGCCGGATCGGTGGGCACCCAGAGCCAGCTCCGGGTGAGCTGGAGCGCACCGGACAACAACGGCGACGCCGTCTCTTCCTACACGCTGACCACCCTGCGCGGCGGATCCGCCGTGTCGACCCAGAAGGTCTCCGCCACCTCGCAGAACGTCACGGTGGACAACTCGGAGGCGGACTACACGTTCACGGTCTCGGCCACGAACAAGGCAGGCACCTCCGGCACCAGCGCCCAGTCCGCCTCAGTCCGTGCCGTGGGCAAGCCGGACATGGTGGGCGCGCCCACGGCCAGCCTGGTTGACACCGGCGGCGACGGCGGGAAAATCAACGTAAAGTTCCCGGTGCTGACCGCCGCCCAGCGGAACGGCTCGACCGCCGGGGAGATCACTTATATGTACCGCCTGACTTCCGGCGACGGCAGCGGGAACATCCCGGCCGGCGGCGGCGTGGTGGCCGCCCCCAACGGGACGGCCACCGCCGTGGTGGTCTGGGCCGTGTCCTCGCGGAGCAGCAGCCCCGGAGACGCCAGCCCGGCGTCCAACTCGGTCAACCCCTACGGCCTCGCCTTCGCGCCGAACGTGACGGGCAGCGGCAGCGGCGGTGTGGGTGATCGGACCGTGTCCTGGAGCTGGAACCAGCCCAGCGGCAACGGCCGGGCCGTGACCGGCTACCAGTACAGCCTGGACGGGGGCGCCTGGCAGGACATCGGGCAGCGGTCGTTCTCCAAGACCGTGGGCTTCAGCGAGACGCACACCCTGCAGGTCCGCGCGATCAGCGCCGGCCAGCCCGGGCGGATCGGCAGCGACACCTCCCGCAGCGGCGCGGAGCCGCCGCCGCCGCAGCCCACCTCGTGGGACATCCGGGCGACGCCGGTCCGGACCTGCACGGAGCCCAACAGCGGCACCAACAGCTACCGGAACACCAACCCCGACAAGTGCATTTTGCCGGGCAAGTGGTTCGAGACGGGCTACACGGCCCAGGCGGACCGCTACGTGGTGTGGAACGGCCGGGTCTGGTACCACCTGACCTCGGGCGCGGCCGCCGGCAACTACGCCCGCGGGGACACGACCTCGCTCGGCACCAACCCGCCCGCAGGGATGCCGGGCCCCTGACCGCCCCGGCACACCATCCTTTTTCACCAGCAACAGAACAGGAACCAGCGCATGACGATGACAACTGAGCAGGCCGAATGGTTTGCCGGCACTTTTGAGAAGCTCGTTGCCAACGTGGGGCAGGCCGTGCTGGGGAAGGCCCATGTCATCCGGCTGACCTTCACGGCGATGCTGGCCGAAGGCCACGTGCTCTTCGAGGACGCACCCGGGACCGGCAAGACCTCGCTGGCCCGCGCCCTTGCGGCCACCGTGCAGGGCTCCAACAACCGCATCCAGTTCACCCCGGACCTGCTTCCCTCGGACGTCACCGGCGTGACCATCTACGACCAGAAAACGCAGAAGTTCGAGTTCCACAAGGGCCCGATCTTCAACAACATCGTCCTCGCCGACGAGATCAACCGCGCCTCGCCCAAGACCCAGTCCGCCCTGCTGGAGGTCATGGAGGAATCCCGGGTCACCGTGGACGGCGCCACCTACGAGGCCGGCCGGCCGTTTATGGTCATGGCCACCCAGAACCCGATCGAGCAGGCCGGCACCTACCGCCTGCCCGAGGCCCAGTTGGACCGCTTCCTGATCAAGACCTCCATCGGCTACCCGGACCACGCCTCCACCGTGCAGCTGCTCGGCGGCGCGAACCTCAAGGACCGGTCCAAGGACATCACGGCCGTGATCACCACCCAGGCCGTCGCGGACATGGCCGACCTCGCTGCCACCACCCACGTGGACACCGCGGTGCTGGAATACATCTCCCGGCTCTGCGAGGAGACCCGCAACGCCCCGGAGACCCGCCTCGGCGTGTCCGTCCGCGGCGCCCTCGCGATGGTCCGCGCCGCGAAGGTCTGGGCGGCCAGCCAGGGCCGGAACTTCGTGCTGCCCGACGATGTGAAGGACCTCGCCGCCGTCGTTTGGACCCACCGCCTGGTGATGGACCCGGAAGCGGAGTTCTCCGGCGCCACCGCCGAGGCCGTGCTGGCCCGCGTGCTGGCCGACGTCGCCGCCCCGCAGCAGCGCGCCGCCGTCTAAGCCGTCCCGCCCAGTCCGCTCCCGGAGCCGCCCCAAGCCGGCCCCGCCACCCTGCACGAACAAAGGCACCCATATGTCCACCAGCACTCCGTTGAGCCGGCTTGCTGAGCGCCTAAAGCGGCCCCTGCCCGGGGCCGGCCGACCCTCCCGGCTGCACCCCTCCGCCGTCTGGGCCGAGGCCCGCAGTACCGCCGCCCTGGCACTGGCTCCGGCCGGTCGCGCCGTCGGGGAGCGGTTCCGCCGACACCTCTGGCCCGTGCTCTCCGTCGTGAGCGTGCTCGGCTGGTCCGTGCTGGCCGCTGCGGTGCTGCTGTGGAGCGCCGGCCAGGCCTACGGCTGGCAGGAAGCCAAGGCCGCCGCGATCGCCGCCTTCGTCCTGCTGGTGCTGGCGGTCGGCTTCATCCTGGGCCGCTCCTCCTACGGCGTGCTGCTGGACCTCGCCCGGACCCGGGTGGCCGTGGGGGACAGCGCCGTCGGCAGCATCGCGGTGTCCAACACCTCCGCCCGCCCGTTGCTTCCCGCCACCCTGGAACTCCCGGTAGGCGCCGCCACTGCCGTGTTCCACCTGCCCCGGATGAAACCCGGGCAGGTCCACGAGGACCTCTTCACCATCCCTACCGCCCGCCGCGCCGTGATCGTGGTGGGCCCGGTCCGTTCCGTGCGCGCCGACCCGCTGCACCTGCTGCGCCGCCAAGTGCTCTGGACCGAACCCGAGGACCTCTACGTGCACCCGAAGACCGTGGCCCTGGCGGGTTCCGCCGCGGGCTTCATCCGCGACCTTGAGGGCATGCCCACCACCGACCTCTCCAGCGCCGATGTCTCCTTCCACGCGCTGCGCGATTACGTGCCGGGCGATGACCGGCGGCACATCCACTGGAAGACCACGGCGCGGACCAACAAGCTCATGGTGCGCCAGTTCGAGGAAACCCGCCGGGCGCACCTGGCCATTTCGCTCTCCACCAACACGGACGAATACGCCTCCGAGGAGGAATTCGAACTGGCCATCTCCGCTGCCGCCTCGATCGGGCTGCAGGCCATCCGGGAACAGCGCGACCTCGACGTCCTCACCCAGCAGGGGCCGTTGCGCTGCCAGACCGGCCGGAACATGCTCGATGACATGACCCGGATTGTCGGCGCGCCGCAGCGCAAGACCGCCGTCGACCTGGCCCGGACCCTGGCCGACACCGTGCCGAACGCCTCCGTGGTGTTCTTCGTGGTGGGCAGCAACGTCACCCCCACCCAGCTGCGCTCCGCCTCGGCTTCGGTCCCGCCGGGGGTGCGCAGCCTCGCCGTCCGGATCCAGGCCGGTGCCGCCCCGGCCCGGGCCAACATCGCGGACCTGACCGTGCTCACCCTGGGCGATCTCGCTGAGCTGGCCATCGTGCTGAGGAAGGCGGCAGCATGAGCACCACCACGGGCTTGCGTCCCCGCAACAACACCGCGGCACCCCGCCGCTCCGGCTTCGCCGACGGTCAGCCGGCCTGGCACTACGCGCTCGACGCCGGCGCCCTCACCGTGCTGCTGGGGCTCGGCGTGCTCGGCTTCAGCCTCAGCTTCGGCGGCGACCCGTACTACCTGGCCGCCGGCTTCGGCGGCATCCTGCTGGGCCTCGGCGTCGCTGCCGCCAAGGTGCACTTCCGGCTCGGCGTGCTGATTACCACCGCCCTCGCCGTGGGCGCCTACTTGGTTTTCGGCACTGCCTTGGCCGTTCCGGAAGCCTCGATCGCCGGCGTCCTGCCCAGCCTCGAATCGCTGCGGACCCTGCTGGTGGGTGTGGTCTTCGCCTGGAAGGACATGCTCACCGTCGGTGTGCCGGTCGGGACCGCGGGCGGCACCCTGATCGTCCCGTACTTGAGCTCGCTACTGACTGCCCTGGCTTCCGGGCTGCTGATCTGGCGGCTCAAGAGCCCGTACTGGCCGCTGCTGCCGGTGCTGCTGCTGTTCATCACCGGCATCGCCTTCAGCACCAACGCAGGCTTCCTCACCGTGGAACGCGGCATCTCGCTGACCGTGGTCGCGATCGCCTGGGCCACCTTCCGCCGCGACGCCCTGCGCAGCAACGACACCCGCAAGGTATCGGTGAACCGGCCGGACACGGACCAGACGGCGGCCCGCACGGCGCGGCTCCGCCGGGTGGGCACCGCCGCAGCGGTGATCGTCGTCGCCGTCGGGATCACCGCCGTCGCGTCCCCGCTGGTGGCCGCCGACGACGACCGGAAGGTGCTGCGCAACACGATCGTGCCCCCGTTCGACCCGAAGGACTACGTCACGCCACTGGCGAGCTTCCGCAACTTCGTCAAGGACAAAAAGGACGACAACCTCTTCCTGGTCAAGGGCCTGCCCAAGGACGGCCGGGTACGCCTCGCTGCCCTGGACGCCTTCAACGGCACCAACTACAACATGGACCCGAACGGTTCGGGCAGCTTCAGCAAGGTGGGCGACGCGAAGTCCCTGAACACCCTCGCCGACTCCACCGGGATCGTGCCGACCAACAACTACACCCTGGATATTACGATCGAGGACTACCAGGGCTACTTCCTGCCGGGCGGCCGCAAGACCACCGGGATCAGCTTTGCCCGGGACGGCTCGGGTGCAGCCTCCGGGCTGTACTTCAACTCCGGCACGGACACCGCCGTGACCACCCGCGGCCTGGGCAAGGGCGATTCCTACAGCGTCCAGGTGGCGGATCCTGCGATGCTGGAGCACGGCCAGCTGACCCAGTACGACTTCGCCAAGGTGTCGCTGCCGGATCCGGCCGAGGTCCCGCCGGTGGTCGGTTCGCAGGCAAACGACCTCGCCGCCGACGCGCCCACCGCGATCGACCGGGTCCGCCAGATTGAGGCGCACTTCCAGAAGCAGGGTGCCTTCAGCAACGGCCTGATCGCAGACGGGCAGCTCCCCAGCGTCTCCGGCCACAGCGCCAACCGCATCCGCAGCCTGCTGACGGCCAAGCAGATGCTCGGCGACGACGAACAGTACGCCGTGGCGATGTCCCTCATGCTGCGCCATCTGGGCATCCCCTCACGCGTGGTGATGGGCTTCTACCCGGACCCGAAGAGCCCGGAAAACGGTGCGGGCGAAGTGCAGATCACCGGCAAGGATGTGCACGCCTGGGTTGAGGTCGCCTTCGACCGGGTGGGCTGGGTGTCCTTCGATCCCACGCCGCCCAAGGACAACGTGCCGATCCCGCCGGATCCGGAGAACAAGTCCAAGCCCAAGCCGCAGGTCCTGCAGCCGCCGCCCCCGCCGCAGGAACCGGCGGAACTGCCGCCGGACTCCTCGCCGGACGCGCTCGACGCCGACCAGAAGAAGAACAACCCCTGGCTGTTCTGGGGCCCCCTGCTCGCCGCGATCGGCACGGCGCTGATACCGGTGGCGGTCCTCGCGCTGCCGCTGCTGCTGATCGCGCTGCTGAAGTCCCGACGCCGGAAGGCCCGGTTCACCGACGGGCACCCCGCGCAGCGCGTCGGCGGCGGCTGGAGCGAGGTGCTGAGCCTCGCGACCGACCTCGGCGCCGGGGTGGACAACCGCGCCACCCGCCGGGAGTCCGCCGTCGTGCTCGGCGAAGCGTTCCCTGCGAGCCAGGGCACCACCACGCTGCTCGCCCACCGGGCCGACGCCGCCATTTTCGGGGCAGCCGAGCCGAGCGAGGAGCAGGTACGTGAGTACTGGGAGATCGTCGACGGCTCGCTCAAGGAGATGACCGGGACCGTGGGCTTCTGGCGCCGCCAGCAGGCCCACTTCTCGCCCCGCTCATTGCTGGCCGACGGCCGGGCCGCGCTGAAGCTGCGCGGACTCCGCCCGGTCCTACCCGGCCGGCGCCGCGGCGGCGGCGTTCCCGGCGGGTCCGGCCGGGTGTCCGGCCCGGCTGCGGTTGACCCGGCCACCTTCGGTGCAGCTAGTACAGTGGAGCCCGGTCCGCACCAGGAACCACAGGGAACAGCCAGGAAGAACCGCAACGAGCCATGACCGACGACGTCGAGCGCTGCCCGCGCTGCCACCAGCCGATCCGGCCCGGCGCCGCGTTCTGCACCTCCTGCGCGGCGCCGCTGAGCAACCGTTCGGCGCGCAACGCCGGGCGAGCGGACGCAACTCCCGGTACTATCCCGGTAGCGCCTTCCGGGCACGTCGGTTCGTTCGTGCCGGGGCATGCGCCTGCCGGAGTGCAGCTGAACAGTCAGGGTGTGCACGGACAAGGGGGAGGTACCGTTTTGCCGAACAAGCTTGAGTTGGTTCCCGCGGACGCCGGAAAGCGGCTCGGCGCGGCGGTGCTGGACTGGACCGGCCCCGTGGCGCTCCTGGTGGTGCTCTTCGCCGTCGGCTTCGCCGGCGTCACCCAGACCCGCAGCGCCGGCACGATCATCTACAACACCTCCTCGCTGGTGCTCTTCGGCGGCATCGGGCTCGGGGCCACGCTCGTCTACACCTTGGTCCAGGCGATGATCGAGGGCCGGTCCGGCAACACCATCGGCAACCGCATCGTGGGGATCCGCAGCGCCGACGCCGATGGTTACGCGCCCGGCGGGGGAGCGGTCTTCCTCCGCGGCCTGATCACCGGGGCCGGTGTGCTGCTGGCCGCCCTGGCCGCCGCGCTAGTGGTTCTCTTCCAGTGGTTCGGTGCCGCGCTGGTGATCCTCGGACCGCTCGCCCTGGTGGGTGCCGCCTGGGCCGTCCTCGTGGTGGTCTCCAACGCCTGGGACCCCAACAGCAGGCTCCGCGGCTGGCACGACACGGCCGCCAAAACCCTCGTCTTCGACATCAAGGCCGGCCGGAACCCGATCACCACCGGCGGCATCCAGGGCCCCTACAGCTTTGCCCCGCTGGACCTTCCGCCGGTGCAGCAAGTCGCCTCGCCGGTGGCCGGCGCCGCCCGGCTCCAGCCACAGGCGGCGCCCGCGGCCGTGCCGGCTCCGGCGCCGGCTCCTGCGGCGGCGTTCCAGCCGGCATCCTTCCAGCCGATGCCCGCCGCCCCCGGCGCCGCCCCGATCGAGGCCGTCCGCAGCCAGGCCGTGAACAGCCGCGCGTTCAGCGCCCACCCCGACGACGACCACGACCGCACGCAGGTCCGCGGCGACAGCTCCGCGCCGGTCACCGTGGCCATCCTCCGGATCAGGATCGACGACGGCCGGGAAGTGGAACTGGACCGGTCCCTGCTGATCGGGCGCAACCCCGCCGGCCACCCCGGCGAGGAATCCGTGCAGTTGCTGCCGGTGGCCGACCCCGGACGCTCCATCTCCAAGACCCACCTCCATGTGCTGGCCGGAAACGGCGGCATCTGGGTGACGGACCGCAACTCCACCAACGGAAGCGCCGTCACGACGCCGGACGGTATCCGCACCGCACTGGCACCCGGGGAACCCACCCACGTACGCCCCGGATCCACCGTGCACTTCGGTGACCGCTCCTTCTACCTAGGACAGGCATGACATCCCAGCCGGCATCCGTTCCTCCCGCCGAAGCCCCCGGAACCACCCCCAGCAGTGCCCCGAGCCTCCGGCTCAACTGCGGCTACGGCACGGACCGCGGACTGCGCCGTGAGATGAACGAGGACTCCTTCATCGCGGCCGACCCGGTCTTCGCGGTCGCCGACGGCATGGGCGGCCACGAGGCCGGCGAGATCGCGAGCGGCATTTGCGTGCGCACCCTGTCCGAAATTCCCCAGCTCGCCACGGGGGAGCGGGACGCCACCGCCGCCGTCGTCCAGCAGTACCTGCTCGAAGCCGACGCCGGCATCCGCGAGGCGACCGGCTCCCGTGCCGGCACCACCCTCTCCGGCGTCGTCGTGGTGGAACAGTCGGGCATCCCGTACTGGCTGGTGCTCAACATCGGCGACTCCCGGACCTACCGGCTCAGCCAGGGCAAGCTCAGCCAGGTGAGCGTGGACCATTCCGAGGTGCAGGAGCTGGTTGATGCCGGGGAGATCACCCCGGCTGAGGCGGCCGTCCACCCGCGCCGCCACGTCGTCACCCGCGCGCTCGGCACCGGCGACGAGACCGAAGCCGACTACTGGCTGCTGCCCGTCGAGGAGGGGGACCGGATCCTGGTCTGCTCGGACGGTCTCAACGGCGAGCTCGACGACGAGCAGATAGCCCGCATCCTGAGCTCCGAGCCGGACCCGCAGGCCGCCGTCGACGAGCTGATCCAGGCAGCCCTGCGCAGCGGCGGCCGCGACAACGTCACCTGCATCGTGGTGGACGCGAGCAACGTGGCGAACGACGACGGCGCGCAGACCGCCCCGCGCACGCCGGCGGAGGCCGAAGACGAAAACACCCTGCCGCGCACCGAGGTGCTTGACGTCGCCCCCGACGGTGGAGTCGCCGGCACCGCGGCGAAGCAAGAAGGCGGGGCCGCAGCCGGATCCGGCGAGGAGCCCCATGGCGTTAGCTAACCGCTTGGCGGAAGTGAGCTACACACCGGGAACCTGGCTGGGCGTGGTCCGCTCCGGAACCGTGGTGTTGCTGCGTCCGGACACCGACCGCGCCCTGGTCGACTCGCTCTGGACCCTGCTGGCGGCAGACCCGGAGATTCATGAGGTCCTGGACGCCGTGACCTCGGCCTCGGGCGGCTCGCTCGCCCGGCTGCCCTGGTTCGGGATCGTGGGGTTGCGCGGTTCGCTGCAGGTGTTCCTGCGCGGCGAGATCGATCTGGACGTCCGGCTGGACGGCGGGGAATCCGTCGCGCTCAGCGGCCGGGACGTGACCACCTGGGCCGAACGGCGCTTTGCGGCGGCCGAGGGCTTCAGCGTCGCCGTCCCCACTGCACCTCCCGTCTCCCCCGCCGCCCCGCTGCCGCTGGGTGAGGGGGTGGTCCTGCTGCAGGGACTGCACTGCGGGCTGACCGGAAATCCGCCCGCCGCCGAGGTGCGGCCCGACGCGGTGCCCTTGGCTGCCGTCCCCGACGCCGTCCCCGCTGCCCTCCCCGGCGCCGCGCCTGAAGCCGCCGTCGAGGACCAGCTGCTGGCCGCCGCCGAAGCGGACATCGCCGCCGAACTGAGCGAGCTCGGCAGTTCCGCCGACACGGTGCTGGAACTCCCGGAGGAGGACCTCGACGCCGGACCGGAAACGGAGGTGCCCGCCCCTCCGCCGCCGGAACCCGCAGAGCCGAAACCCGCAGAGTCAGAACCCGCCGAATCCGAGCCCGCCGAACAGGAGCCGACCGGCAGCTACGACCACCTCTGGGAACAGACGGTGATGCGGAACATCGAAGACGCCGCCGTGCGCGAGGACCCGGAGGCCGAGGAGGAACCCGCGCCGGAGCCGTCCGACGCAGGGGAGCCCGACCCCGCCGCAGCGGCTATCGCCCCGGCGGAGGAACAGGTGGAGGAGCCCGCGGCACTCCCGGCGCCCGAGCCGGCGGCCCGACCGGCCGTCCCCAGCGGGCTGATCGACTCGGTGCCCTGGCGCACCGGCGGCGAGCGGACGCCCGCCGCCCCGCTGGCGCCGCGCGGCCCCGTCGCCCCGCCGTCGCTGTTCACCCCGCCGTCCCCGCAGCTGCCGGCCAGCCAGGTTCCGGAGCCTTCCGGCGATGCCGACCACGACGGCCAGACCATCATGAAGAGCGCCCTCATCGGCAGCCCCGCCGCAAGCCCGGGACACCCCAAGGACCCCGGCAGAGACACAGCCAAAGACCCCGGCACCGGTCCCATGGTGCTGGCCCGGGTGTGCCCGCAAGGCCACGCGAACCCGCCCACCAACGCCCAGTGCGCCTACTGCGGCCAGGCGCTGCCCGGCGACGGCGTCCAGGTCCGCCGCCCGAGGCTGGGCCGGATGCGGCTTTCCACCGGCGAACTGATCGACCTCGACCAGTCGCTGATCGTGGGCCGGCAGCCCTCCGTGTCCCGCGTCCAGGGCGCCGTGATGCCCAAACTGGTCCAGGTGGCGAGTCCCGGCGGCGACATCTCCCGCTCGCACGTGGAGGTCCGGCTCGAGGGCTGGCACGTGATGCTGTGCGACCTCAAGGCAACCAACGGCACGGTGCTGCTGCGCGAGGGCCAGGCCCCGCGCCGGCTCGCCCAGGGCGAGATGGCGATCCTGTTCGACGGCGACATTGCCGAACTGGGCGACGGCATCCAGCTGCGCTTCGAGGAGCTCCTGTGAACGCCAAACGTCCCGTCGCCCCGCCGCCCAGCATCCCGGGCTTTACCTACATCAGCCCACTCGGCTCGGGCGGGTTCTCGGACGTCTACCTCTACGAACAGGACCGGCCGCGCCGCAAGGTGGCCGTCAAGGTGCTGCTCTCGGATCTCAAAACCGAGGGCGCCCGCCGCCGCTTCGAGTCCGAGGCGAACCTGATGGCCCAGCTGTCCTCGCACCCTTACATCGTGACGATCTTCGAAGCCGAGGTCACCGACGCAGGGCACTCCTACCTGGCCATGGAGTACTGCTCCCGGCCGAGCCTGGACGTCCGCTACCGCCGCCAGCGCTTCAGCGTGGACGAGGTCCTGGCCGTCGGCATCCAAGTGGCCTCCGCCGTCGAAACCGCGCACCGCGCCGGCATCGCGCACCGCGACATCAAACCGGCGAACATTCTCGTCACGGACTACAACCGGCCGGCGCTGACCGACTTCGGCATCTCCGGCACCCTCGGCGGGGACCAAGACGAGGACGCGGGCATGTCCATCCCGTGGTCCCCGCCGGAACAGTTCAGCGACCGGCAGGTCGACGGCGTGCTGGTGGACGTCTGGGCGCTCGGCGCCACGCTCTACACGCTGCTGGCCGGCCGGTCCCCATTCGTGCTCCCGGGCGCGGACAACTCACAGCGCGAGCTGATCTCCCGGATCACCAGCTTGCCGGTGCCGAAGCTGGGCCGTGCCGACGTGCCCGAATCCCTGGAGCTTGCCCTGGCCACGGCGATGGCCAAGTCGCCCGCCTCCCGGTACTCCTCCGCCCACGCCTTCGCCCTGGCGCTGCAACGCATCCAGGCGGAGCTGAACCTCTCCGTGACGCCGTTCGAGGTCCTCGAAGAGCCCCGCACCGACGAGCCGCACCCCGATGACACCTTCGAGGAAACCCGCGTCCGCAGCGTCGCCGCGATCGACCCGGACGCCACCGGACACGCCCCGACCTTCCCGGCCCGGGTGCCGTCCGCAGCCTCGCCGGACGACTCGACCACCTTCAACAACCCGGGCATCCGGGACACCAACCGGGATACCGTCCAGCGGCCCGCCGCAGGGCCGGCCTTCGCGGGGCCGCCTGCCGTCGCTGCCGCGCCGCGCCCGGAGGACGACGACGTCGCGGCCACGGTCAACCGTTCTAGCGTGGCGCCGCGGGAGGAAGCCGGCGGCGGGACAGCCGGCGAAGCCGACGGCGGCCCCTCGGGCCACGGCCGCCGGAACCTCGTGCTCTCGATCGTGGGCGGTGCGGTCCTGGCGATCGCCGTCGTCGTCGGCATTATCGCCGGGACCACCGGACCCGCGCCGGCCCCCAAGGCGTCCGAGCAGCTCAGCAAACCGCCAGCGGACGCCCTGGACAACGGCACCGTCCCGGACGTGGCAGCGCTCTCCGGGCGGTCGGACAGTGCCGGAAAACTCACCTTCACCTGGAAGAACCCGCAGCCCAAGCCCGGCGACAGCTACAAGTGGCGGACCTACTCGCTGAAGGGCAACGGGGACTTCCAGGCCACCACCACGGCCAGGATCCAGGTGGAGCCCAACCCGGCAGGGGAGACCTGCATCCAGGTGATGATCGTCCGCTCCGACGGCGCGTCCTCGCCGATGGAACAGGACTCCATCGCCTGCGCCAGGAAATCCTGAGCACCGCATCCCGGCCCACGGCACACCCGATAACACCAAGGCATACTGCCCAACAAGGAGACAGCGACAATGGGGGACCTAGCGATAGATTTCTGCGGCGAATGGCACGAGCCATCCGACGAGGACATCTTCAGCATCGGCCGCGAGGGCGACCTCGAAGTGGACGACAACCCGTACCTGCACCGCCAGTTCCTGCAGATCGCCCGGTATGACGGCATCTGGTGGCTCAGCAACGTCGGCAGCATGCTCTGCGCGACCGTCGCGGACGCCTCCGGCGGCATGCAGGCCTGGCTCGCGCCGGGAGCCCGCATTCCGCTGGTCTTCAGCCACACCAACGTGATCTTCACCGCCGGCCCCACCACCTACGAGTTTGCCGTCCACCTCCGGACCCCGGCGTTTCGGCAACAGGCCCGCAGCGAGGACAGCGGCGGCGACACCACGATCGGACCCGTGGTCTTCACCGACTCGCAGAAGGCCCTGATCGTGGCCCTCGCCGAGCCGATGCTGCGCCGCGACGGAACCGGCTTCAGCGCCATCCCCTCCTCCGCGGAAGCGGCCAAAACCCTGGGCTGGGCGTTGACCCGGTTCAACAGAAAGCTGGACAACGTGTGTGACAAACTCGACCGGGTGGGAGTCGCCGGACTTCGCGGCGGAGCCGGCAAGCTCGCCACGAACCGACGCGCCCGACTCGTGGAACACGCCGTAACCTCCCATCTCGTGACCGCTGCCGACCTGGTGCTGCTGGAAACTCAGCGCGGAGGGGACGAAGGATGAGGATCCGGCTGACCCTGCGCCGCGACCCGGCCGAGGCGAAGGACCTCGCCGTCACAGTCGACGGCCTGGCCACGGTGGCGGACATCGCCACCGAGCTCTGGGCGGCGGACCCGGCACGGCGCGGAACCGCCCCGCCGTCAAACCTCACGCTCAGCATCGAGGAGGCCTTCGCCGCCGGCGGCCTTAGGGGCAGCGTCCTGAACCGGGAGGACAACCTGCTCGAATCCGGGCTGCGGCCCGGCTCGATCGTTGCGTTGACCCAGGTCAGCGAGCAGTTCGCGGTGCCCGGGGCGAACCGGGGACCCGCGGCGGCGACCTTGCGCGTCCTCTCCGGCCCCGACGTCGGCCGCGAATTTCCGCTGCCCTCCGGCACCAGCTACATCGGCCGGGACCGTGACGTCGACATCCGGCTGACCGACCCGTTGACCTCCAAGCGGCATGCCCGCATCACGGTGGGCGAAACCGTGGAGATCGTGGACACGAACTCCGCCAACGGCCTGCTGATGGACGGCCTGCCGGTCAGCCGTGCCACGCTGAACTCCTCGGACACGGTCACGCTCGGGGACACCACCGTGTCCGTGGTGTCCCTGGGCGGCAGCCAGGGCGCGGCACCGAGCTCCCCGCTGATCAATTTCAACCGCTCGCCCCGCGTCGTGCCCCGCTTCGAACCGCACAAACGGACGCTGCCGGCCGGTCCGAAGCGCCAGGAGCACCACCCGTTCCCGTACATCATGCTGGTGGCACCGCTGATGATGGGCGCCGTCATCTTCGCCGTCACGCAGAACATGATGTCCGTGGTCTTCATGCTGATGATGCCGCTCTTCATCGTCGGCCACTACGTGGACCAGAAGATGCAGGGCAAGCGGGAACGCAAGGAACAACTCAAGTCGTTCCGCGCCGCCATGGCCGCGTTCCGGGCCGACATTACCGCGCTGCAGAAAGTGGAACGCTCGGTCCGGCTGCAGGAAGCGCCGTCCGTGAGCGACACCGTGGACTCCATCTACAAACTGGGCCCGCTGCTCTGGACCCATCGGCCCGAGCATGCCGGCTTCCTCGGACTGCGGTTCGGGCTCGGCACGGCGCCGTCCCGGATCCAGTTCGAGGAGCCGCACAGCAACGAGACCGAGCCTGAGTACATGGCCGAAATCCAGCAGTGCATGGCCCAGTTCGGCAGCATCGAGGGCGTGCCGATCGTCTCACAGCTGCGCACCGCCGGCTCGTTCGGTCTGGCCGGCCCCCGCGGCCTCGTCGACGACGTGGCCCGCGGCATGGTGCTGCAGCTGGTGGGGCTGCATTCCCCGGCCGAAGTGGTGCTGACCGCCATCACCTCGGCGCAGTCCAAGGACCGCTGGGAATGGCTGCAGTGGCTGCCGCACGCAGGTTCCGGCCACAGCCCGCTCAGCGGCGACCACCTCGCCGCCGGGCCGGCCGGCGGCTCGGCCCTGCTGTCCAAACTTGAGGACCTGATCGACCAGCGCGAGGCCGCGGCACAGTCGCCGCGTCCGGAACTGCGCCCCGGCCTCGCGATCGAGGGCGCCGACGTCCCGGAACCGCAACTGCCCACCGTGCTGTTGGTGGTCGAGGACGACGCACCGGTGGACCGGGGGCGGCTCACCCGGGTGCTCGAACGCGGACCGGACTCCGGCGTGCACGTCATGTGGGTGGCCAGCTCCGTCCAGCAGCTCCCGGCAGCCTGCCGCGACTTCATGGCAGTCGACGGCGAACACGGCACCACCACCGGCCAGGTCCGGCTGGGCCGGCACACCTTCCCGGTCAGCTGCGAAAGCCTCGACGCCGGGCTCGCCGCCCAGCTGGCGCGCATGCTCGCCCCGGTGGTCGACGTCGGCAAGCCGCTCGAGGACGACTCCGACCTGCCGCGGGCGGTGTCCTACGCGACGCTGATCGGCAAGGACTTCCTGGACAACCCGCAGGCCGTCGCGGACCGCTGGACCGAGAACAACTCCGTGCACGCCAGCGCCAAGCCGAACCGCAAGGACAACGGCACACTCCGGGCCCTGGTGGGCTCCAAAGGCATCGAACCGCTGTACCTCGACCTGAAGAACGAGGGCCCGCACGCCTTGGTCGGCGGCACCACCGGTGCGGGCAAGTCCGAGTTCCTGCAGTCCTGGGTGATGGGCATGGCCGCGGCGTACAGCCCGGACCGGGTGAGCTTCCTGTTCGTGGACTACAAGGGCGGGGCCGCGTTCGCGGACTGCCTGCACCTGCCGCACACGGTGGGCCTGGTCACGGACCTGTCGCCGCACCTGGTCCGCCGCGCCCTGACCTCGCTCCGCGCCGAGCTGCACCACCGCGAGAAGCTGCTCAACCGCAAGAAAGCCAAGGACCTGCTGGAACTCCAGCGCCAGGCGGATCCGGAGGCGCCGCCCTACCTGATCATCATCGTGGACGAGTTCGCGGCCCTCGCCACCGAGGTGCCGGAGTTCGTCGACGGCGTGGTGGACGTTGCCGCCCGCGGCCGCTCGCTTGGCCTGCACCTGATCCTCGCCACCCAGCGCCCCGCCGGCGTCATCAAGGACAGCCTGCGTGCCAACACCAACCTGCGCGTGGCGCTGCGCATGGCCGACGAGGACGACGCGGTGGACATCCTCGGCGTGCCCACCGCCGCGTACTTCGACCCGTCCATCCCCGGCCGCGGCGCGGCCAAGACCGGACCGGGCCGGATCCAGGGCTTCCAGACCGGCTACGCCGGCGGCTGGACCACGGAGAAGCCGCAGCGCCCCCGGATCGACGTCGTCGAGATGGCCTTCGGGTCCGGCGCCCCCTGGGCCGCCCCCGCGGCCGAGACCCCGGCCCGGGAAGAACCCGCCGGGCCCAACGACATCGCCCGGATGACGGCGAACATCATCAAGGCGGCTGACGTGCTCGCCATCGAGCCTCCCCGCAAGCCGTGGCTGGACGAGCTGGCCACGACCTACGACTTCTCCCGGCTGCCGAACCCGCGCACCGACGAGCGGCTGCTCCTCGGCGTGGCGGACGACCCCGCGCACCAGGACCAGCCGACGGTCTTCTACGAACCGGACCGCGACGGCAACATGGCCATCTACGGCACCGGCGGCTCGGGCAAGTCGGCGGCCCTGCGCGGCATCGCGATTGCCGCCGCCGTGACCCCGCGCGGCGGTCCGGTCAACGTCTACGGCGTCGACTGCGGCTCCTCGGGGCTGAAGATGCTCGACGCGCTGCCGCACGTCGGCGAGATCATCAACGGCGACGACGTCGAACGCGTCGGGCGGCTGCTGCGCTGGCTGCGCGACCTCGCCGACGACCGTTCGGCCCGCTACGCCGAGGTCCGTGCCGCCACGATCGTGGAATACCGCGAACTGGCCAAGATGCCGGACGAGAAGCGCATCTTTGTCCTGGTGGACGGCATGTCCGCCTTCCGCGAGGCCTACGAATACAGCAAGCTCTCGGCGCTCTGGGACATTTTCCTGCAGCTGGCCACCGACGGCCGCCCGCTCGGCATCCACCTCGTCGTCACCGGCGACCGGCCTAACGCGGTGCCGGCGTCGCTGCTCGCCTCGATCCAGCGCCGGCTGGTGCTGCGGCTGTCCTCCGAAGACGACTACCTGTCCATGGACGTGCCCAAGGACGTGCTCGGCGCGGGCACCCCGCCGGGCCGCGGCCTGCTGGGCAACCTTGAGGTGCAGCTGGCGGTCCTCGGCGGGAATTCCAACCTGGCCGTGCAGGCGCGCGAGGTGCACAAGCTCCGCGAGGCCATGCTGCGCCAGGGCGTGGAGCGGGCGCCGCAGATCGAACGCCTGCCGGACACGGTGGACCTGGACGTGCTCCCGGCCGGCAGCCCGGACCTGCCGGTGATCGGCGTCGACGACGAGACGCTGCAGCCGGCCGAGATCCTGGCGAAGGGCCCGCTGCTGCTGGCAGGACCGCCGGGCTCAGGCCGCACCGTGGCGCTGGTAACCCTCGCCTACGCGCTGCGCCGGTCCAACCCCGGCGTGGAACTGATCTACCTCGGCTCGCGGCGGTCCGCCGCGGCGTCGCTCAAGCTCTGGGACCGCTCCGTGGTGGGCGCAGACGACGTCGAAGAGGCCATCGACGAATTGGTGGACTACTCCTCCGGCACACCGGGCAAGCTGGCGATCTTCATCGAGGGCCTGACGGACTTCACCGACACCCTGGCCGAGACGGGCATCGGCCGGCTGGTCACCGCGTCCATCAAGGCCGAACAGTGGGTGGTTGGCGAATCCGAGACCTCCACCTGGTCCTCGGCCTGGTCCCTGGCGCAACCGTTCAAGTCCGGCCGCCGGGGCCTGCTGCTCAACCCCGGGGACATCGAGGGCGACAGCCTGCTCAACACCTCGCTGGGCCGGATCAGCGGGGACTTCATTCCGGGCCGCGGCTACATCGTGGGCCGCGGCAAGGTCCGCAAGCTGCAGATCGCCCTGCCGCCGGAGAACCGGAACTAGCCCCCGGCGTCCCTCCGGGCCGATGGGGAGGCCTGCCCATCGACAGTTTTTTGCGCGGCAGGGTAGGTTCGAGG
>NZ_JABFMX010000029.1 GCF_013359735.1 Arthrobacter sp. C9C5
CCACCGGCTCCCTCAGCTCGCAAGCTCGCTCAGGGAACCCTGCCGGCGTGGGCCCTTACCGGCCCTAGCCCGCGGGCGCCACGGCTTCCCAGTCCACGGTCAGCTCGCCCAGGCGCCACCGCGCCGGGCCGTCCTGGACGGGCCAGCCGCCGTCGCGCAGTGCACGGCACATCGCCGTCCAGCGCTGCCGGTTCCCGAACGAGGCCAGCGGCGCCGCCTCAAGCCAGGCCTTGTCCAGCGCTTGCAGGTAGGCATGGATTTTCTCGCCAGGCACATTCCGGTGGATGAGCGCCTTTGGCAGCCGTTCGGCGATCTCCGAGGGCAGCTCGAAGCCGCCGAAGCGCATGGACAGCCCCAGGCTCAGCGGCCGCACGTCGTCGAGCGCCACCCAGGTGACCCGGCGTCCGATCTCGTCGCAGGTGCCGTCGATGAAAAGGCCGCCCGGGGCCAGCCGGGCCTGCACCAGCCGCCAAATGGCGGGCACATCCGTCTCCTCGTACTGCCGCAGCACATTGAAGGCCCGCACCAGCACCGGCCGGCCCGGCACCGGGAGTTCGAATCCGCCCAGCTGGAAGCTGAGCCCGGGACGCTCCAGCGCCTTGGCCTGCCGGACCCGCTCCGGCTCGATCTCAATCCCTACCACGCGCACGTCGGGCCGGATGGCGGAGAGGCGTTCGAAGAGTTCGACGGCGGTGGCCGGGGAGGCACCGTAGCCGAGGTCGACGACGAGCGGGTCCGTGGCGCCGCGCAAGCGCCAGGCCTGCGGCCCGGTGAGCCAGCGGTCGACCCGCCGCATGCGGTTCGGGTTGGTGGTTCCGCGGGTCACGTTGCCCACGGGCCGGCCCGCTCGGGTGCCTCCGCCCGTCCCGCCCTGGGTCCCGTTACGGGTCCGGGGGGACACCACGCGCTCAGCCTTCTGCACCACACGCCAAGCCTATCCTCCGAGGCGGGGTGAGCCGCGGTCCATGCCGGGTCCGGGGATGGGCCGCAGTGGACCCCGCGTCGCTGTAACAGCCGTGGGTGTAACGCTCGGCACGGTCCGTGACCGCTCGGCTAGGATGAAAAGCATGACTTACAAGCTGATTCTGCTGCGCCACGGCCACAGCGAATGGAACGCCAAGAACCTGTTCACCGGCTGGGTGGACGTCGACCTGAACGACCAGGGCCGTGCCGAGGCGGTACGCGGCGGCGAGCTGCTGGTGGAGAACAACATCCTCCCGGACATCCTCTACACTTCCCGCCTGAAGCGGGCCATCAACACCGCGAACCTCGCGCTGGAGAAGGCGGACCGCGGCTGGATCGACGTCAAGCGCGACTGGCGCCTCAACGAGCGCCACTACGGCGCGCTGCAGGGCAAGGACAAGGCCCAGACTCTGGCCGAATACGGCGAGGAGCAGTTCATGACCTGGCGCCGTTCCTACGACACCCCGCCGCCGCCCCTCGCGGACGACTCGGAGTTCTCCCAGGTGGGGGATCCGCGCTACAAGGATCTCGGCGACGCGGTGCCGCGTACCGAGTGCCTCAAGGACGTCCTGGTCCGGCTGCTGCCCTACTGGGAATCGGACATCAAGGAAGACCTCAAGGCCGGCAAGACCGTACTGGTCACCGCCCACGGCAACTCCCTGCGCGCGCTGGTCAAGCACCTTGACGGCATCAGCGACGAGGACATCGCCGGGCTGAACATCCCCACCGGCATCCCGCTCGTCTACGAACTGGACGAGAACTTCAAGCCGCTGAACCCGGGCGGCACCTACCTCGACCCCGAGGCTGCCGCCGAGTCCATCAAGGCAGTGGCAAACCAGGGCAAGAAGTAACGCCTTTCGCGCTTCGGATACGACGACGGCGGCCGGTCACCCCCAAGGTGACCGGCCGCCGTCGTACCCGCTGCTTTTGGGACGGCAGGGCCGTCAGCTGTGCTCGATGCTGGTCGGGTGCCACGCGCCGGTGACCAGGTAGGTGACCTTCTGCGCGACGGAAACGCCGTGGTCCGCGAAGCGCTCGAAGTAACGGCTCGCCAAGGCGACGTCCACGGTGGTGGTCGCGGATTCCGCCCAGTCGCTGCGCGCGATCGCCTTGAAGACGCTCAGGTGCAGGTCGTTGACGGCGCTGTTGGCCTTGAGGATGTCGCGGGCCACCTCAAGGTCGCGGGTCTCCAGCAGCACGGTGAGCTTCTCCGCGATCTCCAGGTCGTGCTTGGCGAAGCTCTTGAAAGTCTCCTGCAGCTGCTGCGGAACCACGTTTGCCGGGTAGCGGAGCCGGGCGAGCTGGGCGATGTGCCGGGCGAGGTCGCCCATCCGCTCCAGCGAGGCGCTCATCCGAAGCGAACCCACGATCATGCGCAGGTCGCTGGCCACCGGGCCCTGCAGGGCGAGGATGTCGATGGCACGCTCGTCGAGGCTGTTCTGCAGGAAATCGATCCGGGCGTCGGCCGCGATGACGTCCTCGGCGAGGTCGATGTCGGCACCCTCGAAGGCTGTTGTAGCCTTCTCGAAGGCCTCGCTGACGAGCTTCGAAATTTCGACGAGCTGCTCACCGACTTGGGCGAGCTCTTCCTGAAAAACCTTACGCACGGGTGCGTCCTTTCCTCGGAAACATTGCCGGGCACCTCGGCGCCCGGCCGTTTCGTTTCACCGTAGCGGCGTTCAACCTGCCACCCTTCCAGCCTCCGGTGAACTGTTACGCCTCAATAGGTGAACGTTAGCTGAACCAGAGCCGCAATCGCACAAGTTTTCGATTTCCGGCCTGCCGCAGCGCATAAGCTGGAGCCGTGGATCCAATGCTCATCGGTGTGATCGCGGGCCTGGTCGGCCTGTCGCTCGGCATATTTGGCGTGCTCGCCTTCCGGATCAGTGAGCAGCAGCGCAAAATCAGCGACGTCGAGACCGGCGATCCCTCGCTGCCGGAGGGCGCCGCCGAGGTGCTTGCCGTCGTGGGGCGCGCCTTCGTGGTGGTGGACGCGGTCGACGGCGTCGTTCGCGCCAGCCCGGCCGCCTACGCCTACGGCCTGGTGCGGGGGCACACCGTGGTGCACCAGCAACTGCTGGAAATGACCGGCAAGGTCCGGCGCGACGGTGTGATCCTCGAAAAACAGCTTGAGCTGCCGCGCGGCCCGCTGGGCCAGGGAACCATCGTGGTGCAGGTCCGCGCAGCCATGCTCGGCGAGGAATATATCCTGCTGCTCGCGGACGACCGCACCGAGATCACCCGCACCGAAGAGATCCGCAACGACTTCGTCGCCAACGTCTCGCACGAGCTCAAGACCCCAGTCGGCGCCATCTCGCTGCTGGCCGAAGCGCTGGAAGCCTCGCCCGACGACGAGGAAGCCGTCCGCCGGTTTGCCAAGCGCATGCACAAGGAATCCACCCGGCTGGCCGCGCTCGTGCAGGACATCATCGAACTTTCCCGGCTGCAGGGGGCCAACGTGGCCCAGCAGGCCCACCCCGTGGACATTAACAAGGTGGTGGCCGAGGCCGTGGACCGGTCCCAGCTGCCGGCCGAGAGCAAAAACATCGAGATCGTGGTGGGCGGCCGGACCGACGCGATGGTCTACGGCGACCAGGACCTGCTCGTGACGGCGCTGCGCAACCTGATCGACAACGCGATCCGGTACTCGCCGGAGAACACCCGGGTGGGCGTTGGCGTGCGGGCCCGGGACGGCCTGGTGGCCGTCTCCGTGACGGACCAGGGCGAGGGACTCAGCCCCGAGGACCAGGAACGCGTCTTTGAACGCTTCTACCGCGTGGACTCCGCCCGCTCCCGCCACACCGGCGGCACCGGCCTTGGCCTAAGCATCGTCAAGCATGTGATGGCCAACCACGGCGGCGAGGTGACGCTGTGGTCCCAGCCCGGGCAGGGTTCCACCTTCACCATCCGCCTCCCGGAGATGGAGGGTCAGGACGAGCCTGCCGCGGATCCCCGCCGGTCCGCGCCAAATGCACGACACGATCGACGCGACGCCGCCGGCGTCCATGAACAAGGAGCTAGCGCTTGAGCCGGATTCTTATTGTCGAGGACGAGGAATCGTTCAGCGACCCCCTCTCCTACCTGCTGGGCAAGGAAGGATTCGAGGTGGAGGTCGTGGACAACGGCCTCGACGCCATCACCGAATTCGACCGCAACGGCGCCGACCTGGTCCTCCTGGACTTGCAGCTGCCCGGCCAGTCCGGGACTGAGGTGTGCCGCCAGCTGCGCCAGCGCTCCTCCGTCCCGGTGATCATGCTGACCGCCAAGGATGCCGAAATCGACAAGGTGGTGGGTCTTGAGCTGGGCGCCGACGACTACGTCACCAAGCCCTATTCCTCCCGGGAGCTGGTGGCCAGGGTCCGGGCCGTGCTGCGCCGCCACGGCGAACCCGAGGAGCTGGTCTCCAGCACCGTCCAGGCCGGGCCGGTGCGGATGGACATTGAGCGGCACGTGGTCAGCGTGAACGGCGAACAGGTGTCGCTGCCGCTCAAGGAATTCGAGCTGCTCGAGATGCTGCTGCGCAACTCCGGCCGGGTTCTCACCCGCGGACAGCTCATCGACCGGGTCTGGGGCTCCGACTATGTCGGCGACACCAAGACCCTGGACGTGCACATCAAGCGGCTGCGCAGCAAGATCGAGCCCGACCCCTCGGCGCCGCGGTACCTGATCACGGTCCGCGGGCTGGGCTATAAGTTCGAGCCCTAGGCGGCAGGCGCCCGGGCGACGTCAAGGCCACGGAACGCGAAAGGAGGGGCACCCGGTATGGGTGCCCCTCCTTTCGCGTACCGGAGTGTTACGGAGTCGGAGTTTCCGACGGAGTCTCCGAGGGGGTTTCCGACGGAGTCGACGACGGCGTGGCCGTACCCGAGGCGGTGCTGGAGCTGGTGGGCTCGGCGGTGGGCAGGTACTTCTTGTAGTCCGTGATCGTGGCGTCCAGGACGGGCATCTTGAACTTGGCGTCCAGGTTGGTGCCGTCTTCGCGGATCGTGACCTCCACCAGGGAGCCGGGCTTGCCGCCGGAGGTGCTGAGGATCGCCGGGTCGGCGGAATCGTTCAGCAGGACGTAGGAGTTCTTCTTGACCGGAACCTGGGTCTGGGATCCGCCGGCGCCGTTGATGGCGAGCGTCACGTCATTGGCGGAGGTGTTGTACACGGCGCCGATGACGCGGCCCGGCTTGTCCTCGCCGTCGGAGACGATCATCATGTTGCGGAGCTGGAGCGGTCCGAGGTCGGTCCGGGTCCCGTCCGACGCCGAGTACTGCTCAGTGGTCTGCTGGGCATTGATATAGCCGCAGCCGGTCACCGACAGCAGGCCAATGCCAAGTGCAGCCGTTGCCATTGCCAGCTTGCCGCGCCGGCCCCGGGTCATCGCAGTGAAACGCACGTCACGCACTCCTTGAGAGTCTTGAAACATTATTCAGCCATAGCCTATCCGTAATGGAGCGCAAACGCGGATTCGGGGGAGTACACAAAGGCGCCCGCAGGGAGCCGGGACCGCCAGCCAGGCCGGCTGCGGGCCCGGCTGCCAGCCGGCCTGCCAGCCCGGCCGCCGACCCGTCCGAGGCCCTCCGGCGTCGAACCGGGAGGCTCTTGGCAGCGGGTGCCCAATGCACTATTATCCGCATCCGTCAAGGGTTTTAAGGAGCCGATTCGGGCCATTTTCCGCGGATTTACGCGGTTTCGGGGCACGATCCATGGCAGTTGTATGCCTTAATCGTGATAAACTGGTCTGCGGGAAAGGGGAATGTCCACATGGTTTTTGAGGTCGGCGAGACAGTAGTTTACCCTCACCACGGTGCAGCCAAAATTGAAGAAATCAAGATGCGCACTGTCAAGGGCGAAGAGAAGATGTATCTCAAGCTCAAGGTGGCTCAGGGTGATCTGACCATTGAAGTTCCAGCAGAAAACGTTGACCTTGTTGGGGTCCGGGACGTAGTGGGCAAGGAAGGCCTGGAGCACGTATTCGACGTGCTGCGGGCCGAGTTCACTGAAGAGCCCACCAACTGGTCGCGTCGTTACAAGGCAAACCTGGAGAAGCTTGCTTCCGGTGACGTCATCAAGGTGGCAGAGGTCGTCCGCGACCTGTGGCGCCGTGACCACGACCGGGGTCTCTCCGCAGGGGAGAAGCGCATGCTGGCCAAGGCCCGCCAGATTCTGATCTCAGAACTGGCACTGGCTGAGAAGACTGACGAAGAGAAGGCCGCAAGCGTTCTCGACGAAGTCCTGGCTTCCTAACTAAGAATCGAACCCCGGTGGCGTTACGGCCGCCGGGGCTTCTTTTTGCCCAAAACCAGTCCGGTATGGCGTCGGGACGTAGTCTTGTCCGCATGAACACTGCATCGACAGCTCACGTCACAGCGGTCATCCTCGTCGCCGCCGGATCCGGCCAGCGCCTGGGCTACGGCATGCCGAAAGCCAAGGTGCCGCTGGGCGGCGACAGCATCCTCATGCACGCCCTGCGGGGTGTAGCCGCGGCCGGCATTGCCCGGCAGATCTGTGTCGCCATCCCGCCGGGGGACACTGAACTCCGGGCCCAGTGCGAGACCTTCACCGCGGAACTGCATGCCGAACACCGCCGCACCGCCGCGCCGGGAGCAGCCGTGCAGCTCCCCGACGTGACCATTGTCGACGGCGGGGCCAGCCGCGCCGAGTCCGTGCGCGCCGCACTTTCCGCGCTCTCGCCGGGCACACAGTCCGTCCTCGTCCACGACGCCGCCCGGGCGCTCACCCCGGAAGCCGTCTTCCACCGCGTGGCCGCCGCACTCACCTCCGGCGCCGTCGCCGTGATCCCCGTGATCCCGGTCGTGGACACCATCAAGACGGTGGACCCAACCTTCGGCGACGACACCGACATCGCCCCTGAAGTGGTCACCGGCACCGCCCCCCGGGAAATGCTGCGCGCTGTCCAGACCCCGCAGGGCTTCGACCTCGCCACCCTGCTGGGCGCTCACGAAGCAGCCGCTGGATTCGACGCCGCCCAAGCCGCCGCCGTCACGGACGACGCGATGCTGGTGGAACTGCTCGGCGTCCCCGTGTACGCCGTGCGGGGCGCCAGCCAGTCGCTGAAGATCACCACGCCGCTGGACCTGATCCTTGCCGAGGGACTGCTCGAAGGTCCCTTGGGCGCGCGCTGGGTGGAGGGCTAAGAGTGGACGGGAACCGGCCGCAGCAGCCCGCACCGATGATTCCGCGGACCGGGATCGGCATCGACGTCCACGCCTACGCCCCCGAGGACGCGCCCCAGCCGCTCTGGCTCGGCGGCCTGCTCTGGGAGGGCGAACGGGGGCTCGCCGGGCACTCCGACGGCGATCCTGTGGCGCATGCCGCCGCCGATGCCCTGTTCTCCGCCTGCGGGCTCGGCGACCTGGGGACTCACTTCGGTACCGACCGGCCCGAATACGCCGGCGCCTCCGGCGTGACGCTGCTGGCCGAGGCGGCCCGCATCGTCCGCGCCGGCGGCTTTGAAATCGGCAACATTGCCGTGCAGTTCGTGGCGAACAGGCCCAAGTTCGGTCCCCGGCGGGAGGAATCCCAGCGGGTCCTCAGTGCTGCCGCCGGCGCGCCCGTGAGTGTCTCGGCCACCACCAGCGACGGCCTTGGCTTCACCGGCCGCGGCGAAGGGATCGCCGCCACGGCCACCGCCCTGGTCTACCCGGCCGTCTAAGGCCGGCCGAGCCGGGCGGGTCAATCGGGCCTACGCTTAAGGGACATCTTCCTCCGCCACTGTCAGGAGACCTCCCGTGAAAAAGCTGCTTCCCGTCGTCGTCGTTCTAGCCGGAACGCTGCTGTCCGGGTGCGCCGGCGCCGCGACGCCGCCCCCTACCACCACGCCCCGGATGAGCGTTGAGGAAAGCTGCAAGTTCCTCACCACAGACACCTTCGTGCCCAAGGGGAGCGACAAGGAAAAAGCCACCCAGATCGGCCAGCACTACCAGGAAGTCGCGGACAAGGTGGCCCCGGAAGTCTCCGAACCGATCCAGAAGATGGCCGACATCATGAAGCAGGTTGGAGCCAGCCCCACCGGCAGGCAGACCTCCGAGCAGCTGACGCAGCTCCGGCAACAGATGGACCAGATCGGCGTGCACTGCAAGTAGCCAGCCGGGCCGGTTCCCGGGCATCGGCTAATCTGGAGCGGTGACCCTGCGCTTTTACGACACTGCTTCCGCCGAAGTCCGCGACTTCGTCCCCTTGGTTCCCGGCAACGTGAGCCTGTACTACTGCGGCGCCACGGTGCAGGGCATGCCGCACGTTGGGCACATCCGTTCCGCGATCGCCTTTGACCAGCTCACGCGCTGGCTGCAGTACCGCGGCTTCCGGGTCACGGTGGTCCGCAACGTTACCGACATTGACGACAAGATCCTGGCGAAGTCGGCGGAATCGTTTGCCCCTGATTTCGAGGGCGAGCTGGGCGCTGTCCGCGAGGAGGAATGGTGGGCCCTGGCCTACCGGTACGAGCAGGAATTCCTCAAGGCCTACGACACCCTCGGCGTCTCCCGCCCCACCTACGAGCCGCGCGCCACCGGCCACATCCCCGAGATGCACGCCCTGATCCAGCAGCTGATCGACCGCGGTCACGCCTACCCCGCGCTCGACGATTCCGGCGACGTGTATTTCGATGTGCGCTCCTGGGCAAAGTACGGTTCATTGACCCGGCAGAAGCTCGATGACATGCAGGGAGCTCCCGACGCCGACCCCCGGGGGAAGCGGGATCCGCGCGACTTCGCGCTCTGGAAGGGCCACAAGGAAGGCGAGCCGGCGACGGCGGCCTGGGCTTCGCCGTGGGGCGCCGGACGGCCGGGCTGGCACCTGGAGTGCTCCGCAATGGTCACCAAGTACCTCGGCACCGAATTCGACATCCACGGCGGCGGACTGGACCTGCGCTTCCCGCACCACGAAAACGAGATGGCCCAGTCCCAGGCCGCGGGCCACGGCTTCGCGAACTTCTGGATGCACAACGGCATGGTCACCTACGCCGGCGAAAAGATGTCAAAGTCCATCGGCAACACGGTCAGCCCGGCCGAAATGCTGGAACTCGCCTCGCCGCGGGTGGTCCGGTATTACCTCGGCCAGGCGCAGTACCGCTCGGTGCTGGACTACCAGCCCACCTCGCTGAGCGAGGCCGCCGCCGCCGTCGAACGCATTGACGGGTTCATCAGCCGCGCGGTCCGGACCCTTGGCGGCGCCGACGGCGGGGCCCCGGCCAGTTACGGCTTGTTCAGTTACGGCGTCGTCCCGGACGCCTTTGCCGCGGCGATGGACGATGACCTCAACGTCCCGCAGGCCCTCGCCGTCCTGCACGACACCGTCCGGGCCGGCAACACGGCGCTCACCGCCGGCGGGCTCGACGACGCCCGGCAGGCACTGGCCAGTGTCACGGACATGCTGCGTGTCCTTGGTCTCAATGACACGGCGGCCCCGGCAGTCGACGAGCAGGCCAACACTGCCCTCGGGGTCCTGGTCGAGGCCCAGCTCGCGGCGAGGGCCCAGGCCCGCGCCGGTAAGGACTGGGCAGCCTCGGACGCCATCCGGGACACCCTCGCGGCGGCCGGCGTCGTCGTCGAGGACGGCGCGGACGGCGCCAGCTGGAGCCTCAAGCGCGGCTGAACCCGTCCCAACCCGGCGGGGCGAAGCGGGCCGCCAGCGGACGCTGCGGTCGAGGATTTAACGCGAGTCAGTAGACTGGAGTTCAGACTTATCAACGAATCGCGTAGTTAAAAGGGTGAAACTCATGGCCAACAACGGTCGCCGCTCGGTCAAAATGAAGAAGGGCCCCACCGTCGGGACCGGCGGTCACGGCCGTAAAGCCCTCGAAGGCAAGGGCCCCACTCCCAAGGCGGAGGACCGTCCCTACCACAAGGCCCACAAGAGCAAGCAGCTCGCGGAACGCTCCGCAGCCAAGCGCGGAACGGGCACCCGCAACGCCGGCGCCCGCTCGGGCCCGAAGGGACGCGCCACCGAGGAAGTCGTCACCGGACGCAACTCCGTCGTCGAAGCCCTCCGCGCCGGCATCCCCGCCAAGGCCCTGCACGTCGCCATCCGGATCGAAATGGATGACCGCGTCAAGGAATCGCTCAAGCTCGCGGCCGAACGCGGCATTCCGCTGCTGGAAACCGGCAAGCCCGAACTGGACCGGATGACGGACGACGCCATCCACCAGGGCCTCGTGCTGCAGATCCCGCCTTACGAATACCAGGACGCCTACGAGCTGGCCGAAGAGACCATTGCGAGCTGGAAGAAGGGCCACGTCGCCAACGCGCCGCTCTTCGTCGCCCTCGACGGCATCACCGACCCCCGCAACCTCGGCGCCATCATCCGCTCCGTCTCGGCCTTCAGCGGCCACGGCGTGATCGTGCCGGAACGCCGTTCCGTCGGCGTCACCGCCTCGGCCTGGAAGACTAGCGCCGGCGCCGCCGTCCGCGTCCCCGTGGCCCGCGCCGCCAACCTGAACAGCACGCTCAAGGCGTTCAAGAACATGGGCATCTACGTGCTGGGCCTGGACGGCGACGGCGACGTCTCGCTGCCGGACCTCGCCCTGGCCACCGAGCCGGTCTGCATCGTCGTCGGCTCCGAAGGCAAGGGCCTGAGCCGCCTGGTCCGCGAAAACTGCGACCAGATCGTCTCCATCCCGATCGACTCCGCCATGGAATCGCTCAACGCCTCCATGGCCGTCGGCATCTCGCTCTACGAGATCTCCCGTCAGCGGGCCGCCAAGTAACCGACGCTCCCGCACGTTTGGCGGACGGTGGGGCGAACGCTCCCGCACGTTTGGCGGACGGTGGGCGAACGCTCCCGCACCTCGAGTGCGGGAGCGTTCGCATTTAAGCCGCGGGACTTGAGGGAGCGTCTAGAACTTGTGGCGGTTGGCTAGGACCGGGAGCTTGGTGCGGGCGTCGTCGACGACGGCGGGGTCCAGGTCGGCGAAGAGCAGGCCGGGGGCGCCGTCGAGCTCCTGGAGGACCTCCCCAAAGGGCGAGACGACGGCGGAATGGCCGACTCCGGTGGGGGCGGCCCCCTTCGTCTCGAGACCAACGCTGGCCGGGTCGCCCTGGCCGCACGCCAGGACGAATGTGGTGGAGTCCGCGGCGCGGGCCCGGGACAACAGTTTCCACTGCTCGATCTTGCCCGGCCCGGCACCCCACGAGGCGCAAACGATGTTGACCAGGGCGCCGCGCTCCGCGTTCTCCATGAACAGGTCCGGGAACCGGACGTCGTAACAGGTGGCCAGGCCGAAGGTGACCCCGCCGACGTCGAACGTGACGGGTTGGCTGCCGCCGTCCACGGTGTCCGACTCCGCGAAGCCGAAAGCGTCGTAAAGGTGGATCTTGTCGTAGCTAGCGTCCACGCCCGGGCCGGTGACCAGGAGGGTGTTGCGGACCTTGCGGGCGCCGGCGGCGGACGAGCCGGGGGTGAACATGCCGGCCACGATCACGATGCCGAGCTCCGCCGCGATGGCGCGGACCTGTGCGGCCCAGGGGCCGTCCAGGGGTTCTGCGATGTCCAGCAGTGAGTTGCCGAAGGCACGCATCGTCGCTTCGGGAAAGACCACCAGTTCCGCCCCGCCGGCCTTGGCTTGGCGCGCGTAATCCCGCACGAGGTCAAGGTTCCGGTCCGGTTCGCGGCCGGTGATGATTTGAGCCAGTGCTATCCGCACAATTACCTCCAGTTCAGCGCCTACTCCCAGTATGCGGGTCGCTTTGTGAACGGTCTTCGACGCCCCGGGACAAAAAGGGGGACCGTTTGTCATCCCCGGCTAAGCTTTAAGCGATGGTCAAGTCCTATGTAGATCCAGCTACCACCGTAGACGCCTCGCGGCCGTTTCCGCTCGGTGTCAGCGTCCCGCGCACGGGCTCCGCGGCGACGGACGACCCTCGGGGTGCCTTCGCCAATGTAGCCGTCTACGCGCCGGGCGTGGCCAACCTGGACATCGCCTACCAGGCCCCGGGGGGCAGCTGGCAGCTGAAGACCCTGCCCAACGTCACGGACGGCGTCCACCACGGCATCGTCGAGGGACTGCCGGCCGGTTCGCGCTACGGCCTGCGCGCCTCGCCGGAGCCGGAGGCCCTGCCGCTCTCCGTGCCGACGCTGGACTTCGACGCCGACGGCGCGCAGCCGCTGCTGCTGGACCCGTACGGCCGGGGCGTGGACGAACGCGACGACTTCATCACCAGCGTCCGGATGGCCGGCGATTTCGACTGGGGCCTGGACCACGGGCCGCGCACCCCCTGGCGCAACACCATCATCTACGAGGCCCATGTCCGCGGCCAGACCATGCTGCACCCGGACATCCCGGAGAACCTCCAGGGCACCTACGCGGGAATGGCGCACCCGGCCATGGTCGAACACCTGATCTCGCTGGGCGTCACGGCCGTGCAGCTCCTGCCCGTCCACTTCCACATCGACGAGCCGCACCTGCAGAACCTTGGACTGCCCAACTACTGGGGCTACAACACGGCCGCCTTCTTCGCGCCGCACCCCGGATACGCCACTCAGGCGGCCCAGGACGCCGGGCCCCACGCGGTGCAGGACGAGTTCAAGGGCATGGTCAAACTGCTGCACGCCGCCGGCCTTGAGGTGATCCTCGACGTCGTCTACAACCACACTGCGGAAGGCGGCCCGGACGGGCCGACGCTGAGTTTCCGCGGCCTGGGCGAGTTGGAGTACTACCGGCACGACGGCCACGGCAAATACGTGGACACCACCGGCTGCGGCAACACCCTGAACTTCGGTGAGCCCCGGGTGGTGCAGCTGGTACTGGATTCCCTGCGGTACTGGGTGAACGAGTTCCACATCGACGGCTTCCGGTTCGACCTCGCCGTCACGCTGTGCCGCAACGCCAACAACGAGTTCGACCCGCGCCACCCGTTCCTGGTCGCGATCGCCGCGGATCCGGTGCTGTCCGAAACGAAGCTCATCGCCGAACCCTGGGACGTCGGCTACGGAGGCTGGCAGACGGGCCGGTTCCCTGCGGGCTGGGTGGACTGGAACGATCATTTCCGTGACGCCGTCCGCACCTTCTGGCTGGCGGACCGCGCCGCGATCGACGCCGGCGGGCAGGGCGGCTCGGTGGCCCGGCTCGCGGATGCGCTGTCCGGTTCGGCGGGCCTGTTCGCGGTCTCGGGCCGCAGCCGGCTGGCCTCGGTCAACCTCATCACCGCGCATGACGGCTTCACCCTGGCCGATCTGGTCTCCTACGACCGCAAGCACAACGAGGCGAACGGGGAGCAGAACCGCGACGGCCACGGCGACAACCGCAGCTACAACCACGGCTTCGAGGGGCGCACCGAGGACGAGGAAGTCCTCGCGCGTCGTGCCCAGACCAGCCGTAACCTGATGGCCTCGCTGATGATCTCCCAGGGCGTGCCCATGATCACCGCCGGCGACGAGATCGGCCGGAGCCAGCAGGGAAACAACAACGCCTACTGCCAGGACAACCCCATCACCTGGATCGACTGGACCAGCACCCCGGAATCGCACGCCATGCTGCGCAGCACCAAACGCGTCATCCGGCTGCGCAAGGAATTCCTCGCCGGCCAGCCGCACGACTACCCGGCACGGGAACAGCAGTCCTACTTCCACTGGTTCGACGTCCACGGCGAGCCGATGTCCGGAGACCGCTGGCAGGATCCCGGCCACCGGGTGGTCCAGCTCCTGCTAGGGTCCGACGACGGCCGCGTGGACGGCCTCGTGGTGGTCAACGGCGGCGCCCAGGACGTCAAGGTCACCCTTCCCGTCATCCCTGCGGACGACGGCGGCGGCCACCGGCTCTACGAACTCCGGCTGACCACCTCGGAACTCCACGACCGCCGCCAAGGCGTGCGCATCTCCTCCGGCGAGCGGGACGTGGTCCAGGCCAACAGCATCAATATCTACCGCGTCTAGGGTGTCCACACGCCAGGCATGGGGGGAAACACGAATGAACGTCCGGCGGCTCACGGCCCTGCTCGCCGTTCTGCTGGGACTTGTGGCGCTGGCCTTCGTGCTGGCCGGCCTTCCGCAGACCGGCACAGCCCCGCCGGACGGCGGCCGGAGCGGCCCCGCCCCCAGCGCGACCGTCTCCCAAACCCCGACGTCGGGCAGGGCTCCGGCGGCCGGCGTCGCCAATCCCTCCCGACTGCCGGAGATCAAGGCGTCGGACCTGCCGGCCGAGGCGCGGCAGACCCTCGCCCTGATCGCCAGAGGGGGCCCCTACCCCTATTCCCGGGATAATGTCACCTTCGGAAACTTCGAAAGGATTCTCCCGCGGAAAGCCTCCGGATATTACCGGGAATTTACCGTACGGACTCCCGGGGAGTCGGACCGCGGCGCGCGCCGGATCGTGGCGGGTGCGGCCGGCGAAAAATACTACACCGCCGACCATTACGAAACGTTCAAATTCATCGCCGAAGGCAAGTAGGGAAACCATGAAGATTTTTTCCGCCGACACCTGGACCCTTGAAGAACTGCGGGCACAAGTCCACGACGCCGGCCGCCGGGCGCTTGTGATCCCCGCCGCGGACTCCAAGAAGGCCGTGCTGCAGACCTTCGGCGAGGCCCTCGACTTCCCCGAGCACTACGGCGTGAACCTCGACGCCCTCAACGATTCGCTGCACGACTTCGCCGACGCGGTCAGCGACGACGGACAGCGGCCGGTCACCCTGATCTGGCAGGTCCCGGCGGTCTTCCGCGGCGACCGCGCCTTCGGCGTGATCTGCGAAATCCTGCAGGACGCCGAACGCTACGCGGGCAAGGACCTCGCCATCATCGCCGTCTGCCTCTGACGGGCACGGCCGCTTAGCGGAGCTAACAGCTCAGGCGTTGACGATCAGGCCCAGCTCGGCCTTCGACGCCAAACCCTCGTGCTTGGGCAGCACCCGGACGGTGTAACCGAAGGAACCGGAACGGTCGATCACCAGCGTCCCGCTGAACAGGTACCGGCCCTTGCCCAGGTCTTCCACGGACTGCAGCTCCGCCACGGTGACGTCGGTCAGCTCGTCGCTGTCCTCGGCCCGGCCGAAGGCAACCTCCACCGCCACATCCTCCGGCCGCAGCGTGTGGAGCGCCACGTAGGCGTTCACCTGCAGGTCGTCGCCGATCTGCGGGTCCTCGGAGACGCCCACCGAGTCCACATGTTCAACCTGGATCTGGGGCCAGGCAACACGGAGCTGTGAGGACCAGGCGGCAAGCTCCTTCGCTGCGGCGAAGTTGTCCGCCGACGCTTGCCGCCCGGCCACCGCGGCCGGCCGGTAGAGGACGTTGACGTAATCCTGCAGCATCCGGTCCGCGGACACGGCCGGACCGAGGTGCGCCATGGTGTGCTTGATCATCGAGACCCAGTGCGTGGGGACCTTCTGCGCCACGGACTGCGAGGGGCCAGCGGCGCCCGCCTCGTCCGAGACGGTGAGCCCGTAGAACTTCGGCGCCACCTGGCTTTCGAGGAGCTCGTACAGGGCCGAGGCTTCAATGTCGTCGCGTTCCTCCGGGGACGCGTCGTTGTTCGCCGTCGGGATCGCCCAGCCGTTCTCGCCGTCGTACATTTCATCCCACCAGCCGTCCAGCACGGAGAGATTGAGCGAGCCGTTCAGGGCGGCCTTCATCCCGGAGGTGCCGCACGCCTCGAGCGGGCGGAGCGGGTTGTTCAGCCACACATCGCAGCCGGGGAACAGGGTCCGGGCCATGGCGATGTCGTAGTTGGGCAGGAACGCGATCCGGTGCCGGACCGCGGGGTCGTCGGTGAAACGGACCAGGTCCTGGATCATCTTCTTGCCGGCATCGTCCGCCGGGTGCGACTTGCCCGCAATCACCAGCTGGATCGGGTGGGTCTTATGCAGCAGCAGGGCCTTGAGCCGGTCCGGATCCCGCAGCATCAGCGTGAGGCGTTTGTAGGTCGGCACGCGGCGGGCGAAGCCGATGGTGAGGATGTCCGGATCCAGCACCGAATCCGTCCAGGACAGCTCGGCGTCGGCGGCGCCGCGCTTCTTCCAGGCGGCGCGGAGCCGGCGGCGGACGTCTTCGACCAGGGACACCCGCATTTCGCGCCGCAGCGCCCAGAGGGCTTCGTCGCTGACGTTGTAGGCCAGGTCCCAGCGGCCCTCCGTCTCGGCATCGGCGCCGAACTGTTCACGGGCCAGCTGGGACACACGGGGATCCACCCAGGTCGGCACGTGCACGCCGTTGGTTACCGACGTGATGGGCACCTCGGCATGGTCGAACCCCGGCCAGAGCGCGGAGAACATGCCGCGGGAGACGACGCCGTGCAGCTTCGCGACGCCGTTGGCGCGCTGGGCCAGCCGCAGCCCCATCACGGCCATGTTGAAGACGAACGGGTTGCCGTCGGCAAAATCCTCGCGGCCCAGGTCCAAGATCTTTGCGATCGGCACATCGGGGGCCAGGCCCGCGGTGAAGAAGTGCTCGATCTGCGAGGTCTCGAAGCGGTCGATGCCGGCCGGGACCGGGGTGTGCGTGGTGAACACGGTGGAGGCGCGGCCCGCGGTCAGGGCTTCTTCCCAGCTGAGCGGGTGCTCCCCGGACATCAGTTCCTGGATGCGTTCGACCCCCAGGAAGCCGGCGTGGCCTTCATTGGTGTGGAACACCTCCGGCGCGGGGGCGCCGGTCAGCCGCTGGTAGGCCCGCAGCGCCTTGACCCCGCCCATCCCCAGCAGGAGTTCCTGCTGCAGCCGGTGGTCGCCGCCGCCGCCGTAAAGGCGGTCGGTGATGCCGCGCGCCGCGTCGTCGTTGCCCGCCACGTTGGAGTCCAGCAGCAACAGCGGGACGCGTCCGACGTCGGCCCGCCACACGTGCGCCAGCAGGCGCCGGCCGTGGGGGAGCGGGAGGGAAATCTGGATGGGACGGCCGTTGCCGTCCGGGGCCGGCTCGCGGAGCAGGGTCAGCGGCAGCCCGTCCGGGTCGAGGACGGGATAGGTCTCCTGCTGCCAGGCGTCGCGGGACAGGGACTGCTTGAAGTAGCCGGCCTGGTAGAGCAGGCCCACACCGATCAAGGGAACGCCAAGGTCCGAGGCTGCCTTCAGGTGGTCGCCGGCCAGAATGCCGAGGCCGCCGGAATACTGCGGCAGCACCTCGGTGATGCCGAACTCGGGCGAGAAGTAGGCGATGCAGCGGGGCGCGTCCTCGCCCAGACTCTGGTACCAGCGGGGCTGCTCCAGGTAGCGGTCCAGGTCCTCGGCGGCCGCGTGGACACGGCGCACCACGTCCTGGTCCGCGGCGAGGCGCTGCAGCTCTTCCCTGCTGACGAGGCCCAGGAAGGTCACCGGATCGTGCGCGCTCTCGGCCCAGATGGCCGGGTTCAGCTGCTCGAAGAGCTCCCGCGTCGGCAGGTGCCACGACCAGCGCAGGTTGGTGGCGAGCCGCGCCAGGGGCCGGATCGATTCGGGAAGAACAGTTCGGACGGTAAATCTGCGGATAGCCTTCACCAGCGAAACACTAACGGACAACGCAGAGCCCCGGAACAGCTTTGGGTTTCTTTCCGATAAATGTCGGATTGACCTCAGGATTCGCCCAAAAAACTGAGCAGCCTTAGCATTCTGTGCGATTTGTAGATAACGTCGAGGCTGTGACGACTAACTCGCGAACCAGTGCCGTGTCCAAGCAAAAGCCGAAGGCCCTGATCACGGAGGGCCTTAAATTCGGCAGGTTTCCAATCACCGCCGTGCAACCCGCGGTCGAAGACGGAAAGTTCCCCGCCAAGGCAGTAGTCGGCGAGAGCATCGTGGTCGGCGCCACCGCCTTCCGAGAGGGCCACGACATGCTCGGCGTCAGCGCCGTGCTCCTGGACCCGCGGGGTAAGGAGCGGCAGCGCGTCCGGCTGGCCCCGCCGCGCGGGGACCGGGGCAAGGGCACCGACCGCTGGGAAGGCCTGCTCACCCCGTCCGGCACCGGCAAGTGGTCGTTCGTCATCGAGGCCTGGCACGACCGCTACGGCACGTGGCACCACAACGCCGAAGTCAAGATCGAGGCTGGCATCGACGTGGAGCTGATGCTGGCCGAGGGCGCCGCGCTGCTGACGGAGGCCTCCGAGGACGCCACCCGTCCCTCCGCCGACCGGCGGACCCTGCGGATCGCCGTCGTCGGCCTGTCCGATGGTTCGAAGACCCCGGAGGAGCGCCTCGCCGCCGGCTTCAGCGCCGACGTCGCCGGCGTCGTTGCGCGGCAGCCGATCCGGGAACTGGTGACCGTCTCCGAGCCGTATCCGCTGCTGGTGGAGCGCGAGCTCGCCGGCCGAGGCGCCTGGTACGAATTCTTCCCGCGCTCCGAGGGTGCCGTCCGCAACCACGAAACCGGCGAATGGACCTCCGGGACGTTCCGCACCGCCGCGAAGCGCCTCGACGCCGTCGCCGCGATGGGCTTCGACATCATCTACATGCCGCCGATCCACCCGATCGGCACCCAGCACCGCAAGGGCCCGAACAACACCCTGCTGGCCGGCCCGCACGACCCCGGCTCGCCGTGGGCGATCGGTGCGAAGGAAGGCGGCCACGACGCCATCCACCCGGACCTGGGCACCTTTGAGGACTTCGACGCCTTCGTGGCGCGCGCCGGCGAGCTGGGGCTGGAAGTGGCGCTGGACCTCGCACTGCAGGCCGCCCCGGACCATCCCTGGGTGCAGAGCCATCCCGAATGGTTCACCACCCGCGTGGACGGCAGCATCGCCTACGCCGAAAACCCGCCGAAGAAGTACCAGGACATCTTCCCGCTCAACTTCGACAACGACCCGGCGGGCCTGTCCAACGAGATCCTGCGGATCGTCCAGCTCTGGGTCAGCCACGGCGTCAAGATCTTCCGCGTGGACAACCCGCACACCAAACCGGTGTGGTTCTGGGAATGGCTGATCGCCAAGGTCAACAAGAAGAACCCCGACGTCGTCTTCCTCGCCGAGGCCTTCACCCGGCCGGCGATGATGCACGCGCTGGGACGGGCCGGGTTCCAGCAGTCCTACACCTACTTCACCTGGCGGAACACCAAGGAGGAGCTGGAGGAGTACTTCCAGGAGGTCAGCCACGAATCGCCGGCCTACTTCCGGCCGAACTTCTTCGTCAACACCCCGGACATCCTCACCGAATACCTGCAGTTCGGCGGACCCGCGGCGTTCAAGATCCGTGCCACGCTTGCCGCGACCGCCAGCCCGATCTGGGGCGTCTACGCCGGCTACGAACTGTACGAGCACGTCGCCCGGCCGGGCGCGGAGGAGTACATCGACAACGAGAAATTCGAGTACAAGGCCCGCGACTGGGACGCGGCAGCGGAATCCGGCCGCACCCTGGCCCCGTACCTGACGCGGCTCAACGAGATCCGGCACACCCACCCGGCCCTCGGCGACCTGCAGAACCTGACGGTGCACCAGAGCACGGACAACGCCACCGTGGTCTACTCGAAGCACAAGACCCTCCCCGACGGCTCCAAGGACACCCTGATCGTCGTGGTCAACGTGGATCCGCATGGCATCCGGGAGAGCACCGTGACGCTGGACCTGGCGGCGCTGGAGCTGGACCCGGAGGACCTGACGCACAACGGCCGCTTCATCGTCGATGACTTGCTGACCGGCGAAAGCTGGGAATGGGGCGAGTACAACTACGTACGCCTTGACGCACACGTCGAACCCGCCCACATCCTGAGCATCCGGAGGTAGCGCCAGTGAGTTTCAGCCCGAGCAACCCCAACCAGCACTTCACCCCGAAGGGGAATTTCGAACTCAACGCGCCCGGACTCCAGCACGATCCACACTGGTACCGGAAAGCGGTCTTCTACGAGGTCCTGGTGCGTGGTTTCGCCGACGGCAACGGCGACGGCTCCGGCGACTTCCACGGCCTGATCGAGAAGCTGGACTACCTGCAGTGGCTGGGCGTCGACTGCCTCTGGCTGCCGCCCTTCTTCCAGTCCCCGCTGCGGGACGGCGGCTACGACATCTCGGACTACAACTCGGTGCTGGACGAATTCGGCACCATCAGCGACTTCAAGCGGCTTGTTGCGGAGGCCCACGCCCGCGGCGTCCGGGTCATCATCGACCTGCCGCTGAACCACACCTCGGACCAGCACCCCTGGTTCCAGGAGTCGCGCAAGGACCCGGACGGCCCGTTCGGCGATTTCTACGTGTGGAGCGACACGGACGAGAAGTACCAGGACGCCCGCATCATCTTCGTGGACACCGAGGAATCCAACTGGACCTTCGATCCGATCCGCCGCCAATTCTTCTGGCACCGGTTCTTCAGCCACCAGCCGGACCTGAACTTCGAGAACCCCAAGGTGATCGATGCCCTCTTCGACGTCGTGCGGTTCTGGCTGGACCAGGGCATTGACGGCTTCCGCGCCGACGCCATCCCGTACCTCTTCGAGGAGGAGGGCACCAACTGCGAGAACCTGCCGGCCACCCACGAGTTCCTGCGCCAGCTGCGCCGGATGGTCGACGAGAGCTACCCGGGACGAGTGATCATCGCCGAAGCCAACCAGCCGCCGGCCGAAGTGGTCGAGTACTTCGGCACCGAAGAGGAACCCGAATGCCACATGGCCTTCCACTTCCCGATCATGCCTCGGCTGTACTACGCGCTGCGGGACCAGAAGGCGGCGCCCATCATCGAGACGATGAAGGACACCCCCGACATTCCCGAGGGCGCCCAGTGGGGCACCTTCCTGCGCAACCACGACGAGCTGACCCTGGAAATGGTCACCTCCGACGAGCGCGCCGCCATGCTCGGATGGTACGCGCCGGATCCCCGCATGCGCGCCAACATCGGCATCCGCCGCCGGCTGGCCCCGCTGCTGGATAACTCCCGCTCCGAGATCGAACTGATCAACGCCCTGCTGCTCTCGCTGCCGGGCAGCCCGTTCCTGTACTACGGGGACGAGATCGGCATGGGTGACAACATCTGGCTCGAGGACCGCGACGCGGTCCGCACCCCGATGCAATGGAACCCGGACCGCAACGCCGGGTTCTCCCACGCCGACCCGGGCAAGCTGTACCTCCCGGTGATCCAGTCGCTGGTCTACAACTACAGCATGGCCAACGTCGAAGCGGAGGCCGCCCACTCCGGCTCGCTGCTGCGCTGGACACGGCAGATCCTCAGCGTCCGCAAGAACCACCCCGCCTTCGGGCTCGGCTCGTTCCAGCACGTCGAGGCGGACCACGACGTCGTCCTGTCCTACCTGCGCGACCTGCCCGCGGGCAACGCCGCCGGCGAGGACGCAGAGACAATCCTGTGCGCGTTCAACCTGTCCCAGCACCCGGTGGCCACCACGCTGAGGGTGCCGCAGTACGCCGGCCGCGGTCTCCGCGACGTCTTCGGCGGCCAGGCGTTCCCCGCCATTTCCGACGACGGCACGCTGACCCTCACGCTGGGCAGCCACGACTTCTTCTGGCTGCGGATCCGATCGGCCGCATCCAACCCGGCCTCGCCCCACACCCAGGCGATGCCTATCCTGTCCATCGAAGGCTGAAATGACCCGACCCACCCTTTCCCCCGCGCTGGACGCCCTGCTCCGCAGCTGGCTGCCGCGCCAGCGCTGGTTCCCCGTCAAGAGCGCGCACTTCAGCTTCGAACCGGTCGGCCGGGTTCGCCTCGGCGGCGGCCCGGACGCCGGGACGCCGGAGATCGGCGCGGCGCTTGAGGTCCTGCTGCTCGCGGTGACGTACCCGACGGCGGACGGCAACCGCACCGACGTCGTACAGGTGCCGCTCAGCTCCCGCGCCCTGCCGCTGGCCGGCGCGGGGGCCGCCCTGCTCGGGGAGATCCCCGCGGACGGCACGGACGCGGCACACGGCTGGATCTACGACGGCGTGCACGACCCGGCCTTCATCGCGGCCTGGCTTGAACTCATGCGCGAACGCGCCGCCACAACCGACGGCACCGCCGCCGGGCACCTGGTGGAGTCGGATTACCGGCTGCCGTTCGCCACCGGCAAGGTGCGGGTGCTCTCCGGCGAGCAGTCCAACAGTTCCGTCATAGTGGACGACGGCGGCTCCGCGGCGATCCTCAAATTCTTCCGGGTGCTGTCCGAGGGGCAGAATCCCGAAGTCGAGATCGGCGCGGCCCTGACTGCCGGCCGCACCGTGGAGGTCCCGGCCACGCTCGGCTGGGTCACCGGCGAGTGGACCGGCCCCGACGGTGCCGCGACCGCCCGCGGCGAGCTCGCCGTCGCCCACGAATTCCTGGCCGGGGGCCTGGACGCCTGGCGCCTGGCCGTGGACGCGGCCAGCACCGGCACAGACTTCACCGCCGAAGCCCGCGCCCTGGGCGTCGCCACGGCCACCGTGCACCGCCGGCTCGCCGAGGCGCTCGGCACCGCAGCGGAGTCCGTGCCGGGCGGGGACATCGCCCCCGGTGTCGCCCAGCGGGTCCGTCAGTCGTGGGCGGAAGCCGGCGCCGCCGTCGGGCCCTTCGACGACGAACTTGAGGCGCTCCTCGCGCGGCTCGAAGGCAGCAGCGCCGGCCGGCTGCAGCGGATCCACGGCGACCTGCACCTGGGCCAGATCCTGCAAGTTCCCGGCGGCACCGGACAGCCGGCGCGCTGGGCGATCCTGGACTTCGAAGGCGAGCCGCTGCGCCCGATCTCCGAACGCAACTTCCCGGACGTGCCGCTCCGCGACGTGGTCGGCATGCTGCGGTCCTTCGACTACGCCGCCGGCGCCGCCGTGCGCGAGTACGACGACGCCGTCGTCCCCGCGGCCTGGGTGGACGACTGCGCCGAGGCCTTCCTGGCCGGCTACGCGGAAGTCACCCCCGGCACGATCGACCGCGACTCGCCCCTGTTCGTGGCGTTGTGGCTGGACAAAGCTCTTTACGAAGTTGTTTACGAACTACGGAACAGACCGGATTGGCTCGCCATCCCGGTGAATGCGTCCCGTCGTCTCCTCGGCAGTACAGACCCCGGCGTTCCCGCCGAGGCCGCAGCGGAAGGTAACAAAATGACAGGTTCAGCACGTACCGATCGACCCGGAGTCCCGCTTCCCGTGGATGCGGAGACCCTCGCGCGGGTGGCGGCCGGCGAGCACCACGCCCCGCACTCGGTCCTCGGCGCCCACCTCGACGACTACGGCCACGTCACCATCCGCACCGTGAAGCACCTCGCGGAAGCCGTTTCCGTGGTCACCGCGGCCGGCAGCTTCCCGATGTCGCACGAATCCGGCGGCGTGTGGGTGGCCGTGCTGGACCCGCTGGACGAAGGGCACGTGCCGGACTACCGGCTTGAGGTCACTTATGAAGGCCAGGCGCCGCAGCAGGCCGACGAGCCTTACCGCTACCTGCCGACGGTGGGGGAGATCGACCTGCACCTGATCGGCGAAGGCCGCCACGAGCGCCTCTGGGACGTACTGGGCGCGCACGTCCAGCACTACAAGTCCGTCCTGGGCGACGTCGACGGCGTGTCCTTCGCGGTGTGGGCCCCGAACGCCCAAGCCGTGCGGGTCAAGGGCGACTTCAACGGCTGGGACGGCCGGGAATTCTCCATGCGCTCCCTCGGATCCTCGGGGGTGTGGGAACTGTTCATCCCCGACGTTGTAGCAGGGGCGTGCTACAAGTTCGAGATCAAGACCAAGCACGGGCACTGGGTGGAGAAGGCCGATCCGCTTGCCTTCGGCACCGAGGTTCCTCCGCTGACGGCCTCCCGCGTCGTCGAGCCCTCGTACGCCTTCAAGGACGAGGAATGGATGAAGGCCCGCGCGGCCCGGGACCCGCACAACGCCCCTATGAGCGTCTATGAGGTCCACCTTGGCTCCTGGCGGGTCGGGCTCGACTACCGCCAGCTGGCCAAGGAACTTGTGGAGTACGTGAAGTGGCTCGGCTTCACCCACGTGGAGTTCATGCCCGTGGCCGAACACCCCTTCGGCGGATCGTGGGGCTACCAGGTCACGTCCTACTTCGCGCCCACCTCGCGCTTCGGGCACCCGGACGAGTTCCGGCACCTCGTGGACGAACTGCACCAGGCCGGCATCGGCGTACTGCTGGACTGGGTCCCGGCGCACTTCCCCAAGGACGCGTGGGCGCTGGCACAATTCGACGGCGGGCCGCTGTACGAGCACTCGGATCCGAACCTTGGCGAACACCCGGACTGGGGCACGCTGATCTTCGACTTCGGCCGCAGCGAAGTGCGCAACTTCCTGGTCGCCAACGCTCTCTACTGGCTGGACGAGTTCCACATCGACGGCCTCCGCGTTGACGCCGTGGCCTCGATGCTCTACCTGGACTACTCCCGCGAGGAGGGCCAGTGGCAGCCGAACCGCTTCGGCGGCCGCGAAAACCTCGAGGCGATCTCCTTCCTGCAGGAGGTCAACGCAACGGTCTACAAGACGCACCCCGGTGCGGTCATGATCGCCGAGGAATCCACCGCATTCCCGGGGGTCACCGCCCCCACCAGCCAGGGCGGCCTGGGCTTCGGCATCAAGTGGAACATGGGCTGGATGCACGACTCGCTCAAGTACATGGCCGAGGACCCGTTCAACCGGAAGTGGCACCACGGCACCATCACCTTCTCCATGGTTTACGCGTACACGGAGAACTTCCTGCTGCCGATCAGCCACGACGAGGTTGTGCACGGCAAGGGCTCGATGCTGCGCAAGATGCCCGGCGACCGCTGGCAGCAGCTCGCGAACCTGCGGGCATTCCTGGGCTACCAGTGGGCCCACCCGGGCAAGCAGCTGATCTTCATGGGCACCGAGTTCGGCCAGGAAGCGGAATGGTCCGAACAGCACGGCCTGGACTGGTGGCTGGCCGACATCCCCGCTCACCGCGGCGTGCAGCTCCTGACCAAGGACCTGAACGAGCTGTACAGCTCCACTCCGGCGTTGTACGAACGTGACAACGACCCCGATGGCTTCCAGTGGATCAACGGCGGGGACGCGGACCGGAACGTGCTGACCTTCATCCGCCGGGATGCTGACGGCAACGCCCTGGTCTGCGCCTTGAACTTCTCCGGCGCTCCGCACCAGGACTTCCGCTTGGGCGTTCCCGCCGTGGGGGAGTGGCAGGAAGTCCTGAACACCGACGCCGCGGCCTATGGCGGCTCGGGCGTCCTGAACGAGGGCACCCTGACGGCATCCGCTGAAGGCATCGACGGTCAGCCCGCCACGCTTACCGTGACGCTGCCTCCACTGGGGGCCGCTTACTTCAAGGCGCTCAGCTAGTCAGTTGAGGGCATGGCCGTGAAGGCCGGCCTGGTCGGAGGGCCCGGAATCCTTGGGATTCCGGGCTTTTCCGTGTCCTGCGCCAGCCGCCGGTCCGGGGCCGCAGGAGAGGCCACCGGGGCCGCTTTGTCACCCGGCCCAAGTGGTGGTAGAGTTTATTTCCGCGCTGCTCCCCGGAGTTGATCCGCTAAGAAGACCAAGAAGCCTATGGCAAGACTGAGTCGGAAACGCTGATTTGACTAGGGTGAAGCAGGCGGGTAAGTTTGAAAAGTTGCTCCGGAGCGATCCTGGACCGTTGGGTTTGGGTGGTGCCGGGTGTGTCTGTTGTTTGAGAACTCAATAGTGTGCCAAGTTTGTTGATACCAATTTAT
>NZ_JABFMX010000002.1:0-180260 GCF_013359735.1 Arthrobacter sp. C9C5
GCCCCGGACCTCCGCCCGCCCCGCCCTCCATCGAAATGGCTCCGAGGAGAAAAAAGTTCTTGACAAATAAAACTGTCGGCGGCCAAACTCGGAGCATGTTGGACATCGAAGTGATCGAAGACCCGGCCGCGGCGGAGGCGTCGCTTGACCCGATCCGCACCCGGATCCTGCGTGAGCTCGCCGAGCCCGGATCCGCAACACAGCTCGCCGCGAAGGTGGGCCTGCCGCGGCAGAAGGTGAACTACCACCTCAAGGCCCTCGAACGGCATGGTCTGGTGGAGCTCGTCGAGGAGCGCAGGCGCGGCAACGTCACCGAACGCATCCTGCGGGCGACGGCGGCCTCGTACGTGATTTCCCCGACCGTGCTGGCGTCCGTAGCCCCGGATCCGCGTCGGTTCTCGGACCACTTCTCCGCGTTCTGGCTGCTGGCGCTTGCGGCCCGCATGGTCCAGGAAATGGGCCAGCTGATCGCCGGTGCCGCCGCGGCCAGGCAGAAACTCGCCACCTTCGGGATCGACGGCGAGGTCACCTTCCGGTCTGCCGCAGACCGGGCGGCCTTCGTCGAGGAGCTCGGCGTAGCGGTGACCCTGCTCGTGGACAAGTACCACGACGGCGGAAGCGAGGCCCCGGCGGGCGGCGCGCCAGGGTCCCCGGCAGCCCGGCCTACCGGACGCAGGCACCGTCTCGTCGTCGCACTCCACCCCGCACTGAAGGCGCCGGCCCGCGCAGCAGCGCACGCGGCCTCACAAACAAACAACCCACAAGCTAAGGAGCAGGACAATGACTGACAAGCGCGAATTCGAGATTGTCTACGACACCGAGCTGCCCGGCACCCCGGAGCAGGTGTGGGAGGCCGTTACCAAGGACACGCCGGCCTGGATGTTTCCCACGGACCAGTGGCCCGCGGTCCGGACCGTCGACGAGTACCCCTCCCACCTGGTGTCCCGGATGGACGGCCCTGACGGCTGGTTCAACCAGCTGGAGCACGTCCTGGAACCGCTCGACGGCGGCCGGGCGCGGCTGCACTACGTCCACAGCGGCATCTTTGCCGAGAACTGGGACGAGCAGTACGACGGCGCCAGCAAGCACACCGCCTTCTACCTCCACACCCTGGGCCAGTACCTGGAGCACTTCAACGGCCGCCCCGTGGTCTTCGCGGACATCCAGGCGCCGGCTGCGTCCCAGGCCCCGGACGGCTTCGATCGACTCAAGACGGCCCTCGGAGTGGCCGGCTCGGCCCAGGGGGACAACGTGGAGTTGGACGTCGACGGCGTCGGGCACCTGTCCGGGGAAGTGGACTTCTCCAACGAAAACTTCCTTGGCCTGCGGACCGCCGACACGATGTACCGGTTCTTCGGACGCAACGCCTTCGGCGCACCCGTGGGCATGACCGTGCACGACTTCAGCGGCCGCGGTGACTCCGGCGGGACAGCCGATGCCTGGGCCGGGTTCCTGGCGAAGGTCTACGCGTAGGCTTCCTCCCGCCCGCACCCGCCCCGCCCGCGCCATTTCGACGGTTCCGCGCACACTCGACGTTTCCAAGCATCGTGCCGGCAGGGAACCGTCGAAACGGGCCGACCCCAGCTCGGCCGGGAGCTCAGGCGATGGCCGCGGCGGGCTGGGCGGGGAGATTCCGGCGCAGCTGCGGGGAGCGGTCCAGCCGGTCCTGGGACGCTCGCAGGGCCAGCACCGCCGACTCCAGTTGCTCCGGCGGCAGGGTGAACGGCAGGCGCAGGTAGTACTCGAAGGCGCCGCCGACGCCGAACCTGGGTCCCGCCGCGAGGCGGATGCCGAAGTCCGGGGCGAGCACCGCAAGGGCGGTACTGACGGGCGCGGGAAGACGGCACCAGACCGACAATCCGCCTGCCGGCCGTTCGGGCTCCCAGTCCGGAAGATGCCCGCGGATCAGGTCCAGCAGGGAATCCCGGTTTCCGCGCAGCGCGGCGAGCCGGGCGGGAAGCGGCTCGGCCAGGTCGTTGACCAGGTGCGCCGCGGCCAGCTGCTCCACCACCGGACCGCCCAGGTCCAGGGTGGTGCGCGCCGCGGCGAAGCGCTGGATCAGGGGCTCGCTGGCGCGGATCCAGCCGGTGCGCAGCCCCGCCCAATGCGACTTGCTGAGCGAGCCCAGGGACACCACCGCCGGCCCGAACGCGGCCATCGGAGTGGAGCTGGCGCCGTCGAGGTTCAGCTCCCGCAGCGTCTCGTCGGCCACCAGCACGGTGCCTGACGCCGCCGCGGCCGCTACCAGGCGGCGCCGCTGGGCGTCGGGCATGAGCCGGCCGGTGGGGTTGTGGAAGTCCGGCACCACGTAGGCCATTGACGGCCGCTGCTGCAGCAGGGCCGATTCCATCGCTTCCAGGTCCCAGCCCGCCGGGCCATCCGCGCCGGCGCGGTCGGGCCGCGCGCCAAGGCGGTGGGCCGCGGGCATGGCCACCGTCACCGGCCGGCAGCCCGCGGCCCGGATCGCGTCGAGGGCATTCGGGTAGCTCGGATGTTCCACGAGCACCTTCCCGGACCGCCCGGCGAGGGTCCGGAGCACAATGTTCAGGGCGTGCTGGGCGCCGGAGGTGACCAGGATCTGCCCGGCGGTGGTGGGCACCCCGGCCGCCGTGTAGCGGGCCGCGATCGCCTCCCGGAGCGGACCCACGCCGAGCGCGTCGTAACCGAAGCCGGGCAGCAGTGCCGGCAGCTCCGTCAGTGCGGCGGCGAAGGCCCGGTGCACCACTTCGCCGCTGGCCGGCAGAGAGGCGTAGGCCAGGTCCAGGATCCCGTCGGGAACCGCCAGCCCGGGGGCGCCGCTGAGCCGCAGGCCGCCGTCGTTCCCGCCGGTATGGGCCGGTCCCTGGCTCGGGATGCAGCTCCGGCTCCGGCTGCCCTGGCCGCTGCTGAGGAAGCCCTGCTCCCGCAGCAGGGCGTAGGCCGCGGTCACGGTGGTGCGGCTGATGCCGAGGGTGGCTGCCAGCGAGCGCTCGCTGGGCAGCGCGACGTCGAGCGCAACGCGCCCGTCGAGGATCAGCAGGCGGACGACGTCGGCCAGCTCACGGTAGGCGGGCGAGGCGCCGACGTTCCACTCGCCCAGCAGGCGGGGCAGGGAACTCGGATTCAGGGAGCCGGACATAAAGCCAGTATTCCAAACTGGCTATGGATTACAAGGCCAGTTTGCCGGCAGGATGGTGGCCATGATGACGCGCAGACTCCTCCAGCTCCTGATCGGCCTTGCCCTGTACGGCGTTTCGCTCGCCATGGTCATCCGAGCCAGCCTGGGGACCGCGCCGTGGGACGTCTTCCACCAGGGGCTTGCAGGCAGGACCGGGCTGAGTCTTGGCACCGTGGTGATCATCGTCAGCTTCCTGGTGCTGCTGCTGTGGATCCCGCTCCGGCAGTGGCCCGGGGTCGGCACTGTTTGCAACGCCGTGCTGGTGGGGGTCTTCGCCGACGTCGGGTTGGCGCTGATCCCGAAGTTCTCACACCTTGGTGGACAGATCGGGCTCCTGATCGGGGCCGTGCTGCTCAACGGCGTGGCCTCCGCCCTGTATATCGGCGCGCGTCTGGGGCCTGGAGCGCGGGACGGCCTGATGACCGGACTTGCACGGCGCACCGGCTGGCCGGTCCGGGGCGCGCGGACCGGCATCGAGGTGGTGGTGCTGGCCGCCGGCTGGCTGTTGGGCGGCTCGGTCGGCGTCGGGACCGTGCTCTACGCGCTGGCCATCGGCCCGCTGGTGCAACTCCTGCTGCCGCGGTTCACCGTCCCGGAGCTGAAATCCGCGGAGCTGAAGTCCGCCGGAGAGGTCCTGCCCGCAGCGGACGACCAGCCCGAAGCGGAGGCCGCCGTGGCCGGGGCCTCGACCCCGGCCACGTAGGTCCACGGGACGGAGCCTAATGGCCGCGCACCCGGCCGGGCCGCCTCAGGCTCCGGGCGGCGGCTGGCAGGTGGGGCAGAAGTAGATGTCCCGTTCCTCGGCGCCGGTGGCCTTGGCCAGGACCCCGCGCCGGATGGGGGTGCCGCATTTGAGGCAGGGCTGGTGCTCGCGCCGGTACACCCAGTAGCCGGGCCGCCCCGCCGTCCGGCCGACCGGGACGCCGCGAGCGTTGAGCACCGTGACGCGGCGGCCCGGGCCGAGGTTGGCTGTCAGCAGGACCTTCGCGTCGGTGATCATCGCGGCCAGGTCCGGTACCGCTGAGACCGGCGACGCCGGGTGGACGCCGGACAGGAAACACGCCTCGCAGCGGTAGATGTTGCCGATGCCGGCCAGGTTGCGCTGGTCCAGGAGCGCGACGCCGATCGGCACCTCGGGTGCCGCGAGCAGGCGCCGTTCGGCTTCCGCCATGTCCCAGTCCGGGCCGAGCAGATCCGGTCCGAGGTGGCCTACGACGCTGGCCTCCTCCGCCGTCGGGATGACCTCCAGCAGCCCGAGGGAAAATCCGACGGCGTCCGCCGACGCCGTGCGGAGCACACAGCGGGCGGTGAAGCCGGGCTTGCGCCAGCGCCCGCCGGGGGGATAGACCTGCCAGGTCCCCTCCATCTTCAAGTGCGAGTGGATGGTGAGCCGGTCCTTCGGTGCCGGGCCCGTCAGACGCATCAGCAGGTGCTTGCCGCGGGGGACGACCTCCTGGACGGTCCAGCCGCCCAGCTTCAGCGTGGCGAAGCGCGGCACGCGGAAATCGGACGCCAGCAACTCCTTGCCGGCCAGCGCGGCGTGCAGTTGCGCCGCGGCGCGGAAAACGGAATCGCCCTCAGGCACGGATCCTCAGTCCCTTCGGGGTGGAGTAGGCGCCGGCCTGGGCCAGGGCGGCGGCAACGGGTGTGTCCAGGATGCCGTGGCCGTTGACCTTTTCCATGATCAGCTTGTCCACGGCGCCTCGGGCCACGACGCCCACGAGGGCCGTGCCGGCGGCGGCCAGGACGTTGGCGTCGGTGCTGAACGCCAGCAGGGTTTTCCCGCCGCGTTCGACGTAGAGGACCAGGGCTCCGTCGACCAGCACCACCAAGGCACCTGCTTTCCGGCCCGGCCGGTGGCCGGTGCCGGCCTCCTCATTCAGGGCCGGCCACGGCAGCGCGGCGCCGTACGGGTTCGCGGGGTCCGTGGCGGCGAGTGCCAGGGCGACCGGCTCGGCCTTGTTCAGCTGGGCGTCCTCGACGTAGGAGCGCAGCCGGTCCACCGTGGCCGGCACCGCGAACTGGGCTGCGCCGAGGTGCTCGATGAAGTAGCCGCGGCGGCAGCGTCCGGCTTCCTCGAGCCGGGCCAGCACCTTGTACATCAGGCCGAAGCCGCCCAGGATGTTCTCCGCCATGACCGATCCCCGGGTGACCACGCCGTAGCGGTCGAGCAGGAGTTCGGCGGTGGCGCGGGCATGGATGGTGGCGTCGAGTTCGGGGGCCGGGAGCGCGGACCAGCGCCCCGCGGCTAGGGGAGGCGTGGGGGCGGCGCCGCTGGCTGAGCCGTAGCGGCCGCCGGTAAGGCCGGGCGATCCGAGCAGGCCGGTCCCGTGGGCGCGGCCCAGCCGGCTGAGCCGTGGTGCCCGGGCCCGTGGGGCGCGCCCGACCTGCCGGTGCGCGGTGTGCCCGCCGGCGATGAGGGCCCGGACCGGGGCGAAGGTGTCGCCGGTGATCCGTCCCGCCCAGGCCAGGTCCCAGAGCGCGGAGACGACGTCCTGGTCGCTGAGCACCGAATCCATCCCGCCGGCGATGTCGGTCAGCTGCCGGAAGAAGTAGCCGCCGCCGTTGTTCTGCAGGTGGTCCAGGAGCCGCTGCTGTGCGTCGCCTGGTTCGAAGTCCAGGGCCGGGTTCAGGGTCAGTTCCGCCGAATCGGCAAGGTGCAGGCTCACCCAGCCGTCATTGCCGGGCAGTGAGCCGGCTCCGGACCAGAGGACCTCGCCGGCGGCCATGAGCTCGTCGAGCATGGCCGGCTGGTAGTTGGAGACGCGGCTGGCCAGGACCAGCGGTTCCCAGGCCGAAGCCGGAATCGGAACGCCGGAGAGCTGGTCGATGGCGGTGACGATGCCGTCGAGCCCGCGCAGCGCCGACTGCCCCCGGGTGCCGGGTGTCCGTACGTTTTGCCAGGCCGGGAGGAACCGCCCGTAGGCGGACGCGTCCACGGGCTCGACCTCGGCGCGCAGCGCGGCCAGCGAGCGGCGGCGGAGCTTGCGGAGCACCTCGGCGTCGCACCATTCGCTGGCACTTGCCGCAGGCAGAACGGCCGGCGGGGCGACGGGTTGATGAACCGGCGGAACGACGGCGGCGTCCTCCTCGGCGGGTTCCCGGGCCCCGGCTGCCGCTGTTTCCGGTGCCGTGGCGTGGGGCCGGAACTCGCCCTCGACGGCGCGTCCGTCCGCGGCCAGCCGCTTGAGCGCCGTGCCGACGACGGCGACGCCGAGTCCCAGCCGGGCGGCGGCCTCGGCGGCGGTAAAGGGCCCGTGGGTCCGGGCGTAGCGCGAGACGAGGTCGCCCAGCGGGTCCGCGACGGGTTCGATGAACGCCAGCGGCACGCCCATCGGCAATGGAACACCGAGGGCATCACGCAGCCTGGCGGCGTCCTCGACGGCGGCGAACCGTTCGGCGCCGCCGATGTTGACCTTGATCGCACGGTTGGCCCGCTGCAGCGCGGCCAGATGCGCCGCGGCCTCGGCGCTGCCCGCAGCGGCTTTGACGGGTTCCGGTTCCGCGCCGGGCGCGCCGTCTCCGGCTGCGGCGTCGTCGGGCTCCGCTCCCGACGCGGGCTTGGTTTCGGCGGGCTGGACCTCCGCCTCCAGGCGGGCGGCGACTTCGTCGGGGGTGAGCGGGCCCAGCAGCCGGAGCAGGTCGGCCACGCCCTCCAGCCCGCGCATCCTGCGGTCCGGCGCGAGGCGCTGCAGTTCAAGCTCGGTGGCCTCGATGACCTTGGCGTCGAGCAGTTCGCGCAGCTCCACCCGGCCCAGCAGTTCGTTGAGCAGGGTGGAATCCAGCGCCAGGGCGGCGGCCCGGCGCTCGGCCAGCGGCGAATCGCCCTCATAGAGGAACTGCGCGACGTAGCCAAACAGCAGGGACTTCGCGAACGGCGAGGGCTGTTGCGTGGTGGTCTGCAGGATCCGCAGCTCGCGCCGCTCGATCGAGGCGGCAATGTCCTTCAGGGCCGGAAGGTCGTAGACGTCCTGCAGGCACTCGCGCACGGTTTCGAGGACGATCGGAAAGGTCGGGTACTTCCGGGCGACGTCCAGCAGCTGAGCCGAGCGCTGGCGCTGCTGCCACAGCGGCTGGCGCTTTCCGGGGGTCTGCCGGGGCAGCAGCAGGGCGCGGGCGGCGCACTCCCGGAAACGGGAGGCAAACAGTGCGCTGCCGCCGACCTCCGCGGTGACAATCTGTTCGAGTTCCTCGGGCTCGAAGAGGAACAGTTCGGCGCCGGGCGGTTCGTCCTCCATCATCGGCACCCGCAGCACGATGCCGTCGTCGGCGGCCATCGCGGAGCCGTCCATCCCGTAGCGCTGTTGCAGCCGCTGGCCGACGGCGAGGGCCCAGGGCGCGTGCACCGGCATGCCGAAGGGGCTGTGCAGCACGACGCGCCAGTCGCCGAGCTCGTCGTGGAACCGCTCGACCACGAGGGTCGTGTCGCTGGGGACCACCTCGGTGGCGAGCTTCTGCTCGGCGAGGTACTGGATCAGGTTGTTGGCGGCGAAGTCGTCCAGGCCGGTGGCCTTGCAGCGCTCGGTGGCCGGGCCGACGTCGGACGCCGAAAGTTCGCGCATGAACGCGCCGAGGGCCCGGCCCAGGTCCACCGGCCGGCCGAGCGAGTCGCCCCGCCAGAACGGCAACTTGCCCGGCTGGCCGAAGGCGGGGGAGACAAGGACGCGGTCGTGCGTGATGTCCTCGATCTTCCAGCTGGTCGCGCCGAGGGCAAAGATGTCGCCGACGCGGGATTCGTAGACCATCTCCTCGTCGAGTTCACCGACGCGGCGGCCGCCCTTGGCCGTGGAGGCCTGGCCCGCGGCTTTGCCGTCCGCGGTGCCGCCGGGGGAGCCGGTGCCCTCCACCTCGGTGCCGATGATGTACACCCCGAACATGCCACGGTCCGGGATGGTGCCGCCGGAGGTCACGGCCAGCCGCTGCGAGCCGGGGCGCCCCTCGATGGTGCCGGCATTGCGGTCCCAGACGATCCTGGGCCGCAGTTCGGCGAATTCGTCGGAGGGATAGCGCCCGGCCAGCAGGTCCAGGGTGGCCTCGAACGCGGAGCGCGGGAGCGAGGCGAAAGGTGCGGAGCGGCGGACGGTGGCGAACCATTCCTCGACGTCGATCGCGCCGAGCGCGGTCGCGGCAACGGTCTGCTGGGCGAGGATGTCCAGCGGGTTGGCCGGGACGTAGAGCCGTTCAATCTTGCCGTCCAGCATGCGCTCCACGGTGATGGCCGTGTGGACAAGGTCCGCCCGGTGCTTGGGAAAGAGCACTCCCTGGGAGATCTCGCCGACCTGGTGGCCGGCGCGGCCCACCCGCTGCAGCCCGCTGGCCACCGAGGGCGGCGACTCGACCTGCACCACGAGGTCCACGGCGCCCATATCGATGCCGAGTTCCAGCGAGGAGGTGGCCACGACGCAGCGCAGCCGGCCGGATTTCAGGTCGTCCTCGATCATGGCCCGCTGGTCCTTCGAGACGGACCCGTGGTGTGCCCGGGCCAGCACCGGGTCCGCGCCCGCGGTGCTGCCGGCCTGGGCCATCATGTGCGCCGGCGTCGCGGTCGAGGCGGGCAGCGAACCGCCCGGCCCCGCGGCACCGCCGCCTGCCTCGTCCCAGCCGCCGCCTTCGGCCATCAGCTGGCGCTCGGCGTAGATCTCGTTGAGCCGGGCGGTGAGCCGCTCCGCGAGCCGGCGGGAGTTCGCGAACACGATGGTGGACTGGTTGGCCAGCACCAGGTCCACGATCTTCTCTTCGACGTGCGGCCAGATCGACGCGTGCGGCTGCAGCCCGGACGCCGGGCCCGAATCGAAGGCCCCGGCGGCGCCCTGGAGATCGGACATGTCCTCGACCGGGACGGAGACGGTCAGGTCCCAGGTCTTCTTCGACGGCGGCGCCACGATCTCGACCGGCGCGGAGCCTGCCAGGAACTGCGCCACCAGCTCCTTCGGCTCCACGGTCGCGGAGAGCCCGATCCGCTGGGCCGGTTTGGGCAGCAGCGCGTCGAGGCGTTCCAGCGAGACGGCCAGGTGCGCGCCGCGCTTGGTGCCGGCGACGGCGTGGACCTCATCCACGATGATGGTGTCCACCTCGTCAAGGGTCTCGCGCGCCTTGGAGGTGAGCATCAGGAAGAGGGACTCGGGGGTGGTGATCAGGATGTCCGGCGGGTGGCTGAGCAGCGAGCGTCGGTCCGCCGCCGTCGTATCCCCGGAGCGGACCCCCACCGTGATTAGCGGCGCGGGCAGGCCGAGGCGCTTGGCGGTCTGGGTGATGCCGATCAGCGGCGCGCGCAGGTTGCGTTCGACGTCGACGCCCAGCGCCTTGAGCGGGGAAATGTACAGCACGCGGGTTTTCCGCTTCGGCGCCTTCCGCCGGACCGGCTTCGCGGCCGCGGCATCCAGGCCGGGCAGTTCTTCGGGTCCGGCGGGTGCGGAGACCAGCAGCCGGTCCAGTGCCCAGAGGAACGCCGCGAGGGTCTTGCCGGAGCCGGTCGGCGCCACCACCAGGGCGTGCGCGCCCGAGGAAATGGCATTCCAGGCGCCGTTCTGCGCCGGCGTGGGCGCGGAGAACGCGCCCAGGAACCACTCCCGGGTCGGCCGGCTGAACCGGTCCATGGCCTCGGCCGCAAGTGTGCCGCCGGCAAGCTCCTGCCCCTTCATTCCTCCATCATGCCTTAAGGCACCGACACTATTTTGCGGTGCGATTTGGCGGTGGGGTCCGGCGGTGCCTTGGGGCGGACGCTACATCGCGGTGAACGCCGAGATGGTCAGGAGCTTGATCGCCGACTCGCTGCAGGCGTCCTTGGGTGCGGCGATGAACAGCGACGCCGTGTCTTCCGGCGGGTAGACCCGGAAGCCCGCGGCCGGGGTGCGGGTGCAGCTGGGGTAGTTGCCGGCCTGCGTGTAGCGCAGCGTGGCTTTTCCGGACTTGCCCGGGGCGAGCAGCACGTTGGCAACGGGCGCGGAGTCGTCGCGCGTCGCCGGGGCACCGATGGGGGTGCCGCTGGCGCCGGCGGTGAGGGATACTCCGGCGAAGCCCAACAGCCGGCACGGTTCAGCGCCGGAGTTCTTCAGGATCAGCTGCATATAGACGCTTCCGGCAGCGCCGCCGCCCCGGGCGTCGAGGGAGGCCTTCAAGTTGGCGGCCTTGCAGAGGGCAGGACCCGTCGCGGTGGACGAGGTGGCAGTTGCGGGCGATGCCGTAGCAGCTCCGCCGGACGCCGTCGTGGCCGGGCTGGCGGAACTCGTCTCGCTGGCAGAGGCCGACGGCGACGTGGCGGTCGTCGCGCCCTGGGACTGGCTTTGGGGCCGGCTTTGGCCGCAGCCGCTGAGCAGCAGCGCAACCGCGGCGGCCGCCGTCACGGAAGTAATTACCAGTTTGTTCTTCATCTGCTGAGGCCTCATGGCACAACCTTGATGTTCCACGGTTGCCTTAGTCAACGACGCCACGACGAAGGGCCCGGATTGATGCCCGGATTGTGATTTCCGGGCATCAACCGGGTGTGCGTCACTTCGCTGGTGCTGGCTTACGGCTGCGGAGCAGCGCGAGGCCGCCCAGGACCAGGCCACCGACGCCGGCGACGAGGCCCGCCCAGCTTCTGGCCTGGCCGCCGTCGTCGTTTGTCGCGGACGCGTGGGCCGCGGTGACGGACCCCGCCGGCTCGGCGCCGTGTGCGTCGTGCCCGTCTGCTTCCGTGGCGGCTGCCGCTGCTGTCACCGTCAGCGACGGCGCCGGAGACTTCAGCGCATGGGCGTCCTGGCCCTCTGCCGGGACCTGCGACCAGTCCACCCGGCCGACTTCGCAGCTCTGCAGGGTCGGGAAGTAGAGGGTCTTTCCGGCAGCATCCGGCAGCTTCACCGACAGCACCAGCGCGTCGCGGAGCTCCGGGCTCAGCGGCGTCTTGGCGGTGTACACGATCTGGCTGGTGCGCTTGGTGATCGATGAGCCGTCGGCCAGCTTCTTCGGCGCGGTCAGCTTTTCGGTGACCTTGGCCGCCGTCCAGTTGGGGTTCACGGTGGGCTGGGCGTCGTCGAGCTCCGGCGGCAGGGTGATGGCCACCTTGGTGGTGGCGGATTCTTCGCAGCCATGCGGGATGGCGAAGGTCAGCAGGGCATAGGAGTTAGCCGTGGTTTTGTCCGGGGAGACGCCGACGTGGGCCGAGGCGCCGCTGATGCCGGCGAGCATCAGGGCGGCGGTGGCTGCGGCGACGGCGGTGCCGGAGAGGGTGCGGCGGAGGGCGGTTTGGTGCTGTGTGGTGGTCAAAACAGGTGCCTTTCAGGCGTGCGCGCGGCAATCAAAGCGGCGCGCGGAAACGGGGGAGGCGCGGGGCAGCTACCCGACGTGCCGGGGGCACGGAGGCTTTGCGGGGCAGGAACGGCCGCAGCCGGAAGGGAGGTTAGGAGGAAGAGACGACGACGGCGGGCGGCCCGCGGCGGCAATCGGGCCGGAGGTTGCGCCACGGCAGCGGGACGGCGACCACGGACCGGGGCGGCAGGACGCGCGTGAGGGCCGGACGCGGCGATACCGCCGCCGGGAGCTCGACGAGCGGGCGGAGCCACGCCGCGAGTGACCAGAGCGCATCCTCGCCCTTGGCCAGGAGCAGGGCGCAGGCGAGGGTTGCGAGGGCGTGGCCGGCGAGCATGGACAGGGCCAAGGCGGAGTCCAGTTCGTGGAGCCGGAGGTGGTCCGCCGGGACCGGAATCGTGCCCAGGCCCGCGTGGTGCGCCGGCGCGGCAATTCCGCCGGTTACGCTGCCGGGCCCGGGCCCTGGCGTGCCGACCGGCGTGCTGAACGCGGCGAATGCCTCATGCAGCACCACCTGCCCCGCGCCGAGCAGGCCGGTCATCGCGGGCAGGTTGAGTTTCAGCCTGGTGGCCGTGGTGGAAACCAGTCCGGTGAGGGCCAGGAAAGCGAACAGGATGGCGGGGGCGGGAAGCTGGCCCCCGGCGACAACGTGCGCTGCGGCGGCGAGGGTCACGATTGTCGTGGCAACGATGGCCGAGCGCAACGCGTGGAAGGGTGCTCTGGCGGCGGTGCGCATGGAACACTCCCTTCCCCGGCGGCGGCCATGGTTGCTCCCGCGGGCGTCCTGTCGGCAGCGGGTTGTCCCTTGATTCTAGCCTCGATTTCTACAGGGCTACGAAAAAGGACTGTCTGCTACAAAGCGGACACCCCGGTCCGGGGACCGGGGTGTCGTTGTCATGATTTCCGTTGGTGCGGCGGGACTCAGTTGCCGACGGCGGCTGCGGCGGCTGCCGACGCCTCTGCCGCCCCGGCGAGGCGGATCCAGGTGTCCACCACGGTGTCGGGGTTCAGCGAGACGGAGTCGATGCCTTCCTCGACCAGCCATTCGGCGAAGTCCGGGTGGTCGCTCGGGCCCTGGCCGCAGATGCCCACGTACTTGCCGCGCGCCTTGCAGGCCTTGATGGCCATGCTTAGGAGCTTCTTGACGGCAGGGTTGCGCTCGTCGAAGCTACCGGCGACGATCGAGGAATCCCGGTCCAGGCCCAGGGCTAGCTGTGTCATGTCATTGGAGCCGATGGAGAAGCCGTCGAAGTAGTCCAGGAACTCGTCCGCCAGCAGCGCGTTGGACGGAATCTCACACATCATGATGACCTCGAGGCCGTTTTCGCCCCGGCGCAGGCCGTTTTCAGCGAGCAGGTCGATGACGCCGCTGGCTTCGTCCAGGGTGCGCACGAACGGGATCATCAGCTTGACGTTGGTCAGGCCCATCTCGTTGCGGACGAAGGACAGGGCCTCGCACTCCAGGTCGAAGCAGTCCCGGAAGGACGGCTCCAGGTACCGGGAGGCGCCGCGGAAGCCGATCATCGGGTTTTCCTCGTGCGGCTCGTAGGCCGGTCCGCCGAGCAGGTTGGCGTACTCGTTGGACTTGAAGTCGGACATCCGCACAATCACCGGCTCCGGGGCGAAGGCCGCGGCGATGGTGGCCACCCCTTCGGCCAGACGCTTGATGTAGTAATCGCGCGGGCTGTCGTAGGCGGCGATGTGCTCCCGGATCTCGGCGAGCACCTCCGCGGGCTGATCGTCCATGTTCAGCAGCGCCTTGGGGTGGATGCCGATCTGCCGGTTGATGATGAATTCCAGCCGGGCCAGGCCCACGCCGTGGTTGGGGAGCTGGGCGAACGTGAAGGCCTGCTCGGGGGTGCCGACGTTCATCATGACCTTCACCGGGGCCTCGGGCAGCTGGGTAATTTCGGTTTCCTCGACGCTGAAGTCCAGGAGCCCTTCGTAGATGAGGCCGGTCTCGCCGTCGGCGCAGGAGACGGTCACGTCGAGTCCGTCGGAGAGGGTGTCGGTTGCGTCCCCGGTGCCGACGACGGCGGGAATCCCCAGTTCCCGGGCGATGATGGCCGCGTGGCAGGTGCGTCCACCGCGGTTGGTCACAATCGCGGAGGCGCGCTTCATGATCGGTTCCCAGTCCGGGTCGGTCATGTCCGCGACCAGGACGTCGCCGGTCTTGAACGCGGCCATCTGGTCGATCGCGGTGAGGATCCGGACGCTGCCGGCGCCGATCCGCTGGCCGATGGCGCGGCCCTCCACCAGGACCCGGCCGGTCCCATTCAGGCGGAAACGGCTCAGGCTGCCGGAGGCCCTGCGGGACTGCACGGTTTCCGGGCGCGCCTGCAGGATGTACAGGCTGCCGTCCACCCCGTCCTTGCCCCATTCGATATCCATCGGGCGTCCATAGTGGTTTTCGATGGCGACGGCGTGCCGGGCGAGCTGCTCGACGTCGTCGTCGGTGAGGCTGAAGCGGCTCCGCAGGGAGGCCTCCACCGGGACGAAGTCGATGGTGTGGCCGATTTCGCGGTTGCTCGTGTACGTCATCTGGAGCGCTTTTTCGCCCAGTCCGCGCTTCAGGATGGCCGGGCGGCCTGCCGCCAGGGCGGGCTTGTAGACGTAGAACTCGTCCGGGTTGACCGCGCCCTGGACAACGGCCTCGCCGAGGCCGTAGGAGGAGGTGACGAAGACGGCGTCCTTGAAGCCGGATTCGGTGTCCATGGTGAACATGACGCCCGAGGCGCCGACGTCGGAGCGGACCATGCGCTGGACGCCCGCGGAGAGCGCCACCTCGGCGTGCTCGAACTTGTGGTGTACGCGGTAGGCGATGGCCCGGTCGTTGTAGAGGGACGCGAAGACGTCCTTGATGGCGGCCAGGATGTTCTCGATGCCGCGGACGTTCAGGAAGGTTTCCTGCTGCCCGGCGAAGGAGGCATCGGGAAGATCCTCCGCCGTCGCGCTGGAGCGGACGGCCCAGGAAAGCTCCTCGGAGCCGCCGTGCTTGTCCACCAGCTTCTGGTAGGAGTCGCGGATCTGCGCTTCGAAGTGCGGCAGGAAAGGCGTCTCGCGCATCAGGGTGCGGATCTCCTGGCCCGCTGCGGCCAGGGCCGTCACGTCGTCGGTATCCAGGCCCACCAGCCGGTCGGCAATCTTCTGGTCCAGGCCGGAGTCGGCCAGGAAGCTGCGGTAGGCGTCGGCTGTCGTGGCGAAGCCGTCGGGAACCTGGACGCCGGCGGAGGTGAGGTTTTGCACCATCTCGCCGAGGGAGGCGTTCTTGCCGCCCACCCGGTCCAGGTCCTTGAGGCCGAGTTCTGAGAACCACAGGATGTCCGTCGTCATGGTTGCTGCTCCTTTGCAGATGATGCCGTAATACAGCCCCGCATGGGGCGGCGCTAAGTTGATGGGCGCAAGTCCTGTCCACAGTGACAGGTCGGCGCCGGTGATTCCACACGATGTGGTCCACGCAACACTTGTGAAGTCTGGCCTCAGTGCTTGAGGTTCATCTTCTGGAGGATGGTGGCTGCCATTTCCTCCACGGAGACGCTGGCCGAATTGAGGTACGGGATCCCGTGGGACACGTACAGCCGCTCGGCGCTGCGCAGCTCGAAGCCGCACTGCCGCAGTGACGCGTAGGGCGAGCCGCGGCGGCGTTCGGTGCGGACCTGGCTCAAGCGCAGGGGATTGGTGGTGAGACCGAAACACTTGGAAACGACCGGCCGCAGCGGCTTGGGGAGTCCTTCGCGTTCAAAGTCCTCGTCCACCAGCGGAAAATTCGCGGCGAAGATCCCGTGCTGCAGCGCCAGGTACATGGTGGTGGGCGTCTTGCCGCAGCGGGACGGGGCCACCAGGATCACCTGCGCCTTTTCGAGCGCGCGCAGGCTCTGGCCGTCGTCGTGCTCCATGGCATATTCCACGGCGGCCATCCGGGACTGGTAGCGGGCGGCGTTGCCCAGTCCGTGGGCCCGGCCCGGTTCCCCGCTGGCTTGCGTTCCCAGGGCCCGCTCCAGCTGCCCGACGTGGCTCCCGATCAGATCCACGATGATCCCCTTGCAGGTCCCCAGCGTCTGCCTAATGTCGCTGCCGACGGCGGTGGAGAAGACGATCGGCTGCTTTCCCGTGGCCGCGAGGTTGTCGATGACCCTGACGACGGCGCGCGCCTGGTCGACGGTGGTGATGAAGGGGACCGTGATGCGGTCATATTCGTTTGCGGGGAACTGCGTGAGCAGGGTGTTGCCGAGCGTTTCCGCGGTGATGCCCGTACTGTCCGAAAGGAAGTAGACCGGGCGGGGAGCGTCATTGGTCATGAACGCATTGTGCACCAGTGGGGGCCGCGCGGTCTTCCATGACGCCTGCGCCCGCCGCCGGGTGTCGGCTGGACTACGGGGAGTAGGCTGTGACCCACATCCCCAAAGGAGGCCGCATGAGCTACAAATATCGGACTGTGAAGGTCCGCGGTACGGACCTGGTCGGCACCATTGCGCGCAGGCACGGGGGCGCGCCCGAAATCTACGAGACCTCGAAGGACCCGAGTACTTCTGTGGTTCCCGTGTTCTTCGCGGAAACCGGTGAAATCCGCTTCTTCGACCGGTCGGTGCTGGAGGACGTTGTAACGCCGGCCGGCTAGGAGCGGCGGCTGGCGTGACCTAGTGCGCCGTGACCTAGTGCGCGCTGTCCGCCCCCGGGTCGGGCTGGTCCGCTGTGGCCGCGCGGAAGACCAGAACGGGGCAGTGGGCATGGTGGACCGCCTGGGTGGACACGGAACCAAGCAGCAGCCCGGTGAATCCTCCGTGGCCGCGTGAGCCAACGGCAACGACGTCGGCGTCCCGCGAGGCGTCCACGAGCACCGCAGCGGCGCTGCCCTGCACAATACGTCCGCTGATCTGCACGCCCTGGCCCCGGACCCGGGCAAGTTCCTCATCGAGAATCGACTGGGCATCAGTTTGGAACACCTCGTAGTCCCAAGCCTGGCCGAGGGCGTCGGTGACGTAAGGGAAGTGCCAGGCCGTGAGGGCCAGCACTTCACCGCCCCGAGCCTTGGCTTCCTCAACAGCCCAGTCCATTGCCGCTCGGGACTGCTCAGAACCGTCTACGCCGACCACGATTCTGTAGCTCTCGTTTCCGGCCATAAGCCTTCCTTCCGAATAGCAGGCCCGCTTCCGGGCGGTGCAGTGATAGCTCACCCTGGCACGCCCGAACTCGGTCCGGGAGTGCCATTGGGCACGGATCCCGCGCGCCTTTTCGGCCTTGGGAGACAGTGGAGGCTGGCCGGATAGGCTGAGGACATGCGCGCTTCTCCGCTGGTCGCCGTCTGTGGCCCCGCCTCGTGGAACCACCTCATTCTCCTTGACCACCTCCCGGACCCTGTTCCGCACATGCAGTTCGCCCGGCGCGCCTGGCATACGGTTGGAGGGACCTCGGCGGGCAAGGCCTTACACCTGGCGGATCTTGGCGTCCGCGTCCGCTTGTGTTCGCCTGTGGGCGCGGACGACGCCGGCGGCCGGGTGCGCGACGCCCTCGCCACGGCCGGTATCACCATCGAAGCGATTGCGTCGGAGCGCACCGAGCGCCACGTCAACCTCATGACCGACGGCGGCGGCCGGGTATCGCTTTACGTTTCGGTGCCCTCCCCGCCGGCGGACGACGACCTCAACGCTGTCGCGGCAGTAGTGGCTGCAGTGGATGTTGCCGTGATTGACCTGAGCGAACTCGGCTTGTTGTTGCTCGAACGCGACGAGGTCCGGCAAACACCAGTGTGGGTGGACCTTCATGACTTTGACGGGTCGTCCGCGTTCCATGAGCCATTCCTGAGGGCGGCCGACACCGTCTTCATGAACGACGACCGGACCGACGATCCCTGGGCGCTGATGCGGTCCTGCCTCGCCCGTGGCCCCCGTCTGGCTGTGTGCACGCGCGGGGCGGAGGGTGCTGTAGCGCTGGAAGCGGACGGGACGCGGCATGTGGTTGCTGCTGTTCCCGCGGACGTAGTGGACACCAACGGTGCCGGCGATGCGTTCATGGCCGGTTTTCTGGCGGCGAGCCTGCACGGCGCGTCCGTAGCTGATTCCCTCAAAGCTGCGGCCGTTCAGGCCCGCGTCGCCATTGGGAGTGAGCATCTGCACCCCGTTCTCGGGCGCTGAATCGTGGGGCGCCTGTCAGAAAGACCGGTGCGGAAGACCCGACGCGCGTCCGAGGGGCCGGCTTAGAGGCCGTCCGGGAACGTGAACGTCGCGGGCATCGGGTCCGGCGCCGTCCCGTGGAACAGGACGACCTCATCATGGGCTTTCAGGACGACAGCCTGGGCCGGCCCCGCCTGCTTGGCGCCGTTCACAGCGACTGACCAACCCGAGATGGCTGAATGCGCGGTCCCCGGCTTGTCGGTGCCGTCCAGGACACCCCATTCGGTCAACAGCTGGCCAAGCGTGTAGGTAGCCCCGGCGACCGGCGCCTCAATGTGGATGATGCCGGTCTCGTCGTGTGTGTGCAACGCCGAGATGCCGTTTGGTTGGCCGGCCGCGGTGAAGCTGAACCCGATGTCCGCCGGGACAGGAACGGGTTTGCCGTCCGCGAAAACGTCCAGATGGGCGTGGAAGTGCTCGGCTGCTCCCTCCTCGTTGAGGACCGCCAGGCCTGCTGCTTTGATCCGCTCTGCTCCGCCCTTGGGGTTCAGCTCCCAGCCCGTGGTCGGAGCCGCGGCTGCGGCGGAGGAGGTGGCCGATGCGGCCGCGCTCGCAGGCGGTACGGTCGGGCTCGGAGTAGGGGCGGCGGTAGAACATCCGGAAACGGACAAGCAGGCAGCGCCCAGCACCACAGAGAGCGGGAGGAGCTTCTTCACAGGGGCTTCCTTCTTTAGGGAGCAGGGGCACGGTGGATGTGTGCGGGGGAGGCAGGAGGTCTTCGTGACTTCTAAGCCTACGTGGCAGGAGTTTGCGCCCGATCCGGAGTCCAGTGCGCATCGGTCAATCCGCGCGGACGTTGGACGTCGCCGGGAAAGTCAGGAAAGTACCCGCACGGCGAAAGCTGGCTCAGCTAATCCGCTCAGCCAACGCCACGGGAAACCCTGCGGACCGCGCGCGTAGGCCATACGCCAGGCATCCTCACGCCGGCCGATGCCGCCGCCTAGTCAATGTCCCGCCGCGGCCAGCCGATCGACGTGGGCATCAAGATCGCTGACTTCGAAGGACAAACTGCGCAGTTCCAGCTCGTTTGCCATGGCGGCGGCCAGACCCCGCAACGGGGTCCGGTCGGACGAAGCTGGACAGCTCCACGCCTGTGCCTAAGCCGGGCACTCGCAATATGACGATTTCTGTGCCCGAGTCCGGGATTGCTATGACCTTGTCGATGGACTCGCCCTCTACGAACCTCCGGCCTTCGATCTCAAGGCCGAGTCCTACGAAGAACGCTGTCACGTTGTCGAGGTCCTGCACGGTGACGCCAACGTGGTCGAACCGCATGACTCGTGTCATGAGCGGCACCGACGCCGAGGGTGGAGCGCGAAGCTTGAAACTCCGTGGAGCCGACAACGTGGCCAGGGTAAAGGCGGATCCTGCATCCTAATCCGTGCAGACGGATCAGTTTGGCAACCCGCAAGACGGTTTGATGAGTCAATGACTTACCTGCTCACTCGCGTCGTTGGCAACCGGGATGCGCGGGAATCCACGGACGAGGAGTATGTGATTGCACCGTTGAAGGGGGCAGGTCGTCGTGAGAAAGTGACGGTGTGAATCCGGACGACCTCAGAATGTGGACAAATGCTTACGTCGTCGAGTTGGAAGCAACGGACTCGATCCCTCTGGCAAGCGACACGCGCGCCAGACGATGGAACAAGCACGTCCATCGAATGCAGCGTGCCCAGCTCGAGCTGAGGAAGTCTCCCGCGGGACGCGCGGCAATTACGGCGATGATCGCCCATCCCGTGCCGACCGTCGCGCAGTGGTCCGCGGCCCATTCCCTGTTCTGGGCTGAATCTGAAGCGCGCACCTATCTGACGGCTCTCGCAAGCTCGGGCGGCGTCGGGGCCCTTGAGGCGAAGATGGTGCTGCGTGAATTCGACGTTGGCCGCCTCCAGATGGACTCGGAGCCCAAACACCTATGATCGCAGCGCGTCACGGAGCCTCTTGCTATATACGTGCTTCTCCCGTGGCATGTAAAGAAGCGGACGGTTCACCGAACTTCGCGGACGGTCAGATGATTCACTTAGCATTCGTGGTCGTTTACCTCGTGGCGGCCCCGCCACGAGGTTCGAGTCCAATGGCTTTGTAGCATTGATCGATTAGTTCCATGGTCTGGACGGCGTCGTCGCTGTCTGTGGGCATGGGTGTTTCGTGCCGGATCAGGGCGGCGAAAGCGTCGAGCTGGTAGGTGTAAGAGGATCTTGTGCCCGGGTGCTCGATCCGTTGGCCGTTAGTCGTTTCCACCTCGAGGCTGTCATTGGTATGAGGAAGGATGAAATTTGCCACGGTGGCTTGCCCTTTGCTTCCGATGGCGCGGTAGGTCATTTCGGCTCGCGTCCCGTTCATATTGCATCGTGCCGTTGCGGTGATTCCGGAGGGATATGCCAGGTCTGCGTCAACCCATTCATCCACTCCGGGCAAGCCGGTCCGTTCCGCTCCCCGTGCGCTGATGAGGGTGGGATTCCCTCCTGCCAGGTGGGCCATAGCCCGGATGGCATGGAGACTGTAGCAGCCCAGGTCCATGAGTGCTCCGCCCGCGAGTGGCAGTGACCAACGGGGGTCTTCGGGTGGCGGGGACGGAATCATCACCATAGTTTCCACACGCTGGAGCTCGCCGAGTTCCCCTGAGGCGACCAGTTCGTGGAGTCTCTTCGTGACAGGGTGGTAGAGATAGTGGAAGCCGTCGACGACCTTGACGCCCGCGCGTTTGCCTGCGTCCCGCACTTCTCTGGCTTCCGCTGCGTTTGCGGCGAACGGTTTCTCCGACAGGACGTGTTTTCCGGCGGCGATGGCCGCCAGGTTCCATCGTGCGTGCTGCGAGTTGGCCAGCGGGTTGTAGACGGCTTCGATCTCCGGGTCATTGACAAGATCTTCGTAGGAGCCGAGTACCCGTTCGACGCCGTACCGGTCGGCAAAGTCCTGTGCCCGGTCCCGGTCGCGGGCTGCGACGGCCACCAGCCGCGCGCCTGTCAGCCTGGCAGGTTCAATGATGGATGTCGGGCTGACACGGGACGCTCCCAGGATGCCGATGCGCAGTGGTGCTTCTTCTGGATCCATCTGTGGAGTCCTTTCTGGTTTTCTGATGTCGCGTTCGCCCCCGCCGGATTGGTCACAGTGCGTCCCTGATCGATGAGCTACTGCTTGAAGGCGGCGTCGAAGGAGGTGTGCGAGGAGGGGAAGTCGTACTTCTTGAGCGCGGCGAGGGCTTCGGGGGCGCCGTGGAGGCGGTCCATGCCGGCGTCCTCCCATTCCACCGAGATGGGGCCGTCGTAGCCGATCGCGGTCAGGGCCCGGAATGATGATTCCCAGGGCACGTCGCCGCGGCCAGCGGAGACGAAGTCCCAGCCCCGGCGCGGGTCTCCCCAGGGCAGGTGCGAGCCCATGACCGTGTTGCGTCCGGTGGGGCGCAGCTTGGTGTCCTTACAGTCCACGTGGTAAATCCGGTCCTTGAAGTCCCAGATGAACGAGACCGGGTCAATGCCCTGCCACATGAAGTGGGACGGGTCCCAGTTCAGGCCGAACGCTTCGCGGTGCCCGATCGCCTCGAGGGTGCGGACGGTGGTCCAGTAGTCGTAGGCAATCTCGGAGGGGTGCACCTCGTGGGCGAAACGGACACCGCATTCGTCGAAGACGTCCAGAATGGGGTTCCAGCGGTCAGCGAAGTCGTGGTAGCCGGCCTCGATCACCTTCTCCGGGACGGGCGGGAACATCGCCACGTACTGCCAGATCGAGGATCCGGTGAAACCGACTACGGTGTCCACGCCGAGGGCTTTGGCGAGCCGGGCGGTAAGCTTCATTTCCTCCGCGGCGCGGGTGCGGACACCCTCGGGGTTCCCGTCACCCCAGACCCTGGACCCGACGATGGCCTCGTGCCGGAAGTCGATGGGATCGTCGCAGACCGCCTGGCCCTTGAGGTGGTTGGAGATCGCCCATACCTTGAGCTTGTACCTTTCCAGGACGGCGAGCTTGGAATCAACGTAGCCGGGTTCGTCCCAGCGCCAGGCGTCCAGATGATCACCGGACACGGCGATTTCCAGGCCGTCATAGCCCCATCCGGAGGCCAGGCGCGCGACTTCTTCGAACGGCAGGTCGGCCCACTGGCCGGTGAACAGCGTGTACGGGCGTGGCATGTCAGGCTCCCTTGCCTACTGGATTGTTCGGTTTGGTCGGATCGCCAGTTTTGGGGCCGGCGCGTTCGGATCAAAGGTTGTCGCCCCGGCGGTGGCAGCGCTTGCTGCAATGTCGGATTTCCGTCGGGTCCGGGGGTGTTCAGAGGACTTGGGCTTTTTTCATGCAACCCCTGACGTAGGCGTCGGACGCGCGAAGGTGTTCGCCGATTCTTTCGAAGCTCCATCCCTGCGTTCCGTGGCATTTGAGGCTGGCGACGCCTTCGTACCCGACACGACTTAGCGTTCCCAGCATCACGGAATGGTCGAGTGTTCCATCAGGGCGGGGGAGCTGCTGGTCCGCGGGACCGAAGTTCAGCCCGTCTGTGCCGTGGCGGTATGCGCGGTCGATGTCCCAGATGTAGTAGTAGAAGAGCCGCTTGCGTTCGGCGAGGAACGTGATCGCTTCGCTGATGGTGTCCTGCATTACCCACAGGTGCGGGGGAGCGATGCAGACGCCGAGGTAGGGGTCGTCGATGTCGCGGATGAGACGTTTCATCTGCGCGAGGGTGTCCACGCCTTCGTCCCATCGCTGGTCCTCGTTGGCACCGGATTCGAAATCCGCCGAAAAAGGGACGGTGAGGTGGTTTTCGACCGCGATCCGGACTCCGCGGCGCGCTCCTGCTTCGACGATGGGAGGCAGGAAGGTGGAGACGAAGTCGGGGTAGTTAGCTTCGCAGTCGAAAATGATGGTGTCGATTCCGAGGTCTGCGGCGAATTCGACGCGTTCAAGGATCTCGTCCTGGGTCTTTCCGTAGACCGTGAGGCCACAGGGTTTAAGCCCGTACTTGTTCAGGACTCCAAGGATTTTGCCTGGGTCATCTCCTGGATTGACGTGGTGGGCCAGCGGTGCTGCGGAGGACCAGAGATTGACTTCCTTGAAGCCGATGTCGGCAAGGTCGCGGATCGAGTCTTCGAAGCCGTGGTCGTGGTAGGGGACGAGCTCGGCGGCATATCTGAACATGGGTTCTCTCCTTGGGAGGGTCTGACGGGGTTCACCAGACGAAAACGGCTTTTTCCGTTTCGCGCTGGTCGAAGGCGCGGAAGGCTTCCTCGGCCTGATCAATGGAAAAGTCATGGCTGATGAGCTTTTCGACCGGGATTTTCTGGTCGATGACGAGGCGGACGATTTCTTCCCAGTCGCTGATGGGGAAGTACCAGCCGCCGACGACGGTGAGCAGTTTTCTGAGCATTTGGTCGCTGGGATTGATCTGTGTGGCACGCGACTCACCGACGAACGCGACGGCGCCTAGCTTGGCGGCGGCGTCTAGGGCGGAGTTCTGCCCGGCGGGGTTGCCGGAACAATCGATGCAGATGTCCGCTCCGCGGCCCTGGGTGAGGTCCCGGATCTGCTTAACGGCGTCGGCTGTTGTGCTGTTGATGACGGAGTCCGCGCCGAGCGAGCTGGCCTGTTCGAGCCGGTGGTCGATGACGTCGACGGCGATGACGCGGGCGCCGAAGGCCTTGCCGATGAGCACCGCGGCGGATCCCATTGGTCCCATGCCGAAGACGGCGACGGTTTTTCCGCCGGCCACGCCGAGCTGCTTCTGCACGTGGTACTGGCTGCCGACCATGTCGGTCATGACCGCCCCGGCGCGGAAGCTGAGTTCGTCGGGGAGCTGAAGACAGTTGCGTTCGGGAAGCACGAAGTAGTCGGCGTCGCCGCCGTGGACGTCGAAACCGAAGCATTCCCACTGGTTGCACAGCATCATGTACCCGCTCAGGCAGTACTCGCAGAATCCGCAGCCCACGGCGAGGTAGCCGGCGACGCGGTCTCCCACTTTGACATGGGTCACGGCACTACCGACCTCGACGACTTCGCCGGCTGCCTCGTGCCCGGGTATCACCGAACCGTGGCTGGCGCCTTCGCCGCCGACGATCGGGGTCCCGTAGTAGATGCTCATGTCGCTGCGGCAGATCGCGGAGGCACGGGTCTTCACCAGCACCTCGTGCGGTCCCGGCTCCGGGACGTCGCGTTCCACGACGGTGACTCTCTTGTCACCGGGGAGGATGACTGCTTTCATCTTTTCTTCTCCAATACTCATTTACTTGACTGCACCGAAGGTGAGGCCGGCGACCATCTGGCGGCGCAGCACGACCATGAGCACCAGGATGGGCGCGACGATCAGGGTCGCGGCTGCGGTGATGTTGCCCCAGTCCGTGCCGTACATACCGGTGAACTGCTGCAGGCCCACCGGAGCGGTCTTCGCTCCGCTGCGGGTCAGGGACAGGGCGAACAGGAATTCGTTCCAGGACAGGACGATGGTCAGTACGGCGGCCGTAGCCACGGACGGCACTAGCAGGGGCCAGATGATCCGGCGGAGCACGTCCCATGTTGAGGCGCCGTCGACCATGGCGGCTTCCTGGATCTCATAGGGCAGCTGCAGGATCGAGCTGCGCAGGATCCAGACCACGATGGGCAGGTTGAAGGCAGCGTACGGGATGATCAGGGCCGGGTAGGTGTCCATGAGGCCGAGCTTGCCGGCGAAGACGAAGACCGGGATGACGGCGACGATGGGCGGGAACATGTAGGTCGACAGGATCCAGGATGAGAGCCCCTTTCGGGCCCGAAAATCCCTCATGGTCAAGGCATAGGCAGCCGGGACCCCCACGACGATGGCAAGGGCGGTGGCACCGAGACTTACGATTGCGCTGTTGGTGAGCAGTTGGCCGAAGCTTTCGGATTTGCCGCCGCCGGCAGACAGTACTGAGGCGTAGTTGTCCAGAGTGGGTGGGAAGATCCACGCCGGGGGGATCTGGTTGGCGATCCCGGCCGGCTTGATGGAGGTGATGAACATGAACAGCAGCGGCACGAGGCCGACCAAGAGCCATGCCCACAGGAAGGTACGTCCGACGATGACGCGTGCCACGGCACCGCCGCGGCTGGTTGATGATGTCGTTGTCATTACATTTCCTCAGGGTCGGACCGGCGGCCGATGACGCGCAGCATGAAAGGGATAAGGAGCGAGAGGATGATCAGGAAGACTACGCCCAGGGCGCAGGCGAGACCGACGTTGAAGCTTTGAAGGCCGACGCGGAATATGCCCAGGTTGATGATTTCGGTGGACTCACCGGGACCGCCGCCGGTCAGGATCTTGAAGGAATCGAACGTCTTGAAGGCCTGAATGGTCCGCAGCACGGCCGCGATGGCAATGAACGGAACCATTGCCGGAAAGGTGATGTGCCGGAACATCTGCCATGAGGTGGCCCCGTCGACCATGGCTGCTTCTCGGGGCTCCCCTGGCAGGGACTGAAGGCCGGCCATCAGAATCAGGGCTACGAACGGGGTCCACTGCCACATGTCGAGGATGACCAGGACGATCCATGCCGATGTCGGATCACCGAGGAGGTCGATGCCATTGGGGAATCCGAAGACGCCGAGGTAGTAGCCTACCCACCCGTAGTTGGGGTTCAGCAGCTGCTTGAAGACCATGGCCGCGACCGCCGGCGTGACGGCGAAAGGCAGCAGCATGAGCGCGGCCCCGACTTTGTTGGCGCGCGTCTGAGCGGCGAGCGGGAGTGCCAGGGCGAAGCCCAAGATCATCTCCAGGATCACCGCGACCGCAACGAAGCCGAACGTGATCAGGAATGCGTGCTGGACTGAGGCGTTGGTGACCGCCGTGATGAAGTTATCCAGGCCGACGAATTTGCCCACGCCGCCGAGAATCTTGTCGTTGCGGAAGGCCGAGTAGAAGATAAAAATGGCCGGGGCCACCGTCATCAGCAGCAAGACAAACATCGCCGGGGCCATGTAGACCCACGGGGTCGAACGTTTTTTCCAGGTCAGCGGCTTCCTGTCGCGCGGGCCGGCCGTGGCACGGCCGGCCGCGCGGCGGGAAGCGTCAACCGTCAAGGTCGCATCCAATGGTGCGGCGGTTGCTTTCATAATCGATACTCCTTGGGCGACCTTGAGCGGTCCGATGGGTTAGTAGCCGGCCGATTTTAGGAGGGCCGAGACCTTCTCTGACGCGGATTTGAGGGCGTCCGTCGGGGAGGAAGCGCCTGTTGCTGCGTTGTTCACGGCGACGGCAACTTCGTGGCTGACTTCGGTGTAGTTGGTCAACCGTGCACGGCCAACGCCTTCTGCGAGGGATTTTCCGAGGGTGTCGTAGAAGGGCGCGAGGGGGTTATCGCTCTTGATGCCGGTAAAGACGGAAGTCCGGCTGGGGTGCAGGGACTTTGCGGTCATCGTCGTTTGCTGCTCGGCGGCGGTCAGCCAGCTGATCCCCTGGTAGGCCCATTCCTTGTTCTTGGAATTCTTGTTGACGCTCAGCATCCAGGTCCCGAAGTGGGGTCCGGCGGCCTTCGCGCTGGGCACCGGGGCATAGCCGATGGTGCCGCCCTTGACGTTGTCACCGAGTTTGAGGTCGTGGTAGTTGATCGTCATGGCGGTCAGCCCGCTGCCGAACGATTCGGCGGTTGTACCCCAGTCCGCTGACGTGCTGCCCGGGGGCACGTGTCCGCTTTGCGCCAACTTGGCATAGTAGTCAAGTGCCTGGGTTCCTTCGGGTGTGTCGAACGTGGGCTTGCCGTTCTGGTCTGCCAAGGTCCCGTCTCCGCCCCAGGAGGCGAGCAGGGTCTTGAAGTCGTCGGTGGCCCAGTCGCCGACGCCTGCCATGACCGTGGTGCCGTACAGCTTCTTGTCAGGCTGGGTGAAGAACTCTGCAACCTGGGCATAGTCGTCCCAGGTCTTCGGGACCGTGAGGTCCTTGCCGTACTTGGCCCTGAAGTTCGACTTCTGGACCGGGTCGTTGAACAGGTCGCTACGGTAGGCCATGACGGCCACGTTCGACTGGATCGGCATCCCGTACACGTCGAATCCGGCATTCTTGATCGCGGATGCGTCGGGCTTTGCCGTGGGGTCCGGGTAGCGTTTGATCGGGGAATCAGCGTTGTAGACGGCCGTGTCGTAGAACACCTTGGGGATGAAGTCGCCCACGTTGGACTGCGGGCCGTCAGGGTTCAGGGCGTCGTTCTGGATGTACTGGCTCAGGGGTTCGAGGTTTTGCACCAAGGCCGGCGCCCACGGGGTGTCGACGACGACGATGTCGTAGTAGCTGCTGCTGGACGCGAACTCGGAGAAGACCTTCTGCTGCAACGCGTCGTACGGCTGGTTGTCGATCTTCAGATCGATGCCGAACTTTTCCTTGAACTGCGGCACCAGCGACGCGACGGCGGCGCTGTTGGCTTCATCGGTGGTGTAGAGCATCCGCAGCTCTGCCGGTTTGGCCGCAGCGGTGTTGGGTGCTGATGACCCGCCCGTGCATGCGGTTGCCAACAGGGTTACGGTGAGCGCGGCTCCCAGGCCCGCTACGATGCGGGATCGCTTGACGCGATCGAGAGATCGGATCATCCTACTGCCTTTCCTTAAGGGTTAATATAGGGGTCTTGTGCCCGGTCAGTTCCGGGTCGTTCGGTGGAACGTCTTGCCAGCCGCCCTCCCGGGCGGAGCGCTGGACGGCGGAGGTGAGCCGGGCAGCCCGTAGCCCGTCATCAAACAGGGGCAGGCCATCCGGAGCCGTACCGGATCTCACCGCTAGGTAAGCATCGGATATGAATGAGTTGAAGGCGTCCTGATAGCCCTGCGGATGGCCTGGCGGCAGGCTGCAGTATCGGGCAGCCGACGGATCAAGGACGGCCGGATCTCGGACCATCAGCTGGGAGCCCGAGCGGCGTCCGACCCACAGAGTTTCCGGTTGCTCCTGATCAAAGGTCAGTGTTTCCGTCGTTCCCGAGATTTCCAGGGCGAGGCGATTCTTACGCCCCGGGGCGACCTGGCTGATCAGGAGTGTTCCCACGGCGCCTCCGCGGGTCTCGAAAACAATGGAGACGATGTCCTCTGTCCGGACATCCCGGCCCCCCCGTTGGCTGAAGGCCGTGCGTGTCAGGGCGGCGACGCGGCTGATTCGGTCATCAAGAATAAATTCGATGACATCGCACAAATGGGAGCCGATGTCGGCGAAAGCCCGTGAGGGGCCGCCCAGGCTTTCATCAACCCTCCAGTCGTCATCTTCGCTGGACAGAAGCCAATCCTGAAGAAATGAACCCTGGATGGTCAGGACACGTCCGACCTGGCCATGGCGCACCCTGGCCCGCGCCTCCCGGACCATGGGATGAAACCTGTAGATAAAGGGCACGGCGGCTGTGCGGCCCATGGTGCGGGCCAGTGCGGTCACTGCCGCGGCGTCCTCTACGGAGGTAGCCAGCGGCTTCTCGCAGACCACGTGCTTGCCAGCCCGCAGCGCCGCCGTGGCGAACTCCGCATGGGTGACGTTCGGCGTGCAGATGTGCACAACGTCGATGGACTCGTCGTCGAGTAACTGCTCCACGGAAGAATAAACGCGGCCCAGCCCTAGACGGGTAGCCGCCCGTTCGGCACTCTCCAGCGTCGAGGAGGCCACCCCGGCAGGGATGAGACCGGCAGCCCGGACCGCCCTGCCGTGAACGGCAGCCATAAACCCGCCCCCAATGAAGCCCGCTCGCAGTGGGGCGGACGCCTCGTCAGTTCCGTTCTCGTTCATTGCATCAGTATGACATTCGTCACCTGTCTTATGTCAAGCACTAAGCAAAAGATGCCTAAACGTGCTCAATAGATCATTCACGACGGTTCGTATCGCGTGTAATAATCAACAGATGAAACAAGACGGAGCTTCGAAGTCCTACAGGAGGGAAGCGGTTTCAGTGAGCAGCCAGACGCCGGGATTCGGTGCATTCGAGATCTTTCAGCTCATGCGTGACGGCAAGCCGCGGACCAGGGCCGAACTGACTGCTCAAACGGGACTTTCACGGTCGACCATCGGCGCGCGGATCGATACCCTCTCGGAGCTCGGGCTCGTCAAGCCGGTCTCTTATGCCTCATCAACCGGCGGGCGGCCGTCGTCTCAAATAGCCTTCAACGCGGGCGCCGGAATCGTGGCGGCCGCCGACCTCGGCGCCACGCACGCCACCATTGCCATCACCGACCTCGCCGGGAACAGAATCGCTGAAACACATACGAAACTTGAAATTTCCGACAGGCCCGACGAGGTGCTCACATCCCTGGCAGAGAACGTCACGTCGCTGCTGAAACAGATCGGACGTGATGCCAGCGAACTCATGGCCATCGGCATCGGACTGCCCGGCCCGGTAGAACATGATACCGGGAAGCCCTCCAAGCCGCCCCTCATGCCGGGCTGGGACGGATTCGACGTTCCGGCAGCCATGCGGAAGAAATTCCAGGTGCCCATTCTGGTCGACAATGACGTTAACATCATGGCCTTGGGTGAACGCGCCGCCCAGTCGCCGGACACGGACCATATGATCTTCGTCAAGGTCGCCACCGGCATCGGGGCAGGGATCATCAGTGGCGGACAGCTTCAGCGCGGGGCGGACGGAACCGCCGGGGACATCGGCCATATCCCCATCTCACGCGGCGTCCTCGTCCCCTGCAGCTGCGGCAATATGGGCTGCCTCGAGGCCCTCGCCAGCGGGCCGGCAGTCGCTGCCGCCCTCAGGAAAAACGGCGCGGATGTCCGCACGGTGGCCGATGTCATTGCACTCGTACGGGCCGGCGATCTCGCCGCCATACAGACCGTCCGACAGGCTGGCCGGGACATCGGTGAAGTCCTGAACATGTGCGTCAGCATCATCAACCCCTCCGTCATAACCATCGGGGGCTCGATGGCCGAAGCGGGCGAATACCTCATCGCAGGAATCCGCGAAGTCGTGTACAGCCGGTCCACACCGATAGCCACTCAACACCTGACCATCGAACAATCACACTCCGGGCCCCAGGCCGGCGTCATCGGTGCCAGCATCCTCGCCATCGAGCACGCACTCTCTGCCGAGCGACTCGAATCCCTCCACAGCCGCCGAACCGCCTAGACCATCAGCTCGGGACCCAGAGGGCCAAAGCGGCTTGTGCGCCGCCGTTCTCATAAAGAGCGATAAGGCAACTGGCAATCAAGGTTCCGGCAGGGGACGGACCCGGAACGTCGAACCCATCTTCGTCAGCACGCGCAAGCTCATGGTCATCACGTTTGCCTTTAGGTGGACGCGGTCAAGCCACGCGATCTTTGACCGGGCGCGCGTCTGAGACTGCCGCTGGAGCCCGCATCTATTCCGCAGATTCGATGGCAGCCGACGAAATCAGATGGCAACAGTAAACAGCCCTGACCTGCGACGATGAAAAGTGCGGATAGTCCGCAGAAACGCCCGAGAGCGCCGTACTCTCTCTCGAAAGGCCATCGGATCCACTCCGGTCCAACATCTGCGGGTCCGGGTTGCATTGTTTGCCTCGGCCGGCAGCACTGCCCGACCTATGCTCGGGCCGGCTTCGCCTTAGAGTTGGCGACGGCCAGCCCGTCGCTTGTGCAGTTCGTAGCTTCTGGTGTGGTGATCGCCCTGGTAGGTCTCGCCATGACCGTCACGACCCTCAGGAAAGAACCGGCGCCTCCCGAGGTATTTCTAGAGGAGGAACACTTCGAGGGCGGCGGGACCGTGCCAGTCCGAGAGGGAAACGTGTGGACGGGTTTTTCAGTTCATGCGATGTTCCGGATGCTGATTCTTAGCCCCACCTCGGAAGCCCTCAGGTTCAGTCTCGCCTACGGCTTTGGGAAGTTCGTTGGGCCATGGACTTTACAGCGAACGGAAGTCGCGCGGATAGAGCGCGTCCGGATGTGGTTGAATCCTCAGGACGCCCTCAGAATCATCCCGGCCACCGGTTCTCCTTGGTATTTTTTGAAGCACGAGCCCGGCACCGTTCTGGCCTGCTTGAAAGAACTTGGCTGCCCCGTGTCCGCTGACGTAGGCAAATGGCCCTGATCGTCCTATCGGTCTCGAACCGGGCTGGCCTACTCTCCGCGCCGGACGGGGGGATGTCAATCCGCACATCAGTAGACGACCGCTGTGGGCAGCGCATGCGGGTTTGACGTCAGGGCTGGGGCGAAGCGTCGATGGCCGGCGGCGAGAGCCCTGGCGAAGTCTTGCCAATTCTTTGCCAATGCGTCCATTCCGGGCAAAGCAAAGGCCCCTGCTTCCCTTATAAACAAAGGGAAGCAGGGGCCTCGATCATTGGCGGTGACGGTGGGATTTGAACCCACGTTGGCTTTTACACCAAACAACATTTCGAGTGTTGCACCTTCGGCCGCTCGGACACGTCACCAACCTGACTAGGGTACCGGAGCAAGGCGCCCAACCCCAAAACGGCGCCTAAACAGACAGCGCCGGAGTCGTGGTCGGGTTCCCGGCGCTCGGGGTTCTGCAACGCAGAGGGCCGCGGCTGGATCATCGCGGCCGTGACGAAGCTGGCCACCGCTACCGCCATGGACGCGGCGGACACCAGTTGGAACGTCGACATCATGGGGGAGAGGCGGGTGCCGCTGGCGATGGCGACGGCAAGGCCTGCCGCCATGCCGGCCGCGCTGGAGGCCCAGCCCAGCAGGGCCAGCCTCCTGCACAGGGGCCGCAGCAGCGGCCACACGTCACCCAAAGTCATGCATCCACGTTAATGAAGCCGGCTGGACGCAGGCTGGGAGCGGACCGGGCGGTAGCCGGATTCCGCCGGAGCCTCTGGCCCCGGCCCTAGGATGAGGTCATGGCAGCACAGGTGCGCACGCGGTTGAGCCGGTCCGTGATGGGCCGGCTCCGTCTGGCCTCCCAGGGTCTCACCGGGCCTGGCTTCGAGTCCGTTCCCGGGGCGGTCCGGGTCATGACCGCCATGCAGGCGCAGGACCTCCAGGCTTCGCTGTGGGCCGTGGGGCAGCGTGTGCCGGGCTCCCGCGCGGCCGATGTCCGCGCCTCGCTGGACCGCGGCGAAATCGTCCGGTCCTGGCCGATGCGCGGCACGCTGCACCTGCTGGCGCCCGAGGATCTGAAATGGATCCTGGACATCACCTCCGCCCGCCTCATCAAAGGCCTGGCCGGGCGGCACCGGGAGCTGGGGATCTCCGCCGCGGACATCGAAGCTGCCGCGGATGCCGCCCTGCAGCGGGTCGCCGGCGGGGCCGCGGCCAGCCGGGCGGAGCTGTTCCAGGCCTTCGAGCAAGCCGGCCAGTCCACGGCGGGCCAGCGCGGCATCCATCTCCTGGGGACCCTGTGCCAGCGGGGCTTGCTGGTGCTGGGCCCGCTCGCCGGCAACCAGCAGCTGGTGGTGGCCTTTGACGACTGGATCAAGGACTCGCGGCGGCTGGGCCGCGAGGAAGGAATCGCCGAGTGGCTGCTGCGCTACCTGTACAGCCACGGCCCTGCCACCGAACGTGACTTCGCCTGGTGGTCCGGCATCCCGCTGACCGAGGTCCGGGCGGCGCTGGCCGAAGTGAGGGACCAGCTGGCGGAGCTGGACTTCGAAGGCAGGCAGTACTGGCTCTCCCCGGAGACGGAGGCCCTGCTCGACGGCGGCGTCCCCGCCCAACGCACCGTGCTGGCGCTGCCGGGATTCGACGAGTTCCTCCTCGGCTACACCGACCGGTCCATCGCGCTGCCCGCGCAGCACGCGGACAAGATCGTCCCCGGCGGCAACGGGGTGTTCAGGAAGACCATCGTGGCCGGTGGCGCCGTGGTGGGGACCTGGGCGGCGCCCGGCAACGGCCGGTCCGGCGCCGTCGTGCCCGAACCGTTCGACGGAGTTAACGGACTGCGGCCTGCGGCTCGAAAATCCTTTGAGCTGCAGGCCGCGAAGTACCGGCGGTTCCTCGGCCTCGACCGGCCCTGAGGGGTCGGAGGGGCTTAGAGGGACCTAGAAGGCCCTAGAGGGTGCCGGTGGCGATCTTGAGCATGCGCCGCAGCGGCTCCGCGGCGCCCCAGAGGAGCTGGTCCCCGACGGTGAAGGCGCTGATGTACTCCGGGCCCATTTCGAGCTTGCGGATGCGGCCCACCGGGATGTCCAGGGTGCCGGACGCCGCCACCGGGGTGAGGTCCGCCATCGAGGCTTCCTTGGTGTTGGGCACCACGGTGGCCCATTCGTTGTCCGCGTCCAGGAGCTTCTCGATCTCGGCGACGGAGAGGTCCTCGCGGAGCTTGAGCGTGAGCGCCTGGGAGTGGGAGCGCATGGCGCCGATCCGGACGCACAGGCCGTCCATGATGACGCGGTCCGCGCCGGTGGTACCGAGGATCTTGTTGGTTTCCACCCCGGCCTTCCACTCTTCCTTGGACTGGCCGTTGCCGAGGTCCGCGTCGATCCAGGGGATCAGCGAGCCCGCCAGCGGCACACCGAACTGGGTGGCGTCGATATCGGTACGCTGGTGGGCCAGGACCTTGCGGTCGATCTCCAGGATGGCCGACGCCGGGTCGTCCAGTTCGCTGCTGACCTCGGCGTTGAGCGTGCCGAACTGGCTCAGCAGTTCACGCATGTGCCGGGCGCCGCCGCCGGACGCGGCCTGGTAGGTCATCGAGGTGCCCCATTCGACGAGGCCGTTCTTGAACAGGCCGCCGAGGCCCATCAGCATGCAGGAGACCGTGCAGTTGCCGCCGATGTAGTCCTTCACGCCGCCGGAGAGGCCGGCGTCGATGACGTCGCGGTTGATCGGGTCCAGCACGATGATCGAGTCGTCGTTCATGCGGAGGGTGGAAGCGGCGTCGATCCACAGGCCGTCCCAGCCGCGGCTGCGCAACTCGCCGTGCACCCGCTTGGTGTAGTCGCCGCCCTGGGCGGTCACAATGATCGGCAGCTTCGCCAGCGTCTCGACGTCGAACGCGTCCTCGAGCTTGCCGGCCGCGCCCGCCGCAGAGCCCGCAATGGCCGGGGCGGCGCCTCCGGCGTTCGAGGTGGAGAAGAAGACCGGGTTGATGTTGGCGAAGTCGCCCTCGTCCTGCATGCGCTGCATCAGGACGGAGCCGACCATGCCACGCCAACCGACCAGTCCGACGGACGGGGTAGCTGCTGTAGTCATTGGGCCAGTTTAGACTTTGCGGCGGGTGGGCCGCAGTCGGTTACGTCACGGCCGGTCCGCCGCGCGCAGCACCGCCCGGGCAGGCTCCCCGTCAGTCCAGCTGCCGCGGGCTTGGTTCCGGAAGACCGCGCTCGCGGCGGATGCTCCGGGCCTTGAACTCAGACGTGGCAAGCCGGACGGCATAGAGCACTCCGGCGGCACCAATCACGGTCAGCACGAGGGCGCCCCACAGCGGGCTTTCGCCCCGCGAGGTCGGGGCGGCTACGAGGAAGACCGAGAACACGGTCACCGCGGCGAACACGGCCGCCAGGAGGGCCATCCCGGACGCCGTGGTGACGATCGGGCCGGACCCGGTGCGGGCAAAGCCGATCTCGTCCGCGGCGTAGGAATGCAGCCGCCCGCGGTCCATGGTCCTGGTTAGGAGCCGCTTCTCCCCGGCAGCCACGGCACGTTCGTGCCGGGCGCGGATCTCGTCGTCGTGCTGGTGGTCCGCCGCGTCTTCAGGCACGTGGTTCTCCCTTTGTGATGGGTCCATTTCCCCGGCGTCGCCGGGGGTTCATTGACGGCTCGGGTGCTCGACCGGCCTCGGCAGGTTGCGGGCCCTACGCAGCTTCTCGGCTTTGCGTTCCGTGACGTAGCCGGCCCAGCCTGCGAACAGCGGATAGAGTACCAGCACGTACATCCACCAGATCTCGCCCATGATGTGCCACTGGCCGGTGACGGCCATCTGGACCACGCCGTAGAGCATCAGTCCGAACAGGGCGGTCATCAACAGGGACAGGAACAGCAGGCCGCCGGAGGAGTTCACCGGCTTGATGATGCCCAGTCCGTCGTCTTTGCGTACCCCGTATTCCTCGTCGGTGCAGCTGACAATCCCGCCATTTTCGGCCATCCAGTGCTTCACGGGCGCCTCCGTGGCCGGCGGCGGTGTGTCACCGGGTTCCTGAGGCACGCCCCGGCTACGCCTCGCCACGGGACCCTCCCCCCTTCAGTAGATTACCGCCGGTGCCGTGGGCCTGTGCTACTCGACCGGCCGGGGCAGGTTCCGGTCCTTGCGGAGCTTTTCGGCCTTGCGTTCCTTGAAGTAGTTGAACCAGGCAGCGGCGAAGGGGAAGATGCAGGCGGGAAAGACCCACCAGACCTCGCCGGCGATGTGCCAGGCGTCCTGCCTGATGATCTGGACCACGAAGTAGACCAGCCCTCCCATTCCGATCGTCAGCAGGATAGCCAGAAAGAGAATACCGTTGGCACTGTTGACGGGTTTGATCACGCCGAGGCCGTCATCCTTGCGGACCCCGTACTCCTCGGCGCTGTAGGCGACAAGCTCCCCGTTGTCCGCCCTGCGGCGGATCGGGCGCCCTGGCCCGGCTCCCCGCTCATGCCCTCCTTGCGCGCCGTCGCGGGCGGGATCCTGGGGGGTGTTCTGGTTATGCCTGTCCACGGGACTCCTCAATGGCCCGCAGCAGCGCGGCGTCGTCAAGACCTGCGGTTTCCGCGACCTCATCCGTCTCGAAGTCGGGCACGCCGGTCGTCCACGTATCGCCTTCCCGGCGCACCAGAAGACGGGTCTCGGCCGTGAGGGTTTTGAACACGAAGTAGGCAGAGCCGCCGGGGGTTTCTACGGCGTGCTGCTTGACCAGCCGCAGCGTAGCCTCGGCCGAGCTGATGGCGGGGTCCTGCGCGAACACGAACCAGGTGCCCAGCAGCCGGGGCTGGAGCATCAGCGCGACGTCGGGGGCCTCGATGAGCAGCACGTTGTCCATCGACTCGGGTGCCAGGAGGGACACCTCCGTCCAGCGGGTCGCGTGGCCGAAAGCGGACGCGACGGCGGCGGCGGCACCGGTCACGCCGAGCTCTCCTTCTTCATTGACCGTGGCTAGGTCCCGTGCAAGGAGCGAGGAGGCGCCGGCGGTAGCCAGAGTGACGTCGTCCACCATCTCTTCAGCCCGGAAGACGCTGACGGAACGGTCACGGGCCGGTCCCTCGAAAACATCAAGCAGGTAAGCGAGTTCCCCGATGCCGAAGCCGATGACATCGACGCCGAGCCGGGGCTCGTAGGCAGTTTCATCCTGAACTGTCATGTGATTCTCCTAATCTAGAAGCCGAAGAAGTGTGCCACGGATTCGCCGGCATCCTTGACGCTGTCAGCGGCATCGCTGACGAACTTGCCCGGATCCTTGACGGCATCGACGATGCCTTCTCCGATGTTCTTGCCGACGCTGCTGATGGTGTCCCAGTTCTCGTAAACGGCTACGCCCACGCTCGCCACCTGGCAGATGGTCCCGGCAGGCGGCGGCATGAAGCATCCGACGCCGAGCATCGTTTTGCCAAGGCTGGCGGCGCCACCCTTGAGGTCCCCGTCCGCGAAGCTCTTCACTGTGTCCACGGCGTTGAATCCGACCCCGGCCCAGCCGAGAGTACGGGACAGTCCGGACTTCCCGAGCCAGTCCCAGCTCTTGCCGGCCCCAAAGAGCTGCCGCTCTTCGAGCAGCGGCGCCAGACGTGACAGCCCGGGGATGTGCTTGTTGAGGTCCTTGAGCGACGCGATGTCCGAGGCCTTGTCGATCCGGCCGAGTGTCTTGCTGGACTCCGTCGATTTCTTGAGCAGGTCCTTGAGCGGATCACTTCGCAATAGCTTGCCTGCGGTGAATCCGGGTCCCCCCAGCCGGTGGCGGCCGGTGGTGAAGAACGCCTTGGACAGTGCATCCCGCTCGTTCTTCAGGACCCAACCGTACTGCCCGAGGTGTTTGGCCAGGGTGAGTGGGGTCTTGAAGTTCTTCTGGATCCCCATGAGCATCTTGAGGCGGGCGGCTCCGCCGGCGAGGATGCCGCCGGCAAGGGCCCACGCCCCGGGGCCGGCGCCGTGGCCGAGGGGGCCCAGCGGGCCGCCGCCGGAGCCCGGGGCGGCGTTGCTGGCCTTCTCCTGCTCGTCGGCCTGCGTCAGGAGCACCTTGGACTGCTGCTTCAGCGCCCGGGCGGTCTGCTGGATCAAGGCACGGTGGGTGCCGTTCCACTCAGAGGTGAAGCGCGCGCTGTCCGCGCCCTTCCACGAGGTGTTGTTGTTGATCGTGGACGTGAGGACTGAGGACTGCTGCAGCAGCGTTTCCGACGTGTTGCCGAAGTGCTGCGCGAGCGACCGAAGCTGGGCGACGTCGGCGCCCCACAAGTTTCCTGCCATGCTGGCAACCCCCTTTACGGGCAACAGCCTAACGGGCCGCTGCCAAACCGCACGCATCCCGGACGGACGCACTGTGGTCGAAGAATCTGACCGGCCCAATCTATCCGGGCCGGAGCAATGCCGCGATGGGGTGATCTCCCCATCATGTCCGGGCCGGAGGCCGGTGCCGCTATTCGCCGTCGGGCTCTGCCAGCAGTGCGCTCTTGCGCCGGCGCAGGGCGAACATGGCACCGAAAGCGAACACCTGCGTAACGACGACGAGCACGATCGCGCCGGCAATCTTGTTGCCGCCCAGGATCATGGTCAGTCCCACGATCGCGGACAGCAGCGCCAGCAGAGGCAGCAGCATGTAGCCGAGGACAAAGAGGATTTCGGGTTTACGCAGCACTATTTGGCCTCCGTCCGCCGCCACAGGGTGATGCGGTACCGCGTGCCGTTCGCCGCGGTCAGCCAGCCGTCGGGCGGGAGGCTGGCCTCCGCGGTCCAGTCGTAGCCGAGTTCCGGGGCGAAGGTGTCGCCCTCCGTCGTGGTGTCGATGGTCGTGACCACGGCGACGTCGGCAAGGTCGAGGGACTGCGTGAAGATCTCGCCGCCGCCGATGATCCAGACCATCTGCTGGCCGGACGCAAACTGCGATTCCAGCAGGGCGTCGTCGAGGGATTTGACCGCCAGCGCGCCTTCGGCCTCCGGCGTCCCGCCCCAGCCTTCCTGCCGGGTGATGACAATATTTGTCCGGCCGGGCAGCGGCCGGTACTTGTCCGGGAAGGAGTCCCAGGTCTTGCGGCCCATGATGACGGGGTGTCCGGCCGTGAGCCGGCTGAAGTGCTTCATATCCTCTGGCAGGTGCCACGGCATGGTACCGGCCTGGCCGATCACGCCGGTGCTGGTCTGCGCCCACACCAGGCCGAGGCCTGTGACGGTGCCGCGGAGCTGCTCGGTGAAATCGACGGGATCCGTGGGGTTGCTGGTCTCGTTGCTCATACGGCTATCGGGGCCTTAATCGTTGGATGGTGCTGGTAGCCGACGACCTCGAAGTCCTCGAGGGTGTAATCGAAGATGGACTCCGGCTTGCGGGTGATCCTCAGCTGCGGATATTCGTAGGGCTCCCGGCCCAGCTGCGTGAGGACCTGGTCCAGGTGGTTCTCATAGATGTGGACATCGCCGCCGGTCCAGACGAATTCTCCCGGTTCCAGCCCGGTCTGCTGGGCGAGCATGTAGGTCAACAGCGCGTAGGAGGCGATGTTGAAAGGCACACCCAGGAAGGTGTCCGCGGAGCGCTGGTACAGCTGGCAGGAGAGTTTGCCGTCGGCTACGTAGAACTGGAAGAAGGCGTGGCACGGCGGCAGGGCCATGTTCTTGAGCTCGGCCACGTTCCACGCCGAGACGATGTGGCGACGTGAATCGGGGTTGCTTTTGAGGTTCTCCACCAGTTCCGCGATCTGGTCGATGTGGCCGCCGTCGGGCGTGGGCCAGGAGCGCCACTGCACGCCGTAGACCGGGCCGAGTTCGCCGTCGGCGTCGGCCCATTCGTTCCAGATGGTGACGCCCTGGTCCTGCATCCATTTCACGTTGCTGTCCCCGCGCAGGAACCACAAGAGCTCCACGGCGACGGACTTGAAATGCACGCGCTTGGTGGTGATGAGCGGGAAGCTCTTGCCCAGGTCGAAGCGGAGTTGCCGGCCGAACACGCTGCGGGTGCCCGTCCCGGTGCGGTCCGATTTGTGTGTGCCGTGCTCGAAGACATCGCGCAGCAGGTCTTCATAGGGCGTTGGGATGCTCACGCTCCCAGTCTACTGAGAAGTGTCTTGCCCGCCGTATTCGTGGCGTTGGCCGAGCCGGGCGCGCATCACGGCGAGCAGCGCGCCGTCGTCGAGGCCGGCCGCGCGGCCCGCGGCTATGCAGCGGTCGACGGCGGCGATCACCGCGGCATTCGGTCCGGGCGCCGGCCGCGCCGGGACAGCATCACCGGGCGTGCCGCCGGGCCCGTCCCCGCCGGCCGGGGCGGCGACGACGGTTCCGTTGCGGCGTCCGGTCTGGATCAGCCCGGTTTGTTCGAGTTCCTTGTAGGCACGTGCGACGGTTCCGGCCGCAATGCCGAGGTCTGCGGCGAGGCGCCGGACGGTCGGCAGCCGGGTTCCCGGCGGCAGCGCCCCGATGGCGACCAGGGAGGCGATCTGCGCACGGATTTGCTCGTACGGCGGTGTGGCGGAGCGGAGGTCGATGGAGATTCCCGCGGTCATGCGGCGGGCTCCTTGTCCCGCCGCGGCGAGGGTCCGGCCGGGCTGCGCGCGGGGCCGGCGACGGGGATGACGGCGATGATGGTGGCAATGGTGCCGAGGACCGCGCCGGCCAGGGTCGCCGGCCACCAAGTGTTGGCGTCGGGATTGAATGGTCCCCCGAAGGATTCGGCCGCAAACACGGCAGCCCACGCAGGCCCCTGGGTCAGCAAGAGCGCGGCCGACTGCGCGGTGAACAAGGCCGCCAGGGTCCGCACGGTCCGGTGGATCGTGACGGCGCGCAGCGCGGCGTCCATGCCGGCGGCAAGGCCGGGGACCCCCTGCCGTCGCCTGGCGGCGAGGAAGGCCGGCACCGAGGCAAGCGCGCCGCCGGCCGCGAGGAGGGCCGGAGGAACCCAGTCCGGTTCGCCGTAGAGCCGCTCCTGACCGACAGCGGTAACTGCCAGGACCAGCAGGAACGCCAGCAGGGCCAGGACGGCCGTGGCCAGCATTGCCGGGCTAACCGGCTGCCGCGGCCAGTTGCGCGGCGCTCCCGGGTCGCCATAGTTGCGCTGCAGGAGCAGTTCGCCGGCCGTAATGACCGCAAACACCGCGGCCGCCATCAGGGTAGCGAAGCCCGCCATTCCAAAGCCCGCCGCGGCGGCCGTTAGCCCGGGGACGATAAAGACCCCCGCCAGCAGGGGCACCGCCGCCGCGAAACCCAGCAGCGGACCCAGCGAGGAGACCAGCCGGGCCGCAGGATGCTGGCCGCCGGCCTGCAGTCCTGCGGGCGGCCGGTTGCGCGCGCCCAGCCCGGCGGCCGCGAGCCGCGGCGGCCCCCACAACCACATCACCAGGAGCACGGCCATGCCGACGACGCCGGCCGGATTCGTCCATCCCGTGATGCCGGCGGACGGGTCGGGCCGTGCCGCGAAGTTGCCTGCGATCACGCCCAGCCCGGCGGCCACGGTGGATACGGTGCGGAGCAGGCGGTTCATGGCGATGGTGCGCAGCACCGCATTGTCGCCGGCGTCGAGGGCCTCGAGCTGGCGGCGGCTGGCGATCAGCCACAGCACCAGCATCGTCCCGGCGGCCAGGACGGCCAGGGCTCCGCCCAGCCAGGTGGCCAGCTCAACCCCGGGAATACGGCCGTCACCGCCCTGCGTCTGCCGGGTGTATGGGCCGTCCACCACGGTTGCGGGCGGCACGGGTGCGAACCCCGGGAGGGCGGCGGTCCACGCGATGAGCGCGCCGGCGGCGGCAAAGACGACCGCCGTGACCGCGGCCAGCCGGTGCGGCAGGAAGTCGCGGATCCGCCGGACCGACAGGACGGTCTGCCGCCGCATTCGCCGCGGCCCCGGATAGCTGACCTGGCCGAGGGCGTGCACGCCCAAACACCCCAGGATCGGCCAGATGAGGGCCGGCAGGATGGTCGCGGGGGTGGTCAGGGCGCCGCCGGCGGAAGGGTCGGCCGGAATGATGCCCAGATTCATGGCGCCCTGGAGCGAGCTCGCCAGCCAGCCGATGACCCCCACCCAGAGGGCGTGTTCCGACACCGATGCCGGGGACGTGCCGGTATTCGGCGCCCAGATGACCCAACGCAGCACGGCGTAGATCAGCACGGCGGCGATGATCGGGCCGAACAGCAGCATCGACGGAAAGTAGAACTCGCCCGGCATGAAATCCCCCAAAGATCCCGCAGTTATGTACCAAGTACTTGATACAAACTAGGGCCGGCCGGCGCCGGGGTCAAGGACCTAGTCGTCGAAGGGCCGGAACTGCTCCACGGCCACGACCTTGCCCTTGCCGCGCGAGACATGGCAGACGATGATTTCCCCGGGCGAGAGGAACGGATCGCTGGACGGCAACAGGTCCCGCAGCCGGGAGTTCATGTGCTTGCCCAGCTGCGCAAAGACCGTGGGCAGTGCGGGGCGGTGCGTGCACAGTGCCACGGGGCGCCCCTTGTCGAACAGGGACTCGACGACGTTGGCGGTCTTGTGCGGACTCCGGCCGTGCAGGTGCTCGGTCAGCGATTCGTGCAGCTTCACCTTGGCGTCGACGGCCTTGGCATAGGGCGCGACCGTGGCTACGCAGCGCAGCCACGGACTCGTCACCACCCGCGACGGGCTCCACGCCTGCAGCAGTCGGCCCACGGCCTGCGCCTGGCGTGTCCCGGTGGCAGCCAGCGGACGGTCGCCCTCGGCCTTGGACCAGGAAGAGCGCGGCTTGGCTTTGGCGTGGCGCAACACCAGCAGCGGCCAGGTGTCCAGTTCGCCGCGGGAGTGTGCCGCCGCGAGGTGCTCCAGCGGGACCCGGTCGCTGGGGTTGCTGAGCAGGCCGGCGGCCTTCTCCGGCGAACACCACATGACGCTGTCCACCTCCTTGCCATCGGGCTGGAGCGGGGCGCCGTCGACGTCGACCGCCCAGTAGTGCACCACCTTTAGGCCCGCCGCCACGTGGTAGTGGATGGGCGGGAGCGGTATGCCTAGGGGGGCCTTGAGGCCGATTTCCTCTTCCACCTCGCGGGCGGCGCACTCGGGAACGGTCTCGCCCGGATCAAGCTTGCCCTTTGGCCAGGACCAGTCGTCGTAGCGGGGGCGGTGGATCAGCAGGACCTCAAGCTTGTCCTTGTTGACGCGCCACGGCAGGGCGCCGGCCGCGACGACGGCTATGGCCTCGCCGGGATGGTCGGTCTGGTCCGCAACCAGGGAATCGCTGCTCACAACCGGCGGCCCTAGCGCAGGCTCGCTGAGCGCTGCCGCGAACGCGATGCGAGCAGCCATGACTGGACGTCTTGCAGTGCGGTGCCGTCCTCCGAGAGGTGGTGGCGGACCCATTCGCCGCTGTTGTCCAGATGCCAGCTGGCGGTACCCGGATCCATGTAGCGGCGGAGCATGTCCAGGACATACGAGGTGTCGTCCCCGCTGCTGAGCTGCACCAGGGCCTCTACCCGCCGGTCCAGGTTGCGGTGCATCATATCGGCCGAGCCGATGTAAACCACCGGGTCCCCGGCGTTGGCGAACGCGAAGACGCGGGAGTGTTCCAGGAAGCGGCCCAGGACGGAGCGCACGGTGATGTTCTCGCTGAGTCCGGGGACGCCGGGGCGCAGGGAGCAGATGCCGCGGACAATGACGTCCACCTGCACCCCGGCCTGCGAGGCCCGGTAGAGGGAATCGATGATGGCTTCGTCCACCATCGAGTTCACCTTGATCTGGACGCGGGCGGCGATTCCGGCCCGGGCGTTGCGGATTTCCGTTTCAATCCGGTCAATCAGCCCGGAGCGCACCGACCGTGGAGCAACCAGCAGGCGCTTGAAGGTGGACTTGGGCGCGTAGCCGGAAAGCTGGTTGAACAGCTTGGACAGATCCTCGCCCACCTGCTCGTTGGCCGTCAGCAGGCCGAGGTCCTCGTAGTAGCGGGCGGTGCGCGGGTGGTAGTTCCCGGTGCCGATGTGGCAGTAGCGGCGCAGCCCGTCGACTTCCTGGCGGACCACGAGCGAGAGCTTGCAGTGGGTCTTGAGGCCCACGATGCCGTAGACCACGTGCACCCCGGCCTGCTCCAGCTTCCGGGCCCAGGAGATGTTGGCCTGCTCATCGAAGCGGGCCTTGATCTCCACCAGGGCGAGCACCTGCTTGCCGGCCTCGGCGGCGTCGATCAGGGCGTCAACGATGGGCGAGTCGCCGGAGGTGCGGTATAGGGTCTGCTTGATGGCCTGCACCTTGGGGTCCGCGGCGGCCTGCTCGAGGAAGGCCTGCACGGAGGTGGAGAAGGAATCGTACGGGTGGTGCAGGAGGATGTCCCGCCGCCGCATGGCCGCAAAAACATTCGCTGCCTTGGAGGTTTCCGACTCGTTGAGGTACCGGGACGTGTGCGGCACGTGCTTGGGGTAGTGCAGGTCCGCGCGGTCGATCCCCGCGATCACGGAGAGCCCGCGCAGGTCCAGCGGGGCAGGGACGGAGTAGACCTCGGATTCCTCCACGCCGAGCTCACGGATCAGCAGCGCACGGATGTTGGGGTTGATGTCGTTGGTGACCTCGAGCCGGACCGGCGGGCCGAAGCGGCGGCGCAGCAGCTCCTTCTCCAGGGCCTGCAGCAGATTCTCGGCGTCGTCCTCTTCGACCTCGACGTCCTCGTTGCGGGTAACGCGGAAGGTGTGGTGTTCCAGTACCTCCATCCCGGCGAAGAGCTGGTCCAGGTGGACGGCGATGACTTCTTCAAGCGCGATGAAGCGGGCCACCCGCCCGGGCACGGAGCCGGCGCGCGGGCCGTCAATGGAGATCAGCCGCGGCAGCTGGTCCGGGACCTTGACGCGGGCGAAGAGCTCCTTGTCGCTGACCGGGTTGCGGACCACGACGGCGAGGTTCAGCGAGAGTCCGGAGATGTACGGGAACGGGTGGGCCGGATCCACGGCCAGCGGCGTCAGGATCGGGAAGACCTTTTCCGCGAACATGGCGCTGAGCTGGTCCTTGGCCTGGTCGTCGAGTTCTTCCCAGTGCATCAGGTGGATGTGCTCGTAGGCCAGCGCGGGGCGGATCTGTTCCGCGTAGACCCGGGCGTGGCGCTGCTGGAGCCGGTGGGCGGCGTCGCCGATCTGTTCCAGGACCTGCATGGGGCTCAGTCCGGCGGGGGAGGGCACGGCCAAGCCGGTGGCGATGCGGCGCTTGAGGCCGGCGACGCGGACCATGAAGAACTCGTCCAGGTTGGAAGCAAAGATGGAGAGGAAGCTGACGCGTTCCAGCAGGAAGAGGTTCGGATCTTCGGCGAGTTCCAGGACGCGGGAGTTGAACGCGAGCCAGCTCAGTTCCCGGTCCAGGAAGCGGTCCGGGCTGATGTCGCCTTCCGGTTCCAGGTTGGGGGCGAACTCGGGGATGTCGATCCGGTCCTGGGTGGCGCGCGAGGCGGGCACTTCGGAGGAGCCGAACCGCGCACGCACGGGACGCGTAGCCTTGTCCGGCGTAGCGGCTTCAGACGTGGCTGTCCGGGCAGATTCCCGTTGCATGGTCTCTCCTAATGCTTGCGCGATTTAGCTTCAACCTTACAAGGAATTAGATCCGGATGAGCCCAGGTTTCGGCCCTGGCCGGGTGCCCGACCGCCGGCCCGGCTACTGCCCTTCCAGCGGGGCATACATGACGTCCACATCCCAGCGTGAAAAGCCCAGCCGCCGGTACAGCGCGACGGCGGGAATGTTGTCGGCGTCGACGTAGAGCATCACGGCGTGCAGGCCCTGCTGCTGCAGGTGCTTGATGCCGGCCACGGTCAGGGCCTTGCCCAGGCCGGTGCCCTGAGCCTCGGGGGCGACGCCGACGACGTACACCTCGCCGATTGCCGGGTGCTCGCCGTGCCGGGGGTGCACCTTGGTCCAGTGGAAGCCGAGAATCCGGCCGGCGCCGTCGACCGCGAGCAGGAAGCCGGCCGGATCAAACCACGGCTCGGCCATCCGGGCGTCCAAGTCCGCGCGGCTCATGTTTCCCTGTTCCGGGTGGTGGGCGAAGGCGGCCCGGTTGACCGCGAGCCAGGCCTCCTCATCCCGGCCGGGGACGAAGCTGCGCAGCGACACGCCGCCGGGCAGGGCGACGTCCGGCAGCTCCGAGGCCGCGGTGGCGAGCCGCATCTTCCACAGTTCGCGCACCGGGGCGTAGCCGTAGCGGGCGGCCAGGTCGGCGGCGGCCTCGTGGTTGCCGTGCGACCACGCCTTCAGGCCCGCGAAGCCGCGCACCTTCCGGAGTTCGCCGACCAGCCGGTCCGCGACGCCCTGGTTGCGGTAGCTCGGATGGACGGCCACCTCCAGCACCCCGGTGCCGTCGGCTTCCTCGACGACGACGGCGAAGCCCGCCAGGTCGTTGCCGCGGCCCTGGCGGGGTGATCCGGCGGGGCGGGGGGCGGCGGCATCCATGCCGGAGTCCTCGCGGGAATAGTCGGGGGAGTAGAGGGCCAGGGCCAGCACGGAGTGCGGGCCGGAGTCCGCGGCGCGGAGCGTCACGAGGGTCTGCTCGGACAGCGGCGGGTTGCCGTCGGACTCCTCGGCGGCGGCCACGAGCGTCTTGACGTCCCGCAGCAGCTGTTCGTCGACAGCTCCCTGCAAGGTGAGTACGGGCCAGTTTTCCGGATGCGCAGGACTCATGGTGCAAGGCTATACGTCCGCTGCCCGCCGGCGGGTGGGAGCCGCGTCGATTTGATGCATCCGGCCCGGGCACGTATAGTCGTTATCTCATCCGGCTCAACGGTTCGAAACGTTGAGTGGATGCGAGGGGGATCCACCACTGGGGTGGCCTCGATACGTTCGACCCGTATGTCCTCCACTGCAGCGCCAAGCGGCGTAAGAAAGCCCCGGACTATTGAGTCCGGGGCTTTTCTGTTTCCGAAGCGGCGCGGGCGGCGCCGCTCAGGCCTCGGTGAGTTCCTCGTCCGGCTGCCGGACCAGCGTTAGCCGGTATCCGACGTTGCGGACGGTGCTGATCAGGTTCTCGTGGTCGGCGCCGAGCTTTGCCCGCAGCCTCCGGACGTGTACGTCCACCGTGCGGGTGCCGCCGTAGTAGTCGTAGCCCCAGACCTCGGTGAGGAGCTGCTGGCGGGTGAAGACGCGGCCGGGGTGCTGGGCGAGGTACTTGAGCAGTTCAAATTCCTTGAACGTCAGATTGAGCGCCGCCCCGTTGACCCTGGCCGTGTAGCTGGCTTCATCGATGACGACGCCGGCCGCCCGGATCTCCGTGGGGGTGTCGTCCTGGTCCGGCAGGGCACGCGCGACGCCGAGGCGGATGCGGGCTTCGACTTCTGCGGGTCCGGCCGACTCCAGCAGGATGTCGTCCACGGCCCAGGCCGAGGAGACCGCTGCCATGCCGCCTTCGGTCAGGATCAGCATGAGGGGGGCGCTCAGCCCGGTCGCCTTGAGCAACTGGGTGAGGGAGCGGGCGCCGACCAGGTCCTTGCGTGCGTCCAGCAGCACGATGTCGCACGGGTCGGTTTCGAGCAGCGCCGTGGGCTCGGCGGGAAGAATGTGGACGCGGTGGTTGAGCAGTTCCAGCGCAGGCAGGACATCCACCGATGACCCGGTGCTGTTCGTCAGTAGCAGGATGTGCGACATGGTTCCTCCAAGGGGTGTCCGCGCATCATTGGGCGTCTGAGCCGGGCTCTCACCGGCCGGTACTGAGCTTCCGGACGGTGACCTGCCTGCGGCTGCCGGAGGAAGCGTAGCTGAGCTTTGAGTATACCCAAACGGCCTCCGACAGGCACTGTTCCGCCGCTCCAGCTTGGCTCTTTTGCGACACAAAACGTTCATATAGGGCAGGATTGATCCGTCAGGGCCTCAAGCCCGGCGGAGTCGAGCGGACCCAACGGGTCCGCAGTGAGCGAAGGTGCCGGTTGATCGTGGCTAAGTTGATCGTGGGGGACCGCGTCCTGGGTGCCCTGCTGGGGAGGGCTTTGAGACAGACGTTGGAGGGGAAACTGTGAAGTCCTGGAGTGTCGGTGTCATCGGCCTGGCCGGACTCGCCGCGATCATTGCCGGGGCTTACTCCGCGCCGGAGGTCCTGCTGGCCGTCGCCGTGCTCACCGCCGTCTGCGTCGGCATCGGCTGGCCGCACTTCCTCGGCATCCCGGCCAAGAAGACCCTCGCCATCCTGATCGGCCTCCCCGGAATCGGCTCCGCGGTGGCCGCCACTTACCTGCCCGCGCCGGGTTTCCTGAACTGGACGCCCGCACTTGTGGCGGCCGGGGTGATGGCCATCTTCGTCATGCAGCTGATCCGCGGCACGGGCCAGGCCCAGCGCCTCGAATCCACCCTGGGGTCCAGCGCCGGCGTGCTGCTGTCCTGCCTCGGCGCCGGCTGGATCGCCTGCTCTCGTTTCAACGGGGTCAAGGAAATGCTGCTCGTTGCCGCCATCAGCGCGGCGATCGCCCTGATGGCGGGCCTGATCCGCTGGCCGGACCGGATCGTGGCCCCGCTGGGCATCGTCGGGGCAGGGCTTGCCGGTCCGCTGGCCGGCCTCGTGCTCTCCGACATCGCCGTGCTGCCGGCCGCCCTCGTCGGGATCGTGGTCGGGGCCGTCCTGGTCAGCTTCCGCCGGCTGGTGATCATCCGAGGCGCTACCTTGAACCTTCCGGCCGTGCTGAGCATGGGCCTGGCGCCCGTCTCCGCGGTCGGTTCGCTGGCTTACTTCATAGACAAATTACTCCTCCACTAACGCGTTAGGATGGCATCATGTCCGTACTTGCATTTGAGATCTTCTTCCTTGTCCTGCTTGCCGTCGCCGGCCTTTCCATGGCCTGGTTTGCCGGCTTTGTGGTGTACCGGCTTTTCAAGGGCCAGAAGTAAAAAGCCAATAAGCGTCCAGAACCCGTAGTTTCCAGAGGTAGCTGCTGTGCCGATTGAAATTCCTACAGATCTGACACCCGAAATTGTTCCGCTGTCCTGGCTCATTGGTGAGTGGGAGGGCCGCGGCCGGCTCGGTGCCGGGGAAGAGGATTCGGAGCATTTCCTCCAGCACGTCTCCTTCACCCACAACGGCCTGCCGTACCTGCAGTACCGGGCCGAATCGTGGCTGACGGACGACGAGGGAACCAAACTCCGTCCGCTGACCGTGGAGACCGGTTTCTGGGCCCTTGAGCGCAAGCAGCGCGAGGAGGACGGCGGCCCCGGGCTCATTCCGGCCGACATCGTCCCGGTGCTCAAGAGCGCCGACGAGGTCGAGGAACTGCGCAACAGCGACGGCGGCTTCGACATTTCCGTCTCCATCTCGCATCCGGGCGGGATCTCCGAGCTGTACTACGGCCAGATCAAGGGCCCGCAAATCCAACTCAGCACCGACATGGTGATGCGCGGCAGCCATTCCAAGGAGTACGCCGCGGCGACACGGATTTTCGGCCTGGTTGACGGCAAGCTGCTCTGGCGCTGGGACGTCGCCGCCGGCAAAATCTCCACGCCCGGCGGCGGCCTGGAAGCGCACGCCTCCGCCATCCTCAGCAAGGTCGGCTGAACCGCGCGTCCGGCCGAAGCCGGGGTCTCACTGGATTTCCGTTGTCCGCAGCGAACGCAGGGAGCACCACAGTGAACGACACAGCAAATGGCACCGCAACGGAAACCGCCCCTGACACGGCGGGATCCGGCACGTACAGCGACCTCAAGGCAGTCTTCTTCAACGGCACCCTGAAGAAATCCCCGGAGACGTCCAACACGCAGGGCCTGATCGAGATCAGCCGCAGGATCATGGAGAAGCAGGGCGTCGCCACCAGCGTCATCCGGACGGTGGACCACGACATTGCCAGCGGCGTCTACCCGGACATGCGCGAGCACGGCTGGGCGAGCGACGAATGGCCCGCGCTGTACCCTGCGGTGCAGGAAGCGGACATTGTGGTGGTGGCGGGCCCGATCTGGCTGGGTGACAACTCGTCCCAGACCAAGAAACTGATCGAGCGGCTCTACGCGCACTCCGGCGAGCTGAATTCCAAGGGGCAGTGGGCGTTCTACCCGAAGGTGGGCGGCTGCCTCATCACCGGCAACGAGGACGGCATCAAGCACTGCGCCATGAACGTGCTCTACAGCCTCCAACACATCGGCTTCACCATCCCGCCGCAGGCGGATGCGGGCTGGATCGGTGCGGTGGGTCCGGGGCCGAGCTACCTTGACGAAGGCTCGGGCGGACCGGAAAGTGACTTCACCAACCGCAACACCACCTTCATGACGTGGAACCTGCTGCACCTGGCCCGGATGCTCAAGGATGCCGGCGGCATCCCCGCCTACGGCAACCTGCCCGAAGGCTGGAAAGCCGGCACCCGATTCGACTTCGAAAATCCGGAATACCGCTGAGCGCTGAGGACTTCTACTTCATATGACTACCAAGAGCCCCCTGCTGTCGCGCCCGGGCGCCGTCGAAGCGGCCGGTGCTGATGCCGGCGTCGCCGCCCATTACGGCGAACCGCTGCGCGAGCAGCGCGCGCTGGCTGCCGGCACCGCCGTCGTCGACCTGTCCCAGCGCGGAGTGGTCACGGTGAGCGGGCCGGACCGGTTGAGCTGGCTCAACACCCTGTCCTCGCAGCAGCTCACGGCTCTGGCCCCCGGCCAGTCCACCGAGCTGCTCCTGCTCAGCGTGCAGGGCCGGATCGAGTTCGACGCGCGGGTGCTGGACGACGGAGCGACCACCTGGCTGATCGTGGAGGCGGCCGAGGCCGCGCCGCTGGCCGAATGGCTGACCAGGATGAAATTCATGCTCCGGGTCGAGGTCGCCGACGTCTCGGCGGACTGGGCCGTGCTGGGCGCCACCCGGCCGGTTCCGGAGTGGTCCGGTCTCCATGTTTGGGAAGACCCCTGGCCGCACGTCGGCGCCGGCGGGTACTCCTACGCCGTGGTCGGCGAGGACACCCACCCGGGCCTGGAACGGCCCTGGTTCGAATACCTCGTGCCGGCTGCCGAGCTCGAGGCCACCGTGGCGGAACGCCCGCTGGCCGGCGTCCTGGCCGCCGAGGCGCTGCGCATCGCCGCGTGGCGCCCCCGCTGGGGAGCCGAGACCGACGACAAGACCATCCCGCACGAACTGGACCTGCTGCGCACGGCCGTGCACCTGGCCAAAGGCTGCTACAAGGGACAGGAAACCGTCGCCCGGGTGCACAACCTGGGCCATCCGCCGCGGCGGCTGGTGTTCCTCCAGCTGGACGGCTCGCAGCACACGCTGCCCGCCGTCGGCAGCGAAGTCCGAGCCGGCGAGCGGAAGGTCGGCACGATGACTTCCGTGGCGCAGCACTACGAAATGGGTCCCGTGGCATTGGCGGTCATCAAGCGTTCCGTCGCCCCGGACGAGGTGCTCACCGTGATGGACGGCGAGGAAGCGTACACCGCCGCCCAGGAGCTTATTGTGGCGCCCGACGCCGGGCAGGTCGTGGGACGCCAGACCGGCTTCCTCCGGGGGACCCGGTGAGCGGCGGGCCGGAGGTGACCGCTCCGGAGCCGGCCGCCCCCGACGACGAGACCCTCGCCCTCGCCCACGCGCTGTTCGACGCCGCCCGCGAAGGCAACTCCGCACTGCTCGGCAGCTACCTCGCGGCCGGGGCGCCCGCCACGCTGACCACCGCGGCCGGGGATACCCTGCTGATGCTTGCCGCCTACCATGGCCACGCGGACACCGTCCGGCTGATCCTGGCGCACGGCGGCGACGCCAACACGGCCAACGACCGCGGCCAGACACCGCTCGCCGGGGCCGTGTTCAAGGGCTACCCGGAGGTCGTCCAGGTCCTCGTGGACGCGGGCGCCGACCCCGACGCCGGAAGTCCCTCCGCCCGGGCAGCCGCCCAAATGTTTGCCCGGAACGATATTCTGGCGCTCCTCGGCTGAACCGGCCACCCACGCACCCTAAGGAACCGAATGGAAAACGTAGCGAGGCCGTGGGCCGCCCTCTGGTCTTTGGTGATCGGATTCTTCATGATCCTGATCGACACCACCATCGTCTCGGTGGCCAACCCCCGGATCATGGAGGGCTTGAACGCTGACATCAACTCGGTGATCTGGGTGACCAGCGCCTACCTGCTGGCCTACGCCGTCCCGCTGCTGATCACGGGCCGGCTGGGCGACCGCTTCGGTCCGAAGAAGCTCTACCTGTCCGGGCTGGTGGTCTTCACCCTCGCATCGCTGTGGTGCGGGCTGTCCGGCGACGTGCACACCCTGATCGAGGCCCGGGTGCTGCAGGGCCTCGGGGCCGCGATGATGACGCCGCAGACCATGGCGGTCATCACGCGGATCTTCCCGCCGGACCGCCGCGGCGCCGCCATGGGCATCTGGGGTGCCACGGCCGGCGTTGCCACCCTGGTGGGGCCGATCCTGGGCGGAGTCCTGGTGGACGGCCTGGGCTGGGAGTGGATCTTCTTCATCAACATTCCGGTAGGCATCACCGGCTTTATCCTGGCCGTGCGCTTCGTTCCGGCCCTGAGTACGCACCCGCACAAGTTCGACATCCCCGGCGTGGTGCTCAGCGCCGTCGGCCTGTTCCTGCTGGTGTTCGGGATCCAGGAAGGCGAAACCTACAACTGGGGCACCATCACCGGCCCCATCACCGTCTGGGGCCTGATCATCGGCGGCATCGTGGTCCTCGTCGCCTTCGTGGCCTGGCAGCGGTTCAACAAGGGCGAACCGCTGCTGCCTCTGGGACTGTTCAAGGACCGCAACTTCTCGCTGGCCAACGTGGGCATCACCACCGTGGGCTTCACCGTGACCGCCTTCAGCCTGCCGCTGATCTTCTACTACCAGGTGGTCCGGGGCCTCACCCCGACGCAGTCCGCGCTCATGATGGTTCCGATGGCCGTGATCTCCGGGGGCCTGGCACCGGTCGTGGGCAAGATCATCGACCGGGTCAACCCGAAGTTCATCACGGCCGGCGGCCTGACCCTGATGTCGGTGGCGCTGTTCTGGAACGCCTCGCTGATGCACCCGGAGACCCCCATCTGGCTCTTCCTGCTGCCCAGCGCCGTGCTGGGATTCGCGAACGCCGGCATCTGGGCGCCGCTGAGTTCCACCGCCACCCGGAACCTGCCGCCGCGCCAGGCAGGGGCCGGCTCCGGCGTCTACAACACCACCCGCCAGATCGGTGCGGTCCTGGGCAGCGCTGCCATTGCCGTGCTGATCCAGGCCCGGCTTGCCGCGGAACTCCCGGCAGCCCCGGGGGCGTCGGGGAAGTCGAGCCCGATGGCGTTCGGCGGCAAGCTGCCCGAGGCGCTGCACGAGGGATTCTCGACGGCGATGGGCCAGTCCATCCTGTTGCCCGCGGCGGTGATCCTGCTCGGCGCTGCCGTGGCGCTGTTCTTCGCCAAGCCGCAGCCGCACCAGGGCTGGGGAACCCCCGGCACGGTTCCGGCGGCAGCAACCGGCGGGGCCGCCGTCACGGAGGACGCCGACGCCCAGCGGGGCTAGGGCAACGCGGCCGGGCGCAACCGGACCCGGCCCGGCTAGCCCAGCAGCACGCTGGTCTGGATGCCGCCGGCGGTGAAGCCCAGGCTCCGGGCCAGCGCCAGCGAGCCCTTGTTGCTGACATCGGAGCGCCACTGCAACGTCAGCCCCGAGGCCAGCGCCTCGTGGGCCGCAATCGAGGCGGCCAGGGTGCCGACGCCGCGGCGCCGCCACTCGGGGGCCACCAGCACCCCAAGCTGGGCCAGGATGCCTTCCCACTCGGTGTAGGCGCCGCAGGCCACGGGCGTCCGCCGGCCGTCTTCGACGTGCATGATCGTGAAGCGGTGTTCGAGGTCCGCGAGGCCGACCTCGTTGACATCGTCCGGCGGGCACAGCGCTTCGAGTTCGATCGCTTCCGGGTTCCCGTGGGAGACGGTCAGCTCCTCGGCGGGCTGCTGCAGCGGCAGATCGTCAGCGAAGAACAGTGCGGCGGCACCCAGCCCGTGGCCGCCATGCCCGCGGGTGATAGTCAGCAGCGTGACGTGCTGCGCCAGCTCCTCGTCGGAATACCCAGCCGCGGCGTCGACGGCCCATCCCGGCCCGACCAGGGCGGAGCTGCCAAACAGGCGGACGAACTGCACGGCACGGGCCGCGTCGTCCACCCGGGTGAGGCGGCGGCCCGCGGCGGTGGCGAAAGCGCCGTCGTCGAGCCCCAGCCGGCGGGCCCACGCGAGCTGGATGATTTCAGCGGAACCGGGCGCAAGAGTCATGCCTCAACCCTACCCAGCGGCGACTCCCAGTCGGGAAAGCCTCAGCCGAAGAGGACGGCCGCTTCCTCGTAGCGGTGCTGCGGCACGCTCTTGAGGTTGCCCAGGGCGGCGTCGAAGCCGACGTGGACGATGTCGGTGCCATTCAGCGACACCATGGTTCCCCAGCGCTGCTCCACCACCGAATCGATCGCCGCCATGCCGAGGCGGGTGGCCAGCACCCGGTCGAAGGCCGTGGGGACGCCGCCGCGCTGGATGTGGCCCAGCACCGTGGCCCGGGTCTCGATGCCGGTGCGGGCCTCCAGCTCGGGGGCCAGCAGTTCGGCGATGCCGCCGAGGCGCGGCCGGCCGAAGGTGTCCAGTCCGCGCTCGGAGTGCGGTGACTCCTGGCCTTCGGGGACGAAGCCCTCCGCGACGACGACCAGCGGCGCGCGGCCACGGTCGCGGGCCGAGATGACCCATTCGGTGATCTGTTCCATCGAGGCCTTCTGCTCCGGGATCAGGATGGCGTGGGCGCCGGAGGCCATACCGGCGTGCAGTGCGATCCAGCCGACGTGGCGGCCCATGACCTCGGCGATCATGGTCCGGTGGTGGGATTCCCCGGTGGTGCGCAGGCGGTCGATGGCCTCGGTGGCGATCTCGACGGCGGTGTCGAAGCCGAAGGTGTAGTCGGTGGCGTCGAGGTCGTTGTCGACGGTCTTGGGCACGCCGACGATCTTCAGCCCGGCGTCGGTCAGGCGCTTCGCGGCGGCGAGGGTGCCTTCGCCGCCAATGGCGATGATGGCGTCGATGCCGAGGCGGTCCATGTTCGCCTTGATGACCTCGGGGCCGCCGTTGTTCTCGAACGGGTTGGTGCGGGACGTGCCGAGGATGGTCCCGCCCTGCTTGGCGATGCCGCGGACGAGGGCTCGCGGGATGTCGATGATGTCGCCCTCGACCACGCCGCGCCAGCCGTCCAGGAATCCCACGAATTCGTGGCCGTGCACGGCGATGCCCTTCAGGACGGCGCCGCGGATCACGGCGTTCAGTCCGGGGCAGTCTCCGCCGCTGGTGAGGATTCCAATTTTCATGTCTCGGCTCAAATCCTGGTTCGAAGGGGTACAGGCAGAGCGCCACGCTGAGCTCACCTAGAAGTCTAATCGCGGATGTGGGGCAGCACACAAACGGTGACCAACGCACAGTGCCCCCGCCGGAGTCGGCGGGGGCACTGTGCGTTCGTGGAGGGGGCGGCGGCTGCCGCCCCGGCTCAGGGCCGGCCGGCGCGCTTCTCGAGGAAGGACTCGAGGATGATCGCGTTCCGCTGGTCCGGCAGGATCAGCCAGGCTGCCAGGTAGAACACGAAGGCGGGGCCGGGGATGAGGGCGAAAAGCAGGTACCCGATCCGGACGTACGCGACGTCGACGTTCAGCTTGGCGGCGATCCCGCCGCACACGCCGCCCAGCCAGCGCTGCGGACCGCGTTTCAGGCCAAGGCCCCGGACGATGCTGAAAAACTTATCCATGGTTCAAGACTTCCCTGTCGTAGTGTCTTTGTCACGTCCGCGGGCGGACAGCAATCCGCCGACCACCAGCGCGGCGCCGGCCCCGATCATCAGGCCGATCAGCACATAGGTTCCGTTCAGGGCGACGAGGCCCAGCCGGGAGATGATGATCAGCGCGGCCAGGGCCAGCACGATCAGCCCCCACACCACGGTTCCCACGCGGGCCCGCGGACCGCCGTCGGTCGAGGGCCCGGCCGGCGTTTCCGGCGTGTCCGCCGGGTCATAGCTGCTCATGTCAGTTCCCTTCCTTCACGGTGATGTTGCTCAGGGTCCCCGAGATCTTGACGATCAGGCGGCTGCCGGGTTTGTCCGTGTTGTAGTCGTTCTGCTGGGTCGTCATGCCGCCGTGGTTGCCGCGGCTGTCGCTAAGGTTGCCCATCGTCATGTCCGCCTGGACCTGGACCGGGACGCTGGCGGGGATGGCCACCGTGACATTGCTCGCCGTGGCATCCAGCCGGACCACGACGTCGGAACCCAGCGGCGGGTTCAGGTTCAGCTTGGTCAGGTCCACCGTGCCGGTCCCGCCCGTGATGTCGAAGCCGTCCCGGGCCTGCTCGATGCTCGCCGGGGCCCAGTCGATGTTCTGGAACCGGGCGCGGTCAGCGTTGGGCACCAGGTTGAAGATCCCGCCGATGATCAGTGCCACGACGGCGAAGAACCCCAGGATGCCCGCCGTCCGGCCCCTGAGCCCGGAGACCAGGATCCCCAGACCCAGCACTGCCGCGGCGCTGGCCCACACGACGGCATTGCCCGCGGTGCCGAGATTGATAGCGTGGGCTGCATCGAGGGCCTTGATGCCGCCGCCGACCAGGAGCGCAATGCCGGCGGTCACCGCCACGGCAGAAGCCCCGGGGCCCAGGTTGCGGGGCTTGGGGGCCGGCACCGGGGCGGTCGGCGGCACGGGGCCGTAACCGCCGCCGTAGGGCGGGATAGGGCCGGAGGGGGGCGGTGCCGCCCAGCCGGGGGCAGCTTCGGAGTGGTTCTCCCAGTTCCGCGCCGGGAGTCCTTCCAGCGGGAGGGTCTGGTTGGTGACCGTTGGGGCCGGCCCGGCGCCGCCGTAGGTGCTGCCGTAGGTGTCGGCGCCTGCCGCACTCCAGCCGGCGCCGCCCGGCCGCGATCCTGGGGACATGGGGGTTCCCCCGGCCCGGGCCTTGTTGCGCTGCGTCAGGTAGTAAATGACGTAGATGGCGCCGCCCACCCAGAACACGGTCCAGACAAAGGCGCCGAAACCGTAGCGATCCCAGCCCCAGACGCCGCTGCCGAGGCTGGGGAACCCGATGATGGTGGTGATCAGGGCGCCCGTCATGCCCGAGCTCCAGCGGCCCGCGGCCGCCTCCTGGACATGGATCCGGCCGTCCGGCTCCGGCAGCAGCGCCCACGCCAGACCGTAGAACAGGACGCCGACGCCGGCGAACACGGTCAGAACGATCAAGATGCCGCGCACGATCAAGGGGTCGACGCCGAGCCGCTGGGCAATGCCGCTGGCGACGCCGCCGACCCAGCGCTGGCGGCCGCGGAAGATCCCGTGGCTGCGGATCCAGTCAAAGAAGTCTTGCGGCTGCGCGCCCGGGGCCCGCGGGGCGCCGGTGTACGGCGGAGGGGTGGCCCCGGGGCCGGACGGGTACGGGCCGCCCGGAGGGTAAAGGGGCGGCGCCTCCTGGGCTGGTTCGCCGGCCGCCGCAGTGGTGTCGGCGGGGCCGCCGTAAGTGGCGTCCGGAGTGCTATCCGGACGGCCCGAAGCGTTCGGGTCCTCATCTGGGTGCGGAGTGTGCGGGTTCATACCTCGATCCTCCCGCCCACGGGGGCTTGCGCTCTACTGGGGAAGACCCTGACCGGCCCCTGACCGGCCCCCGGTTCGGCCCGAAAACGGCTCCGGGAAACCCCGGTTCGTGCTTGGATTGACCCATGACAACAGCCGCTTCCCGCCCGCCGCTGGTCCGCAGCAGCGACCGCGTGATCGCCGGCGTCTGCGCGGGCCTGGCCCATCACCTGGGCTGGCCGGTGCGGATGGTCCGGATCGGCATGGTGGTGGCGGCGCTCGCGGGCGGCGCCGGCGTCGCGTTCTATGCCTGGCTCTGGATCATGGTGCCCACCGCGGACGAAAGCTCTAAGCGCAACGCCCGTCAGCCGGCGTCGCCAATCGCTCCCGCGGTGAGCGCGCCGGCGGTAGGCGGTCCAGCGGTAGGCGGGGGGAGCGGCGTCGGCGTAGATGCCAGCGCCTGGGCCGGCTCCTGGCGGACGCGGTTCCCGGGCATGCCGTACGGCAAGGAAATCCTGCTCGGCGCCGGGCTGCTGCTGGCGGCCGGCATCCTGATCGCCCGGCTCTTTGGCCTGGACGTGCCGCTGGGCACACTGATCCCGGTTGCCGCGATCCTGGGCGGCGCCGCCATCGCCTGGATGCAGCTGGATGAAACGCGGCGGGCCGGCCTCGTGGACAAGACAAAAGCTGACCAGGCCGGCGGCTGGGCACGGCTCGCGGCCGGGCTCGCCCTGGTGGTGGCCGGGGTGCTGCTGATGGTTTCCGGCTCGGGCTCCTGGGAGCAGACCTGGCTCGCCCTGCTGGCCTCCGTGGCCGTCCTGGGCGGCGTGGCGCTGGTGTTGCTGCCCTGGGGGCTGAAGTTCTGGCGCGATCTGGAAGCCGAGCGCACCGGCCGGGTCCGTGCCACCGAACGGGCCGAGATCGCCGCCCACCTGCACGACTCCGTGCTCCAAACTCTGGCGCTCATCCAGCGGCGCGCCGCCAACGAGCACGACGTCGTCCGCCTCGCCCGCGCCCAGGAACGGGAGCTGCGGGGCTGGCTCTACCGTGACCCCGGGCCGGACTCGGGCCAGCTCTCCGCCGGACTCAAGGCTGTCGCCGCGGACGTGGAGGACTCCCTGGGGCACGCCGTGGAAGTCGTGACCGTGGGGGACTGCGCCATGACCGAACGCCTCGAGGCCCTGGTCCAGGCAGCGCGCGAGGCCATGCTCAACGCGGCCCGGCACGGCGGCGGCGCCGTCTCGGTGTACCTGGAGGTCACCGATGACGCCGCCGAGGTCTTCGTCAAGGACCGGGGGCCGGGGTTTGATCCGGGCTCGATCCCTGCCGACCGCCTGGGCGTCCGGGAATCCATCATCGGCCGGATGCGGCGCCACGGAGGCACCGCCGCCATCGCCAGCAGCGCCGACGGCACCGAGGTGCGGCTCCGGTTGCCGCTCGCTGCCACCGCCAACAACACCGCCGCCAGCAACGGCACCCGAACCAACGGAGAGGACCAGCCATGAGCACCCAGCCCCTGGCCAGCAGCGGGGCCGGGACCCCTCACGGGGCCACGCGCGTGGTGATCGTCGATGACCACGCCATCTTCCGCTCCGGGCTGAAGGCCGACCTGGATCCCGGCATCCTGGTGGTCGGCGAGGCGGGCACCGTGGAAGAAGCCGTCGCCGTCATCGCCGAGGCGCGCCCCGACGTCGTGCTGCTGGACGTCCACCTCCCCGGCGGACTGGGCGGCGGCGGACGCGAGGTCCTGGCCGGCTCCGCGGCGCTGCTGGGCAGCACCAGGTTCCTTGCGCTAAGCGTTTCGGATGCCGCCGAGGACGTCGTCTCCGTGATCCGCGCCGGGGCACGGGGCTACGTCACCAAGAGCATTTCAGGGGCGGGGATCAGCGACGCGGTGCGCCGCGTGGCGGGCGGCGACGCCGTCTTCTCACCCCGGCTGGCGGGCTTTGTCCTCGACGCCTTCGGCACCGCCCCGGCGGACATCGCCGACGACGAACTGGACCGGCTGTCGGCCCGCGAACTTGAGGTGATGCGGCTGATCGCGCGGGGCTACAGCTACAAGGAAGTGGCCAAGGAGCTGTTCATCTCGATCAAGACAGTCGAAACCCACGTCTCGGCGGTGCTGCGAAAACTCCAGCTCTCCAGCCGGCACGAGCTGACCCGCTGGGCCGCGGAGCGCCGCCTCCTCTAGCCCTCCCTCACGTCTGGGGGTCTGCCACCCGACGCTCCCGCAGTTCCGGCGGCCGGACGGCAGACGCTCCCGCAGTTCGGGCGGTTACGACGAACGCTCCCGTAGTAAGTGCGGAAGCGTTCGTGGGACTCGGGCAGGACCTGCGGGAGCGTCGGCGTCCCACCCGCTAAAGGGGAGGGAACGTCGGTGTTTGAGCTGCGAAATCTGAGAGAGGGCCGCTACTTGGCCTTGCCGAGGAAGTCTTGGAGTCGGCCGACGCCGGTGGCGAGGTCCTCGTCGCCCAGTGCGTAGGACAAGCGCAGGTAGCCGGACGGGCCAAAGGCCTCGCCGGGCACCACAGCGACTTCCACCTCGTCAAGGATCAGCGCGGCGAGTTCGGCCGACGTCGAGGGCCGAACCGGGCCGTTCGCGGTGGGGAACTCCTTGCCCAGCAGCGCCCGGACGTCGGCGTAGACGTAGAAGGCACCCTTGGGTGTGGGGCAGTCCACGCCCTCGATCGCGTTGAGCCCGGCCACGATGGCCTTCCGGCGGCGGTCAAAGGCCACCTTCATCTCATCAACCGCGGTGAGCGGGCCGGAAACGGCCGCGAGGGCAGCGATCTGCATGATGTTGGAAACGTTGGAGGTGGCATGCGACTGCAGGTTGGTGGCGGCCTTGATGACGTCGGCCGGGCCGATCATCCAGCCCACCCGCCAGCCGGTCATAGCGTAGGTCTTGGCGACGCCGTTGAGGATGACCACCTTGTCGCCGAGTTCGGGGACGGCCGTGGCGATCGAGGTGAAGGGCACGCCGTCGTATGTCAGGTGCTCGTAGATCTCGTCGGTGACCACCCAGAGGCCCCTGGCGGCGGCCCACTGGCCGATCTCCTTGACCTGTTCCGGCGAGTAGACGGCGCCCGTCGGGTTGGACGGGGAGACGAAGAGCAGGATCTTGGTGCGGTCCGTGACGGCCGCTTCCAGCTGTTCAACGGTCACCAGGTAGCCCTGTTCCGGGCCGGCGAAGACCTCCACCGGAACGCCGCCGGCCAGCCGGATCGCCTCCGGGTAGGTGGTCCAGAACGGCGCAGGCACGATCACTTCGTCGCCCGGATCCAGCAGGGTGGCGAAGGTGTTGTACACCGCCTGCTTGCCGCCGTTGGTGACGAGCACCTGGGACGCCTCGGCCTTGTAGCCGGAATCCCGGAGGGTCTTGTCCGCGATGGCCTGCTTCAGTTCAGGCAGGCCGCCGGCGGGGGAGTAGCGGTGGTACTTCGGCCGGCTCGCGGCCTCGATGGCTGCCTGGACGATGTAGCCGGGAGTCGGGAAATCGGGTTCGCCGGCGCCGAAGCCGATCACAGGCCGGCCGGCCGCCTTCAACGCCTTCGCCTTGGCATCGACAGCCAGTGTGGCGGATTCGGCTATGGCGGAAATGCGCTGGGAAATGCGGGCGGCAGGCATTGCGGGTCCGTTCTTCGCGTTCAGCTCGTGGCTGGATGTGGGATTCGACGAAATCTACTCTATGCTGTTCAGCGGATCCTCCGGGGTGCCGGGTATGAATGTGACCCAGAGCGGGAATGCGACTTCAGGGTCCGCCGTTTCCGCAGGCAGCCAGGGGTCCGGAGGGAGCCGGTTCGACGTGGACGCAGTTGTTGCGTAGACTGGTTCTCCGGTGTTGAAAACACGATGATGGCTTGCGCCTCAGGGAAGCCTGCGGAAATGCGCGGTCTGACCGGTTTTCGATCCATAGGGTAGTGGCGCAATTGGTAGCGCAGCGGTCTCCAAAACCGCAGGTTGCAGGTTCGAGTCCTGTCTGCCCTGCGCAAGCTGTTCCGGGGTTTACCGGAACCAGCGCAGCAACCATGGTTCAGTTCAGAGCCGGGTATCCGACATCGCGAGGATGAGTGAGGATCAGGTGACCGAAACAGCTGCCAGCAGCTCCAAAGGCCGCCCCGCCAAGAATGCCCCCAAGGCAGGATTCTTCGCTCGGATTGCACTCTTCATCCGCCAGGTCATCGGCGAACTGAAGAAAGTCGTTGCGCCCACCCGCAAGGAACTGATCAACTACACGCTCGTGGTGCTGGTGTTCGTGGTCATCATGATGGTGATCGTCACCCTGCTGGACCTGGCCTTCGGGACCGGAGTGAGCTGGGTCTTCGGCGGAACAGGCGCCACGGACCGCTAAGGCGACCGGTCCGCAGACTGCGTGGACCTCCGGGAAACCGGAGCTTCCGCGGGGTGTGCGGAATTGAGTCATTTAAATAGGCATGTTAGGCAATGAGGAAGCAGGAGACCAAGTGTCTGAGCAGGAGCTCGAGGTAACTGAGACTGAGCTGGATAAGAGCCAGGACGCCGCGGCGGAAGCCACGGAAGAGTCCGAGGCTGTGTCTGCTGCGCCCGAATCCGACGCCGCCGATGAGACTGCTGACGAGGCCGTAGCTGCCGAGGAGACCGGGACCGGCGACGCCCTCGCGGCTGCCGCCGCCGCGGCCGAGGTCGACCCCGCCGACGAATTCAAGGCCAAGCTGCGCCGCCAGGAGGGTGACTGGTACGTCATCCACTCCTACGCCGGCTACGAAAACCGCGTTAAGGCAAACCTTGAGACCCGCATCCAGACCCTGGACATGGAAGATTACATCTTCGAAATCCAGGTCCCGATGGAGGAAGTCGTTGAGATCAAGAACGCTCAGCGCAAGGTCATCAACCGCGTCCGCATCCCCGGCTACGTGCTGGTCCGCATGGACCTGACCGACGCCTCATGGGGCGCCGTCCGCCACACCCCCGGCGTCACCGGCTTCGTGGGCAACGCCCACAACCCCGTGCCGCTGCGCCTCGACGAGGTCTTCTCCATGCTCGCCCCGGTCTTCGAAGAAGAGCAGGCCGAGAAGGGCAAGCCGGTCAAGCACGCTGCCGCCGCGGTCGACGTCGACTTCGAGGTCGGCGAATCGGTTATCGTCAAGGAAGGTCCCTTCGAGACCCTTCCCGCCACGATCTCCGAGATCAAGGTGGATTCGCAGACCCTCGTGGTGCTGGTTTCCATCTTTGAGCGCGAGACCCCGGTCACGCTGGCGTTCAACCAGGTCAGCAAGATCTAGCAACACCGACAGAATTCGCCCCGGGCTGCCCGCTTAGCAGCCTTGGAGCGGCAGGCCGCCTCGCCATGGCGGCCAACAACCTGAGGCACGCTCCTGTGTCCCAGGACGTAATTGAGAGAAGGACCCTACATTGGCTCCCAAGAAGAAGGTCACCGGCCTCATCAAGCTGCAGATCCAGGCAGGTGCCGCTAACCCGGCCCCGCCGATCGGTCCTGCGCTTGGCCAGCACGGTGTCAACATCATGGAATTCTGCAAGGCGTACAACGCTGCGACGGAAGCCCAGCGCGGCAACGTTATTCCGGTTGAAATCACCGTCTACGAAGACCGTTCGTTCACGTTCATCACCAAGACCCCGCCGGCTGCAGAGCTCATCAAGAAGGCTGCAGGCGTCGCCAAGGGTTCGGCTACCCCGCACACCGTCAAGGTTGCGAAGCTGACCCAGGCCCAGGTCAACGAGATCGCCTCCACCAAGATGGAAGACCTCAACGCCACCAGCCTGGAAGGCGCCGCGAAGATCATCGCCGGCACCGCCCGCTCCATGGGTATCACCGTCGAGGGTTAATTCCCCACCGCTGATGCGGCTCCGGGTTCGGGAAACCGAGACCGACGCCGGGCAGCACAGCCGGGCGACCGGCACCACCTAAACATTGAAATGTCGGGAACCCGGAACGGATCAACCGTTCGGAATTCCGACTGTGGCAGGGCCCAGCGCGGTCCGCAGACCACAACTGCACAAGGAGAATAAGCAGCATGGCAAAGCGCAGCAAAGCATATGAGGCAGCCGCCGCCAAGATCGACGCGGAGAAGTTCTACGCGCCGTTCGAGGCAGTGACCCTCGCCAAGGACACCAACCCGTCCAAGTTCGACGCCACCGTTGAGGTCGCGTTCCGCCTGGGTGTCGACCCCCGCAAGGCCGACCAGATGGTCCGCGGCACCGTCAACCTGCCGCACGGCACCGGCAAGGTCGCCCGCGTCCTCGTCTTCGCCACTGGCGACAAGGCTGAGGCCGCGATCGCAGCCGGCGCCGACTTCGTCGGTTCCGACGACCTGATCGAGAAGATCGCCGGCGGCTGGACCGACTTCGACGCCGCCGTCGCCACCCCTGACCTCATGGGCAAGGTTGGCCGCCTCGGTAAGGTCCTCGGCCCGCGTAACCTGATGCCGAACCCGAAGACCGGCACCGTGACCGCTGACGTCACCAAGGCTGTCAACGACATCAAGGGCGGCAAGATCGACTTCCGCGTCGACAAGCACTCGAACCTGCACTTCATCATCGGCAAGGTTTCCTTCGACGCCATCAAGCTGGCCGAGAACTACGCTGCCGCTCTGGAAGAGGTCCTTCGCCTCAAGCCGTCCGCTTCCAAGGGCCGCTACATCCAGAAGGCCACCGTCGCCACGACGTTCGGCCCGGGCATCTCGGTTGACCCCAACGTCACCAAGGTTCTGACCGAGGTCTAATCCCCTCTCGGCTTGCCGTTGTAAGCACTGAAAAGACCGTCCCGCATCCGCGGGGCGGTCTTTTCTGCATTCCGGACCCCGGTTAGGCTGTTTCGGTGACTCCAGCGACGTACCTCATCGAACCCCTGATCCTTCCGGAATCCGTCGACGCGCCGGACGCCGCGGATTTTCACGAATTCGGCCGGCTCTGTGACGCGCTGACCCTTGAGACCTGGGGAAGCCTGGACCGGGCGACGGCGCCCCGGGCGCGGCTGCGCTTTTGGCGCGACAACGCCTACACCCGGATGCGGATCTTCTTCGTCCGCGTTGAGGGCCGGATGGTGGCGAAGTCCTGGATCCGCTTCGAGCAACAGGAGAACCTCGGCCGCGCACTCCTGCACGTCGCCGTGCTCAGGGCGCACGGAGGCCGCGGGATCGGCCGGGCGCTGCTGGAGCACGCGGAGGAGTTGGCCGCCGCTGAGGGCCGCAGCGTGCTGATGAGTTTCACGGAACACCCGGCGGACTTCGACGCCAACGGCCCGGACATGATCGCCCCGCTGACCGGAACCGGCGCACTGCCGACCGCGGCCCGCGGCGTCCGTTTCGCCGTGGCGGCAGGCTACCAACTCGAACAGGTGGAGCGGTTCAGCAGCCTGGATCTCGCTGCTGCGGCGCCGGCGCTGGACGGCTTGGAGCGGGACGCGCGGACCAAGGCCGCCGGGTACGAGCTGCTGACTTGGACGGACCGCTGCCCGGACGAATACGTGGCGCAGCTTGCCGTGCTGATGTCACGGATGAGCACGGACGCGCCCACGGGAGGCCTCAGCTTTGACGAGGAAATCTGGGACGTTGCACGCGTCCGGCACGTGGAGGACACCTGGAAGCAGGCCGGCAATGTCTCGCTCGTGGCTGCGGCCTGGCACCGAGAGAGCGGCGAGCTGGCGGCGTACTCCGTGCTCGAACTGGCGCCCAGCAAGCCGTGGCTCGCCGAGCAGGACGACACCCTGGTGGCCGCCAACCACCGCGGCCACCGCCTGGGCATGCTGGTCAAGATCGCCAACCTCCGCCGTCTGGCCGACTTCCCGGAGGTCGAACGCGTCACCACCTTCAACGCCGCCGAAAACGACCACATGCTGGCCATCAACGTGGCCCTCGGCTTCCGTCCGGCCGGCTGGGACGGGGAATGGCAACGGTCCGTCACGGCCGGGACTGCAACGGCGTCCCAGTGACCACCGGCTGCGTTCCGGCCGTCCGCAAACTTCCCGGTGCCGGCCATGGAATGCGGACCCAAACGGGCATATGCTGACGCTTGAAAGCCCGGCGCGGGCCGGGCAGCGCATGAGGCGGTAGAGCATTGGGCGGCAGGATGGCTGGGAACATGCCCGCTAAGGCACAAGAGGTACGGGTCGAGCAGCTCTGGATCCCGGATTCGCTGGACGGACCGGATGCAGCGGACTTCCTTGCCGCCGTCGAAGTGGGGCGGAAGGTCCGGATGCAGACCTGGGGGAGCGATGACCTGGCCTACGCGCCGCTGGAGAAGCTGCTGGAGATGGCGGACCCCTATGAACGCCAGGTGATCCTGGTGGCCAAGTTCGGCAACCAGATCGTCGGAACCGTGGACATTGCCCTGCCGCTCGCGGACAACCTGGACCTGGCCGAATTCACCCTCGACATCCTGCCGGAGTTCCAGGGCCGCGGCGTCGGGCGGCAGTTGCTGGAAGCCGCGGAGCACCTGGCACGGGAGGAGGGTAGGCGCACCATCCTGATCGACACGAACCACCCCGGCGCGACGCTCGCCGACAGCAAGGCGGGGCAGCTGATTCCCGGGACCGGTATGGGGTTCGTGCCACTGAACAGCCGGGAGGTGGAATTCGCCCAGCACACCGGCTACACCCTGCAGCACATCGAACAGTTCAGCTCCTGCGCCCTTCCGCTGGACAGCAAACTGGCCGCCGAGCTCCAGGCCGAGGCGGAAGAAGCCAACGCCGGACGATACCGGCTGCACCACTGGACGGACCGCTGCCCGGAGCAGTGGCTCGAGGCCGTCGCCGCGCTGGAGAACGAGGCCGGGGAGGACGGTATCCCCGGCGCCGACGACGGGGCCCTGGTGTTCGACGGCGGCATCCTCCGTGAGGCGGAGGACGTCGCCATCGCGCAGGGACGCCGGACGGTGGTCACCGCCGTCGAGCACATCGCCAGCGGAACGCTGGTGGGGCTGACGACCATCAGCGTCCTGGCCCTGCGCCCCGACGTCGTTTTCCAGGACGACACCGTCGTGCTGCGCGAGCACCGCGGCAACAAGCTGGGACTGCTGATCAAGGTGGCGAACATGGAAAGGCTGACAGAGCAGTTCCCGGACGCGCGTGTGCTCTACACCTGGAACGCTCCGGAAAACCGCTACCTCCTCACCGTCAACCAGCAGCTCGGGTTCACCACCGCGGGCGTCACGGGCATCTGGCAAAAGGAGCTGCCGGACCTCCGGCCCAGTGTCAGCTGAGCCGATTTGGAGCACACGGTGCCCTTCCCGTAAGCTAATGGGACCAAAGACCGTCGGTTGTTGGAAATCCACTCTCCCAAGCAAGGCTCAATTCTGCAGCTGCGCCGGGAGGGCCAGTGGATCTCCAGACGAAGGACCCTGACATAGGGCGGCCGGCGCAGGTGAACGAAGCAAAGCTCCGCGGCATGACCGCGTTGAGCCAAGCCCCGTGCATCTGCGCGGGGCGTTTTTAGTTTTAGCTCATCTGAGCGGGGACCCGGACAAACCGGCACTATCCCCGGAAGGAGGGTTATGGCAACGCCTAGCAAGGTTTCAGCAGTAGCTGAGATCACTAACGATTTCAAGGAATCGAACGCCGCTGTCCTGACCGAATACCGTGGGCTCACCGTTGCACAGCTCAAGCAGCTGCGTGTTTCTCTCGGCCAGGAAACCAAGTTCTCGGTCGTCAAGAACACCCTGACCGCAATTGCAGCCAAGGAAGCTGGTGTCGAAGCATTCGACGGTCAGCTCGCCGGCCCCACTGCAATCGCGTTCATCAAGGGTGACGCAGTTGCCGCTGCCAAGAGCCTGACGGATTTTGCCAAGGCCAACAAGCAGCTGGTTATCAAGACCGGTTACTTCGAAGGCAAGGCACTGAACGCCAGCGAAGTTGCTGCCCTGGCAGCACTCGAGTCCCGTGAGCTGCAGCTCGCCAAGGTTGCAGGCGTCCTCAAGGCTCCTGCTGCCGCTGCTGCACGCATCATCGACGCACTGCGCCTCAAGCTTGAAGAAGAGAACGGTGCACCGGCAGCTGCCGAAGCGCCCGCCGCTGAAGAAGCAGAAGCCCCCGCAGCCGAGGCTACCGCCGAAGCCGCAGCTCCGGCCGAAGCCGCAGCTGCCGAAGAGAACTAACTCTCTCTTTCAAACCAGACTCCGGTGCGAAGGCACGGCCCCGGCCGCCAAGCACCACTATAGGAAGGACGCCAACCATGGCGAAGCTCACCAACGAAGAGCTCATTGAAGCTTTCAAGGAACTGACCATCATCGAGCTCTCCGAGTTCGTCAAGCTCTTCGAAGAGACCTTCGAAGTTACCGCTGCTGCGGTTGCTGTTGCTGGCCCCGCCGGCGGCGCCGCTGAAGAGGTTGAAGAGAAGACCGACTTCGACGTCATCCTCGAAGCTGCTGGCGACAAGAAGATCGCAGTGATCAAGGAAGTTCGCGCCATCACCTCCCTCGGCCTCAAGGAAGCCAAGGACCTGGTCGACGGTGCACCGAAGGCTGTTCTCGAAGGCGCCACCAAGGAAGCCGCAGAGAAGGCCAAGGCTCAGCTCGAAGAGGCCGGCGCAACGGTTACCCTCAAGTAACTTGCCCTGCCCGGGACGCTCGACGATTTCGAACGCCCCAGTCTTTCCGGGAAACCCCGTCCACTTCGGTGGGCGGGGTTTCCTGCGTTCCGGGCTGGAAGCGCCGCGGGTGAACCTTGTGTAAATGATTGTGGGCTCTCCTTTTCAGGAGAGTGCGGGGCCCCTAGACTTTGGCTTTGTGCCGACCGGCCGCCAAACCCTGAGGAGTCCACCCCATGACCGATCCGAATCCTTCGTTCTCCCGCCGGGCCATGCTCACCGCGGCCTTCGTCGGCGGCAGCGCTGCCGCTGCCGCCCTCTCCGGCGCCCCGGCGGCCCAGGCCGCGCCGGCCCGCGGGAAGAAGCAGTTCCAGCTGACCGTGCTCGGCACCACCGACCTGCACAACAACGTCTTCAACTGGGACTACTTCAAGGACGTGCCCTACTCGGACAACGGAGGAAACAAGATCGGCATCGCGCAGGCCGCCACCCTGATCAAGGCGGTGCGGGCCGAGCGCGGCGCCGGCAACACCCTCACCATCGACTCCGGCGACACGATCCAGGGCACGCCCCTGGCCTACTACTTCGCCAAGGTCAACCCCATCTCCGAGACCGTCAAGCACCCCATGGCGCTGGCCATGAACGCCGTGGGCTACGACGCCGTCGCGCTCGGCAACCACGAATTCAACTATGGCATCCCGCTGCTGCGGACCTGGGAGAAGCAGCTGGATTTCCCGCTGCTCGGCGCGAACGTGCACGACGCCGTCACCGGCCAGCGCGCTTTCACCCCGTACATCCTCAAGCGCGTCAAGACCGAGAGTGGCTGGCTGACCGTGGGCCTCGTCGGCTTCGTGACCCCCGGCTGCGCGCTCTGGGACCGCGACAACGTCCAGGGCAAGCTCGACTTCAACGGGATCGTCGAGGAGGCCAAGACCGTAATCCCGCAGATGAAGGCGGCCGGAGCCGACGTCGTCATCGTCTCCAGCCACTCGGGCGCGACGCCGGGTTCTTCCTACGGCGATGCGCTGCCGTTCCCCGAGAATGCCTCCACCCAGCTCGCTGAGGAGGTCCCCGGGATCGACGCGATCCTCGTCGGGCACGCCCACCTGGAGATCCCCGAGCGCTTCGTCACCAACAAGGCCACCGGCCGGCAGGTGCTCCTGACCGAACCCCTCAAGTGGGGGATGCGTGTCGCCGTGATCGACCTGCAGCTCGTCAAGGACCGGGGCCAGTGGACCGTCGCCTCGGCGCACTCGCACCTCCTCGACGCCAAGACCGTCGATGCTGACCCCGCCGTCGTCGGCGCCGTGCAGGCCGGCCACGAGGCGACCGAAGTATGTGAACCAAGTGATCGGCACGTCCACCGCACCGCTGAGCACGGCGACCGCCTGCTGGGGCGACTCGGCCGCGATCGACGCGATCAACTATGTCCAGGCGAGCACCATCAAGGCGGAGCTGGCCAACGGGCCGGCAGCCGGGCTTCCGGTCCTCTCCATCGCGGCGGCGTTCTCGCGGTCGGTGGATGTCAAAGCCGGGCCGCTGACCATCCGCGACGTGGCCGGGCTCTACATCTTCGACAACACACTGTTGTCGATCAAGGTCACCGGCGCCCAGGTCAAGGCCTACCTCGAATGGTCAGCGCAGTACTTCAAGCCGGTCTCCGGCACGACGGCCAGCGCCCAGGACGTCACGAACGCGGCCACCGCGATGGCGCCGAACGGCACCCCGGACTACAACTACGACGTCGTCTACGGCCTGGACGCCCCGCTGGACTACGAGATCGACCTCGCCCGCCCGGTGGGGGACAGGATCATGAACCTGACGTACGGCGGTTCGCCCGTGCCGGCCGGCCAGGAATTCGCGATGGCGATCAACAACTACCGACAGAGCGGTGGAGGCAACTTCCCGGCCGTGAAGACGGCGCCGGTGCTCTCAAATAGCCAGCAGGAGATCCGCCAGCGCATCATCGACTACGTCGTGGCCCGCGGCACCCTGGACGCGGCCGTGTTCAGCCAGAGTAACTGGCGGCTCACAGTCAACGGGGCTCCGCTGACCGTCACCGCCTGACGCCGGCGCATCACCGTCCACTGCTCCGTAACTGCCGTTGTCAGCACCCATGACGGCAGTTACGGAGCAGTTGTCGGGTCGGACACCCCTGGACGGACGGTGGTGTTAACCCGGCTGGGCTACTTTCTCACTGCGCCCGGTTTGTCATTGCAGTGGCTCGGTGATGTCCGCGACGATGGCGCCGAGCGCCGCGGTGAGCGCGTCGGCGTCGACGAACGCGCTGTAGCCGTGTTCGCCGGCGCCCATCGAAATCCGCCGGCCGGTGATGGTGCTGTCCGCGTAGACCGGCCACGGGGAGATGCTGCCGAGCGGGGTGATCGTGCCGCGCTCGTAGCCGGTCGCCGCGAGGGCGACGTCGGCGCTGGGCAGGGAGAGCTTGTTGACGCCGACCAGCTGGCGGAGCTTGGGCCAGGAGATCTGGCGGTCGCCGGGAACGAGGGCGAAGAGGAAGCTGCCGTCCTTGTGCTTGACCACGAGTGATTTCACGATGTCGCCGGGGGCGATCCCGAGGATACCGGCGGCCTCCTCCAGGCTGCTGGCGGCCAGCCGCTCAACCAGCTCCACCGCAAGACCGCGCGCGGCGGCGTCGGCGAGGAAGCGCTTCCTGCCGGCACCGCCGCCGCGGCCCTGGCCCGAGACGAGCTCGGTCATCAGTCGCGGTACAGCAGCAGGGCCTCGCCCTGGCCGCCGCCGCCGCAGAGCGACACGGCGGCCTTGCCGGTGCCGCGCCGCTTCAGCTCGTGGGCCGCGTGCAGGGCCAGCCGGGCCCCCGAGGCCCCGATCGGGTGGCCCAGGGCGATGGCGCCGCCGTGGATGTTGCACTGTTCCAGCGGGTAGTCCAGGTCCTTGAGCGACTGCACGGCCACGGAACCGAAGGCTTCGTTGATCTCGATGAAGTCCAGGTCCCCGGTGGACCAGCCGGCCTTGTCCAGCGCGTTCTTGATCGCATTGGAGGGCTGGGAGTGCAGCGAATTGTCCGGTCCGGCGACCTGCCCGGGCTTACCGACCACGGCCAGGTAGTCCAGGCCGTGGTCCTCTGCGAACTTCCGCGAGGTGAGGACCAGGGCGGCGGCGCCGTCGGAGAGCGGGGAGGAGTTGCCGGCCGTGATGGTGCCGTCCGTGGCGAAGGCCGCGCGCAGGCCCGCCAGGGATGAGACGGACGTGTCCGGGCGGATCCCCTCGTCGGTGCCGACCAGGATCGGGTCGCCCTTGCGCTGCTTGACGCTGATTGGGGCGATTTCGCCGTCGAACACCCCGTCCTTCGCCGCCGTGGCGGCGCGCTGGTGCGATGCCGCGGCCACTTCGTCCTGGGAGGTGCGGTCGATGCCGAGCGTGACGTTCTTGCTCTCCGTGGACAGGCCCATCGACTGCCCGTCGAAGGCGTCGGTGAGGCCATCGTGGGCGGCGGCGTCGAGTGCCTGGACCGAGCCGTAGGTCCAGCCCTGCCGCGAGCCGGGCAGCAGGTGCGGTGCCCGGCTCATCGATTCCTGGCCGCCGGCGACGACGACCGTGGCGTCGCCGCTGCGGATCATCCGGGCCGCGTCGATCACGGCGGTGAGGCCCGAGAGGCAGACCTTATTGATGGTGACGGTGGGGACGTTCCAGCCGATGCCGGCGCCGATGGCGCTCTGCCGGGCCGGGTTCTGGCCCGCTCCGGCCTGCAGTACCTGGCCCATGACCACCGAATCGACCTGGTCCGGCTTCACTCCGCTGGCGGCCAGGGCCGCCCGGATCGCGTGGGCGCCGAGTTCGACGGCGGTGAAGCTGGCCAGCTGCCCGTTCAGCCGGCCCTGCGGGGTGCGGGCGGCGGCGAGGATGACAACATCATTGTTGTCCGCGGAGTTGCTCATGGTTATCTCTTCCGATCTCTAATGATGTCCTCCAAGGCTATCGTGAGCCCCATCACGGAGCCATTCCGCGGAAGCGGCCCGGCTGTGGGCGAACCTGCGGCGAGGCCGTGGGGGAGCGGGAGCCGTGCTTGCATTCACGCCGCAAGTGGGGTAGACAAGTAGGTTGCTTTGCCGTATCGTAGATATTTGCGTCTTCCCTGTTTACCTTCAGCCTTCATATAGCGGTGGGCTTAGCCTGACAGCTGCTCCATCAATGTGCCGTCTACAACGCGCACCAGCATGGGCAGCGGGGTCCCGGGTCATATAGCGGAACCGGACTGGTAGCACTGCGGAGTCACTTCGCAGGGTGCATAACGGGGGAGATCTGAAAACGCCTGAAGGTCTGTGGAAGGATCCCTCTTGGTCGCCTCGAGCACCTCTAATGTAAACAACGCTACCGCTATCAATGCCGACAGCACCGACGGTGCAACCCGCCGGCTCTCCTTCGCAAAGATTCACGAACCGCTTGACGTTCCGAATCTGCTTGCCCTGCAAACCGACAGCTTCGACTGGCTGGTCGGAAACGAACGCTGGCAGGCACGCGTCGCGAAGGCCGTCGAAGAAGGCGACCTCAGCGTCGCCACCACTTCGGGCCTGTCTGACATCTTCGAAGAGATCTCCCCGATCGAGGACTTCCAGGGCACCATGTCCCTGAGCTTCTCCGAGCCGGAGTTCGCTGATCCGAAGTACACCATGGCCGAGTGCAAGGACCGGGACGCTACCTACTCGGCTCCGCTGTACGTCAAGGCCGAATTCATGAACAACAACACGGGCGAAATCAAGCAGCAGACCGTGTTCATGGGTGACTTCCCGCTGATGACCGAGAAGGGCACCTTCGTCGTCAACGGCACCGAGCGTGTCGTCGTGTCCCAGCTGGTCCGTTCCCCGGGCGCCTACTTCGAGCGCACCGCGGACAAGACCAGCGACAAGGACATCTTCACCGCGAAGATCATCCCGTCCCGCGGCGCCTGGTTCGAACTCGAAATCGACAAGCGCGACCAGGTCGGCGTTCGCCTCGACCGCAAGCGCAAGCAGTCCGTCACCGTGCTGCTGAAGGCCCTCGGCTGGACCGAAGGCCAGATCCTCGAAGAGTTCGGCCAGTACGACTCCATGCGCGCAACGCTGGAGAAGGACGCCACCGAAACCCGCGAAGACGCCTTGCTGGACATCTACCGGAAGCTGCGACCGGGCGAGCCGCCCACCGTCGAGGCTGCCCAGTCCCTGCTGGACAACCTGTACTTCAACTCCAAGCGCTACGATCTGGCCAAGGTCGGCCGTTACAAGATCAACCGCAAGCTCGGCATCGACCGCTCCCTTGGCGACAAGGAAGCATCCGTGCTGCACGTTGAAGACATCGTTGCCATGATCAAGTTCCTGGTAGCCCTGCACGCCGGTGAGAAGACCCTCATGGGCAAGCGCGACGGCCAGGACCACGAGCTGCGCGTCGAGATCGATGACATCGACCACTTCGGCAACCGCCGCATCCGCGCCGTCGGCGAGCTCATCGAGAACCAGGTCCGCACCGGACTGTCCCGCATGGAGCGCGTTGTCCGCGAGCGTATGACGACCCAGGACGTCGAGGCCATCACGCCGCAGACCCTGATCAACATCCGCCCCGTCGTGGCAGCCATCAAGGAGTTCTTCGGAACCTCCCAGCTGTCACAGTTCATGGACCAGAACAACCCGCTCTCGGGCCTCACCCACAAGCGCCGCCTGTCCGCGCTTGGCCCGGGTGGTCTGTCCCGTGACCGCGCCGGCATGGAAGTTCGTGACGTGCACCCGTCCCACTACGGACGTATGTGCCCCATCGAAACCCCTGAAGGCCCGAACATCGGTCTGATCGGTTCGCTGGCTTCCTACGGACGCATCAACCCGTTCGGCTTCATCGAGACCCCGTACCGCCTGGTCTCCGAGGGTGTCGTTTCCGATGAGGTCCAGTACCTCACCGCCGACGACGAGGCCGAGGTCCTGATCGCACAGGCCAACGCCCCCCTCGACGAGAACAAGCGTTTCGCCGAAGAGACCGTGCTGGTCCGTGCCCGTGGTGGTGGAGGCGAGCCCGTGCTGGTTCCCGCCGCCGACGTCGAGTTCATGGACGTTTCCCCGCGCCAGATGGTGTCCGTGGCTACCGCCCTGATCCCGTTCCTCGAGCATGACGATGCCAACCGTGCACTCATGGGTGCCAACATGCAGCGCCAGGCTGTCCCGCTGGTCCGCTCCGAGGCGCCGTTCGTCGGCACCGGCATGGAGCGCGCCGCCGCCGTCGACGCCGGTGACGTAGTCATCGCGAAGAAGGCCGGTGTGGTCACCGAGGTTTCCGCCGAGCTCGTCATCATGCTCAACGACGACGGCACGGAGACCAACTACCGGATCAACAAGTTCGCCCGCTCCAACCAGGGCAACTGCTACAACCACCGTGTCCTGGTGAACGAAGGCCAGCGCTTGGAGGTCGGCGGCATCATCGCTGACGGCCCGGCAACGGACCAGGGCGAGCTCGCCCTCGGTAAGAACCTGCTCGTGGCATTCATGTCATGGGAAGGCCACAACTTCGAGGATGCCATCATCCTGTCCCAGCGGATCGTGGCCGAGGACGTCCTGTCCTCGATCCACATCGAGGAGCACGAGATCGACGCCCGCGACACCAAGCTTGGTGCCGAGGAAATCACCCGTGACATCCCGAACGTGTCCGAGGAAGTCCTGGCAGGCCTGGACGAGCGCGGCATCATCCACATCGGTGCCGAGGTCGAAGCCGGCGACATCCTGGTAGGTAAGGTCACGCCCAAGGGCGAGACCGAGCTGACCCCGGAAGAGCGCCTGCTGCGCGCCATCTTCGGTGAGAAGTCCCGCGAAGTGCGCGACACATCGCTGAAGGTTCCGCACGGCGAGTCCGGCACCGTGATCGGTGTCCGCGTCTTCGACCGCGACAACGACGACGAGCTGCCCCCGGGCGTCAACCAGCTGGTCCGCGTCTACGTGGCCGCCAAGCGCAAGATCACCGACGGCGACAAGCTCGCCGGCCGTCACGGCAACAAGGGTGTTATCTCCAAGATCCTTCCGATCGAGGACATGCCCTTCCTTGCCGACGGCACCCCCGTTGATATCGTCCTGAACCCGCTGGGTGTTCCGGGCCGTATGAACGTCGGCCAGGTGCTCGAAACGCACCTCGGCTGGGTTGCCAAGACCGGCTGGAAGATCGAGGGCGAGCCCGAGTGGGTCAAGCAGCTGCCGAACCTGCCGCGTGAGAGTGGCCAGACCACTGTCGCAACGCCGGTCTTCGACGGTGCTCGTGAAGAAGAAATCACGGGCCTGCTCGACTCCACCAACGTCACCCGCGACGGCGACCGCCTGATCAACTCTTCGGGCAAGACCCGCCTGTTTGACGGCCGCTCCGGCGAGCCGTTCCCGGATCCGATCTCGGTCGGCTACATGTACATCCTGAAGCTCCACCACCTGGTGGACGACAAGATCCACGCGCGCTCCACCGGCCCGTACTCCATGATCACGCAGCAGCCGCTGGGTGGTAAGGCACAGTTCGGTGGCCAGCGCTTCGGTGAAATGGAAGTGTGGGCGCTCGAAGCCTATGGCGCCGCCTACACGCTCCAGGAGCTCCTCACGATCAAGTCGGATGATATCCACGGTCGTGTGAAGGTCTACGAAGCCATCGTCAAGGGCGAGAACATCCCGGAGCCGGGCGTTCCTGAGTCCTTCAAGGTCTTGATCAAGGAAATGCAGTCGCTGTGCCTGAACGTGGAAGTTCTTTCCACGGACGGAACCACAATTGAAATGCGTGACTCTGATGACGCAGTCTTCACGGCTGCGGAAGAACTGGGCATCGATCTGTCTCGTGCAGAGCCCAGTTCCGTAGAAGAGGTCTAGCAGGCGGGGTCCGACGGCGGGTCACCACCCGCCGTCGGACGCCACCTCCCTCTTCCCGTAACCCAAGACTTCAGAATTTAGAGAACAAGAGAGAACAGGGACCATATGTCCAGCGAATCCTCCTTCGGCCTCATGCAGATCGGCCTCGCCACCGCGGAAGACATCCGTGGCTGGTCTTACGGCGAGGTTAAGAAGCCGGAAACCATCAACTACCGCACGCTCAAGCCCGAGAAGGACGGTCTCTTCTGCGAGAAGATCTTCGGCCCGTCCCGCGACTGGGAATGCTACTGCGGCAAGTACAAGCGCGTGCGCTTCAAGGGCATCATCTGCGAGCGGTGTGGCGTTGAGGTCACCCGTGCCAAGGTGCGCCGTGAGCGCATGGGCCACATCGAGCTGGCCGCCCCGGTCACGCACATCTGGTACTTCAAGGGTGTACCGTCCCGCCTGGGCTACCTCCTTGACCTGGCGCCGAAGGACCTCGAAAAGGTCATCTACTTCGCCGCCTACATGATCACCAGCGTCGACGCTGATGCCCGTCACGAGGAACTGCCCAACCTCCAGGTTGAGCACGACATCGAGAAGAAGCAGCTGATCGACAACCGCGACTCGGACATCGCCACGATCGCCCGCGACCTCGAAAACGAGATCGCGCGCCTCGAGGGTGAAGGCGCCAAGGCTGCTGACAAGAAGAAGGCCCGCGACTCCGCCGACCGCCAGATGGCCAACGTCCGCAAGCGCGCGGATGCTGAGATCGAGCGCCTCGAGCAGGTCTGGGACCGCTTCAAGAACCTCAAGGTCGCCGACCTCGAAGGTGACGAGGGCCTGTACCGCGAACTGCGTGACCGCTACGGCATGTACTTCGAAGGCTCCATGGGTGCCGAGGCCATCAAGAAGCGTCTTGAGGGCTTCGACATGCAGGCCGAGTCGGACCTGCTGCGCGACATCATCGCCAACGGCAAGGGCCAGCGCAAGACCCGCGCCCTGAAGCGGCTCAAGGTGGTCAACGCGTTCCTGACCACCAACAACAGCCCGCTCGGCATGGTGCTGGACGCCGTCCCGGTGATCCCGCCGGAACTGCGCCCGATGGTCCAGCTGGACGGTGGCCGCTTCGCGACCTCCGACCTCAACGACCTGTACCGCCGAGTGATCAACCGCAACAACCGCCTCAAGCGCCTGCTTGACCTCGGTGCCCCGGAGATCATCGTCAACAACGAGAAGCGCATGCTTCAGGAAGCTGTTGACAGCCTCTTCGACAACGGCCGCCGCGGCCGTCCGGTCACCGGACCGGGCAACCGCCCGCTGAAGTCCCTGAGCGACATGCTCAAGGGCAAGCAGGGTCGTTTCCGCCAGAACCTCCTGGGTAAGCGCGTCGACTACTCGGGCCGTTCCGTGATCGTCGTCGGCCCGCAGCTGAAGCTGCACCAGTGTGGTCTGCCGAAGCAGATGGCGCTTGAGCTCTTCAAGCCGTTCGTGATGAAGCGCCTGGTTGACCTCAACCACGCACAGAACATCAAGTCGGCCAAGCGGATGGTCGAGCGCTACCGCCCGCAGGTCTGGGACGTGCTCGAAGAGATCATCACCGAACACCCCGTGCTGCTGAACCGTGCACCTACCCTGCACCGTCTCGGCATCCAGGCGTTCGAGCCGCAGCTCGTTGAAGGCAAGGCAATCCAGCTCCACCCGCTGGTTTGTGGCGCCTTCAACGCCGACTTCGACGGCGACCAGATGGCAGTCCACCTGCCGCTGAGCCCCGAAGCCCAGGCCGAAGCCCGGATCCTGATGCTGTCCTCGAACAACATCCTGAAGCCGTCCGATGGCCGCCCGGTGACGCTGCCTTCGCAGGATATGATCATCGGTCTCTACCACCTGACCACTAAGCGTGTCGGTTCAGCTGGCGAAGGCCGGATCTTCTCCTCCGTTTCGGAAGCCATCATGGCGTTCGACCTGCACGAGCTGCACCTGAACTCCAAGGTCAAGATCCGGCTCGAGGACTTCGTTCCTTACGCCGGCTGGGAAGCTCCCGAAGGCTGGGAGCCGGGTCAGACCGCACTGGTCGAAACCTCCCTCGGCCAGGTCATCTTCAACCAGACGCTGCCTGCGGACTACCCGTGGGTTGAGGCTGTTGCCGACAAGGGCGAGCTGTCCCGGATCGTCAACGACCTCGCCGAGCGCTACCCGAAGGTAGTCACGGCGGCAACGCTGGACAACCTGAAGGATGCCGGTTTCTACTGGGCAACCCGCTCGGGCGTCACGGTCGCCATCTCCGACATCGAGGTCCCGGCCTCTAAGCCGGAGCTCCTCGCCGGTTACGAGACCATGGCCGCGAAGATCCAGGGCCAGTACGACAAGGGCCTGATCGACGACGACGAGCGTCGCCAGGAACTGATCGAGATCTGGAACAAGGCAACCAACGAGATCGCCCAGGCGATGCGTGACAGCCTGTCGCCGATGAACACCATCAACCGCATGGTGTCCTCCGGTGCCCGTGGTAACTGGATGCAGGTCCGTCAGATCGCGGGTATCCGTGGCCTGGTGGCCAACCCGAAGGGCGAGATCATCCCGCGTCCGATCAAGTCCTCCTACCGCGAGGGCCTGTCGGTGCTGGAATACTTCATCGCCACGCACGGTGCCCGTAAGGGTCTGGCCGATACCGCACTGCGTACCGCCAACTCGGGTTACCTGACCCGTCGTCTGGTGGACGTTTCGCAGGACGTCATCGTCCGTGAAGAGGACTGCGGCACCGAACGCGGCCTCGTCACCCCGATCGCGGTGGCTGACGCCAATGGCGAACTGGTCCTGGACGAAAACGTCGAGAACAGCGCATACGCCCGCACCCTGGCCGTGGACGTCGTTGACGCCAAGGGCAAGGTCCTGGCGGCGGCCGGCACTGACTGCGGCGACGTCGTCATTGCCGAACTGTTCGCAGCCGGCATCACCGAGGTCAAGGTCCGCTCCGTTCTCACCTGTGAGTCCAGCGTCGGCACCTGCGCCCTGTGCTACGGCCGTTCGCTGGCCACCGGCAAGACCGTGGACATCGGCGAGGCCGTGGGCATCATTGCCGCACAGTCCATCGGTGAGCCGGGTACCCAGCTGACCATGCGTACCTTCCACACTGGTGGTGCTGTCTCCGCCGGCGGTGGTGACGACATCACCCAGGGTCTGCCCCGTATCCAGGAGCTCTTCGAAGCCCGTACTCCGAAGGGTGTCGCACCGATTGCTGAAGCAGCCGGCCGCATCACCATCGAAGAGTCCGAGCGCCAGATGCGCCTGGTCATCACCCCGGATGACGGGTCCGAAGAGATCGCCTACCCGGTTCTGCGCCGTTCACGTCTTCTCATCGAGGACGGCGAGCACGTCAGCGTCGGACAGAAGCTCATCAACGGTCCGGTCGACCCCAAGCAGGTTCTGCGCATCATGGGCCCCCGTGCCGCGCAGAAGTTCCTGGTTGACGAAGTCCAGGGCGTGTACCGCAGCCAGGGCATCGGTATCCACGACAAGCACGTCGAGGTTATCGTCCGCCAGATGCTGCGCCGCGTCACGGTCATCGAGTCCGGTGAATCGGATCTGCTGCCCGGCGAGCTCGCCGAGCGCAGCCGCTTCGAGGATGCCAACCGCCGCGTTGTCTCCGAGGGCAAGACGCCGGCCTCCGGCCGTCCCGAGCTCATGGGTATCACCAAGGCGTCCCTGGCGACCGAGTCCTGGCTGTCCGCAGCTTCCTTCCAGGAGACCACCCGCGTCCTGACGCAGGCGGCCATGGAAGGCAAGAGCGATCCGCTGCTCGGCCTCAAGGAAAACGTCATCATCGGTAAGCTCATCCCGGCCGGCACGGGTCTCCCGCGCTACACCGAGGTCACGGTGGAGCCGACTGAAGAAGCGAAGGCCAATCTGTTCACCGGCCCGAGCGCGTTCAGCGACTTCTCCTACGACTCCCTGGGCGGCGACGGAGCTCCTGAGTTCCACGCCATCCCGCTGGATGACTACGACTTGGGCAGCGACTTCCGCTAACCGCCGCGGCGGCCCCTCCGGGCCGTCGTAGCTCTGCCGGGGATGGTCCCGCACCGCAAGGTGTGGGACCATCCCCGTTTAACCCGCAGCCTGCTCCCCGCCGCGTCGCCGGCTGGGCCAGGTAGCAAGCTTCGCCGGGAGCAGTCGATGGGAGCGGAGGGCCGGGTTTCCGCGCCGATTAAGGGCTGCGGGCCGTCCGTGTTAGACTTGAGACTAATTGTTATTGTGGCAGTGGATGAGAGCGCCGGTTGTAGCCGAAAGGTTCGACCAGGACGACGTTTCCGGTTTGCAGGGTTCTTGTGCAACGTATGCCACATTTTCGCATGCCTAGGGGCAGTCCAGGATGAGAGTCCGGAGCCCCGGTGTGCGGTCCGACTATTAAGGCTTCGCCTCAGCTGCTCTGGAGAGAACTTCAAAGCTCGAGCGGCGGGGCGAAGCGACAAGAGAGCAGCCGTCAACGGCCGCTCCGGATAAAACGGAGAACACGAGAGTGCCTACGATTAACCAGCTGGTCCGCAAGGGCCGCACGCCTAAGGTCAAGAAGACCAAGGCTCCCGCGCTTAACGGCAGCCCGATGCGCCGCGGTGTCTGCACCCGCGTCTACACGACGACCCCGAAGAAGCCGAACTCGGCTCTCCGTAAGGTTGCCCGCGTGCGCCTCAACGGCGGCGTTGAAGTCACCGCCTACATCCCCGGTGTTGGCCACAACCTGCAGGAGCACTCCATTGTGCTCGTCCGTGGCGGCCGTGTTAAGGACCTTCCGGGTGTCCGTTACAAGATCGTCCGTGGCGCCCTCGATACCCAGGGTGTGAAGAACCGTAAGCAGGCCCGCAGCCGCTACGGCGCAAAGATGGAGAAGAAGTAATATGCCTCGCAAGGGTCCGGCCCCCAAGCGGCCGCTAGTACTAGATCCCGTTTACGGCTCCCCGCTGGTCACTCAGCTGATCAACAAGGTGCTGGTTGACGGCAAGAAGTCCACCGCAGAGCGCATCGTTTACGGTGCCCTCGAAGGCGCACGCGCCAAGTCCGGCGGCGACCCGGTTGCAGCCCTCAAGAAGGCCATGGACAACGTCAAGCCTTCCCTCGAGGTCCGCTCCCGCCGCGTCGGTGGCGCCACCTACCAGGTTCCCGTCGAGGTCAAGCCGGGCCGTTCCACGGCCCTCGCCCTCCGCTGGCTGGTTGGCTACTCCAAGGCCCGCCGCGAAAAGACGATGACCGAGCGCCTCCAGAACGAAATCCTGGATGCCTCGAACGGTCTCGGAGCCGCTGTGAAGCGTCGCGAAGACACCCACAAGATGGCCGAGTCCAACAAGGCCTTCGCACACTACCGCTGGTAATACTTCCCGGACGCCGCCGGCTCAACCGAGTCGGCGGCGAACGTGCAGTCCATCCGAAAGGGAGACACCGTGGCACAGGACGTGCTTACCGACCTTAGCAAGGTCCGCAATATCGGCATCATGGCCCACATTGATGCCGGCAAGACCACTACTACCGAGCGCATCCTGTTCTACACGGGTGTGAACCACAAGATCGGCGAAACGCACGACGGCGCGTCGACCACCGACTGGATGGAACAGGAGAAGGAACGCGGCATCACCATCACGTCTGCCGCCGTGACCTGCTTCTGGGAAAACAACCAGATCAACATCATTGACACCCCCGGCCACGTGGACTTCACGGTTGAGGTTGAGCGCTCCCTGCGCGTCCTCGACGGTGCAGTCGCCGTGTTCGACGGCAAGGAAGGCGTGGAGCCGCAGTCCGAGACTGTTTGGCGCCAGGCCGACAAGTACAACGTCCCGCGCATCTGCTTCGTCAACAAGATGGACAAGCTCGGCGCTGACTTCTACTTCACCGTCGACACCATCGTCAGCCGCCTCGGTGCCAAGCCGCTCGTCATGCAGCTGCCGATCGGCGCCGAGAACGACTTCATCGGCGTCGTCGACCTGCTCTACATGCGCGCACTGGTCTGGCCCGGCGACTCCAAGGGTGACGTCACCATGGGTGCCAAGTACGAGATCCAGGAGATCCCGGCTGACCTCAAGGAAAAGGCCGAAGAGTACCGCGCAACTCTCGTTGAGACCGTTGCAGAGTCCTCCGAAGAGCTCATGGAGAAGTACCTCGAGGGCGAAGAGATCTCGATCGACGAGCTCAAGGCCGGCATCCGCAAGATGACGATCAACTCCGAGCTCTACCCGGTCTTCTGTGGCTCCGCGTTCAAGAACCGCGGCGTCCAGCCGATGCTCGACGCCGTCGTGGACTACCTGCCGAACCCGCTCGACGTCCCCCCGATGATCGGTCACGATCCTCGCGACGAAGAGAAGGAACTGACCCGTAAGCCTTCCGCTGACGAGCCGTTCTCCGCGCTGGCGTTCAAGATTGCCGCACACCCCTTCTTCGGCCAGCTCACCTTCATCCGCGTGTACTCCGGTCACGTGGAAGCAGGCGCACAGGTGGTCAACTCCACCAAGGGCAAGAAGGAGCGCATCGGCAAGCTGTTCCAGATGCACGCCAACAAGGAAATGCCCGTTGACGGCGCTACCGCTGGCCACATCTACGCAGCGATCGGCCTGAAGGACACCACCACGGGCGACACCCTGTGCGATGCGTCGAACCAGATCGTCCTCGAGTCCATGAGCTTCCCGGAGCCCGTGATCTCGGTCGCGATCGAGCCGAACACCAAGGGTGACCAGGAGAAGCTCTCCACGGCCATCCAGAAGCTCTCCGCTGAGGACCCGACCTTCCAGGTCTCCCTCAACGAAGACACCGGCCAGACCATCATCGCCGGCATGGGCGAGCTCCACCTGGACATCCTGGTGGACCGCATGCGTCGCGAATTCAAGGTCGAGGCAAACGTGGGCAAGCCCCAGGTTGCCTACCGCGAAACCATCAAGCGTGCTGTAGAGCGTCACGACTACACGCACAAGAAGCAGACCGGTGGTTCGGGCCAGTTCGCAAAGATCCAGATCGCCATCGAGCCCCTGGACACGTCCGAAGGCGAGATGTACCAGTTCGAGAACAAGGTCACCGGTGGCCGCGTTCCGCGCGAATACATCCCGTCCGTTGACGCGGGTATCCAGGATGCGCTGAACGACGGCGTCCTGGCCGGATACCCGGTTGTCGGCATCAAGGCGACGCTGATTGACGGCGCTTACCACGATGTTGACTCCTCGGAAATGGCGTTCAAGATCGCCGGCCGTATGGCTTTCAAGGAAGCCGCACGCAAGGCGAACCCTGTCCTGCTTGAACCGCTGATGGATGTCGAGGTCCGCACCCCTGAGGAATACATGGGTGAAGTTATCGGTGACCTCAACTCCCGCCGTGGCCAGATGCAGTCCATGGAAGATGCCCAGGGCGTCAAGGTCATCCGCGCGCACGTCCCGCTGTCCGGCATGTTCGGCTACATCGGTGACCTGCGTTCGAAGACCCAGGGCCGCGCTGTGTACTCCATGACGTTCAACAGCTACGCCGAGGTCCCGAAGGCAGTTGCCGACGAGATCATCCAGAAGAGCCGCGGCGAGTAGTCCCCACGGACTTCCCGCAGCAGCGAGAACACTCGGGTGCGTTTCCTCAATAGGGGATTCACCTGGTGCTGGCGGCCGGCCCCGGCCGGATGCAGTCGGTCCAGACCGGATCCGGCCGCCAGCACGAACAGGCTCGAGGGACTAGTATTAGTTCCTGAATCTGCAATTTCACCAATCCAAAGCCCCCCAAGTAGACTTACTGGAGTTTCAGCCGCGACAAGCGCGGTCGAAGGGTAAGTCATTTGAAAACGTTCTAGGAGGAACCTGTGGCAAAGGCAAAGTTCGAGCGGACTAAGCCGCACGTTAACATCGGTACCATTGGTCACGTTGACCACGGTAAGACGACGCTGACGGCCGCCATTTCCAAGGTGCTGTACGACAAGTACCCGACTCTCAACGAGAAGCGTGACTTCGCGTCGATTGACTCTGCACCCGAAGAGCGTCAGCGCGGCATTACCATCAACATCTCCCACGTTGAGTACCAGACCGAGAAGCGCCACTACGCACACGTAGACGCTCCGGGTCACGCTGACTACATCAAGAACATGATCACCGGCGCTGCTCAGATGGACGGTGCAATCCTCGTGGTTGCCGCCACTGACGGCCCGATGGCCCAGACCCGCGAGCACGTTCTGCTCGCCCGCCAGGTTGGTGTTCCCTACCTGCTGGTGGCACTGAACAAGGCTGACATGGTCGATGACGAGGAACTCCTCGACCTCGTCGAAATGGAAGTTCGTGAGCTCCTGAGCTCGCAGGGCTTCGATGGCGACGAAGCACCGGTTGTCCGCGTTTCCGGCCTGAAGGCTCTGGAAGGCGACCCGGAGTGGGTCAAGTCCGTTGAGGACCTGATGGCTGCTGTCGACGAGTCCGTTCCGGACCCGGTACGTGACCGTGACAAGCCGTTCCTGATGCCGATCGAAGACGTCTTCACGATCACCGGCCGTGGCACCGTTGTTACGGGCCGCGCCGAGCGTGGAACCCTCGCGATCAACTCTGAGGTCGAGATCGTCGGCATCCGCCCGGTCCAGAAGACCACGGTTACCGGTATCGAGATGTTCCACAAGCAGCTCGACGAAGCATGGGCCGGCGAGAACTGTGGCCTCCTGCTCCGCGGTCTGAAGCGCGACGATGTCGAGCGTGGCCAGGTTGTCGTCAAGCCGGGTTCCATCACCCCGCACACCGACTTCGAGGCTAACGTCTACATCCTCTCCAAGGACGAAGGCGGACGTCACAACCCGTTCTACTCCAACTACCGCCCGCAGTTCTACTTCCGCACCACGGACGTAACCGGCGTTATCACCCTGCCGGAAGGCACGGAAATGGTTATGCCCGGCGACAACACTGAGATGACCGTTGCGCTCATCCAGCCGATCGCAATGGAAGAGGGCCTCGGCTTCGCTATCCGTGAAGGCGGCCGCACCGTTGGTTCGGGACGCGTCACCAAGATCATCAAGTAGTACTTGCTGATCTGAGCTTGAACTCCTGATCGGCCGGCCGTCTGACGGCCGCCGTGACGAAAGGAACAGCCCCGCTGCACTGCAGCGGGGCTGTTCCTTTTAAGTGCCTGCTACGGTTGCAGGTGAAGAGAGGAGTCCGGCATGGAATGGATCATTTTCTTGGTGGTGGTTGCCGCCGTCGTCGCAGGCGGGCTGTGGGCCAAGAAGTACTTCCGGCACGAGATCGAGCGTGCAAAACGCATCGACCGCGCCAACAAGAACCAGTAGCGGGGCAGGGATTTAGCGCGCGGACTGGTCCTGCCTGGCCCGGCTCAGTGCCTGGTACCAATAAAAGGACTCCTTGGGGGTCCGCGCCTGGGTGTCGAAGTCGACGTGGACCAGGCCGAAGCGCTGGGAGTAGCCGGCCGCCCACTCAAAGTTGTCCATCAGCGTCCACACGTAGTAGCCCAGGAGTTCGACGTCGTCGGCGATCCCGCCGGGGGCCGTCGCCGCGAGGGCGTGGCCCAGATGGTCGGCCAGGTAGCTGATCCGGCCCGCGTCAGCGATCGGCCCGTCCACATGGTCCGGTTCCGGGAAGCTCGCCCCGCTCTCGGTGATGTAGAGCGGTGGGAGGGCTTCGCCGTACCGGTCTTTCATTTCCCGAAGCAGCGGACCCAAGTGGTCCGGCGCAACCGGCCAGCCGAAGCCGGTGGTTTCGTACTCCGGGAATGCGGCGAAGTGGAACGGTAGCTTCACCATCGCCTCCGCTGAACCGACCGGACTGTCCGCGGGGCCGCGGCCGGTGGCCACCTTCACCGGGTAGTAGTAGTTCACCCCGTAGAAATCCAGTGGCTGGTGGATATTGCGCAGGTCCGCGTCGGAGATCTTGCCTAGGGCACGGAACCAGGGCCGGGCCACCAGCGGCGGTTTTGGATAGCTCCCCAACAGGATCGGATCGGCGTAAATGCGGTTCAGCGCGAGATCGAAGACCTTCGCCAGCAGCCTGTCCGTGACGGACCCGGTGGCCGGCCGGACGGGGGAGTGCAGGTTGGTGACGCCGACCGCCCCGGTGACACCCTCGGCCCGCAAGGCCTGGACCGCGAGTCCGTGGGCCAGAAGCTGGTGGTGCACCGACGGCAGGGCGTCGAAGAGCAGGTCGTGGCCGGGCGCGTGCACGCCCAGGGCATAGCCGTTGAGGGTGACGGAGGCCGGTTCGTTCAAGGTCACCCACTGGGTCACCCGGTCCCCGAACCGGGCGCCGGCGGCGGCGCTGTACTCGGCGAAGCGTTCCGCCGTCGTCCGGTTCATCCAGCCGCCGCGGTGCTCCAGCGGAAGCGGGGTGTCCCAGTGGTACAGCGTGGCCATCGGCGAGATGCCGGCCTCGAGGAGCCGGTCGATCAGCCGGTCGTAGAAGTCGAGGCCCTCGGCGTTGAACGGACCCGTGCCGTCCGGCTGGATCCGCGGCCAGGAAATCGAGAACCGGTAGGAATCGATGCCCAGCTCGCGCATCAACCGGACGTCCTCGTCCGTGCGGTTGTAGTGATCGCAGGCGACGGCGGGGGAGTGTCCGTCCTGGATGCTGCCGGGCTTCTCGGCAAAGGCGTCCCAGCCGGAGGGCCCTCGGCCCCCGGCCGCGAGGGCGCCTTCGATTTGGAAGGCGGCGGAGGCCACCCCCAGCATGAAGCCAGGCCGCAGCTTGGCAGCGAGGGCCTGGACGGCGGGGGAATCCTGCACGGTCATGCCCCTATCTTCGTATCGACCGTTGCTGAAGGCAATGACCGGGCGCCGGCCGGACCAATACTCGTGGGGAGCGGGCAGCGACGGGCAGGCCCTGTCGGCGCTGATTCGCTTCTGCCGATTAATTCCGGCATACTAGATGAGTTGTTCAAGCGCTCTTTCGCGTCCCGATCCGGATAATGCCGGGTGCCAGGGTCCAAGTAAGAGCCCAAACATAACCCACTTCCCAAGGAACTGCGGACGAGTACGCGTGCAAAGCGCGACACGCCCGACCGCGGGGGTCGGTTGCGTCGGCAGGTTGAGGAACCCGGATTCATCCGGATTCAGCTTGTGCGGCGGGTGGTAGTTACGACTTCAAATGCTTCGGCAGCCATACAACAGGTAAGTAAACAGAGCAGCATTTACTGAAAGAGAGTCAGGCGACATGGCGGGACAAAAAATCCGCATCCGGCTGAAGTCATACGACCACGAGGTCATTGACGTTTCAGCACGGAAGATCGTTGAGACGGTCACGCGCGCAGGCGCAACTGTAGTTGGCCCCGTGCCGCTGCCGACGGAGAAGAACGTTTACTGCGTAATCCGCTCTCCGCACAAGTACAAGGACAGCCGCGAGCACTTTGAAATGCGCACGCACAAGCGTCTTATCGACATCATCGATCCCACGCCCAAGGCTGTCGATTCGCTCATGCGTCTCGACCTGCCGGCCGACGTGAACATCGAAATCAAGCTGTAGGGAGGTGCTGAGAGACTATGACCGCAACCCGTAACGTAAAGGGCCTGCTGGGCACGAAGCTCGGCATGACCCAGGTCTGGGACGAGAACAACAAGCTCATCCCCGTCACTGTGGTCCAGGCTGACTCGAACGTCATCACGCAGCTGCGCAATGCAGAGACTGATGGCTACGTCGCCGTTCAGATCGGCTACGGCCAGATCGACCCCCGCAAGGTCACCAAGCCGCTGGCTGGTCACTTTGAAAAGGCAGGCGTCACGCCTCGCCGCCACGTCGTAGAACTGCGCACTGCAGATGCTGACTCTTACGAGCTGGGCCAGGAGCTCTCCGTAGAGCTCTTCGAAGCCGGCCAGAAGATCGACGTCGTTGGCACCACCAAGGGTAAGGGCTTCGCCGGTGTTATGAAGCGTCACGGCTTCCACGGCGTTGGAGCTTCCCACGGTGCCCACAAGAACCACCGTAAGCCCGGTTCAATCGGTGGCGCATCCACCCCGAGCCGCGTCTTCAAGGGCATGAAAATGGCCGGCCGCATGGGCGCCGTTCGTCACACCACGCTGAACCTCACGGTCCACGCGGTTGACGTCGAGAAGTCGCTGCTCCTGATCAAGGGTGCCGTCCCCGGCGCCCGCGGCCAGGTCGTACTCGTACGCACCGCCGTGAAGGGAGCCTAGTTCAATGACTAGCACTGTCAAGGTTGACCTGCCCGCAGAGATCTTCGACGTACAGACCAACGTGCCGCTGCTGCACCAGGTCGTCGTTGCACAGCTCGCTGCTGCTCGCCAGGGTACCCACAAGACCAAGACCCGCGCCGAAGTTTCCGGTGCAGGTCGCAAGCCGTTCAAGCAGAAGGGCACCGGCCGCGCCCGTCAGGGTTCAATCCGTGCTCCTCACATGACCGGTGGTGGCATCGTCCACGGCCCCACGCCGCGTGACTACAGCCAGCGCACCCCCAAGAAGATGATTGCTGCTGCACTGCGCGGCGCTCTCTCTGACCGCGCCCGTAACGGCCGCATCCACGTCGTTGCTGATCTGGTCGCCGGCACCAAGCCGTCTTCCCGTGACGCACTGGCAACGCTGCGTGGCGTCTCCGAGCGCAAGAACCTGCTCGTTGTCATCGACCGCGCCAACGACGTTGCTGCACTCTCCGTGCGCAACCTCCAGGATGTTCACGTTCTGTACGCAGACCAGCTGAACACCTACGACGTGCTCGTTTCTGACGACGTAGTCTTCACCAAGGCTGCCTACGAAGCATTCGTTGCTGACAAGGCTGCAAAGAACGAGGAGGATGCCAAGTGAGCGCAGCCACCATCAAAGACCCGCGCGACGTCGTGCTTGCACCCGTCGTTTCGGAAAAGAGCTACGGCCTGATCGACGAGGGCAAGTACACCTTCCTGGTGGACCCCCGCTCGAACAAGACCGAGATCAAGCTGGCCGTGGAGAAGATTTTCTCCGTCAAGGTCGAATCGATCAACACCATCAACCGTGCCGGTAAGCGCAAGCGCACCAAATTCGGATGGGGTACCCGCAAGAACACCAAGCGTGCCATTGTGAGCCTCAAAGAAGGCACTATCGACATCTTCGGCGGTCCGCTCTCGTAGCGGAGACCACTTTAACGAGGAAATAAATTATGGGAATCCGTAAATACAAGCCGACTACCCCGGGCCGTCGTGGCTCGAGCGTAGCGGACTTCACCGAAATCACGCGGTCGACGCCGGAAAAGTCGTTGGTACGTCCCCTCCCGAAAAAGGGTGGCCGTAACAACACCGGTAAGATCACGACCCGTCACAAGGGTGGTGGCCACAAGCGCCAGTACCGTCTGATCGACTTCCGTCGCCACGACAAGGACGGCGTCAACGCCCGCGTTGCCGAAATCGAGTACGATCCGAACCGCACGGCTCGCATCGCCCTCCTGCACTACGTTGATGGCACCAAGCGTTACATCATCGCCCCGAACAAGCTGGCCCAGGGTGACACCGTGGAAGCAGGTGCCGACGCTGACATCAAGCCCGGCAACAACCTGCCGCTGCGCAACATCCCGGTCGGTACCGTAATCCACGCAGTTGAACTGCGTCCGGGTGGCGGCGCCAAGATGGGCCGCTCCGCCGGCGCATCGATCCAGCTCGTTGCAAAGGAAGGCCGTTTCGCCCAGCTGCGTCTGCCTTCCGGCGAAATCCGCAACGTTGACGTGCGCTGCCGCGCAACCGTCGGCGAGGTCGGCAACGCCGAGCAGTCGAACATCAACTGGGGTAAGGCCGGCCGTATGCGCTGGAAGGGCGTCCGCCCGACCGTCCGTGGTGTCGCCATGAACCCGGTCGACCACCCGCACGGTGGTGGCGAGGGTAAGACGTCCGGTGGACGTCACCCCGTCAACCCGAACGGTAAGCGCGAAGGCCGCACCCGCCGTCCCAACAAAGAGAGCGACAAGCTTATTGTTCGTCGCCGTCGTACTGGCAAGAACAAGCGATAGGAGCCTGGACACATGCCACGCAGCCTGAAAAAAGGTCCTTTCGTTGACCAGCACCTCTTTGTGAAGGTAGCCAGGGAAAACGAAAAGGGCACCAAGAACGTCATCAAGACCTGGTCCCGCCGTTCGATGATCGTCCCCGACATGCTCGGCCACACGATCGCCGTGCACGACGGACGCAAGCACATCCCGGTGTTTGTCACTGAGTCGATGGTCGGGCACAAGCTCGGCGAATTCGCTCCCACGCGGACATTCCGCGGCCATGTCAAGGACGACCGTAAGGGCAAGCGCCGCTAGGCGCCTGCACTTACGTCAAAGACGAGAGAAGGAAAGCAATGGAAGCCAAGGCAATTGCGCGTCACATCCGCGTAACGCCTATGAAGGCCCGGCGCGTCGTCAACCTTGTTCGTGGTAAGCAAGCGAACGAGGCTCTGGCAATTCTGAAGTTTGCCCCGCAGGCAGCTTCTGAGCCGGTATTCAAGGTAGTTCAGTCGGCAATCTCCAACGCCCGGGTCCTCGCGGACCGCGACGGCGTGGCGTTTGACGAAGGTGATCTCATCATCAGCGAAGCGTTTGTTGATGAAGGCCCGACCATGAAGCGGTTCCAGCCGCGTGCCCAGGGTCGTGCATTTCAGATCAAGAAGCGCACGAGCCACATCACCGTGGTAGTCGCTACCCCGGAGAAAGAGGAGGCTCGCTAAGTGGGACAGAAAGTTAACCCGCACGGGTTCCGACTCGGTATCACCACCGATCACGTATCGCACTGGTTCGCCGACAGCACCAAGTCCGGCCAGCGGTACAAGGACTTCGTTCGCGAAGACATCCGTATCCGCCAGCTCATGTCCACGGGCATGGAGCGCGCCGGCATCGCCAAGGTTGAGATCGAGCGCACCCGCGACCGTGTCCGCGTGGATATCCACACGGCACGTCCGGGCATCGTGATCGGCCGCCGCGGCGCCGAGGCAGACCGCATCCGCGGCGAGCTCGAAAAGCTCACCGGCAAGCAGGTCCAGCTGAACATCCTCGAGGTCAAGAACCCCGAGATGGAAGCCCAGCTTGTTGCCCAGGGCGTTGCAGAGCAGCTGACTTCCCGCGTGGCTTTCCGCCGCGCGATGAAGAAGGCAATGCAGTCCGCGCAGCGCGCTGGTGCCAAGGGCATCCGTATCGCTTGCTCGGGTCGACTGGGTGGCGCAGAAATGTCCCGCTCGGAGTTCTACCGCGAAGGCCGTGTGCCCCTGCACACCCTCCGCGCGAACATCGACTACGGCTTCTACGAGGCCAAGACCACCTTCGGCCGCATCGGCGTGAAGGTCTGGATCTACAAGGGTGACGTCACCGCCAAGGAACTGGCTCAGCAGGCAGCTGCTGCTCCGTCCCGCGGCCGTGGTGCCAGCGATCGTCCGGGCCGCCCGGGTGGCGCTGACCGTGGTGACCGCCGTCGTCGTAACGACCGCCCGGCCGAGGCTGCACCCGCTGCTGCCGACGCTCCGGCTGTCGAAGCAGCTGCACCGGCAGTAGAAGGAGGACAGGCTTAAATGCTTATCCCGCGTCGAGTAAAGCACCGTAAGCAGCACCACCCGGGTCGTTCCGGCGCTGCCACGGGCGGCACCGAGGTCTCGTTCGGTGAGTGGGGTATCCAGGCTCTGAGCCCGGCCTACGTCACGAACCGTCAGATCGAATCTGCCCGTATCGCGATGACCCGCCACATCAAGCGTGGCGGAAAGGTCTGGATCAACATCTACCCGGACCGTCCGCTGACGAAGAAGCCGGCCGAAACCCGCATGGGTTCCGGTAAGGGTTCTCCGGAATGGTGGGTCTCAAACGTCAAGCCGGGCCGGGTTCTCTTTGAACTCTCCGGTGTCAGTGAAGAGGTAGCTCGCGAGGCCCTGCGCCTGGCAATCCACAAGCTGCCGTTGAAGGCACGCATTGTGCGTCGCGAAGGTGGTGAGTAGAAATGGCAGTAGGATCCAAGGAACTTGCATCCGCACAGCTGGACGGTTTCGACAACGAGCGTCTCGTTGAAGAACTCCGCAAGGCCAAGGAAGAGCTGTTCAACCTGCGTTTCCAGTCCGCCACCGGACAGCTGGAGAACCACGGTCGTCTGCGCGCGGTAAAGAAGGACATCGCACGCATCTACACCGTTCTCCGTGAGCGCGAGCTGGGCATTCGTGCCGAGGTTGCCGCACCGGTTGTGGAAGCCAAGGAAGAAAAGAAGTCCAAGAAGGCTGCAACCAAGAAGGCTGACAAGGCTGAAACGGTTGAGACCGAGGAGGACGCCAAGTGAGTGAAAAGGACGAGAACGTGACGGAAACTGTTTCCGACGCAGCCAAGGCTGACGAGCGCGGTTACCGTAAGACGAAGCGCGGCTATGTCGTCTCGGACAAGATGGAAAAGACCATCGTTGTCCAGGTCGAAGACCGCGTGAAGCACGCCCTCTACGGCAAGGTTATGCGCCGCAACACGAAGATCAAGGCTCACGACGAAGAGAACTCCGCCGGCATCGGCGACCTCGTTCTCCTCGCCGAGACCCGCCCGTTGTCCGCTACCAAGCGGTGGCGCCTGGTGGAGATCCTCGAGAAGGCCAAGTAACACCTGCAGCGTCCCCGCCAGGGGATCTGCGCCGAAACCCCCGTTCCCTTCTGGGAACGGGGGTTTCCTCGTTCCCGGCGGCGCCCCGCGGCAGCCCTAGCGCGTCACGTGGCGCAGTGTTTCAGCGGGGCACGACGCCGGCGGGCCCGGTTCGCGGGGGAGAGCGGCGGAAGGCGGGCCAAAAGACTGCCCCCAGTGATGACGTCGGCCGCTGCCGGCCGCTGAGGGCCCGCCCGACGCCCACGTCGCGCCCACGATCCCGCCACGCGCGTGGCCGGCGGTGGGGACGCAAGTGTGCGTTCGCGCGTCGTGGGCAGGGGGCCGGTGGCTGTGATATGGGGATGTGCCGGAAACGTGCTAAGATTTTGAGTTTGTATGGCGCCTTTCGTGCGTCATCATCAACCTCGTAAACAATCGTGCCACGGCATAGTGCCCCCTCGCGCCTCGCGCGCCCGGGAAGCAACTGTTTTTGGCACGGGCGTTTAGGCCTGGTCTGGCAAAATCCAGGCAGGTCAAGAGACACCCCGATCAACCGTTCCGCAAGGCTCATTCCGTAGGAAGATTTTCGGTCTGAGAACCGGCGCGACGCAAGGAGTAAATAGTGATTCAGCAGGAGTCGCGACTCAAGGTCGCCGACAACACGGGTGCTAAGGAAATCCTTACCATTCGCGTTCTCGGTGGATCTGGCCGTCGCTACGCAGGCATTGGCGACGTGATCGTCGCTACCGTCAAGGACGCAATTCCGGGCGGCAACGTAAAGAAGGGCGACGTCGTCAAGGCTGTCATCGTCCGTACCAAGAAGGAACGCCGCCGTGCGGATGGTTCCTACATCAAGTTTGACGAGAACGCAGCTGTGATCCTGAAGAACGACGGTGACCCCCGCGGTACCCGTATCTTCGGACCGGTTGGTCGTGAACTTCGCGACAAGAAGTTCATGAAGATCGTTTCTCTGGCTCCGGAGGTGCTCTAGTCCATGGCTAAGATCAAAAAGGGTGACCTCGTTCAGGTCATCACTGGCGCCAAGGCTGAGCGCGGCGGCGACCGTGGCAAGCAGGGCAAGGTTCTGCGCGTATTCCCGGAGACCAACCGCGTGTTGGTTGAAGGCATTAACCGCGTAACCAAGCACACCAAGGTCGGTCAGTCGCAGCGCGGCACCAAGACCGGTGGCATCGAGGTCGTTGAGGCTTCAATCCACATCTCCAACGTGGCTCTGGTTGACCCCTCCACCAAGAAGCCCACCCGCGTCGGTTTCCGCACCGAGACCGTTGAGCGCGATGGCGTGAAGCGTGAAGTGCGTGTCCGCGTGGCCAAGAGCTCAGGGAAGGACATCTAATGACTGAGACTCTCGAGACTCCGGCAAGCAAGATCGTTCCTCGTCTGAAGACCAAGTACGCGGATTCCATCAAGAGCTCGCTCGTTGAGGAATTCAAGTACGAGAACGTCAACCAGGTTCCCCGTCTGGTGAAGGTCGTTGTGAACATGGGTGTTGGAGATGCCGCTAAGGACTCCAAGCTGATCGACGGCGCTGTCCGCGATCTGACCCTGATCACCGGCCAGAAGCCGCAGGTAACCAAGGCCCGCAAGTCGATCGCACAGTTCAAGCTGCGCGAAGGCATGCCGATCGGTGCGCACGCAACTCTGCGTGGCGACCGCATGTGGGAATTCCTGGACCGTCTGGTCACGCTGGCACTGCCGCGTATCCGCGACTTCCGGGGCCTCAGCGGCAAGCAGTTCGACGGCAACGGCAACTACACCTTCGGTCTGACCGAGCAGGTTATGTTCCACGAGATCGACCAGGATTCCATCGACCGCGTTCGCGGCATGGACATCACCGTCGTGACCACTGCCAAGACCGACGACGAAGGCCGCGCGCTGCTCAAGGCGCTTGGCTTCCCGTTCAAGACCGAAGATTAATCTAGCTACGTAAAAGGTCCGACTGCCTGGCGTTAATTCCAGGACAGCGGAAACCGTTATGAGGAAGGGCAAGAGCCCACATGACTATGACAGATCCTGTCGCAGATATGCTTACGCGTCTGCGCAATGCAAACTCGGCATACCACGATTCCGTGTCTATGCCTTACAGCAAGCTCAAGGCACGCGTTGCTGACATCCTGAAGGCAGAAGGCTTCATCGCCTCCTGGAAGGAAGAAGACGCGGAGGTTGGCAAGAAGCTGACCCTCGAGCTCAAGTTCGGTCCGAACCGCGAGCGTTCCATCGCTGGTGTTCGTCGTATTTCCAAGCCGGGACTGCGCGTTTACGCAAAGTCCACCAACCTGCCGCACGTGCTGGGTGGCCTGGGTATCGCAATCCTGTCCACCTCTTCCGGCCTCCTGACTGACAAGCAGGCCGGCAAGAAGGGCGTGGGCGGCGAAGTCCTCGCTTACGTCTGGTAACGGGAAAGGAAGAGAATAATGTCACGTATTGGACGTCTCCCCATCACCGTTCCTGCCGGCGTTGAGGTCAAGGTTGACGGCTCTGTCGTCAGCGTCAAGGGTTCCAAGGGCGAGCTGAGCCACACTGTGGCCAGCCCGATCGAGGTCACCCTGGAAGATGGCACCCTGACTGTCGCCCGCCCGAACGACGAGCGCGCCTCCCGTTCGCTGCACGGCCTGACCCGCACCCTGATCGCCAACATGATCCAGGGCGTTACCGCAGGCTACGAGAAGAAGCTTGAGATTGTCGGTACCGGTTACCGCGTCCAGGCCAAGGGTTCTGACCTGGAGTTCGCTCTGGGCTACAGCCACCCGGTTAGCGTCTCGGCTCCGAACGGCATCACCTTTGCAGTTGAGACCCCGACCAAGCTCTCTGTTTCAGGTATCTCCAAGCAGCAGGTCGGCGAGGTTGCTGCCAACATTCGCAAGCTGCGGAAGCCGGACCCCTATAAGGGCAAGGGCATCCGCTACGCCGGCGAAGTCATCCGCCGCAAGGTCGGAAAGGCTGGTAAGTAACCATGGCCATCGCAATTAACAAGAAGCGTACGAACAAGAGCAAGTCTGCCCAGCGCAGCCGCCGCCAGCTTCGTATCCGCAAGCGCATCTCCGGTACGGCTGTACGTCCGCGTCTGGTCGTCAACCGTTCCGCACGCCACGTATTCGTCCAGGTTGTCGATGACACCAAGGGCCTGACCGTAGCGAGCGCGTCCACTCTGGAAGCCGACCTTCGTGCATTCGACGGTGACAAGACCGCCAAGGCCAAGCGCGTTGGCGAGCTCGTCGCCGAGCGCGCCAAGGCTGCCGGTATCGAAGCTGTTGTCTTCGACCGCGGTGGTAACAAGTACCACGGCCGGATCGCCGCCGTCGCTGACGGCGCACGTGAAGGTGGGCTGGCACTGTGACCGAAAATAACGAAAAGGACATTCAGGTGACTGAAGCTGTAGCTGCTCCGGCAACTGAGACCGCTGCGCCTGCTACCACTGACGACCGCCGTGGTGGCGCCCGTCGTGGCGAGCGTGGCGACCGCGGCCAGGGCCGTGGCGACCGTGGTGGCCGTGGTGGCCGCGACGGCGGCCGCGAAGCCGAGAAGAGCCAGTTCGTAGAGCGCGTCGTAACCATCAACCGTGTTTCCAAGGTCGTCAAGGGTGGTCGTCGCTTCAGCTTCACCGCCCTCGTCGTCGTCGGTGACGGCAACGGTATGGTCGGCGTCGGCTACGGCAAGGCTAAGGAAGTTCCCGCCGCCATCGCGAAGGGCGTTGAAGAGGCCAAGAAGTCCTTCTTCCGCGTTCCCCGCATCGGCAGCACCATCCCGCACCGCGTGCAGGGCGAAGCCGCTGCAGGCGTTGTCATGCTGCGTCCGGCTTCCGCCGGTACCGGTGTTATCGCCGGCGGTCCGGTCCGTGCAGTACTGGAGTGCGTGGGCATCCACGACATCCTCTCCAAGTCGCTCGGTTCCTCCAACGCCATCAACATCGTTCACGCGACCGTTGATGCGCTGAAGCGCCTCGAAGAGCCGGCAGCAGTGGCAGCACGCCGCGGCCTCCCGCTCGATGAGATCGCTCCGCCGGCAATGGTGAAGGCGCTCCTGAACCAGAAGGCAGGTGTTTGAGTCATGGCTAAGAACCTGATTCCCTCCGACGCTCAGTTGGAGATCACTCAGCTCAAGTCCGCCATTGGCGGCAAGCAGAACCAGCGCGACACCCTTCGGTCCCTCGGCCTGAAGCGGATCGGACACACCGTTGTCCGCACCGCCGACGCCGTGACCGTCGGGATGCTCAACACGGTTCCGCACCTGGTAAAGGTAGAGGAGGCGAAGTAAATGGCAGAGAAGAACACCGCCGAGAAGGCACAGGGCGCCGCTGCTGAGAAGCAGAACGCACTGAAGGTTCACCACCTGCGTCCCGCCCCGGGTGCCAAGACCGCCAAGACCCGTGTTGGTCGTGGTGAAGGTTCCAAGGGTAAGACCGCTGGTCGCGGTACCAAGGGTACGAAGGCCCGCTACCAGATCAAGGCTGGCTTTGCCGGCGGCCAGCTGCCGCTGCACATGCGCCTGCCGAAGCTGCGCGGCTTCAAGAACCCGTTCCGGGTTGAGTACCAGGTTGTAAACCTGGACAAGCTCAACGAGCTGTTCCCGGAAGGTGGCGCAGTCACCGTGGAGAACCTGGTCGAAAAGGGTGCCGTTCGCAAGAACCAGCCCGTCAAGGTGCTGGGCACCGGCGACATCACCGTCAAGGTTGACGTCACCGTCCACGCATTCTCGGCCAGCGCCGCAGAAAAGATTGCCGCAGCAGGCGGAAGCACCACCGCCCTCTAAAGAGGCGGCGGGGCAGTTGCCTGTTGTTGAAACTCCCGGCACCGTGGGGCTCAGGCCCCCGGTGCCGGGAGTTTTTTCTGTTTCCCGGCCATGCCGATTGTTCGCCGGACGCATCCACCCGTTAGACTCGGTTGTTGGGTTTATTTGACCTATCTCACACGACTTTACTTATTACTCAGGAGGACGCTTGCTTAGCGCATTTGGCCGGGCCTTTCGCACGCCTGATCTGCGACGCAAGTTGTTGTTCACGCTGGGAATCATCACAATCTTCCGCTTGGGTGCCTTCATCCCCTCGCCTGGTGTGAACTACCAGAATGTCCAGCAATGCTTGCAGAACGGTCAGACCTCGGGCGGGATCTACCAGCTCGTCAACCTGTTCAGCGGCGGTGCATTGCTGCAGGTCTCAATTTTCGCGCTCGGGATCATGCCGTACATCACGGCAAGCATCATCGTCCAGCTGCTGCGCGTGGTCATTCCCCGGTTCCAGCAGCTCTACGAAGAGGGCGCCTCGGGCCAGTCCAAGCTGACCCAATACACCCGGTACCTCACGATCGCCCTGGGCCTCCTGAACGCCACGACGCTGGTGTCGCTGGCGCGCTCCGGCCAGCTGCTGCCGAACTGCCAGCTGCCGATCATTCCGGACGCGAGCATCATCACCACGATCCTGATCATCATCACGCTGACGGCCGGCACCGGCCTGATCATGTGGATGGGTGAGCTCGTGACCGAGAAGGGCGTGGGCAACGGCATGTCGCTGCTCATCTTCACCTCCATCGCCGCCGGCTTCCCGACGTCGCTCGGCGCGATCTGGAAGGCGCAGGGTCCGGGCACCTTCTTCATGGTGCTGGTCATCGGCCTGCTGACCGTCGCCCTGGTCGTCTTCGTTGAGCAGTCCCAGCGCCGGATCCCGGTGCAGTACGCCAAGCGGATGATCGGCCGCCGCACCGTGGGCGGCACCAGCACCTACATTCCCATCAAGGTGAATATGGCCGGCGTCGTGCCCGTCATCTTCGCGTCCTCGATGCTGTACCTGCCGGGCCTGATCTCGCAGTTCAACCGGCCCGCGCCGGGCGAGCCCGTCGCGCCGTGGGTTGAGTGGATCAACAACAACCTGACCCGCGGTGACCACCCCATCTACATGGCCCTGTACTTCGCCATGATTGTGTTCTTCACTTACTTCTATGTTGCGATCACTTTCAACCCTGAGGAAGTTTCTGACAACATGAAGAAGTACGGCGGCTTCATTCCGGGTATCCGTGCCGGCAAGCCGACCGCGGATTACCTGCAGTATGTGCTTTCCAGGATCACCCTGCCCGGCGCGATCTACCTGGGCTTTGTGGCCCTGATCCCGCTGATTGCCTTGGTCCTGATCAACGCCAACCAGAACTTCCCGTTCGGCGGCACCTCGATCCTGATCATGGTGGGCGTAGGTTTGGAGACCGTCAAGCAGATTGATGCGCAGCTACAGCAGCGTCACTACGAAGGGCTTTTGCGATGACGAGAATGTTGATTATCGGACCTCCCGGTTCCGGCAAGGGAACGCAGGCGGAACGCATTTCGGAGCGCCTCGGCGTCGTTGCGATCTCCACCGGCGACATCTTCCGTGCCAACGTCAAGGGTGAGACGCCGCTCGGCATCGAAGCCAAGAAGTACATGGACGCGGGCGATTTCGTCCCGGACAGCGTGACCAACAAGATGGTCCGGGACCGCCTCACGGAGGGCGACGTCGAAGCCGGCTTCCTGCTGGACGGCTACCCGCGCACGACCGCTCAGGTGGACTACCTCGACGCGATCCTCGCCGAGGGGGGCCAGTTGCTCGACGTCGTCCTGCAGCTCACGGCCGACGACGAGGAACTCGTCAAGCGCCTCCTGGGCCGCGCCAAGGACACCGGCCGTAGCGACGACAACGAAGCCGTGATCCGCCACCGGCTGGACCTCTACCACGGCCAGACGGAAGCCGTGGTGGCCAAGTATGCCGACCGCGGCATCCTCACCCAGGTCGACGGCATCGGCGGCATCGACGAGGTCACCGACCGCGTCATGCAGGCCATCAAAGCGGCGCAGTCCGCCTGATCCGGCCCGTGACTATTGAGGCTCCTCCCGCAGCGCCGGGAGGAGCCTCAGCCATTTGTCTGCATGCCCCCTGCAGGGCGGCTGCGGCACCACCGAAAGGACGCTGAGGATGGCATTGGGCCAGACCCGCATTGAATACAAGACCAACGCCCAGATGCGGACCATGCACGAGGCCGGTTTGGTCCTGAGCCGCGCGCTCGACGCCGCCGTGGCGGCAGCTGTCCCCGGAGTGAGCACCCGCGACCTCGACGCCGTCTTTGCCGGCGTGCTCCAGGACGCCGGAGCGAAGTCCAACTTCCTCGGCTACCACGGCTTCCCGGCCACCATCTGCACCTCGGTCAACGAGGAAGTGGTGCACGGCATCCCCGGCGACCGTGTCCTGCAGGACGGGGACATCATCTCGATCGACGGCGGCGCCATCGTGGACGGCTGGCACTCCGACTCGGCCCGTACCGTCATCGTCGGGACGGCGGATCCCGAGGACCAGCGACTCTCCGACGTCACCGAGGCGGCCATGTGGCACGGCATCGCGGCGCTGGCCACCGGCAAGTTCGTCGGCGACATCGGCAACGCCGTGGACGACTACGTTTCCTCCGTCCCCGGGAAGCCGCTGGGCATCCTGGAGGACTACGTGGGGCACGGGATCGGCTCCGAGATGCACATGGCCCCGGACGTGCTGAACTACCGCACGGGCCACCGCGGGCCCAAGATCCGGCCCGGGCTGTGCCTGGCAATCGAACCCATGCTGGTGCGCGGCAGCATCGAAACCGCCACCCTCGACGACGACTGGACCGTGGTCACCACCGACGGGAAGCGCTCCTGCCAGTGGGAGCACTCCGTGGCGGTGCACGAGAAGGGCATCTGGGTGCTTTCGGCGCCCGACGGCGGAGCCGCGAAGCTGGCGCCGCTCGGCGTCGTACCCGTCCCCATTCCCTAAGCGTTTCTTTCGCGGGGGCCCAGCGTGGGCTTAGCGGCCCGCTATACGACAAATCCCTGGCGACGCTGGAATACCAGCGTCGCCAGGGATTCGTCGTATCCTCAGGCAGGGAGCGTAGCGTCAGCTCTTGAGCTTCGGCTTCACGTCCTTGGTGTAGATGCCCTCGAGGGTGGTCTTGAGCTCGGTCATGGTGGCCTTGACGTCGCCCTGCTGGGTGAGGATTTTCGCGGCGGCCTTGGCCATTTCCTGGTCCGCACCGGGCAGGAACACCCGGGCGTTGTCCTGGACGTGGGTAACCGCGAGCTGGTCGATGGCCGTCTTGATCTGCGGCGTCTTGGCGAGCACCGCGGTCATGTCGGCGGACGTCCGGGTCGGCATGTAGCCGGTGGCAGCGGAGAACGCGGCGGTGTTCTCCGGCTCGGTCATGAACTTCAGGAAGGTCGCGGCAGCGAGCTGGACTTCCTTGCTGACACCGCTGGGGATGCCGAGCCCGGCGCCGCCGGTGGGGCAGACGCCGGTTTCCTTCTTCGGACCGCCCGGGAGGAAGCCGACGCCGACGTTGAACTTGGCGGAGCTCAGCACGCCCAGCAGGGAGCCGGTGGAGGCGATCGTGGCGGAGGTGATGCCGGCGGCGAAGTCGTCCGCGGCCTCCTTGGAGGAGACGCCGGCCCACTTGTCCTTGTAGATCGAATCCTGGGCCCACTGGAGCGCCTCAACCGACTCGGGGGAGTCACAATTGATGGTCCATTCGTTGGACCAGCTGCCGCCCCAGCCCCAGAGGTTGTTCTGCAGGGTCCAGCCGGCGTATCCGGCCAGCGCCGGGTAGATGTAGGCGTACTGCGCGCCGGAGCTGGCCTTCAGCTTCGGGGCCCACTCGGCGAATTCCTGCCAGGTCTTGGGCGCCCGGTCCGGCAGGCCGGCGGCCTTGAAGTGGTCCTTGTTGTAGTAGAACAGCGGGGTGGAGCGGCCGTAGGGGAGGGCCCACTGCTTGTCCGCGTACTTGTAATCCGCGACGAGTGACTTCTGGAAGTCGTCGACCTTGATGTCCAACTGCTTGATCAGGTTGTCGAGCGGGATGATGTTGCCGTTGGTGTAGTAGCGGAACCACCAGACGTCCGAGAGCACCACAAGGCCGGGCAGGGCCGACTTCGCCGCTTGGGAGGTCTGGAACTTCTGCGCGATTTCCTCGTAATTGGCGCCCGCGGTGATCAGGTTGACCTTGATGTCCGGGAACTTGGCCTGGAACTTCTCAATGATCGCCTTTTCCACGTCCTGGGACTTGCCCGGGTGGTTGGTCCAGAAATCGATCGACGAGGCGGGCTTAACGCCGCTGAAGTCGATGTCCGCCGCGCCTGAGGCGCCGGTGCCGCCTCCCGTCGTCGGGCCGCCGCAGGCCGCCAGGGCTGCGGCTCCTGCGCCCGCGCCGGCCAGGCCAAGGAAGTGTCTGCGGCCAAGATTGATTGCCATGGTGGATCCTCTCAAAAGTGTTGACTCGTTGTGATGGTGGGATGCATTGGGAGGCGGCGTCACCCGGTGACGCTGCCTTGGGTGAGGCCGGCGACGATGTAGCGCTGCAGTGCCGCGAAGACCAGCAGGATCGGAACAATCACCAGGACGGCGCCGGCCATCAGGATGCCCCAGCCGGAGCCGTTGCCTTCCGAGTTCTGCAGCAGGGTCAGGCCCACGGGCAGCGTCATGGTTTCCGGCCGGTCGGTGATGATGAGCGGCCAGATGTAGTCGTTCCATTCGCTGACCACGGTGACCAGGGCGACAGTGGCGATGGAGGGGCCGGAGACCGGGACGACGACCTGCCACAGCCGGCGCCAGTGCCCCGCGCCGTCGATCTCGGCAGCTTCCAGGATGGAGCCGGGCAGCGTCATGAAGTGCTGGCGCAGCAGGAAGGTTCCGAAGGCGGTGCCCAGTCCGGGCAGGATGATGCCCCAGAGGGTGTTTTTACCGCCCAGGCCCGCAATCAGGATGTAGTTGGGCAGGATGGACACCTGCGGCGGCACCATCAGCGCGACCAGGATGATGATGAAGATGACGTTCTTGAACGGAAAGCGGACAAAGACCAGGGCGTAGGCCGTCAGGATGGCCAGGATCACCTTCACGGTGGCGCCCACCGTGGTGACGATCAGGCTGTTCACAAAGAACTTGGCGAACGGCACCGTCGTCATCGCGACGTGGTAGTTGTCCAGGTTCACGCTTTCCGGCAGGATCTTCAGGTCCATCGTGACGATCTCGCCGGGCTGCTTGAAGGAGCTCAGCACCATCCAGAGCAGCGGCAGCACCACCACGAGGGTGGCGAGGATGAGCGGGACGTAGCCGGCGGCGATTGTCTGGACCAGGTTGGCGCGGGAAAACGGCCGCTGGCGCTGCGGGGGAACCTCGGGGCCGGCGGCGGGATCGGGGTTCACGGGAGAGAGTGTGCTCACGAGTAGTGCACCTTCCGTTCTACGAACCGCACCTGCAGCACGGTGATGACCAGGAGGATGGCAAAGAGGACCACGGAGATGGAAGCCGAGTAGCCGGCCCGGTTGAAGGCGCCGAAGGCCTGCATGTACGCCTCGTAGATCAGGGTGGACGTGCCGTTGCCGAGCGGGGTCATGATCCGGATCAGGTCGAAAGCCTGCAGCGAACTGAGCATCGTGGTGATCAGCAGGAAGAACGTGGTGGGGGAGAGCAGCGGGACCGACATGCTGATGAAGCGGCGGAACCCGTTGGCGCCGTCCAGCGACGCCGCTTCCATGACGTCCTGGGGCAGCGACTGGAGGCCGGCGAGGTAGACGACGGCGCAGTAGCCGAGGTTCTTCCAGATGTAGACCGTGATCACCATGACCAGGGAGAGTTGCGGGTCGTTAATCCATTGCGGGCTCTGCTGGCCGATCCCGCGGAGCAGCCAGGACAGCACCCCGTAGCCGGGGTCGAAGATGAACAACCAGACCAGTCCGACGCCGACCCCGCTGAGCACGTAGGGGGCGAAAACGGCGGACCTGGCGAAGGTGGTGCCGCGGACCTTGGAGTTCAGGGCGAGGGCCACCAGTAGTCCGAGGACCATGGACCCGCCGACCGTGATGACGGTGAAGAAGGCCGTGGTCCCCAGCACCTTGGGGGCGTCGGCGCTGGTGAAGAAGTTGATGTAGTTGTCGAAGCCGACGACTGTGGCGGAGGCGGAGCCCAGCGTCCAGTCCAGCGTGGAGTAGTAGATGTTGTTGATAAGCGGGAGGTAGGTGAACACCGCTATCAGTGCCAGGTTCGGCAGGGCCAGCGCCAGGAACACGATGAAGTCCCTGCGGGTCCGGGCGGACCAGCGTCCCCGGCGCTGGTCCCGCGTGACGGTCCCGGCGGTAGCCACGGGACTGTCCGTCAATTGTCTAGTCATAGGGGTCTCTAACGGATCCGGGCCTGCCGAGGGCAGGCAGTTGGGCGGGGGATCAAGAACACTTCACCACACACTCGGTGGGCGGAACCCCGCACAAGGCCTTGTCAGAGCTTTGTTATGTCAGGCTTCCTTGCCCGTTTACCTATTGTTGGTTGCAGTATTCCATAACGTTCGTTTGCGGACGGGGAGATCGCGGCGCCTGGTTTCCCGGCGGTGGGGCGCACAATGGAGCCATGACGGCGATTACGGATGTGCCCGGAATCCGCGTGGGCCATGCCTCTCGGACCGGGGAGGGCTGGTTGAGCGGTGTCACGGTAGTCCTGCCGCCGCCGGGAACGGCCGGCTCGGTGGACGTCCGCGGGGGCGGTCCCGGTACGCACGAGACCGACGCGCTCGACCCCACCACGCTGAGCACCGCCGTCGACGCCGTGGTCCTCACCGGGGGCAGCGCCTTCGGACTGGCGGCTGCCCACGGCGCCCAGCGCTGGTGCGAGGAGCAGGGGAGGGGCTTCGCCGTGCCCGGCGGCGTGGTGCCGATTGTCCCCGCGGCGGCCATCTTCGATCTGGGCCGCGGCGGCGACTTCGCCGCCCGCCCGGACGAGGCCATGGGCTACGCCGCGACCGCTGATGCCGCCGCCCGTCAGGACGGGCACGACGTCGAACGAGGCAACGTCGGAGCCGGCACCGGAGCAGCAATCGGCCGGGGAACCTACAAAGGCGGAGTAGGCACCGCCTCGATCACCTTAAACAACATCTCCGCGGACGGGCCGGTAGTCGTCGGAGCAATAGCGGTAGTCAACGCCCTGGGGTTACCCTTCGACGCCTCGGCGGCGACTGCCGCTAAGAGCGCGGAACCGGAGCCGGCGGCACAGCCGGAACCCGGAAGCGTGCGTCTATGCGACGAAGGAGCGAGCACGCGGAGGGTTTCGGATGCGCCGTCGGCCCAGCCTGATTTGCCGCCCCTCAACACGACCCTCGTCGTCGTTGCGACCAACGCCATCCTGGACAAGGCCGAATGCAAGCGCACAGCCTCGGCTGCCCACGCCGGCCTGGCGCGGGCGCTGGACCCCAGCCACACCCTGGCCGATGGCGACACCGTGTTCGCGCTCTCCACTGGCGCCGTCGCGCTGGACCGCGGCACCGAGTCCGCGCGGCAGTTGAGCCTGATTACCCTGCAGAGCGCGGCAGCCGACGTCGTCCGGCTGGCCATCCTGGACGGGATCGCCGCGGCGGCGGAGGTGGAGACTCCGGCGGGGCGCTTTCGTGCATACGGGGACGGAGTGCGCTAGCATGGCTGGATTTAACATTCGGCCCGCAATGCCGTAGTGTTGACTGTTGGTTGTCTGCCCTGTTGTGCCCTTTTGTGGCCTGGTGGCTGCAGGCAAGCTAGCAAAACAAGCAATCAAAAATCGTCCGCAGTGATCGTCGGTGCAAACCGGAGGGGCTGTGGCAACAACAGTTAGCGGAGGGTATGGCCAAGAAGGACGGGGTCATTGAGATCGAGGGCGTTGTGACCGAGGCGCTGCCTAACGCGATGTTTCGCGTTGAGCTCACCAACAAGCACATCGTTCTGGCACACATCTCTGGAAAGATGCGCCAGCACTACATCAGGATTCTCCCTGAGGACCGGGTAGTGGTGGAGCTGAGCCCGTACGACCTGACACGTGGTCGTATCGTCTACCGCTACAAGTAAACACTGGCCGGCCAGGGCATTAGCCAAAGGCCGGTCCAGCTGACCAACTGCAACACGCAAAGGAACGCCATGAAGGTCAAGCCGAGCGTCAAGCAGATCTGCGAAAAGTGCAAAGTGATCCGCCGTAATGGCCGGGTCATGGTGATCTGCGAGAACCCGCGCCACAAGCAGCGCCAGGGCTAATTTCCTTCACTGGAAACCCTGGGTTGCTAACCCACGCAAGTAAATAAAAAGGCAGCACAAGCTGATCTGGGACACTGAGCAAGAACGAGTCCGGACAGCTAACCCCCGGTCGGAGGCTGGGGCCGCACGGATTGTGCGGGTGTACTGCCTACGACCTCCGGTTTATTCAAGGAGCACTGCCACTATGGCTCGTCTCGCTGGCGTAGACATTCCCCGCGAAAAGCGGCTGGAAATTGCGCTTACTTACATCTACGGCGTGGGCAAGACCCGTGCACACGAAACCCTGGCTGCCACCGGCATCAGCGCTGACGTCCGGGTCAAGGACCTGACTGACGCCGAACTGGTCCAGCTGCGTGACTACATTGAAGGCAACTACAAGGTTGAGGGTGACCTTCGCCGCGAGGTAGCCGCTGACATCCGCCGCAAGGTTGAGATCGGCAGCTACGAAGGCCTGCGTCACCGCAAGGGCCTGCCCGTACGCGGTCAGCGTACGAAGACCAACGCCCGTACCCGCAAGGGTCCGAAGCGTACCGTCGCCGGCAAGAAGAAGGCCGGACGCTAGAAATAGCGTTCTCCCTTCCCCCAATAACTTTCTGTAGGAGAAATAATGCCCCCGAAGACTCGTGGCGCGGTTCGCAAGCCGCGTAAGAAGGACAAGAAGAATATCGCGCTGGGCCAGGCGCACATTAAGAGCACCTTTAACAACACCATCGTTTCCATCACGGACCCGAACGGTGCTGTCATCTCCTGGGCTTCGTCCGGTGAGGTTGGCTTCAAGGGCTCCCGTAAGTCCACCCCGTTCGCTGCCCAGATGGCCGCCGAAGCCGCCGCAAAGCGTGCACAGGAGCACGGCATGCGCAAGGTTGACGTGTTCGTCAAGGGACCGGGATCCGGACGCGAGACCGCAATCCGTTCACTGCAGGCCGCTGGCCTCGAGGTTGGATCCATCCAGGATGTAACCCCCAGCGCGCACAACGGCTGCCGCCCGCCGAAGCGCCGCCGCGTCTAAGTCTTAGCCGGAGCTTGCCCGGACCGTCACCGGTCCGGGCAAGCCCAGCCGCGTTAAGTCTTTAGACCGATCTTTCCACCACCTGTGTTGCGTCATATAGCGGATGCTCGCCGAAAGGAAACCTAAGTGCTCATTGCACAGCGCCCCACCCTCTCCGAAGAGGTCGTCTCCGATAACCGCTCCCGTTTCATCATTGAACCGCTGGAGCCGGGCTTCGGTTACACCCTCGGAAACTCCCTCCGCCGTACCCTGCTCTCCTCCATCCCCGGTGCCTCTGTAACGAGCATCCGGATTGATGGCGTGCTGCACGAGTTCACCACGGTTCCGGGTGTCAAGGAAGATGTCACCGAGATCATCCTGAACATCAAGAACCTGTCGGTCTCCTCCGAGCACGACGAGCCGGTTGTTGCTTACCTGCGCAAGCAGGGCCCGGGAGTCGTCACCGCCGCGGACATCGCTCCGCCGGCCGGCGTCGAATTCCACAACCCGGATCTGCACATTGCCACGCTGAACTCGAAGGGCAAGTTCGAACTCGAACTGACCATCGAGCGCGGCCGCGGCTACGTTTCGGCAGCTCAGAACAAGTCCGGCGACTCCGAGATCGGCCGCATCCCGGTCGACTCGATCTACTCGCCGGTCCTGAAGGTTACTTTCCGCGTGGAAGCTACCCGTGTTGAGCAGCGCACTGACTTCGACAAGCTCATTGTCGACGTCGAGACCAAGCAGGCCATCGCCCCGCGCGACGCGGTCGCTTCGGCTGGTACCACCCTGGTGGAACTGTTCGGTCTGGCCCGCGAGCTGAACACCGCAGCTGAAGGTATCGAGATTGGCCCGTCGCCGACGGATGCTGCCCTGGCAGCAGACATGGCCCTGCCGATCGAGGATCTGGACCTCACCGTCCGTTCCTACAACTGCCTCAAGCGTGAGGGCATCCACACCGTGGGTGAACTCGTTGCCCGCTCCGAGGCTGACCTGATGGACATCCGTAACTTCGGTGCGAAGTCCATTGATGAGGTCAAGGCGAAGCTTGTTGAACTGGGTCTGTCCCTCAAGGACTCCCCTCCCGGTTTCGATCTCGCAGCCCGCGCCGCAGCCATCGAAGAGGACGACGCCGCTTTCGGCGACGACGAGCTCTAAAACAGATCTTGGCCAGCAGGCTGGACGCACCGCAGCGTGCACAGCCCGCCGGCTTCCATATGAGGAGAAATAGTTATGCCTACCCCCACTAAGGGTCCGCGCCTCGGAGGCGGCCCGGCTCACGAGCGTCTCATGCTCGCGAACCTGGCAGCCGCACTGTTCGAGCACAAGCGGATCACCACCACGGTGACCAAGGCCAAGCGACTGAAGCCCTACGCAGAGCGCCTGGTGACTTTCGCCAAGCGTGGCGACCTGGCTTCTCGCCGCCGTGTGCTCGGCCTGATCAGCAACAAGGGCGTCGTCCACGAGCTGTTCACGGACATTGCACAGGCAGTGGAGAACCGCGACGGTGGCTACACCCGCATCACCAAGATCGGCAACCGCAAGGGCGACAACGCTCCCATGGCTGTCATTGAACTGGTTCTCGAGCCGGTTTCCGCCAAGCAGGCCGTGGTAGCCGAGGCTACCTCCGCTGCGAAGCGCGATGCTGACAAGAAGGACGCCGACAAGGCTGAAGCCGCTCCGGTCGCCGAGACTGAAGCTGCAGAGACCGAAGAGGCTCCCGAGGCTGAGGTTGCTGAGACCGAAGCCGCAGAAACCGAAGAGGCTCCGGCCGCTGAGGAAGCTGCTGCAGAGTCCGAGAAGGACGCGAAGTAATTCGCTAGAACCTTCTTATAGACTTAAGTCTATGAACGAGCTCAAACCCGCTGCCCCCGTTATGGGGGGCGGCGGGTTTTTGCGTATCCGGCTGGATCTTTCGTACGACGGCGGCCCGTTCAGCGGCTGGGCGCTACAGCCCGGCCGACGCACCGTCCAGGGCGTCCTGGAGGAGGCCCTCGCCCTGCTGATCCGCCGGCCGGTCCGCGTCACCGTCGCCGGCCGCACCGACGCCGGCGTGCACGCCCGCGGACAGGTGGTGCACCTGGACCTGAGTGAAGCGGAATGGCAGGGGCTGAACCGCGGGGCTGAGCTCGACCCTGCCGCGGCGCTGCTCCGGCGACTCCGCGGCGCACTGAGCCGGGGACTGGGCGAGCTCAGCGGAGCAATCGAAGTGCACCGGGTCGCCCTGGCGCCGGAAGGCTTCGATGCCCGCTTCTCCGCCCTCTGGCGGCGCTACAGCTACCGGATCGCGGACGGCGCGGCCCGGTGGGACCCGCTCGGCCGGTACTCGACGCTCTGGCACAAGGAGCAGCTCGACACCGCTTTGCTGAACGAAGGCGCCTCCCTGCTGCTGGGACTGCAGGACTTCCGTTCCTACTGCAAGCCCCGCGAGGGCGCCACGACCATCCGGGAACTGCAGCGGTTCGAATTCACCCGCGGCGCGGACGGCGTCATCGTCGCCACGGTCCAGGCTGACGCCTTCTGCCACAACATGGTCCGTTCGCTCGTGGGATCGGCGCTCTACGTCGGTGCCGGGGTGGAGCAGCCCGGGTGGCTGTACGAGCGGCTGATCGCCCGCCAGCGGGATGCGCGGTCCGTCCTCGCCGCCCCGCACCCGCTGGTCCTTGAAGAGGTGGCGTACCCCTCCGCTAGCGGGCTGCTGGCACGGGCCGAACTGACGCGGGCCCTTCGCAAATAAAGACCGTCGCGGACTTCCCCCATCTTTGCCGGCACGAAACCCGTGCACGTCGGCGGGTCGGCGCAACACGCAGACCCGGCTGCGCCAAAGGTGGGGAAATTCCGACCCAGACTAGAACGCCTGCGGCGCTCCCTCTGCCGGCAGGTCCACGGTAAAGGTGCTCCCGCAGCCGGGGAGGGTGCTGCAGGTGATGGAGCCGCCGTGGCCCTCCACGATCGCCTTGGTGATGGACAAGCCCAGCCCGGCCCCGGGGATTGCGCCGTCCCGTACGGCCGGGCTCCGGAAGAAGCGGGTGAAGACCCTCTCGGCGTCGGCGGCGGTCATGCCGATGCCGCTGTCCTCCACCTGCAGGAGCACACGGCCGTCATCGGCCCAGGCCGAGACAGTCACGGCGCCCCCACCCGGCGAGTATTTGATGGCATTGGAGACGAGGTTGTCCAGCGCCTGGCTGATCCGCAACGGGTCCACGTTCGCCCACAGCGGCGCCGGCACGTCCATGGCCAGTGACACCCGCGAGGACTGGGCATGCGCCTGGGCCGAGCCAAGGCTTGCCTCAACCAGCCCGGCCAGGTCGGTTTTCCGCGGGTGGACCTGAACCGCGGAGCTGGCGGACATCAGCAGGTCCGAGACGAGCGCCAGCAGCCGCTCGGCGTTGCGCTGCGCCACCTCTATCCGGCGCAGCACCGGCAGCGGCAGCTCATCGCCCAGGACCAGGTCCAGGTTGCCGATGATCGACGTCAGCGGTGTCCGGAACTCGTGCGAGACGGTCGCGACCACATCTTCCTTGGCGGCCAGGGCGTTGACCAGCCCGGTGACCTCGTTGTACACGACGACGGCGCCGCCAAAGCCGCCGTCGTCGTTTTTCAGCGGTCTCGCCCCGGTGGACACAACCCGGCTGCCCGGCGCTTCCCCGAAACAGACGAGGTGGTCCGCGAAGGACTCGCCCTCCAGCGCCCGGCGGAGCGGGCGCCGGCCGGGCGGGAGCGGCGTGGTCTGGTCCCGCCCGGTCAGCAGCAGTTGCTCTTCCCAGCCGGGATCGGCGGGCCCGGCAGGACCGGCGGTCGCCGCGGACGCCTCCAGCCTTGCCTGCCAGCTGTTGGTCAGCAGCCGGCGGCCGTTCGCGCCGATCGCGACGATGCCGACGTCGACCGTGTCCAGGATGGTATTCAGCAGCCGCTCGCGCTCCCGGCTTTCCGCGAGGAGGGCCTGCAACTCCGCTTCCTTGGCTTCGATCTTGCGCTGCTGGCGCCGCAGCTGCACCCTGGCGAACTGCATGGCCAGGGCGACTGCCAGGGTCATCAGTGCCAGTAGCACGACGGTGGCGCTGCGCCCAGGGCTGTCCTCGGCGCCGGCGGCAAAATACCAGGGCAGGCCTGCCAGCAGCGGCCCCAGGAAGCTGACGGACACGATGACGGCGGGGGAGAGCTGCGAGGCGGCGATCCAGACGACGGGAAGCACGGATAGCACTCCCAGGCCCGGTAGTTCCTCGGCGGCCGCGACCCGGCTGAGTCCGATCGCGGCGAGGTCCAAGACCGGAATCGCCAGGGGCGCCAGCGGGCCGAACCGTTGCCACGGCACGAGGAGGCAGGCCAGGAGGAGTACGGCATGAAGTGCGAGGGCACTCTGGCCCCAGCCGCTGGCCAGGTGGAGGCCCCAGGCGGCCGGTGCGGCCGTCAGCCCGGCGCCGAACAACAGGGTGAGGGGCAGCTGGCTGAGCAGCACACGGGCGCGAGGGTGCAGGGCGCCCAGGCGGCGGTCCACGCCCGCGCCACGAAACAGCCGCTGTTCACCCAATGACAAGCGCCCCTTCCTCGCAACTGGAGTTTACATTGCTGTCACACTTACTTGACATTAACAATATTATTGTTGCCCGTGTTACTGCGCCGGAGACCGAAATTGAGGCCCCCGGTGGGTATTGTGGCAGGACGTGCGTACGCCGTGTCCCTTGGGCGCGGCATGGGCATCGGGGCATGGGCCCCGGATTCATAGCGGCGGCGTATGGACAGCCATCGTCGGCCGGCAGAGCAGCAGCGGATGTGAGGGTGGCATGACTGACCTTGGGGTGGCCGTCGTTGTTGAGGACGATGCGGATGTGCGTAACCTCGTGGAGGCAGTGCTCCGGCAGGCCGGCTATGAGGTGCATTCGGCAGCCGAGGGCCGGGAGGGCGTCGAGGTTGTCCGGCGTCGGGAGGCCAGCGTAGTAACACTGGACGTGGGCCTTCCCGACATCGACGGCTATGAAGTCCTGCGCCGGATCCGCCAGTTCAGTGACGCCTACATCGTCATGCTGACCGCACGGACGGACGAACTCGACACGCTGACTGCGCTCCACACCGGCGCCGACGATTTCCTGACCAAACCGTTCCGGCCCCGTGAACTGCGGGCACGGGTGGCCGCGATGATGCGCCGGCCCCGGCGTGACGGCCTGGGCGCGTTGACCGCGGCGTCCGCACGACCGGACGGCGACGCTGTTGTCCCGGACAACGTTTTGCGCCACAATGGGCTGGCCCTGAATCCCGACATGCGCTCGGTGACGGTCGAGGGCGAACCGCTTGCCCTGACCCGCAGTGAGTTCGACCTCCTGCACGCGCTCCTCCGCGGCGCCGGCGCGGTGAAGTCCAAGACCGAGCTGGTCCGTGTGGTGCGGGGAGAGTACTACCGGGCCGACGCCTACATCAGCGAGTCCGATGAACGGGCCGTTGAAGTGCACATCGGCAACCTGCGCCGGAAGCTCCGGGAGGATTCGGTGCAACCGCGCTGGCTCCAGACGGTGCGCGGAGTGGGCTACCGGCTGGCGCCTGATCGTTCCTAGCGCTCCCAGAGGATGTAGCTGAACTGCAGCTCGTCCACGGTTTCGCTGCCGCGCGCGGCCACATCGCCCAGCAGGGAAGCGGCCCGTCCGAGGTCCCCGCCCCGGATCGCTTCCTCGAGTTCGCCGGCGAGTTCGGCCAGGCGCAGGCCGCCGACCATCGACGAGGACGTCTTGAGGCTCAGCACGGCGTCGAGCGCGGCTGCCTGGTCGCGGCGTTCCAAGGCCCCGGCCAGCGAGTCATAGCGCTGGCCCCACATCTCTGCGTAGTCCCGGGCGAAGCCCTTGGCGACGGCGGCGCTGTTCAGCTGCTCACCCAGGTCCTGGAGGGCCGCGGGGTCCACGAGCGGGGCCGCGCCGGAGAACGACGCCGACAGTCCGGCCCCGCCTGCGGGGGCATCGGCAGCGAGCAAGGACCCCGCGTTTGCGTCGTCGGGGCAGGCAGCTAAAAGAGACATGGCACTACGGTACTAGCTGTCTGGACCGGCGCCGGAGGCGGCGGGGTATCCTGCGGAAACCTTGCGGCTATCCTTGTCCGGCCCTTTTACGGGCCAACTTGCGGCGCCCGTGCGGGCCGTCCGCCGCAAAATACGGGCAGATTAATGGCCACTGAAGGTCTCAATGGCATTGATCACGGCGGGCCCCAGGATGGCGATAAAGAGCACCGGGAAGATGAAGAACAGCAGGGGGAACAGGATGGTGACCGGCAGCTTCATGGCCTTCTCCTCGGCCCTCTGGCGCCGCTTGACGCGCATCACCTTGGCCTGGATGCGGAGCACCCGGCTGATGGCAATGCCGTAGGTGTCGGCCTGCACCACGGCCTGGACGAAGCTGCGCAGCTCGGGGATGTTAGTCCGCGCCGCCAGCGCCTGGTATGACTCCCGCCGGCTGCGTCCCACCTGCATATCCTGCAGGGTGCGGACCAATTCCTCGGCGAGCGGCCCCTTGCCGTTCTCACCGGCCCGCGCCATGGCCCCCTCGAATCCCAGTCCGGCCTCGACCGAGATCAGCATCTGGTCCAGCGTGTTGGCCAGTTCCAGCTGCATGATCTTCTGGCGCTCCTGGCCCTTGCTGTAGAGCAGCAGGTCCGGGATGAAGTAGCCCAGGAGCATCACGAACAAGCCCACCAGTTTCAGGAGCGGGGCCGGCGTGTTGGCGAGCCAGATGCCCAGGAGGGCGCCCAGCAGTCCCAGCAGGGGTTTGGCGGCCAGAACCCGACCCAGCGGGAGCGAGGCGGGACGTCCGGCCAAGGACAGCAGCCGGTCGAGTTTCCGGACATAGCCCGGTGGCGTCAGGCGGTGGCCGATCCGCTCCAGCAGGGCCGTCTCCTTGGGCCCGGCGGACTCGGCGGGTCCGGTGCCCAGGGAGAGCATCTCCCGGATGGCGCGTTGGGATTTCCGGTCGACGGAGAGGACGGACCACGTCAGGTAGGCCAAGGGGAGGCAGATCAGCAGGAGGGAGCACAGGATCAAGGGATTCATCCGGGCCTCAGAACTTTAGGTCGATGATCTTGCGCATCCACAGACCACCGATCGTCATCAGGATCACGGAGGCCGCCATCATGGCCCAGCCCAGCGGGTTGGTGAACATCACGTTCATGTAGCCGGGGTTGACCAGCATGAGCATGACCACGATGCCGATGGGCATGGCCATCAGGATGTAGGCGGAGAACTTGCCTTCGGCCGCGAGGGACTTGATGTGGCCCTTGATCTCGCTGCGCTCGCGGATGGTCTCGTTCACCTGGTCCAGCACTTCGGCCAGGTTGCCGCCCACCTCGCGGTTGATCTGGATGGCTTGGGCGATCCAGACGAAGTCTTCGTTGCGCATCCGCTCCGCGGTGTCGCTGAGCGAGGCCAGCAGGTCGCGGCCCAGGGAAGTTTCGGTGACGACGCGGCGCATTTCTTCGGCGGTGGGGCTCTGCGATTCGCTGCCGGCGGCGTCGATGGCCCGCAGGATGCTGTGCCCGGCCCGCAGGCCGCCGGAAAGCAGTTGCAGGGTGTCGCCCAGCTGGTCGTCAAACTTGGCGCGGCGCTTTCCGGCCAGGACCGTGAGGGCCAGGTGACCGCCCACCGGGGCGAGCAGGACCAGCAGAAGGGCAAGCATGACACCGCCGACGACGAAGCCGGCCAGGGCCCCCACAAAGGCGCCGACCGCCAGCAGCACGTAGAAGTCGCCCTGGCCCATGCGCAGTCCGGCTTGTTCCAAGGCGTCCCGGTTGAAGAGCCGGACCTTCCGTTGCGCGAAGAAGCCGTCCGCCAGGTTGACCGCGGATCCCGCGAACCGGCTGAGCGAGGAGTCCGGTGCGGCCTGGACCGGCCGCCGTCGGTCCAGTGGAACGCGGGCGGTCCCCGGCGAGAGGACCGCGACGGCGAGCAGGAGGAGGGCAGTGGCCAGGAAGGCGACGCCGATAGAAAGTGTCATGGCCGGCTCACGCCTTGCCGGCCGGCGCCAGCGGTGCTGCGAAGACGTTGGGGGAAACGTAGATGCCCATGTCCTCGAAGCGGTCGATGAAGCGCGGACGGATCCCGGTGGCCACCGGCTTGCCGAGGAACCGGCCGTGGGCGTCCACTCCGGCGGAGTAATCGAAGACGAAGGCATCCTGGAGGGTGACAATGTCCCCCTCCATGCCCTGCACCTCGGTCACGTGGGTGATCCGGCGCGTCCCGTCCCGCAGACGGGAGATCTGCACGATCAAGTTCACCGCCGAGGCGATCTGCTCCCGGATGGCGCGCAGGGGAAGATCCATTCCGGCCATCAGCACCAGGGTCTCGAGGCGGGCAACAGCGTCGCGCGGCGAGTTCGAGTGGACGGTCGAGAGGGAGCCGTCGTGGCCGGTGTTCATGGCCTGGAGCATGTCAAGGGACTCGCCGCCGCGGACCTCGCCCACCACGATCCGGTCCGGCCGCATACGCAGGGAGTTGCGCAGCAGGTCGCGGATGGTGACCTCGCCCTTGCCTTCGGTGTTGGGCGGCCGGCTTTCCAGCCGCACCACGTGCTCCTGCTGGATCTGGAGTTCCACCGCGTCCTCGATGGTGACAATGCGCTCGTCGTGCGGCAGGAAGGACGAAAGGACGTTCAGCAAGGTGGTCTTGCCGGTGCCGGTGCCGCCGGAGACGATGATGTTCAGCTTGGCCCGGACACAGGCGTTCAGCAGCTCGGCCATTTCGGGGGTCAGGGTGCCGAAATCGATCAGGTTGCGCACCGTGAGCGGGACCTTGCTGAACTTCCGGATGGTCAGCGAGGAGCCGCCGACTGCCAACGGGGGGATGACGGCGTTGACGCGGGAGCCGTCCTCGAGCCGTGCATCCACCAGCGGGGATGACTCATCGATCCGGCGGCCCACCTTGGAGACGATGCGTTCGATCACCTTGCGCAGGTGGTCCTCCGAGCTGAAGCGCGAGTCGGTCAGGGTGAGCTGGCCTTTGCGTTCCACGTAGATCTGGTCCATCCGGTTGACCATGATCTCGGTGACCGCGGGGTCATCCAGCAGCCGCTGCAGCGGCCCGTACCCCAGCACGTCGTCCGCGACGTCGCGGACCAGCCGGGTGCGCTCCTCGGTGGACAGCGGCACCTGTTCGGCGTCGATGATGCGGGTCAGTTCATCGCGGGCGGTCGCGCGTAGTTCGTCCTCCTTGACCGCCGAGTCGTTGAAGCGGGTGCCCATCCGCTCGAACAGGGCGGTGGCTGCCCGCTCTTTGAGCGCGGCAAAGGCATCCACCGGCTGCTGGCCTTTGGTGCGGGCCGTGTCGGGGTGTTCCGCGAACGACGGCGCGGCCGCCGCGGCGAGGCGCGACGGCTCGGGGCGGGCTGGTTCGAGGTGGGGGGAGAGCCGGGGCGGCCGGGCCGTCGTCGCTACCGGGGCCGACGTCGGCGGCGGTGCCGGGTGCGTTTGGGGGCCGGCTTCCGCTGCGGAGAGGCGTTCGGAGAGTTTCACTTAGACCACCACCCGTCGGTGCAGTTTCTTCTGGGCGGTAGCTCGCCAGGCCGGATCAAAGCGCGTCACCAGCTGCCGCAGGCCCTTCACCGCGGGATCCTTGCGGCCGTCTTGCAGGACCGGGATCCCGCGGTTAGTGGAGTACGCCACCGCCTGGGAACGCGGGATGCTCACGTCCACCGGCGCGCCGATTGTGGCCTCGACGTCCTGGACGCTGAGCCCGGACTTGGAATCGGCCATGTTCAGGACCACATGGCGAGTTTCCGGAAGCAGATCGAGCCGGCGGAGGATTTCCAGCCCCGAACGGAGGCCGCGGATGCTGGGCACGTCCATGGCACTGACCCAGACGACGTCGGTGCACTGTTCCATGGCGGCCAGGCCCACCTCGGGCAGGCCGGGGGCGGTGTCTACGACGACGTACTGGAACTGCTCCGCGAGCTGTTCGATCAGCCGGCTGACCTGCTGCGGCGTGATGTCGTCCGCTTCCACCGGGGTCCGGGGCGCGCAGAGGGCGTAGATGCTGCTGGGGTGGACGGTGAGGAAGGCCTTGAGGACCAGCGAGTCCTGGCTGGCCGACGCCGAGACGGCGTCGGTGACGGTGTGCTCCGGATTCAGGTACAGGCCGGAGGCCACGTCGCCGAACTGCAGGTCCAGGTCCACGATGACCACGCCCATCGGTGCAACCTGCCCCAGCCCGATGGCGATATTGGTGGCGATGGTCGTCTTGCCGACTCCTCCCTTGGGCGAGAAGACGCCGATCACCAGGCCTTTGGGTTTGTTATCCGGCTGCTGGACGGCCGTGGCCCGGGTCCGGCTGGCGTAGGACTGGCAGGCCCGTTCCAGGAGCACCCGGATCTGGGCGGGGTCCGAGGCGGGGCTGAGGATGTCCCGGATCCCGGCGCGCATAGCCAACAGCACGAAGTCCGGTTCGGGTTCGCCGACCAGGATCACGCTCAACTCCGGCAGCTGCACATCGAACACCGTGGCGAGCCGCAGGGCATCCTCGATGGGAACATCGGGTCCGAGGATCAGCACTTCGGGCCGCTCCTGGTTGAGGTTGGCGAAAAGTTCGCCGGGATTGGCGGGATTGACGAAGGCAAAGGTCTGGACGCCGCCGGGCACACCCGCGACGGCCTGGCGGACCCGCGCGTCGAAGTCTGCGTTGGGAGTGATGAGGACGAAGCGGCTCACTTGTAGACCTCCGGCTTGGTCATGATTCCAGGGCGGCCGCTGTCCTTTGCGTCGAGCGGTTCCTTGCTCAACCACAGCTTCTCGAATTCAGCGGCATAGACGATCTTCGTGGCATTTACGTCGTTGACAGCCACCGTCACAAGGAACAATCCCGTGGGGAGCGAAGTGTCCTCGGCCGGAGCCGCCGAGCCCCCTGCCGTGGGTTCCGGGCTGGGCGTGGCCACTGGTGCACGCTGCACCGCCGTCACGAGGGCCTTGTGAACAGTCAGCTGCGCAGTTGATTTTTCCGGCTTGGCTTCAAGGCCGCCCTCCTTGAGGTTAATGAAGATGCCGACGTGGTCCCCGGCCGCGATGCGACCGCCGACGACCCGCTGGGGCTCGAGCTGGAAAGACACTTCCTGCAGACCCTTTGGCACTTCCACCGATCCACTGGTCTTCAGCTCCTCTGGTTCGACCAGCCGCTCGGCCACGAGCTGCTCACCCGGCAACAGGTCGACGGCGGTGACCTTCCCGGCCAGGCCGTCCAGATTTTGCAGCGCAGTCTTGGACACGGCCTTGCCGGGGAGTTCCTGGCTGGTGACGAACGCCGACAGCGACGCCACCGGCGTGCCGGCGGGGAGGGCCTTTTGCACCACCATGACGGAGACGGGTTCCAGGTTCTGCACGGCGCGGGTGTCGGCTCCCTGGGCGTAGCTGACGACAAGGATGGCACCGACGATGGCCAGCACGACGGCGGCCAGTCCTGCCAATAAGCGTGACTTCACGGTTAGGGCACTCCAATGGTGAGACGGACAACGGAAGCACCGTAATCGGCTGTACTTCCGAGTTCGAGGGCCTGTGACAAGGAAACGAATTTCACGAAGTATCCGCGGAGGGACTTGTTGGCCAGCCCGCTCGAGTTCCAAGTGTCACTCGAGAAGCGGTAGCCGGTGACGTGAAAGGCTGCAAAGCCCTTGATGTAATATTTGCCGCCTGACCCGGTGCCCGTGGCCACGGCATAGAGCGGGAGGAGGACGGTCTGGTCGTTCAAAGCGCTGATGTCCCCGGGCGAACAGACCGACGGTCTGGAGGCGCCGGTGTCGCTACTGAACCAGATTCCTGGATTATTCGAGGCGCCAGCGCTGATCACGACGCTGCATGCAGAATCGGCGCCATTCGGGTCGGTGATCCATCCAAAACCACCGGGGATCCCTGAGCATCCGCCCGCGTTCATATTGAGGACCTGCACGAAAGAGGGGTCCGGGGAGAATTTGCACTCGGCGATGGCCAAAGGGACGATAACGGTGCCCTTGGACGGCGTCCCCCACTGAACGTTCGAAGTAGCCGTGACCTCAGAGTTCGAAAAGCCTAGTGCGCGGGCAAAAAGGTCCGGTACCGAGTTGAGGGCGCCCCCACTCGCCTTGGCGCTCGTGGTGACCGTGGCTTTGCGGTTCGCCTTATCCAAGACGATGGCCTTGACATTACTCTGTCCGTCCACGGCGTTGGCGTTGGCAAGCGTTCTGGCGAGAACTACGGGCGATGCCAAGGTGTCGGAGCAGTCCACATCGTTCAGATTCTTGGCACATTTTTGGCCCAGCATAAGGGCCACCGAATCGGCCCCGTTCTGCAATTGGCCACGCTCGGAATAGAGTCGAGCAACGTCGATGGAGATGGCCGCGAACCCAAGTAGAACCACCATGAGGAGGGCGACCATGACAGCAATCCCGCCACGTTCTGTGTCGCCCGAAAATGCTACCCGCCGCATTGCATCGTACCTACGCCCTTCATCGAGAATGGTCCGGCAATTCCGGTCATAGTGGACAGGTTGTAGTTGATTGTCACGGTGACTTGAACGTTCGCGGCGCAGGCCGTCGGCGTGGGCGTCGAGGCGGGCGTCGTCTGATAGGTGAAGACAATCTTGTCGTTTGTCAGACTCGGCCTTAGCACGCTCGCGGCGCTCACGGCAGCGGCTTTGGCGGTTGTCGCGGCTGTTGGCGCCGCGTAGTTGACGGCCATCACTCTTGCGCCTTCACGGGCAGCGTTGGAGAGCGAGATCTGTACGTTGTAGGCGCGGCCAAACTCCATGATGCCCAGCAGAACCATCACCAGGACCGGGGCCAGCAGGGCAAACTCCACCGCGACGGCGCCCCGTTCGCTTGTCTTGGACATGGAGGACCGCCTTCCTGGACACTCGCCCGAGACGAAAGTGTGGTGGCGGCCAACTGCCGCCACCACACTTTGTTTTGACTAGACGCTAGGACGCCTCATTAAGGGGCGCAGGACGCTGCGACGTCGCCCGCACGTTCGGTGAAGTCACCGCCGCTGATGGAGCACTGGACCTGCGTGAACGTGTCGAGCAAGGTGCCGCCGAGCAGCGTGACCGCGACGATGATGACCACGGCGATGAGGGAGACCATGATGCCGTATTCGACGGCCGTGGCGCCCTTCTCATCGCCGCGGAGGCGGACGGAGAGGTTGGTGTAAAGAGCAAGCATTGGTGACTCCTGAGCGAGTTTGGGCGGCTGGCCCTGCACCAGCACTGAGAGGAACTTAGCAAGCGCCGACACGCCGTCAATTCGAATTTGGAACATCCTGTGCCAAGACTTCCCAAACTGCCTTTTTCCTGTACTTTCCCTGCGCGGATCCTGCGCTGGGCCTGGACTGAACCATGCGAAAACGCGCCGGCACAAAGGAGGACCCCCTTGGCTCTGGGTACCAAGGGGGTCCGGTCTATGGGGCGGCCCGGAGGCGGACCGCGTGTTTATTTGTTGGCGAAAACCTCCATAATGCCCATCACCGTGGGTCCCAGCACCACGATGAACAGGGTGGGGAGGATCGAGAAGATCAGCGGGAACAGCATCTTGACCGGCATTTTCATGGCATGCTCTTCCGCACGCTGACGGCGCTTCACGCGCATGTCCTTCGCCTGGGCGTTCAATACTTGAGCTATGGCGATGCCGTAGGCGTCCGCTTGGACCACTGCCCGGACAAAGGACCGAAGGTCCGGTACGTCCACGCGCTGGGCCATCGCCAGATATGCGTCCTTGCGGGAGCGGCCCACCTGGATGTCCTGCAGCGTCCTGATCAGTTCGTCAGCCAGTGGGCCCTTGCCGTTCTGGCCTGCCCGGGCCATCGCGGTTTCGAAGCCGAGGCCGGCCTGGACCGAGATGAGCATCTGGTCCAGTGTGTCCGGCAACTCGAGCTTAATTGCCTCGCGCCGCTTCTGGGCGTGGTTCCGAAGCAGGATGTCCGGGACAAAGTAAGCCAGTGCGGAGGCTCCCGCAGCGAGGAGCACGCTAACTGTCGTAGGGTTTCCGGCAATGAACAGTACGCCCATCACGGCGCCCGCGAGGGCCAGCAGGGGCTTGACCATAAGGATGCGTCCCAAGGGCCAGTCCTTCGGTCGGCCCGCGCCGGCGAGCTGCTTGTCCAGCCAGGCCGTGTAGCCCTTCGGGGTGATCCTTCGGCTGAAGGCTGCGAATTGGCCGGTGGCGGAGACCGCGGAGCCGGCGGCCTGCGGGCCTTGCCCGAGGTTGGCCTGGATGTTTCGCAGTCCGGCCCGGTCACCGGTGAAGGCAAGCCACGTCATGATCGAGAGCGGGGCGATGACCGCCAGGATGGCTGCATAGGCGATGGGTTGCACGTTCTCTCCTACTTCTCAGAACTTCGGTTTGATGAGTCGGCTGAGCCAGAAGCCGCCAACAGTCAGCAGGACTATGGCAACGAGGATCATCAGGAAACCCGGAATAGTGGTCAGGAAGACCTTCGAGTACAGCGGGTTGAAGAGTGTCAGCCCCATGAACATCACGACCGGGAGTGCCATCAGGACCATCGCGGACATCCGGCCCTCCGCACTGAGGGCCCGGACCTGGCCCCTGATCTGGTTGCGATCCCGGATGGTCTCGCCCACATGGTCCAGGACCTGGGCAAGATCACCGCCGACTTCCCGGTGGATCTCGATGGCCCGGGTAATTGAGGCGAAGTCTTCGTTGTCGGTACGCCGGGCAACTTCCGCGAACGATTCGCCGAGATCCCGGCCGATCCGTGTCTCGTTGACCACCCGGCTGAGCTCCTCTTTCATCGGTGCCTCATTCTCCTCGGCGGCAGCATCCACTGCCCGGAGCAGGCTATGGCCGGCGCGGAGGCCACCGGCGAGCATCTGCAGCGCATCCGGCACCTGCTCATCGAACTTCTTGCGACGCCGCGAGACCAGAATGCTGAGGAAAACGAGGAGACCCACTGGTGTCAGCAGCGTCAATACCGCGGCCAGGGCCGGGCCGCCGAGGAGGAAGCCAAGGACCGCAGCCACGAAAGTAAGGGCGCAGCCCATCAGCACGTAGTCGCCAGGTTGCTTCTTCAGTCCGGCGCGATCAAGCTTCTCCCGGCTAAGCAGTCCGGAGCCGCGGCTCCGGAGGCCCTTGTTGAGAGTGTCCACGGCTTGGTCGGTGAGCCGGGTGAGGTTTGACGTGTGCGCGGCCGCCTCGTCGGGCCGGCGCCGGGAAAGCGGCACCGCGTGCGGCTTGAAGACGATGGCGACCATCGTCGCCAAGGCTGCGTACGCCAGGACTAGGCCGGCGACAAAAACGAGGGGAGACAGGTCCTGCACGGTTACCGCCCCCTGACTGGCGCTGCGCCAAATACTGCCGGCGAAATCGGAATCCCGAGTTCGGCGAAGCGATCGGTGAACCGGGGACGCACGCCGGTCGGCACGGGCTTGCCGAGGAACCGGCCACTGGCGTCGATGCCGGCGGAGTAGTCGAACACAAATGCATCCTGGAGCGTGACGACGTCGCCCTCCATGCCCTGGACCTCGGTGATGTGGGTGACGCGCCGTGATCCGTCGCGAAGCCGGGAGATATGCACGATCAGGTTTACCGCCGAAGCTACCTGTTCGCGGACCGCCCGCAGGGGCAAATCCATGCCTGCCATCAATACCAAGGTTTCGAGCCGGGCGATGGCATCCCTGGGGGAATTTGCATGCACGGTGGAGATGGAGCCGTCATGGCCGGTGTTCATGGCCTGCAGCATGTCCAGGCACTCTCCGCCGCGGACTTCGCCGACCACGATCCGGTCCGGCCGCATACGCAGTGAGTTGCGAACCAGATCGCGGATGGAGATTTCTCCCTTTCCCTCGATGTTCTGCGGCCTGCTCTCCAGACGGACCACGTGGTCCTGCTGCAGTTGCAGTTCCACGGCGTCCTCGATCGTCACGATCCGGTCCGAGCTCGGAATGAACGAGGAAAGCACGTTCAGCAGGGTTGTCTTTCCGGTGCCCGTTCCGCCGGAAACGATGATGTTCAGCCTGGCCAGCACGCAGGCCTGCAAGAGCTCTGCCATTTCCGGGGAAAGGCTGCCCATCGAAATGAGGTCATGGACCGTCAGGGGATCCCGGCCGAACTTCCGGATGGTCAGGGCCGGCCCGTTGACGGCCAGCGGTGGGATGATGGCGTTGACGCGGGACCCGTCCGACAGCCTGGCGTCGACCAAAGGGGAAGACTCATCGATCCGGCGTCCCACGTTGGAAACGATCCTTTCAATGACCCGCCGCAGGGCGTCATCCGAGGTGAACTTGGAGTCCGTCAGCTGCAGCTGCCCCTGACGTTCCACGTAGATCTGATCGAAGCGGTTGACCATCACCTCGGTCACCGTGGGATCGTCCAAATACCTCTGAATGGGGCCATGGCCCAACACGTCGTCGATGATTTCACGGATCAGCCGCTGCCGTTCGATTGCGGTGAGGGGGATTTGCTCCTCATCCACGACGGCCTTCAGCTCGTCCTTGACGGACTGGTGAAGTTCCGTTTCATCAATAGAGGAATCGGTAATGCGCGACCCAAGCCTTTCGAAGAGGGCCTGGCTGGCGCGTTCCTTGAGCGCGTTGAGCGCCTCGCTGGCAACGGATGCGGTCTGCTGGAGCTCTGAGAACCCGGGCTGGGATTCTGCCGCCGTCTTAGCCTCCAGGATCCGCCCCAGGGTGGCCGGCTGTGCTTGCGAAGCAAAGACGTCGACGGCGCCCGGCTTGTCCCCGGGCCCGGCGGGCGGAAGACCGCCGCGCAGTTGCTGGAATCGGTCGGTGAGGCTCACTGAACTACCGCCCTTCTGTGGAGTTGCTTGTGCGGTCTGGCGTCCCATTCCGGCTTGAAACGGTCAACAAGCCGGCGGAGGCCCTTGAGTGCAGCGTCCCGGCTGCTGTCCTGAAGGATGGGGACGCCCTTGTTGGTGGAGAACGGAAGAGTCCGCGACCGCGGCAACACCACGTCCACCGGGGCTCCAATAGTGGCTTCGACATCCTTCAGCGATAGCCCAGCCCGACGATCGGCCATGTTGAGCACAATATGGCGGTTCGCCGGCACCAGGTTCAGCTCATCGAGGATTTGGAATCCGGTGCGCATGCCCCGAATGCTGGGGACGTCCATGCCGCAAATCCACAAAGCGTCCGTGGCCTGCTCAAGGGTGGCGAGGACATGCTCACCCAGGCCAGGTGCGGTGTCCACCACGATGTACCGGAACTCCTTCCGCAACTGCTCAAGCAGATGGGAGACATGTGCTGCGCTAATTCGGTCCATCTCCACGGGTGTCCGCGGAGCGCAGAGAGCGTAGATGCCGGCGGGGTGAACCGTCAGGTAGGTCTTGAGCACCATGGAGTCCTGGCTTGCAGCTCCCATCACTGCGTCGGTGATGGTGAACTCCGGTTCGAGCAGCAGCCCGCTTGCCACGTCGCCGAACTGCAGGTCCAGGTCCACGATCACCACGCCCATGGGTGCGGTCTTCCCGAGCCCGACCGCAAGGTTGGTGGCGACCGTAGTCTTGCCGACGCCGCCCTTGGGGGACATCACTGCAATGACCCGCCCGGAACCGCGGTCGGCGTGCTCGGTCGTCTGGGGGCCAAGCCCCCGGCGCCGGCCGGCGGCGGCGAGGCTGGCCCGCTCCAGCATGACCCTGATGGTGTCAGGGTCAGCTGCCGGATCCAGCAGGTCACGCACGCCGGCCCGCATTGCCTGAACCACGGTTTCCGGATCTGCATCGACTGCCAGGATCACGCTGATTTCCGGATACTGGAGGTCGACCACTGCGGCCAGCTTCAACGAATCAGCTACGGGTACGCCAGGACCAAGGATGAGGACCTCGGGTGCGTCGCCTACCATTTGACGCAGGATGTCGGACGGGCCTTCCGGCAGGTAGTCGGCTTTGAAGACGTGGAGATCTCCATGCATTCCGCCGACAGCCAGTCGAACCAGCCGTTCGAAATCAGCGTTTGGCGTGATCAGGACGAAGCGGCTCATCGGAACAGTCCTGCCGCATCGACGGTGCCCTTGCCCGATTCGACGGCATTGCCGGGTTCCTTCGACAGGTAGACCTTGCCGAACTCGGTGGCGAACACGATCCGCTCCGCGTCGGCGGAGTTTCGGGCCAGGGTAATGAGGTAGCTGCCGTCACCTTGCGCCTTGGTGGAGGAGGTGGAGGATACCTGGCTCGCACCGGCCTCGGTGTCGGCCGTTCCAGTCTGCGTGGCTGCGCCGTCGCTGAACTGCGCAGCGGTGACCAGAACTTTATGGAAGGTCTGCTGCGTCTTGCTCACCTTTGTGCCTGCTGCGCCGTCCGACCCCTTGGCTGTTACTTCCACGGACAGGAAGACGCCGACAGTGTCCCCGGCCTTCAGGATGCCGCCCGCAACGCGCTCGATAGGAAGCTTGAGCGTCAGCTCCTGGAGGCCGGCCGGTACCTGGACCCGAGCCGGGCCGAGGAAGGCATTCTCTTCCACCATCCGGCTGGACAGCAACTGCTCGCCCGGCATCAAGGTGACTGCGGTGACCTTGGACCCGAGCGAGGCGAGATCCGTGACGCTGCTGTCGGCCAGCGCCAGCTTAGGCACTTCCTTCTTTGTCACCATGGATGCGATCTTGTCCGCGGCGGTTCCGGCCGGAATGGCCCTTTGCACAACGTAGATTGATTCTGTTTCCGTGCCGGCCAGCGCCCGTTTATCAGCATTCTGAACATATGAGACCAGCAGTACGGTTCCAATAATTGCCACAAGTAATGCGGCGATGCCCCCCAGCAGGCGTGCTTTCATCGTAACTCCTTAGATACTGCTCATTTGATGAGCTTTATTTCAGCGGTCCCTAAGTTGGCGCCGCCGCTCGAATTTCCCCCAATGGAATCAATAGTCTCGAATGTCACGAATTGTCCGATGATGCAGCGGTTGTTTCCGCCCGAGCAAGCCAGGGCGCTGGTCATGTTTGGATCGCCCGCTCTGTTCCGAAATTCGTAGTTGTGGTTGTTGCCGAATTTCCAGCCCCACATCTTGAAAGTGGCGTAACCGATCACATGGAAGTAGCCGTTCTGCCCCTGGCCGCCAGCATTGTCGAAGACGGGGAAGGCCACTTTGACGTCGCCCCCGGCGAGGATGGTTGCGATCCAGCCGCCAAGTACTGTGTCGCAGTCAGTCGGCGGGTTGTTGCCGGGGTCGGACCCCGCCCGGTTGTTTCCGGTAGTGGTTTCAGCGATGCATGGCGAGGTCCGATCGAGCCAGCCCCAACCGCCCGGGATTTGCGTTCCGGACGGTCCGGTGCACGTTCCGCCTGGCTTGTAGGAGATTTTCTGGACCTCTGCGGTTTGGCTTCCGCCTGAGAGGTTGAAGCAGCTATCGGACAACGCCAGCGGAAAACCGGATCCCTGCGTCTTATTCCTGAAGGACGCGATGGCGTTGGCCCGAACGGTCACCGGCGGAGCATTCAGGGCGCTGGCGAAGAGTTTCGTCAAAAACCCTGCGCCGTTGCTGCCGCGAGTGGATGTGACCACCTTGATCTGGTTGGGCACCGACAAGTCGACTGAATCTACGGTGGTGGCGCCGTCGTCGGAGTTGGGCCCGCTCAGCTCGGCGGCCCATGCCATGGCCTGTCCGACGGTGCAACCGCCGGCTCTGTGGCACTGTTGGGCGGCAGCAAGGGCGCCTGCGTCAGCGGCATTCTGCAGCTGTGCGCGCTCGGCGTAGATCTGTCCGGTGTCCACGGCCAGGGCCCCGGCTCCGATGAGCACCAGCATCATGACCGCAACTAGCACGCCGGTGGCGCCGCGCTCGTCCCGGTGCTGCCTGGTCGCGGTTGCCCTTAGCCGTTGCATCGCATGGCTCCCTTGCCATGCAAGGTGACGGTGCTGCCGAAAAAGCTTGTCAGCGTGTTCGCGGTGTACGTCACGTTGACGGTTGCAGTGCTGCCGTTGGTGCAGGCCGCGGGGGAAAATGCGTAGCTAAAGCCGGCCGGGCTGAGCCCCGGCGCTCCGGCCGCGGCGGCCGCCTTTGCGTCGCCCTGGTTGTTCTTGATGGCCATGGTCCTGGCCGCTTCGCGGGCGGCCTGGGTCACTGATATCTGAAGGTTGTACGTGTAGGAAAACTCCACGATCCCTACAACCAGGGACAAGAGAAGAGGTGCTACGAGGGCGAATTCGACGGCGGCCGAGCCGCGCTCCCGCCCCTGCGCCCGAGCTGTAGGCGCCGACGAACTGCTGCGTTTCATGGAATCCCCCCCGGGATAGAGGCAGCGAATGGTTTTAAGGAATGTGCCGCGTCCGCGAGACACGGACGCGGCACACTGCGTAGAGCTGAGACCTGTGTTGCTCCCGGCGCCTAGTTGTTCCAGGCGCGGACGTTGTTACCCAGCTCGGTGAACCAGGCGCTCAGCTGGTTTCCGAAGACGGTGACGCCGCCAATAACGGCGAAGGCGATGAACGCGACCAGCAGCGAGTATTCCGTGGCGGTGGCGCCCTTTTCGGATTCGAGCTTGTCCTTGATGCCGGCGACAAAGGCGAGCATTGAGACCATGAGACCAGTCATTGTAAAAGTCCTTTTCCAGAGTTTCGAATAGTTTTACGAAGCTCCAGCAAATCCCCTTGCTATCTGATGGGGCTTCGTTGGGACAACATTTGCACGCCGATTAACGGCACTGCAATGGCTTCGACTACTCGACTTCTGAGGACGAAATGAGGGGTTTACTCATGGCCTCCGGAGAGGTGTACTCAGTTTTTTCTGGCGGCGCGATAACAACTACTTGGTTTTATAAGTCCGCTTACTGGTTCGCCCGCAGGTGGGGCGGGGGAGGGGCTACGCCGTGAGCAGGATGACGATCAGGGCGGCGGCCAGCATGGAAGGCCCGAAGGCCACTTCGGTGGGCTTATTTCCGCGGTTCTTGAAGACGAGGGCCGCGGAAACCAGGCCGCCGGCCACAAAGCCTAGGGCACCGCCATAGAACAGCTGGGTCCAGCCCAAGTAGCCTAAGTACAGGCCCAGCGGCGCAGCGAGCTTAACATCGCCCATTCCGAGGCCCTTGGGGCTGATGAGGGCCAAGATGAAGTAGAAAAAGAAGAGAATGACGCCGCCGGCGAGGGCACGGGCCAGCTTTTCCCAACCTCCAAGTGCTACCGAGGCCCCTGCGAGCAGCAGGATGCCGGCTCCCAGCAGGGGGATAACCAGACGGTTGGGCAGCAAATGGTGAATAACATCAATTCGCGCTAACTGGACGCCTATAACCGCTAGGAAAATATAGGCCGGCAGTTCCGGTGAAGCGCCGAAACGCCACGCCAGCAGCGCGCAGAGCGCGGCAGCGGCCAGGGCCGCCGTCGTCCTCCCTGCAAGGGTGGGATGCGGCGTCAACTGCGGCAATGTCCGCCGAACGACTACGTCGGCGAGCAGCCCGAGGCACAGGCCGCCGGCGGCGATTCCCGCGAGGAACAGCAACGGCGCGGAACCTGCAAGGGCGGGATCGGGCACGGGACCTCCAGGAACGCGGCGGACTGGAACTGAACGGCACGCAGGGCTGCATGCCACCGGACACCCCATTTTGACCCACGACCCCGGCTTCCGCTATTCTTGGTAGTCGTTGTGCGTGTCCTATCTCGATGATGCGTGCCCGCTTGAGAATCCGGTTGCAGGATAGCTACTCAACGTGCACATTCGAGACCACAGGATGACTGGTTACATGGAGCCCTCACCTCTGTTCCGGTAGCGCATAGATAGTAGGTGCACCTTTTGCGTGACGCCTAAAACAAGAACGCCAGAACAAGAACGAGGCAAACACCGTGCGTACGTACACCCCGAAGCCCGGCGATATCAACCGCCAGTGGCACGTCATTGACGCCACCGACGTTGTCCTTGGTCGTCTCGCCAGCCAGACCGCAATCCTGCTGCGCGGCAAGCACAAGGCCACCTTTGCGTCCCACATGGACATGGGCGACTTCGTCATCATCATCAACGCTGAAAAGGTCGCCCTCACCGGTGCCAAACTGGAGCAGAAGCGCGCATACCGCCACTCCGGTTACCCGGGCGGCCTGACCTCCGTCAACTACGCGGAGCTGCTGGAATCCAACCCGGTCCGCGCCGTGGAGAAGGCCATCAAGGGCATGCTCCCGAAGAACTCCCTCGCTGCTCAGCAGCTGGGCAAGCTGAAGGTTTACCGCGGTGCCGAGCACCCGCACGCCGCCCAGCAGCCCAAGACTTTCGAAATCACCCAGGTCGCCCAGTAGTCCTGGCCACCAACCAACTTTTTATCAAGGAGAATCGTGGCTCAGAACGAAGAACTGACCACCGAAGCCGTTGAGGCTGAGGAAAACCTGACCAGCTACACCTCGGAAAGCGGAGCTGCTGACGCGGCTGCGCCGAAGAAGGAACGTCCGGCACTGACCGTCGCCGGCGCAGCTGTTGGCCGCCGCAAGGAAGCCGTTGCACGCGTTCGCGTTGTGCCGGGCTCCGGCAAGTGGACCATCAACGGCCGCGAGCTGTCGAACTACTTCCCGAACAAGCTGCACCAGCAGGACGTCAACGAGCCCTTCAAGATCCTCGATCTCGAAGGCGCCTACGACGTTATTGCCCGCATCCACGGCGGTGGCCCCTCCGGCCAGGCCGGCGCACTGCGCCTCGGCATCGCCCGTTCGCTGAACGAGATCGACGTCGACAACAACCGCGCCACGCTGAAGAAGGCCGGCTACCTTACCCGTGACGCACGCGTCATCGAGCGTAAGAAGGCTGGTCTCAAGAAGGCACGTAAGGCTCAGCAGTACTCCAAGCGCTAAACACGCTCAACCGGAAGCCCGTCCCGCATTCTGCGGGGCGGGTTTCCGGCGTTTAACGGGTATCCGACGGTCCGAGACAGGACCCGGGCCCGTGATCGACTAAACTTGGGCACGATGTCTAGATTATTTGGAACAGATGGTGTCCGGGGCCTGGCTAATGGCCTACTGACCGCAGAGTTGGCGTTGCAGCTGGCGCAAGCCGCCGCCGTCGTGCTCGGCCACGACCGCAACACCAACGGCAACAGGCCGCGCGCCGTCGTTGCCCGCGACCCGCGGGCCAGCGGCGAGTTCCTCGCGGCCGCCGTGGAGGCCGGGCTCTCCAGCTCAGGCATCGACGTCTACGACGCCGGCGTGCTGCCGACGCCGGCCGCCGCGTACCTCGTCGCCGACCTCGACGCCGACTTCGGCGTGATGATCTCCGCCTCCCACAACCCGGCCCCGGACAACGGCATCAAGTTCTTTGCCCGCGGCGGCCAGAAGCTCCCCGATGACGTCGAGGACGCGATCGAGGAACAGCTGAGCAAGGAGCCGTACCGCCCGGTCGGTGGCGAAGTTGGCCGCATCCAGCGGTTCTCCGACGCGGAAGACCGCTACATCGTGCACCTCCTGGGCACCCTCCCGCACCGCCTGGACGGCCTCAAGGTGGTCCTGGACTGCGCACATGGCGCCGCCAGCGGTTGCTCGCCCCAGGTCTTCAAGACCGCCGGCGCCGAGGTGATACTGATCGGCGCCGACCCGGACGGCCTCAACATCAACGACGGGGTGGGCTCAACGCACCTCGGCCCGTTGAAGCAGGCGGTCCTGGACTACGGGGCAGACCTTGGCATCGCTCACGATGGCGACGCTGACCGTTGCCTAGCCGTGGACCACGAAGGCAACGAGGTCGACGGCGACGAGATCATGGCCATCCTTGCCGTGGCCCTCAAGGAATCCGGGAAGCTCAAGGATGACGTCCTGGTTGCCACCGTGATGAGCAACCTCGGACTCAAGATCGCCCTGCGCGAGGCGGGCATCAGCCTCCGCGAGACCGGGGTAGGCGACCGCTACGTGCTGGAAGGCATGCGCGAAGGCGGCTTCAACCTCGGCGGCGAGCAGTCCGGCCACGTCATCTTCGCCGACTACGCCACCACCGGCGACGGCGTCCTGACGGGTCTGCAGCTTGCCGCCCAGGTGGCGCTGACCGGCCGGCCGCTCAAGGACCTGGCCACGGTCATGACCAAACTCCCGCAGGTGCTGATCAACGTCAAGGGCGTCGACCGCAGCCGGGTCAAGGGTGACGAAACCGTGGCCGAAGCCGTGGCCCGGGCCGAGGCACGTCTGGGCGACACAGGTCGCGTGCTGCTGCGTCCGTCCGGGACCGAACCCGTCGTCCGGGTGATGGTGGAAGCCGCGGACCAGGACACTGCCCAGGAAGTTGCCGAAGGCCTGGCCCAGGTGGTCCGGACTGAGCTTGCCCTGGCCCTGATCGCCGACTGACTTCAAGAACGCAAGAAGGTGGCCCGTTTCCATGAGGAAGCGGGCCACCTTCAGTTGGCCCGGAAGTTAGCGGGTGGTGCGGTTCAGGGCGTCGCGGATCTCGGTGAGCAGGGCGATCTGTGGGTCCTCGGCCGATTCCTCCTTGACGTCCGGGTTGATGCCCAGCCGGCGGTTGCGGCGTTCAATCATGTGGTTCATCGGCAGGATCACCACGAAGTAGATGGCAGCCGCAATCAGCACGAACGAGATGATGCTGGAGATGACGGAGCCGTACTTGAAACCCTCCCAGGCCATTTCCTCGATGCCTTTGGCGTTGAAGAGCAGGCCGATGAGGGGCGTGAGGAGTCCTTCCACGATTGAGGTCACGACGGCGCCGAAGGCGGCACCCATGACGACGGCGACGGCAAGGTCTACGACGTTGCCCTTCATGATGAAATTCCTGAATCCGGTCAGCATGGACACCACGGTAGCCCGGGCCCGGCAGGCTCAGCGGTAGGCCGGGGCCGCTTCCAGCCCAAAGTACTCCTCAAGGGTGGCGATGCCGCGCTTGTGCATGTCGCCCGCGGCCTCGGCGCCGATGTAGCGCAGGTGCCACGGCTCGTAGAAGTAGCCGGTGACCGGGTGGGCCATCCAGGGGTAGCGGACCACGAAGCCGAAGCGGTGCGCATTGGCCTTGGCCCACACGGCGGCCGGCTGTTCCGCGAAGCAGGGCTGGAAGCTGCATGCCCCTCCGCCGTCGCCGATATCGAAGGACCAGCCCGTCTGGTGCTCGGAGTATCCGGGCCGGGCGGAGGCGGTGTCCGCCTCGGCGCGCCCCCGGGAGTTCGCGTAGCCGTTGTAGGTGGCCCTCTGGGTGGCGTAGGAGCGGTAGCCGCTCGCCAGGGTCAGGACCACGCCGTCCGCCGCGGCGGCTGCAAACATCCGTTCGGCAGCTGCCGCCGTCGTGCTGTTCAGCTGCGCGGCCTCGCCGGAGACCGCCAGCCTGACGGCCGGCTGCACGAGGTCGGGCGGAACGAACGTCGCGGGGGAGAGCGGTCGGTGTTTGTTCACCACAACCCACGGGCTCGCAGGGTCCGTCAGGGAATGCTTCCGGGCCGGCCCGGACGTCGCAGCCGCGGAGGCTGACGGCGCGACGCCGGGCGGGGGAGTGGTGGCGGGGCTGGCCGTGCCCGCGGACGTGGCCGTCGTCGTTGGCGAGCCGGAGGCGGAAGCCGAAGGGGAGGAACCCTCAGTTGGCACAGCCGTGCCGGAGGGGCGCTGCGCCACGTCGCTGGCCGGGCTACAGCCGGACACGGCGGCCAGGACGGCCAGGGCCGTCCCCACGGCGAGCAGGCGCCCGAACGTCCGCCGGCTCGGAGTTTCCTGGCCCGGCACAGCGCCGGCGCAGTGGTGGCACACCCGTGCTAGACCTTGCGCAGCAGCATGCGGCGGATGGAGTGGTCGGCGTCCTTGGTGAGCACCAGCTGGGCCCGGCCACGGGTGGGGAGGACATTTTCCTCCAGGTTCGGCTCGTTGATGCGCTTCCAGATGTCCCGGGCGGTCTGCTCGGCCTCCGAATCGGAGAGCGTCGCATAGCGGTGGAAGTAGGACTCCGGCTGCGCGAAGGCCGTGGTGCGCAGCTTGCGGAACCGGTCCACGTACCACTCCTCGATATATGAGGTTTTCGCGTCCACGTAGATGGAAAAGTCGAAGAAGTCGCTCAAAGCCAGGCCCTGCCGGCCGTCGTGCCGCGGGCGTGCCGGGGCCAGGACGTTGAGGCCCTCGACAATCAGCACGTCCGGCCGGCGGACCACGACTTCCTTGCCCGGAACGATGTCGTACGTAACGTGCGAGTACCAGGGGGCGCGCACTTCCTCGGCCCCGCCCTTGACCTCGCTCACGAAGCGCAGCAGCGCGCGGCGGTCGTAGGACTCCGGAAACCCCTTGCGCTCCAGGAGTTGACGGCGCTTGAGTTCGGCGAGGGGGTAGAGGAAACCGTCGGTGGTGATCAGCTCGACGTTCGGGGTGCCGGGCCAGCGCCGCAGCATTTCACGCAGCACGCGGGCGATGGTCGATTTACCCACGGCCACGGAGCCGGCCACGCCGATCACGAACGGGGTGCGCTGGGTTTTCTCGCCCAGGAAGGTCGTGGTGGCCGCGTGGAGCTGGTTGGCGGCCTCAACGTAGAGGTGCAGCAGCCGGGACAGCGGGAGGTAGACCTCGCGGACCTCCTTCATGTCCAGGGGGTCGCCCAGGCCGCGGAGGCGGAGCACGTCCTCTTCGTTGAGGGGCTGCTCCATCTGGGCAGCGAGCCGGGACCAGGTCTGCCGGTCCAGCTCAACGAACGGGGAGACGCCCTCGCCGTTCGCTTCGTTGCGTTGCAAAGTCACCATAGAGATTCTGCCCTTGACAACGCCCAGAGCGAAATGGACACCCCGCCAGCCGCCAGCGGCGGGCCCGGACCGGCACATCCTACGTCGGACGACCGGGAAACCGGTTAGGCTTATGTCCATGTGCGGAATCGTTGGATATGTAGGCCGCTCGGCTGGCCGGGTAAATACTGAACACAAAGCCCTGGACGTTGTCCTGGAAGGATTGCGGCGCCTGGAGTACCGCGGCTATGACTCCGCCGGGATCGCGGTCGTCGCGGACGGTGCCATTTCATCCCGCAAGAAGTCGGGGAAACTGAGCAACCTGATCGCCGAGCTGGAGGCACACCCGCTGCCGGACGCCCTCACCGGCATCGGGCACACCCGCTGGGCTACCCACGGCGGCCCCACGGACCTGAACGCGCACCCGCACCTGTCCGACGGCGGCAAGCTGGCGCTCATCCACAACGGCATCATCGAAAACTTCGCGGAATTGAAGCAGGAGCTGGTCGCCAAAGGCGTGACCTTCCTCTCCGAGACGGACACCGAGGTGGCCGCCGCGCTGATCGGTGACATCTACCGCAACCAGCTCGGCGGCGACAACGCCAGTGGCGGCCTGACCCGGGCCATGGAACTGGCCTGCCAGCGCCTCGAAGGCGCCTTTACGCTGCTCGCCGTGCACGCCGACCAGCCCGACGTCGTCGTGGCCGCCCGCCGCAACTCCCCGCTCGTGGTGGGTCTGGGTGAGGGCGAGAACTTCCTCGGCTCCGACGTCTCCGGCTTCATCGACTACACGCGCCGCGCCGTCGAGCTGGGCCAGGACCAGATCGTCACCATCACCGCCGATACCGTCGCGATCACCGACTTCTTCGGCGCCCCGGCCGAGGGCAAGGAATATTACGTCAACTGGGATCCCGCTTCCGCCGAGAAGGGCGGCTTCCCGTCCTTCATGGAAAAGGAAATCCACGACCAGCCGGACGCCGTGCTGCAGACCCTGCTGGGCCGTTCCGACGTCGACGGCAAACTGACCCTCGATGAGCTCCGGATCGACACGGAGCTGCTCAAGAGCGTTGACAAGATCATCGTCCTGGCCTGCGGCACGTCCGCTTACGCCGGCCAGGTCGCGAAGTACGCGATCGAACGCTGGTGCCGGATCCCCACCGAGGTCGAACTCTCGCACGAGTTCCGCTACCGCGATCCGATTGTGGACGCCAACACCCTGATCGTTTCCATCTCGCAGTCCGGCGAGACCATGGACACGCTGATGGCTGTTCGGTACGCCAAGGAACAGGGCGCCAAGACGGTGTCCATCTGCAACACCAACGGCTCCACCATCCCGCGCGAGTCCGACGCCGTGCTGTACACGCACGCCGGTCCGGAAATCGCGGTGGCTTCCACCAAGGCGTTCCTCGCCCAGATCGCGGCCGCCTACCTGCTGGGCCTGTATTTGGCACAGCTGCGCGGAAACAAGTTCCAGGGCGAGATCAAGGACATCCTCGCTGACCTGGGCAAGATCCCGGCCAAGATCCAGCAGATCCTGGACAACGCCGACGCGATCAAGAAACTCGGCCACGACATGGTGGACGCCAAGTCCGTGCTGTTCCTGGGCCGCCACGTCGGCTTCCCGGTTGCCATGGAGGGCGCGCTCAAGCTCAAGGAGCTCGCCTACATCCACGCCGAAGGCTTCGCCGCCGGCGAGCTCAAGCACGGCCCGATCGCCCTGATCGAGGAAGGCCAGCCGGTATTCGTCGTTGTCCCGTCGCCCCGGGGCCGCGACTCGCTGCACGCCAAGGTCGTCTCCAACATCCAGGAGGTCCGCGCCCGCGGCGCCAAGACGATCGTGATCGCGGAGGAGGGTGACGAAGCGGTGAAGGCCTACGCCGAGCACGTCATCTACATCCCGGAGACCCCGACCCTCCTGGCCCCGCTGCTGTCCACCGTGCCCCTGCAGATCTTCGCGCTGGCCCTCGCCAGCGCCAAGGGCTACGACGTGGACCAGCCGCGGAACCTGGCCAAGAGCGTGACCGTAGAATAGCCGCATGATTGTTGGCATTGGCGTAGACGTCGTAGACATTGAGCGGTTCGGCCGGCAGCTTGAGCGCACCCCCGGGTTGCGCGACAGGCTGTTTGTCCCGGCAGAGCGGGAACTGAACACCCGGTCCCTGGCCGCGCGGTTCGCCGCCAAGGAGGCCGTGGCCAAGGTGCTCGGCGCGCCCGCCGGAATGAACTGGCAGGACTGCTGGATCGGCCTGGACCAGAACGGCCCCACCGTCCAGGTCAAAGACACGGTACTGGCCGTGGCCGAGTCGAAAGGCGTCAAACGCTGGCACCTTTCAATCAGCCACGACGGCGGCATCGCCACCGCCACGGTGATCGCCGAAGGCTAAGCACCATGATCAGCGCCTATACCGGTACCCACATTCGAGGCCTCGAGAAGCAACTCCTTGAGGCGAGTGCGGACCCCGGTATGGGCGCTGTTCTCATGCAGCGGGCCGCCTACGGGCTCGCCAACACCGTGATCCGGGAACTCCAGCGCCGCGGACTGCGGCCCTACGGCTCCCGCGTCACCGTGCTCGCCGGCAAGGGCAACAACGGCGGCGACGGGCTCTACGCCGCGGCGCTGCTGGCCCGCCGGGGCCTGCGGACGACGGCGGTGCTCACCGCCGGAGAGGCCCATCCGGCCGGGCTGGCGGCGTTCCGCGCCGCCGGAGGCCGGGACACCGCCCTTAGCGACGGCAACGCCAGGGACCTGGCAGCAGACGCCGCCCGCGCCGACGTCGTCATTGACGCGGTCGTGGGAACCGGCGCCCAGGGCGGGCTGCGCGGCGCGGCCGGCACCCTGATCGAAGAGCTGCAGCGCAGCCGCCACGGGCTGGTGGTGGCCTGCGACATCCCCAGTGGCGTCGACGCCGACACCGGCGAAGCGCACGCCCCCGTCCTGGCCGCGGACGTGACCGTGAGCTTCGGGGCGGCGAAGGCCGGCCTGCTCGCCGACCCTGGCGCGGACTTCACCGGCCGGCTCCGGTCCATCCCGATCGGCATCGAGGACGCGCTGACGCACCCGGAGCTGCGGCGCCTCGAAGCCGCGGACCTGGCCGCGCTGCTCCCGCAGCCCGGCCGCCGCTCGCACAAATACTCCCGGGGCGTGCTCGGCGTCGTGGCCGGATCCGCCCGCTACCCGGGGGCGGCCGTGCTCGCCTGCCGCGGCGCCCTGGCCGCGGGTGCCGGCATGGTCCGCTACGTGGGCCCGCCGGAGGTCGCGGACCTGGTCCGCCAGAGCTGCCCCGAAGTGGTGTGCGGCACGTCCGTCGCCGACGCGCACGTCCAGGCCTGGCTGCTCGGGCCGGGGCTCGACGACGGCGCCCACGAGCAGCTGGAGCGGGTTCGTGAGGCGGCAGCCGCCGGACTTCCCACGGTGGCCGACGCCGGTGCGCTACCGGCCCTGCCCCGCGACCTGTCCCCGCACACCGTGCTGACACCGCATGCCGGCGAGCTGGCCACCCTGCTGGAACGCTACGGCGCCGGCCCGGGCCGGACGGCCGTGGAGGACGCAACGCTCGCGGCCGTCCGGCAGGCCAGCGGGCTCAGCGGAGCGACAGTGCTGCTCAAGGGCGCAACCACCCTGGTGGCGGCCCCTTCGGGGGCGGTCTTCAGCCAGGCCGAGGCCAGCCCGTGGATGGCCACCGCCGGCAGCGGCGACGTTCTGGCCGGGGTGCTCGGCGCCCTGCTGGCACAGCTCCCGGAGGGCTCCGGTGCCTTCAGCGCCTTGGGGCTCGACGGGCCGGACCGGTGGGCCGCCGTCGCCGCGATGGCGGCCAGCCTGCACGGCCGCGCCGGAACAGCTGCCTCGAACGGCGGGCCGCTGACGGCGTCGGACATTGCCGAAGCCTTGCCGGAGGTCATCGCGAAGCTGTAACAAAAGCGCGCGTCTTGCGCCTCCGGTAAATTAGTAACCTTACTTACAAGTAGTCTGTCTAGAGATTGTCCGCATCGCACGAGGAGTACACATGGAAGTCTGGCCCGGAACGGCTTACCCGCTGGGAGCCACTTTTGACGGCACCGGCACCAATTTTGCCCTGTTCAGCGAGCAAGCGGAGCGGGTGGAGCTCTGCCTCCTGGCCGACGACCTGAGCGAGACGCGGATCGAACTCACCGAGGTGGACGGCTACGTCTGGCACTGCTACCTGCCGCAGATCCAGCCCGGACAGAAGTACGGCTACCGGGTGCACGGCCCGTACGACCCGGCGAGCGGAAACCGCTTCAACCCCAACAAGCTGCTGATGGACCCGTACGCCAAGGCCATCCAGGGCCAGATCGACTGGGACCCCGCGCTCTTCTCCTACGAGTTCGGCGACCCCGATTCGCGCAACGACGCCGATTCGGCACCGCACACCATGCACGGCGTCGTCATCAACCCGTACTTCGAGTGGGACGGTGACCGCCAGCTGCGCGTCCCCTACCACGAGTCGGTCATCTACGAGGCCCACGTCAAAGGCCTGACCGAGCTGCACCCGGAAATCCCCGAAGAGCAGCGCGGCACCTACGCCGGTGTGGCCCACCCGGCCGTCATTGAGCACCTGAAGAAGCTCGGCGTCACGGCGATCGAGCTCATGCCGGTCCACCAGTTCGTCAACGACGGCACCCTGGTGGAGAAGGGCCTCAACAACTACTGGGGCTACAACACCATCGGCTTCTTCGCCCCGCAGAACACCTACAGCTCCTCCGGCGACGTCGGACACCAGGTCCAGGAATTCAAGGCCATGGTCCGCGAGCTGCACCGGGCCGGCATCGAGGTCATCCTCGACGTCGTCTACAACCACACGGCCGAAGGCAACCACCTCGGCCCCACGCTGTCCTTCAAGGGCATCGACAACCAGGCGTACTACCGGCTGGTCGACGGGGACCTGAAGCACTACATGGACTACACCGGCACGGGCAACTCGCTCAATGTGCGGCACCCGCACTCGCTGCAGCTGCTGATGGACTCCCTGCGCTACTGGGTGACGGAAATGCACGTCGACGGCTTCCGCTTCGACCTCGCCTCCACGCTGGCCCGCGAGTTTTACGACGTCGACAAGCTCTCCACCTTCTTCGAACTGATCCAGCAGGATCCGATCGTGTCCCAGGTCAAGCTGATCGCCGAGCCGTGGGACGTCGGCCCGGGCGGATACCAGGTGGGCAACTTCCCGCCGCAATGGACCGAATGGAACGGCAAGTACCGCGACACCGTCCGGGACTTCTGGCGCGGCGAACCGTCCACCCTGGGCGAATTCGCCTCCCGCCTGACCGGCTCCGCGGACCTGTACGAGAGCTCGGCCCGGCGCCCGGTGGCCTCGATCAACTTCGTCACGGCGCACGACGGCTTCACCATGCGCGACCTGGTCTCCTACAACGAGAAGCACAACGAGGCCAACGGCGAGGGCAACAACGACGGCGAATCGCACAACCGCTCCTGGAACTGCGGCGAAGAAGGCGACACCGACAACGACACCGTGTTGACCCTCCGCGCCCGCCAGCAACGGAACTTCATTGCGACGCTGCTGCTCTCCCAGGGCGTGCCGATGCTGCTGCACGGCGACGAACTCGGCCGCACGCAGCAGGGCAACAACAACACCTACTGCCAGGACTCCGAACTGAGCTGGATCCACTGGGAAGCCATGGACCAGCCCCTCGTGGAGTTCACCGCGTTCGTCAACAAGATCCGCCACGACCACCCGACGTTCCGCCGCAGCCGCTTCTTCGACGGCCGCCCGGTCGTCCGCGGCGAGGGCGAGAAACTGCCGGACATCGTCTGGCTGAAGACCGACGGCACCGGAATGCTGCCGGAGGACTGGGACAGCGGCTTCGGCCGGACCATCGGCGTGTTCTACAACGGCCACGGCATCCAGGAGCAGGACTCCCGGGGCCGCCGGATCACCGACGACAGCTTCCTGATGGCCTTCAACGCCCACGACGACAGCGTGGACTTCGTGCTGCCCAATGAGGAGTACTCGCCCTTCTGGGAGATCCTCGTGGACACCGCGGACCAGGCCGATACGGACGAGCCGCTCAAGGCGGGGTCGACCCTGACGCTGGCGGCCAAGTCCATGGCGGTGCTGCGCGCCTACTCGGGCCCCGAGATCGAGATCGACCACTCCGCGGCCGCGTCCCTGGCCTCCATGGCCGAGCACGAGGACGCCCAGGAGGAGATGGCGGAGGCCCAGACGAAGGCCGCCGAAGCCAGCGAAGCGAAGGCCACTGCTTCATGAGGACCCCCGCCTCGACCTACCGGCTCCAGATCCGGCCGGGCTTTACCCTGCAGGACGCCGCCGACACCGTGCCCTACCTGAAGTCCCTCGGGGTCGACTGGATCTACCTGTCGCCGATCCTGACGGCCGAGCAGGGCTCGGACCACGGCTACGACGTCACCGACCCCGCCGCGATCGACCCGGACCGCGGCGGGCCGGAGGGGCTGGCGGCGGTGTCCCGCGCGGCGCGGGAGGCCGGCATGGGTGTCCTGGTGGACATCGTGCCCAACCACGTCGGCGTCGCCACCCCGGCCCAGAACCCGTGGTGGTGGTCGCTGCTCAAGGAAGGGCGGCAGTCACGCTACGCCCCGGCGTTCGACGTCGACTGGGATTTCGGCGGCGGCCGGATCCGGATCCCCGTGCTGGGCGACGACGCGGACGTGGACGCGCTCGAGATCCGCGACGGCGAGCTGCGCTACTACGACCACCGCTTCCCGCTGGCCGAGGGCAGCTACACCGCAGGTGACTCCACTGCCGACGACCCGCGCGCGGTCCACGACCGGCAGCACTATGAGCTGGTGGGCTGGCGCCGTGCGGACAACGATCTGAACTACCGCCGGTTCTTCGCGGTCAACACCCTCGCCGGGATCAGGGTTGAGGTCCCGGAGGTCTTCGATGAGGCGCACGCGGAGGTTGTCCGCTGGTTCCGGGAGGGCCTCGTTGACGGCCTGCGGATCGACCACCCGGACGGCCTCGCGGATCCGGCAGGCTACCTCCGCCGGTTGCGCGAAGTGACCGGCGGGGCCTACCTGCTGATCGAGAAAATCCTGGAGCCGGGCGAAGAGCTTCCGGCCGGCTTCGAGTGCGAGGGCACCACCGGGTACGACGCCCTCGCGGACGTGGACCGGCTCTTCGTCGACCCCGCCGGCCAGGCGGGCCTCGACGCCTTGGACACCTCGCTGCGCGGCGGGGAGCCCGCGGACTACGAGGACATGATCCGCGGCACGAAGCGCCGGATCACGGACGGCATCCTGCACTCGGAGATGCGGCGGCTCGCCCGGCTGGTGCCGGCGTCCGCCGGCCTCAGCCCGGAGGCCGCCGTCGATGCGCTCTCCGAGATCACCGCGGCCTTCCCGGTTTACCGCAGCTACCTGCCCGAGGGCGAGGGCGTGCTGCGCGAGGCATGCGAACTCGCCGTCCGGCGGCGTCCCGAGCTGGAACCCGTGGTGCAGGCGCTGCTGCCGCTGCTGCTGCAGGCAGGCCCCGGGGCCGACGAGGAGCTGGGCCGCCGCTTCCAGCAAACCTCCGGCATGGTGATGGCCAAGGGCGTCGAGGACACCGCTTTCTTCCGCTACACCCGGCTCGGCACCCTCACCGAAGTCGGCGCGGACCCCACCGAGTTCGCGCTGTCCACCGACGAGTTCCACGCCCGGATGGCACGCCGCCAGGCCGGTCAGCCGCTGTCCATGACCACGCTCAGCACCCACGACACGAAGCGCAGCGAGGACACCCGGGCCCGGATCTCCGTGCTCGCGGAGCTGGCCCCGGAATGGGCGGCCTCGCTGCGCCGGCTGCAGGAGCTGGCGCCCCTGCCCGACGGCCCGCTGGCCAACCTGCTGTGGCAGGCCGTGGCCGGGGTCTGGCCCGCGGACCGGGAACGCCTCCAGTCCTACGCCCAGAAGGCGGCCCGCGAGGCCGGCAATTCGACGAACTGGCTGGACCCGGACCCGGCGTTCGAGGCGAAACTCGCAGCCGCCGTCGACGCGGCGTTCGACAACGCCCAGGTGCGCGCCGAACTCGATTCGCTGGTGGACCTGCTGGAACCCTACGGCTCCGCCAACGCGCTCTCCGCCAAACTGGTCCAGCTCACCATGCCGGGCGTGCCGGACGTCTACCAGGGCACCGAGTTCTGGGACCGGTCGCTGACCGACCCGGACAACCGGCGGCCGTTCGACTTCGGGGCGCGGCGAGCCGCCCTCAAAGCGATCGACGCCGGCGAGCGGCCGGCGTCGTACCGGGAGGACGCGGCGAAGCTGCTCGTGACCTCGCGGGCGCTGCGGCTGCGCCGGGACGCACCGGAGCTATTCACCGGCTACGCCCCGGTTACTGCCACCGGAGCCGCCGCCGAACACCTGATCGCCTTCGACCGCGGCGACGGCGCACCCGGGGCCATCACCCTGGCCACAAGGCTGCCCCGCGGCCTCGAACACCAGGGCGGCTGGCAGGACACCGCCATCGGCCTCGCCGTCGCCATGACGGACCAGCTCAGCGGCAGGTCCTTCGGGCCGGGCACGACGGACGTGGCGGAGATCCTCCGCGACTACCCGGTGGCCCTGCTGGTGCCGGGCGCCTGAACGCACGTACTGACGAACCAACATAGGGGAACGGCAATGACTCTGCCCGCACACGGAACCACACGCTTCGACCTCTGGGCACCGGAAGCGCAGGACGTCACGCTGCTCGCCGACGGCCGGCACTACCCGATGGTCCGGTCCGGGTCCGCCGGCTGGTGGAGCGCGCCGGAGGCCCCGGCCTCCGGAGACGTCGACTACGGCTACCTGCTCGACGGGGACACCACGCCGCTGCCGGATCCGCGCTCCCGCCGCCAGCCCGGGGGAGTGCACGCACTCTCGCGGACCTTCGACGCCGGCAGCCACGAATGGGCCGACGGGCAGTGGAAAGGCCGCGGGCTGCAGGGCGGCGTGATCTACGAGCTGCACCTTGGCACTTTCACGCCCGAGGGGACGCTGGACGCCGCGATCGGCAAGCTCGGCTACCTCGCCGACCTCGGCGTTGACTTCGTTGAACTGCTGCCGGTCAACGGGTTCAACGGCACCCACAACTGGGGCTACGACGGCGTCCTCTGGTACGCCGTGCACGAGGGCTACGGCGGCCCGGCCGCCTACCAGCGCTTCGTCGACGCCGCCCACGCCGCCGGGCTGGGCGTCATCCAGGACGTCGTCTACAACCACCTCGGCCCCAGCGGCAACTACCTGCCCCGGTTCGGGCCCTACCTCAAATCCGGGGAAGGCAACACCTGGGGCGACTCGGTCAACCTGGACGGCCCCGGCTCCGACGTCGTCCGCCGCTACATCCTGGACAACGCAGCGATGTGGCTGCGCGACTACCACGTGGACGGCCTGCGGCTCGATGCCGTGCACGCCTTCAAGGACGAGCGGGCGGTCCATCTGCTGGAGGAATTCGGAGCGCTCGCGGATGAAGTCTCCGCCGAAACCGGACGCCCTGCCACTATGATCGCCGAGTCGGACCTGAACAACCCGCGGCTGCTCTACCCGCGGAAGGTAAATGGCTACGGCCTGGCCGGGCAGTGGAGCGATGACTTCCACCATGCGGTGCACGTCAACGTCAGCGGCGAGACCACCGGTTACTACAGCGACTTCGATTCGCTCGCGGCCCTGGCCAAGGTCCTGGTTGACGGGTTCTTCCACGACGGCAGCTACTCGAGCTTCCGGGACCGGCACCACGGCCGGCCCATCAACACCGCCCTCGTGCACCCGGCCGCCCTGGTGGTCTGCAGCCAGAACCACGACCAGATCGGCAACCGGGCCACCGGCGACCGGCTCTCGCAGAGCCTCGGCTACGGGCAGCTCGCGCTCGCAGCGGTCGCGACCCTGGCCTCGCCCTTCACTCCGATGCTGTTCATGGGCGAGGAATACGGCGCCACCACGCCCTGGCAGTTCTTCACCTCGCACCCGGAGCCCGAGCTGGGCAAGGCCACGGCCGAGGGACGGATCAAGGAGTTCGAGCGGATGGGCTGGGACCCCGCCGTCGTGCCCGACCCGCAGGACCCGGCCACGTTCACCCGCTCCAAGCTGGACTGGTCCGAAGCCGAGGCCGGCGACCACGCGCGGCTGCTGGAGCTGTACCGGAACCTGATCGCGCTGCGCCGTGCGACCCCGGAGCTGGCCGGGCTCGGCTTCGAGGACACCGCGGTGGCGTTCAGCGAGGATGAGGGCTGGCTGCGCCTGCGCCGCGGCAGCGTGGAGGTCGCGATGAACTTCTCCACCGAACCGCGCCAGGTTGCCGTGGGCGGCGGCTCGCTGCTGCTGGCCACCGAGGACGGCGTCGCGCTGTCCGGCGGCCGCGTGGAGCTGCCCGGCCACAGTGCCGCCGTCGTCACACAATAGGAAAGGATAATCCGCATGACTTACGTTGCAGCAGAGAACCGATACGAGACCATGCCCTACCGCCGCGTGGGACGCAGCGGACTGAAGCTGCCGGCCATTTCCCTGGGCCTCTGGCACAACTTCGGCGATGACAAGCCCTTCGAGGTGCAGCGCGCCATCCTGCGCCGCGCCTTCGACCTGGGTGTCACCCACTTCGACCTCGCCAACAACTACGGCCCGCCCTACGGCAGCGCCGAGACCAACTTCGGCCGCCACTTCAAGGACGACTTCAAGCCGTACCGCGACGAACTCATCATCTCCAGCAAGGCCGGCTACGACATGTGGCCCGGCCCCTACGGCAACTGGGGCTCCCGCAAGTACCTGCTGGCCAGCCTGGACCAGTCGCTGGCGCGGATGGGCCTGGACTACGTGGACATCTTCTACAGCCACCGCCCGGACCCCGAGACCCCGCTGGAAGAGACCATGGGCGCCCTGGACCAGGCCGTGCGCTCCGGCAAGGCGCTCTACGCCGGCATTTCGTCCTACACCCCGGAGCAGACCCTTGAGGCGGCCCGGATCCTGAAGGAACTCGGCACCCCGCTGCTGATCCACCAGCCCAGCTACTCGATGCTCAACCGCTGGACCGAGAACGGCAGCCCCAGCCTCTACGAGGCGCTGGAGCAGGTGGGCGCAGGCGCCATCGCCTTCTCGCCGCTGGCGCAGGGCATGCTGACCGACCGCTACCTCAACGGCGTCCCCAAGGATTCCCGCGCGGCGCAGGACAAGTCCCTGGACGAGGCCATGATCACCGGGGAAAAGCTGGACCGCGTGCGCGGGCTCAACCGGATCGCCGAAGGCCGGGGCCAGACCCTCGCGCAACTGGCGATCGCCTGGATCCTGCGCGAACAGGGCAAGGGCACCTCGGTGACGTCCGCCCTGGTCGGCGCGTCCAGCGTCCGGCAGCTGGAGGACACCCTGGCCGCGATCAACAACCTGGACTTCACGGCCGATGAGCTGGACGCGATCGACGAGTTCGCCGTCGAGTCCGACATCAACCTCTGGGCCCAGAAATGAGCCACGGCGGCGCTGTTCCGCGGCGCCGCCGGCGGTCGTAACAGATTCGGTGCCGTGGCCGGGAACAACTTGAGCCCCGGCGCCGTTGACTAGAATGCAAGAGTGCCGCATGGCGTTGTGCCCGTTTGCCGCCGTCGTACATCAGAGTATGTCCGCGCCGGGCACGTGAAGTTTGTTCTCAAAGGGAGTTTCGTGTCTTCAAATCCGATTCGTGTTGCAATCGTCGGCGTGGGTAACTGTGCCACTTCGCTGGTCCAAGGTGTCCAGTACTACAAGGATGCCGACCCCCAGGCCACGATTCCGGGTCTGATGCACGTGCAGTTCGGCAAGTACCACGTCAACGACGTGCAGTTCGTCGCAGCCTTCGACGTCGACGGCAAGAAGGTGGGCCAGGACCTGTCCGCCGCCATCCTCGCCAGCGAAAACAACACCATCAAAATCGCCGACGTCCCGCCGACCGGCGTCACCGTCCAGCGCGGCCCGACCCTCGACGGCCTCGGCAAGTACTACCTCGAGACCATTGAGCAGTCCCCGGAGGAGCCGGTCGACGTCGTCCAGGCCCTCAAGGACGCCAAGGTCGACGTGATGGTTTGCTACCTGCCGGTCGGATCCCAGGAAGCGGCCGAGTTCTACGCCCAGTGCGCGATCGACGCCGGCGTGGCCTTCGTCAACGCGCTGCCGGTGTTCATCGCCGGGACCAAGGAGTGGGCGGATAAGTTCACCGCCGCCGGCGTGCCGATCGTGGGCGACGACATCAAGAGCCAGATCGGTGCCACCATCACGCACCGCGTTATGGCCAAGCTCTTCGAGGACCGCGGCGTCACCCTGGACCGCACGTACCAGCTGAACGTCGGCGGCAACATGGACTTCAAGAACATGCTGGAGCGCGACCGCCTCGAGTCCAAGAAGATCTCCAAGACCCAGGCCGTCACGTCCAACGTCGAAGCCGATCTTGCCGCCAAGGACGTGCACATCGGCCCGTCGGACTACGTCCAGTGGCTCGATGACCGCAAGTGGGCCTTCGTGCGCCTCGAGGGCCGCAACTTCGGTGACGCACCGGTCTCGCTCGAGTACAAGCTGGAGGTCTGGGACTCGCCCAACTCCGCCGGCGTGATCATCGACGCCGTCCGTGCCGCCAAGATCGGCCTGGACCGCGGCATCGGCGGCCCGCTGCTCTCGGCGTCGAGCTACTTCATGAAGTCCCCGCCGGAGCAGTTCAACGACGACCTCGCCCGCGAAAAGGTCGAGGCCTTCATCCGCGGCGACCTGGAGCGCTAAGCCCCGCCCGCACCGCACCGCACACCGCAACGCGGGGTCACTTACGGCCCATCATCCCCCTTGGGATGGGCCGTAAGTGACCCCGCGTTGCTGTTTAAAACAGGCCGACGGGGTTGCCGTCGGCGTCGACGTCCATCCGCATTGCCGCCGGGACCTTGGGCAGTCCGGGCATGGTCATCACCGCACCCGTGAGCGCCACGATGAAGCCGGCGCCGGTCTTGGGGATCAGGTCCCGGACGTGGACAGTGAAGCCCTTCGGTGCGCCGAGTTTGGCGGCGTCGTCACTGAAGGAGTACTGTGTCTTCGCCATGCAGACCGGCATCCCGGACCAGCCGTTCTTCTCGATCTCCGCGAGCCGCTTAAGCGCCGGGACGGAGAAGTCGACGCCGTCGGCCCCGTAGATTTCCTGCACGATGGTGCGGATCTTGTCCTCCACCGACATCGCCAGCGGGTACAGGTGGCGGAAGCCGTGCGGGGCGTCGATGGCGGCGGCAACCTTCGCGGCGAGCTCGTCGCCGCCGTCGCCCCCTCCGCCGCGGCCCCAGACGTCGGCCACGGCGGCCTGCACGCCCTCCGCGGCGCACCAGTCCAGCAGCCAGTCGAGCTCCTCCTGGCTGTCGGTGCCGAACTTGTTGATCGCCACCACCGGGGTGATGCCGAACTTTTCCACGTTGCGCACGTGCCGCTGGAGGTTGGCGACGCCGGCGGCCAGCGCCTCGACGTTGGGCTCCTTGAGCTGGTCCTTGGCAACGCCGCCGTGCATCTTGAGCGCTCGGATGGTGGCCACCACCACGACGGCGGACGGGGCGACGTCGGCCATCCTCGCCTTGATGTCCATGTACTTCTCGGCACCCAGGTCGGCGCCGAAGCCGGCCTCGGTGATGACGACGTCGGCCAGGCTGCGCGCCGTCTGGGTGGCGATCAGCGAGTTGCAGCCATGGGCGATGTTGGCGAAGGGCCCGCCGTGCACCAGGGCCGGGGTGCCCGCGATGGTCTGCACCAGGTTGGGTTTGATCGCGTCCTTGAGCAGCATGGTCAGGGCGCCCTGGACGCCGAGGTCCGCGACCGTGACCGGCTCGCGGTCGTAGGTGTAGCCGAAGGTGATCCGGCCCAGCCGCGCGCGCAGGTCGTTCAAGTCCGTGGCCAGGCAGAACACGGCCATGATCTCCGAGGCGACCGTGATGTCGAAGCCGTCCTGCCGCGGCACGCCCTGCGTGGGACCGCCCAGGCCGATCACGACCTCGCGCAGCGCCCGGTCGTTCATGTCCAGCACCCGCTTGAACGTCATCCGGCGCGGATCGATGTTCAGCGCGTTGCCCTGGTAGATGTGGTTGTCCACCAGCGCCATCAGGGCGTTGTTCGCCGAGGTGATCGCGTGGAAGTCGCCGGTGAAGTGCAGGTTGATCTCGTCCATCGGCAGGACCTGGGAGTAGCCGCCGCCGGTCGCGCCGCCCTTCATGCCCAGGATCGGCCCCAGCGAGGGCTCGCGCAGGGCGATCATCACCCGGTGCCCGGCGCGGGCCAGGGAGTCGGCGAGGCCAACGGTGGTGGTGGATTTCCCCTCGCCGGCCGGCGTGGGGGACATCGCCGAGACCAGCACCACCTTGCCCGGAGCGTGCGCACTGTCCCGGGCCAGCTTGGCCGGATCGATCTTCGCCTTGTAGCGGCCGTAGAATTCCAGCGCCTCGGGGTTGATCCCGGCCGCGGCAGCCACGTCCTCGATCGGCCGCATGGTGGCCCGCTGCGCGATCTCCAGGTCGCTCAGGACCGGCGCCGCGGCCGGCGAGCCGGGTGCCGGCGTCTCGGCCGGCGCTGCGGTTTCCGTGGTGTTCTCAGACATCGTTGCCCTTCAGCTCGTGGCTTCGGGTCGCTCCGGCCGGCGGTTCCGGCCAGGCGCCCGGTGTGGTTCCCTCAGGGCGTGTGGCCCACCGGGATGCTCCGTGTTCCAAAATACTGGACCAATGCGGACTGGTAGCTCTCCAGCGTAATCGCGGCGGTGCGTTGCCAGCCGAAGCCCTGGGCGTGCACGGACGCCGCACGGCCCATGTCCTCCCGGGTGGCCGGGTCGTCGTGCAGGGCCTCCAGGGCATCGGCCCAGTCCGCGGCCTTGTGCCCTTCCACCAGCAGCCCGGTCCGGCCGTCGAAGATCGCCCGCGACAGCCCGCCCACCTTCGTGGCGACCACGGGCGTTCCGCAGGCCTGCGCCTCCAGGGCAACGAGGCCGAAGGACTCGCTGTAGGAGGGCATCACCACAACGTCGGCCGAACGGTACCAGCCTGCCAGCTTGGGCGCGCTGACCGGCGGATGGTGCGTGACGACGTCGTCCATCCCGGCGGCGGTGATCAGGGCCTTGAGGTCGAAGTCCTTCGCCCCGCTCACCGCGCCGAGGATGGTCAGCTGCAGGTCGATGTCCGGGCGGCGGGCGCGCAGCAGCGCGGCCGCCTTGATCAGGATTTGCGGGCCTTTGAGTCGCTGGATCCGCCCGGCGAAGAGCAGGTGGAAGCGGCCCGGCGGGACCCCGTGCTGGCTGCGGGCGCGGCTCCGGAAGGCGGGCGTGAAGACGGACAGGTCCACTCCCGGGGGCGCCACGTCGATCCGGTCGGGGTCGGCGTAGTAGTGCGAGACCAGCTCGGCGGCCTCGGCGCCGGTGTTGGCGATCAGCCGGGTGGCGCCGTCGACGATCCGGTGTTCACCCTCCTCGCGCCGGCGCGGCTCGGGCTGCTCGCCGGATTCCAGCAGCAGGTTCTTGACCTTGGCCATGGTGTGCATGGTGTGCACCAGCGGCACCCCCCACAGCTCCGAGAGTTCGAGGCCCGCGACCCCGGAAACCCAGTAATGCGAATGGATGACGTCGTAGCGGCCATGCGGCTGCAGCTGCTTGATCCGGTCGATTTCGGCCACCATGCTGTGCAGCAGCGCCGGCAGTTCCTCCTTGGGAAGTTTCCGCGGCGGCCCGGCGAGTACGTTGTGCACGCAGACTCCCGGGGTGGGGTGTTCGACGGCGGCCTGGCCGGCCGCGTTGGACCGAGTGAAAATCTCCACCTCGACGCCGGTCTCCGCGAGGGCCGCGGCGAGGGCCCGGATGTACACGTTCATACCGCCGGCGTCCCCGGAGCCGGGCTGCTCCATCGGCGAGGTGTGCAGGGAGAGGAAGGCGACACGGCGGACCAGCGGCATCCTCTTCCTTCCCTTCGCGTGACGTGGATTCGGTAAAACATTACTCCTGAACGCCGGGCCGGTTCGCGGGCGGCTGCCTGCTGCTAGCGTGGCGGCTGTGAGCGCAAACGCAAAAGACCGGCCGGCCACGGCGTCCTGGGAGATCCGCGAGGCCACCGCGCAGGACTGGCCCGCCATCTGGGAGATCCTGGAACCCGTGATCCGTGCCGGGGAGACGTTTACCTGGGACCGCGACACCACGGAGGACCAGGCTCGCGCCAAGTGGTTCAAAACGGCCCCCGGCAGGACCTTCGTCGCCGTCGGAACTGGCCGGTTCGACGGCGTCGTACTGGGCACCGGCGAGCTGCACGCGAACCAGGGCGGCGGCGGCAGCCACGTCGCCAACGCCGGCTACATGGTCCGCGCCGGTTACGGCGGCCAGGGGGCGGCCCGCGCGTTGTGCGCCTACTCGCTGGACGCCGCCCGCGCCGCGGGATTCCGCGCCATGCAGTTCAACGCCGTGGTGGAAAGCAACGTCCGGGCCGTCGCCGCCTGGCAAGCCATGGGCTTCGAGATCCTCGCCACCATCCCGGAAGCCTTCCGGCACCCGCGGCTGGGCTACGTGGGCCTGCACGTGATGTACCGCAAGCTATAGCTGCCTTCGCCGGATTCAACCCAAGACATTTGCGTCCGGCGCTAATAGGCTGGCCCTCTGGGGGCCGAGCGAGGGAGGCCTGAATGCCCGGAAGTGGCGATCCGCAGCTGCCGCACCAAGAACGGCGCAGCCCTGAACGGGGTGCACGACGGCGCCGCCTGCCTGGGTGGGTTCTGGCCGTACTGCTGCTGGTGATTCCGTTGCTGGTCATGGCCGGTTGCACGCTTTCCCGGAACAACGACAGGAGCTCCTCGGCGGAGAATTCGTCGGACTTCGTCACCGCCTCGGGCCGCGGCCTTGTCCTCAACGGCGAGCCCACCCGGCTGAAAGCGGTGAATTTCTCCAACCTCTACCATCGAAACCTGAACGGGGCCGAGCTTCTTAATTCGCAGCACCATGCGGAAGACGACTTCGCCCGGGCGAAAGAAATCGGCTTCAACAGCATCCGCTTCGCCTTCGACGGGGACTGGTATGTCGACTCCCCGCAGGTCTTTTGGCAGTGGCTGGACCAAAACGTGGCCTGGGCGCGGGGACACGAGATGCGCCTGATCCTGGATTTGCACACCCCGATCGGCGGATTCTGGCTGGACCCCACCAGCGACGCCGTCAGTTTCGACATCTGGTCCGACCCCCGGCTGCAGCAGCAGAATGCGGACCTGTGGCGCGATATCGCCGCCCGTTACAAGGATGAACCGGCCATCGCAGCCTACGACCTGCTCAACGAGCCGGTGACGACCGATGCGACCGGGGAGCAATGGAAAGTGCTGGCACGGCAGCTGGTTGCCGCGGTCCGGTCGGAGGATCCGAACCACCTTCTGGTCGTGGGCGGGATCTATGGGGTCAACGGCCGCTACGGCACCTCCGGAGTCGACCAGCACTTTCTGGTTGACGACGACAACGTGGTTTACGACGTCCACTTCTACGAGCCCATCGAATACACCCACCAGTATGCGTCCTGGGTCGAGGGCCCGGTTCAGGACGGCGGCCGCTATCCCGACCCGGACACCATTCTCCCGACCGGTCAGCGGGTCCTGCTGCCGGAAAGCCGCATCGCAACCAAGTCCCTGCCCGCCGGCACGTCAGGCTGGGCGGCGTATGACAGCGGCATCGTAACGATCGACGACAGCAGTGCGGTCGCGGCTGCACCCATGGTCACTGCGCAGGGCGGCATGCGCGGAACGGCCGGCTTCGATGCAATCAGGGTGACCGAGTACGGCCCCGACGGGACCGAACTCCGGCGAGTCATCGACGACCCCCTGGACCGCGACGCGACGTTGGACTGGCATCAATGGCAGTACGGCGGGGACACAGCGGCGCCGCCGAAGTTCGCGCGGGAGAAGGCCGGACACCAAGACAGCGGCAGCCTCTCAATCAGCAATGCCGTTGATGCCACGGCAATTGCAGGGTGGAGCAACGACGCCCACCTGTTCAAGGTCGTGCCGGGCAATAAGTACCGCATCCAGGGCCACATGCGGGGGCAGAACATTGCGGCCTCGGCCGGTTCGGCCCCCCGGATCGGGCTCCAGCTCGACGTCTATGCACAGTCGCCCGGAACACCCGGAAACGGCTTCCTGGCACGCGACAAAGGCTATTTGGCACACGAGTTGGGGAAGCGGCTCAAGTTCGGCATCGACAACAACGTGCCGATGTCGGTCATGGAGTTCGGACTGGTCCGGCAAGCATTTGAGATGGAGGGCAAGGGCGGCAGCCAGTGGGTCACCGACATGCTTGATCTCCTGGCGGAGAACGAGCTCAGCTTCGCTTACTGGGAATACCACGGGAGCCAGATGGGGCTCTACCTCAGCGGCACCGGCCAGCCGGGCCAACCCAACAAGGCGCTCCAGGAGACCCTCGCCCGCGGACTGCGTTGACCGGCGGCTGCGTTGAGCGGCGGCTGCGTTGAGCGGCGGACTCGGCTAGGAGCCACCGGAACTGCGGACGTCGTTGCGCCAGAGCTGCAACAGGCCCGGGAACGCGGCCTCGTAACCGGCGAGCAGCTTCGCCGCGAGCACGTCCGAGTCGACCAACGGATGCCGGGCGAACGCGGCGAGGGCGGCCCCGCGCCGCAGGCTGCCGGGTCCCGGCCCGGTGGCCTGGACCACGAGCCGTTCCACCTCCTTGATCCGCAGCATCAGCGCGAGCTGCGCTTCCGCCGGGCGGTCCTGCGGGAGCGGCACCACGCCGTCGGCGTTCACCCGGCAGGGGACCTCGACGACGGCGTCCACCGGCAGCCCCGGGATCGCGGCGGTCGGTGCACCGCCGGCGCCGGGCACCGCGTTGGGCGTGTTCAGGACCAGCTCGGCCCCGCCGCCGCCGGCGAGGGCGCGCATCACCGCCAGCGCGACGCGCTCATAGCCGCCGCCGGCCAGGTCCTCCTCGTCCCGGCGCTCGCCGGCGGTACGGGCCTCGGCCAGGTAGCCCTCCTCGCGGGACCGGCGTGCGGCATCCCAGAGCCCGTAGGCCTCCGCGCCGGCGGACGCGAGCCGCGGATACAGCTCGGACTGCTGCCGGTGGATGGACTCGCCGCGGGTCTGGGCGGCGGCCCGCATGGCGGCCATGGCGCGGGCGGTCTCGTAGTAGTAGAAAAGGTATTCGTTCGGCAGGCAGCCGAGGCCGGCCAGGAAGGGCTGGGGGAAGAGGCGGCCCTCCTCGAAACCTGCCAGGGCCCCGGCGTCGGCGAGCAGGGCGGGGATGACGTCCCTGCCGCCGGACTCCAGCCGGTACAGCCAGCCCAGGTGGTTGAGCCCGTAGTAGCCCACGCCGTCGAGCCTGCCCTCGGGCAGCACGACGCCGGCGGCCCGCGCCGCGCGGTGCACCAGTCCGCCGGCCGAATCGCAGATGCCCACCACCCTGTGGCCCAGTACCGGGACCAGGGCCTCGGTCACCATGCCAGCCGGATTCGTGAAGTTGACCAGCCACGCCCCGGGGCAGAGGCGTTTCATCGACTGCGCCAGGGACAGCATCGGCGGGATGGTGCGCAGGGCGTAGGAGATGCCGCCGGCGCCGGTGGTCTCCTGGCCCAACACGCCCAGCTCCTGCGCCACGCGCTCGTCGGCCGTCCGGCCGGCCGTGCCGCCGGGGCGGATGGCGGCGAAAACCATGTCCGTGCCGGACAGGGCCTCGGCCAGCGACGTGGTGGTGCGGACCGGCGGCCCGCCACCCGGTTCCCTGCCCGGTTCCCTGCCCGGCAGGGAGGCCAGCACCGCTTTGATAGCGGCCAGCCGACCGGCGTCGACGTCGAACAGCACCAGCTCCCGGACCAGCCCGGCAAAGGGACCGGCGGAGAGCGCCCGGTAGACCAGCGGCACCCGGAATCCGCCGCCGCCGGCAATCATGAGCCGCATGGCAGCAGTCTATTCCGCGCCGCGCCGACGGGCCCGGAATGTCGTCTTTCGCCGGCTACCTGGACGGCGTAGTGTGCCGTGTATGGACGCGATTCCAGCGCCGCGCTTCGACCCGCTCGCCGCCGTCCGTACCCCATCGGCGGGAGGCTTTGACCTGCTCCTGACCGGCACCGTGTTCCAGGACATCATCTTCACCGGGCTGCCGCACGCACCCCGGCCCGGCACGGAAATCTGGAGCGACGGCATGGGCAGCTGTCCCGGCGGGGTGGCGAACCAGGCCATCGCCGCGGCCCGACTGGGGCTGAGGACCGGGCTGGCCGCCGCGTTCGGCGACGACGGCTACGGCGACTACAACTGGAAGATCCTGGACCGGCAGGAACACGTGGACCTGTCGCTGTCGCGGCGCGTTCCCGGCTGGCACTCGCCAGTCACCGTGTCGCTGAGTGTCGAGAAGGACCGGTCCATGGTGACCCACGGCCACCCGGCGCCGGTCACCTCGAGCGAACTGATCGGCTGCCCGCCGCCCGCGCTCGCCGCCGTCGCCGAGCTGGGCGAGGAGCTGGAACCCTGGGCCGTCGACGCGCACCGGGCAGGTGTTCGGCTCTTCGGCGATGTCGGCTGGGATCCCACCGGGACGTGGGCGCAGGCGCGGCTGGACAACCTGAAGTACTTCCACGCCTTCATGCCCAATCAGGAGGAGGCCATGGCGTTCACCGGCAAGGACAACCCGTGGGCCGCGCTCTACGCGCTCGCGGATAAGGTCCCCGTGGCCGTGGTGACCCTGGGCCCGCAGGGGTCCATGGCGGTCGACTCCGAGACCGGTGAGGAGGAGTGGGTGCCGTCGCTGCCCGTGCCGGCCTTCGACCCCACCGGGGCCGGGGACTGCTTCGGGGCCGCGTTCATCGTCGGTTGCCTGGCCGGCTGGCCGCTGGGGGACCGGCTCCGGTTCGCCAACCTGTGCGCGGCGCTGGCCGTGCAGCAGGTCGGCGGCTCGTTGGCCGCACCCGGCTGGGGCGACCTCGCCGACTGGTGGCAGCGGGCCAATGCCCGCAAGGAGCGGCAGAGCAGTCAATGGCTGCGCCGCTACCGATTCCTGGAAGAAATCGTCCGCGACGTGCCGCCGGAGGCGCAACGGCGGGCGACGGCGACGATTGCGCACCTCTCCGACGCATAGCCAGGGGTGTGGCGGGCGGCTGGGGTACCGTGCGCGGCGGGCCGCGGGCCGAGGGACATGTCCTGTGTCCGGGCCGTGGGGTGGGCATATTCCCCATATGCCCACCCGGGGTTGCAAGGAATGGGCATGTCCCAAAGTCCGGGATGGACCTGTGCCTGGTTCGGCGTGCCGCGGGCCGAGGGACATGCCCTGCGTCCGGGCCGTGGGGTGGGCATATTCCCCATATGCCCACCCGTGGCCGCCGGGAATGGGCATGTCCCAAAGTGCGTGGCGCCAGCGGAATTCAGCAGGATCTGCGGCCACCCGTAGAATCGTAAAGTGATATACCCAGCAGCAACAGGTGATTTCCGGCCGGTGGCGGAAGCAGGTCCGGACCATGTCGAGGAGCGCTCGGCCGTCATCGACCTAGAGGCAATCCGGCACAACGTCCGGCGGCTGGCCAAGGTGGCTTCGCCGGCGAAGGTGATGGCCGTCGTCAAGGCCGACGCCTACGGCCACGGGGCCATTCCGGTGGCGCGCGCCGCGCTCAGCGCCGGGGCCAGCTGGCTCGGCGTCGCGCACATCTCCGAGGCGCTTGCCCTGCGCGCCGCCGGGATCGAGGCCCCTCTGCTGGCCTGGCTGCACACCCCCGAGAGCAACTTTGCCGCCGCCGTCGCTGCCGGGATCGATATCGGCTGCTCCGGCTGGGAGCTGGGCCGGATCGTGGCCGCAGCCCGCGAGCAGGAACGCCCAGCCCGGATTCACCTGAAGGTGGACACCGGGCTCGGCCGCAACGGGGCCACCCTGGAGTCCTGGGACACCCTGCTCGGCGAAGCGATGGACTACCAGGACCAGGGCCTGTTGCGGGTCGTGGGCATCTTCTCCCACCTTGCCGTGGCTGACGAACCCGAGCGCCCCGAAACCGACGAGCAACTTGCCGCCTTCCGCGAAGTCCTGGCGATGGCCCAGGACGCCGGCGTCGATCCCGAGGTCCGCCACCTCGCAAACACCCCGGCGACGCTGTCGCGCCCGGACACGCACTTCGACCTCGTCCGGGTGGGCCTGGGCATCTACGGTCTCTCACCCTTCGAGGGCCAGAGTTCCGCGGAGGTCGGGCTGCGCCCGGCCATGACGGTCCGCACCGTCGTCTCGCACTGCAAGGACGTGCCCGCCGGCCAAGGCGTCTCCTACGGACTGAACTACCGCACCGGGGGCGCCAGCACGCTGGGCCTCGTGCCGCTGGGATACGCCGACGGAGTTCCTCGCGTCGCCACCGGAGGTCCGATCCGGGTGGGCGGGGTCAGCTACCCCGTGGTGGGCCGCATCGCGATGGACCAGATGGTGATCGACCTCGGCCCGCTCCACGTCTCCGCGGGCGGTCCCAGCCTGCTGGGCGCAGAAGCCGTGATGTTCGGCGACGGTGCCGACGGCGGTCCCACCGCCGAGGACTGGGCCAGGGCAGCCGGCACCAACAACTACGAGATCGTCACCCGCATCAGTCCGCGGGTGCCGCGCCGCTACATCAACGAAGAGCCCGCCCCCGGCGACGGGGCCGCGCAGTGAGCCACCCGGCCTGGCAGCGGACCCTGGAAGTCGGGACCGCGGAGCAGACCCATGCGCTCGCAGCCAGCCTTGGCGCCGAGCTGCAGGCGGGCGACCTGCTGGTCCTCAGCGGCGAGCTTGGCGCCGGGAAGACCACCTTCACGCAGGGGCTCGGCGAGGGCCTTGGCGTCCGCGCCGGAATTATTTCGCCCACGTTCGTGCTGGTGCGCATTCACCCCAACCTTCCGGACGGACCCCGTCCCGGCGGCCCGGACCTGGTCCACGTTGACGCGTACCGGCTCGCCTCCGCTTCCGAAATCGATGACATCGACCTGGAAAACACCATGGACAGTGCGGTGACCGTCGTGGAATGGGGCCGTGGCCGGGTGGAGCACCTGAGCGAGAGCCGGCTGGAGGTTGAGCTGCACCGCCGGCTGGGCAGCGCCCGGCCCGGCGGCAGCGCCCAGCCCGGCAGCGTCCGGCCCAGCACCGACGTGCTGGATTTCGACACCGACGACGCCGACGAGCCCAGGACCGTGGTCTTCCGCGGCTTCGGGCCGCGCTGGACCGAGCCGCCGTCCGCCCTTGCCGGAATCCCTGACCTGCCCGCGACCACGAAAACGGACTGAAGATGCTGATCCTCGCCATCGATACCTCGGCCGTTGCCAGCGCGGCGCTCGTCTCCGATGATTCCCTGGAATCAGTCGTCGGCAGCTTCGCCACCGCCGACACCCGCAGCCACGCCGAGGTGCTGGCCCCGGGCATCGAGCAGCTGCTCGCCGGCGCGGGTCTCAGCGGCGCCGACGTCGACGTCATTGTGACCGGGGTGGGACCAGGTCCCTTCACGGGCCTCCGCTCCGGCATCGTCACCGCCCGTAGCCTGGCTTTCGTCTGGCAGAAGCCCCTCTACGGGCTCATGAGCCTGGATGCCATTGCCCTGGAGGTGGCGGAGTCCACGGAAGCGGCCGCCGACTTCATCGTGGCCACCGACGCCCGGCGCAAAGAGGTCTACTGGGCCCGCTACGCGCTGGCCGGGAGCCAGCTGCCGCAGCTGCTGGACGGGCCGCATGTGGGCTTTGCCGCCGATCTGCCGGACCTTCCGGTCTACGGTGCGGGCGCCGGCCTTTACCCGGACGTCGTCAACGCCGTCCCCGAGTTCGCCGCGCGGCAGCCCGAGGCGCTTTCACTGGGCCAGTTTGCGCTCGCGCGGCTCGCCGCCGGGGAGCAGCTCCTGGACACCACGCCGTTGTACCTGCGGGAATCGGACGCGCAGGTCCCGGGCCCGCGGAAGCGCGCTCTGTGAGCGCCCCGGAAACGCCGAGCGGAACCTCTCCGGCCGGCGTGAGCCTCAGGGACATGGGCTCCGCGGACATCCCCGCGGTGCACGCGCTGGAGCGCCGGCTGTTCCCCGTGGACGCGTGGCCCCTGCAGATGTTTGTCGACGAGCTCGCCCAGTCCGAGACCCGGCGCTACCTCGTTGCCGAGTCCGGCGGCGCAATCGTCGGGTACGCCGGGCTGATGTGCATCGAACCCATCGCGGACGTGCAGACCATCGCGGTGGTGCCCGAACAGGAGGGCCGCGGCATCGGTTCGGCGCTGCTGACCGAGCTCATCCGGGAAAGCCGGCGGCGGCATGCCGCGGATGTGCTGCTGGAGGTGCGCGCGGACAACCCCCGCGCCCAGCAGCTCTACCGGCGCTTCGGCTTCGAGCAGATCCATGTCCGCCCCCGCTACTACCGCGACGGCGTCGACGCGCTGATCATGCGGCTCGAGCTGCACACGACGGAACAGCCAGCGCCCGGCAACACCACGGACCACACACAGCCAAGGGGAACAGGCCAAGAATGAACCACCACCCACGCAGCTCCGCCCCGCTGGTGCTTGGGATCGAGTCCTCCTGCGACGAGACCGGCGTCGGCATCGTCCGGGGCACCCGCCTGCTCGCCAACACCGTCTCGTCCTCCATGGAGGAGCACGTGCGTTTCGGCGGGGTCATCCCCGAGATCGCCTCCCGCGCGCACCTGGACGCCTTCGTCCCCACCCTCCGGGAAGCCCTCGCCGCAGCGGAGGTGAGGCTGGACGACATCGACGCCATCGCCGTCACCTCCGGCCCGGGACTCGCCGGAGCCCTGATGGTGGGGGTCTGCGCGGCCAAGGCGCTCGCCGTCGCCACCGGCAAGCCGCTGTACGCGATCAACCACCTGGTGGCGCACGTCGGCGTCGGCCTGCTCGAGCCCGGCGCCGGCGGGCCGGTCGACGGGGGCCCGGCGGCCGGCTCCGGGAACGCCCTGCCGGAGAACCTCGGCGCGCTCCTGGTCTCCGGCGGCCACACCGAAATCCTCCGGATCCGCAGCATCACCGACGACGTCGAGCTGCTGGGCTCCACGATCGACGACGCCGCCGGCGAGGCGTACGACAAGGTGGCCCGGCTGCTGGGGCTCGGCTACCCGGGCGGGCCGGCCATCGACAAGCTGGCGCGCACCGGCAACGCGAAGGCGATCCGTTTCCCTCGTGGCCTCACCCAGCCCAAGTACATGGGGACCGCCGAAGAACCCGGCCCGCACCGCTATGACTGGTCCTTCAGCGGACTCAAGACCGCCGTCGCCCGTTGCGTGGAGCAGTTTGAGGCGCGCGGCGAAGCGGTGCCGGTGGCGGACATCGCGGCCGCCTTCCAGGAGGCCGTGGTGGACGTGATCACCTCCAAGGCCGTACTCGCCTGCCGCGAAAGCGGCATCACCGAGCTGCTGCTGGGCGGGGGAGTGGCGGCGAACTCGCGGCTGCGCCAGCTCACGGAGCAGCGCTGCACGGCGGCCGGAATCCGGCTGACCGTTCCGCCGCTGTCGCTGTGCACGGACAACGGGGCCATGGTGGCCGCGCTCGGGGCGCAGCTGGTGATGTCCGGAACCGCGCCGAGCGGGCTCGGCTTCGCGCCGGACTCCTCGATGCCGGTGACGAGCGTATCCGCCTAGGAAACTGCCCGGGAACCTAGGCTTCGGGCCCCTTGCGCATCTGCTCGACCAGATCCAGGACGACGGCGCGCAGGTCCCCGCCGTGCTCCGCGGCGACGCGGCGCTGCCGCTGGTAGCCGGCGCCGCGCTCGATGATCTTCTCGACGTCGGCCAGCTCCGCGCTGCAGCCGAGCTTGGCGGCCACGGGCGCGAGCCGGGCCAGCGTCTCCCGCAGGTTCTCGGTGACGAGCTGCTCGTTGCCGTCGGCGTCGAGGATGATGATCGCGTCCAGACCGTAGCGGGCCGCGCGCCACTTGTTTTCCTGGACATGCCAGGGCGGCATGGTCGGGATGGTGCCGCCATTATCCAGGATGGTGGAGAACTCGTCCACGAGGCACTGGGTCAGGGCGGCGATGGCCCCTACTTCCTCAAGCGTGGCCAGGCCGTCGCAGATGCGCATCTCGATGGTGCCGAGGTTGGGTACCGGACGGATGTCCCAGCGGATCTCGGAGAGGGTGTCGATCACCCCGGTGGTGAACATGTCCTGGACGTAGGACTCGTATTCTTCCCAGCTGGAGAACTGGAACGGCAGTCCCGCCGTCGGCAGCTGCTGGAACATCAGCGCGCGCTGCGAGGCGTAGCCGGTGTCCTCGCCGCCCCAAAACGGGCTGGAGGCGGACAGCGCCTGGAAGTGCGGGAAGTAATTGACGAGCCCGTCGAGCACGGGAAGTACCTTGTCGCGGCTGTCGAGGCCCACGTGCACGTGGACGCCGTAGATGACCATCTGGCGGCCCCACCACTGGGTGCGGTCGATCAGCTTGGCGTACCGCGCCTTGTCGGTGACGGGCTGGAGCTGCGGCGGGCTGAAGGGGTGGCTGCCGGCGCAGAAGACTTCGACGCCCATCGGGTCGGTGACCTCGCGCACCGCGGCGAGGGAACTGTTCAGGTCCGCCTTCGCTTCCGCCACGGTGGTGCAGATGCCCGTGACGAGCTCCACCGTGTTGAGCAGCAGCTCCTGTTTGATGTGCGGGTGTTCGTCATCCTCGTTCAGCTCGGGATGCCGGGCGGCCACGCCGCGGAGCACCTCGCTGGCCACCGAGGCCAGCTCGCCGGTTTCGGCGTTGACGAGCGCGAGTTCCCATTCCACACCAAGAGTTGATTGCCTGGATGAAGCGAAATCAATCTTCATGTGGTCCCTTCGTGTTTTATTGCCCGCCGGTGCTTATTCGCCGCCGGTGCAGCCCGCATGCGGCATGCAGTGGCAAGGCGGCGGTGTTCAAAGTCTAGTGCAGGGGTAGCATCGAACTGGTGGTCAAGTTACAGCTGATGCGTGAGAGTTTTCACAGAAGAAGCCTGTTCCCGGCAGCCGCGGCGGTTCTGACCGGGCTCGCCCTGGTATCCACCGGCTGCACCGGCCCCGGCGCCTCGGACCCCGCCCCGTCCCCGGGCCGGAACATCCAGAGCGCCCCACCGCCGGCCGCGGATGCCCGTTCCGCGAAGCCACGCCCCCTCGGATGGGGCCCGGACCAGCGCGACGCCGATGCCGCGGCCAAGGCCGTGGGCGCCATGAGCCTTGAGCAGAAGGCCGGGCAGGTGCTGCTGCCGTTCTTCGCCGGGCCCGACTACGAAGCCCACGCCAGGACCATTGAACGCCTGCATCTGGCCGGTTCGATCATCATGTCAGACAACGTCCCCGCCACTCCGGACGGGTGGGTGGACACCGCCGCCATGCGCGGTGCCACCATGCGCCTGCAACGGGCCGCCCGCGCCGATGGCCGCAGCTGGCCGGGAATGATCGCGGTGGACCAGGAAGGCGGAGTGGTTGCCCGGCTGCGCGCGCCGCTGACCGAGTGGCCCGCTCCGATGAGCTACGGGGCCGCCGGCAGCGAACCGCTGGCTTCCGCCGCCGGCCGGGCCATTTCCGCGGAACTGGCCGGCCTGGGCTTCAACGTCGACTTCGCGCCCTCCACCGATGTCACGATGGGCCCCGCCGACCCCACCATTGGTGCCAGGTCCATCTCCGGCAGTGCTCACACCGCCGCGGAATTCGGCATCGCCTTCTCGAAGGGCATGCTTGGCGCGGGGATCCTCCCGGCAGCCAAGCACTTCCCGGGACATGGCTCCGTGACCGTCGACTCGCACAAGGTGTTGCCCGTCCAGAACGCCAGCCTGAAGCAGCTGCGCGCGAAGGACCTGCTGCCTTTCCAGGCGGCCATCGACGCCGGCCTGCCGATGGTCATGACCGGGCACATCGCGGTCCGCGCCTTCCAGCCAGGGGTCCCCGCCTCCGTGTCGAAGGCGTCCTATGCAGAGTTGCGCCGGATGGGTTTCAAGGGTGTGGCCGTGACGGATGCACTCAACATGGGCGCCATCCAGCAGCAGTTCCCCCGCGACAGTGCCGCTCCGCTGGCGCTTGCGGCCGGAGCGGACCTCCTGCTCATGCCGGCCTCGGTGGAAGCTGCCCATACGGCGATCGTGAACGCCGTGCGCAGCGGCGCCCTGGCTGCCGCGCGGCTGGACGAGGCAGCGCGGCGGGTGGCCACCATGCAGCTGTGGCGCGGTCGCAGCCACCCGCCGCGGGGCTCGGCGCCCGGCAGCGGCTCGGCGCTGTCGGAGAAGATCTCGCAGGAGGCCATTACCGTGCTCGCGGGGCCCTGCCGCGCGCGGATCGTTCCGCCCAGGGTCCGGGTGAGCGGAGGCTCCGAACAGGACCGCGCACGCTTCGCGGTGGCGGCTAAGCAAGCCGGTATCGGCATCGGCGCGGGGCCGCTCGTGACGCTGATCGGTTACGGCGGTGCTCCGGCGACCGCGGACGTGGCCGTCTCGCTCGATGCGCCGTGGCCGCTGGCGAAATCCACCGCGCGCGCCAAGATCGCGCTCTACGGCCGAAGCCAGGAGGCTTTCGACGTGCTGCTGGCGGTGCTGGCCGGAAAAGCGGCCGCCCCCGGGAAGCTGCCGGTCGCCGTCGGGCGGCAACGGCCGGGTTCCGGCTGCCGCTGAGGGGGCCGCGTGGCGTTTAATGGTGCTGTGCCCATCCTGAATAAAGACATGACCCTATGCATCTCGCTCTCGGCCCGGCCGAGCAACAACGGGACCCGCTTCCACAACCACCTGTATGAACAGCTGGGCCTGAACTGGATCTACAAGGCCTTCGCCCCCACCGACCTGGCTCAGGCCATCGCCGGTGTGCGGGGCCTGGGCATCCGCGGCTGCGCGGTGTCGATGCCGTTCAAGGAAGACGTCATCGCCCTCGTGGATGTCATGGACCCGTCCGCGAAAGCCATCGAGTCGGTCAATACGATCGTCAACGACGGCGGGAAGCTCACGGCCTACAACACCGACTACACGGCGATCGAGCAGCTGCTGGAACGCAACGCCGTCCCCACGGACTACACGGTGTGGCTGCTGGGCGCGGGTGGAATGGCGAAGGCCACTACGGCGGCACTGCGCGACGCCGGCTTCCGGCACGTCACGATCATCGCCCGCAACGAGGCGGCCGGCCGGGCCCTCGCCGGGCTCTACGGATTCGAATGGCGTGCCGGACTCCCGGCCCCGGATTCCGCAGAGGGCACAGCCGACCTGCTGATCAACGTGACGCCCGTCGGCATGGCCGGCGGCCCCGAGTCCGGCGCCCTGTCCTTCCCGCCGGAAGCCGTGGCGGCCGCGAAGGTGGTGTTCGATGTTGTGGCGTTGCCCGCCGAAACGCCGCTGATCAAAGCCGCACGGGCGGCCGGCAAGCAGGTGATCACCGGCGCCGAGGTTGCCACCATCCAGGCCCTCGAACAGTTCGTGCTCTACACGGGCATCCGGCCCAGCGACGAACAGGTCCGTGCCGCCGAGGAGTTCATGCGGGCCCAGTAGCCCCGCCCGGGAGGTCCGGTCCTAGATCGGCTCCACCGAGATGGCCACCCGTTCCTCCCCGATCCGGGTGAGGACCAGGGTGGCCGTCTTCTTGGCCGCATTCTTGGCGTTCCTGCCGCCGCCGGGGAGCAGTTGCTTGCGCAGTTCCTCCGGCGTGACCGAGGTGCCGCGCTTCTTAATGTCAAGGACGCCCACGCCGTTGTCCTTGACCCAGGACTTGAGCGCCTTGACGTTGAACGCCATCACCTCAAGGACCTTGTACGCCCGGGCATATGGGGTATCGCGCAGTTCCGGCGCGCAGATATAGGCGATGTGTTCGTCCAGCAGATGACCGCCCAGCTGGAGCGCGACGTCGGCGACGAGGCCGGCGCGGATCACGGCGCCGTCGGGCTCGTAGAGGTAGCCTTCCACCGGGCCCAGGGGGGCCTCCGGGCCGGCGTCGAAGTCCTCCGTGCTGGTGAGCTCCGCGGCGCCTTGCGGGCCGAGTACCAGCGCGGCACGCCGGATTCCGGGCCGGCGGACCGCGTTGAACCACAGCGCCACCTCGGTGACGTCGCCGCCCACAGAGACCCACTGCGCCTCGCAGTCCTCGGGTACGGAGGCATGCGGCATGCCCGGGCCCATCTTCACGCCGACGGCGCGGCCGGACGCGGCCAGGGATTCCACAAAGGACAGCGGGGGAGAGAAGTCCTCCGGATCCCAGAGTCGCTTGGTCCCGGAACTTGAGGTGGTGCGGCGGGCCGGGTCCAGCCAGACGCCGTCAATCCCGTCGAGCGGGACGGCGGCGGCGTCGGCATGGACGACGGTGGCGTTCCGGAACGGGATCAGGTTCATCGTGGCGCAGGCGGCGGTGGTTTCATCCAGTTCCACGGCGGTCACCTTGATGTCCAGCGAGGCCAGGGCCATTGCGTCGGCTCCCAGCCCGCAGCCCAGATCCGCCACATGGGCGATCCCGGCCTCGGCGAAGCGCTGCGCGTGCCGCGCCGCCACAGTCAGCCGGGTGGCCTGTTCCAGGCCGGCCCGGGTGAAAATCATCTGCCGGGCGAATTCACCGAACTTCGCTTCCGCCTTGGTCCGCAGGCGGGACTGGGTGAGTGCCGCGGAGACCAGTTCGGGGGAATGGCCGGCCTTCCGGAGCGAGGCGTTGAGGCGGAAGGCCTCCTCCTCGCGGTACGGTCCCAGCGAGGCCAGCAGCTCCCAGCCCTCCGGATTGAGGAGCGGGGCGATCTGGTCCTGCGTAGTCTCAGCCATGCCATCAAGCGTAGTTCAGGCGGGGAACGCGCGGCGCGCCCGATAGGGTGGACGGCATGGACGGCAGGGACACAGACGACTTCGGCACGGCAGGCACCCGGGAGAACACCGTCGGGGAGGCCCGGGACAGCCGGGGACTGGCCCGCTTCGCCCGGCCGGCGCTGATCGCCGGCAGCGTGACCGCCGTCGTCTGCGTGGCGTTGCTCGTCATTATCTTCTTCCTGGACTCTTTCAATGCGACCGTCTACTCCGTCGGCGGCAAGGACGTGAAGGACGCGACCGATGAGGCGCGCGCGATCCGTGACACCTACGCCGCCGCCCGGGTGGGCGGCATCATCGGCCTCGTTCTGGGCGCGGTCGCTGCCCTCGCCGGCGGCTTCGTGCTGTACCGCGAACGCAACGCCTCCACCCGGATCGACGAAGACGACGACGGCCAGGACTGGGACTACGAGGACCTGGCGGGGGAGTAGGCTGAGCCCGCTGCTGCGTCTGCTGTTGCTCCGCGGGGCACGGTGCGGTGCGGATCGGGCCCCCGGACATGTCCGTCCTTCGCCGCCAGCACTGGACATATTGCGTATATGTCCATCCTTGGCAGCCAGCAACGGGCATGTCCCTCGCTGCCGGACGGCATCTCCATTGCACGGGACCAACAATGAGCATGCCCGTCGCTCGCCTCCAACAATGAGCATGCCCGTCGCTCACCTCCAACAATGAGGATGCCCGTCGCTCACCTCCAACAATGAGCATGCCCTTCGCTCAGCTCGAACAATGGACACAAGCTCGGCGCTCTGGGCGGCAAGTCCGACGTTTCCAACCCCCAATGAGCATGTCAGTCGCCCCGATGCGCCAAACCGGGATGCGCCAAACCGGGATGCGCCAAACCTGAGCCGACCGGCCACGCGAAGAATGAGCATGTCCCGCGTGCCGTTCACCAGCGACGAACTTCTGGCACTCACCTTGACCGAGTGCTAACTACTTACATAGAGTCGTCATTAGCACTCTCCCTAGGCGGGTGCTAACACATGGAGCATGCTCCGCCTGGCTGCTGCCGGCACCGCGACGACGGTCTGTACGCCATGGCATCGCCGCTTCATAGTCCACAAATTTGCTGACGAAAAGGAGAGGTCCGAGTGTCGGTCTCTATTAAGCCTCTTGAGGATCGTATTGTTGTCCGCCCGCTCGAAGCCGAGCAGACCACGGCTTCCGGCCTGGTTATCCCGGACTCCGCACAGGAGAAGCCGCAGGAAGGCGAAGTTGTTGCAGTTGGCCCCGGCCGCTTTGACGACAACGGCAACCGCGTTCCCGTAGACGTCGCCGTCGGCGACGTTGTCATCTACTCCAAGTACGGCGGAACCGAAGTTAAGACCGGCGGTGTTGAGTACCTCGTACTGTCCGCCCGCGACGTTCTGGCGATCGTCGTAAAGTAACTCTCTTGGACCCCCGCGCCGCCGATCCTTCGCTTTGAACGGAACGGCTGCGCGGGGTTCTGTCTTGAAAGGACAAAACCATGGCAAAGCAGCTTGCGTTTAACGACGCTGCCCGCCGGTCGCTCGAAGCCGGCATCGATAAGCTCGCCAACACGGTCAAGGTCACGCTCGGCCCGCGCGGCCGCAACGTCGTGCTGGACAAGAAGTGGGGCGCCCCCACGATTACCAACGACGGTGTGACCATCGCCCGCGAAGTGGAGCTCGACGACCCGTACGAAAACCTTGGCGCGCAGCTTGCCAAGGAGGTCGCCACCAAGACCAACGACGTCGCCGGTGACGGCACCACCACCGCCACCGTGCTCGCCCAGGCGCTGGTCAAGGAGGGCCTGCGCAACGTTGCGGCAGGCGCCGCCCCGGGCCAGATCAAGCGCGGCATCGAGGTCTCGGTCGAGGCCGTCGCCGCCCGCCTGCTTGAGAACGCCCGCCCGGTCGAAGGCACCCAGGTGGCCAACGTGGCCGCCATCTCCGCGCAGAGCGACGAGGTTGGCGAGCTGCTGGCCGAGGCCTTCGGCAAGGTCGGCAAGGATGGTGTGATCACCATCGAGGAGTCCTCCACCACGCAGACCGAGCTTGTCCTCACCGAGGGCATGCAGTTCGACAAGGGCTACCTGTCCCCGTACTTCGTCACCGACGCGGAACGCCAGGAAGCAGTCCTTGAGGACGCCCTCATCCTGATCAACCAGGGCAAGATCTCCTCGGTCCAGGAATTCCTGCCGCTGCTGGAAAAGGCGCTGCAGAGCTCCAAGCCGCTCTTCATCATCGCCGAAGACGTCGACGGCGAGGCGCTCTCCACGCTGATCGTCAACCGCATCCGCGGCACCCTGAACGTCGTGGCCGTCAAGGCTCCCGGCTTCGGAGACCGCCGCAAGGCCATGCTGCAGGACATCGCGACCCTCACGGGCGCGCAGGTTGTCTCGCCGGAACTGGGCCTCAGCCTGGACACCGTGGGCCTTGAGGTCCTGGGTACCGCCCGCCGCATCACCGTCACGAAGGACAACACCACCATCGTGGACGGCGCCGGTTCGGCCGAGGACGTCGCGGCCCGGGTTGCCCAGCTGCGCGCCGAGCTGACCCGCACCGATTCGGACTGGGACAAGGAAAAGCTGCAGGAACGCCTGGCCAAGCTGGCCGGCGGCATCGGCGTGATCAAGGTCGGCGCTGCCACCGAGGTCGAGCTGAAGGAAAAGAAGCACCGCATCGAGGACGCCGTATCCTCCACCCGCGCTGCCCTCGAAGAAGGCATCGTGGCCGGCGGCGGCTCCGCCCTCATCCACGCCCTCAAGGCGCTCGACGAGGATCCGGCTGTCCAGGCGCTCGACGGCGACGCGGCAGCTGCCGTGGGCATCGTCCGCCGGGCCCTGACCCAGCCGCTGCGCTGGATCGCCCAGAACGCCGGCTTCGACGGCTACGTCGTCGTCGCCAAGGTGGCAGAATCCGCCGTCAACCAGGGCTTCAACGCCAAGACCGGCGAATACGAGGACCTGATCGCGGCCGGTGTCATCGACCCCGTCAAGGTCACGCGTGCGGCCCTCCGCAACGCGGCCTCCATCGCGGCGCTGGTTCTCACCACCGAAACCCTCGTGGTGGAAAAGCCCGCCGACGAGGACGAGCACGCCGGACACCAGCACTAAGGTTTCCGCGCAACAAAAAGGACCGGATCAGCGTCAGCTGGTCCGGTCCTTTTTGGTGCCCGGCGCGGCCCGGCGCCGGCCGGCGTTGTCCTGGCGGCGATTGCTCCGGTCCCGCCGTCGGCCGTCCGGGCAAAGTCCGCGCGTTGTATAGTGGCTTCCGCTGTCTTGCGTTGTTTCTAAGGGGTTTGTATGTCTGGAGCGGGAACGCTGGTCTCGCCGCGCGAAACGGACGCCCGGCCCCGCCAGGGCCGGGCGAGCAAGTTCCGGCCGGAAATTCAGGGTTTGCGGTCGCTCGCCGTGCTGATGGTGGTCACGTACCATGTCTGGTTTGGCCGGGTCTCGGGCGGGGTTGATGTTTTTCTCCTGATCTCGGCGTTCCTGATGACCCTGCAGTTCGTGGGCCGTTACGAGCGCGGCTCGCAGATGGCCCTGATCAAGCACTGGCTCCACCTGTTCCGGCGGCTCCTGCCCGCGGCGGCCCTCGTGATTCTCAGCGCACTGGCCGCCAGCTATGTGCTGCTGCCCCGGACCCGTTTCCCGGACGTGGTCTCCCAAAGCTGGGCATCGCTGTTCTACGTGGAAAACCGGGTGTTGCAGGCTGACGCCGTCGACTACTACGCGGCAGACCATGCAACGGCCAGCCCACTCCAGCACTTCTGGTCGCTGTCCATCCAAGGCCAGGTCTTTATTCTGTGGCCGCTCATCTTTGCCGTTGCCGCCGTCCTCGCGCGCAGGTTTAGGCTCCGTTACCGTGCGCTGCTCTGCTACATATTTGCTGCAATCTTCCTGGCCTCATTGAGTTTCTCGATTTTCTACACGGCCACGAGCCAGACCCAGGCCTACTTCGACACCGGCGCACGCCTCTGGGAGTTCGCTTTGGGCACCCTTCTGGCGTTGTTCCTGCCGGGCCTAACCTTTCTTTCGCGGTCGGTGCGCGTGGTCCTCGGCTGGGTCGGTGTCCTGGCCATGATCAGCTGCGGCTTCATCCTGGACGTGGAGGGAGCTTTCCCCGGCTTCGTGGCACTCTGGCCCACCTTGGCTGCCAGTTGCGTCATCACGGCAGGGCAGACCAACAGCCGTTGGGGAGTGGACCGCATCCTCAGTGCCGGCCCCCTCGTGAAACTTGGAGACAACTCGTACGCCTTGTATCTCTGGCATTGGCCCGTCCTGGTGCTGGCCCTGGCCTGGAGCGGCAAGGAGCACGCGGGATGGCTTTCGGGCAGCATCATTATCGCCATGTCCTTGGGGCTCGCCTTCCTGACTACCCGCTTCGTCGAGAAGCCGTGGCGCTCATGGGCCTGGCCGGAAGCCCGACGGCGGCGCGCTGCCCTCGCCGTCGCCCTCTGCCTTGCGGTGGTCGCAGTGCCTCTGACAGCGGTGCAACTCCAGCAGCATTTCCAGGCGCAGGCTGTGATGTCGCAGGCGCAAAGGAACAACCCCGGAGCTCTGGCCCTGCTGCCAGGTTTCGTCAGCGGGGCCGACAGCGACGCCGCAATCCTGCCCACGCCTGCACTATTGCCGAAGGACTGGGCCACCCTGGCCGGCCCGTGCAACGGCGAATTGGAGCCATCGAATGCATCGCTGCGCAAGAGCTGTGGTCAAAACGAGGCGCCGGTTGAAGCAGCTAAGACGGTCCTAGTGCTGGGTGATTCACATGCCCAGCAGTGGCTGGCAGCTATCGATGCAGTGGGGAAGCAGCACGGTTGGCGCGTTTACTCCCTCCTTAAGGGTGGCTGCCGATTCAGTGTCCTGGCGGCAAACGTTGGCTCCGACTGCAACAGGTTCAACGCCGCCGTCCGGGACGAGGTAACGGCCAATCCGCCCGATGCCATCATCACCGTTGGCACCATGGCGGCACCCTCCTCGCCTGCAGAACAGCTCGTCCCGGGGCTTGAGGCCACCGCGGCATACTGGCACCAGAGGGGCGTCGATATGGTTGCCATCCGGGATAACCCGCGGTTCAACTTCAACATGGCTGAGTGCGTCGTGGTCAAGGGCGCCGAAAATCCAGATTGCCGTCTTTCCCAGCGTGACGTTCTGGCCTTGAAAAGCCCGTTGGCTGCGTTGCAGGGCCGGGCCCCGGGCCTGTCGATCGTCGACATGACAGATCTGATCTGCGACGGAGAAACCTGTCCCGGCGTGGTGGGCAACACCTACGTCTACAAGGACAACAACCACCTCAGCCGGACTTATGTTGCCTCCATGTCCTCGGTTTTCTCTGATCGGCTACTTACCGCGACAGGCTGGAAGTAGCGGCTCCGTTCAGCCGCAGGCGCTATGCGTCCCGCCGCAACTTCCGCGCGGCGTCGCGCGGCAGCCGCTTCGTCACGAGCCTGTAGAACAGCAGCACTGCCACCGCCGAGACCACTATCCCGACCAGGTTCAGGAGAAGCTGCAAGGCAGAGCCGGCGGCCTTCTGGTACTCACCCAGCACGAGGGAAACCGCGACAAAGCCGGCCGCGGGAACGGTGGTGACGGAGATGAACACACCGATCAGAGCCGCGGAACGCCGGCTGATCACGGACAGCATGCCCGCGGTCCCTGCCAGCAGGGCGACAATCAGGGAATAGGGTCCAGGGTGGTAGATGAACTCCACGGCAGAACCGCGGTCCAGGGCGTCGGCGGGGAAGAGACCCAGCGGGACGGACAGCCACGCCGTGAAGGCCGCCGCCAGCATTGCGACCGGAAACCCGACGCCGAGAGCCAGCGCCGCGCTGCGGCCGAGCCGCCACTGCCTGCGCACCAGCGCAACGGCCAACGCGGCGAGCGGGCCGAACTCGGGCCCCACCGCCATGGCGCCTACGATCGCAATGGTGGAGTCGGTGACGATGCCAATGGCGGCCAGCTGGGTGGCGAGGACCAGGAACGCCAGATAGCTCCACGTCAGCCTGGAGTCCTCGCCGGTCTGCCGCGACACCTCATCCCAGATCATGGCATCCGCGCCTTCGCCGGGCGCCTCGTCGACCGCCTGGTCCGCGCGGTCCGACAGCACCAAATCGGGAGTGGTGACCGATATGGAACCCACGTCCTGGACGTTCAAAGCGTGCAGTTTTTCGATCAGGGCTTCAACGGATTCCCGTGCCATGAACACGAGAATGACGTCGCCCGGCGGAACCACCGCGGCCCCGGGGTGCAACGCCACCTCCGCGACGCCGAGCTCGCCGGAGCAGCACTCCACCACAGCTCCGGAGAGCTTCTCCGGGACACATATCCGCACCTGCACGATCACTCGCGGCCTCCTTCGACTCGTAACAGCCTAGCCTCGCCGGTCCGCCCTGCCCGGGGAATCCCCGGCGGAAGGGCCCCGGAAATTGGAAAAGAAAATTACGTTTCGGTAACATTGATGTTTTGGAAGCCAGCCCGAGGGACCCCACGTGACTAACGAGCGAACCATAGCCAGCCCGCAGCACGCGGCCGCGGGTTCTCCCGCGAGCCGGAAATCGGGCTACCGCCCGGAGGTGCAAGGCCTGCGCGCCCTCGCCGTTCTCATGGTGGTGACCTACCACGTGTGGCTGGGCCGGGTCTCCGGCGGCGTCGACATCTTCCTGCTCATCTCGGCGTTCCTGATGACCCTGAGCTTCGCCCGCAAGGTGGGGAGCGATAAGCCGCTCCGGCTGATCAGCCACTGGCTGCATCTGCTCAAGCGGCTGCTGCCCGCCGTCGTGGTGGTGGTCCTGGGCGTGCTGATCGGCACCTGGGCCATCCTGCCGGCGAGCCGCTGGCCGGACATCCTCGACCAAGCCTGGGCGTCCCTGCTGTACCGGCAGAACTGGCTACTTGCCGACACCGCCGTGGACTACTACGCGCAGGACCACTCGGGAGCCAGCCCGCTGCAGCACTTCTGGTCGCTGTCCATCCAGGGGCAGGTCTTCCTGTTGTGGCCGCTCGTGTTCGCGGGCGCCGCCCTGCTGCGTCGCGCGCTCCTCCGCTGGACCGGGCTGGAGGAACGGCTGCTGAATTACCGCCTGATCCTGGCCCTCGCGTTCGGCGCCATCTTCGCCACATCGCTGGCCTACTCGATCGAGCAGACCGCCAGCAACCAGGCCTACGCGTACTTCGACACCCGTGCACGGCTCTGGGAATTCGCTTTGGGCTCACTGCTGGCACTGGCGTTGCCGTACCTGAAACCGGGCAGGATCCTGCGCGTGGTGCTGGGCTGGGCGGGACTGGCCGCGATGCTCTCCTGCGGGCTGCTGCTGACCGTGGACCGTTCCTTCCCCGGATTCATCGCGCTGTGGCCGACGCTGGCTGCCGCCGCCATCATTGTGGCGGGGCAGAGCGGCAGCCGGTTCGGCGTGGACCGTTTCCTGACCTGGCGGCCGCTCGTCGCCCTCGGCGACAACTCCTACGCCCTCTACCTTTGGCACTGGCCGCTGCTGGTGCTGGCCCTCGCCGGAATGGGAATCAGCGCGCCGGACCTGTGGCAGGGGCTCGCGATTGTCGCCACCTCCGTGGTGCTGGCCGTGCTCACCACCCGCTTCGTCGAGAAGCCGCTGCGCGAGTGGCACTGGCCGCAGCGCCGCGCCTGGCGCACCGCCGTCGTCATCGCCGCCTGCGGGGCCGTGCTGGCCGGCCCGGTGACTTTGTGGCAGAGCCACATTGTGGCCGACGAAGCCGCGGCCGCGTCCCAGCCGAAGGAGCTGACGCCCGGCGCCGCCGCCCTGGCCCCGGAGAACGCCGGGAAGCCGACGCCGGACGCCAAGATCATCCCGGCACCGGCTGCCATGAAGAACGAATGGGCCGACATTGACGGGCTCTGCACCGACGGCAACGTGCCCAGCGACCCGCTCCTGCAGGGCTGCCTGCAGAACAGCCGGCCGGACACGGTCACCAAGAAAATCGTGGTGCTCGGCGACTCGCATGCGCAGCAGTACATGGCCGCGCTGGGACCCATCGCCAAGAGCCACGGCTGGGAAGTCGTCACCCTGCTCAAGGGAAACTGCCGCTTCGGGGGAGACTCGCCCGAGCGCGACGCCGACTGCAACGCCTTCAACAAGGCCAGCTCCGACTACGTCCTGACGCACAAGCCCGACGCCGTCTTCACGGTCGCCTCGCTGACGCACAAGGAGGCGCCGTTCGAAACCGAGGTGCCGCAGTACCTGAAGGGGATCAAGCCCTTCACCGACGCCGGCATCGAGGTTGTCGGCATCCGCGACAACCCGCGGTTCACCACCAACATGCCCGAATGCGTCCAGAAAAAGGGCCCCGACGCCGCCGAGTGCAACGTCCCGCTGCAGGAATCCCTGGCGGCGTCCTCACCGCTGGACGACTACCGCGGCAAGGTCGCCCGCCTGCACCTGATGGACATGAGCGACTTCATCTGCGCCGACGGGACCTGCCCCGCCGTCGTCGGGAACGTGTACGTCTACAAGGACGACAACCACCTGACCAAGACCTACGTCCAAAGCATGATCCCGATGTTCGAAAAGCGGCTGCTCGCCGCCACCGGCTGGAAGTGACGCATCCGGTGCCGCCCGCCGGATGCCGTCGCTCACATTCGCGCCCCGGAATATGGGGATCGCCGCCAAGGTTCTAGTATTTACACAACACTTCTGCACAGGCCATGCCCGTAATGACGGGCTGGTCATCTGCTGCAACCCCTACCCGTGAACCCAGAAACCCAAGGTAAGAGGCGCACTCATGACCCAGCCCGAACACGATCCTTTCGGCTTTGTTGGCCTGACCTACGACGACGTCCTGCTCCTGCCGGGGCACACCAACGTCATCCCCTCCGAAGCTGACACCTCCTCGCGGATTTCGAAGCGCATCACGGTGAACACGCCGCTGCTGTCGGCCGCGATGGACACCGTCACCGAGTCGCGGATGGCGATCGCCATGGCCCGCCAGGGCGGCCTCGGCGTCGTGCACCGGAACCTCTCGATCGCCGACCAGGCCGACCAGGTGGACCGGGTCAAACGCAGCGAGTCCGGCATGATCACCAACCCCCTTACCATCGGCCCCGAGGCCACGCTGGCCGAGCTGGACGAGATCTGCTCGCACTACCGGGTCTCCGGCCTGCCGGTCGTGGACGAGGGCATGCGGCTGCTGGGCATTGTCACTAACCGCGACACCCGCTTCGTTCCGGAGACGGACTTCCCGATCCGGCTGGTCAGCGATGTCATGACCAAGATGCCGCTGGTCACCGGGCACGTCGGCATCAGCCGCGAGGAAGCCTCGCACAAGCTGGCCACCAACAAGATTGAGAAGCTCCCGCTCGTCGACGAGCAGGGCCGGCTCAAGGGCCTCATCACCACCAAGGACTTCACCAAGGCCGAGCAGTACCCGCTGGCCACCAAGGATGACGAGGGCCGGCTCCGCGTCGGTGCCGCCATCGGGTTCTTCGGTGACGGCTGGGAGCGGGCCATGGCCCTAATCGACGCCGGCGTCGACGCCCTCTTCGTGGACACCGCCAACGGCCACTCGCAGGGCGTGCTGGACATGATCCGCCGGCTAAAGTCCGACCCGGTGGCCGCGCACGTGGACATCATCGGTGGCCAGGCGGCCACCCGCGAAGGCGCCCAGGCCCTGATCGACGCCGGCGCCGACGGCATCAAGGTCGGCGTCGGCCCCGGATCCATCTGCACCACCCGCGTCGTCGCCGGCGTCGGCGTCCCGCAGATCACCGCCATCTACGAGTCCGCCAAGGCGGCCATCCCGGCGGGCGTTCCGCTGATCGCCGACGGCGGCCTGCAGTACTCGGGCGATATCGGCAAGGCCCTGGTCGCCGGCGCGGACACCGTCATGCTCGGTTCCCTGCTGGCCGGCTGCGACGAGTCCCCGGGCGACCTGATTTTCGTCAACGGCAAGCAGTTCAAGAGCTACCGGGGGATGGGTTCGCTGGGGGCCATGCAGACCCGCGGCAAGAACACCTCCTACTCCAAGGACCGCTACTTCCAGGCCGACGTTTCCGGCGACGACAAGCTCATCCCGGAAGGCATCGAAGGACGCGTGGCGTACCGCGGCCCGCTCTCCTCCGTGGCCTACCAGCTGGTCGGCGGCCTCCGCCAGACCATGTTCTACACCGGAGCACCTACCGTCCCCGAGCTCAAGGCACGTGGCAAGTTCGTCCGGATCACCCCGGCCGGGCTGAAGGAATCCCACCCGCATGACATCCAGATGACGGTGGAAGCGCCGAACTACGGTTCGCGCTAGTCCCCGGCGCCTCCCTAACCTTGCTTCGCTGCGGTCAGGGAACCCGGGCGCCGTGGGCCCACCCACCGCCTCCCTAACCTTGCAAGCTCGGTCAGGGAACCCGGCGGGCGTGGCCCCACCCGGCAAACGTGAGGGGCCACGGGATTCGTCCCGTGGTCCTTTCGCGTTCCTTCGCCGCCGCCCGCAACTAGGCTGGAGCCATGTCCGAACTCCTGCCCGCGCGTGAGCCGAAGCGCAAACTGGCGCTGCGCCCGTACGCCCGGGCCGTGGCGCAGGTGCTGCGGGTCAGTTTCCGCGCCTCGCCCGCCGCCGTCGTGATGAAAGTCGTGGGCTCGCTGGTCTCGGCGCTGCTGCCCCTGGTCACCACCTACTACGCCGCGCTGACCACGACGGCGCTGGCGGCCGCCTATGCGGGAAACGCGGCGGCCGGGCAGCAGGCCATCGTCTACGTCATCATCACCGCGGCGCTTGGCCTCTTCTGGGGGGCGTTCAGCAGCGTGGACCGCTACATCCAGCAGCTGATGAGCTTCCGGGTCGGCGCGATCGTCGGGGACCTGATGCACGAGCGGTTCCTCGCCCTCGACTTCTGGCGCTATGACGACAAGGAGACGGTGGACCTGTACGACCGGGCCAAGCGCTTCTCCGATTCCTACGCCCGGGTCCTGGACCGGATCGCCGCGATCTTCACCCAGCTGGTCTCGGTGGTCCTGGCGATCGGCGCGCTGCTGCTGGTCAGCTGGTGGATCGCGGTGATCGTTCTGGTCGCGATCGTGCCCAGCGTCTACCTGCAGTTCAAACTGTCCCGGGAACAGATCGCGCACTGGAACACCCAGGTCGATTCACGCCGGCAGCGCCGGATGATCGAGACCAACCTGCTGCGCCCGCAGCACATCGCCGAGATGCGGCTCTACGGGATCGTCGGCTACCTGATGGGGCTCCGCTCCCGGCTCCGGGATGCGGATGAGAAGCGCCGGCTCGACTTCCAGAAGCGCTACATCCCCAAACAGCTCGCCGCCGACGCCCTGCAATACGGCGCGGAGGTGGTCTCGCTGATCTGGGTGGTGGGCCAGATCATCGCCCGGGCCCAGCCGGTGGGGCAGTTCCTCTACGTCCAGCAGATCGTCAGCCGCGCCCTGTCCACCGCCAACAGCCTCGTCTCCTCGCTCAGTTCCATCGACGAGGACCTCGCCAACCTCAAGGACTACGAGCTGTTCATGGCGTTGCCCGTGCACTCCGACCATGCCCCGCCCCTCCTCCAGGCGCCCCGGACCGTGGAGCTGCGGGACATCCGGTTCACCTACACGGGCAGCGAACTGGAGGTCATCAAAGGGATCTCGTTGACCATCCGGCAGGGCCAGCACATTGCGGTCGTGGGGGAGAACGGCGCCGGCAAGTCCACCCTGATCCGGATCCTCGCCGGGCTCTACCGCCCGGATTCGGGCCAGGTACTGCTCGACGGCGTGGACCTCGCTGCCGTCGACGTGAAGTCGTGGCACCGCCACCTGGCGGTGCTCAGCCAGGAGTTCCTCAAGTACGAGTTCGCCACCGCCGCGGAGAACATTTTCTTCGGCGACGTCGATGCGCCGCGTGACGACGACCGGATCCGCCGGGCCGCGTCGGACGCGGAGGCCCTCGAGTTCATCAACAAACTGCCCAACGGGCTGGACAACCACGTCAGCAACTGGATGGAGGACCCGCGCGGGAGGAAGGGCAGCGGCCTGTCCGGCGGGCAGTGGCAGCGACTGGCGATGGCCCGGAACTTCTACCGGGACGCGTCCTTCATGGTGATGGACGAACCGACGTCGGCAATCGACGCCCTGGCCGAGCACCGGATCTTCACCCGGCTCTTCGCCGACCGCAGCAGCACGATCATCGCCATCAGCCACCGGCTCGCGACGATCGAGAAGGCGGACATTGTCTACATGCTCGAGGACGGCCGGATCGTGGAGCAGGGCACGCACAAGGAACTGGTGGCACTGCGGGGCCGCTATTTCCGGATGTTCGAATCGCAGCTCGCCGTCGACGAGGCCGAGGGGGTCTGAGCCGCGGCACTGGGCCCGGCGGGGTGGCCGCCGACCGGACATGCCCTCCGCAGGCCGCGTCCGGTGGACATCATGCCGTTCTGCCCACTCCCGGGCACGAACAATGGGCATGTCCTCCCGGGGAGGGAGGGCATGCCCATTCCTTGCGGCGGACCAGGGACTACGAGGTGGTCACCGAGGTGTCGTCAAGGTAGAAGTACGTTGCCAGGGAGGAATCTTCCGCGCCGAGGAACCGCAGGGTGACGGTCTTGCCCTTGAACGAGGACAGGTCCAGCGTCTTCAGGACATAGCCGGTGGACTTGTTCAGGTTGGAGTAGGTGGCCAGCGTCGTGGTCACGCCGCCGCTGATGGCCTGGACCTTCAGGGTGTCGTACGCGGTGCTGGTGGTGGTCTCATCCGAGAGCGTCTTGAGGTAGAAGGACAGCGACGAGCCGGTGACCGAGGAGGGGATGGAGATGGTCTGGTCCAGCGTGTACGACGTCGACTTGCCCCAGCCGTTCAGCCCCGCGAAGCCGCTGCCGCTGCGGGCGGCCGTGCCGGTCTCGAAGGTGTCCGACTGGTTGGAGGTCCAGGACGCCGAGCCGCTTTCAAAGCCGGGGTTCAGGAGCAGGTTGCCCGACGGCGGCGGGGTGCTTCCGCCGAGCAGGCCCATCGTCGCCGTGGCGTCGGAGAGGCCGGCGCCGCAGCCCTTGGTGCAGCCGCCAGGCATGGCCCGGGTGCCCTGCCGGAGCGTGGACTCGACCTGGGCGGGGGTGAGGGCAGGCGACTTGGACTTCATCAGGGCGACGAGCCCGGCGACGTGCGGGGTCGCCATCGACGTGCCCTGGTAGCTGGCGTAGCCGGCCGCACCCGGCGTCGTGGTTCCGGTGTTGAGCGTGGAGAGGATGCCTCCGCCGCTGACGCTGGTGTCGCCGCCCGGGGCGGTGAGGTCAACGGTGGCGCCGTAGTTGGAGTAGTAGGAGAGGGCGCCGCTCGGGTTGCTGGCGGCCACGGTCACCACCGAGTTGCAGTTGGCCGGACGGAAGCCGGAAGCGTCCTGGTTGCTGTTGCCGGCAGCCACCACCACGGTCGTGCCCCGCGACACGGCGGAGTCGATGGCGGCCTGGTAGGTGGTGCCGCAGGCGCCGGATCCGCCCAGGCTCATGTTGATGACCTTGGCCGGATTGGCGTTGGCGGGGATCCCGGAGACTGTGCCGCCGGAGGCCCAGATGATGGCGTCCGCGATGTCGGAGAGGGAGCCTCCGCACTTGGCGAGGACCCGGACCGGCAGGACCTTGGCGTTGGGCGCGACTCCGGCCACGCCGGTGGAGTTGCCCGTCACCGCGGCGATGGTGCCGGAGACGTGCGTCCCGTGCCAGGAGGAGTTGCCGGCGGTGGTCTGCCCGCACTCTCCGGCGGCGTACCAGTCACCCTGGTCCTGGGCGTTGGAGTCGCGGCCGTTGCCGTCGCGTGCCGCGGTGGCGTCGGAGACGAAGTCATAGCCCGGCAGCACGTTGGCGTCCAGGTCCGGGTGTGCGGTGATGCCCGTGTCGATCACGGCAACGGTGGACCCCGACCCGGTGGAGACATCCCAGGCACCGGGGATCCGCATGCCGTTGGCGCCGGTGAAGTCCCATTGCTCCCCGTAGCGGGTGTCGTTCGGCGTCAGGACCGCCGTCATGCGGGCGTCGGGTTCGACGGCGTTGACGGCACCGGAAGCGACGATCGAGTCCATGAAGTCCGTGGCGGCCTGGTCGGACAGGGGTTTGTCGGAGGCGATCAGGGTTGCTCCGGTGGCCAGGGCGCGCAGCTCCCGCACGGTCACCCCCTGCTCCTTCGCGGCCTTGCCCCAGGCGTTTGCGCGGCCGTTGGGGGTGCCGTTGCCCGGGGTTTTCTTGAAGCTGACGATGAACTGCGTGTAGGCCTCACCGGCGTTGACGTCCGGTGCGGGGACATTTTCGGTGGCGACCGGTCCGATGCCGGGGGCGGCGAGCACGGGGGTGACGGCGAGGGTCATGGTTCCGACGACGGCGGCCAGCGACAGGGCCAGGACGCGGGACTTCCTGAGTGATGCACTTCCCATGGGTTCTGCTTTCTTTAACCGGGCATCGCGGAATGCCCGGAACTGGGTGGGGAGGCCCCCGGCGAAATCCCCGGCAGGCCGAAAGCAAACGTAAGGGCATTTTCAGGTTTTGTAAACTATTGACAGAATGCGTCAAGTCAGTGTGAACTATCGATTAAATTGGGGGTGTGGATCGCGGTTCCGCCGGCCTGGCGGCGCCGCCGCAGAGCCCCCGCAGGGCCACCCGCGGCCCGGCAGGCGCGGCCAATGCCGGGTCCCCGGCGCGGTCAAGTAAAGTGGGGACGTGACTTACGAGATTGAGATTGGCCGTGGCAAGCGTGGGCGTCGTGCCTACTCCCTGGACGACATTGCGATCGTCCCCAACCGACGTACGCGCGATCCCAAAGACGTCTCCGTCTCCTGGCAGATCGATGCCTACAAGTTCGATATGCCCGTCATTGCCGCGCCGATGGATTCCGCGATGTCCCCGGAAACCGTCATCGCGCTGGGCCGCCTCGGCGGCCTCGGCGTCCTCGACCTGGAAGGCCTCTGGACCCGTTACGAGGACCCGCAGCCGGTCCTGGACCAGATTGCCGCCCTCGAAAACGAGACCAGCAGCCCGGCCGCCACACGCCGGATGCAGGATCTCTACCAGGCCCCGATCCAGCCCGAACTGATCACCTCGCGGCTGGCCGAAATCCGAGCCGCCGGGGTGACCGTGGCCGGCTCCCTGACGCCGCAGCGCACCCAGGAGCACTACAAGACCGTCGTGGCCGCAGGCGTTGACATCTTCGTCATCCGCGGCACCACCGTCTCGGCCGAGCACGTCTCCAAGGACCACGAGCCGCTGAACCTCAAGCAGTTCATCTACGAACTCGACGTCCCCGTGATCGTCGGCGGGGCGGCCGGCTACACCCCGGCCCTGCACCTCATGCGCACCGGCGCCGCCGGCGTGCTGGTCGGCTTCGGCGGGGGAGCGACCAGCACCACCCGCCGCGCCCTGGGCATCCACTCGCCGATGGCCTCCGCCATCTCCGACGTCGCGGCCGCCCGCCGGGACTACATGGATGAATCCGGCGGCCGCTACGTGCACGTGATCGCCGACGGCGGCATGGGCACCTCGGGCGACATCGTCAAGGCCATCGCCATGGGCGCCGACGCGGTCATGCTCGGCAGCGCCCTGGCCCGCGCCGAAGAGGCCCCCGGCAAGGGCTGGCACTGGGGCCAGGAAGCCCACCACCTCGAACTACCCCGCGGCGACCGGGCCAATGTCGGCACCGTCGGACCGCTCGAGGAGGTCTTGTTCGGCCCGGGCCACCACACCAACGGGACCTCGAACCTGATCGGCGCGCTGCGCCGCTCGATGGCGACCACCGGCTACTCGGACCTGAAGGAATTCCAGCGCGTCGACGTCGTCGTCTCGCCGTACGCCGGAAACTGAGCCCGGCGCCGGCGGGGCCAAGGCCCTGCCCATCCGAAGAACTTGGAAGTAGTGTGGTGCACTACGAGGTTTGATCCGGATGGAGGCGTGAGATGAACAGTTTTCCCGGTGGTGCTCCCTTGGCCGGTGGCGCGCTCGGGCCCGCGGAACGCGAAGCGTCCCTCGCGGTGCTCAAAGCCAGCACCCAGCCCGGCAAGGAACTCGACATCCTGATCGTCGGCGGCGGCATTGTCGGCGCGGGCGCCGCCCTCGATGCCGTGACCCGCGGCCTCAGCGTGGGCATCGTCGAGGCCAACGACTGGGCCGCGGGCACCTCGTCGCGGTCCTCGAAGCTCATCCACGGCGGCCTGCGGTACCTGGAGATGCTGGACTTCGCGCTGGTCAAGGAGGCCCTGCACGAGCGCGGGCTGATCCTCTCCGTCCTCGCCCCGCACCTTGCCCGGCCGGTGCCGTTCCTCTACCCGCTCACGAAGCGGTTCGTGGAACGGCCCTACGTCGGCTCCGGCATCGCCCTCTACGACGCCATGTCCATCACCGGCGGCCACAGCCGCGGCGTCCCGTTCCACAAGCACCTGAGCAGGCGCGGCACCCTGCGGGCGGCGCCGAGCCTCAAGGACGACGCCTTCGTCGGGTCCATCCGCTACTACGACGGCCAGGTCGACGACGCGAAATATGTCGCGAACCTCGTTCGCACCGCCGCCTACTACGGCGCGCACGCGGTGAACCAGATGGCCGTCGTCGACTTCCTCCGCGAGGGCGAACGGGTGGTCGGCGCCAAGGTCGTCAACCACGAGGACGGCTCCAGCTTCAACATCCGGGCCAAGCAGGTCATCAATGCCACCGGCGTCTGGACCGATGAGACCCAGGCCATGGTCACCGATCGCGGCCAGCTCAAGGTCCGCGCCTCCAAGGGCATCCACCTGGTGGTGCCGCGCGACCGCTTCCAGTCCACGGTGGGCCTGATCCTGCGGACCGAGAAGTCCGTGCTGTTCGTCATTCCCTGGGGCCGGCACTGGATTATCGGCACCACCGACACGGACTGGCACCTGGACAAGGCGCACCCGGCGGCGTCGAGCAAGGACATCGACTACATCCTCGAGCACGTCAACAAGGTCCTCAAGCGGCCGCTGACCCGCGAGGACGTCGAGGGCGTCTATGCGGGACTGCGCCCGCTGCTGGCCGGGGAGAACGACTCGACGGCCAAGCTCTCCCGCGAACACGTGGTGGCGCACCCGGTGCCCGGCCTCGTCGTCGTGGCCGGCGGCAAGTGGACCACCTACCGGGTCATGGCCAAGGACGCCGTCGACGAAGCCACCCGCAGCATGGACGAGCGCGTTCCGCCGTCCTGCACCGAATCCATCCCGCTGCTCGGCGCGAGCGGCTTCAAGGCCGCATGGAACAAGCGCAACCGGATGGCGGAAGAAACCGGCGTGCACGTGGCGCGGATCGAACACCTGCTCAACCGCTACGGTTCAATGGCCCCGGAAGTGCTGGCGCTGATCGGGGAGAACCCCGAACTGGCCGAGCCGCTGCCGGGCGCGGACGACTACCTCGCGGCCGAGGCCGTCTACGCGGCCAGGTACGAGGGGGCCCGCCACGTCCAGGATGTGCTGACCCGCCGGACCCGGATTTCGATCGAGGCATGGGACCGCGGTGTGTCCGCCGCGCCGGTAGTCGCTAAACTGATCGGTGAGGTTCTCGGCTGGAGCGACGCGCAGCGCGAGAGCGAGATCAAGCACTACCTGGCCCGGGTCGACGCGGAACGGTTGAGCCAGGAGCAGCCGGACGACGAATCCGCCGACGCAGCACGCCTGGGCGTCGAGGACATCGTCCCGCTGCGCTGACCGGGGACGCCGTACGGCGCGCCACCAGTCGGCGTGCACCGACGCCACTTCGAAGGGACACCTCTTGGCGGAACCACTGGACCGGTACGATGCCGACCTCACCACGCCGCAGATGGTGATCCTGGAGCTCGACGCGGCGGACAAGTTCGACGCCGCCGCCCAGCTCGCGCAGCGGATGTATGACGCCGGCCGGATCTCCGATCTGGAGGGGTTCCTCGGCCACGTCAACGCCCGCGAACACCAGCTGGCCACCGGGCTTCCCGGCGGCGTCGGCCTGCCCCACGCCCGCAGCGAATTTGTTTCCCGCACCTCGATCGCGGTGGGCATCACCAAGTACGGCAAGGCGCTGGACTTTGGTGCGGCCGACGGCCCGGCCACCGTTATCCTGCTGATCGCGACGCCGGCGAGTTCCTTCTCGGACCACCTGGAAGTGCTGGCCACCCTGGCGCGCTCGCTGTCCAAGGAGTCCTTCCGGGAGTCGCTCCGCCGGGCCTATGATCCCGAGGTGATCTCCGAACTGATCAATTCCAGCCTGGTGTTCTTCGACCACTAGAGATTGGGGCAGGCCCTTTCGTGTCGACTCCGTCGCCACGTAGGGACCCTGCTGCCCCACTCTAGGCAGGCCCTTTCGTGTCGACTCCGTCGCCACGTAGGGACCCTGCTGCCCCACTCT
>NZ_JABFMX010000002.1:180358-260043 GCF_013359735.1 Arthrobacter sp. C9C5
TTCGTGTCGACTCCGTCGCCACGTAGGGACCCTGCTGCCCCACTCTAGGCAGGCCCGAGTCCGAGGCCCGTTTCGTTGTTCTACACGCGGACGAAGTACGGTTAAGGGGTGCTGAAAACCGCCCTCAAACCCCGCTGGATCGCAGGCCTCGTGCTGGCGATCGTGATCTCGGGAGTCTTTGTGCTGTTGAGCCAATGGCAGTTCGGCCGCTCCACGCGGTCCGAGGCGCCGGTTTCCACAGGAACCGAGGCGGCTCGCCCGCTGACCGCGGTCCTGAAACCGGGGCAGTTCTTCCCGGGCTCGGTGGCCGACCAGGTCGTCACCGCCACCGGCAGCTACGACCCGCGGAAGCAGGTCCTGGTGCCCGGCCGGATTCATGAGGGCGCCAAGGGATTCTGGATCGTCTCCGCCTTCGCTGTGCAGGGCGCTCCCGCCCTGACCGGCGCCGGCGCATCGCCGCAGACCTGGATTCCGGTGGCCCGGGGCTGGGTCGCCGATGCAGCGGACGCCGCGGCGCCGCCGTCGGGCACTATTGAACTCACCGGCCGGCTGATCCCTTCCGAAGCGCCGCTGCCCAACACCGACGCCGGTGCCGGGCGGGCAAGCGCCGTCTCCGTCGCGGAACTCATCAATCTCTGGGACGTCAGCAGCTATCCCGGGTTCGTGGCCGCCAGCGCCGAGCGCTCCGGTGGTGCCGACGTTGCCGCCGCCGGCGCCGTCAAACCGCTCAATATCGGCCCGCAGCCGCCAGCCCAGACGGTGAATTGGCTCAACCTTTTCTACGCCGCGGAGTGGGTGGTCTTTGCCGGCTTCGCGCTCTTCATCTGGTGGCGCCTGGTCAAGGACGATTACCGCCGCGGCCTCGAAGACGCCCGAGACGAGGCTGCCGCCCGGCTGGCCGCCGCCGACGGACCCCACGACACCGATCCCCCCGCAACCGAACCAACCAATCCGAGAGTGCAATCATGATCGAGCCCCAGCCGGCCATCCAGCCGCAGCAGTCCAACGGAACGGGAAGCGCCAACGGCAGGAAGCGCCGCTTCGGCGGGACCGAGGCGCAGATCCGCTCCGCCCTGAAGTTCTACAAGGTCCTCGCCTACCTGACGGGCTCCATGCTGCTCCTGCTCTGCGCGGAGCTGATCGCTCGTTACGTCTTCGGCCACTACCTTTTCGCCGGCGGCACCAACGCCGTCACCGGGCAGCCGTTCGGCTTCGGGTTCGCCGACGCCGAGCCGCCGGGAGTGATCGGGGGAGTGAACCTCTCCGTGACGGTGCTGATCGTGCACGGCTGGATGTACGTCGTCTACCTGATGTCCAACTTCCGGCTTTGGTCGCTGATGCGCTGGCCTTTTGCCAAGCTCGTCATCCTGGCGCTGGGCGGCGTCGTGCCGTTCCTGTCCTTCTTCGTGGAGAAGAAGTTCCACGCCGAGGTGGAGGCGGAACTGGCCGCCAACCCGCAGGCGCCGCAGCGCTACTGAACCGTCCTGTGAGTTCGCTTACCCGGGGCTTCTCAATGTGCGGGGGACCGGCAGTGCAAAGTAGGCTAGTGGGGTGACCACTCCCACTGCATCCCAGACGTCCCAAAGGCCTGTGCTGGTTGTTGACTACGGTGCCCAGTACGCGCAGCTGATTGCCCGCCGCGTCCGGGAAGCGAATGTGTATTCGGAAGTCGTTCCGCATACCTACAGCACCGAGCAGCTGCTGGCCAAGAACCCGGCCGCCATCATCCTCTCCGGCGGCCCCGCGAGCGTCTACGCGGAAGGCGCCCCGAGCGTGGGTGCCGACCTGTTCGAGGCCGGCGTCCCGGTGTTCGGCATCTGCTACGGCTTCCAGGCCATGGCCAACGCCCTGGGCGGCAAGGTCGCCCAGACCGGACTGCGCGAATATGGCGCCACCGAGACCACCACCATCGGCGAAGGCCGCTCCATCCTTGAGGGCATGCCGCAGCACCAGAGCACCTGGATGAGCCACGGCGACTCCGTCCACGAGGCCCCGGAGGGCTTTGAGGTCCTCGCGACGACGGCGGGCGCCGACGTCGCCGCCTTCGCCAACGAGGAAAAGTGCCTCTACGGCGTGCAGTGGCACCCCGAGGTGAAGCACTCCGCCTACGGCCAGCAGGTCCTGGAGAACTTCCTCTTCAAGGGCGCCAAGCTGGAACCGAACTGGACCACCGGCAACATCCTGGAAGAGCAGGTGGCACGGATCCGCGAGCAGATCGGCGACTCCCGCGTGATCTGCGGGCTCTCCGGCGGCGTGGACTCCGCCGTGGCCGCAGCCCTCGTCCAGCGCGCCGTCGGCGACCAGCTGACCTGTGTCTTCGTGGACCACGGCCTGCTGCGCGAAGGCGAAGCGGAGCAGGTGGAACGCGATTTCGTGGCCGCCACCGGCGTCAAGCTTTACGTCGCCAACGAGCAGGAGCGTTTCCAGGCCGCGCTGGCCGGCGTCAGCGACCCGGAAACCAAGCGCAAGATCATCGGCCGCGAATTCATCCGCGCGTTCGAGGAGGCCGAACTGGCCATCATCGCCGAGGCCGCGGCGCACGGCGAAAAGATCAAGTTCCTGGTCCAGGGCACCCTGTATCCCGACGTCGTCGAATCCGGCGGCGGCGAGGGCGCGGCAAACATCAAGAGCCACCACAACGTGGGCGGCCTGCCGGAAGACCTGCAGTTCGAGCTCGTGGAACCGCTGCGTGCACTGTTCAAGGACGAGGTCCGCGCCGTCGGTGCCCAGCTCGGCCTGCCGCAGGAAATCGTGGGCCGTCAGCCCTTCCCGGGCCCCGGCCTCGGCATCCGGATCGTCGGCGAAGTGACCAAGGAGCGGCTGGACCTGCTGCGCAAGGCCGACGCCATCGCGCGCGCCGAGCTGACCGCGGCCGGCCTCGACAACGAGGTCTGGCAGATGCCGGTCGTGCTGCTGGCGGACGTCCGCAGCGTCGGGGTGCAGGGCGACGGCCGCACCTACGGCCACCCGATCGTGCTGCGTCCGGTGTCGTCCGAGGACGCCATGACGGCGGACTGGTCGCGGCTGCCCTACGATCTGCTCGCCCGGATCTCCAACCGGATCACCAACGAGGTGGACGGCGTGAACCGCGTGGTGCTGGATGTCACCAGCAAGCCGCCGGGAACCATCGAGTGGGAATAGCGTTGTGAATGGCCGGCCTCTTCGGAGGCCGGCCATTTTCTTTTGGCCAAGCCGTTTCGCCGAAGCAATTTGCCCACGAATTTGGCGTATGCCAGTGTTGCGGCCCCTCACTGACGCCTGGTTCGGGCTAACCTCGAAAGCATGCCGGTATGGTCCAGGGCGTTCCGCGCGAACTCAGAAACCGCGAAGTCAGAAACCGTGAGCACAGAAAAGAAGGCAGAAGTGTCAGTTGGTCAAGGCCACCCCGAGGGCTCCGAGGAGTTCAGGAAATGGCTGTCGGGTCTCAAACCCGTCACCGGAGCAGACACCATGCTGCGCTTTACGAAAACGCCCGAGGGCTCCATTGACCTGACCCACGCGCATCCCTCGGGCCTGGCCCAGCTGATGGCCGGCCGCCGGACCCGCCTGTCGACCCTGATCCGTGACCGTCAGCAGTACGTCGTCGCCGCGCGGGCCTCGCGCAACCTTCGCTCCAAGATCTTCGAGCTCGCCAACGACCGCGGCATCGACGCCGGCTACTTCTCGGCCGGCACCGTCGTCTGGACCTCCGCCGTCGGGGGCAAGCCGCAGCGCGTCTCCGCGCCGGTCATGCTCACCGCCATTTCCCTCACCGTGCGCCCCGGCGAGGACGACTACGAACTTCAGCTCACGGAACAGGCCCGGATCAACCCCGCCCTGGTCCGGCACCTGAAGACCATCCACGGGATTGTCTTCGACGTCAACGCCGTGACCCGGATGGCCTACAGCACGGCCCGGTACGATCCGCAGCCGGTGCTCGACCGCCTGGGCACCCTGATCCAGCCGATCCACGGCGCCGAAATCGAGCACAACCTGCTGGTCTCGACGTTCGCCGACCTCTCCGGCAACCTGGACGACCCCTGGATCAACCAGAACAACCCGCTCGTGGCGGCGCTGGGCCGTGCCGCGGCCGGCGACCCGGTGGACGTCCCCATCCTCGAGGAAGGGCGCTTTCCCAGCACGGACCAGCGCAGCCCCGCCGACGAACTCCTGCTGCTCGACGCCGACACGGACCAGCAGTACGTCGTGGACGCCGTCCGCGCCGGCGACTCGCTGGTGGTCAGCAGCCCGCCGGGCACCGGCCAGACCCAGACCGCGATCAACACCATCGGCGCCCTGGTCGACGAAGGCAAAAGCGTCCTGGTCGTGGGCGACCGCCGGGCCAGCCTGGGCGAAGTCGCCGCCCAGCTGGAGACGCTGGGGCTCGAATCGCTGCTCGTGCAGCTCGCCGGCAACTCCACGCCCCTGGTGCTCAAGGGGCAGCTGGTCCGCGCGATTGTCCGCAACGAAAAGTCGCTCGAACCGCAGCTGAAGAACCTGCACTCCACCCTGACCGAGCACCGGCACGCCCTGATGGACCATGTCGCATCCCTGCACAACGTCCGCCAGCGCTGGGGCTGCTCGCCGTACGAGGCCATGCAGTCGCTCGCGGCGCTGACCGCCATCCACCCGGCGCCGGCCACCACCGTCCGGCTCAAGCGCAGCGTGCTGGACAGCATCCGGGACCGTGAGGAACTGGCCGGACGGCTCCGCCGGGCGGCCGAGCTGGGCAGCTTCAGCCGCGCCTCGACCATGAGCCCGTGGCACGGCGCCCGGCTGCTGACACGCAAGGAGACCCAGGAAGCGCAGCAGGTGGCCCGCTCCGTCGCGGAGAAGCTCCCGCAGCTGCGCGAACGGATGAACGGCGTCGCCGAACATGCAGAGATCCGCCTCGGCGAGACATTCGCCGAATGGGGGGACCAGATCGACCTGCTGGTCGCGGTCCGGGAAAGCCTGGACAAGTTCACCCCCGACATCTTCGACCGGCCCGTCCATGATTTGATTTCGGCCACCGCCCCCTCATCGTGGCGCCGCGAGCGGAACATCGAAATGGCGTCCATGCAACGTTCACGCCTGCGCCGCGTTGCCAAGGAATACGTCCGTCCGGGCGTGCACATCGCGGATCTTCACAGTTCGCTCGTGCTGGTCCAGGAGCAGCGGGCCACCTGGTCGGGGTACGCCACCACACAGCGCCACCCCGCCGTTCCCTCCGGGCTGGCCGAGATCACCGCCCTGTACCGGGAGCTGGACTCCGAGCTGGCTGAGCTGAGTGAGGCCGTCCGGCATACGGCTGCCGGCGGAGCCGTCCGGGACACCCCGTACGAGGAACTCGTTGAGCGCCTGGAGCGCCTTGTCGCGGACACCGGCACGCTGGAGACCCTGCCTGAGCGCACCCTGCTGGTGGAGAACATGCGCGAGCACGGCCTGGGCGAGCTGCTCGCGGACCTCGCCGAGCGCGAGGTGCCGGCCGAGTCGGTGGCCGCGGAGCTCGAGCTGGCCTGGTGGCAGTCGGCCCTCGAAGCCATGATCAGCGGTGACGACTACCTCGCCATGTCCGACGGCGACGCCCTCCGCCAGCTCGAGGCGGAGTACCGCCTCGCGGACAACGCGCACATTGCCAGCGGCGCTGCCCGGCTGCGCTGGAAACTGGCCGAGCGGTGGCGCGCCGCCCTCAGCGAGCACCCCCGCCAGGCCGACCTGCTGCGCAGCCTGCTCAAGGACGGGCGGGTCACTCCCGCGGCGCTGACCGCGCAGTCACCGGAGCTCGTGCCCATGCTCGTGCCGGTCTGGTCCGTCAGCCCGTACCTTATGACCAGCCTGCTGCCGGCCGAACAGCGCTTCGACGCGGTCGTGATCCTCGACGCCGAGGCGACGTCCCTGCAGGCCGTGCTGCCCGCCGTCGCCCGCTCCCGGCAGGTCATTGCCTTTGGCGACGACAAGATCGCCAGCCCGCGCGGCTTCACCGTGGGGGTCGAGCGGCTCGCCGCGGGGGAGAACTCGCACCAGTCCGTGGACAGCGCCTACCAGGCCTTGGCCGCCGTGCTGCCGGTCTGGAAACTGCGGACCGTCTACCGTGGGGTCGACGAGGACCTGGTCCGGCAGTTGAGCAAGGGATTCTACGAGGGCGGACTCCGCCGGCTCCCGGAGGGGCAGTCGGCCACGGGCCTGGACCGGGCCCTGACTGTGGAATACCTGCCGGACGGGACCGGCCTGCCGAGCGCCGACCACGACGGCGTCGAATCCGTGGTGGCCGAAGTGAACCGTGTGGTGGAGCTGGTCTTCGAACACGCAAGGCTACGACCCCGCACCTCCCTGGCGGTTGTCACGGGCAGCCTGCGTCACGCCGCCCGGATCGGGGAGGCCATCCGGCGGCAGCTGCCCAACTACCCCCTGCTGGGCAGTTTCTTCACCGCCGGCGACGAATCTTTCCGGGTAGTGGACCTTGAGCGGGCCCAAGGACTCGTCCGCGACCACGTGATCTTCTCGCCCGGTTACGGCCGCACCCCGCACGGGCGTGCGCTGCACAGCCTCGGGCCGCTTTCAGCCGAGGGCGGCCGTGCCAAATTCGCCCTCGCGATGACCCGGGCACGGCGTTCACTGCACGTGCTGAGCTGCTTCCGACCCGAGGATCTGGACGTCACCCGCCTGAGCCATGGCGCGGTGGACTTCTACGAACTCCTGGACCGCGAGATCGCCGGCAACTCCAACTTGGGGAGCCCGGCATCCCGTGCCGCGGCCAGCGAGCAGGCCCTTGGCGCCGACCCGCTGGTGGCCGATCTCGGGGACCGGCTCCGTGCCCGCGGCGCGCGCGTCTGGCACCAGTACGACGGCGTCCTGGACATGGTTGCCGCGGCCGACCCGATGCACACCATCGGCCAGGACGACGCCGAGATCCCCCGCCCGGTTGCCATCGAGTCTGACGGCACCGAACGGTACCGGCGGATGACAGTGCGCGAGCGCAGCAGGCTCCGCCCGCAGCTGCTGGAGCGCATGGGCTGGCGGTACATGCCACTATGGACAATAGAGGTCTTCACCGATCCGTCCGCATGTGCGGACCGGATCGGCGGCTACCTCGGACTGGAGAAGCCTGCGGCGCCGAGCCGGATGCGCACCTCGCCCGGCTTCTCCGACGACATCGAAAACCTGAGCGTTCAAGACGGGCAAGATGCCTACGCCCCGGCCGCAGCTGACCGGGGCTAACCGGCAGGCCCGCAGGCACTGAACAGTTATTCCCAGCAAGGAGGCCGGCGGCATGAGCGCAGACGGCGAGAACGAGAACCACAACCAGGGTGACGGCAGTGACAGCGGTGACGCGGAGCAGGCAGGCGACCCGAACGTGACTGCCCCGGACACCTCTGCCCGGAGCCAGGAAGCGCCGGCCCAGAAACCACAGGGGCAGCCGGGAACAGGCGCCGCGGCTTCCGGCGGACTGCTGCCGAACAAGGCGGCCGAAGACGACCCGCGACGCTGGGGCGACCAGCCCGGCAGCTACGACCACGATGCCTGGCTCAGGGAGCAGCGGCCGCCGCACTGGGGCTGACCCGCCCGCCGGTGAAGCAGCCGGCGGCTTCCGCCTAGCCGGGCCCGGCCCTGACCAGGACGAAGAACAGCTTGCCCTGCGTGGAAGCTCCGGCGAGTTGTCGGGCCTGGTCAGGGTCCGCGGCCACCACCATCAGGCCGTCCGTCTCCCCGGCGTCGAGCCATGGGCCGGCACGGCCGCCTTGCGCGGAGGTCCACAGGACCGGAACGGCCGACGCGAGGAGCCGGGAAGCCGCTGCCTTCTCATAACCGTCGCCGTTCGTCATCACGATATTGACCAGCTGGCCGGGGGAGACCAGCTGGATCGACGCAGGGTCTGCCATCCGAAGTGGCACGGCCGCCGAACCCGGCGGACTGCCGGCGAGCAGTCCGGGGCCGACGAATTGGGAGTCGGAGAGTAGCTGGCCCTTGCGCAGGGCCACGGCGAGCTGTTTCCCCTCCAGCCCGGCATGGTCAAGCGGGCCGCCGGGCAGAACGCCGGGCGGGACCTGGATGGCGACGACGTCGGCCGCGTCCAGCACCCGGCCGGCCGGGAGATCCTTTGCCGCGGCCCATGCGGTGACGGTGGCTTCGGGCGCAGGCGTCAGCTGTTGCACGGCCATGCCGGCGGCGAGGCACAGCAGGAGGGCTATGGCCAGCCGGCGGTGTCTGCCCAGCCAGCCGCGGAAGCGCCGCCTCGGCGGAAATTTGCTGCCGGCTCCGGGGCGGAAGGCAGCGCGCGGAAGCGGTGACCGAGCCGATCTGAAACGCGGGGTCGATCCGTCAGACTGTGCTGATCCGTAAGCCGGTGCTGATCCGGAAAAGAGTGGGCGGCGGCTGCGGTGGGCCATGGCGCCACGCTACGGTGGGCATGCCGGCCGGCGTCAGCCCCGGGCGGCGCTATGTGGACAACCGCGCGGGTGCCGGCCTGCCGGGTACTAGTTGGCGGCGGCGGATGCCGGTGCGGAGCTCGCAGCCGGGGCGGCAGTCGGGGCGACGGCGCTGCCCTTGCTGTCGCGTGAGTCGGTCCGGTAGAAGCCGGAGCCCTTGAACACGACGCCGACGCTGTTGAACTTCTTGCGCAACGTCCCCTGGCACTCCGGGCAGGTCGTCAGGGAGCTGTCCGTAAACGACTGCACGGTCTCGAAGGCGTGGCTGCAGTCCTTGCAGGCATATGCATACGTGGGCACTGGGATTCCTCCTCTTGGACAAACGAGCAGGTCCCGTGCTGCCGAAGCGGCATCCCACCACCGGAATCGGTGGACGAGGAAACCGCATTAGCAGTCGCAGGGCCTGAGTGCCAATTCTATCACCCGCCGGCTGCGGCTAGGAAAGCCCGGCAAGCCGGACCAAGCCGCCGGGAGTCAGGGCGGCGGCGACTTTTTGATCGAACGACTCCGCCGGGATGCTGCTGGCGGGGAGCACCTCGGCGTCGTAGACGACGGCGGCCGTCGGCAGCGGGACGGCGCCGGCCCGGGAAGGGCCCGCCGGCAGGGCGGCGAGGGCCGCAAGGAACTTGTCGTAATACCCGCCGCCCTGGCCGATCCTGTTGCCCGAACGGTCCAGGGCCGTGGCGGGCAGGAAGATACCGGCCACGTCCCGCATCACGGACGTGCCGAGCCGTTCGCCGGTCGGTTCCTGAATGGGTGCATAGCGGCTGCGGACAAACTCCGAGGCCGGGGTCCAGTACACCCAGCTCAGCGCCAGTTCAGGTTCGCAGACCGGGAGCAGCACCCGGTGGCCCGCATCATGCAGGGCGGCCAGGAGGGGCAGTGTGGGCGGCTCGGAGCCGACGCCGAGGTAGGCGGCGAAGGTGCATGGTCTGCCGTCGGCCAGCGCGGAGGCCCACGCCAGCCCGTGCCGGGAGATTGCCGTGCCGGCGGCATCCAGCTCCGCCGGCGACATCGCTGTCCGGCGCAGCCGGTGCCGGGAACGGATCTCTTCCTTGGTGCTCATACGGTGGCGTCCTTTCGCCCGGGCGGCGCCTGACGGTGGCGGCTGCCGCGGCTGCCGTGCCGGCGGGACAATTACAATTACCTGATGTTTTGCCCCCTCAGCTAGATTAGTCGAGTGATTACACCCAACGCCTCCGTCCGTAAGGCCGTCATCCCCGCTGCGGGCCTCGGCACCCGTTTCCTTCCCGCCACCAAGGCGATGCCGAAGGAAATGCTGCCGGTCGTCGACAAGCCGGCCATCCAGTACGTGGTCGAGGAAGCCGTGAACGTGGGCCTCAACGACATCCTGATGATCACCGGACGCAACAAGCGAGCCCTCGAGGACCACTTCGACCGCGTGCCCACCTTGGAAGCGACGCTGGAGGCCAAGGGCGACACCGCCAAGTTGGAGTCCATCCAGGCGGCGAGCAACCTGGGCGATATCCACTACGTCCGACAGGGCGACCCGATGGGCCTCGGCCACGCCGTGCTGCGCGCCAAGCAGCACGTCGGTTACGAACCTTTTGCCGTGCTGCTGGGCGACGACCTCATCGATGCCCGCGACGAACTGCTCAGCACCATGATCAAGGTCCAGGCGAAGACCGGCGGCTCGGTCGTGGCCCTGATCGAAGTCGACCCCTCGCAGATCAGCGCCTACGGCTGCGCCGACGTCGAGCCGGTTGAGGGCGAGGAGTACGTGCGGATCAAGCAGCTGGTGGAGAAGCCCGACGTCGACGAGGCCCCCTCGAACCTGGCCATCATCGGCCGCTACGTGCTGCACCCTGCGGTGTTCGAAGTCCTCGAGCGGACCGAGCCCGGCCGCGGCGGCGAAATCCAGCTCACCGACGCCCTGCAGGAACTCTCCGCCGGCGAGGGTGAAGGCTACGGCGTGTACGGCGTCATCTTCCGCGGCCGCCGCTACGACACGGGCGACAAGCTCAGCTACCTCAAGGCCTGCGTCCAGCTCGCCTGCGACAGCGACGACCTCGGCCCGGGCCTGCGCGAATGGCTGCCCGGCTTCGCCTCCAGCCTGACGAAATAGTCCCATGGGGGGCAGCTTCACCTGGCCGGTGACTCTGGAATGCGGCGATCTCGTGCTGCGTCCGATCCGGTACCGGGACCGCAGGGAGTGGAGCGAGCTTAGGGCCCGCAACGACACGTGGCTGGCCCCCTGGGAAGCGTCCAACCCGGTACCCGGCGGCGGATTGCCCGACTACCGGCAGATGGTGCGCTCCCTCAAGGCCCAGGCGGCGCAGGCCACCGCGCTTCCCTTTGTCATCACCGCCTGGACTCCAGGGTTCAAGGAACCGGTGATCGTGGGGCAGCTGACGGTCTCCTCGATTGTCTGGGGCTCGGCCATGATGGCCACCCTCGGCTACTGGGTCGACCAGGACCGCGCGGGCCAGGGCATCGCCCCGACCGCCGTCGCGATGGCGACTGACTACTGCTTCCGGACCCTGGGGCTGCACCGGATGGAAATCAACATCCGGCCGGAGAACCGTCCGAGCCTGCGGGTGGTGGAAAAACTCGGGTTCCGCGACGAGGGATACCGGCCGCGTTTCCTGCACATCAACGGCGCATGGGCGGACCACCGCACCTTCGCCCTGACCGCCGAGGAAGTCCCCGGGGGCCTGCTGGCCCGGTGGCTGGAAACACGCCCCGGGCAGGCGCCGGAAACCCCCACCTGACCAGCAGTTTCGTCATATATCCAGTGATTTGGCAGTTGCCTCGCGACACACCGCTGCCAATGCCGCCCGCTCCGCCGTCTTGCTCATACGGTTTTGATTGTGGACTTCCCTCTTAGCAGCTCAGTGATCCTTGTCATTGCTGTTGCGCTCTGGATCGTATGGGTGGCTCCCTACATGCTCCGGAACGGCCGCCCCCAGCTGCAGCCGGCGGGGGAGCTCCTGATGAATGCCGTGGATGTAGAAAAAGCAGACCCCCAAGCCGGAAACGTCATGAAGATGGCTGCCCCGCAGGAGACACCGATGACGAGTACGCAGCGCCCCGAGTCAGCCCCGGGTTCCATTGACCCCGGCGATCGGAAACCGTCGGCCCCGGCGTTCCGGATCCGCTACGGCCGGCTGGTGCTTGCCGTGCTGGGGCTGCTCTCGCTGCTCACCGGCGTCGTGTCCGCCGCCCTTCGGCTCTTCGGGGTCGGCTCGGGCTGGCTGCCCGCCGCCACCCTGCTCGGGGCCGTTGCCGCCGTCGTGTTGCTCCGCAGGCTTGCGGTGCGGGACCGCCGGCGCAAGGTGAACGCCGCGTTCCGCTCGGCCTTGGGCGCCCCGGCGGGGAGAGCTTCCGAGGAGACCCCGGCGCAGTCCGACGTCGTCCGGGAAGCTGCGGTGCCCGCGAAGGAGAGTCCGCTCTTCGACGCCGAAGCCGGCGCCGAAAAGCCCCAGGCCGCACCCACACCCCTGACGGCCGATGAACTGCGGCAGGCGGCACTGGCCGAGGCCGCCGCCTCGGGCGACACCTCCGTCCGCCGCGTCGGCGACCCGTCCTCTGCAGAAGGCTCCAGCTGGGAACCTGTGGAGGTCCCCAAGCCGACCTACGTGGAGGCGCCCAAGGCGGAACGCCCCGCCCCGGAGCCGCTGGACCTGCCGGAAGCCCCGAAAGCGGTCGGCAAGCCCTCGCTCAAGCAGGCCACGGTCCGGCAGCCGGAGGCGGCTGCTGCCGAGTCGAAGGCGATGGGCAAGGGGCAGAGCGCCCTGAGCAACCTCGACGACGTCCTGCAGCGCCGACGCGCCTGATTCGTAAACTTTCCGCCCCGGGCGGCCGACGCATCGGCCGCCCGGGGCTTTTTGTTGCCCGCGGGAGTTATCCTGACGAGCATGACGAGAATCTGCGTTGCGGGGGGAACCGGCCAGGCGGGCCGTGAAGTGGTGCGGCAGGCCGTCGAGGGCGGACACCGCGTTGCCGTACTCAGCCGCCGTCCGCCCGCGCCGGGGGAGGCCGGCCGGGACAACGGCGCCCAGTATTTCCGCGGGGATGTCACCACGGGGGAGGGGCTGGCCGCCGCGCTGGCCGGAGCCGACGTCGTCTTCGACTGCCTGGAGGGACAATCCGGCAGGGCGTTGAAGAATTTCGCCGACGGCGGAGCGCGGCTGCTGGCTGCCGCCCAGGACGCCGGCGTCAGGAAGGCGGTCATGCTCTCGATCGTCAACTGCGACCGGAGCAGCTTCGGCTATTACAAGTCGAAGGCGGCCAAGGAGCAGGTCTATGAGCGTTCCGGGCTTGAAACCCTGGCGCTTCGGGCCACGCAGTTCCATTCCCTGCTCGCAGGCGTGTTTGCCGCCGGATCAAGGATCCGGCTGGTCCCGGTGGTGAAGGGGGCCCGGTTCCAGCCGATTGCGCCCGCAGAAGTGGCCACGGCCCTGCTGGAGGCGGCGCTGGAGGCGCCGTCCGGCGTGCGGCACCGCGTCGTGACCGTCGGGGGTCCGGAGATCGTCGGGATGCGCGAGCTGGCCCACAGCTGGCAGCAGGCTACCGGGGCGCGCGGTCGCGTGGTGGAACTGCCGTTGCCCGGCGGCATGGGCAAATACCTGCGCGCCGGCCTCAACCTGGCGCCCGGCGAGCGACACGGCACGCAGACATTCGAGGGCTGGCTGGCAATGCACGCCGATAGTTTGTAGCCTAGGAACGTTGACAACGCCGTTCCTCCGGGAGCGGCGTTGCTGCGGGGCTATAGCTCAGTTGGTAGAGCGCTTCGTTCGCATCGAAGAGGTCAGGAGTTCGAATCTCCTTAGCTCCACAATTTGCAGGGGTTTTTGAACCCTTGCGTGGATGGCACAAACACGTTGGTAACCTGTTGAGCCCGCCTGTGGCTGTAAAGCCACCCGTGCGCCGGCATCTCGGCTGATGCCGGGGTCAAAATCGTCCCTGACGTAGTGCGGCGCCTCGAATTCCCTTACGCTGGCACCGGAGCCGACGACGATGGGGGTAGGGGCGCCGATGAGTGATGCGGGGGAGCCGAAGCGGATTCCGCTCTGGAAACTTGAAGAATTGGCCGGCAGCCAGGCCCGGCCGGAGGGCTGGCGCGGCAACCCCGCCCCGCTGCTGCCCGACTGGGACTCCAGCCAGGTCCACACCTCCTCCGCCGTCCGGGACGTCTGGGCCCGCCGCGCCCCGTGGCCGGTCCGCCTCCTCCGGGCCCTCGGCAGGATGCTGGGACGGCTGTTCAAGGCTGTCGCCGTCCTGACGGCCGTGGCGCTCGTCTGCGGTTTTCTGCTGTACCTGAAAGGTGACCTGAAGCCGTCGTCGTTCCTGGGCGGCCCCGCGGGCGGTCCTGCCGCCGGCACATCCGGCCCCCTGGTGTACCGCACCGTTCCGTCTCCCGGCGCCAAGCCCCGGACACCGGCGGCGGCCCCTGCGGCGGTGACTCCGGCGCCCACCCCGCGCGCCGCTGCGGATCACCCCACCCCGGGCCGCGAAGAGGCTGCCGCCCCGCTGGGCCGTCCCGCGCCGGTGACCGTCAAATCCGGCTCCTACGCGTTTACGGCCACCGGCAAGGACAAGCGGCCGGCCGCTTACGACCCCTGCCGGCCTATCCATTACGTCACCCGCGCCGCCAACCAGCCGGCGGAAGGACCCCGGCTGATCAAGGAGGCCATCGCAGCGGTCTCCCGGGCGACCGGGCTGGTCTTCATCAACGACGGAGCCACCACGGAGGCACCGGCGGCAAAGCACAAGTCCTACCAGCCGGCGCGGTACGGGGACCGCTGGGCACCGGTGCTCATCGCCTGGGAGACCACCGCCGAGGAGCCCCGCTTCACCAACTACGCCGTGGGAACCAACGTCATGGGTCTGGGCGGCAGCGCTGCGCTCAGCCGGGACGGCACCGAGGTCACCTACGTCAGCGGCCAGCTGGAACTGAACGGGCCCGCAATTCAGTCCCTGATCTTCCGGGACGGCTTGGCGCCTGCCCGCGGGGTCATCGAACACGAACTCGGCCACGTCGTGGGCCTGGGCCACGTCCAGGACCCGGCCCAGCTGATGAACCCCACGGCCGTCCCCGGGGTAACCACGTACCAGGCCGGGGACCTCACAGGCCTGTCCATTCTCGGCCAGGGGGCGTGCAGGCCCGAAGTCTGAGCGGTGAGCGGTGGAAACAACGGCCTGTACCCCTGGAGGGCAAGCCGCAGGCGGCTTGGCATCGTCATTCGCACGCGTCTGGGGGAAACTGGCCTGTAGGGCACCCGTGAACGAGCTATGAAAGAGGACACCATGACGCTCAAAGAGCGCCTGAAAGAAGACGTTGTCACCCACATGAAGGCCGGCAACAAGACCGCGCTGACTACCGTCCGGAATGTCCTGGGCGAGATCAGCACCCGGGAGAAGTCAGGCAAGACGCCGATTGAGCTCGACGACGCCCAGGTGACGTCGCTGCTGCAGAAAGAAGCCGCCAAGCGGCGCGACACCGCCCGCATCTTCACCGAAGCCGGCGAAACCGACCGCGCCGCCGCCGAGGTCGCTGAAGCCGAGATCATCGAGGCCTACCTGCCCACGGCGCTAACCCGCGACGAGGTGGAAGCGATCGTCGACCAGGCCATCGCCGCACTGAAGGCCGACGGCGAGGAGCTCTCGGTGCGCTCCATCGGCGCGGTGATGAAGCCGGTCACCGCCAAGGTCGCCGGCCGCTTCGACGGCAAGTCCGTCAGCGAGATCGTCCGCAGCCGCCTGGCCTGAAACGGGACAAGGCGATGAGGACAACCCGGATGTAACCGTCTAGGGATACCTTGGCTACGGGGGCGTCTCGAGGGCTAGATGAGGGCCCAGCCGTTCCCTCCGGCGCCGATTCTGCTCCGGTGCCCGCGAGTGTCCGCGGATGTGCGGCAGGATGGGAGTCATGACGATTGCGAAGTCCGTGCTGCTGTTCATTCTGGCCGCGGCCGCGGAAATTGGCGGCGCGTGGATGGTGTGGCAGGCCGTTCGTGAGGGACGTGCCTGGTGGTGGGCGGGGATCGGAATCATTGCCCTGGGCATCTACGGTTTCGTTGCGACCCTGCAGCCCGATGCGCACTTCGGCAGGATCCTGGCAGCTTATGGTGGCGTCTTCGTCGCGGGATCCCTGGCCTGGGGAATGGCCTTCGACGGGTTTAGGCCGGACCGCTGGGACGTCATCGGATCGCTGATCTGCCTGGCCGGGGTGGCCGTGATCATGTTCGCGCCCCGCGGGCCGGTCTCCTAGGACACAACCACAGCTGTTGCCCCGGCATCCGCCCGGCCTGGCCGGACAGGTAGTCGGGGCACTGTGGCTTCAGCCCTATGCTGGCCGCGGACCGGCTTTCGGGCGCTGTCAGTGTTTTTCCCAAGGAATTCCGCAGTAATTCCCTTCCCGCCCCGGACCGCGCTTTCTGTTCGATAACGTTGCGCGCGGCTGGCAGTGTGGTACCGCCAGCCGCCCTCAACGTACGAACTCTGGAAGGATCACCCCTTGGCAGGAATCTTCACCTGGCTCAGCGCCCTCGGTACCGCAGGCAAGGCCACCGTCGTTGCCGCCGTCGTCGTCACGGGTGGTGCCGGCGCCGCCATGGCTGCCACCGTAACTGAACTCGGCTCGGACCCGACCGCCACCGTCTCTCCGGAACCGACCGCCACCGAGACCCCGACGGCGGATCCGGCGATTGAGCCGACCGAGACCGCTCCGGCTCCGGAGCCGACCGAGACGACTCCGGCTCCGGAGCCGACCGAGACGACTCCGGCTCCCGAACCGACCGAGACTGAGACTGCTCCCGAACCGACCGAGACTGAGACTGCTCCCGCGCCGGAGCCGACCGAGACGACTCCGGCTCCGGAGCCGACCGAGACTGAGACCGCTCCCGCGCCGGAGCCCACCGATGGCGATGATGCCGACGAGGCCGGGGAAGACCAGTCAGACGAACACGAGAAGTCTTCGGAACACGGCAATAGCGCCTGGGCCCACGAGAACGCCGCCGCGCACCGCGCAGCCGGGCTCGCCAAGGCCGCCCAGCACCGCAACGAGCACGCCGCCACCCCCGCGGCTCCGAGCCACGGATCCGGTTCGGTCGCCGCAGCCGTTCGCACGCCGGGCCACGCCGAAGCACCCAAGGCCGCGCACGCCAAGCCAAGCGAGTCGGGCAAGCACCACAAGTAATCATTGATCCAAAGACCCCGTACCGCGTCGCGGTGCGGGGTCTTTGCCGTCTCCGGCACCCACTGCGTCTCCCGATCCCGGCCTTGGGGTGCTGTCTCCGTGTCCGGCGGCTCCGCCCGTTCGGGATAGTCTGAAAGCCCGGCCCACTTACGGACGCCCGCCCACAGTTCCTGCGCCGGCGGCGCATATCGTGGGCCCGCCCCGTCCCGGACAGCACCCGGGAATCCCCGGAGCCAACCCCTTGAGAGGACCGCAGCAATGAGCCTGATCCGGCTGCACGACGTCAGCGTCCGCTTCGACAACACCCAGATCCTCCGTGAGGCGTTCTTCCGCCTCGAAGCCGGCGACAGGGTGGGCCTGATCGGCAAGAACGGATCCGGCAAGACCACCATCCTGAAGCTGATCCTGGATCAGGTGTCCCCGGACACCGGTACGGTCAGTGTGGACCTCGGAACGAGGGTGGGGTACTTCTCCCAGTTCTCCGAGCTCAACGGCGACTTGACCATCACCGAGGTCCTCGACGGGCTGTTCGGCGAGATCAAGGCGGTGGAAGCCGAGCTTGCCGCCATTGACGCGGCCATCGCCCTGGATCCCGCGGCCGATGAGCTGGACCGGCTGATCGGGCGGCAGGCTGGACTGTTCGAGGACATGGACCGGCTCGACGGCTGGGACTACCCGCGCCGCATCGATACGGTGCTGACCACCCTGGGGTTCGACGACGCGCACCGCAATTGCGCGATTGACGCGCTCTCCGGCGGCTGGCGCAACCGTGCCGCGCTGGCCAAGATCCTGCTCGAAGGGCCGGACGTCCTGCTGCTCGACGAGCCCACCAACTTCCTGGACGTCGCCGGCGTCGAATGGCTGGAAAGCTGGTTCCGCGATTTCAAGGGAGCTGCGGTCATCGTCTCGCACGACCGGACGTTCCTGGACGCCGTCGTGACCCGCATCATCGAGGTGGAGAACTTCCACCTGCACGAATACCCCGGAAACTTCGGCGAATACGTGGTCCAGAAGCAATTCCGGCTCAAGACCCTCGAGCAGCAGTTCGTGCACGAGTCCGAGCTGCTCGCGTTCGAGGCCGAAGGGATCGCCGACCGCCGTGAAGCCGCCAAGGCCGCCGGCCGCGGCCTTGGCAACCAGCTCGCCAAGATCAAGAAATCCCGGACGCCCCGGCCGGTGGACCAGATTGTCACCGAGATCTATGGCGGACTGCACGTGAAGGACGTGCTGTGCCGGGTGGAGGGGCTGGGCAAGTCCTACGGCGAGAAGGTGCTGTTCGACGATTTGAGCTTCGAAATCCGCAGGGGCAACCGGATCGCGGTGCTGGGCGCCAACGGCAGCGGTAAGTCCACCCTGCTGAAGGTCCTGACCGGCGAGGAGGACGCCGACGCCGGTGCGGTTGCGTGGGCGAAGGGCCCCGGCTTCGTTTCGTACAACCGGATGCTGGAAGACCTCGACGACGGCGACACTGTCTCCCACACCGTCAACGCGCTGCCGGACAGCCTGGCCTTCAGCGCCACGAAGAAGTCCGTCAACCGCTTCCTGGCGATGTTCCAGTTCTCCGAAGCAGACCTCAAGCAGAAGATCGGCAACCTCTCCGGCGGCCAAAAAGCACGCGTGGCCATGGCGCAGTGCCTGCTCTCCGGCGCCTCGGTGCTGCTGCTTGACGAACCCACCAACCACCTGGACCTCTCCAGCACGCAGGTCATGGAGCGGGCGCTGTTGCACTTCCCCGGCGCCGTCGTGGTGGTCAGCCATGACCGGTTCTTCACCGAGAAGATCGCCACCCGCCAGCTCATCTTCGGCGCAGCCGGAGCCGGGCCCGGCGAAGTCGGCCAGCGGGCCGCCTAGGCCGGTCAAGCCTGCCGGTCCAGCCTGCCCGGTGAAGCCAGCGCGCTGCCGTCGCGGGATAATGGGGCTATGGCCGATCAGCGACGGGAACAGGACCGTGACCCGTGGGAGGAATTCGACCGGCTCGAGCCGGCCGGGGAGGACCGCGTGGGCGGCTACCCGGGCGGCGAGCCCCACGGCTTCGGTTTCCGCACCGGGGTGCGCAGCGCACGGGTGGCCCTCGGCTTCGCCGTCTATGCCCTTGTCCTCGGCAGCGTGCTGGTCCTACTCGGGACGATCTACTTCATCGGCCACGGGCAGTGGTTGTGGCTCGGGCTGATGGCCGTGATCGAGAGCTGCTTCGTCCTCGCCTTCATCCGCCTCGTGGCCCAGGCGCGCCACCGCCGCTCAACCCGCTGACCGCCGAACCGCCGGCCGGCTCCAACACCTGCGGCCGACGACGCGCCGGCTAGAGCCAGCCCTTGCGTTTGAATATGGCGTACATGAGCGCCGCGGTGCCCGCCATCATGAAGAGCGCCATCGGGTAACCGTAGGTCCAGTGCAGCTCCGGCATCCGTTCGAAGTTCATGCCGTACACGCCGGCGACGAAGGACGGCGCGAAGAAGATGGCGGCCCAGGACGAGATCTTCTTAACCTGCTCGTTTTGCTCGGCGCTGGCCTCGTTCTGGCGGTTCGCCGTCAGCGTGCCGTCCAGGGTCAGCGCGTTCTGCAGCAGGTCGCGGAAGGAATCGGCGCGGGAAATCAGCCGCTCCACGTGGTCCTCGACGTCGCGGAGGCTATGCTGCAGTTCCGTGTCCACCTGGTACTTCTCGAAGCCCCGGCGGAGCTGCTGCATCATGGCCGGCAGCGGGTGGATGGCCCGCTGGAAATGGATGACCTCCCGGGCGAGCTCGTAGATGCGCCGGGACACCAGCGGATCGCCGCTGAAGAGCTGGTCCTCAATCTCGTCGATGTCGTTCTCCAGCCCGGCCACCACGGGGACGTAATCATCCACCACCTGGTCCATCAGGGCGTAGAGGACCGCCTCGGGGCCGTGGCAGAGCAAGTCCGGGCGCCGCTCCAGCCGGCGCCTGACCTGGCCCACGACGGCCGTCTCGGCGTGCCGGACGGTCACCACGAAGTTCCGGCCGGTGAAGACGTGCAGCTCGCCGAACTCCACGGTCTCGGTCTCGTCCAGGTACCTGGCCGGCCGGAGCACGGTGAAGAGGTTGTCGTCGTAGCGTTCCAGCTTGGGTCGCTGGTGCGCGGAGATCGCGTCTTCCACCGCCAGGCCATGCAGGCCGAATTCCTCGGCGACGGCGGCCATTTCCTCTTCCGTCGGCCGGTACAGGCCGATCCAGGCCATGCCGCCGTGTTCGGTCAGGGTTTCAAAAGTCTGTTCCAGGTTGCGCGGCTCGGCGCGGCGGACGCCGTCAACGTAAACGGCGTTGTCAATGATAGTCACCGGGACATTATCCAGTCTTTAGCTGTGGATCCAGGGCACCGGCCCGGCGCGAGGCCGACCGGCCGGGGGCAAGGGCGCTGCCCTGGGCAAGCCGGCTGATGAGCGGCTCGGTGCGGTACGGGATATGGGTGTGCAGGGCGAGTACGGTTTCAGTCCGGATGACGCCCTTGATCCTCAGGATGGACCGCAGCGCGGCCTGGAGGTTGTGCGTGTCGGTCGCCACCACCCGGCACCAGACATCGCCGCGGCCGGAAATCTCGTGGACCTCAAGGACTTGGGGGATCAGGCGCAGGGCGCCCACCACGCCGTCGAGTTCGCGGTGGTTCACCTCGATCGTGACGAAGGCGACGACGTCGTACCCCACCGCCTCCAGGTCGATTTCCCGGCCGCCGTCGTGCAGCAGACCGGAGCGCAGCATCCGCCGGACCCGGGACTGCGCGGTGTTCCGCGCGATCCCGAGCGCGTCGCTGAGCTCGCCGATCTGGATCCGCGGATCTTTGATGAGTTCGAGCAGAATCTTCAGGTCGGTGGGGTCCAGACTGTTCAAATCATCACTCCGGTTCATGATTGCGGTCCGCGATTGACGGTTTTGCTCAATCTTGGCACAGAACTTGGCTGGAACCGTCACTCGTCCCGCATTCTGTAGGTATCAATCTTCACCGGGCCGGTGCCTCCTCACAGGGAACGCATGCGGCCCGCTTCGATGCAGCAGGGGCACCGCTATGACCGTCTTCAGCGAACTTCGCATGCGCCCGGCCACGGCAGAACGCTGGGGCTGGGACGCTTCCGTCACCGCACGGCTGGTGATGGCCGGCGTCGTGATTTTCACGCTGCTGGTCGGCGCCAACCTGGCGACACCGCTGTACCCCCTGCTGCAGGCCAAACTGGGCATCACGGCCCTGGACGTCACGGTGGCCTTCTCCGCCTACGTTCTGGCGCTCGTGGCCACCCTCATCCTCGCCGGACACTGGTCGGATCACATCGGCCGGCGAGCTGCCCTGGTCCTGGCCGTGCTGGTAGGCCTCGCCGGGGGCTTCGTCTTCGCCGCCGCGGACAGCCTGCTGGCGCTGTCCGCGGGCCGGGCGCTGCAGGGCGCCGCGGTGGCACTGGCCACCGGCGCCAGTTCCGCGGCCCTGCGCGAGCTGCTGCCCAGCCGGCCCGAGTGGGCCTCGCGGTTCACGCTGCTGGCCTCCGCCGGCGGGGTGGCGGCCGGGCCGGCCATTGGCGGGGTGCTTTCTGTGCTTCCCGGGCCGACGTCCACGCCCTACTACCTGCACTCCGTTGTCCTGGCCGCCCTGCTGGTGCCGCTCTACCTGCTCAAGGCCCGGCCCGCCATCACCTCGGTCGCGGGTCCGCAGCCGCTCAAGGTCCTCGCACCCCGGCGCCCCTCCGTCTCAAGGGAGGCGCGGGGCGCGTTCTGGCTGGCCTCGGCCGTGGGGTTCCTCAGCTTTGCCGTCTTCGGCTTCTGCCTCTCGCTGGCTCCCGGCTATTTCGCGCAGATTGTCCATGCGGACTCCCGGCCGCTGATCGGGCTGCTCGCGGGACTGACCCTGGCGGCCTCGGCGCTGAGCCAGCTGTTGGCCGTGCGCGGGCGCTTCGTGGTGCCCGCTGGTCTGTCCCTGCTCGCCGGTTCCGTGCTGCTGATCGCGGCAGCCGCGGCGTGGAGCAGCCCGTGGCTGCTGATTGCCGCCAGCATCACCGCCGGCCTGGGCCAGGGCGTCTCCTTCCGGACGGTCTTCAACGATGTGGCCGGCAAGGTGGAGGCGTCGCGCCACGCCCAGATCATCAGCACCGTCTACGTGATCACCTACCTCGGCAGCGCCTTCCCGGTGATCGGGCTGGGGCTGGCGGCTGGATTCTTCGGCCTGCAGGCTGCCGTGGCGGGTTTCGTGGTGCTGTGCGCGGTCTTTGCCCTTGGTCTGGCGGCCGTCACGCTGCGCAGCGCCCTCCGGCAGCGGGCCTGAGCCCGCGACCGGCAGCCGCCCGCTAGTCTGCAGCCGCCCCGGCAGCAAACCGCTAGTCCGGCAGCGGCCCGTGGTTGCCCTGAATGTGGTCGAACACCAGGGTGGTCTCGGTGTGGCCCACCACGGGATCGGTCGCCAGGTTGTCCAGCACCCAGTCGCGCAGGTCCTCCGTGGTGGCGACGGCGATATGCAGCAGGTAATCCACCGAACCCGAGGTGTGGAACGTGGACAGCACGGCTGGCAGCTTGGGGACTCGGGCCGTGAAACGGTCGATCTGTTCGCGGTCGTGGGCGCGCAGCCGGACGGCAATCAGCGCCTGCACCGAGCGGCCTACCGCGGCAAGGCTGAGCTTGGCCTCAAAACCCTGGATGATCCCGCGCTCGGACAGGGCCCGGGTGCGCATCAGGGCCGTGGACGGTGCGATCCCCACCAGTTCGGCCAGCTGCTTGTTGGAGATCCGGGCGTCCGCGACCAGGGCCGCGAGCAGGCGCTCGTCAATGGCGTCCAGGGGTTCGCCGGCTCCGGCTCCCGGCCGAACATTCTTCGTGGTGCTGCTCACGGATCCTCCTTGATGTGTTGTGAGTTCATCATAAACGCCACTATCTGACAGTTCCATTCAGAACCCCTGTAAAACGCCGAATTATTGCCAGATACTTACCGCATTCAATGATGAATATTCATAAGGAGTACGGTGCTTTCTCAAGACTCGCTGGCGGTCCACGCCGGCCGGAACGGCCTCACGGAACTCGGCGTCCACGCCGTCCCGATCGATCTGTCCACCACGGCGCCGCTGCCCTCGGTCCACGACGGCGGCCTCGCCTATGAACAGATGGCCACCGGCGGCCCGCACCTGGACGGGCAGAGCACGGTCTACCAGCGGCTCTGGAACCCGACCGTCGCCCGCTTCGAAGACGGCGTCGCCCTGCTCGAGGCCACTGAAGAAGCCGTGGCCTTCGCCACCGGCATGGCCGCCCTGAGCGCGGTGCTGCTCGCCGTCGTCGCCACCGGGAAGAAGCACGTGGTGGCGGTCCGGCCGCTCTACGGAGGCAGCGACCACCTGCTGGCCTCAGGGGTGCTGGGTACCGAGGTTACCTTCACCACGCCCGACGGCATCGGCGCGGCACTGCGCCCCGACACCGGGCTCGTCATCCTGGAGACGCCGGCGAACCCGAGCCTGGAGCTCGTCGATATCGCCGCCGCGGCGGCTGCGGCGGACGGTGTGCCGCTGCTGGTGGACAACACCTTCGCCACTCCGGTCCTCCAGCAGCCGTACCGGCACGGTGCGGCCCTGGTGCTGCACAGCGCCACCAAGTTCTTTGGCGGCCACGGCGACGCCATGGGCGGCGTCGTCGCCGTTTCCCCGGAATGGGCCGTCCGGCTCCGGCAGATCCGGGCCATCACCGGCGGCATCCTCACGCCCTGGCCGGCCTACCTGCTGCACCGGGGCCTGGCGACGCTGCCGGTCCGGGTGCGGGCGCAACAGGCCAGTGCCGAGAAGGTCGCGGCCGCCCTGGCGGAGCACGAGCTGATCCGGCGGGTGTTCTACCCGGGCTTGCCGGAGTGCGATCCGCGCGGCCTGGTCGGCACCCAGATGGCGGGCCCGGGCTCGCTGCTGGCGTTCGAGCTGGCCAGTGCCGAGCACGCCGAGCGCATCCCGGCCGCCGTCAGCATGATCACGCACGCCGTCTCGCTGGGCGGCATTGACACCCTGATCCAGCACCCCGCGGGCCTGACCCACCGGCCGGTGGCCGCGGAGGCCAAGCCGCACGCCAGCCTGCTCCGGGTTTCCGTGGGGCTGGAGGACCCGGCGGACATTGTCGCCGATCTTGTGCAGGCCCTCGAGGCGACCCGCTAGCGCGCTGCGCTCCGCCCCGGGGATGCGCCCTGGGCGACGCCGCCCGCGCCGGCGGGATGCACGACGGCGGTGATCACCGCCGTCGTGCAGGCCAGCCCCATCACGGCGAGGGCGAGGGCGGTCCAGCCCAAGGACTGGAACAGCAGGCCGCCGGCCCAGCCGACGACGCTGGATCCCAGGTAGTAGGCGAGGTTGTAGAGCGAGGCGGCCTGCGCACGGCCGGTGCTCGCAATCACCCCGGTCCAGCCGGAGCCGATGCTGTGGGCCGCGAAGAAGCCGCCGGTGAACAGCAGCAGGCCGGCCAGGATCAGGACCAGGAGCTGGGTCAGGGTCAGTGCGAGCCCGGCGACCATGAGGACCGTGCCCGCCACCAGCACGTTGCGCCGGCCGAAGCGCAGCGTCAGCCCGGCGGCCCAGCGGGCGGAGACGGTGCCGGAGAGATAGGCCAGGAAGATCAGGCTGATCAGGGTGGCCGGCAGGCTGAAAGGTTCGCCGGACAGCCGGAAGCCGAGGTAGTTGTAGACCGCCACGAAGCCGCCCATCAGCAGGAACGCCTGGACGTAGATGGCCAGCAGCCGCGGGTTCCGGCCGTGGCCGGCGAGGGTTGCGAGGGCGCCACGGAAGCCGCTGGCGGCCGCGGCGGTGAAATTCCGTGCCGGTGGCACCAGCACCAGGAACAGGACAGCGGCGGCCGTCGCCATCACGGACACGGCCAGTGCCGCGGCCCGCCAACCCCACAGTTCGCCCACCGGACCGGCCACAAGCCTGCCTGCCAGCCCGCCGAGGGTGGTGCCTGCGACGTAGGTTCCGGCCGCCAGGGCGGCGTGGGCCTTGTTCACTTCCTCATTCAGGTAGGCGATGGCGATGGCCGGGATGCCGCCCAGTGCCATGCCCTCGAACATCCGCAGGCCCAGCAGGACCGGGAAGCTGGGCGCCAGCGGGGCCAGCAGCCCCAGGACGGTGGCCGCGGAGATGCTCCAGGCCATGGCACGCACCCGGCCGACCCGGTCGGCCAAAAAGGACCACGGCAGGACCGTCGCGGCCAAGCCAACGGTGGCCAGGGAGATGGTCAGGGCCGCTTCGGCGGCCGTCACCTGCAAGTCTGCGGCGATGATCGGCAGCACGGCCTGGGTTGAATAGAGCTGGGCGAAGGTTGCGACGCCGGCGAAGGCCAGGCCGGCGAGGATCCGGCGGTAAGCCGCCGAGCCTTTGGGGTGGCCCGCCCACGCGGTACCCCGGCCGTCGACTGCGGGGCTACCGTCCGCCGCGGTACCCGCATCAGGTGCGGCACCGGGCTCGGTTGCGGGATTGCGGAGGGGGAGGCGGGGCATGACCCCAGAATAGGTCCCGGAAAGACATGCTTCCAATGCATGTTTCTCATAGAATTCATGGCAAATGCGGAACGATTGAGAGGGTGGGCATGGACGTTGAGCACAAACAGCTCGTTCAGCTGCTGCCGCTGCTGCCCCTGCTGGCCGAGCTCGGGAGGACCCAACACATCACCGCCACGGCCGAGGTGCTGGGACTGCCCCAGTCGACGGTGAGCCGTGGAATCGCGCGGGCCAGCGGCATCATCGGGACGGAACTGCTGATCCGGGACGGTCGCGGCGTGCGGCTGACCCCCGCGGCCAAGGCGCTCCTCCCGCACATTGAGGCCGCGCTGGGCGAGTTCCAGACCGGGCTGGACTTGGTCAGGCACGAGTCGGAGGTGGTGCGCGGCCGGATCGCGGTGTCGTTCCAGCACACCTTCGGCGAGGCGATGCTGCCGCTGCTGATCAGCGCCTTCCGCAGCCGGCATCCGCAGCCGGCCTTCGACCTCAGCCAGGGTGCGCGGGACGGCTGCCTAGCGGAACTGGCCGCCGGGGATGCGGACCTGGCACTCACCGCCCCGATCGCGTCACCGAGTCGGCTGATCTCCTCGGCTGCCCTGTACCGGGAACCGCTGCGGCTGGTGGTCCACCACCGGCACCCGCTCGCCCGGCGTCGTCGTGCCCGCCTCGCGGAGATCCGGCAGGACCCGTTCGTGGCGATGGGCCCCGGCTACGGCATGCGCTCGCTGACGGACGCACTGTTCCGGGAAGCCGGATTCCGGCCCCGCATCGCCTTCGAAAGCCAGGACTCCCACACGGCCAGAGGGCTCGTCTCGGCCGGGCTGGGCGTAAGCATCCTGCCGCCCGGCGGACTGGCCCCCGGACGCCACACCCCGGGGCAGTCCGGCGACCTGGGCTGGGTGGAGCTGGCGCTGGACTCCGGCCTCGCCTTCCGGGAGATCGGCCTGGCCTGGCGGGAGCGGCGCGGGGGAGCGGACGCCGAGCCGGACCCGGTGCGGCTGTTCCGCGAGCTGGTGCTTAGCGAGGGCCCGGCGCTCCTGGCCGGCTTTGTCCGCGGACGCTCGGGGAACTGAACCGACCCGCCCCGCGCCGCTGCAAGCCGTCGCCGCCGTCGTTCGTTCGCGGTCTCCGTCCTGACTCGACGTTTCCACACGGCGAGCGCGGGGCGAAGCCGCGAGTGGGCAGCCCCGCCCGCGCCCCTCAGCCCGGCAGTCCCGCCAGGACCTCCGCGACGGAGGCGGCGCGGGCCTGCTGCCAGCCGGTCCCGGCCCAGAGATTCAGCCGCTCCGCATCCCCGACGGCGGCAGCGGCCGCGCGCAGCGGGGCGGTGAGGTGGTGCACCGCCGGGTAGGACTCCGGCGCGTCCGGGTGGTCCCGGACGAACTCGTTGACCAGCGCCCGGGCCGGCCGTCCGGTGAAAGCCCTGGTCAGGGCCGTCCGGGTGAAGTGCGGGCTGGCCAGGGCGTCCTTGTGCAACTGCCGGGCGCCGCTCTCCTGCGTGCGGAGCAAGGCCGTGCCAAGTTGGGCTGCCTGTGCGCCCGCGGCCAGCACCCGGTCCACGCCGGCGGCGTCCATGATCCCGCCCGCCGCGACGAGGGGGAGCGCGACGGCGGAGCGCACCGTCGCGATCAGCTCCGCCGTCGTGGCCGGCGCGCCTGAACCCGGATCGCCTGACGCCGGCAGGAACGCCGCGCTGTGGCCTCCGGCGCACCCATGCTGCACCACCAGGGCATCCACGCCCTGTTCGGCCGCCTGCCGGGCCTCGGCCGCGGTGGTGACCGTGGCCAGTACTGCCGACCCGGCCCGCTGCAGGGCGTGGACCACGTCCGCGCCGGGGAGGCCGAAGGTGAAACTGACCAGCTCCACCGGATCCGCCAGCAGGGCCTCGATCTTGGCCTGCCACGCGTCGTCGTCATCGAGCCGCAAGGGCGGGAGCTCCACACCGTAGCGCCGGGCATCAGGGCGCAGCTGCAGCCGGTATGCCTCGAGCTCGGCCACGGCAGCCGCGGAGGGCGGCAGCTGGGCCGGATCCGGGACGAAGACATTCATGCCGAACCGCGCGCCGGACTCCCGGGTGGCGCGGATGTCCGCCAGCATGGCAGCAACGCTCTTGTAGCCCGCGGCCAGGAAGCCCAGACCGCCGGCCTCATGCACGGCCGTGACGAAGGGCGGAGTTGAAGTCCCGCCGGCCATCGGCGCGGCGATGATCCGGGTACCGAAGATATCGCGGGACATTGCTCACTCCTGTCGGTGATTCAGTAGGCTGTTCCGGTGACTCATTCTGACATCCCCACCCCGCCGGACGCCGTTTCCGCCGCCGCTCCCGGCGCCGTGATCGGACTCGACATCGGCGGCACCAAGACCCGCGGGGTCCGGTTCGAGGGCGGCACGCCCGTGGCCGACGAGTCGGTGGGCAGCGCCAACGTCCAGAACGTCACTCCCGAGGAAGCCGCCCGGAACCTCGCGGAACTCTTCGCCCGGATCGGCGGCGGTGACATCGCCCAGGTCTACGCCGGAGCCGGCGGTATCGACACCGACGACGACGCCGCGGCGCTCGCCGCGCTGATTGCCCCGCACGTGCCCGGCGCCAAGATCACCGTTGTGCACGACTCCCGGCTCCTGCTGGCAGCCGGCGGGGCCAGCACCGGCGTCGCCGTGATCGCCGGAACCGGCTCGGCCGCGTGGGGCAAGAACAGCCGCGGACAGGAAGCCCGGGCCGGGGGCTGGGGCTACCTGCTCGGCGACGAAGGCAGCGGCTACTGGCTGGGCCGCGAGGCCGTGCGGCACAGCCTGCGCCGGATGAACCAGGGGCTGGAACCGGATGAACTGACCAGGGCCCTGCTGGCCTCCTGCGGGGTGGACCACCCGAACAAACTCATCGCGCTGTTCCACTCACCCGAGACCGGACGCCGCTTCTGGGCCCAGCGCGCCCGGCTCGTCGTGGAGGCGGCCGACGCCGGCCACGCGCCGAGCCAGGAGCTGATAGACCAGGCAGGCCGCGACCTCGCCGCCATGGCCGAGCAGACCGTGAGGCAGCTCGGCATCGAGGGGCCGGTCATCCTGGGCAGCGGGCTCGGCATGAACGTGCCGCGGCTGCAGGAATCGTTCCGCACGGCCCTGGCCGCGGCCGGGATCACCGACGTCCGGGTGCTGCAGCAGGAACCCGTGTTCGGGGTGCTCCAGCTCGTCGCCGAGCAGGGCTAGCGGGCAGGCACGGGGGGCAGCCGCAGCGGCGGGAACCAGGGACGGGGTCACTGCCGGCGCCGCGGCCGCAGCGGCACCCCCGGCAACGGCGGCGCCGGGATGCGGCCGGCTTCGGATCCGGCGTCGGGACCGTGTCCGCGCACCAGCCCGAACCGTGCCCGCGACGCGTCGTCGTCGGAGAGCCCGGCCTGGGCTTCCCAGTCCAGGCGTGACTGCTCCACCTCTTCGTGGCTGCGGCCGACGAAGTTCCACCACATCAGCAGTTCCTCTTCGAACGGCTCGCCGCCCAGCAGCACGAAGCGGGTGCCCGGAGCGGCGTCCAGGTCCAGGCTGCTGCGCCCGGAGCCGAGGTAGCCCAGCGGGCCTGGCTGCACCTCCTGGCCGTCCAGCGCCAGGGCGCCGTCGAGCACCAGCACGGCGTGCTCGAACTCCGGCTGCAGCGGCAGGCTGATGCTTCCGGCGCAGCTGATGTCGGCGCCAACGATCGGGGAGTACATGGTGGCCGGCGAGGTGGTGTCCGCCAGGGTCCCCACCATGACGGTTGCAGTGAAGCCGTCGCCGCGGACCACGGGCAGCTCGCGGTGCTGCTCGAACGCCGGTGCCCGGTGCCGTTCGGAGTCCGGCAGCGCGACCCACAACTGCAGCCCGCGCTGCACGGGCAGTTCCGGCGTCGTCGCGCCCGGTCCCCCGTTCACCTGAAGCACCGCGAATTCGGAGTGCGATACGCCGCGGCCCGCCGTCATGATGTTCAGCTCGCCCGGGCGGACGGTCACGTCGCTGCCCACACTGTCCCGGTGCCGGATGTTGCCGGCCAGCGGCCAGGTAACGGTCTGCAACCCTGTGTGCGGGTGCGGCAGCACGGACATGGCCACCCGGTCCGGTCCGAAGCTGTCCAGGAAGCACCACGCGCCCACGGTGGGCAGCCCGCGCTGCGGCAGGGTCCGCGAGACGTTCATGGCGCGGACGCCGCCCAGCGGAACCTCCCTCGCCGGCCACAATTGCAGGCACGGGCCGTTGGCGGTCCCCTCCACACTGTGGGCGGCGGGGCAGACTTCTTCGGGCGGAAGGACTTCGAGGTTGGTCACACTCAAACTCTAGGACCGAACCGGAAGATCCGGCAGGGTCCGCGCGGCGCCGTTACGCTGGTGCCATGACCCTGCCATTCGATACCCGCCCGGCTGCCTACGGGCTGATCCTCCGCGATGACTGCCTCCTGCTCGCGTACTGGAAGCAGGGCGGCAAGGAGGGGTGGACGCTGCCGGGCGGCGGCCTGGATCTCGCCGAGCACCCGGTGGACGGGTGCCGCCGGGAGATCTACGAGGAGACCGGCTACCACGCTGAGATCGGCGCCATGCTGGGGATCGACGTCGGGCATTGGCCCGCCGAGAGCAGGCTCGACGGCGGCCACCGCGACTTCCAGTCGCTGCGGCTGGTCTATGAAGCGAGCATCACCGGCGGGGAGCTGCGGCATGAGGTGGGCGGCAGCACCACCCACGCGGCCTGGATCCCGCTGGCCGAGGTGGCGGGCCTGAACCGGGTCTCACTGGTCGATGCCGCGCTCCGGCTGTACCGTGAGCGGCCGCTGGACGGAAAGCTCGCCTGACAAATCCCTAGCCAGCCGCGGCGCGGGCGGTTACCCTAGAGAAACCGCGGCCGGGACGGCCGCCCAATGAGCCCAGATATAAGCCGAGATATGGGCCAGATGACCGGGGAGGTGGAAGCAATGAATGCAACGGAACTGCGCGCGCAGCGCACACCCCTAAGCCACGTCATTATTCCTGCCCCGGCAGTCCGCATCTCCTAGCCCTACAGCTGGCCGGTCCTCTTCGACCGCAGCGGGCAACACGCGTCCGGGGCCCATCAAAGGGTTTCCATTGAATCTTCAGTTCAGTCACCACACCGGCCTCCAGGGGCCGGCCCGTTTCGGTTTCACCGAGGCCGTCACGGAACTTTTCGCCGCCAACCCCGTCCCCGGCGGCACCAGCGCCGGGCGGGTGGTCCGCGTGGACCGCAACCTCGTCCTGGTCGCGGACCATGCCGGCCAGGCACAACTGCCCTACCCGCGCGCGGGGCGCGTCCCCGCGACCGGCGACTGGGTCTGGCTCGGCAGCAACCCGGTCGGCGAACCAGCCATCGTGGGTGTGCTGCCGCGCCGCTCGGAACTAAGCCGCAAGCGCGCCTTCGAGGCATCCTCCGAGGCACAGGTGCTCGGTGCCAACATGGACGTCGTTGGCGTTGTGGTGCCGGTGGACCGTCCGCTCACGCACAACAGGCTCGAACGGACCCTCGTCGCGGCCTGGGATTCCGGCGCCACCCCGCTCGTGGTGATCACCAAGGCCGACCTCGCGCAGGTGGCGGACGACGTCGTCGGGCAGGTCATGCTGCAGGCCGCCGGCGTCGACGTGGTCACCACCTCCGCCGAGCAGGGCGACGGCCTCGATGAGTTGCTGGCTCATCTGCCGCCCGGCGGGACCATCGTGCTGCTGGGCCCCTCGGGCGCCGGCAAGTCCACCCTGATCAACGCCCTCGTCGGGTTCGAAGCGCAGGAAACGGGCGCGGTGCGGGCCGGTGACGGCAAGGGCCGGCACACCACGACCTCCCGGGAGCTGGTCCCGCTGCCGGGCGGCTCGGTGCTGATGGACACGCCCGGGGTGCGCGGCTTTGGCCTGTTCGACGCCGAGGACGGCCTGGACGAGGTGTTCGGCGATCTCGAGGAGCTCTTCACCCGGTGCCGGTTCACCGACTGCGCGCACGGCCGCGAACCAGGCTGCGCCGTGCAGGCCGCGCTCGCGGAGGGGGCCCTGGACGAGCGCCGCTGGGCAAGCTACCTCAAGATGCAGCGCGAAGTGGCGGCCCTGGCCCGGCGCCACGACGCCGCTGCCCGGCGGGCGTACCAGCGGGAGTGGCACCAGAAAGTGGTGGTGGCCAGCCGGAGCCAGCGGGCGGCCGAGCGGCTCAGCCACGACCACCCCCGCAGGGGAAAAGACAACGGCAAAGACAACGGCAAAGACAACGGAAAGGGCAACGGAAAAGGCAGGGGCCGGGCGACGTGACACAGCGCCGGTCCCGGACCAGCGCGGGGTCCGGGGCCGGGCCTGAACCCGCGCCCATCCGAATCCCGTCCGGCGCCGAATGCCAAGGGTAGCCCCGGCGCCGCCGACGATATCGGGCCCGTTTCTTCGATTCGGTGCTCCGACATCGCCAGCGGTGGCAGCTACGCTGGGTCATACCCGCTTTACAGCCAAAAATCAGCATGCATATGATCAGTTGGCTGGACCGTCCCATGTTGCCGCCAACAGTTAGGTAAGCCCGGAATGGCAGAGGCCATGATCGAGTTCCAGAGCGTCACCAAGCAGTACCAGGGCGGCCAGGCCGCCGTCGACGATCTGAGCATGTCTATCGACAAGGGCGCCATCACGGTCTTCGTCGGCCCCTCGGGCTGCGGCAAGACCACCTCGCTGCGGATGATCAACCGCATGGTCGAGCCGACCTCGGGCACCATCACCGTCGACGGGCAGGACGTCACCTCCGTGCCCGCCGCGCAGCTGCGCCGTTCCATGGGCTACGTCATGCAGTCCTCCGGGCTGATGCCGCACCGGTCCGTCCTGGACAACATCGCCACCGTCCCGCGGCTCAACGGGGTATCCAAGGCGGCATCCCGCAAGCGCGCACAGGAGCTGCTCGACGTCGTCGGCCTCGCCGCCGGACTCGGCCGGCGCTACCCCTCACAGCTTTCCGGCGGCCAGCAACAGCGCGTGGGAGTGGCCCGTGCCCTCGCCGCGGACCCGCCCGTGCTGCTCATGGACGAACCTTTCAGCGCGGTGGACCCCGTGGTGCGCGATGAACTGCAGAAGGAACTACTCCGCCTGCAGCGCGACCTGGCCAAAACCATCGTGTTCGTCACCCACGACATCGACGAGGCCACAGTGCTCGGTGACAAGGTGGCCGTCTTCGCCGGCGGCGGCAAGCTGGCGCAGTACGCGGCGCCGGAAGAGATCCTGCGGGCCCCGGCCAACGACTTCGTCGCGTCCTTCGTGGGCCGCGACCGGGGCTTCCGGCACCTCGCCTTCAGCCCCTCCGACGGCGTCACGATCCATCCGGTCGACACCGTCCGCGCCGACGCCCTCGGCCGTGACGGCGGACCCGGAGCGGGCGAGTGGCAGCTCGTGGTCGACGCTGACAGCCGGCCGCTCGGCTGGAGCGCGCCGGGCGCCGGAGCGGCGACCGTCCCGGGCGGTTCCCTCTTCCACAAGGGCGAGACCCTGCGCCGCGCGCTGGACGCGGCCCTGTCCTCGCCGTCCGGACTCGGCGTCGCTGTCGACGCGGACGGCCGGGTGGCCGGTGTGATCACGGCCGAAGAAGTGCTCGCCGTGATCGAAGCGGACCGCCGGGTCCGGCAGGGCGTGCGCTGATGCAATGGTTCCTGGCCAACAGCGGGCAGGTCTTCAGCCTCGCCGGCCAGCACCTCGTCCTGGCGATCCTGCCGATGCTCTTCGGCCTGCTGATTTCGATCCCGCTGGCCCAGCTGGCCAGGCAGAACCGGACCCTGCGCACCGTGGTCCTGACCGCGTCCTCGCTGCTCTACACCATCCCGTCGCTGGCGCTCTTCATCATCCTGCCGACCTTGCTCGGGACCAGGATCCTTGACCCCGTCAACGTCGTGGTGGCCCTGACCATCTACGCCGTCGCGCTCCTGGTCCGGGCCGCCCTGGATGCCTTTGACTCCGTGGACGAGGACCTGCAGCAGGCTGCCGTCGCCATGGGCTTCAAGCCCCTCGCCCGGTTCCTGCAGATCGACCTGCCGCTGTCCCTGCCGGTGCTGTTCGCCGGGCTCCGCGTGGTCTCGGTCAGCAACATCTCCCTGGTCAGCGTCGCCGCCCTGCTGGGCATCGGCAACCTGGGCATGCTCTTCACCTCCGGGCTGCAGCGGGACTTCGTCACCGAGGTGATGGTGGGCATTATTGCGATCCTGGTGCTGGCGTTGCTGATGGACGCCGTCCTGGTCCTGCTCGAACGCCTCCTGACCCCGTGGACCCGGGCAGGCGCCGGGAAACCGGGGAAGCCCGGGGAGCCGGCCGCGGCCCGGCGGCTGTCCGATTCCGCGGCGGGGGCGTCAGCATGAGCAATGTCTTCACCGACACCTTTGCGTGGCTCGCCGACCCGGACAACTGGTCCGGCAGCACGGGCATTCCGGTGCGCCTGGCCGAGCACCTGCAGTACACCGGGCTGGTGATGCTGATTGCGACCGCCATCGCCGTCCCGATCGGCCTCTACGTCGGCCACACCGGCCGCGGCCGGGTGGCCGTCGTGGCCCTCGCCGGGGCGCTGCGTGCCCTGCCGACCCTGGGCCTGCTGACACTCTTCGTCCTGCTGGCCGGGATCGGGCTGATGCCTCCGGTCTGGGCGCTCGTTATCCTGACCGTGCCGCCGCTGCTGGCCGGGACCTACGCGGGAATCTCCAGCGTGGACCGGAACGTCGTGGACGCCGCCCGGGCCATGGGCATGACCGAGCTCCAGGTGCTCTTCCGGGCCGAGTTCCCCAACGCGCTTCCGGTGATGTTCGGCGGGTTCCGCACCGGTGTGCTCCAGGTGATCGCCACGGTCTCGGTGGTCGCGTACATCAACCTGGGCGGCCTGGGCCGCTACCTCTTCGACGGCCTCGTGCTCTCCGACTTCCCGCAGATGCTCGGCGGCTCGCTGCTCATCGCGGGGCTCGCCATCGCCGTCGACCTTGTCCTCGTCCTATTCCAGCGGCTCTTCCTGTCCCGTGGGGCCGCCAACAAGCCAGACCGGAGCCAGCAGGCCGCGGTTGATCTCACAGACCCCGCGACCGCGGGGACTGTTGTCCAAGGAGGTACGTCATGAAGGAAATCCGCCAACGAGCACTCGGCAGGCGCGCATTCGGCGGCCTGGCCGCCGGCGTCGGCCTGGCTCTGGCCCTGTCCGCGTGCGGAGGCTCGTCCAACCCGCTGTCCTCGGCACCCGCCAGCGGCGGTTCCTCCGGGGGAGCCGGCGGGGCGCTCGTGATCGGTTCGGCCGACTTCACCGAGAGTCAGATCATCGCTGAGCTCTACGCCGGGGCACTCAACGCCGCCGGTGTCACCGCCACCACCAAGCCGAACATCGGTTCCCGCGAGGTCTACTTCAAGGCCGTGCAGGACGGCTCCGTCGACGTGATCCCGGACTACAGCGGAAACCTGCTGCTGCACGTCAACAAGGACGCCACCGAGATCTCCGCAGAAGACATTGCCAAGGCACTGCCGGGCAAGCTGCCCGACGGCCTGGCCGTGCTCGACGCCGCCAAGGCCGAGGACAAGGACGCCATGGTGGTCACCAAGGCCACCGCGGAGAAGTACAAGCTGAAGTCCATCGAGGACCTGGCCAAGGTCTGCAACGAGATCGTGGTCGGCGCCCCCGCAACGTTCGCGGAGCGCGCCTACGGGCTGCCCGGCCTGAAGAAGAACTACGGTTGCGAGCCCAAGAAGCTGGAACCCTTCAGCGACGGCGGCGGCCCCGTCACGGTCAAGGCCCTGCTTTCGGACCAGGTCCAGGTGGCCGACATCTACACCACCACCCCGGCCATCGCGGACAACGACCTGGTGGTGCTGGAGGACCCGAAGAACAACTTCATCGCCCAGCAGGTCTTGCCGCTGTACAACAAGGCCAAGATGACCGACAAGGCGAAGGAGGCGCTCAACGCCGTCTCCAAGCTGCTCACCACGGAGGACCTGATCAACCTCAACCGCGCGGTCGGCGGCAGCGAGAAGCAGAACCCCAAGGACGCCGCGGCAGCGTGGCTCAAGGACAAGGGCCTGGTCAAGTAGACCGGAGCTTCTGAGCGTTCGACGGCGGCCGCCGGATCCGGAACCCCCGGGCCCGGCGGCCGCCGTCGTTCCCGGCCTGAAGCCGCCGTCGTTCCCGGCCTGAAGCCGCCGTCGTTCCCGCCCCGGGGCGGCCCGGGGCGCCCGTGTGACGCGGACTTCCGCTGTGAGACAAGTCTCAGGGGAAGTACATCCGCCATATGGCATATTTGATGAATGGCAGAATTCAAGCAGTCCACCAAGCTTCATAATGTCCTCTACGACATCCGTGGACCGATTCTTCAGGCCGCCCAGCAGATGGAGGCAGAGGGTCACCGCATCCTCAAACTGAACATCGGAAACCCGGCCCCGTTTGGGTTTGAAGCGCCGGACGCGATCCTGGTGGACATGATCCGCCACCTGCCGCACGCCCAGGGCTACAGCGATTCCCGAGGCATTTTCTCCGCCCGCACCGCCGTCTCGCAGTACTACCAGACGCGCGGCATCCAGAACATCCACGTCGACGACATCTACCTGGGCAACGGCGTCAGCGAGCTCATCACCATGTCGCTGATGGCCCTGCTGGACGACGGCGACGAGGTCCTCATTCCCACCCCGGACTATCCGCTCTGGACGGCGTCGGTGGCCCTGGCGAGCGGGAAGCCGGTGCATTACCTCTGCGACGAGGAATCCGGCTGGCAGCCCGACCTGGACGACCTCGAAGCGAAGATCACGCCGCGCACCAAGGGCATCGTGGTGATCAACCCCAACAATCCCACCGGCGCTGTCTACCCGGAGGAGACGCTCAAGAAGATCGTGGCACTGGCCGAGAAGCACGGCCTGGTGCTGTTCGCGGACGAGATCTACGAGAAGATCCTGTACGAGGACGCCGTCCACGTGAACATGGCCAGCCTCACCGGCGACGACGTGCTCTGCCTGACCTTCAGCGGGCTGTCCAAGGCCTACCGCGTCTGCGGCTACCGGGCCGGCTGGATGGCCATCTCGGGTCCGAAGAAGGACGCCGCGGACTACCTTGAAGGCATCAACCTGCTCGCCAACATGCGCCTGTGCGCCAACGTGCCGGCGCAGCATGCGATCCAGACCGCACTCGGCGGCTACCAGAGCATCAACGACCTGATCCTGCCCGGCGGCCGCCTGCTGGAGCAGCGGAACAAGGCCTACGACATGCTCAACGCCATCCCCGGCGTCAGCACGCAGCAGGCCCGCGGGGCGATGTACCTGTTCCCGCGCCTGGACCCCGAGGTCTACCACATCCGCGACGACGAGAAGTTCGTCCTGGACCTGCTGCGCCAGCAGAAGATCCTCGTCTCCCACGGCCGCGCCTTCAATTGGGTCCGGCCGGACCACTTCCGAATGGTGACCCTGCCGAACGTCAAGGACCTCGAGGAAGCGATCAACCGCATGGCGGACTTCCTGAGCCGGTACCAGGGCAACTAGGATTCGGGACAGCAGCGCCGCTGGTCGAACGTCCGGCCGGCGGGCTGCCCGAACCGGAAAGAGGCGTTGATGGCAGATGTCGTGGACTTCGACAAACATCCCTCCGAGACCCTGAGGGCAGGCAAGAAGTTCAGCCTCCGCGACCTTGACCCGGGTTCCACACCGGGCTACGCCGGGGACAAGGCCGCCGGAGAGACGCTGCTCAGCGAGCTCGACGGCAAGCTCACGCAACTGCAGGAGCAGCTCTTTGCGGAGTCCAGGACCGGCGGAAAGAAGCGCGTCCTGCTGGTCCTGCAGGCCATGGACACCGCGGGCAAGGGCGGCATCGTCAACCACGTCATGGGCCAGATGAATCCGCAGGGCGTGCAGCTGAAGTCATTCAAGGCGCCCACCCCGGAGGAACAGTCCTACGACTTCCTCTGGCGGATCGAGAAGGAAGTACCCGCGGCCGGCATGGTGGGGGTGTTCGACCGTTCCCACTATGAGGACGTCCTGATCCACCGGGTGCACCGCTGGGCGGACGCCGAGGAACTGGAGCGCCGCTACCGGGCCATCAACGAGTTCGAGGCCCGGCAGGCCGCCGCCGGAACGAAGATCGTCAAGGTCATGTTGCACATCAGCCGCGACGAGCAGCAGGAACGGCTGCTCGCCCGGCTGGAAGACCCCTCGAAAATGTGGAAGTACAGCGGCAACGACCTCAAGGAACGGGCCTTCTGGGACGACTACATGGACGCCTACCAGGCCGCCTTTGAGCAGACCAGCTCGGAGCACGCGCCCTGGCACGTGGTCCCGGCCAACAAGAAGTGGTACGCCCGGATCGCCGTCCAGCAGCTGCTGCTGGACGCGCTGGAGTCACTGGCGCTCGAGTGGCCGGTCCCGGAGATCGACGTCGACATGGAACGCGAGCTGGTGCGGCGCTCCTAGCCGGCCGGCGGTCGGTCAGCTCTCCTGGCCGGCCTGGTCCCGGGCCGCGGCGAGACGCTTGCGGGCGCCCTCGAGCCACTGCTCGCACCGCTTCGCGAGGGCCTCCCCGCGCTCCCACAGTGCGAGGGATTCCTCAAGGCTGGCGCCGCCGGCCTCCAGCCTGCCGACCACGCCCACGAGCTGTTCGCGGGCCTCCTCGTAGCTGAGTCCGTCGATGTCGGTGTTCGGGGTCGGGGTTGCTGCGTTTTCTGCTGCCATGCTGATGCTCCTTGCGTGGATCCGGTGCCTACCGCGTGTCGGGGGTCCCGTCGCGGGGTCCGGGAAGTCTGAACTGCCTGGGTTGTTGGGAGTGGGCCGGTCAGTCCTCGGCGGGCTCCTGGCCGCCGGTGGACTGGGCCTTAAACCTGCCGCCGGCCACCCGCACGGCCAGGGGAGTGCCGGCGGGTGCCTGGTCCGGGTGCCGCACCACGTCGTGGCGGGTTCCCGGGGCGGTGCTGCCATCGTCTAGCTGGACGACGGCGTAGCCGCGGTCCAGCGTTTTCTGCGGCGAGAGGGCGCGCACCTGGGCCTTGAGGTGGACCAGCTGGTCGGCCGCCCGCACCACGGCGGTGTTGATGGCCGCATGGGAGCGGCCCTTGAGCCGTTCGACGTCGTCGTGCCGGGCGGTGACCATGCCCTCCGGGGCTGCCAGCACCGGTCGGGAGCGAAGCGAGGCCAGCCGGTCCGTCTCCCGCTCGACCAGGCGGGTGACGCCGCGGCGCAGCTGCTCCCGTGCCTGCCGGACCCGCGCCAGTTCCTCCACGACGTCGGGCACAATCCGTTTCGCCGCGTCGGTGGGGGTCGAGGCGCGCAGGTCTGCGACGTCGTCGAGGATGGGACGGTCCGCCTCGTGGCCGATCGCACTGACGATCGGCGTGGCCGCGGCGGCGACAGCCCGGATGAGTTCCTCGCTGCTGAAGGGGAGCAGGTCCTCCAGGGCGCCGCCGCCGCGGGCGATGACGATGACGTCGACCTCCGGGTGGGCGTCCAGCTCCTGCAGCGCGCCGATGACCTGGGCCACCGCGGTGTTGCCCTGGACCGCCACCTCGCGGATCTCGAATTCGACGGCGGGCCAGCGCAGCGCCGCGTTGCGGAGCACGTCTTTCTTGGCGTCGGAGTCGCGGCCGGTGATCAGGCCGATCCGGTGGGGGAGCAGGGGCAGCCGCTTTTTGCGGGAGTCGGCGAACAGCCCTTCCGCCGCGAGGGCCTGGCGCAGGCGTTCGATCCTGGCCAGCAGGTCGCCGAGTCCTACCGGCCGGATGTCCTTGACTGACATGTTCAGCCGGCCCGTCTTCAGCCAGAACTCGGCCTTAAGCAGCGCCACCACCCGGGAACCGCGCTCCAGCGGCGTGGACTGGCGGTCCAGAACGTTGGTCCAGACCGAGGCAGGGAGGGATATCTCCGCGTCGATGTCCCGCAGCGTGAGGTAGGCGTTGGTGCCGCGCCGGTTGAGTTCGATGACTTGGCCCTCGACCCAGGCCGAGGGCGCCCGTTCGATGTGCATCTTCAGTTTTTGCGAGAGCAGCTGCAGCGGCCACGGGTTGTCCGGGCTGGTGTCTGCCGCAGTCGCCGGCAGGGTGGTGGCCGCGGCGGTGTCTTCAGACATGCCGGTGGCCGCCGGCGAAAAGTGCCTGGTGCAGGTGCTGGTGCATGCATGGTCCTTTGGTGGAGAGGGGGAGCTGCTTCAACTCTATCCATAGCTCTACCAGTAGGGCCGGACGTTTTGGCCCGCTGCTTTCCGGTGCCCTGCTTTCCGGTTCGCGGCGACGCCACCGTAGGATGGCTCTACTCCCAACCTCCTAGGAGACTTTCGTGCGCACTTTTGTCTCGGCCGTTGCAGTGCTGATCGGCCTTGCCATGGCGGCTGTTGCCGTCCCGGCCATGTGGGCGGACCGGAACATTGTCCAGGAGGAGGGTTTCGTCGCCCTCACCGCACCGCTGGGCAAGGACCCGGCGTTCCAGAAGAGGCTGGCCACGGCCGCCGTGAATGGGATGGCCTTTGGCGGCCAGCAGCTGCCGGCCCCCCTCGAGGCCGTGGTCAAACCGATCCTGGCGGACGCCGCGCAGTCCCTGACCTCCATGCCCGGATACTCGGAGGCCTGGGCAGAGACCCTGCGCAGGAGTCACCGGCTAAGCTTCGCCGACCCCCGCACGCTCCCGCCGGAAGTGGGCGGCACCACCTCCCTGACCCTGGACGTCGCCCCGCTGGTCGGGTTGGTGGTCAAACGCGTCTCGGAGGCCTCTCCCGTTCCGCTTAAGGCGCCGGAGCAGGTCCGCATCAGCATCGGCCAGTCCGACCAGCGCCAGCTCATCGAACGGGTCTCGGCCTACGCGCCGATGGGCACCGCCGTGGCCGTGGGCTCGGCCATCGCGTTCCTCCTGGCGTTCGTCGCGGCGCGGCGGAAGTGGACGGTCCTCGCCGGGACCGGTCTGGGTGCCTTGGTCCTGGCCGGTGTCTGGAAATTTGGCTCGGACGCCGCAGGCAGGATGGTCCAGGGGGCCGGGAGCGGCAACGACGTGGCGGAGATCTTCAAACGTGAATTCGTGGCGGCTGCCACGGCCAGCTTCGGGCAGTGGATTATGGCGGCGCTGCTGGCAGGCGGTGTGCTGCTGGCCGCCGGGATCGTGTTCCGTGTTGTCGGCGGCCGCCGGCCGGCGTCAAATAACCTGCCATAGCGAACACCGGTAGCATTGGGGCATGACCTCCACCGCTGTATCCATTCCGATGCCCTCCGTTCCGCGCCGGCGGCGTTCGCCGGAGGAAGTGCTGGCGGCGGCACCCGTGACCGGACCGAAGAAGGTGCTGCTGGCGGCCCCGCGCGGCTACTGCGCCGGCGTCGACCGTGCCGTGATTGCGGTGGAAAAGGCGCTTGAGCACTACGGTCCGCCCGTCTACGTCCGCAAACAGATCGTCCACAACGTCCACGTGGTCAGCTCCCTTGAGGAAAAGGGCGCCATCTTCGTTGACGAAACCGATGAGGTTCCTGAGGGCGCACTGGTCATCTTCTCGGCGCACGGTGTCTCGCCGGCGGTGGTGCAGTCAGCGGAGGACCGCGGCCTGCGGACCATTGATGCCACCTGCCCGCTGGTGACCAAGGTGCACCGCGAGGCTGTCCGCTTCGCGAAGGACGATTTCGACATCCTGCTGATCGGCCACGACGGCCACGAGGAAGTCGAGGGGACAGCCGGTGAGGCGCCCGAGCACATCCAGATCATCAACGGCCCGCACGAGGTCGATAAGGTGACGGTCCGCGACCCGGAGAAGGTCATCTGGCTCTCGCAGACCACCCTGAGCGTGGACGAAACCATGGAGACAGTGCGCCTCCTGAAGGAACGGTTCCCCACCCTGCAGGATCCGCCCAGCGACGACATCTGCTACGCCACCACCAACCGGCAGGTGGCGATCAAGAAGATCTCGCCCCAGGCCGACCTCGTGATCGTGGTCGGATCGGCCAACTCCTCGAACTCCGTGCGCCTCGTGGAGGTGGCACTGGAATACGGGGCGAAGGCCTCCTACCGTGTCGATTTCGCCAATGAGGTGGACGAGTCCTGGTTCGAGGGCGTAGCCACGGTCGGCGTGACGTCGGGGGCGTCCGTGCCCGAGGTGCTGGTGAAGGACGTACTGCGGCTCCTGGCCGACTACGGCTACGGTTCCGTCGAGGAAGTCGTCACGGCCGAGGAAGACCTGCTGTTCTCCCTGCCGAAGGAGCTCCGGGCCACCCTGAAGCAGGCCGGGGACGTCTCCCGTGCCCTTGGCGGCCGCGGCGCCCGCCCCGCCAAAGAGTCCTAGCCCGGGGACAGTCCTAGGCGGCTGACTCTTCCGAGGCGCCGCCGGCGTCGGGCCGCTCGACGTCGTCGGTCCGGTCGCCGCCGACGTCCCGGGAGCCAATTTCCTGCTGGAGTTCCGGCGCCGCCACCGAGCGCGGTGTCACCTCGACAGTGACCGGAGTCGCCAGGCCCGCGCCGTCCAGGGCGTTGAGCTTCCGTGCGGTGGGCAGCACCCTGGCCTCCAGTGTGCCGACCAGAGAGTTGTAGCGGTCCACCGAGGTCTTCAGCGATGAGCCCAGCTTGGAGACGTTGTCGCCCAGGGTTCCCATCCGCTCATAGAGCTGCTGCGCCAGTTCGAACAGCTCCCGTGCGCTGTCCGTCAGCACATCCTGCCGCCAGGTAAACGCCACCGACTTGAGCACCGCCAGCAGTGTCCCCGGCGAGGCGAGGACGACGTTCTTGGACAGCGCGTAATCCAGCAGGGCCGGATCCGCCGTGAGCGCCGCGGCCAGGATCGACTCCGCGGGCAGGAAGCAGACCACCAGCTCCGGAGCGTTGCCGGGGATGTCCCAGTACTTCTTGTTGCTCAGGGCGTCCACATGGGACTTCAGGGCCTTCGCGTGGGTGGCCAGCAGCGCCTGCTGACCGTTCAGGGCTCCCGCCCCGGCGGCCCGACTTCCGGCGGTGGCGCCAAGTTCCTGCGCCTCAAGGTAGGCCGTCAGCGGCACCTTGGCGTCCACCACGAGCTGCTTGTCGCCCGGGAGCTGCACCACGAGGTCGGGCCGGACGGTGTTTTCCGACCCCGAACCGGAACTGTGAAGCTGCTCGTGGAAGTCCACGTGGCGGAGCATACCGGCCGCCTCCACCACCCGGCGCAGCTGCACTTCGCCCCACTGGCCGCGCGCGCTGTTGGAGCGCAGGGCGGATTCGAGTGCATGCGTTGAGCGCAGCAGCTGCTCGTCCGACAGCCTCGCCTCCTGCAGCTGCTGGGCGAGCTGGCCGTACTGTTCCAGCCGGTCCCGCTCCAGCAGCGAGACCTGCTGCTGGACCGCGGTGAGCTTCTCGGCCACGGGGGCCAGCGCACGCAGCACGCTGCCGTCCTGCGTCCTGGCGTCGCCCAGCTCCCGGTTCTGGGCCGCCAGCAGGCGGCGTTCGGCGTCGGCGGCGGCGAACTGGGCGCTGACCTCGGAGAGTCGCGCGGAGACGCCGTCGAAGTCCTGTTCAAGGCCGGCGCTGCGGCGCCGCAACACCACGAAGGTGAAGGCGGCGCCGGCGACGGCTCCGATCAGCAGCATCAGCATGGCAAGAATGAGTGCGAAAGCGTCCATGCCTTCACTCTGGCACGCACCCCTGACACTTTTAGCCAGTGACGCACGGGCCCTCACGATCCGAGGAAGCCCGGAGCGACGCCGACGGCGAACAGCGCCCCGCCTCCGCAGGGGGACCGGCGCGTTTACCGGTAGAATCAATACTCGTGGCTCTTACTATTGGCATCGTCGGACTGCCCAACGTCGGCAAATCAACTCTTTTCAACGCACTGACCCGCAACCAGGTGCTCGCTGCGAACTACCCGTTCGCCACGATCGAGCCCAACGTCGGCGTCGTGAACCTGCCGGACCCGCGGCTCGAGAAGCTGGCGGCCATCTTCGGCTCCGCACGCCTGCTCCCGGCCGCGGTATCCTTCGTGGACATCGCCGGCATCGTCAAGGGCGCCTCCGAGGGTGAGGGCCTGGGCAACCAGTTCCTCGCGAATATCCGTGAGGCCGAGGCGATCGCGCAGGTAGTCCGCGTGTTCGATGACCCCGACGTCATCCACGTCGACGGCAAGGTCGATCCCCGCTCGGACATGGAGACCATCAACACCGAGCTGATCCTGGCGGACCTGCAGACCATCGAGAAGGCCGTCCCCCGGATCGAAAAAGAAGTCAAGATCAAGAAGCGCGAAGCCGCCGAGCTGGCCGCCGTCAAGGCCGCCCAGGCTGTGCTGGAACGCGGTGACACCATCTTCTCCTCGATCAAGAGCGACAAGCTCGAAATGGAACACCTCAAGGAACTCGGCCTGCTCACTGCCAAGCCGTTCATCTACGTTTTCAACGCGGACGAGGGAATCCTTGGCAGCGCGGAGAAGCAGGAAGAGCTGCGCGCTTTGGTGGCCCCGGCCGACTGCATCTTCCTCGACGCCAAGCTCGAGTCCGACCTCGTCGAACTGGACGAGGAAGAAGCCCGCGAAATGCTGGAAATGAATGGCCAGGACGAGTCCGGCCTCGACCAGCTGGCGCGCGTCGGCTTCCACACGCTGGGCCTGCAGACTTACCTCACCGCCGGTCCGAAAGAAACCCGGGCCTGGACCATCCACCAGGGCGACACGGCACCGCAGGCCGCCGGCGTTATCCACTCCGATTTCCAGCGCGGCTTCATCAAGGCCGAAGTTGTGTCCTTCGACGACCTCATCGAGGCCGGCTCGATGGCCGAGGCGAAGGCCCGTGGCAAGGTCCGCATTGAAGGCAAGGAATACGTCATGGCCGACGGCGACGTGGTGGAGTTCCGCTTCAATGTGTAGCTCCTGACCTCCTGAAACCTTTGCGATGGCCGCTAAGAACACGTGTTCTTGGCGGCCATGCGCTTTTTTTAGACCGGTGGCGAACTCAAACTGAGACCGCCAGCATTTCGCGGCACAAGGAACGACTGGCCAACGTTCAAATGCCAGAACCTTGTGCCGGATGGCTGGAACCTGACATCGGAGAGATCCTCGGGGCAAGCCAATCCTGAGCCGAACCAGTCAGCCGCTCTCGCAATGCCAAAGTGCTCGCCGGGAGACCGCTAGCCGCGGAAGTACATGATCGTGAGATCGGCCCGGCGCCGAAACGTGACGCCGTCTTGTGCAGTGCCCCGGGCGTGACATTGACGCCGCTCACCGTCGATCCCTCTTAGGCGCCCTCAGTCATGCCCCGGAGGAGCGGCCCGCCGCGTCGAGTAGCATTGCCCCCAATTGGCCAGCAACGGAAGGAAATCGAGTCATGCAGTATGTCGTCGTGCAGGTGATCCTGAAAGAGAAACTGTGGGGGACCGGGTCGGGCAACCTGACCTCCCTAGAGAAGACCCTCAATGATCAGGCCGCGAAGGGCTATCGACTCCACACCATTACCACCGCGAGCAGCGGGAGCAAGGGAATCGGCGGCGGTGACCGCATCCAGGCAACGATGGTGTTCGAGAGCCTCGGATAGTTGAGTATGCCAGCCTGATTGAGGAGCACCGAGACGGCCTGATCCAGGACCACTGACGAGCGTGGTGACCGAGGGTAAGAATTTGAGGAAGCTGGGATGAGCCGTTCACCGATCGAACTGCTGCAAACCGTTCCCGGAGAAGAGTTCGACGGGTGAATGGCCAAAACCCAAAAGAGGCTTTGAGCCGGTTTGTCATGCGCGGTACCCCGGGAAGCGCTTCTTCTACTGAGACGAAATAGATGTCGCACCGCGCCTCGAGCCGGCAGAGTGCGACGTCGATCTGCGCGGCACCTGCTTGTGCGGCGCTCCTCTTCAGCCCGCGGCGCAGGCCCAATGGCGGTGACCATTTCTGACTAGTTTTTTCGACTACCGAGTTCGCTGTTGCTCTGACCCCTGGATGCTGCCACTTGGTCTAATTGAACGATGCAAAAGCAAGGAATTTTACAGGGTCATCCAGCCCATCCTGCCGCCTCCTTCGGGCCAGCATCGCCATAGCAACGCTGCAGGGGAGTGCACTGAAGTTATTCGTTGACCGGGGTGAGATGGACGAGCAGGGTTGGATCGCTTAGGCCGGTTATCGGTGTCGTTCGTGAGTCTGGCCAAATGGTACTCCGTCGCTGAGCGCGACTATGTAGTGGCCGGGATTGAGTCGCGTGACCATGATCCCTCGTGTGCCGCTGTGGGTGGCCATGGACTGAAGGTCGAGAACGGCCGCGTCTAAGCGCGCTTCCACCAGCCGGGTGGTGTCCGCAATCACTTCGATGACTTCAGTTGAGTTGTCCATGTGCTGTCCTTTGCGGTGCTAGGGATTCGGGCGGCGGGGAGGTCGCCGTAGAGTCGTCGTTGCCGGGAGCGCTCGGGACTGGGTGACAAAGATGTTTCGTGAGGGCTCGTGCGGGTGCATGGGAGACGTGCGCTCCATGTCTTTCCTAGTCTGGCGAAAGCTTGAGGCAATGCCGTGCCCTTCACCGTGGCCGAGGTGGGAGACCACTATGTCTATTTCTTCGGACGCCAGTCCTAGAGTTTCCCCAGTCTTTTTCTTGCCTAGGGTGAGTCGGTCGATTGCGCCTAAGGGAAGATCGACGTGGGCGGGTGCGAGGGCTGTACCTTCCACTATCAGGATGCGTTGAGTGGTGAGCGCTACCACGACTTGCGCGTCTCCGAGTTGGCCCCGCCCGGCAGCGGTCACGACTTCACGACGCCCGAGCGAGTCGACGACATTGCGAAGGGCTGCTCTACTGCCAAGAATGAAGCCTGCTTGCGACGCGGCTTCGATCAGGCCGTGGTAGTGCATAAAGCCGGCCGGGAGATTTTCTTCCAGGCTCAGTAGGTGCTCTCGCTGAGCTCGGTTGGATACGGGCCATGCAATCTCGAGCGGCTCGCCCGGATGGGAGACAGTTCCGGTCAGGGTTGTCTGCCTGCGCCTTTTGAGCAATGACGCTGGAACAGTGAGCCGGATCTTGCCGGGGACCGTTGAGATGATCTTGAATCCCTTCTCGCCCGCGACGTGCTGCAGTACAGCTAGGAAAGTCTCCCTTTCACGTAGCGCTCTCCAGAGCACTCGGGCGTGGGTATTTTCCTCTCGCATATTTGTGGCCTTTCATCTTCGAGTGGGCGTCTGCCGCCTGTCATTGGTCGGTTTATTGCTGTCCGGGCGCTGGGCCGGCCGTGGACAGTTGGGTCCATCCGAGCCATTTAGCGGCACTGACTGAAGGAGTTCCAAGGAAGTAACCTTGCGCGGAGTTGATACCGAGCTCCGCAACAGCGGCGAGTTCGGACTGGGTCTCGACACCTTCGGCAATCAGCCCGGCCGAGGTTTCCTCCGCGAAGGTGACCATTGCGGCGACGAAAGCCCTCTTGCTCCGGTCGTCGTCGATGCCGGCGACGATGCTGCGGTCGAGCTTGATTAGTTCCGGCCTGAGCCGAAGTATGTGGCGCATGCTTGCGAAACCGGCGCCTGCGTCGTCGACTGCAATCCGCAGCCCGGATCGCCGCAGCTCCGCGAGGGCCAGCAGCAAAGGCGCATAATCGGGCACAGCGGCCCGTTCGGTGATCTCGACTACTATGCGCCGCGGGGGTAGCCCGGATTTCAGCAAGATGTCTGTCAGCCGAGGATCAAGGCAGGCTTGGGGTGAAAGGTTCACGGCGATGTACACGCTCTCAGGAAGCTGCCCGGCCGCACGCAATGCTGTTGCCATTGCAAGGAATTCAAGGTCCAACCCGCGCCCAATGCTCGCCGCCTCTGCAAACCACGTCTCCGGTGACCGGACGGGTGAACTGACAATACGTGTCAGAGCTTCAGCGCCGACGACCGTGCGGGTTTCCAAGGAGTAGATCGGCTGGAATGCGGTCACCAAAGCCCGGGTGGCAAGCACAGCGTCGATACGGTCCTGCGTCTGGGCGGCAGTGAGGCGGCTTTCGGTCTGGTCCTCCAGTCTGGGGCCCTCGAGAAGCGACGGTAGGCCGAAGATCGCCAGCAACCGCCTTATTGCGGCAAACAATGCCGCGCTGCAGACGACTGCAATAAACCACCACGCCGCCGCGGACAGTGTTCCGGACCGCGCGCGCCACCTTTGCGCAGCTGGCGGACGCCGGCCAGGCCGCTGGCGAAACTGTGCCGATGGTTTGTCCCACGGCCCGGGCTCCAGACCGCTGGCATCCACGTGGCCTGAGGGCCGTGCCGCCGTGGGGAGACGTTTATTTCCCGTCGTGATCATGCTGTCGGCCCTATCCTGTCCTGCGCTGTTCTTTCCGACGTCGACGTCGTCATGGGCGGCCCAGGCCAGAGGCCAGGGGGTGGACTACGGCGACCGCCGGCGGTGATCGGCTACCGAAGGCTCCACCCGAATCGGAATGCTGATTTGGGCCTTACCCGATTCCGCCGAGACGGAAACCAGCGCAGCCGCCGCCATGAAGCGCTGCACGCCGGACCCTCTCCTGCGTCCCAGGTTTGAAAACGCCTCAAGCCTGAAGCGCTGACTTCTAATGGCTTCTCCCTCGTAATCAGCCTAGGGACCGTTTTGGCCCCAATAATCAGGCAGTCGTTACAATCCGTGCAGACATTGGCCATATATGTTCCATCCAGTGCACGAAAGTAAAATCAAGGGCATGGCAGACGCAGGTCCCTTTTCCGCGATACTGCACGGGGACAGTCCCAGCCTGCCGGGGTTCGGCAGTCAGGTCTGACGCGCCCGTGGCATCCCGTGGCGCCGGGTTCCCCTAAAGTTGTCATTGACCTTTCCTGCACCCGGATCCGGCTCCTGAGGCGGGGATGAACCCGGCCAGGCCTTGGAGGTCTCATGGAATGCAAACTTCCAGCCACACATGTGGCTGGGCCGGCACAGCACGACCCACCTGACCGGAGCTTCACGCGCTACACCGTCCCGGCCTCGCGAAGTCCGGAGGACAGATTTGAGCACTGGCGAACCTGGTTCGGGAGCGCTGTGGTGGCCCCGATACGTCTGGAGAAAACGGAAGCCGTCCTCAGGTCTGGCTTCAACCCTTCGGCGGTAAGCCTTGACGGCCCGGCCGCAGCCGTAGGCGCAGTAGCCGGACTCGGTGCAGCCGTAGACCTCCCGCACGACAGCCCCGAAGACGCGCTCCAAGCGGCCGCGCTCTGCCGGCGGCATCCCCTCGGCGGTGCTGAGTACCAGCACCGGGTGCATGTGCAGCCGCCCGGCTTGTTGCTCGGTGGCCAGCAGGCGCAACACGCTGGCGTAGCCGCCAAGCAGGGCCGGATCGAAGCCGTTGAGCTGGGCCACCAGCCGGGGCAGCGGGGAGTGAACGGAGAATATTCTCACATTGCGGTGACGCCTTGGTTTCTCCTGTTTCTCCCGGGTGCCGGCGGCCACGGACAGGAAGTGCCCGCCGGTGGCGACGACCTCAGCGGACCGCGCCCCGCGGCGCACCAGCCGCGTCACGTCCCACCAGGACAGCCATTTCGCGGTCAATATGCCCATCAGGCCAGAGGTCACTGACCAATACCGGTCGTCGAGCACGAAGATGCCCCGGGTGCCGGTGGTGCCGGCGGTGGTGGCCACCAAGTACTTCCCGGCGAAGCGGTGTCCGATCCGGGCTGGGTCCGCCACGAACTCCTGGACCCCCGCGAGGGTCACCGCCGGATCCGTGGCGACCTCGTCAAAGCGGGCCATCAGCTCGCCCTTGTTCGTCACCGGCAACAAGGTGACGTCCTCGACATGCTCGGGCAGCCCCTGATACCGGTCCCGGTAGTAAGCCGAGTGCTGCCGGGCGTACGCTACCAACTCAGCCAAGCGCGCCCGCTGCCGTCGCCGGATGGCCGCCCGACCCTGCCGGTGGGCCCGGTAGGCGTCCCACCACACCCAGGCCGTCATCCTTCCCCGGCCACCGGGCGTCGACCTTCGTCGCGTCTCCATGGCACGACACTAGATCTCATCGTCACCCCAGGACAGGGCCATTGGGCGGGTGACGACGCGATGTTCGTGGGTGCTGGATCCCGGGACCCGAGCAGCCACTGAGAACGTCGACTATGTCATTCTTGGGGAACTCAAACGGTGTGAACCGTCCCTTGCGGCGCCCGGAAGCATCGGCGTAGTGTCCGGGCTATGAGGCCATCCGGCGGGAGGATCCATGGACGGATATGCCGAGTTGCGGGCGTTCCGGGCCACGCACCCCTTCCGTTCGCTGACGGTGGACGGCGTCGAGTGGAAGTACATCGCGGGACCGGAACCACCGCCTGCCCCCGCGGAAACTGAAAAGCCTGCACTCATCGTTCTGGGCGGCGGCTTTTCGTTTGGCGACTCCGCGTTCCGCACGGTCAGCGCTTTCGAGCCCCGTTTCCGGGTGCTGGCCCCCTCCTATCCGGCCGTGCGGACCATGGCCGAACTCTTGGCCGGCATCGCAGCCATTCTCGACGCCGAGGGCATCCGGTCCGCGAGCATTCTCGGCCATTCCCTCGGCGCCGGCGTCGCGCATGCTTTTGCCCGCCGGTATCCGCACCGCGTGGACAAGCTCACCCTTTCCGGATTCGGCCTCTATACCCGGGCCCACACGCGTTTGGTCACCGCGTTTGTGGTCCTCTTCTCGATCCTGCCGAAGGCCGCCCTCGCGGCCTTCTACCGCCCCCGGATCAGGCGCCTTCTGGCTGCGGCGGAAGAAGATGAGCGTGCATTTCTCAGCGCCTACAGTGAGGACCTCTTCGCAGCCCACAGCAAGGCGTCGGCCCTGGCGCGCTTGGCCGTACTCCTGGATCTGGCGGCGCATCCGGACCGTTATGCTGCCACGTCAGCCTTCGAGCGGCCGGATGACGTGCTGATCATCGCCGCTTCCGATGACCGCGGCTTCACATCCCGCGAACGCGAAGCCTTGCTGGCCGCCTACCCCGGCGCCCGCGTGCACCTTTTCGGGAAGGGCGGGCACTGGGCGGCTGCCACCCACCCGGCGGAGTACGACGACGTCGTCCGCCGCTTCCTCGAAAGCGGCCGCCAAGGCGCGAGGAGCAAAAGTCCTGCATTCCCATTGCGCCGCACCGAGTCCCAAGGCAGCGGGGTAATGCGGGCGCATGCCGGGGATCTGGCGGCCAAACTCGCCGCTTTCCGCGCCGGCCATCCGTACCGCGAGCTCGATGTGGGCGGCGTGCGCTGGCGGTACCTCACCTGCGGCTCGGGGGAGAACGTTGTGCTTCTGCCCTCCGGAGGGACGAGGGTGCCTGATCTGTACCTATTGCTGATTGAAGCGCTGGAATTGGACTTCCGGGTGATCGCCCCGGCGTATCCCGCCGGCGCCGGCATCATCGGGCTGGCGGACGGCCTGGCTGCGATCCTCGATGCGGAGGGCGTGCGCCGGTCGAATGTGCTGGGCTCCTCGTTCGGCGGTTTCGTGGCTCAGGTATTCGTGCGGCGGTTTCCCGAACGCGTGCGGCGACTGGTGCTGGCCAACACCGGTGGCCCGGCCGCGGCCCCGCTGCCTGTGCTGCCGCTCATCATCCGCTTCCTTACTGTCCTTCCGGAAAGTGCCGTGCGTTTCTTGACGGGGTGGAACTGGCGCCGCTGGTTTGTTCAGGACTCACAGGACACAGAAGAGTTCCGGAAGACGCTGCTGTCGGACATCCTGGCACGACTGGGAAAAGAGGATCTGCTGTCCGGACTCCGGGAAATGAACGAATTCGCGCATCTGCCGCCCCTGCCTGCACCTGGGCCCACCGCCGCGCCGGTACCGGTCCTGCTCATCGAATCGGAACTTGACGAAGCGTTTTCACCACAGGCGCGAGCTGCCCTCCGGGCCCTGTACCCCGCGGGGGAGGTCCGTATTTTCGCGGGCGCGGGCCACGGGGTGATGGCAACGCGGACCGCTGAATACGTCGAGGTGGTGCGCGAATTCCTTCGCAGACCCTGACAAGTTCGTGGCCGCGGGGAGATCTGGCTCTTGCGCCACCGGCAAACTAGGCGTAACACTGTTAATACGTTCTTCGAAAGAAGGACGGGAACGAACAACAGGGGAACCCTTGAACGCACGGTGGATCTGATCCGCCGTGGTCTGCCGGTGACGAGGCAGGAAGCGCCAGGATTCCCGCAAGTTCGGGAGATGATGTTCGTCATAACGGAATCAAAACAGTCGAAGCCCCTTCAGCATTGCTGGTGGGGCTTCCCCTATGACGGCCAGGCGACTCGGTCTTGTCCGCCCTTGCGGCGTGCGTCTCCGCTTAGGGGAACTCGCTCCCCGGCGGTTGCGAAATGGGTGAAGCTATTCGGTGGACGATGCTTTTTGTGCCTGAACGGCGAGGCCGGAAGCTTCCGCCTTGGCGGGCTTGTGCGGGTTTCCTGCTTCCTTGGCGCAGTGGATACAGCAGTACACGCCCGATTCGCTCTCGACCGGATGTCCGATAATCCGGCAGCCGCAGTGTTCACACGCCGGCGCCATCATGTGTATGGCGCATTCAAAGCTGTCGAAAGTTCCAGTCTGGTTGCCCATTGAGATGGTGAAGGTTCTTCCGTCGGTGCTGCCGCAAACATCGCATGCTCCCATGATCCGTCTCCTCTTTCGCGCATGGTCTAGGTCCAGTTGATCGCTTGTATGGACTTCCTGGATAGGGGCTAAGGTCCTTGCACGACGCAACGCCCCCGCGCCCAACCCTGTACGGGTTCAACGTGCGGGTTCATTGGCTTCTGGGCCGGGGGAGCGCGCTCAAGCTGGCGGCCGCCGATACCGGTCCGGCTCCGAGGTAAGTGATTGAATCGGCCGGATTGGTCGTGCAGGATGACAGCGGCGAGCAGTTGAGGTTAATCCGTCGGGTACTGGCCGGACAGACCGCTTACAGCGGACGGTTCCGGAGAGGACGTGTTGGTCAGGTGTCAGGGGGGCATGAGTGTCCGGACGAGAGACTCCTGAGCCTGTCGAACCGGGAAGCCTCCGTCGCCCTCGGTCTGGCCAGAGGTTTGAGCAACCGCCAGATCAGCCGGGAGATGTTTCTTGCGGAGAAGACTGTGAAGAATATGGTCTCGTCAATACTGGACAAGCTCGGCATGGCGCGCAGGACTGAGGTTGCTGTGCTGGTCACCGGGGCGCTGAACCGTCCCGAGGTATCCGGCGGCGCCGGATACCGGTCCTGCCGGTCCCCCGACCTGGTCGCTGAAGTCACCGCCGGCCTGGCAAACTGCACCAGCGAGGACCTCACCGGGCCACGGACGGACGCCGGGCTTGCCGCCGCCGCGGCCCGGCTGGCCAACGCTCTTGACGCGACCCGGATGGAGTCGAGGGGGCACGGCTCGACGCTGAATCGGCACAGCGGATCGAAACCCGGATCCGGAGGGTTGTTGCCAGCCCGTTAGGCGGAATTTGTGCGCCCCGGCATGGAAGCGCCCCAATGTTATTTGGGGGGAAACATCGGGGCGCTAGGTGCTAATCATATTTTCCTTCATTTTGCAAGTCAAATCATGATGGCTGGGGGTGGTGCTCCGGTGCGGCCCGCATTTTTTTGGGGGCGGGCCGCATCGGTTGTCGCCCCCCGCACGTGTCCCCGGGAGTTCGTGGTCCGGGGGAGGGTTCCACGCTCCCGGGCCCCGTAGCGGGCGCGGGGCATTGGTGCGGGGAGTTTGTCAGCGGCGAGGAGGTCATAGGCCCCTTACCGATGCGTTGCGGCGGGGGTAAGTCTGGAGAGACCACGGCGGGCTTCCCAATCTTGAGGCGGTTGAAGCCGGGGCAGGTGGCCCGGGCACGGAGTTGAGCGGTCCGGGCGGCCTCCCCTTCCGGACCGCCCCGCCCTAGAGTGAATCATGGACACTTCGGCCGGACCGGACGGACCCCGGACCTCACTGTTTACTGATCACTATGAGCTGACCATGTTCCAGGCGGCACTCCACTCCGGGGCCGCACACCGCCGGTCCGTCTTCCAGGCCTTTGCCCGGGGGCTCCCGGCCGGGCGCCGTTACGGGATCGTGGCCGGCACTGGCCGGCTCCTTGAAGGCATCGCGGACTTCCGCTTCAACCAGGACGACCTCGATTTCCTGGCCGGCACCGGGGTGGTTAACCAGGACACGCTGGAACAGCTGTCCTCCTTTCGGTTCTCCGGTGACATTTGGGGCTACCCGGAGGGCGAGGCCTACTTTCCGCACTCCCCAGTTTTGATCGTGGAATCGACCTTCGCCGAGGCCTGCGTCCTGGAGACCTACGTCCTGTCGGTGCTGAACCACGACAGCGCCATCGCCTCGGCCGCGTCCCGGATGACCAGTGCCGCTGGCGGCAGGCCTTGCATTGAGATGGGTTCGCGCCGCACGCATGAGGAAGCGGCTGCGGCGGCGGCACGCGCGGCCGTGATCGCGGGCTTTTCCGGCACGTCCAACCTGGCAGCCGGCCGGCGCTATGGCCTCCGGACCGTCGGCACCGCGGCCCACTCCTTCACGCTGGTCCACGACTCCGAGCGTGACGCCTTCGAGGCGCAACTTGCCTCGCTGGGGGCAGGCACCACACTGCTCGTGGACACATACGACGTCGAAGCGGCTGTCCGCACCGCCGTCGACCTCGCCGGAGACAAGCTCGGGGCCATCCGACTGGACTCTGGAGACCTCGTGGCCCAGGCACGCTGGGTCCGCGAACTTCTGGACAGCCTTGGCAATGTGCACACCAAGATCGTGGTGACCTCGGACCTGGACGAGTTCTCCGTAGCTGCGCTCCGGGCAGCGCCGGCCGATTCCTACGGGATCGGCACGTCGCTGGTGACAGGTTCCGGGGCGCCCACCGCCGGCATGGTCTACAAGCTGGTGAGCCGGGCCGACGACTCCGGCCGCCTCGTTGCCGTAGCGAAGACCTCGAAGGACAAGATCAACGTGGGCGGCCGCAAGTTCGCGGTGCGCCGCCTGGACGACCGCGGCACGGCCACCCATGAGGTCCTCGGCGTGGAGCATCCGCCAGCGGACGGAAAGAACGGCCGACCGCTCCTGCAGCAGTTCATGATGGACGGCGAACTCCTGCCCGGCTGGACCGGGCCGGACGCGGTGAGGCGGGCGCGGGAGCGGCACACGGCCTCCATGGCGGAGCTGCCCCGGGTCGTAGACCGGCTGCAGTCCGGCGAACCGGCCATCCCGACCATCTACGAGTGAAGCCCTCGACGTACCGCACGGGATGGCGGAACACTATTTCCCGGAGGCTGATATCAGTGCGCCCGTCCAGCTCATCCACGGCGTTGTTTCCGCAAGCGCCACCCTGGGTGATGGGGCCTGTGCCGGCTCGTAGGCCGAGGCACGGATCTCCCGGCGAGTGCGGTTCATCCAGCTGGGCGCGGGGGCCAGCTTCGACGACGTCGGCCGTGCCGCTGATCATGACAGCCGCCGCCATCAAGCCCGGCACCGAAGGCCACCACCGCATCCGTATCTCACACAAGGAAGGCGCGCCGCCGTTCGGGGCCCGCGGTGACCGCGCGGTGCTCCTTGCTGAGCCCGCCGGCGGCCCGCGGGGCCTCGAACAATTAACGCGGCAAAGAAGGGCAACCGGGCGGCCGAATCTTCGTCAGCCGCGAACCCCGGACGCTGCTGCAGGCGGCCTGTGCAGGTCTGATTCGGGTGCCATCGACTGTTCCGGCCCCGGTCTATGAGTCGGGTGACGGCCGGTTCCAGCTCAGTCCCGGTAGTGGCTTGCGTCGTGCCCGCTGTCGGGGGGCAGGCGCGTGGGCCTGGGTTGCACGGCTTCGTAGAGCCGTTCGGTTCCGTGTTCGGCGAAGGCGCTGTGGGCCCGGGTGCGGATGAACTGCATATCGTCCTCGTTGAGCCAGGCCTGGCCGTGCGCGTCCTGGGGGACGACCTGTTCGCTTTCCCGGCACATGGCGGCAGTGACTGTTCGGGGCACAACCACGGAGCCGGTGTGGTCCATGAGCCACTGCCGGGTGCCGGGATCCAACAGCGTCCACAGGGATTTCATGTCCACACCGGCCCCAATCTCGTCGCCGGCGGAACCGGCCGGTTCCGGGGTGTTCATCGCTATCCGCGGGTGATGGGAAGTTTTTTGGGCGCTTCGGTGCCGGTTGCTGGTTCCGGCAGAGGGGTCCTGACTTCCAAAACACCATCCGTGTAGGAGGCCTTGATGTCTTCCTCTTTGACGCCTTCGGGAAGCATCACGCTGCGGCTGAAGGACCCATAGCGGAATTCGGACCGATAGCTGCCCTTATCCTGGTGTTCTTCTTTCTCCTGACGTTCGGCGCGGATGTTCAGGTACCCGTCCGAGATGGTAATTTCAACGTCCTTGTCCGGATCGACGCCCGGCATCTCGGCGCGCACCACCAAGGTCTTGCCGTCGACGAATTCCTCGACGCGGATCGGGGCCGACCCCTCCGTGGTTTCAAAGACTCGGTCCAGGGAGTCCATGACCTCCCAAGGGGACCTCAACATCGTGCGAAACGGCGACGCCCACCGGGTTGTCGCGAACGGTGACCACTTGAGCAGATCAGACATGACGGTATCTCCAAACTCGGGGCAGGGGAGGGCCCGAATGGGGCCCTGGTGTCTTCCCAGTTGATACCCGCACCGGTAGCGGTGACAGGGCACAAAGTCCCTCCGGCGGGAAACCCGGCCGGCCGGTTGCGCACGAGAAGAGAGCAATGAACGGTTCGGGATCTTTCGTCCCAGACGATGGCGGCCGACCGCCGCCATGCTGGGAAGGACTGTTCCGGAAGAACCCTGCGAAGACGAGGCGCACGACCGACTCCCGGACCCGCGCGGATTTCGGTCCGGGCCGCCCGGTGACCGCCAGGTCCAGGCAACGACGCAACACAACAGACCAAGGGCAAGGATGCCCGAGAGGACTGAGGTGGAGTTCCGCTGCAATGTCTAGTGCCTGCCTCCCTGAAACCTTTTGCGATGGCCGCTAAGAACACTTGTTCTTGGCGGCCATGCGCTTTTGCGACCGGTTGCCACGTCAAAATGATGCCGCCCGCATTTCGCCGCACAAGGAATGAATCGTCGAGTGCCCGAACGATGTGTGAGCCCAGCCCCACGGGGCAACACTCAGCTATGTCGCGGCCGCCATTACCGGCGTAGGCTTCGGCTGTGCCGGCTCTGTCCGTGGGATCCGTCCGCCCGGCCGGCAATCGCCCACAAAGGAGTCCGCCATGACTGTTCTGGTCCAAAACCTTGTGCCCGGCCTGACCCGGGAACAGTACGACGGCATCGCTGCCGCCCTCAGGGACAAGCTCAAGGCCACCCCTGGATTCAACGCCCATTATGCCTATGAGAGCGAAGGCGGAATGACTGTTGTGGAAATTTGGGAGGAGGCCGCGCAGCACGATGCCTGGTTCGACAACAACGTCAGGCCAAACCTGCCGGTGGAAATTACCCCGGAGAAGCACGAACTGACGAACAAGATGACCGCCTAGCGCGCCGGACCGATCACTCTTCCCCTCCGTACTGGTCTGTACAACGAATACGGACTCACGGGAGACTGACGCCATGCGCAGACTAACCTTCGGCATGAACCTGAGCCTGGACGGCTACATCGCAGCGCCCGGCGGAGACCTCGGCTGGAGCGTACCGAGCGACGAGCTGTTCCAATGGTGGTCCGATCGGGTGGGGGCGACCGGGCTGGCGCTGTACGGGCGCAAACTGTGGGAGACGATGAGCTCCCACTGGCCGACTGCCGACCAGCAGCCTGGCGCCACACCGGCGCAGATCGAGTTCGCCCGCCGCTGGCGGGACATGCCAAAGGTGGTGTTCTCCTCGACGACCAGCACGGTCGACGGCAACACCCGACTGGTCACCGGCGACGCGGTCACCGAGATCACCCGGCTCAAGGCCGACGACGGCGCCTCCATGGACATCAGCGGTGCCACGCTCGCCGCGGCGGCCATGCGGGCCGGGCTGATCGACGAGTACGCGATGGTCACCCATCCGGTGCTGGTGGGCGGCGGCACGCCGTTCTTCACAGCCCTGGACAACTGGGTGAACCTGAGCTTGGTGGAGACCCGGACGTTTCCCGGCGGTGTGGTCCTTACCCGTTACGAGACCCGCCGCTGAGTGCCCCAGGACACGGCGGAACGCGAACCTTGGCGGCTATCGCTTAGAACAGCGGCCAGGGCACGGCCGACATCTCACCGCGCGGAGCCGGAAACCGCCCTGCCAAGCGCAACCGGGCGCAGCGGGCGGCGAGCGCTGCGATCTCTTCGGCGCTGAGCAGGTCCGCCAGGTTTCGGCCCAGCCCGCCGTCCAGTCCCTCGCTGACACGATCTATGCCCTCGCGTTCCTCGGCGGACAGAGCGTCTCCCAGCCATCCCCACAGCACCGTGCGCAGCTTGTGGTCCCGGTGAAAGGTGAGCCCATGGTCCACGCCGTGCCGGTGCCCGTCCGGCATGGCAAGAATGTGGTTGCCCTTGCGATCGGCGTTGTTGACGACGACGTCGAACACCGCCATGCGTCTGAGCGCTGGCGAGTCTTCATGAACGAGGGCGACCATCCGTCCGTTCTCATCTCGTCCCTCGAGGACGTGTTTCCAGCCGGTCTCCGGCACGCGGTCCGTCTCAACCAGGTCCACGGCGCTCTGGGCGTGGTCTTGCTCCTGCCAGAGCTGCACCATTCCTTCGCCCATCGGACCATCGCGCAGCCATGTATGTGGAACGACGTCCCAGCCGAAGGCCTGCGAGACCAGGTAGGCGGCCACCTCCCGGTGAGCCAGGGTGCCGTGTGGAAAATCCCACAGCGGACTTTCGCCGGCTATCGGTTTATAGACGACCATCACGTCGCCGATGCTGCCCAGAAATGTAGCGTTTGAAGCCGTCGTGATGCGGCCGGTGAGCGTCAGCTCGGCGGTCACGAGGTCGGGCGCTGGCATCAGACCTCGGGAAGGGTGCAGATGTGCCCGTCGGCGTCTATGGGGTAACCGCAGAGCGGGCACGTCGGACGCCCGGCACCCACGATCTCGCGGGTGCGCTTGGCGAATGCGCGGGCGGTGCCGACCGGCATTCGCACCAGCAGCATTTCGGGCTCGCTGGCGCCGTCCTCATCAAGCAATTCGCCGTTGTCATCAGCATCTACCTCGGTGACGGGGTAGGCCTCTATTACGACCTGGGCCGTGGTTGGGTCCCAGCCCAAGCTCATGGCGCCGGTGCGAAACTGCTCCTGAACGGCCTCGAGCTGGTCATTGTCGACAAGTTCAATGGGAGTACCCGTGGGAACGCTGAAGGGGTTGCCCTCGACGGTGATGAGCTGGTCGAGAATTTCGTCGACCTTCTCTGCGAGCAGAGCCGCCTGCTGCTTCTCCATGGCAACACTCACGATCTGCCTCCCTGCGCGCACCTGCAGGTAGAACGTGCGCGCCCCCGGAACGCCAATGGTGCCAACGACGACCCGATCAGGCCAGGCAAACTCGTGAACACGTGTAGGCATGTCAGTATTTTAGGCACATGAGGTTCATGGCGCCCGTTGCCCTGCACCGCCGCCCACCGGCGCATCGCCAGAGTCGATGCCGTTCGACAGCCATGACAGATCACCCGCGTCGGTGTTAGTCGCGTAGACGCTCGGCCGACTAGCGCCGTAGCGCACGATCGATACGGAGGCGGGGCCCACGTTAATTCGCTGGAACAGGTCAAGGTGCATGCCGAACGCGTCGGCGAGGATTGACTTGATGATGTCACCGTGACTCACCGCCACCCACACGGCCCCCGGCCCGTACTCGGCTTCAAAGGCTGCATCGTGGCGTCGAATCGCTGCCACCGACCGGGCCTGCATCGCGGCCATGGATTCACCGCCGGGAAAGACGACGGCGGACGGTTGCGACTGCACAACCGGCCACAAATCCTCGGTCGCGAGATCACTGAGCGTGCGGCCCTGCCATTGGCCGTAATCGCACTCGGTGAGATCGAGATCGACCGGCGCGTACGGCGAGCCCGCCTGGCGATCGAGGATGAGCTGGGCGGTCTGCTGACAACGCTCAAGGGGGCTCGACACCACCCCGACCAAGGGCACGGCCGCGAGCCGGTCTCCGGTCAGAGCCGCCTGGTCCCGCCCGGTCTGGTCCAGGCTGACGCCGGTGGCCCGGCCGGCCAGCAGTCCAGTGGCATTGGCTGTGGTGCGGCCGTGCCGCACGAGAATAACTGTCGCCATCCTCCCAGCCTAGCCACCCGCTCGACGGCGGGGTGAACCGTACCGGGTCGCGCGTCGAACCAACGTGAGGTCTGCATCCATGCCGAACTGTGGACAAATTTTGACTCGGTGTGTACGTATTGAAGGGCCGAGCACCAGACGGGCGTGCTTACCGGGTCTGTCGGTGAGTTCCAGCCCGGGCCCGCGGCTTCGGGCACATTCACCATCCACGCGCGAAACTTTGGGGGCACGTTTTGAAACTCTTGCTTACCTCAGGCGGCGTGACGAACCCGAGCATCCACTCGGCGCTCGTGCAGCTTCTCGACAAGCCGATCGCCCAGTGCCGCGCCCTGGTCGTCCCGACAGCGCAGTGGGGTCACCCGATGTGCGGACCGGCATCGGTGCGGGGCCTACTGGCCGCCGAGCCAGACTCCCGTCACTTGTCCGGCCTGGGCTGGGCGTCCCTCGGCGTTCTCGAGCTCACCGCGCTGCCCACCATCGGCGCGGATCGGTGGGTCCCTTGGCTTCGGGAGGCCGACGTGCTCTTGGTCGACGGCGGCGACGCGACGTACCTGTCCCATTGGATGCGGGAGTCCGGGCTGGCCGAGCTGCTGCCGTCACTTGCCGACACGGTGTGGGTGGGAGTGAGTGCCGGAAGCATGGTGATGACGCCCCGGATCGGGGAATACTTCGTCGAGTGGCCGTCCGCTCCGGATGATCGGACGCTGGGGGTGGTGGATTTTTCGATCTTTCCGCACCTGGACGCTTTCCCGGGCAACACCCTGGCCCACGCAGAGCGGTGGGCCGCCGACATTGACGTTCCTGCCTACGCCATCGACGAACAGACAGCTATCAAGGTCGTCGACGGCTCCGTCGAGGTGGTTTCCGAAGGTCAATGGAAAAAATTCGGGTGATAGGTCCCAGCATTTGTGACGTCGCGTGGTGTGGGGTTGTTAGGATCGGGGCGACCGACTTGACCATGAGCGTCAACCCGAGAGCGGGGATCCGTGAAAGCCGACCACTACGACAGTTTCGCCGAGAGCTACTCGGCGGAGAACGAGTCCAGCCTCCTCAACGCCTACTACGAGCGGCCGGCAATGATCGGCCTTGCCGGTGAGGTGACCGGCCGCCGGATCCTGGACGCCGGGTGCGGCTCCGGGCCCCTGTCCGCGGCGCTGAGCGCCAAGGGCGCGATCATGACCGGCTTCGATTCCAGTCCTGCGATGCTCGAATTGGCACGACAGCGGCTCGGCGCAACCGCGGACCTGCACGTGGCCGACCTCAGCAAGCCGCTCTCTTTCGCCGATGACTCCTTCGACGATGTGGTCTCGTCCTTGGTCCTGCATTACCTTGAGGACTGGTCAGCACCACTTGCCGAACTACGGCGCGTGCTGAAGCCGGGCGGTCGCTTGATCCTGTCGGTCAACCACCCCACGGTCAGCGTGGTCACCCAGCCAACCGAGGACTACTTCGCCATCCGGCAGTATTCGGAGGATTACGAGTTCGACGGCGAGCCTGCGGTCCTGACCTTCTGGCACCGGCCCCTTCACGCGATGATCAATGCCTTCATCTCGGCCGGATACCGCGTAGCCGCCGTGAGCGAACCCGGGCCAGCTCCGGAAACACCGCACGACCTCCTTCCGCCGCGCATCCTCAATGGCGAGAAGACAGCGTTCCTGTCCTTCATCTTCTTCGTCCTCGAAGCCGACTGAGTGTAGAGGTGGGATGTGGGCCCATGAGCCGACGCGAGGGCTGGGGCGCGGCGCTCCTGGCGGCGGCAGCGCTGGCCGGGTGGGGCGGAAGTGCAGTGTCGGAAGCCGCCAGGGTTGCCGCCGGTTCGCATCTCGTCCTTTTTGTCGCTGTGCCGGCCGAATGTATTGGCGCGTGGCTCCTGGCTACGGCTCTAATAGCGGTCGTTGCCGCGGCGATCCTTCTGGTGCCGCCGCTAATCAGAAGGATCCGCCGTCGCAAGCTGAGGCTTGCAGCCGCGTGGACCGCTGGTCTGGCCGCGGCCGCTGCGTTGCCCTACCTTGCACTCCTTTTGCTCTTCGCCTTCCTCACGGCTGTCGTGTCTGCTGACTATGTGAGGCTTGAAGCCGCTGACGGCCAGTCGGTGCTCATCACCCAGGACCAGTTCGACGGCGAGGCAGTCGACATCTACGTGCGGCACGACGACACCCACTACCGGTGGAGCCGCAGCGCGCCCGAGCTCGCCGGCTGGCCGCGGGTAAAGGATCAGAACTGCAGGCTAGACCCGGTCGGCGGGGGGCTTCAACTGGCCTGTAACTCCGGCACCCTGGCAATCGGCCAGAACCAATAGCGGCGGAGCAGCGGAACGTACAAGGCGATCGGGCGGTCGCGCTGCAAACGAAGACGTGGCGTGGTGCCGCTTCGCTGATTGGGCCCCTTTGCGGCCAGTAATGGCCGATTAACTCGTAAAGCCTGGATTCGCAAGGTTCCGGGCCTTTTTGCAGCCATCAGCTTTTATCTTGGGGTTCCGCATCCGTCAATGAATTTCGACAAAATTTACTTAACGGTGCCGCCAATTGTTGCAGCTCGATAACGAACTATATCCGCGGTCAACTTTCATGCCGTTCTGCCCTGTCGTGGGTTTACGCTTCATCCCATGTGAGACGCGCCACACTGCCGCTGGGGGAGTGTGGACGTCTGTCTGGTGCCTACGGCGCCGGTCTCATCCACACCACAGAAACAAGGAGGCGGAATGCGATTCGGTCGTATTTCCAAAGCAGTGGGGGTCGCGGCAGCAGCAGCACTCGCACTGAGCGCTTGCGCAGGCAACAGCGGCGGGACAACCCCGTCGTCTGCCGCGGCAGCAGCCAAGACAGGCGGATCGGCAACGGTTGTAGAGGTGAACGCGTTCAATACGTTCAACCCCAATACCGCTGAAGGCAACACTGATATCAACTCCAAGATCAGCTACGCCACCCACTCCGGGTTCTTCTACGTCGATAACAAGCTGAACGTTGTACGCAACGAAAAGTTCGGCAAGATGGAAAAGGTCTCAGACAACCCGCTCACCGTGAAGTACACCATCAACGACGGCGTTAAGTGGTCTGACGGTACTCCCGTCACGGCAGCCGACCTGGTGCTCCAGTGGGCAGCATTCTCCGGCTATTACAACGACGCTGACGCGGACGGCAAGAAGGGCACTTCGTACTTCGACTACGCAGGCGATCCGACCGGCCTGGCGCTGACCGATTTCCCGGAACTCGGCGACGACAACCGCTCTATGACCCTCAAGTACTCCAAGCCATTCGCTGACTGGGAAATCGCCCTCGGCGGCCCCGGCATCGACATCCCGGCCCACGTTCTCGCGAAGAAGGCCGGCCTGGCCGACGCCAAGGCCTTCGTTGACCTGGTCAAGGGCATGCCGCGCGGTGACGCCAAGAACCCCAAGCCCGCGAACAAGCAGCTCAAGGCCATGGCCGACATGTGGAACACCGGCTTCGACACCAAGACGCTGCCGGCCGATCCGAGCCTCTACCTCTCTAACGGCCCCTTCGTCGTCAAGGCCGTCAACCAGGACCAGTCCCTGACCATGGTAAGGAACAAGGACTACAACTGGGGCCCGGAGCCCAAGCTGGATGAAATCACCGTCCGCTACATTGGCGAAGCCCCGGCCCAGGTCCAGGCGCTGAAGAACGGCGAGGCCGACATCATCGCCCCGCAGGCTTCCGCCGACACGGTGGAGCAGCTCAAGGCCCTCGAAAGCCAGGGCGTCACGGTGGAGGTGGGCCACCAGCTCGCCTACGACCACCTCGACCTGAACTACAGCGGCCCGTTCGCCGACAAGAATGTCCGCGAAGCCTTCATGAAGACGGTTCCGCGCAAGGACATCGTGGACAAGATCGTCAAGAAGCTGGATGACAAGTCCGCTCCGCTGGATTCCCAGCTCTTCGTCCCGGACCAGGCCAAGTACGCCGACTCCGTCAAGGACAACGGCTCCTCCGCCTACCAGGATGTTGACATCGAAGGTGCGAAGAAGCTGCTGAACGGCGCCACGCCGACAGTGCGCATCATGTACAACAAGGACAACCCCAACCGGGTGGACTCCTTCTCCCTGATCCGCGAGTCCGCCGCCAAGGCAGGCTTCAAGGTCGTCGACGGCGGCCTCGGCAAGTCGGACTGGGGCTCGGCCCTCGGCAACGGCAGCTACGATGCCACCATCTTTGGCTGGAGCAACTCGGGTGTCGGCGTCTCCGGCGTCCCGCAGATCTTCAAGTCCGGAAACGGCTCGAACTTCAACAAGTTCACCGATCCCGACGCCGACAAGCTGATGGACGAACTGATCGTCACCACCGACAAGGCCAAGCAGGATGACCTGGTCCAGCAGATCGACAAGAAGATCTGGGCTTCCAGCTACGGCCTGCCGCTGTTCCAGTCCGTCGGCGTGGACGCATACAGCGACCGCGTCACCGGCGTGAAGTACATGCCGAACCAGACCGGTGTCTGGTGGAACTTCTGGGAGTGGGCGCAGAAGTAGCCCGCAACCTCAAGTGACACTTGCTAGCTAAAGGCGTCGGGACCACGGCTTTACGGTCCCGACGCCTTTCTAGCGACCCCGGCGATGAACTGGCGCGGCCGCATCGCCCGGGGGCATCCGGCCTAACTCTGAGACCGGTCCGGGCGATCCCTGGGCCCGAATACCGAGGTTCTATTCCCCATGGTGACCTACATAGTCCGGCGGCTCATGACTGCCGCCCTCATTCTTCTCGGCGCATCCTTTCTGGTGTATCTCCTGACAGCGGCGTCAGGTGACCCCCTCGAGGAATACCGCGCCATCAGCGCGGCCAACAAGCAGCAACTGATGGACGCCCGCACCGAGCTCCTGCAGCTGGACGTCCCGCCGCCGCTGCGCTACTTCAAGTGGCTCGGCGGCGCCGCCCAGTGCCTCGTGCCCTTTGCCAACTCCTGTGACCTGGGCAAGAACATCGTGGGCCAGCCCGTCACCGACGCCCTGGGCCACGCCCTCATCCAGACCCTGACCTTGGTCACCGGCGCCACGGTGCTGGCCATCCTGGTCGGCATCACCCTGGGCATCATCACCGCACTGCGCCAGTACAGCGCGCTGGATTACGGCGTGACCTTCATGGCGTTCCTGTTCTTCTCCCTCCCGATCTTCTGGGTTGCCGTGCTGCTCAAGGAATTCGGCGCCATCGGCTTCAACAACTTCCTGAGGAACCCCGAGATCCCGATGCCGACCGCCATCGGCATCGGCATCGCCTTCGGTGCGCTGATCGCGGTGGCGATAGGTGGCGAACTGAAGCGCAGGGTGCTTTCCGGCGGCGTCGTCTTCCTCTTCGTCACGGCCATCCTGATCTACTTCTCCGCCACCGAATGGTTCAAGGCCCCGGGCCTGGGCCCGGTGCTGATCGCCATTGCCGGCGTCGGCATCGCCTTCGCCGTCACCCTGCTCACCGCCGGCCTGAAAAACCGCAAGGCCCTGCAATCCGCACTGATCGCCGTCGGCGTCGGCGTGGTCCTGTACTTCCTGGTCCAGCCGCTGCTGGACCAGGCCACCTTCGTCATGATCGTGCTGCTGGCCATCGCCGCCGTCCTGGTCGGCCTGGGCATCGGCTACCTGGTCGGCGGCTACGACCGGGGGCAGTCGATGCGCGCGGCCGCCATCACCTCGTTCCTGGTGGGGTTCATGATCCTGCTGGACCGCTTCATGCAGGCGTGGCCCACGTACTTCAACAACAGCCGAGTGCGTGGCCGCCCGATCGCGACCATCGGGGCGACCACCCCTAACATCGAAGGCGACTTCTGGGTCCTGGGCCTGGACTCCTTCACCCACCTGATCCTGCCGACGATGGCGCTGATCCTGATCTCCCTCGCCAGCTACACCCGGTTCACCCGGGCCTCGATGCTGGAGATCATGAACATGGACTACATCCGGACCGCCCGGGCCAAGGGCCTGTCGGAACGGACCGTGGTGATGCGCCACGCCTTCCGCAACGCGCTGATCCCGATCGCCACCATCGTGGCCTTCGACATTGGCGGCCTGATCGGCGGCGCCGTCATCACCGAATCGGTCTTCTCCGTCCGTGGCATGGGCTTCCTCTTCCTGGACGGCATCTCGCACGTTGACCCCAACCCGGTCATGGGTGTCTTCCTGTGTGTAGCCATCACTGCCATGGTGTTCAACCTCATCGCGGACCTCGCCTACTCCGCACTTGATCCGCGCGTAAGGGTAAAAGCATGAGCCAGCCAAGCCAGCAAGACGAAATCATGGCCGAAGAGGCCGCATTGCAGCCCACGCCGGCGGCCGGCATCGAGCCCGTCCTCGAAGCGAAGGGCCTGAGCCAGGGCCAGATTGTCCGCAAGCGCTTCCTCGGCCACTCCGGTGCCATCATCGGCCTGGTGGTTTTTGCGCTCATCTTCATCGTCGCCTTCACCTCGGTCGGGTACTGGGGCATCCCCGGCTGGTGGAAGTACAACCACGAGCAGGTCTCGCCGCTGGTCAACGACGGCGCGCCGACCTCCTCGCTGTGGCCGCTGGCCTGGGGCGAGCACCCGTTCGGCCAGGACCGGATCGGCCGCGACCTGTTCGCCATGACCATGCGCGGGGCGCAGCAGTCCATCACGGTCATGTTCGTCATCGGCATCATCGCGGGGCTGATCGGCGTCGTCGTCGGGGCGGTCTCGGGCTACTTCCGCGGCTGGGCCGAAGCAATCCTGATGCGGCTGACCGACGTGATCATCATCGTTCCGGCATTGCTGCTCGCCGCCGTCATGGCGCAGATGGCCGGCCGGCGGGACTCGGGAAGCTGGTTCTCCGCCTTCGCCAGCACCAACGGCGTATTGGCCTTGGGCATCTTCCTTGGCCTGATCAGCTGGGTGAGCCTGGCCCGCCTGATGCGCGGCGAATTCTTGACCCTGCGCGAGCGTGAATTCGTCGACGCGGCCCGGATCTCCGGCGCCAGCAACGCGCGGATCATTTTCAAGCACATCCTGCCCAACGCCGTCGGCGTGCTGATCGTGAACGTCACGCTGACCATGTCCGCCGCGATCCTCACCGAGACGGCGCTGAGCTTCCTCGGCGTCGGCGTCAAGGCTCCGGATACCTCCCTGGGCCTGCTCATCTCGCAGAACCAGCAGGCATTCGCCACCCGGCCCTGGCTGTTCTGGTTCCCCGGCCTGTTCATCGTGCTGATCTGCCTGAGCATCAACTTCATCGGCGACGGGCTGCGCGACGCGTTCGACCCGCGGCAGAAGAAGTTCAACGCCAAGAAGGCGCAGGAAACGGGCAGCCGGGTTCCGGCGGCCGCTCCGGTCACCGCATTTGATGGACCCAAGGACCACTAGATGCGCTGCAGCCACGCCGCCGGCGGCGGCCAGCTACCGGGCGGCAACCGCCCAGTAGCTGGCCGCCAGCAGCAGCACGACGCCGCCGATTGCCGCCCAGCGCGGCGTGACGGTCACGGCCGTGTCGGCGTCGCCTGCGGCGAGGGCGCCGCTTTCCACCAGCTCCCGCCAGCGTGTGCGCACCAGGCGGGCGGCCTGGCCGGAGTCAGTGGACTTGAGGTCGCCCGGCCGCACCGACTTCCCCGGGCCGTAGCTGGTGTCCGGCAGGCCCTGCAGGTCCTCGGGGCGGGCATTGCGCCCACCCCAGATGCCGGGGGCCGGCGCTGCCCAGGCGGCGTAGCTCTTCTCTGCCGTCACCAGCGTCAGGGCGTAGCGGGTGTCCACGTGCACCAGGGCCGCCCATGGCACCAGGACCGAGCGGAACGGGTTCTCCAGGGTGACGCCGCCGTCGTGCACCACGACGGCGGGCATCCAGAAAAACTGCCAGCCCAGCAGCGCGATCAGCAGCAGCGGCGCGGTGGTGGGGAGTGCCGCGGGTCCGGCCGAGGCGACTGTTACCACCAGGCCGACGACCGCCACGGTCCAGGCCAGCCAGGCGAACCATTTGTTCGTCCTGGCCTTGAAGATTTCAACGTTTCCGGCAGCGGGCACAGTGCTCATGCCCCCCATAATTCAGTATTCCGAGTCACAGCACTAATCACCGGTGCGACGGCGGCTCGGGTGGAAGGAAAAACCCATCATGACTGACTTCATCACCCTGGATCCGGTCCCGGCTCCCGCGCCCGGCAAAGGTGACACCGTCCTGGAGGTCCGCGACCTCAGCGTCGACTTCGGCGTGGATAAGAAGTGGGTTCCCGCGGCGATCGGCCTGAACTACGAGGTGCGCGCCGGTGAGGTCCTCGCGATCGTGGGGGAGTCCGGTTCCGGCAAGAGCGCCAGCTCGATGGCACTGCTGGGACTGCTCCCGACCAACAGCCGGGTCAGCGGCAGCGTGAAGCTTGGCGGCAAGGAACTGCTCGGCGGGAACGAGGCCAACATCCGCGCGGTCCGCGGCAAGGATGTCGCAGTCATCTTCCAGGAGCCCATGACGGCCCTGAACCCGGTGTACACCGTGGGCGCGCAGATCGTGGAGACCATCCGGCTGCACAATGAGGTCTCGCCGGACCAGGCAAAAGAGCGTGCCCTGCGGATGCTCGACCTCGTGGAACTGCCGGACCCGGAAAAGGCCTTCAAATCCTACCCGCACCAGCTCTCCGGCGGGCAGCGCCAGCGCGCCATGATCGCTCAGTCGCTCTCCTGCGACCCGAAGCTGCTGATCGCGGACGAGCCCACCACGGCCCTTGACGTGACGGTCCAGGCGGAAATCCTGGACCTCATGCGCAACCTGCGCAACAAACTGGACAGCGCGATCGTGCTGATCACCCACGACATGGGCGTCGTGGCTGACCTCGCGGACCGGATCGCCGTCATGCGCCGGGGACTGATCGTGGAGACGGGCACCGCCGGGGAGATCTTCCACAACCCGCAGCACGAGTACACCAAGGCCCTGCTCGCGGCCGTCCCGCACCTGGGACAGGGCGGTGCGGCGAGCGACGACGACGTCGACGTGACGGCCGCCCTCGCGGCCGCGACGCACGCCGACCTTGAGGCGGTTCCGCGTTCGGAGCTGCTCCGCCGCGAGCGCGAAAACGCCGCCGCGCTGGCCGCCGCCGACACGGTGAAGCCGCAGGGCGAGCCGGTGCTGGAACTCACCGACGTCGCCATCGAGTACCCCAAGCAGGGGCGCGTGCCGGCCTTCCGCGCCGTCGAGGGCGCCAACCTCGCGATCTACCCCGGCCAGGTAGTCGGCCTGGTGGGGGAGTCCGGATCCGGCAAGACGACGATTGGCCGCGCCGCCGTCGGCCTGCTGCCCGTGGCGGCGGGCACCATGAAGGTCGTGGGGCAGGACATCTCCGCCGCCAAGAGGAACGGCCGCCAGTTGCACGAGATGCGCCGGCACGTCGGCATGGTCTTCCAGGACCCGTCGTCGTCGCTGAACCCGCGGCTGCCGATCGGTGAAAGCATCGGCGAACCGATGTTCCTCGCCGGCGTTGCCAAGGGCGCGGCGCTCCAGTCCCGGATCGAAGAGCTGCTGGACCAGGTGGAACTGCCGCGCGACTACCGCAACCGCTATCCGCACGAACTCTCCGGCGGCCAGAAGCAGCGCGTGGGCATCGCCCGGGCGCTGTCGCTGAAGCCGAAGCTGATGGTGGCGGACGAACCCACCTCGGCCCTTGACGTGTCCGTCCAGGCCAAGGTGCTCGAGCTCTTCCAGAACCTGCAGAAGGAACTTGGCTTCGCCTGCCTGTTCGTCACCCACGACCTGGCCGTCGTTGACGTCCTGGCCGACCGGATCTGCGTGATGCAGCGCGGCCGGATCGTCGAACAGGGCACCCGGGACCAGATCCTCCGGAACCCGCAGGAGCCCTACACCCAGCGGCTCCTGGCCGCCGTTCCGCTGCCGGACCCGGAGAAGCAGCGCGAGCGGAGGGAGCTGCGCGCCCAGCTGCTCTCGGGCGCCAGCTAAGGGGTTCCGCGGGAGAGTTTCGGTTAACGGGCCGTAACCGGGCGCCGCCGGGAGCGAATGGTACCAGCCAGTAATGTGTGACTTGAAATACGTTGCGATTGACGCTAGCCGTCACGACGTTGTCGAGTCACGGTTTGGCAACGGAGTTCCATCATTCGGACTTTTTGCGGTTAGGCTACTTCCATATGTAGGCCACGTCACAGGATATTTCTGTGCCCGGGCCTGCCGGGAAGCACAAGTCTCTCCCGCACGAACTCCCACAACTCTTAGGAGGCGGAATGCGTTTTTCGCGCACTTCCAAAGCACTGGGCATGGTGGCTATCGCCGCTTTGGCCCTGACCGGTTGCGGCGGCGGCGGTTCTAACACCGCCGGCGGCAGCACCGGTGGCGACGCCAGCAAGGTCATCATCGCCGACGGCTCTGAGCCCCAGCGTCCGCTGATGCCGGCCGACACCAACGAAGTTGGCGGCGGCAAGGTCATCGACATGATCTTCGCCGGTCTGGTCAGCTACGACCCCAGCGGCAAGCCCGTGAACGAACTGGCCGAGTCCATCGAAGGCAAGGACGGCCAGCACTTCACCATCAAGATCAAGAAGGACCAGAAGTTCACGAACGGCGAGGCCATCACCGCCAAGTCGTTCGTTGATTCCTGGAACTTTGGTGCGGCTGCGAAGAACGCCCAGCTCAGCGGTGCATTCTTCGAAAGCATCAAGGGCTACGACGAGGCCAGCGCCGAAGGCTCCAAGGTCGAGACCATGTCCGGCCTGAAGGTGGTCGACGACCAGACCTTCACCGTTGAGCTGAAGCAGCCGGAATCTGACTGGCCGCTGCGCCTCGGCTACACCGCCTTCGTTCCGGTTCCCTCCGGCGCGCTGAAGGACCCGAAGGGCTTCGGCGAGAAGCCGGTCGGCAACGGCCCGTACAAGCTGGCCGACGGCGGCTGGCAGCACAACGTGCAGATCCAGCTCGTTCCGAACCCGGAATACAACGGTCCCCGCAAGGCCAAGAACGCCGGCGTGACGTTCAAGATCTTCCAGAACGACGACGCCGCGTACCAGGACCTGCTGTCCAACAACCTGGACATCCTGCAGACCATCCCCACGAGCGCCCTGAAGAACTTCAAGACCGACCTGGGTGACCGCACGATCAACAAGCCGTACGCCGGCAACCAGACCATCGCGATTCCGGAATACCTGCCGGAGTGGAGCGGTGAAGCCGGCAAGCTTCGCCGCCAGGCCATCTCCATGGCCATCAACCGCGAAGAAATCACCAAGGTCATCTTCAGCGGCGCACGCCAGCCCGCGAAGGACTTCACCGCCCCCGTCCTGGACGGCTACAGCGACTCGATCCCGGGTTCCGAGAACCTGAAGTTCGACGCCGAGAAGGCCAAGGCTGCTTGGGCCAAGGCTGACGCCATCCAGAAGTGGGACGCGAACAAGACCTTCACCATCGCCTACAACGCCGACAAGGGCGGCCACAAGGCATGGGTCGAGGCTGTTGTGAACCAGCTGAAGAACACTCTGGGCATCAAGGTCGAGGGCAAGCCCTACGCAACCTTCAAGGAAGCCCGCAACGACGCCACCGCAGGCACGCTGACCGGTGCTATCCGCGCCGGCTGGCAGGCCGACTACCCGTCGCTGTACAACTTCCTCGGCCCGATCTACAAGACCGGTGCAGGCTCCAACGACGCCCGCTACGCCAACCCGGCGTTCGACAAGGCCATCTCCGAAGGTCTTGCCGCTTCCTCCGTCAGCGAAGGCAACAAGGCCATGAACAAGGCCCAGGAAACCCTCCTGACCGACCTCCCGGCCATCCCCCTGTGGTACCAGGTTGCCCAGGGCGGCTGGAGCGACAAGGTCTCCAACGTTGACTACGGCTGGGACGGCGTTCCGCTGTACTACAACATAACTGGCAAGTAATAACTGAACAACGGCGGGGGCTGCCTGGATTGGGGCCTCCGCCGTTGTTTTGCTTCCACCCCAATTTCTAAGCACCCGCCCCGGCCGGTGTTCTTCGCAGCCGGGCCGCCGTGACTACACCGGCGACGGCTGCACCCATAGTGAAAAGGTTCTTTGATGAACAACTCCGCCGCATCCTTGGACAGGATGCTTGCTGACGGGGGTGTCGTTCGCTGATGGCGACTTACATCCTCAAGCGTTTCCTGCAGCTGATCCCGGTCTTCCTGGGCGCCACGCTGCTGGTGTATTTCCTGGTCTTCAGCCTGCCGGGGGACCCCATCGTGGCCCTCTTCGGCGACAAGCCGGTCAACGAGGCCGTAGCGGCAAGGCTCCGGGAGCAGTACCACCTCGACCAGCCGTTCTGGATCCAGTACCTGCTCTACCTCAAGGGGATCTTCACCTTCGACCTGGGCCAGGACTTCTCCGGACGCCCGATCGCCGCGGTCTTGGGCGAGGTCTTCCCGGTCACGGCCCGGCTGGCCGTCATGGCGCTGATCTTCGAGGCCGTCTTCGGAATCATCTTCGGCCTGATCGCCGGCCTCCGGAAGGGCAAGTTCTTCGACGCGACCGTCCTGATCGCCTCCCTGATCGTGATCGGCATCCCGATCTTCGTGCTCGGCTTCCTACTGCAGTTCACCATCGGCGTCCAGCTCGGCTGGGCCAAGCCCACCGTCAGCTCGGCCGCCACGGTCCAGGACCTGATCCTGCCGGCGATCGTCCTCGGACTGGGCTCATTCGCCTACGTCCTGCGCCTGACCCGGACGTCCGTCATCGAAAACATGAACGCCGACTATGTGCGCACCGCCACCGCGAAGGGCCTGTCCCGTTTCCGTGTGGTCCGCGTTCACATCCTCCGCAACTCGCTGATCCCGGTCATCACCTTCCTCGGCGCCGACCTGGGCGCCCTGATGGGCGGAGCCATCGTTACCGAGGGCATCTTCAACGTCCCCGGCGTCGGCAACCGGCTCTACAGGGCCGTGACGCAGGGCGAAGGACCCACGGTCGTCTCGATCGTCACCGTGCTGGTGCTGATCTACGTCGTGTCCAACCTGCTTGTAGACCTGCTGTACGCCTGGCTTGACCCAAGGATCCGCTATGACGCCTGAGAACATGACCCCAGAGACGACCAACGCGGCCCCCGCCAAGCGGCACGTCGAGCACTTCGTCGCCGACTTCTCCGAGACGCCGCTGCAGGCAACCGACAAAGTCAAGGAAGATCAGGCACCCCTGAGCCTTTGGGGCGAGGCGTGGAAGAACCTGCGCAGGCAGCCGCTCTTCCTGATCTCCGCCTTCCTGATCCTCGTCGTCGTCGCCGTCTCGCTCTTCCCCTCGCTGTTTTCCGGCATCGACCCGGCCTCGGAAGCGTGCCAGCTGGCCAATTCCGACGCCGGACCGGCCGCCGGGCACCCGCTGGGCTTCACCCAGCAGGGCTGCGACGTGTACGCACGCGTCATTTTCGGCACGCGCTCTTCGGTGACCGTGGGACTCTTCACCACCCTTGGCGTCCTCCTGATCGGCGGCATCATGGGTGCCCTCGCCGGCTACTACGGCGGCTGGGTGGACTCCATCCTGGCCCGCATCAACGACATCTTCTTCGCGCTGCCGCTGATCCTCGGCGCCATCGTGCTGATGCAGCTTCCGGTGTTCCGTGCCAACCGCACGGCCTGGACGCTCGTGTTGATCCTGGTGACCTTCGGCTGGCCGCAGATCGCCCGCATCACCCGCGGCGCCGTGATCGAGGTCCGCAACGCGGACTTCGTGACGGCCGCCCGCTCGCTGGGTGTCTCCAAGTTCGGTGCGCTCATGCGCCACGTTATGCCGAACTCGCTCGCGCCGATCATCGTCGTGGCCACCATTTCGCTGGGCACCTTCATCGTCGCCGAGTCCACGCTGTCCTTCCTCGGCATCGGCCTCCCGCCGAGCGTCATGTCGTGGGGCAATGACATCCAGGCAGCGCAGGCCTCCCTGCGGTCCAACCCGATGCCGCTGCTGTACCCGGCCATCGCGCTGTCCATCACCGTCCTGAGCTTCATCATGCTGGGCGACGCCCTGCGTGATGCGCTCGATCCCAAAGCGCGCAAGCGATGAAAGGGGACGCCATGAACGCCTCTGTCGAATTCCACGAAGCCGGCGCGGCCGCCGGACGCCCGCTCCTTGAAATCAAGGATCTGGCAATCAGCTTCACCACCAGCAACGGCGAAGTGAACGCTGTCCGCAACGCGCACCTCACGGTGATGCCCGGCGAAACCGTCGCCATCGTCGGCGAGTCCGGTTCCGGCAAGTCGACGACGGCGCTGGCCGCCATCGGCCTGCTTCCGGGCAACGGCCGGGTGGCCGCCGGCCAGGTCATCTTCGACGGCGAGGACATCGCCCACGCCTCCGAGAAGCGCATGATCGAGCTCCGCGGCAACAGCATCGGCATGGTGCCGCAGGACCCGATGTCCAACCTCAACCCGGTCTGGAAGATCGGTTACCAGGTGCGGGAAACGCTGAAGGCGAACGGGCTGCCCAGCGGCCCGGACGACGTCGCGAAGGTGCTGTCCGAGGCCGGACTGCCCGATGCTGCGCGCCGTGCCAGTCAGTACCCGCACGAGTTCTCCGGCGGCATGCGCCAGCGTGCCCTGATCGCCATCGGCCTGTCCTGCCAGCCGCGCCTGCTCATCGCCGATGAGCCGACGTCGGCCCTGGACGTGACGGTGCAGCGACAGATCCTGGACCACCTGGACAAGATGACCACGGAACTGGGAACGGCCGTCCTGCTGATCACCCACGACCTCGGTCTTGCCGCCGAACGCGCCGACAAGGTCGTGGTCATGTACCGCGGACAGGTCGTCGAATCGGGTCCCTCGCTGGAGCTGCTGCAGAACCCGCAGCACCCTTACACCCAGCGGCTGGTCGCCTCGGCGCCGTCGCTGGCGTCACGGCGCATCCAGGCCGCGAAGGAACTCGGTGTCGAATCTGACGATCTCCTGGCACCCGCCGAGGACGTCGTCGTCTCAACGAGCCTGCCCGACGAGGTGCTCCAGATTGAGAACCTGAGCAAGGTCTTCAAGCTGCGCTCCGGCTTCGGCCGTTCCACCGACTTCACCGCGGTGGACGATGTCTCCTTCAGCGTCAAGCGCGGAACCACGACGGCGATCGTGGGGGAGTCGGGTTCCGGCAAGTCCACGGTGGCCCAGATGGTGCTGAACCTGCTCAAGCCCACCTCGGGCAAGATCGTGTTCGACGGCGTCGACACCTCCACGCTGAACAGCAAGGAGATTTTCGCCTTCCGCCGCCGCGTGCAGCCGATCTTCCAGGACCCTTACGGTTCCCTCGATCCGATGTACAACATCTTCCGGACCATCGAGGAACCGCTGCGGACCCATAAGATCGGTGACAAGGCCAGCCGCGAGAAGAAGGTCCGGGAACTGCTGGACCAGGTGGCGCTGCCGCAGTCCACCATGCAGCGGTACCCGAACGAGCTCTCCGGCGGCCAGCGCCAGCGCGTGGCAATCGCGCGCGCCTTGGCCCTCGACCCTGAGGTGATCATCTGCGACGAGGCCGTTTCCGCACTCGACGTGCTGGTGCAGGCGCAGGTGTTGAACCTGCTGGCAGACCTGCAGTCCCGGCTGGGCCTGACATACCTGTTCATCACCCATGACCTCGCGGTGGTCCGGCAGATCGCCGACCACGTGTGCGTGATGGAGAAGGGCAAACTGGTCGAAACCGGTTCCACCGACGACGTGTTCGACTCGCCGCAGCAGGACTACACGAAGGCCCTGCTCAACGCGATTCCCGGCGCCAAGCTCATGCTGCCGCCCGAGGTGGCAACGGCCTAGGGGCCGGCTGCTGCACCGTCACTGCCGCCTTTAGGAAGGGAGCCGGCGTCCACAACGTGGGCGCTGGCTCCCTTCCTGTTCGCTGTCGTTACCTGTGCGGTCGGTCCTAGACGAGCCCGAGCGCCTCAAGGCGTTTGCTCAGCAGGGCGGCCGCCGCCTCGTTGCCCTCGGCGTTCAAGTGGCGGTCGTCGGCAAGGTAGCGGTCAAGGCCGTAGCGGGTCAGCCAGTCGCCCACGCTGACGAAGGAAAGCCCGTACTCCTTGGCGACGGAACCCAGCAGCGAATCAACCTGTGTCCGGCGTCCGCCACCGGCCTGGGCGCCCCGCGCGAGCGTCCCGACCATCACTACTTCGGCGGCGGGGTAGCGTTCCTCAACGGCGTCGATCAGGCGCTCGGCGTGCTCTTCGATGTCGAAGTCGGATGCCCCCCGGGTGGCATCGTTTCCGCCGCCCTCAATGACAACCACCGGGGGTGCCCCGTACGGCAGATGCCATTCCCCGTTTTCCAAGGCATCGATGTAACTGCCGCGGGCGCCGTTGCCGACCACAAAGCCGGTGCCACTGCCGCCGCAGAAGACGACGTTGTAGCCGAGCTTCCGGAGGGCGAGCCTGGGCCAGCTCATCGACGGCTCGGACTGGGAATCGCCGATCAGCACGGCGGTGTTTTGAATGCCCTCGACGATGACTTCGTCCCTGCCGTTGGCCGGGTTCCGGTACAGCGATCCCGCTGGCAGGCCATCCGGGCCTGCGGCCGTCTTCTTGCTGACGGTGCCCGCGGCCGCCGGCTGGCCGGGACCGGCCGCCGCGGCCGCGGGAAGCTCCTTCACGCGGTCTGAGGTTTTAGGCAGCTCGGCTGCATCGGGAGCCGGGGTACAACTGCCAAGGAAGAGGGCTGCGGCGAGAAATGGCGGAGTGATACGGGCCATCCTCTGGGCGCTTGGCATGTCGGACTTCCCCCGCGTTCGTAGTTACTCCAGCAATAATGCGGCATACCCGGGCCGAATGCCAGTGACTTTGGTCACCTGACAGCGTGGGGACTCACGATTCGGTAACAGGCCGGGGGGAGGGGCGCTTTGGGATTTTAGGCCAATAAATGCCCTAGCGTCTAGAATGGATGAAGGCGCCCTGTGTCAAAGGGCCGTACCTGTCGTGCGTTCCGGTTGGAAATGTCGCGATACAACAGCTGACTTCACCACTGAATCGAGCAATAACGCATGTCTGAAACCACCACCAACACTGCGGTAGCCACTGCATCGCGCAGTGACCTGCGCAACGTCGCGATCGTGGCCCACGTTGACCACGGCAAGACCACTCTGGTCGACGCCATGCTCAAGCAGACCAACTCCTTTGCCGAGCACAACCACCTCGAAGACCGCGTCATGGACTCCGGTGACCTGGAACGCGAAAAGGGCATCACCATCCTGGCCAAGAACACCACGGTGGCCTACAACGGTCCGTCCTCGCACGGTGAGACCATCACGATCAACGTGATCGACACCCCCGGCCACGCCGACTTCGGCGGTGAGGTCGAGCGCGGCCTGTCCATGGTCGACGGCGTCGTCCTCCTCGTCGACGCCTCTGAGGGCCCGCTGCCCCAGACCCGCTTCGTGCTGCGCAAGGCCCTCGCCGCGCACCTCCCGGTGATCCTGCTGGTCAATAAGACCGACCGCCCCGACGCCCGGATCGAGGAAGTCGTCCACGAGTCCATGGACCTGCTCCTTGGCCTGGCCTCCGACCTCGCCGACGAAGTACCGGACCTGGACCTGGACAAGATCCTTAACGTTCCGGTCGTCTACGCCGCCGCCAAGGTGGGTCGCGCTTCGCTTGAGCAGCCCGCTGACGGCACCGCTCCGGAGAACGAGGACCTGGAGCCGCTGTTCCAGACCATCATCGACCACATCCCGGCGCCGACCTACAACCCGAACGGTGTGCTGCAGGCGCACGTCACCAACCTTGACGCCTCCCCGTTCCTTGGCCGCCTTGCCCTGCTGCGTATCTACAACGGCACCCTGCGTAAGGGTCAGACGGTGGCCTGGGCGCGCGCCAACGGCGAGCTCAAGAACGTCAAGATCACCGAACTGCTCGCCACCAAGGCCCTGGACCGCGTCCCGGCCGAGTCCGCGGGCCCGGGCGAGATTGTCGCCGTCGCCGGCATCGAGGAAATCACCATCGGTGAGACACTGACCGACGCAGAGAACCCGCAGCCGCTGCCGCTGATCACGGTGGACGACCCCGCCATCTCCATGACCATCGGTATCAACACCTCGCCGCTGGCCGGCAAGGTCAAGGGCGCGAAGGTCACCGCACGCCAGGTCAAGGACCGCCTCGATAAGGAACTGATCGGTAACGTCTCCATCAAGGTGCTCCCCACCGAGCGTCCGGATGCTTGGGAAGTCCAGGGCCGTGGCGAGCTCGCGCTCGCCATCCTCGTCGAGCAGATGCGCCGCGAAGGCTTCGAGCTGACCGTCGGCAAGCCGCAGGTTGTCACCAAGACCATCGACGGCAAGGTCCACGAGCCGATGGAGCACATGACCATCGACGTGCCCGAAGAATACCTCGGCGCGGTCACGCAGCTCATGGCTGCCCGCAAGGGCCGCATGACCAACATGGCCAACCACGGCACCGGCTGGTGCCGCATGGAATTCATCGTTCCGGCCCGTGGCCTGATCGGCTTCCGCACCAAGTTCCTCACGGACACCCGTGGCGCCGGCATCGCCGCCTCCATCTCCGAGGGCTACGAGCCGTGGGCCGGCCCGATCGAGTACCGCACCAACGGTTCGATGATCGCCGACCGCGCCGGCGTTGTGACCCCGTTCGCCATGATCAACCTGCAGGAGCGTGGCTCCTTCTTCGTCAAGCCCACCTCCGAGGTCTACGAGGGCATGATCGTCGGCGAGAACTCCCGCGCCGACGACATGGACGTCAACATCACCAAGGAAAAGAAGCTCACCAACATGCGTGCCGCTTCCTCGGACACCTTTGAGAACCTGACGCCGCCGCGCGACCTGACCCTCGAAGAGTCCCTCGAATTCGCCCGCGAAGACGAGTGCGTCGAGGTTACCCCGGATGCGATCCGCATCCGCAAGGTCATCCTGGACACCAACGAGCGTGCCAAGGCCAACCGCGCCCGCGCCAAGGTCTGATCCCGGTCTCCGGGCTTCGGCTGAGACGTGACTAAGAGAGCTGCCGGAAGGGCAGGCGGCATTGCCGCCGCCCTGCCGGCAGCTCTTTTTGTTGCCCTGGCCGGCACCGTGCTGCACCGGCAGCAGCTGCTGGTGGCCGGCGTCGAACTTCCCTGGGGCGCCGTGGCCGCGCTGGTGCTGCTGGCATCGGTGGAGCTGCTGCTCGGGTCGGCGTTCCGCTCCCTGGTCCCGACGGCGGTCTGCGGCGCGGGATGCTACGCGCTGACAGGCTGGTGGTCCACCCTCGAGATAGGCAAGCGGCTGATCATCGCGGACCTCGCCGGGAACCTGTGGATCTTCGGCACGGCCGCGGTCACGGTGGCCATGCTGCTCTGGTGCCGCCGCTACGCACGGCGCGCGGGGTAGCGCAGCCGCCGGACATGCCCATCCTTCGCCCGCGCGGGTGTACCTGCCCATTCCTCGTTGCCGCACCCTTGGGACATGCCCATTCTTCGCTCCCGGCAGTGGACATATTGGCAGTATGTCCACTGCTTGGGCCCGGCAGCGGACATGCCCCTTTCTGACCAATGGACATGTCCAGTCCGGGCGCCCGACACTGGACACGCACTTGTGCACATAGCGGAAACGGGGGCTGCTCCGAGCCGGGCGGCATCGAGACCATGGGGCCATGGTCAAAGTCAGTGAAGTCATGTCCAGCTACGACGGCGTGGCCCGCGCCAAGCATCTCGCGGCAGCAGGAATATCCAGCTTCCAGCTCAACGCGGCCCTAGCCAACGGAACGGTTGCCCGTGTGGCCCGTGGCGTCTACGCAATGCCGGGAGCGGATGCGCAATTGGTCGCTATCCGGTCCCTGCCCGCAGAGCCGGCCTGTGTCACTGCCGCCCACTTTGATGGGCTCTGGGTGCTCGAAGCGCCCAAGCATCCGCATGTTGCGCTGACCCACAGCCGCAGTTACCAGGGCTTTGTCTGCCACCGGTCAGCGGCACCGCCGACACTGCTGGACACCGTGGTCCAAAGCCTGCGTTGCCTGCCAGAGCTGGAGGGCCTCGCAATCGCCGAATCCGCTGTCGTGCTCAAGGGCCTTCCGCTGTCGTCACTTCGACAGCGGCTGGCCGGCCGGAGCGACGCCCGGGAGCGCAGAATTGCTGCGGCTATCGTTCCGCAGTCTCAGTCGGTCATCGAGTGCATGGCGCGGTTCCTGCTGCGACGGGCGGGCTTCCAGGTTGAGTCCCAGGTGAACATCCCGGGAATGGGCCATCTGGACCTCATGGTGGACGGCCGGCTGGGGATTGAAACCGATGGTGCCGGTTTCCACATGGACCGGGCGAGTTTCGAAGAAGACCGACGGCGGTGGAACGTCACCGTCCGGTTGGGCGTGCCCACCCTGGTTGTGACCTACCCGCTGCTCAAATACCGTCCGCAGGAATTCATAGCCATGGTCCGTGAGACGTTGAACCGGCTCTCCGCGGCCGCTTGACGCCGGTCGGCTCCGGGCTTAGGCAAGGAGGCCGTTGGATGTGCGCACTCCTTGCCGCCAGCACTGGACTTGTCCGCGTTGCAGCATCGTAGATGGACATGTTCCGCGGTCGGACGGGCGCTGAATGGGCATGCTCCGTTCGCGCGACGAGCAGTGGACATATAGGCACTATGTGCATTGCTCGGCTCTAGGCGAGGACATGTCCCTTGGCAGGCGCGGAGAGTGGGCATGCTCCCAGCGAGCGGCCAGGGATGGACATATACGTATTATGTCCATTGCTCAGTGCAGGGGGTGGACATGTTCCGCGGTGGCCGGGTCGGTGCGGAGTGGGAATGCTCCCCGCGCCCGGCCAGGGATGGACATCTACGCATTATGTCCATTGCTCAGTGCAGGGGGTGGGACACTCCTTCATCAAGGCCGTGATGGCGGCCGAAGGCGCGATCTTCGG
>NZ_JABFMX010000030.1 GCF_013359735.1 Arthrobacter sp. C9C5
ACTACGAGTTCTACAACCTCAACATCGACGCCGGCGGCATGTGGGTCCGCAGGCTCATTGAGCGCCAGCTTGCCGCCGAGGGCCGGCTCATCCCCACCGTCTGACCGACACCTGACCCGTCCAGCCCAGCGAGAAGTAAGAAGTTAGTCATGGCAGCAACCAACATAGAAGTCTGGCAGACCGGAACAGTCGTCGAGGCGGAAGCCATCACCGCCGAAACCCGGCGGCTGGTCCTGTCCCAGTCTCTGCCAAAGAAGGCGGAGCCCGGCTCCCATATCGACGTCATGCTCACGATCGACGGAGAACGCCACAAGCGTTCCTATTCCGTGGTGGATTCCAGCGAGGACGGCCTGTACGTGGCCATCAGCGTCTACCGGGCGCCGCAGTCCCGCGGCGGCTCGGTCTTCATGCAGGGCCTGGAGGTAGGGGCCCAGCTGGAGATCACCCAGCCGCTGCAGAACTTCCCGCTCCGCGTGGGCGCCCCGCGCTACGTGCTCCTGGCCGGCGGCATCGGGATCACCGCGATGGTCAACATGGCCCGGGTGCTGCGCAACATCAAAGCGGATTACACCCTCGTCTACGCCGGCCGCAGCCGGTCCGCCATGGCCTACCTTCCCCAGCTGGAAGCGCTCCACGGCGACGCGCTGCGGGTGCACGTGGATGACGAAGGCACGGCGCTGAAGGTCGACGAGCTGCTGGCCGGGGTAGACCCGGACGCCGAACTTTATATGTGTGGACCGATCCGGCTCATGGACGCGGTGAAACGCGGTTGGGGCGCGCGCGGGCTGAGCGTCCCGAACCTGCGCTACGAGACGTTCGGCAACAGCGGCTGGTTCGACCCCGAGGAGTTCGTCGTCCGCGTCCCCCGGCTGGGTGTGGAGACGACCGTCGGGCCCGGGAAGTCCATGCTGGAAGCCCTCGAAGACGCCGGCGTGGACATGATGTTCGATTGCCGCAAGGGCGAATGCGGACTATGTGAAGTGCGCCTGCTGGGTTTGCAGGGCGCCATTGACCACCGGGACGTGTTCTACAGCGAACGCCAGCAGCACGCCGCGGCCAAGATGTGCTGCTGCGTCTCACGGGCCGTCAGCTCAGAAGCCGGCGCCCGTATGGATCCTGGGTCGCGTGCAGTCGTCACCATCGATGTTTGAGCCCACGGGACTACACGTCTCGAACTAGTGAGGGCCAAGCAGTTCGCGCCAGCTCTGGCGCTCAGACTGTGTGCGGGGCCAGGAGGACATCGAAGCGGGTGCGGGACCAGGTGCGGGTCCCGAGGTCACGCCCGTCTGGGGTTGGGGCGCCGTGGGCTTGTTCCGCGAAATCCTTGATCAGGGATTCTTTGACGCCGAAGACGCTGTCGCCTATTTCAAGTTGCCTGTCGCCGCGTACGAAGATGTGCGTGACGAGCGTTCGCATGTCTTTGGCGGTGACCATAAAGTGAAGGTGCGCGGCGCGCATGGGGGAACGGCCCGTGGCGGCGAGCATTTTGCCGACCGGTCCGTCGTGCGGAATGGGATAGGGCGTGGGGGTCAGTCCCCAGAAGCGGTAACGGCCCTGGTCATCCGAGTACAGGTGGGCCCGCCCGCTGACCCTGTCGTCCGAGTACTGGACGTCATAGAAGCCGTCCTCGTCAGCTTCCCAGACCTCGATCCGGGCGCCGGGGACCGGATTGCCGTCGGTGTCCCTGACTGTGCCTTCGACCCAGCAGGGCTGTCCGGGCGCACCGCCGGCGATGTCACCGCCATTGGCGATTTCGGGTGCGTCCTCCACAAAGAACGGCCCAAAGACCGTTGATTCCGTGGCGTCCCGGTAGGCCTGGTTGTTCACTGCGATGGTCTGCATGGACGCCCCGAGGACGTCGGAGAGGAGGATAAACTCCTGGCGCTGATCGTCCGTGATGTGCCCGGCTTCGGTAAGAAACCGGATCCCGCTGCTCCACTCCGCTTCAGTGAGCCGGACTTCGCGGATGAAGGCGTGCAGGTGCTTTGTGAGGGACTGCATCAGCTGCCGCAGCCGCGGATCGTCGGTGGTGTTGAACGAAGCTACGACGGTGTCGATGAGCTGCTGCTCGACGGCTTCCTGCTCGGCGGAAACCCCGGCCGGGATGGTGCTGGTCATGTGTTTCAACTTTCTAGAGGCCCGGCGTGGTCCCGAAGTAGGCGGCCCTGATCAGCTCGGTGAGATTTTCAGCTGTCGCCTGCTTGGGGTTGGAGGCGGGAATGACGGGGAGGATGAGGCCCACGGCTTCGCCGATGGCCTCCTCGGCCATGCCGTAGTCCTTGAGGGCCTTCGGGGCGTCAAGGACGTCCCGCAGCCGGTTCAGCCCGGTGACCGCGTCCGCCGTGCCGAAGGCAGCCGCTATGCGTGCTGCGGCCTCCGGCGCGTGGGGTGCGTTGAACGCGAGCACATAGGGAAGTACCGTGGCGTGCGTCTGGGCATGCGGCAGGTTGTAGGCCCCGCCCAGGACATGGCAGATCTTGTGGTGCATCCCGGACCCGGCCGAGGAGAATGCGACCGCGGAGAGATACGCCCCGTACAGGGCCTGTTCCCGTCCCTCCACACCGGACGGGTCCGCCTTGACTGCCGGCAGGCCTTCAGAGAGGGCCCGGATTCCCTCCGCGGCGAGGGCACTGTTGATCGGGTCGGCCCGCGGAGCCCACATGGAGTCCACACAGTGGGCCAGGGCGTTCAAACCGGAAGCCACGGAAAGCTCCGCAGGAAGCGAGAGCGTGAGTTCGGCGTCGTAAATCACCGTGACGGGCAGGACCCTGTCGTCAGTGCCGGTAGTTTTGCGGGACGATTCCGTCAGGCCCCACACATTGGTGGCCTCGGACCCGGCATAGGTGGTGGGGACCGCAATAATCGGCAACCCGGAGGTCAAGGCAATGGCTTTGGCCAGGCCCGTCGTCGAACCGCCGCCGACGCAGACGAGCAGGTCAACGCGGCTCGCTGCGGCGGCCGCGCGGGCCTTTTCGGCCTTGTCCAGCGGCACGTGCGGGGCGACGTCGTCGTACTGCAGCGCCACGTCGATGCCTGCAGCGACATCCCGGGCGATCTGTTCCTCGGCCGCCGATGCGATGACCATCACCGTCCTGGCACCCAGTCGCTCGACCTCGGCCGCGAGATTCTCGGCGGCCTTCCCGGAGCCAAAAAGGACCCGCTGCCCCAGGGTGACGTGGTTAAAGTTCAGGCTCATGCTGACGTGCCTCGATTCAGGATGGCGGACATGGCGTCCAGGAGGGCGGATTCGGGGTTGGCAGGCAGGTTGTTGGCGCGCCAGCCGACGTGTTTGTCCGGGCGGACCAGGACTGCCCCGTCTTCTTCGACGCCGCGCAGTTTCGCCCAGTCGAAGTAAAGGTCGGTGACTTCACGGCCAGGGCCGATCACCACCGCCTTCACCTCCACGCCCAGCTGATCGCTGACCTTCCGGGCGGCGGTGTCCCAGTCCTCGCCGGTAATGCCGGTGAAGAGCGTGAACTGGCCGTAGGGCGCCAGGTCGTGGGTGGAGTGCTTTGTAGTGTTGTCACCCACCCAAGCATGGGGCAGCCGCACACCGGGGTAGGTGGAGGGCTCGTAGTACAGCTCGGGGTCGCGCGCCGGCGCCGGTTTGATGGTGCCGTCCCCGACCACGGCCGAGGAGACGTAGTGCTGGCCAAGTTCCACCCCGTGGGCGTTGAACTCATAGTTCTTCAGTTCCATGGCTTCCTGGACTGCCGCGCGCTTGGCTGCGCCTGCCGGGCTGTTGGCCTTGCGGGACTCGATCAGCTCCCGCATTTGCTCGGGTGATTCGGCCCCGTCGATTCCGAGTGCCTCGAACAGTCTGCCGAACTCGCGGCCGGACTGGTTGGCGCGCAGCACAATCTGCCTGGCCACCGGTGCCCGTTCCGCGGTGTAGCTGTCCAGCAGCTCCTCGCCCGCTTGTCCGCCGAGGACGGCCGCGAGTTTCCACGCCAGATTGTACGAGTCCTGGATGGACGAGTTGGAGCCCAGCCCGTTGCTGGGCGGGTGCTTGTGCACGGCGTCTCCGGCGCAGAAGACCCGTCCGGACCGCAGCTCCGTGGCGTACTGTTCGTTGTTTCCCCAAAGGGATGTGCCCGTGATTTCCACGTCGAGGTCCGGGAGGCCGATCAGTTTGCGGACGATCTCCGTGGCAGCCTCGTTGGTCACTTCCGGGGGTTCTTTGCTGATGTCGTACCCCCAGACGATCAGCCATTCGTTCCACGGCCGGACCATGCGGACCAGGCCGGCGCCGATGCCTCCGATGTTCGATCCCGGCTGGATCACCCAGTACAGGACCGAGGGGCGGTGCCCCACCAGCCCGGCGATGTCCGCCTTGAACGTGATGTTCATCGAGCCGGCAATGTCCATCCGGCCCTCGTAGGGCAGCTGGATGTGGGCCGCAACCTTGGACCGGGCGCCGTCCGCGCCAATCAGGTACTTGGCACGGATGCTGTATTCGCTGCCGGTGACCCGGTCCAGTACACGGACGGTGACGCCGTGCGCGTCCTGCGTGTGGGACAGGTACTCGGTGGAGAACTGGGTCTGCGTTCCGCGCACGGTGGCGTTCCGGACCAGGATCGGTTCGAGATAGGTCTGGGGGATGTCACAGTTCAGCGAGGGCGACGCAAGCTCGTAGTCAGCATGGCGGGCAGGGTGGTTCCCCCACGTGAGGATGCGGCCGATCTCTTCACCGGCAATGGAGGTGCAGAAGACCGTGTCCCCGATCATCCCGTGCGGTGTTGCATCGGCGAGCACCTGGTCCTCGATGCCCAGATCCCGGAAGATCTCCATGGTCCGCTGGTTGGTGATGTGGGCCCGCGGCGTGTTGGCTGTCCACCGGTACTTCGTGACCATGATGTTCGGTACACCCAGCGAAGAGAGAAACAACGCGGCCGATGACCCTGCCGGTCCGGAACCGACAATCAGCACATCGGTCTCTACGACGTCCGGAGTGCTCATGCGCGGGGCCAGTGTGCTTCGATCCATGCGATGACAGGCTTGATGGTGTCATCCGAGTTGGATTCGAAGATCAGGCCGTGGCCGTTGCCCTCGATGCCGTATTCCTTCAGGTGCAGCCACTGCGCGTCGGCGCCTGCCGTCCTCAGGAAATTGACGACGTCGGGCGCGAACCCGGCGAATCCCGATGCGCTGCCGGTAATGACGGCGATCGGCTTGTCTTTCAGCGCCGGCAGCCGCAGGGATTCGGGGTCGGCAGCCTGGAGTTCCTCCGGCGTCGCCTGCGGCGGCATGTAGCTCATCGGGGCCGCAGTGAGTCCCCAGTTGAGGCTGCCCAGACCGGGGAAATCGGCAAAGGCGGGGCCGATCGGTTCCACCGCCGCGATGCCCAGGACAAGCTCCGGCCGTGCATCGGCCGCGAGCCAGCCTGCCGGACCGCCCGCGGAGTGCGTCACGATGACCGCCGGACCGATCCGGTCCAGCAGCCTGGCCAGCCGCTCGCCGTCCATCGCCTGAGATTCGCCCAGGTCCGCCGGCAGCGGGCCCATGGCGGCGACGAGCTGGTCAATGTCTGCCGAACCGATTTCCCTTTCGTAACCCCATTGCGTCTGGGAACCGGCGGCTTCTTCCGGCAGGAACAAGCCCGCGGCGGCTTCGTAGGGGAAGGCGCCGCCCATAGGGCCGACAACGTCCGGGTGGTAGGGGGACCGGCCGTGGGCCGGCCGGTCAACGATGTAAACGGCAAAGCCTCCTTCGAGGAACCGCTGCGCCCACCCCGGACGGCCATCGGGTGTGCCCGTCCAGTCGGTACCTTGTCCGCCGCCGCCGTGAACCAGCACCAGGGGATGGGGTTGGGTGATGTGCTCCGGCGCTTCCCAGTCCACGAACATGGGTGCACGCTGAACCGTTCCCCCCGGCGTCGCGACCCGTTCTCCCGGGATCCAGAAATGACCTCGCCGGGAGGCGACGAGCGGGCTGTCAGTGAGATGAGGGGCGGTGGCAGGCATGTCAGGACTCCTTTGAAGTCAAAAGGTTGGCGAGCAGTTTGCGGATGCGGGCAACCGAATCGTCGTTGATGTGGTGCTCGGTGTCGTCATAGGTGTGAAGTTCGACGGCGGCGCCCGCCTTCGACAGGGCTGCCGCCGTGGCCTCGATCCGGGGCAGCGGAACCCAGGCATCTTCGGCCGCGGATGCCATCAGCACGGGGACTCCGGCCAGCCCGCCGGTTTCCGGCCAGCCGTGTTCGACGGGGCCGAGGTAGCCACCGGTGTGAAGCACAGCGGCGGCGTACCGGTGCTGGTGGTGCAGCAGGAATTCCGAAAGCAGGCAAGCCCCTTGGGAGAAGCCCAGCAGTACGACCTTCCCGGGTGCGATGCCTTTCCCGGCGATCCGCTCAAGGTGGCATCCGACGGCCTCGAGGGCGTGGTCAAGGTTCGGCTGGTTCTTCTCTAACGGTTCCATGAACCCGGCCGGGTACCAGCTCGAATCGCAGGCGGCGGGGATCAGGTACGCGATCTCGGAAAGACCGATGCGGTCCGCCAGTTCGGTCATGAATGTGGGGGACTGGCCACGGCCGTGAACGGCGTAGACGGTGAGTCCGGCGGCTTCGGGCCGCGCCCCGTGGAGCGTCGGTTCCTGGGCAAGATGGGGATTGGGCAGCATCGTTTCCTTCGGACTCGAAGTCATCGGGTCAGGGCATCACTGAGTCGTCGCTGAGCTGGTGCCAGGTGCGGTTGTGGTAGACCAACGGGTGGGACTGGCCGGCCGGGCGGGACTCGGCATCGGGGATGTTGACCTGCAGGACCTGGACCGCGACGACCGTGGAGTCTCCCGCTTCCATCTGGTTGACGATCCTGCCACGGAGCCAGGCGTTGGCGTCGGGAAGCACGGGTTCTCCAGTGACCAAACGGGTCCAGATGCTGCTGTCCGCGAAACGGTCGATGCCGCTGGTGGAAAACGTTTTGGCCAGCCCGATCTGGTCAGCGCCGAGCAGATGGACGACGACGGTGTCCGCCCGGCGTAGCGCGGGAGCCGAAGTCGAGCGGCCCGACAGGGAAAAAACCAGCAGGGGCGGGCTCGCCGAGACGGAAAAGACCGACGTGGCCGTCAGGCCGACGGGCCCGTCTCCCGGGTCGGCAGTGACGACGGAAACGCCGGCGGGATGGTTGCGGAAGGCTTCTTTGAAATCCTCTGCGGTCAGGGTCTGTTCGAAATGGCCATCGGCAAGCTGATCCGAGAGACGTGCCGCATGCTGGGTAGGTGATGTCATAGACATAATTGCTCCTCCAAGTTGTGCGTGGGCCGGCCGGCGCTGCGGCCGGCCCACGCAAACGGTGTGACGTGGTGTGGTCCTACTGGTCCTGGAGATCCAGGAAAACCCACCGCGCATTCGGTGCCAGACCGGCGAGCTGCCGTCCGCAGTTCTGCAGGACCACCGGGCCCGAGGTGATGTGCTGGGTGCCGGCGTGCATGTCACGGAAGAACCGCTGGATGTCTCCGGAGCGAAGGGCCGCCGTGGCCGCCCACTTGTACACGGCCATGGTGACCTCATGGGCGGACCAGGTCACGTTGTTCAGGGCGAGCCGGGTGAGCGTCTCCTGTTCGGTGGAGAGCAGCTCCCCCCGGTCCAGGGCGGCCTCGTTATCCGCCCAGACCTCCATGGTCCAGGCGCGGGCCGAACGCAGCGTTGCTTCCGCCTTCGCGTACGCGGCATGGAACTGGTCCGTATCCACTGTGGCGCCGGGGGCCCCCGTTTTCTTGCCGGCAAGTCCCTTCATCTCATCCAGCAGCCTGCGCGCGACGCCCAGGGCCCAGCCGGTGTGGCAGATGCCTGACATGTTGGCCAGCCCGAGGTGGTAGATCGCACCGCCGTTGAGGGCGTCCATGATGGAGACCTCGTAGGTGAAGTTGTCCGGGACAAAGACGTCCTCGATCACGTAGTCGATGCTTCCCGTTGCCCTCAGGCCCATGACGTCCCAGTTGTCGATCAGGGTTGCCTGTTCCTTGGGGAGCGTAAAGACCAGCGCCTGGTTGGTATCCGGGCAGAAAGCGGCGGTGTGGATGTGGGTGGCCTGGTGCATGCCGGATGCGAAGGACCAGGAGCCGGAGAGGCGATAGCCGCCGTCGACCTTCGCTGCCGTTCCCAACCGGGTGCCCTGGCCGGCGATCAGGGCGTGATTTTCTCCGCCGAACAGTTCCTGTGTGGCTTCGTCGCCGAGCCACGCGGCGGTGGTTCCGGTGATCATCTGCAGCGCCATAAAGACCCAGCCGGCGGAGCCGTCGGCGTAGGAGATCTTTTCGATGGTTTCAATGACCTGCCGCGGCGAGAATTCGTAGCCGCCCAGGTTTTGCGGGATGCCCACGCGGTATGCGCCGGATTTGAGCAGGGCCGCTTCGACTTCGGGGGTGAGCCTTCCGCCGGCTTCGTTCGCGTCGGCGTTGGCTTTCAGTAGGGGGGTGATCGCGTCCAGGCGCTCCATGAGGGCGTCAAATTCATTGCTGACATGGAGCCGGGAGGCGGTGATCGTCTGTTCACTCACGGGACTGGTTTCCTTTACGTAGTGCGCCGTTAGACGTCGATGTGTTCGAGCTGCTCAAAGATTGCGGTGCGCTGGTGTTCGAACTGCTCGGGGAGCTGGAACCGGGTGCCGAGTTCCTGCGGGGATTCATCGCAGTCCCAGCCGCCGTCTTCGTGCGTGACGGCGAGCTCGAACAAAGCGCCGCCGGGGCTGCGGACGTAGACGCTCTTGAAGTACTTGCGGTCCTTGAGCTCGGAGATGTCCGTGTAGCCGGCTCCTTCGATCCCGAACTTGACCTCGTCCTGGTTCTTCAAGGTGTCCAGGTTCCAGGCGAAATGGTGGTAGGTGCCCGAACCGTAGTGCCAGGTGCCCTGATCCTCGGAGATGTTGGCGGTCAGCTCCACGTGGTTCCCGTGCTTGGCGTTGCCGACCTGGAAAACGGCCCGGTCGCCTTCCTCGGCGAGGTTGCCCTGGGAGAAGAACGTGTCATTGGCGAAGTCGACCATCCGCTCCGGAGTGGTGACGTGGATGCCGACGCCGTGGATCCCGTGGATGGCGTGCTCTTCCGGTACGCCGTTGCCGGCGAAGCCTTCGCGCTCGTCGCCGTCGTTGCCGACGAAGACATATTCGATTCCGGACGGGTGCCGGAACGCCAGCCGGCGCTGGTCGAACACCTCGATGTTCTCCACCTCGACCTTGTGCTGGTTGAGGCGCTGGTGCCAGAAATCCATGGAGGTGGAGGGAACGGACAGCAGGACTTCGCGGGCCTGGTTGGTGCCGCGCTTGCCGTGCAGGCCGGCCTGCGCCCACGGGAAGGTGGTGACAACGGAGGAGGGATCGCCGTTGGCGTTGGAGTAGTACAGGTGGTAGATCGGCGTGCTGCCGTCGAACAGCACGGTGCGCTTGATGAAGCGCATGCCCAGGGTTTTGACGTGGAAGTCCACGTCCTCCTGTGCGTTGCCGACTGACAGCGTCACGTGGTGTGAGCCTTCAACATAGGCCATGGTGGGTGTCTCCTTTGACGTCGCGTAAACCCGAGTTTGTGGTGCTGGCTCTAACGTATGCGTGATTCCCATCACTTAAATAGCAAGAGAGTGCCGGAGGCTATCGAATGCGCGCAGCGTTGCGGACGGACCGCGCCGGTGCCCGGAAAGGCGCCGTTACCGGGCCCCGGAGAGGTGCGGATTAGACCCCCGGGCGCGCGGCGGCAGACTGCCGGCAGGCGCCTAGCGGGCTTCTTTCAGTGCCATCTGCCGAAAATCCGCAGGGGTGAACCCGGTCGCGGACTTGAATATCTGACCGAAGTGGGAAGCGCCTTTGAAACCCCACCGGTTGGCGATCGACGCGACGGGCACGCTGGCAAGGAGCGGGTCGGCGAGATCATTGCTGCAGCGCTCCACGCGCCGGTCCCTGATCCAGGCCGAAACGCTGAAGCCGTCGTCGTGGAAGAGGCTATGCAGATGGCGAACCGAGATGAAGTGCGCGCCGGCGATCTCATGGGGGTCCAGTTCCGGCTTGCCTAAATTGTCGTCGATGTAACTGCGGATCTGCTCCAGTAGTGAGTCACGAGTCTCAATTTGCCGACGGGGGGGTGCGCCTGCGCTTTGGCTGCTCAACATGGAGCCGACCAGGCCCATGATGCCGCGGACGGTCGACTGGCGATTGACGTTGGCCACGGAGTCCACCGTCGCATTGAGGGTGCTGAGGAGCGCCCACACGGACGGCGATAGGCCGGCGTCCGCGTCCATCCGCGTGGCGGTGCGTTCAGCGAGCGTGTCGGTCATCGGCCGGAGAAGCCTTTGCGGAAACTTGACGCAGAGCGAACGGTAATCGTCGCTGCTAATCGCCGTGGCTGGCTTGGTCGAATCGTAGAAGGCGAACTCTCCGGGCCGGAGCACGGCAGTCCTGCCGTCCTGCGTCAGGCGGAATTCCCCTGATAGTTGCAGGGTCATCAAGTAGTCAGGCCGCTCATCGACGCTGATCTTGGACTCGTCGCGGTAGGCGGCGTGACGGCCGCAGCTCATGTCGATGAATTCAATGGCCGCGAAGGGTTTACTCTGCACAAACCCGTGAAAAGTACGGTGCTTGTCAAAGTCAAAATCGAAGCTGAGCAGTGAGCGTTCGACTGTCTCGCTCCAGGTGGCCTCCGTGGCCCCGGACGCGGCAGCGGGCAACGCAAGAGCTGCATGTTCGCTCGTCGTCGCGTGAACCATGGCAAACATCCTCCTTGAGCTGCCTGAATGCGATGGTAACAGCGCCGGGTGCCACCAAAGTCAATGAGAGGTAAAGAGTGCACGGATACGACAGCGGGTTGCGCGGTTTGGACACCTCAGCCGCTTCGGCGTTTCGAGCTCGTGGTCCTGGGTGCCGGTCGCCTGGGGCCCTACGAAAATTCGAAACGCCCAGCCCGTCTTATCGGCCATTGAACAGCGGCAGCGCCATCTGGGACAAAAGAAGGGCCGCGTGGCGTAGAAGTGATTGTGGGCGCCCCGATCGACACGGGAGGGGCTCGACGGTTACTTTAGGCCACGCTTTCCAGAGGTCCCTCCAAGTGCTCATCTGAAGTGTGCCTCCCCGGTCGGGTTGGCCCCTACCTGGCGTGATTGAGGAAGGTGTGTTGACAGGGCTGTCCCCGGACCCTCTGATGAGGATCCGGGGACAGCGCCGTGAAACAGGAATCGGGGGACCCACTGGACTGCAAGGCTAGAACTTAGTGGCGTTGTCCTTGTTGATCAGCGTTCCCTCGATCTCGATGTAGTTCTTCGCCGGAAGGGAGCCTTTGGTGAAGTATGTATCCATCCCCGAGACCAGGTCACCGACAATGGTGGGCCAGTCCTGCAGGACGGTTGCGACAAACGGGCCGCCCTTTTTGATCTCGGCAACGGCAAAGTCATCACCGTTCATGCTGGCCACGACGGTTCCTTTCGCCCCGGCTGATTCGATAGCCTGCACCGCACCGAACCCGGCGGCGTCAAACCCGGCCCAAACGCCTACGGGGGCTTTGTCTCCCGGATTGGCCTGCAGGTAGTCCTGCACGAACGACATCGACTCCTCCTGGGCGGCACCCGGCGATTGGATTTGGTGGTTTACCGCCACCGTGAAGCCGTGGTCCTCGAACAGCTTCTTGGCCACCTGGGTGCGGAGCCGGATACCGGGATGGGAGTCCCAGCCGATGATGATCACGTTGCCACCCTTAGGGTTGGCATCGATGATGGACTGGGCGCTCAAGGTGGCAAGCTGGCTGTTGTCGCTAGTGACATTTAGTGCGTACGGCTCGTAGGGTTCGACGCCAGCGTCGATGGCGAAAACCGGGATGCCCGCCGCATTGGCGGCGCTGACTCCCAGGCTTGTCTTCTCCTGGGAGGTGTAGCCCATCACGATGGCGTCAACCTTGCGGGAAATCGCATCCTGCATCTGGGCATTGAGTTTGTTGTAGTCGTTGGCGCTGTCGGAGACGCTGGTAGTCCAGCCCATCTTGTCCGCTTTGGACTTAAACATGTCGACGCCGAGCTTCACTGCGGGGGTGGCATAGGAAGCGGTGAAGAGGGCGACGACAGGGGTGTGGCCGCCGGGGGACTGGCGACTCTCCGCCGCGGTTCCTGTACTACATCCGGCCAAGGCCAGTGTTGAGGCCAGCACGGTTGCCACGGCTGCCAGTATTCGGGTGTTCTTCATGGGGTCCCTTTCGAGATATAGGAGTGAAATCTGAATGGCGGGTCACGCGAATGGCCCCGGTGCAGGCGACTGCCGAGGTGGATCGTGACCGCCTCGGCAGGAGGTCAGGACACTCCCTTGTTGCTCAACCGGGAGAATGCCACGGCGGCAACGATGATGGCGCCAGTGAGGAACTGTTGGACGTACGTGCTAACGCCCACAATGTTCAGGCCGTTGCTGAGCACCCCTAGGATTCCCACGCCGATCAACGTACCGCCGACGTTGGCTTGGCCCTCCTTGGAGATCGTCATACCCAGGAAGACCGCAGCGATGGCCAGCAGCATGTACGAGTCTCCGCTCGTGGCGGTTGCACTTGCTAGCCGGCTTGTCAGCACTATCCCGGCCAGCGCGGAACCAAGCCCGGCTACTACAAAGGCGGCGAAGCGCATCAGGCTGACGTTGACTCCGCTGAGCTTGGCCACCTCGGCGTTGCCGCCGATGGCGTGCCACCGGCGGCCCAGCGTGGTGTTGCGCAGGACGAACCAAACGAGCAGTGAGACGGCCAAGGCAACGAAAATAGGGTTCGGCATTTCAAGCCACCGCCCCTGGCCCAGACCCATGAATGCCTTCGGCAGACCGAACAAGGTGGCGCCGTTGGTCACAATGAAGGTAAGCCCGGAGACGGACGTCATGGTAGCCAACGTGGCCACAAAGGCGGAAAGCCTCAGATAGGCCGTGAGGTATCCGTTAACTGCTCCGACCACGGCGCCGACTGCTAAAGCGGCGAGGACGGACAGGGTTATTCCGTAGCCGGAGATCATGAGCTGAGCCACTACCGCACCGGCCAGCGAAGCGGTCGCCCCGACCGAAAGGTCGAAGTTCCCGACAACCATGACTACGCTCTGGACCGCCGCGACTATCGCGAGGATGGCCACTTGTTCCAAAACATTGCGCAAGTTGCCGAACGACAAGAAGACGTCAGGGCGCAGCGCGCCGAAAACGATGACCAGGAGCAAAAACCCGAGGATCGTTCCGCCGGATTTGAGCATTTGGAGCAAGGAGGCGAAGCTGGTGGACCCAGCCGGTCCGGACAACTCCGGCGGGCTGGTTCGCGGGGCCCCGGGTTGACGTGTGGCCGCCGGGTTATCAGTTGTCGTCATTTTAGCTTGCCCTTCCATAGCAGTAAGTCAGGAGTTCTTCCTCGTCGGTGTCGGCGGCCGGAACGTCTCCGGCCACTCGGCCCTCATGCAGCAGCACTATCCGGTCCGTGAGGCCGATCAGTTCCGGCAACTCCGAGCTGACCACGATGACGGCCGTGCCTGCCGCTGCGAGGGCCCGGATGAGGGCGTAAATCTCTGCTTTCGTGCCGATGTCAATCCCGCGTGTGGGTTCGTCCAGGAGAAGGACCTTTGGGTTCCTGGCCAGATACTTTGCCAGTACGACCTTCTGTTGGTTGCCGCCGGACAGCTGGCCTACGGGCTGCCCGGCGGCAAGGGTCTTGATCTTCAGATCCGCTATCGACTTGGTGGCCAGCTGCGTTACCCGCCCACGTGTGGTCAGGCCCCACTTGCCGATCCTGTCCAGATTGGCAATGGCGATGTTGTCGCCGATGGACTGGGACAGGATGATGCCCTGGCTCCGGCGCTCTTCCGGTACCAGGGCAACCCCCTGTTTCAGGGCCGCTGTAACCGACAGCCCTGACGACCGTTGTCCGTCCACGAGTACCTCGCCTGCAGTCCGGCGCTGTGCGCCCGCTAATATGCGCAAGAGCTCGCTGCGTCCTGACCCGGCCAACCCGCCAATGCCCAGGACCTCGCCTTTCCGAACGGCCAGGGACACGTTCTTTAGCCTGCGGCCGCTGAGACTCCGGGTTTCGACCATCACGGAGGTTTCGGGGGCACCGCGTTCCGGAAAGAGGTCATTCTGATTTCGTCCTACCATGGTGGAGATGACCTGGTCGATCGTCGTGTCCGCTACGTCTGAGGTGGCAACGGTTTGGCCGTTGCGCATGATCGTCACACGATCGCACAGGGTAAAGACTTCTTCGAGCCGGTGCGAGACGTAGATGATTGCAACGCCCTCTGCCCGGAGACGGCGCAGAACCCGGAATAGATCCTGGATTTCCACATCGGTCAGTGACGCCGTGGGCTCGTCGAGGATCAGGACGCGGGCCTTGACCCTGATGGCCCGGGCCACAGCGACCATGGTCTGCTGGACGGGCGTGAGGCGACCGGCCATTGTCTGCACCGGGATGTGCCCTTGGTTCAGGCGGCCCAGCTGTTCCTGGGCGACACGGCGCATTTCGGTCCAATCGACGAGCCCAGTCCGGGTGGGCATGTCATCGCCGAGGGAGATGTTCTCAGCAACTGAGATACCGGGGACAATGGAGAGCTCCTGGTAGAGCGCCACCACGCCGGCGCGGCGGGCGCCATTGACCCCTTTGAACTCCACGGGGACGCCATTGAGCACGATAGATCCAGAGTCCTGCGGAAGCACGCCAGTGAGAATCTTGATCAGGGTGCTCTTTCCGGCCCCGTTTTCGCCCAATAGGGCGTGAATTTCACCCGACCGAATCTTGAGGTCAACGCCATTCAATGCAAACACCCCGTCGAAGTGTTTGCTGATATCCACGGCCTCAAGGACGTAGTCGTCCGGGGACAGGACGGCTTTGAGTTGGTCAGCACCTTGGTGTATGTCAGACGTCATCGTCTCAGCATCCTTAGAATTTCGGTGCGAAATTACACCGGGCACATACTCTTCACCCTGAATTTGTCGACTGGGCAGGTCTCCGAGTGCTATTCGGGGTCACTAGAAGGACCCTACTAGTGACGTGCGTCACGATGATCTCGAACGCGCGCATCCAAATGTCGAACCCGCGCAAACCCGGACGAGCATCGCCCCGGGCGCTCAAAAGACTCGGTTCAAAGGCTGCCGGCCGTGCGTGGCCAGTTCGATCTGGCGCCGTAGGAGAGAAGCCATCCTCGGTAGCATCGCGGGAGCACGAGCATGTCCGTGGCCTGCGGGACCATCAGCCAGTCCGCGGAGCGGACGTCAGCAACGATGTGGCGCACGCCCGGAGTAAGCGGCAGCTGCGTTGCTGCGAACTCCGCGTCAGGGAAGGCGATAGTTGGGGTTTCAGGAATGCGCATGCGATAAATCCTCTTGATTCGTGAAGTCGGCTGCGGCGCTGGCGTGCGCTGAGGCGCTCAAAACACATTCCCCACGCGGCACGGCTGCGTGCACCAAGCGCGGATGGGCCTGCGCGGATTCGACATGGACCAGCGCCCAGAAGTGATCTCAGTGATGCAAATCGCGATTAGCGTGGGGCATCTCGTCCCAAACCACACCCTCGAAGGAGCAGCAATGACCCGCATTGCTTTGGCCCACGCTCGTGGACCTCAGTCTGTAGTACCCAAGAATCTTTGCTGGAACGGAACCGACATGGCTGTCCCACTAGACGGTATGCCAGTCAGCTCTTCAGCCCATGAACCACCGGCCGTCACTGTTCCGGGGTGGCCGTTCGGCAGCACGGAAGCCGAAGGGACGCTCGTTTCGCTTCCTTGGGTGGGCCTGCACTACGTGCTCCCGCAATGTGGCCCCATCGCCTAACAACGCCGGTAACTGGCCCGGCCCCGACACGGTTCCGGCCCCGTCGATACGTTTACCTGGCGGCTACTTTGCGGCGCGAGGGCTTGTCAGTGCCCGGTAGAGCAGGGCGCATGCCGTTAGTATGAGTGATCCCGCCAGAACCGGTGTGAGTAGGTAGCCCCAGTTCTCGGGGGCCAGCAGGATTGCGATTGGGGTGCCGCCGGCTGGCGGGTGGATGATGCGCAGTGCGGCCATTGCCGCCATTGCTGTGCCGACGGCCAGGCCCAGGCTCCACCACGCGGTGGGTAGGAAGGCGTGTGCGAGGACCCCGCACAGTGCCGAGACCATGTGGCCGCCGACCACATTGATCGGTTGCGACAGAGGGGCGTCGGGCAGGAGGAAGACCAGGACGCAGGACGAGCCGAATGCTGCGATGAGGATGGGTGTGCCGACCGCGTCCCCGGTGAGCGACAGCACGGTGACGGTCAGCGCTCCGGCGAGGGCGGCGGCGAGAATCGCGGACCAGGGTGCGCGTGGCTGCGTGGGCGTCACCGTGCGTCTGATGTAGGCCCAGGTGCGGGCTCGGGTCGTTCCTTGCGCCGACATGGGCGGAGAGGACAGGGCGGCGGCCCTGGTTCCCGGGTGTGCTTGCTGGGGCGGGGAATCGAGGTGTGACATGATGTGGGACCTTTCAGATTGCGATGGGGCGCCGGCCCCGGCAATCCCGGTCCGGCTATGAAGGTGGTGAAGATGGACGCGGCCGGGCCACCACGGCCCGTGCGGCGTCGTCCAGTGCGCGCATGAGCGCCGGCACCGGTTTGGCGGCCAATCGCACCACGGCCAAGGGCGTGGAGATCGGCGGATCAGCCAGCGGCAGGACGTGGATCGACGGGTCTTGGTGCCGGGTGGCTACGGAGGACTCGGGCACCACCACGGCCCACATTCCGGACCCGACGAGTCCGAGGAGGGCCTCGATGGAGTCCGCTTCCGCGGCGGGCCGTACTTCCAGCCCGGCGTCGCGCCATGCTTCATCGCCAAGCTGCCGCGCCCGCATCCCCGGCGCTAAGAGCCCCACCTGCACGGAAGCCAGCATCGAGCCGGTTACGGCGTCCAGCGCCTCGTCGAACATTCCCGGCGAGGCAACCACGACACTGGTTGCGTCCGGCAGGGCCGCAGCCACGAGGTCCAGGCCGTCCGCGGCCGAGGGGTGAATGATCCCGGCATCCATTTCAAAAGCGCGCAGCCCCGCCACTACGTTTTCGCTGCTCAGGCCGGTCCGTACTGTCGAGCGCACCAATGGATGTGCCTCCGTGAGGGCCGACACCACCTGCGTGGCGGCAGCTATCCCTGACGGGATCGTGCCGATCCGCGCAGTGCCGGTGAGCTTCCCGCGTGCTGCGGAAAGCTCCTCGGTGAGCGCGGCCTGGTCCGCCACGACGCGCCGCGCCCACGGCAGAGCGAGCTCTCCTTCTGCGGTGAGCCCCTCGTAAGCGTGCCCGCGGCGCACCAGCGGCACCCCGAGCTCTACCTCCAGTTTGCGCACGGCTTCGGAGAGCGTTGAGGGTGAGACGAAGCAGGCCGCGGCCGCCCGGCCGAAGTGCGCTTCGCGCGCCAGGGCCACGAAGTACTCGAGCTGGGTCAGGAGCATGACATCCCGTCTGTGCAGGGGTGCGGCCCCCGTGACCGTGTTACCGGTGCCCGGGCGCCTGGTGGCCGGTTGCGCGGTGCCGCCCGCCGCGGTGTGCGGCAGGCGGCCTCCGCATCGACCCTACCGGGCCGGCTGCGCCTGCTTGGCGTAGGAATGCGCTCCGGTGCCGGCGTAGGTGCCGCCTTCGACGATGAGGTACTCCGGACGGAGAGCGCGCCCGGCGAAAAAGTCCTCGAGGATCTCGCGCGTGCCGGCAGCGTACTTGGCCTGCGCGGGCAGGGACGTGCCGGACGTGTGCGTGGTCATCGCATTGTTCGGCATGGTGCGCCACGGGTGGTCAGCCGGGGCGGGCTGGGGTGCCCAGACGTCACCGGCGTAGCCGGCCAGCTGGCCGGACTCCAGAGCATTGACGATTGCGTCGCGGTCAGCGATGGCGCCGCGGGCCGGGTTCACGATGTACGCGCCGCGGCGCATGGTGGACAGCAGCTCCGCATTAAGGAGCCCTGCGGTCTCATCGGTCAGCGGTGCGTGCACGGTGAGGACATCGATGTTCTTGACCAGGGCCTCGATGTTCTCGTGGAACACCAGGTTGTACTTCTCCTCGTATTCCGCAGGCAGCCGGAAGCGGTCCGTGTAGTGCAGGTGCACGCCGAACGGAGCCAGGCGCTCGATCACGGCACGGCCGATACGGCCGGCGGCGAAGATGCCCACGTCCATGCCTTCGAGGTCGTAGGAGCGCTCTACTGCCTCGGCAATGTTCCAGCCGCCCTCCACAGCGATCTGGTGCTGGCGCACGAAGTCGCGGACCAGGACCAGGACCTGCATGACCGTGTGCTCGGCGACGGCGAGGCTGTTGGAGTAAGTGACCTCGGCGACCGTGATGCCGTGCTCGTTGGCGGCCTTGAGGTCAACGTGGTCGCTGCCGATGCCGGCAGTGATGGCGATCTTGAGGTTCTTGGCCGTCTCGATGCGCTCCGGGGTCAGGTAGGCGGGCCAGAACGGTTGGGAGATGATGACATCGGCGTCGACCAGCTCGCGGTCGAAGTCAGAGTCGGCGCCGTCCTTGTCGCTGATGACAACGAGTTCGTGGCCGGCGGCCTCGAGATACTTGCGCAGGCCCAGCTCGCCGGAAACCGATCCGAGCAGCTCGCCTGGGGTGAAGTCGATGGCCTCGGGCGTGGGGAGCGTCTGGCCGTTGGGGTAGTCGGTCAACGCCGGGACGGTGTCCCGTGCATAGTCTTTCGGGAAGGTGGGGTAGCCGTTCACGGGATCCGGGTAGAGGACGAGCAAAACCTTGGCCATGACACTTCTTTCGTTTTCACTGCGCGACGATCACGCTGTGTTTTCACACTATGACCGTGTTTGTTCGGCGTCCATGAGGCAACTTCGACCGTGCGTTCGGCAGCGCCGAATGACCTGATCCGCCGGTAAGTACCAGCTGACCGACGGTCGGCAGTCGCGGTTGCCTGCAAGCGAAAAGGTGACGCCGCCGGGGCGAGTGAGCTGCGACCGGCGCCTCTTCTTTTGCACCTCTCAAAAGACTTCCCCTCCAATTTTCCACCGCCGATAATGGACCTTATGTAAAGTACTTGCCTTAGGCAACGTTCCAAGTGCGGCCGTTAGCGTCGCGAATTGAACGGCGCGGTATAGATCTGAGCGGCAAAACTCCGTTCAGGGTGGTGGGCGACGGCGGCATCGTGCTTCACGCGCCACTCGATCAAGCCCGGGAATTTCACAGGAACCGGGCATCGCTGCGGTTCAGGCACCAAGGGCCCTCCATGAGAGGTGCCCAGATTGTATGAGCCGTGCCGCCGCTCGACATGAAGGAGGCATGGAGGAAGCGGAGGTCCGGGGAACAGACAAAGTGTTCTGAAGGAAAAGCTGGTCGAAGTAACACCCCTCAAGCTTGAAATTTAGAGAAATGGCTCCCGCCCTGATAATAATTGACGAGTTATCTTCCAGGATAGGGAATATGGGCAAGTTCATAGGTTGTTTATTTTTTGCGGTTGTACTCCTTGTTGTGATCTTTGTGAGTGCCGGAGTGAAGGTCTTTGACGGTTTCTCCAACCGCCGTGACGTCGAGATGGTGGCAGGTGTGGCAGCGGGCAGCGGCGCAACGACATGGTCGGCTTTCGGTGGGGGCCGTCCAGAACATCCGGATGCTTTCACTGGGGTGAAGAGCACCAGCGGATCTTTAGCATTCAATAAGAATGGCCAGGTGCACGTCGATGCCGTTGACGGCAAGAGTATCGTCAGCTGCGAAACAAAGTTTCAAGGGAAAACCATTAGTGCGAAACGGGGAAAAGGACACGTGGAGTGTTGGTTGACCGTGACACCTGATGGTGACGTAGTTCCCATGTGAATTGAAGCCCATTGGTTCGTAATAGCCCAGCCCCTGCTGTGGCAACTTCAACTGCTGCTCGCGTACTTCATGCCCAATAATCGACGTTATGTAAGGTAAATCTCTCGGGAGCGTTGTACAGTAGCTGTCAACCCTCTGCCTCTCCGTGAGAACACAGCAAGACGTACCATTCATCGGCCAGGAGTTTGCTTTGGGGCATTCGAAGAAATCGGTCTGCGAGGAGTCGTTGCCGGGCCGGAAACGTTAGAACTTCCGCGCCGTGCCGGAGCGCAAGTCGCCCGTTCGTCGTCATTCCCGCCGCCTGAAGGGCACCATCGCTGGTCTGATGACGCTGTCGCCCCGCCTGCGTCTACTAGCCGCCGGGCCCAGGTGCTCATAGATCGGTTCAGTCTCCTCGAACCCGGAGCGATGGATCGCCTACTTGCGGCCTGGAACGCGTTCTGGCGGTGGCTCCGGCCGCGACTCCCCCACTGGTAGTCCGCGCCTTCCTCGTCTCGGCCAAGACCCCGTCTCGGCACGCACGCCGCCGCTGCCGCGGCATCCGATCCGATCCGATCCACGTTATGCACGACACAAGGGATCGCCCCTGCAACTAAGCGCACGATCGCCCCGCACTCAGAGGTGGATGCGGGGCGATTCGCTGTTGGGTGGAGCTGGCCTTCCCCCAGCATAAGGTGCCTAAGGCCACGTCCTACCCGGCACCGTAGCCGTGCATCCCAACGGTGGCAACTGCTAAGCTTGCTTAGTTCTGTCATATCCCCAGCGTGACAGAACGAAGACGAAACGCCCCCTCCCACGCCTCCCCTACGTGGTCGAGGGGGCGTTTTTCGTGTGCTCGGAAGATGGTGGCATTGGCCTCTTGCCGCGCCCAGCTCCGGGGCCTAGGGTTGGGCAAGTTCTTCGGAATCGACAACTGCGCCGAAGGGCAACGAGGCGTCCCCGCACCACTGGTCCACGACCAGTGCGGGGGCGCTTTTACGCGCTGCTGGCGCCGCAAGATTGACCGGATGAACTTGCCGGCATAGGTTTGTACCGTTCTCCAGGGATCCCCAATTGCCCGGAGAGCACCACGTAAAGCGCCTCCGCACGGTCTGGTGTCCCCAGAGCGGGGGCGCTTTTACGCCGTGACCGTCATATGAGGCCCGACGGGTGCCGAACGGCCCATGCCGTGGCCTGCTGCGAATGCCACCATGGAGGCATGATCCCAACGTTCACTCTCCACGGCATCGCTTACGGGTTCCTTGCCTCGGACCCCGGGGACGTGGAGACCTCCCGGTCGTGGGAGTACGGGAAACAGCCCAAGGTGCTCGCAACC
>NZ_JABFMX010000031.1 GCF_013359735.1 Arthrobacter sp. C9C5
GGTTGCGAGCACCTTGGGCTGTTTCCCGTACTCCCACGACCGGGAGGTCTCCACGGCCAGCTCCGCCCAACTGCGGATCGCCCCGTACCCACCTCTGAGTGCGGGGCGATCGTGCGCTTAGTTGCCGGGGCGTTCCATTGTGTCGTGAATGACAAGGATCGGATAGGATGCAGCGGGGCCCGGCGCATGGGGCCGGTGTCAGTCCAATGGTTTCCGTGCTCACCATGGAGGCGTCCTCGGAGTGTGGCCAGAGATACGCCCCAGGACGGGGAACTCTTGGACTAGACCGGATTCCGCACGCGCTCGGCGGTACAGCAAAGTCATGTCTCGTACCAAGCGGCACGTACGGGATCAGCCCATACGTCAGCTCAAAGTAGCCACTTTCGCCGTCACAATGGTGGCCATCGGCCGCGGAGCCTGGCGGACCCACTGAACGTGGGGCGAGAGCGCGCGTCGCGTCATCTGCGAGTGCTCAGAGCCGCCCCGCCGGCGATAACGGGATGGTCGCGGTGCAGGTTTCCGAGGGCTGAGGCGCCTTGCGGCGAGCCCAGCTCCTCGAAAAACTCCACATTGGCCCGGACGTAGTCGGCCCACTCCTCGGGGACATCGTCCGAGTAGTAGATGGCCTCCACCGGGCATACGGGATCGCAAGCGCCGCAGTCGACGCACTCGGACGGGTGGATGTAGAGGGAGCGTTCGCCCTCATAGATGCAGTCCACCGGGCATTCATCGATGCAGGCCTTGTCCTTCACATCCACACAGGGCTGGGCGATGACGTACGTCATGGTGGGCTAGACGCCGGTGTAGACGGTCTTGCCCCACGTGAAGAAGTCCAGCGCGGACTTCCCCTGTTCGCGGAACGTGTTGGTGGAGGAGTCCTTAACTCCGCCGAACGGCACGTTGAGGTCCAGGCCCGCCGTTGGACGGTTGACCTTGATGACTCCGGCTTGGGCTCGGGCGGCGAAGTCCGTGGAAAACGCCAGGGAGTCGGTGCAGATGCCCGCGGTGAGGCCATAGCGGGAATCGTTGATCGCGGCGAGCCCGGCCTCGTAGTCCGGGACCTCGAGGACGGCCACCACGGGTCCAAAGATCTCCTCGGTCACGGCGGCGTCGTCGAACGGCAGGTCGGTGAGAATGGCGGCCGGGAAGAGGAAGCCGGCGTCGGTGCCGCCGTCGAATTCACCGTGAAGCAGCGTGGCGCCGCGTTCGACGGCGGTGCGGACCGCGGCCTGGTTCTGTGCAAACTGCTGGGCGCTCACCACGGCGCCCATGCTTGCGGTCTCTAGGCCGTCACCGGCGCGGTAGTGCGCGGCTTCCGCGGTGAGGGCGTCCAGGAACGCGGCCCGGATGCCGGGGGTGACGTAGACCCGGGACGTCGCGGTGCAGGCCTGGCCGGTGAGTCCGAACGCCCCGGCCGCCACCACCTGGGCAGCCTTGTGGGGATCGGCGTCGTCCAGGACCAGCACACCGTTCTTGCCGCCCATTTCCAGCTGGACGCGGGCGCGGCGGGCGTTGAGGATCTCCTGCAGCCCGAGCCCGACGTTCGTGGAGCCAGTGAAGGACAACCCGGCGATGCGGGAATCGCGCGCCAGGGCGTCGCCCACCACCCGTCCCTTGCCGTGGACCACGTTGAACACGCCGGCAGGCAGCCCGGCGTCCTGCAGGGCGCGGGCCAGATGTGTGGCCGAGAGCGGGGTGAGCTCGGCCGGCTTGATGACCACGGCATTGCCGCTGATCAGCGCCGGCGCCGACTTCCATGCCGGGATGGCGATGGGGAAGTTCCACGGCGTGATGAGCCCGACGACGCCGAGGGCCTCGCGGCGGGTGGTGATGGTGGTGTCCGGCAGGCCGCTGGGCAGCACCTCGCCGGTGGCAGCCCAGCCGAGGGACCCGAAGAAACGCAGCACGTCGGAGGCCCGCTTTACCTCGCCCTTGGCTTCGGCGAGGGTCTTACCCTCTTCGCGGACCAGGTCCTCGGCGATGGCGGTCTGGCGCTCCATCAGCAGGGTGCCGGCAGCCATCAGGATTGCGCCGCGCGACGGTGCCGGCAGTGCGGCCCAGCCAGGTTGCGCGGCGGTGGCGGCGCTAATAGCTGCGCCAACGTCGGCTGCGGTGCCGCTGGGGGAGACGGCAGCGAGCTCGCCCGGGCGGGCCGGGTTCATCCGCTTGGTGTCGGCCCCGCCAACCCATTCGCCGTTGATCAGGTGCCGGGCGGTGATGCGGTCCGTGTCGGTGGAACCCTCGGTTGCAGTTGAGGTGGCTGGTGCTGTGGAAGTCATGTCGTTCCTTCTGGAGAGTCTGAGCGTGGTGTGTGCTGAATGTCTGGAGTCTGTGGTTATAGCCCGCGGATCAATCCGCCGTCGCAGCGAAGCGCCACGCCGGTGATGTAGGAGGCAGGCCCGCTGCAGAGGAATGCGGCGGCGGCGCCAAATTCCTCGGGTTCGCCGTAGCGGCGGGCGGGGATGGTCTTCCGGGATTCCAGCTGGATGTCCTCGGGCGTGGTGCCGCGCCGCTTGGCGGCGGCCTGGTCGAGTTCGGCCACCCGGTCCGTGGCGATGCGTCCGGGAAGGAGCATGTTGACCGTAACGGCGTCCAGGGCCACCTCGGCGGCGAGCGTCTTGAGGTAGCCTGCCAGCGCCGCGCGGCCGGTGTTGGACACTGCAAGGTTGGGCAGCGGCGCCACAACACCGCTGGAACCGAGGGCCAGGATCCGGCCCCACCGCCGTTCCCGCATGCCCGGCAGGATGCGCGAAACCAGGGCGTGGTGCGGTTTGACGAGTTGTTCGAACGCCGCGGCGATGTCGTCCGCGCCGAGGGACGAGGCCGCGCCGGGCTTCGGTCCGGGCCCGTTGAGGACCAGGATGTCGATCGGCCCGAGTTCCGCAATGGTCTGGTCGACGGCGGCGGCTACGCCCTCGGCGGTGCTCAGGTCGGCTTCGATGGCGACGGCGCCCGGTCCGTAGGCGTCGGTCAGTTCGTCCACGATCTCTTTGGCGAGGACGCCACGCCGGCCGGTGACGGCTACCCGGGCGCCTTCTGCGGCAAGGGCGCGGGCGACGGCGAGGCCCAGGCCGCCGGTCGAGGCGGCCACGAAAGCGGTCTTTCCGCTGATTCCGAAGTCCATCAGTTCCTCCCCGCCGTGGTCAGCACGGCGCCCGGGTTTGAGCCGAGGGCCCCGGCGGCCTCGGCCAGGTGCATGCGAAGCCCGGTCCGGAGAACGTCCGGGAACGCCGCGGCCGGCGCGCGGACTCCGGTTTCAGCGATCAGTCCGCGCTGGTGGAGGCATTCCTTGCGGATCGCCAGCGCAATCTTCGCCTGCTGCTCGAAGTTGATCAGCGGCAGGTAAGGCAGCAGGGCGTCGCGGGCTGCGTCGTAGCCTCCGTTTTGCCAGGCCCGTACGCAGGCGATGAGCGCCTCCGGGTAGGAGAAACCGGTCATCGCTCCCGCGGCACCGGCCAGGAGTTCGTCCAGGAGTCCCTGGCCGCCGAGCCCGCCGAACACTGAGACGTCCAGGGCTGAGGCCAGGCTTCCAATTGCCACGGAGGTAGGCGGGGCCTCGGCCTTGACCGCGGTGACGAAGCTGCAGGCCCGGACCACGGAAATGAGTGCCTCGGTGCTGATGTGGACGCCACTGGCCCGCGGATAGTCCTGGAGCACCACGTTGGCGCCGGTGGACTGGTGAATAGCGTTCAGGTGCGCAATCACCACGGCGGGGTTGGCGGAGTTGGCCTGGACCATGACGGCTGCCAGCCGGTCGCCGGTGGCGGCCTGGATGGCGCGGATTTCGTCGACGGCGGTGCCCGTGTAGAGGGACGTTACCCCCGCGACGAGGGGCAGGCGCGTTTCCTCCACGACGACTTCCAGGACCAGATTGCGCTCGGCGGCCGTCAGGGCTGCGGCTTCGCCGAACACGCCCAGGACCGTGAGCCCAGTGGCGCCGATGGACTCGTAGTAGCCCACGAGCCGGGCCAGGCTGTCCGTGTCGATATCCAAGGCGCCGCCCTGGAACGGTGTGGCGACGACGCCCCACACTCCGGGTGTCAGTGACTCCCGCATTGGTTTCTCCTTCTAGGCTCTTGTTGTTCTCGGAGCTGCAAAATATGGGGCCGCGGAACGGCCAGCGGCGGCCGCTCTAATTTCCGGGCCAGACCGGCGGGCGTTTTTCCTGGAAGGCCCGGACGCCTTCGGCCGAGTCTTTGCTGTCCAGCGCCGCCATGAGCGCCGGGAGCCGGAGCCCGCGGGCCTCGGTCGCCGTCAGGTGCGAGGTCCGGGCGACCATCTGCTTGACCGCCCGGACGGAGGTGGGCGCACAGGCGAGGATCTGGTCCACCCAGCGCTGCACCGCTGCGTCGAGCTCCTCCGCCGGCACCACCTCGTTGACCAGACCCATGGACTCCATTTCCCTCGCCGCGGCCTTCCGCCCGGTGAGGAGCATGCCCATCGCCTGGGTATAGGGGACACGGCGCACCAGCTGATGGATGCCGCCGTCGAGCGCCAGCCGCCCGACCCGCGGTTCCGTCAGCCCGAACCGGGCCGTGTCCGCCGCGATCACGATGTCGGCGCCGAGCACAATCTCCATGCCGCCGCCGAGCGCGTACCCGTTGACCCGGGCGATCACCGGGATGTCCAGGGTGGTGCGAAGGCTGAGGCCGCCGAAACCATTCGGGTCCAGGCCGGCCCAGTATTCAAGGCCGGTCTTGTCCACAGCGGAGGCGGACATGTCCGCGCCGACGCAGAACGCCCGGGTCCCGGCGCCCGTGATGACCACGGCCCGGACATCGGGATCGGCTTCGAGCTGGTCCCAGATCTGGTTGAGCTTGGCCTGGGCGCCGCCGTCGACGGCATTGAGCACGTGCTGGCGGTCGATGACGACGGTGGCGACGTGGTTTTCGACGGTGAGCGTGACCTGGTCGACGACGGCGGCGGGTGCCGGGGCGCTCTGCCCGGTTTCTGAAACCGCGGTCACCGCAGGACCCCCAGCTGCTGCAGGCGCTCGATGGTCTCGGCGTCGAAGCCGTTCTCCAGCAGCACCTCAACGTTGTGTTCACCAAGCCGCGGGGCCACCCGGCGGATGGCGGGCGGCGTCGCGGAAAGCCGGATAGGTGCGTTCAGCATTTTCACGGTGCCGACGCCGGGGTGCTCGGCCTCGACAATCATGTTGTTGGCATGCGTCTGCGCATCGGCCAGGGTTTGCTCCAGTGTGTGCACCGGGGCGTTGAGCAGGCCCTGGTCTTCGAGCCGGGAGGTCCAATAGTCGGTGGTGTTGGTAGCGATGCGCTCGCGGAAGATCGCCTGCAGCGCCGGCTTGTGCTTGAACTGCTGTTCGAGGTTGGCGAACTCCGGCCGCAGCGTGAGGTCCTCCTCCAGCCCCAGCGCCTCCGAAATGCGAAGCAGCGGGTCCGGGGTGAAGCCGCCCACCATACACACAGCGCCATCGGTGGTTTCAAAGACGCCGCTGAGCGGCATGGCGCCCCAGTTGACCTCATAGCCGCGGTTGAGCTGCATGCAGGCCTCCTGCATCTGCAGGTGCAGCATGGAGTCGTACATGGTCACCTCCACCTTCTGTCCGACACCGGCCGACTCGCGGGTGCGCAGCGCCAGCAGGATGCCCTGCATCAGGTGCATGCCCGTGATGTAGTCGCACAGCGTGGTGGGATAGATGGCCGGCTTGACGTCGTCCGACTCTCGCCGCCACATGACGCCGGAGTAGGCCTGGGCGATCGCGTCCTGGCCGCCCTTGTGGGAGTAGGGACCTTCGGGGCCGAAGCCGGTGCCGGAGGCCCAGATGATGCCGGGGTTCTGCTCCTTGAGGTCCTCGTAGCCAAAGCCCATCCGCTCCATCACGCCGGAGCGGAAGTTACTGACCACAACGTCCGCGTCCGCCAGCAGACGGCGGAGGACGTCCTTGCCCTCGTCGGTGCGGGTGTCCACGGAGATGCTGCGCTTGTTCCGGTTGATGGACAGGAAGATCGGGTTGTCCTGGCCGTCCTTGTCCGGGAACGAGTTGCGGGAAATGTCTCCGGCGCCCGGGCGTTCCACCTTGATGATGTCCGCGCCGTAGTCGCCCAGCAGCTGGGTGCAGGACGGGCCCATGAACACCTGGGTGAAGTCCACGATCTTGATGCCCTCGAGCGGCAGCGGGACGCCGGCAGATTCCGGTGCGGCCGCCGCCGTCGTGCTGGCCGTGGGGCCTGACTGGAGGTCGTCGATGACGGTGCTCATGCTCCCACCACCGCGTCCACGTCAAGGGTGGCGTTCGACGACGGGACGTCGCCCGGGTCCGCGCCGTGCCGCCGCATGCCCTCCTGGATGTCCAGGGCGGAGACGTTGCGAACGAGCGTGCCATTCTCGACCGCCAGCGCGGCGGCGACGCCGACTGCCTGGCCCATGGCCATGCAGGGCGGGATCTCGCGGGACATTTTCTGGGCCTCGGGGGTGGCTGAATAGTGGCGGCCGGCCACCAGCAGCTGGTCCACTTCCTTCGGCAGCAGCGACCGGAACGGGTAGTAGTAGTCGCGGCCGCGGGCCACGGTGTCGGCGAAGTGCCGGCGGGAGGTGACGTCGTCCTTGGTCATGACGTACTCGCCTTCAAGCAGGCGGGTCTGCCGGACGCCCATCTGGGACGCGACGTCGAGCATGTAGCAGTTCTCGAAGCCGGGCAGGTTGGCGCGGACGTAGTCCACGGACTCGGTGATCTTGTCGCGGGCGGCGAACTCAGCGGCGGTCATGTCCGCCGGGTCCACGCCGTCGTAGCCGGTCATGTGGGGTGCGTTGCACCAGACCACGCCGTCGATGGGGGTCTTGAGCCACCAGAGTTCCCAGGCGCCGCCGAGGAGGCGCTTGATCTTGCGGTTGATGGCGCGGGCTTCCTTCGGATTGGCCTGCTCGAAGGCCTCCGCGGCGTTGGTGTCTACGTTGCCCAGACGGAAGACGAGGGTGGTGAGGTAACTGTCCTTGACGTAGCTGGCGCCGGCGCGGGAGGCGACGTCGATGTCGCCGGTGGTGTCGATGACGATGTCCGCCATAAACGCCTGGGGGCCGGACTTGGTCTCGCAGATCACGCCCTTGATGACGCCGTCGTCAACGATGGGGCGGGAGAACCAGGAGTGCAGGCGCAGGTTGACGCCGGCTTCGCGGACGAGGTCGTTGGAGACGCGCTTCCAGCCGTCCGGATCAAAGGCTGCGGCGTAGCAGACCGGCTTGGGGGTGGTGTGGGAGTGGAAGTCGAAGGTGCCGTAGCGGCCCCATTTGTTCCACAGTTCCTCGGAGGTTTTACGGTCATCGGCCGGCGGGACGATCGCCAAGCCCAGTTTCTGCAGGCGCTCGACGTACTCGGAGACGATGCCGGTGACGGTGATTTCCTGGCCGTTGATCATGTCATCGAGCACCAGGACCATGCCGCCGGAGGCGAGGCCGCCCAGGGACGAGTAGCGTTCCAGCAGCGTGACCGAGGCACCGGAGCGGGCGGCGGTGACGGCCGCGGCCACACCAGCGGGGCCACCACCGACGACGAGGACGTTGGAGCGGGAGATGACGGGGGCGGTGAGGTCCGCCGTTGTGGTGCTGAGTTCCAGCGACGACATGGCTGTGGACGGGTTCATGGAGGATCCTTACTTTTCCGGCGCAATTGCCGTGGGACGGGCGGCCGCTGACGTAGAAGACGGTGCTCAGGAGGACCCGCGGCGGCCGCGAATTCCACCCGGCAGAGGGTATGACGCATCGCGGCCCGTTGCGGGCCGTGATGCAGACTGTTGGGGGTTCCGGCGTTACTTGCTATCCGGACCGGAGAAAGGGCAGAGGCTAGAGCCGGCGGGTCACCACGCGTGAGGTGCGTTGACCCAGATCGCTACGCAGACCTCTTCGTAGCTGTTCTTGTACCAGTGGGGTGTTTCCGAGGAGAAGGTAATCGAGTCGCCTTCTTCCAGGGTGTACTTCTCTCCGTCCAGGAAGATGTCCTGCTGGCCGGAGATGACGATGCCGAACTCCTCGCCGCTGTGGCGGAAAGGAGTGGCGCTGGTGTCGTGGCCTGGCGGGCTCACGATCCATTGGGCCTCCAGGGCGCCGTTAAGGTCCGGGGTGAGCAGCTCATAAACTGCCTCTCCCACGGCCTTCTTGGTGACGCCCTTGAGGTTGCGCCGATCAGCCTTTCGGACGATGGGGGACCGGGCTTCCTCCTGTCCCAGGAAGAACTTCCCGACAGGAATGTCCAGTCCATGCGCCAACTGCGCCAAAGTGGTGAACGACGGGTTGGCCAGGCCGCGCTCGATCTGGCTGACGATCGCCGGGCTGAGACCAGTGACGTCCGAGAGTTTCGCGAGGGTCATTCCTTTGTCCTTGCGCATGTTGCGGACCTTGTTGCCTACGGTGGCAAGAAGGACGCTCGTGCTTGCGGGGGAATGTCCCGTGACGGCTTCGTTGGTCATGCTCCGACTCTCTCTCGGTGAGCTAACACACATAACTATAGTGAAAACTTTTAGCGAATCAAGGTTTTGGTGAATATTTTTAAGATTCCCGCCACAATCCGCCTCTGACGTGCGGCTAAGACCCCTGGTCCGATGCCGGTCCTCCCCGGCGGGCCGGACTCCTCCTAAAACCCTTGACTCGGTGAAGATCTTCAATATAGTTGTGTGAGCCGCAACACTTTTAGGAAGAACGCTTCGAACTGGTTAGGGCGTACGGCCTCCTGGCGGGAGGTGTGTCCAACCCGTGAATACGCTTCTTTCGGGAGCGCAGCTGCCGTGACAACTGCCAGGCCATCCGCAGACCACGATATTGCCCGGCCAAGAAGGAGTAGTCCCTCTTGCCGACCTGGATGGCCCGTTTTGCATTCAAGCGCTACGAAGAGGCATGCGTAGCTATCTGGGCTAACTCACCTCCCATGTGGTGAGCCGGTCCCGCCCCGGACCAAGCCAAACGATAGTTTCGATTGCCGGCGACCCCACCCAAGGTACCCGCTGGCAGTCTGTACCCTCACGCACCCCGAAAGTGCGGGGGAAGGAATAAAGGAATCATGACTGACACTGTCGTCAAGACTGACCCGGAGACCGGCCGCAAGTCCCGCCTCTCTCCCGAAGTCCGCCGGGGACTCCTCGGCCTTGGACTCGGAAACACTCTGGAATGGTACGACTGGATGGTCTTTGGCCTGCTGTCGGCCTTCATCGGGCCCAAGTTTTTCCCGTCCCAGGACCCCGTTGCCGCAACACTGAGCGCGCTGGCCGTCTTTGCCGTGGGCTTCGCGTTCCGTCCACTGGGCGGCATCCTGCTCGGCACCTTCGCCGACAGGATCGGACGACGGCGCGTAATGCTCTGGTCCATCATGATGATGGCGGTCACCACCCTGATCATTGCCGTGTCGCCGACCTATGACCAGATCGGCCCAGCGGCCGGAATCATCCTGCTGGTCTGCCGCATCGTCCAGGGCATCTCCACCGGTGTTGAAGCTCCGCTTTCCACCGCCCACGCCGTCGAACTCGTCCCCGAGGGACGCGAGGGCTTTGTAGCTGGCATCATCTCCTTCTACGTCAACGCAGGCATCCTGCTCGCCTCACTTGTCAGCTACCTCTCGTCCCTGATGCTCGGTGGAACCGCCATGGCCGACTGGGGCTGGCGCGTGCCCTTCATCGTCGGCGCAGCCTTCGGCTTCGTCGTTGTCTACCTTCGCCGGACCCTTCCGGAAACCATGAAGCCCGAGGAACTGGCGGAAAACAACTCCGCCAAAACAGTCTGGGGTGGGGTGCGCAAGCACTGGCTCAGCGTCCTCGCCATCACGTTCGTCGTGGGCGCCGCGCAGGCCTACAACTACGCCTGGAACACGGGCCTGCCGACCGCGGCCCGCACCGGCTTCAAAGAAGACGCCACCGCGGTCTTCGCACTCACCACCGTCCTGGGCATCGTGCTAGTGGTCGGAAGCCTCATCATCAGCAAGGTCGCCGACGGCAAATCCCTCTCCAAGTGGTTCCTGATAACCAGGGCTCTATCCATTCCGTCCGTCTTCCTCATGCTCATGTACGTCCGCCCCGGGATCGCTGGATTCGCTGCCGTCCTCCTGGGAGGCTCCGTGGTGCTGGTGCTCAACATGACCCTCTACAACGTCGTCACCAGCTCGCTCATGCCCAAGGGTTGCCGGGGGGCAGGGACGGCCCTCGGATACGGACTGGGCGTCGCTTTGTTCGGCGGCACAGCCTCCTACCTGCTTGTATGGCTGCAGTCGCTGAACGCGTCCTGGATCTTCCCTGTCTACGTCGCCGTCCTCTCCGCACTCAGCATCGTCTTCTACCTGCTCGCCCGGAAGAAGAACGGCATCTTCATCGGAAGGTAGGAACACGAATGGACCTCACCCAAACAGCCCGAGGTGGCCCGGACACCGACGCGACGTACGAGCTCACCAGCGCAGACGTGGAACTGTACGAGGCGGCCCGGCGGCTCCTCATGACGGCCCACCACAGCGAGAACCATCGCGTGGCCGCCGCAATGCGTGGTGGATCCGGGGCCATTTACCTCGGGCTTCACCTTGGCTCGAAGCGAATCAACGTGTGCGCTGAGTCCAGCGCTCTCGCCAATGCCCGTATCGCCCAGGAAGACTCGATCCACTCCGTGGTGGCGGTCAGCATGGACGGGAACAGTGAACCGCAAGTCACCAACCCCTGCGGGCTCTGTCGGGAACTGCTGCGCAGTTACGGTGCGGAGACGTTCGTCCTGGTCGACGGGGAAGGCGCGGTAGAAAAAATCCGCATAAAAGAACTGCTGCCGTACCCATGGATGCGCGCAACGGAAACGGAATGGGACACGCGCCCGCCACGGCCTGGACCGCAGCACGGCTAGCAAAACAGCAAGACACTATTTCTGAGCACCAACGGGAGGCCGGGACAAACAAGCCCGGCCTCCCGTTCGTGTTTGGCGTGTACAGGCATTGACCCGAGCGCTTCAGCGAACTCTAACCGGATAAATGAATCGTTAGGGGCGCCCCCTAACACCAGCTTGCCCTGACACAAACGCCGGCCCAACCTTGCGTAGCGAAGCCTAGGCTCTCACGTCCAAGTGCCGTGCCGGCAGCGAAGACCAATTGCGCGGCTGCCGAATCCCGCCCTGATCGGCTGCCGGTGCCCTGCCGACTTGATGCCCGGCGTGGCAGCCGAACCATCCTACGCCCCCAGGTCTGGGCGCCCTGGAACCTCCCGGCGCCTACCATTACCGGGACGGACACATCTTCCCCCGTAGCGTCTATCTGGTTCTGGCCACCGCTCCCTCTATACTGCCGGAACCGCCTAATGAGGGGCACCGGGGAATCAGACCACCCTTTTCTTCCGTGAATACCGAGGACACAGTCGGAGCGCCCTACGATCAGGCGCCAACGTGAAAGCGTACGCTTGCAGCGACACTGGCTCGGTAGTCCTCGGACGGCGGGTCACCGGCCGGGGAGGGAGCATGATAATCGGCGATGTCCTGGAGTGGGTGCGGAGAGCGCATCCGTTCCCGTACCCGAGGCAGACGGCTGCGTCTTCTATGGCTCTGCTTTACATCTCAGGCGGGGTGACCGTCCTGCTCGTCCTGGCTTTTCCGCACCCTCAAACGATCAGCGTCGGCGTCCTCCTGACCCTGGGAGGCGTCGCTCCGGTCATAGGTCTCGGACTGTACCGGTTCCGGTACACCCTGCCGCAACAGGCTTTACCGTGGCTGCTCAGTGCCGGAACCGGTATTGTCTCGATACTCGTCTCAACCAGTGGCAGCAGAACGGTCGGGGTTTCGTTCAGCTTCTTCTTTCTCTGGGTAGTCATGTACAGCCTGTTGTTCTTCTCTCCCCTTGGCGCGGCGGCTCAAATCGGGATTGCGACCGCTGCCTACGGTGTTTGTCTCGGGTCGCTCCATACGAGCGGCGCGAGCCCGTTCAGCGCCGTGGAGCCTATCTGTCTCGTCGCCGTCGCCACCACCATGGGCCTTGTCATCATCCGGCTGGCCAAGGCTCGTGAACGGAGCGAGATCGACCCCTTGACTCGTGTCTTGAACCGGCGGGGGCTGGACCGGATTCTCGAAGCCGAAGTGAATACCGCACGGCGCGGTCCCGGCCTGCTTGTCGTCGCCATGATCGATGTCGATCATTTCAAAACCATCAACGACACTTACGGCCATCCGGCGGGTGACCGCCTGCTCCAGGTCCTCGTCAGCGCCTGGCAGACAGGACTACGCACCGGTGACACCCTCGGCCGGATCGGCGGCGACGAATTCGTGGCCGTCCTGCCCCGGTGCTCTTGGCAGGACGCAGCACCAATCCTGGAACGCCTCAGGGCGGCAGCGGAAAAAGAAGGCACAACCTGCTCCTTGGGGGGCGCACCATGGCAGCCCGGGGACAGCACATCCCTGCTGCTGGGCCGCGCAGACGCGGCCCTGTACCAGGCCAAACGACTAGGACGAGACCGCGTGGCCTGGAACGCGATATAACCGCAGCTAACATCGCCCACTAACAGGCCCACGGGAACCTGGAGTCCCGGAACGCCGTGTTTTCAGGAATTCCACGCCGCTCTCCCGAGTTAGTAGCGTGGCTGTGAGTTGCCCGAAGGGACCGAAGGGGCTGAATTCAACCGGCGAAGGGGCATCTTCCGACCGGTCGTCGGTCGTGACCTTACATAAGATCCGTAATCGGCGTGAGTTGATCTTCCACTGAGAGCCTCCTTCCCACCTCACTTGTCAGCTCCCTGTCATCCCTGATGCTCGGTGGAACCGCCATGGCAGACTGTGGCCGGCGTGTGCCATCGTTACCTGCAATGCTCCGAAGACCGGGTCCTCTGTGAGGACCTGCAGGGTATCGAGGCCTTGTCTGGCCAGTGCGTTCCGCATTGACGTTTGCAATGCGGGTTGGTTCATGCCAAGTCCACCGCCGAGCACGATCGGGCCCTCGATGTTCAGTTGTTCCGCGCATTTTGTCGCCAGAGAGGCGAGATCGCCTCCGGCTTTCTTAATCATGTTCAGAGCGGCCGGATGCCCGGTGGCGGCGTGTTCAAAGACCAAAGGTGAAATGGCCGCCCAGTACCCACGGCCGGCGCCGCTATGGAACAGGGCGATCAGTGCCTCGGGGCCCGTGACACCGCAGGCTGCCAGCAATGCCTGTGTGAGTTCGTCGGGGTATTGTCCGTCGTTCATGCGTCCAAGGCTGTATCGGACCGCTTCGCGGCCGAACCAATAGCCGCTGCCTTCGTCGCCGAGTAAGTAGCCCCAGCCGCCGGCCCGGGCCTCCTTCTCGCCCGTGGTGCCCCAACCGGCCGATCCGGTGCCGGCGATGACTGCGATTCCGGTGCTGCAGCCTGCTGCTGCGAGCAGAAGTCGGGTGTCATGGATAACGGTCACGGCGGCGTCGGGGGCAAACGGCTCGATCAGCTCCGCCAGCGCTTTCGCGTCGTAGGCGGTGTCGATTCCTCCGGACCCAGCCACCACTTGTGAAATGGGACCACGGCCGAGCCGAGTGAAGACGTCCTCGAGGCTCTTACGGGCCTGGTCACGGCTGACGTTCTGCACGTTGGCGCTGCCGCCGGAAGCATCAGCAAGGGCGATTCCGTCCATCCATTTGATGCCCCGGGTTTTTGACCCCCCGATGTCCAAACCGATGACGGCGCCGGTGATGTCAGGAACTTTCACCAGCGGGTTCCTTCCGGAGTCAAAATTTCGGCTTTGTGCAGGTCTGGCAGCAGGATGCTGTCTTCGCGGATGCCTACGCCTTGAAGAACGGGGTACCGGCACCACACATCGGTTTCGGAGGTGCCCTCGGGTGCGAAGGCGGACGTGATCCGGAAGGTGTGGCTCTCGCCGGGAAGCAGGGACACGCATTGCTCTGAGACTGTCGCCGCAGGGTCAATCCGGTCGGCTTGGAGGACGAGGTCCCGGACGATTGTTTGGGCGGTCACCGTCACTTCGACGCCACCCCGGACTCTGGCGCACCGGGCGGTAATCCGCGCCGGCTCCGTGATGCGGTCTTTGTCCTCGGCGTAGAGGTGGAGGATCCGGTCCCCAAAGCCTATGCCCTCACTCCGCACGACCAGGACGTCGCTTTGGGGCTGGTCAGTCTGTTGCAGGTCCTGAGGGAGGGGAATCTCGGTTTTGCCTCTGGGGGCGACGTCGAACTCGAATTGATGCGTTGCTTCTATGTACAGACCATGAGTGGCGGTCTCCGGTGAAGCGTCTGTGCGGAGGCGTTCCAGGCTAACGGTTCCGTTCCATCTCTGCGCCGAATCGTTGACCATGACGAGGGCGAGCGAATCCCCGCAGCCTTGGACAGTCGCCAGACGGGGCCGGTACGCCTCCCGGATTGCATACCACAGCGGTTTCAGCTGTCCGTATCCGTCGATCGCAGCCCAGGAAGTAACGGGCCAACAGTCGTTGAGTTGCCAGACAATCGATCCGGCACACACGGGCCAGCCGGCACGGAAGTGCTCGATACCGAAGCGGATGGCGCGGGCTTGATTTATCTGGGTGAGGAAGTGCCATTCCTGAAAATTCTCAGGGTCCGGAAGATGAGCGGAGAGCGCCCTCTGAAGTTTCTGTGTACCGTCCTCCGCCTTTTGGTGCTGGAGGAAGGCGGCTGCTTGGAGGTCAAGGTCAGCTGGTTCCAGGGCGCGGGAGAGGGTGGACCAGTTGGGGGGGGCCCTGGAATCCGAATTCGGAAACGAACCGCGGATTCCAGTTCGCGTAATGCGAATAGTCTTCTTGGTTCCAGACATCCCAGATATGCACGTTCCCGTGGGCCGGGTCGTTGGGGTGCAGTTCCGGATCGCCGGAGTAGGGACTGCCAGGCCAGTACGGGCGGGCGGGATCCAGTTCCGCGACGAGGTCCGGCAGAAGCTCTGAATAGTAGCGCCATCCCCAGCTTTGCCCGTCGAGTTGGGCCTTCCAGTCCCAGTCCCAGACGCCCCAGACGCATTCATTGTTTCCATTCCAAAGCACCAGGCTCGGGTGGCTCATGAGCCGCTCAACATTATCCCGCACCTCCCCGGCGACTTCTTCGTAGAGTGGTCCGTTTTCCGGGTATCCTGCACAGGCGAAGAGGAAGTCCTGCCAGACGAGGATGCCCATGCGGTCGCAAAGTTCATAGAAGGTATCGGACTCATACACGCCCCCGCCCCAGACGCGGAGGAGGTTCATGTTTGCCGCGGCGGCCTGTGAGATGCGTTGCCCCAGCTGATCTTCTGTGATGCGTGAGGGGAAGCAATCGTCAGGGATCCAGTTGGCGCCCTTCACGAAGACGTCGGTTCCGTTGACGGCAAAGACAAAGCTGGTTCCGGCGCGATCCAGTTCGGTTTTGAGCTCGAATTGCCGAAATCCTACGCTTTTGGACCAGACGTCAAGGTCCTGTCCCTCGGCCTGGAGCGTCATTGTGAGAAGGGACAGAGGCTGGGCACCCATGTCATGGGGCCACCACAGTTCGACTCCGTCGAGGTCGATGACTACACGGGTTTTGTCAGAACCCTCGGGAATGGAGACCGATTCAGTTCTGCCTGCCAGGTCGATCCTCAGTCCGAGATCACCGGTAATCCCGGGTGCGCGCACAATCTCTACATCCACTTCCACGCGGGCGCTGCCGTGGGTGGGGAGCACTTGGCCACCCGGCCGGGGCGTAACGGTGGTAGTGATGGACGGGCGGACTGATTGAAGCCGGGCGGCCGCGTACCGCCTGACGGCCACCGGTTTCCACGGACCGGCGGTCACCAGATTCGGGCCCCAGTCCCACCCGAAATTACACGCCGACTTACGCACATACTGGAAGGGCTCCGGATTGCCGTTCGGCAAATCCCCTACCGAGGCGCGGATTTGTTCGGCATAGTCGCGCACATTCTTGAAGATTATGACGAGGTCATTGGCGCCGGACCTGATGACGTCGGTGACGTCCACGGCGTAGCTACGGTGCTGGTTGTAGGTGTGGGCAACATCCTGATCGTTGACCCGGATGACGGCGATCGTGTCTAGGCCTTCGAAGACGAGCTCTGTCCGCCGATCGTCAGTGCCGTCGTGGGGGAAGGTTGTCGAGTACTCCCACTCACTCCGGCCCACCCAATGCTGCGCCTCCTCGTTTTGCCCCTCATAAGGGTCCGGGATGCGCCCGTGGTCCATCAGGACGGTGTGCACAACTGAAGGGACGGGTGCCGCAAGCTTCCAGTCCATGGCCCCGGCTGGGGCGTCCGGGGCCGGGGCCGTTATTCTTAGCGTCCATCCCGTCTCGAGGCTGGTCGTTGCAATCATGGCTTTTGCCTTATCGTGGTTGGTCGGACCGGGGCGGCGTTATGGGAGCGGTTCCTGGTGGGGTTGTTAGCTGGGGTCGGCGCGGTAGAAATACATTTCCCGCGATCCGGAGGGGGCATCCCAGCCTTGGGCGAACATCCAGGTTCCGCCGTATTTGAGCAGTCCGCCCCACGCCAGTGATCCTCCCCGGTGCACCGCTTTCTGGGTGAAAGGCGCCTTCACGTCGTAGAGAGCCTGGGCGGCGGAGAACTGGCCGTTGGTGTCGCCGTAGAAGAAGTCCAGGACCAAGCTGGGGCCGTCGCCGTTGCCCTCGTTGACAATGGCGCAGGCAACTTCGTGCAGTGAGCCGTCCAGCGGCCCGAGGTCAAGGTAGTCCTGCGGCTCAAACGTCCAGTTCACGAAATCGGTGGACCGCCCTACATGGGTGGTACCTCCGCATCCCTCGGACAGGTACATGAGGTACTCACCGCCGATCTTGACGGCTTCGCCGCGGGCGTTTCGAGGGACGACGGCCCCTTTCGCCCAGTACTGCGAGACCTCGTGGGGAACTGCCAGGCCGATTTTTTCCCAGTGGACCAGGTCGTCGGAGACGGCAACGTTGATGTCGCAGCCAACCTCGCCCAAGGGATAGACATCAGGATCCTGGCCGGTTTGCCCGTCGCTGCGATCGATCGTCCAGATCCCGTTGTAGAACATGTAGTAGCGGCCGTGGGCCATGTACACCTTGGGATCTTCGCAGCCGAGGATCTCGTTGTCCAAGGTGGGGTAGATCACCGGGTTGGAGGGGTTGTCCTGCCACCCGGATTCAGGGTCGTACACGGCTACACCGATGCGGCTGGAGACCGACTCTTTGCGCGGGGATGCCCGGTAGAAGAGGTAGAGCTTGCCGTCGCGCTCCATGATGGACGGATTGAAGATCGAGTCCGCCGTCCAGCCGATCCCGGTCGGGTCAGCCCAGTCCCGGACTTGCTGGAAGGTCAGCGAATCGTCTTTGTGGAACGGGCCTACAGCCCAGTCGGGGTGCTCAGGGTATTCGGAGGAGAACTGATCGGTGGATATGGTGTCGGTCAGCGGATTGCTGAACGTGAGCGCACCCTCGTAGCTAGCGAGCAGTGCTTCCGTTGTAATTTTCTGCATGGTGTTTCTTCCTGTGCTGGTGATGCGTACTAGTTGCGGACCAAGGTCACCCAGGTGAACCCTCCCGGGGCGACGGTCACGCGACCGGAGTGGTCTGCGCCGTTCTGGTTGGGACCAGGGGCGACGGGCCGGCCGGAAGCATCAAAGGCCTGCTGGTTCACATGGAAACCTTGGGACATCTGTACTTTTCGTTCCATGCTTGTCGGGGCGGCGCTGACATTCAGGGTTGATTGGCCGGTAGAGCCCGAGACGGAAACCGAGGAAATCTGTGGCTGCAGCAGTACGCCGTCGATCGATGCGTCGCTTCCGGCCGTTCCGACGACGCTGTTTTCGCCGGCACGCAGGGGCCGATCAAGGGAGAACGGAAAAAGTATGCCCGCAGCTGCTGTAATGCCTTGTGCTCCTGCCCCGCCGTTGGGGGTCGTGCCCAGAAGAGTAGTCCCGGCAGTCCAGGACGTCGTTGAACCGGCTTCGGGGCGTTGGTTCACGATCGGGTAGACGTTCCGGTCCTGGTCCGAGCGCGGAACCGGGATGGTGAGAGTGCCGCCGGCGGTGAGTGCGGCATATGCGCCGCCGGACCAGTTTGCTTCACCGGTCCACGAGGATGCGGGTTTGTTCACTGCCCCGCCGGTGATGGTGCCGGTCTCGGCTTCGGCGACTTTGAGGCCGTCCGTGCCCACGGTGCGGCTAATTCCCAGTGCCTTGGACTTCAGCTTTGGATTGGCGTCAAGGGCGAGCATGGAGAGCAGGGTATGGATGGTGGATTCGGCCCCGGAGTTGGGGTTGATGCGGCCGTCGGTTTCGATGCCGTCGATGGCGGTGCCGGTTGCCGGGTTGTAGGCGGGCTTTCCGCTGCGGTTGGCGCCGAAGTACCAGCCCGCCGCCACTGCGGCGACGTCGATCAAGCCGGGCGCGTTCGCCGCCTTGGCCGTGGCTACGAGTCCTTCGACCCGCGAGTCCACGCCGTAGGCGATCTGCGCCTCGCCCGGGACAGGGCTCCATGCGTTGTCCGGGCCGCCCGCGGCCAGGAGTTGCGGGGTGAACTGCGCGGAATCCCGGACGGCCGCAGCGAGCAGGTCGGGACGCTTCAGCTGGGGCGAGGCGCCCGCGACGGCGGCCGCGGTCATACCGCCCCAGGCGTGCCACAGTGTCCGGGACTGGTTCCAGGGGAGTATCGCCCCGAAGGGCCACTGCTGGGCGGATCCCGAGGACATCGCTGCGATGCCTTCGGTCAGCTGGCGCAGCGCGCGGGCGGCATCGCCGTCGTCGGGCGCCGCAGCAGCGTACGCGCTGAGGCCGAGGACGGCCTCCGCGGAGGCGTCGGCCCCTCCGGAAATCAGCCATGCGGGGACCCGGGCGCCGTCGGCAAGGTCGAATTTTCCGTACTTGGACAGGGACTGCTTGTTCAAGGATGTGAGGGCAAGATCCAGCCTGGTCTGCAGGAACGCAGCGAATTCGGGGTCGGCGGACTTGAACGCGGCGTACCCTTCTCCGAGCGCCCACACGGTCCGGGCCAGCCAGTACGACTCGGCCGAGTCGCTGGGGTCCGGGAGTTCTGCCGGTTTGGCGCTCGGTGTCAGGGCGCCATCAGGTTGCTGCCAGAGGACCACGTTTCCGGCGTTGGGGCCGGTGATCGTCTGCAAATACGTCAGTTCGCGCAGCACCTCGAAGGCGCGTTCGCGGCTTGACGCGTCGCCCGTCTGCTGCCAGTGGCGCAGGTAGACGACGGCGGTCCGGGCTATGTCGTCCGCGTTGAAGGCCCCCTGGCTCCAGTAACCTGTGGCCGGGTCCTTGGAACCGCCTCCCACCCTCGTGTAACTGCCGTCGGTGTTCTTGTTGGCGTAGGTCCACGGCGCCTGAGCTGAGGGGCGGTCGCCGATCTGGTACGTCGTGTGGCCATCCACTTCGTGCAGCGGAACCGTGTCGAGCAGGAAGTTCAGGTGGGACAAGTTGGTCAGCGGTGCCTGCGACGCAGCGGCCGGGGCCGGCTGCTGCGTCGCAGAGGCGGCGCTCACCCCGGTCAGGAGCAGGGACAGCGATGCAACGACTGCGACCGGGGCGCATTTCAGGCATGCGTGAACAGTGAGGCGGGTCATGTCT
>NZ_JABFMX010000032.1 GCF_013359735.1 Arthrobacter sp. C9C5
GTGGGAGGGCAGGGCTGCGGCCTCGTAGCATTCGTTGGCCGCGATGTGGGTTTCCAGGGCCGCCTTAGCGGGGATGCCGCCGCTTTCGCGGACGATCCAGCCCTGGATTTCCTCGGCGTGCTCTTCCCAGAGCTGGCCGGCGCGGCGCAGGACGGCGGCGCGTTCCTCCGGGCGTTTGGCGGCCCATTCCAGCTGGGCTTCCGCGGCCACGGTGGCGGCCCGCCGCACGTCGGCGGGGGTGGCCACCCCGAAGCGGCCCAGGACGGTTCCGGTGGCCGGTTCCACCACGTCCTGGCTGCCGCCGGAACCGTCGGTCCAGCCGGCGATGTTGATCTTTCCGTCCCAGCGGGCGGGATCGAGGAGTGCGTTAGGGAAAGTCATGGCGTGCCTTTCGGAAGGAGGGGTTCAGAACGGGGAGACTGTGCTGATCGGGACCTCGATCAGGCTGGGACCCGAGGAGGTGATGGCCTTGGTAAAGCAGTCGCGCAGCTTCTCCAGCGAGTCGGCGCGTTCGGCGTCCACCCCGTACCCGGCGGCGAGGGCCACGAAGTCGATGCCCGGCACATCCAGGCCCGGGGCGTCCAGGGCGTTGAGTTTGGCGGCGAAGCCGCGCAATGCGCCGTAGGTTCCGTTGTTCAGGATCACAAACACCGCAGGGATGCCGTACTGCGCCGCCGTCCAGAGGGCGGTGATGCCGTAATTTGCGGAGCCGTCGCCGATGAAGGCCACCACGCGCCGCCCGGGTTCCGCCAGCTGGACGCCGACGGCGGCCGGCATGCCGAACCCGAGGCCGCCGGACGCAGGGAAGTAGTAGCTGCCGGGGTGGCGCATGTCCATCCGGTCCCAGAAGGCGCCGACCGTCGACGTCGTCTCATTGACGTAGATGGTGTCCTCCGGGGCGAGGCTGTTGATGAGGTCGAAGACGGCTTCCGGGGGCAGTGCGCTTCCCGCCGGTTGTTCTGCCTGTGCGGGCAGGGCCGGCTTCACACGGGGTTCGGCCTGTCCGCCACGGGGCGCCACCGCCGCGGCGAGACGGCCCAGCGCCGGACCAATTGAGGCAACCACGGCGCGTCCCATCGGGGCGCGTGCGGCCTCGCCCGGATCACAGCTGATGTGCAGCAGTGAGGCGCCTTCGGGCAGGTACTCGCCGGGCTCGTACTGGTGATAGCGGAACACCGGGGCGCCGATCACGAGGATCAGGTCGTGCCCGGCCAACAGTCGGGTGATGCCGTCGACCGAGGCGGGCAGCACGCCGCGGAACGCGGCGTGGGTGGTCGGGAACGGGCAGCGCGGGGCGGACGGCGCCACCCAGACGGGGGCGCCGAGCCGCTCGGCGAGCGTGACGGCGTCGGCGTTGCCGCGGGCGGAGTCCACATCCGGTCCCAGGACAAGCACCGGGTTCGCGGCGGCGTCGAGCGCTGCCACGAGGTCCGCGAGCTGTCCGTCGGAGAGTTCGCCGGCGTGCTCGACGGTGCGCGCGGCCAGGTGCGCTTCCTCCGCACCTGTTTCCTGTGCCCAGTCGTCGTAGGGGATGGAGACGTATACGGGCCCGGACGGCTCGAGGGCCGCCGTGTGGATGGCCTGGCCCAGGGTCCGGACGACGTCGCGCGGGGAGGCCGGCTCCGCGCTCCACTTCACGAGGGGCCGGGGCAGTGACGCTGCGTCCACGTTGGAGAGCATGACCTCCTGGCCGATGGTGGCCCGGACTTGCTGGCCTGCGGTGATCACCAGAGGAGTGTGCGAATACCAGGCGTTGGTGAGCGCGCCCATGGCGTTGCCCGAGCCCGAGGCGGCGTGCAGGTTGATCATGGCGGGCCGGCGCGTGGCCTGCGCGTAGCCGTCCGCCATGCCCGCCACGACTCCTTCGTGCAGACCCAGGACGTAGCGGAAGTCCTCCGGCATGGCGGCAAGGAACGGCAGTTCGTTGGAACCTGGATTGCCGAAGATGGTGGTCAGGCCGTGCTTGCGCAGGAGCTGGTATGTGGCGTCATTGACAGTGGTCATCTCGAGGCTTTCCTATCAGGGAACTACTGGTTTTACCACGCTATGACGTACGTCTCATGCTGGCAAATAAATAAATGATGGACGCCCCATAGAAGGGCTCTATGATGGCCCCATGAGTTTGGACCTGAACCTGACCCGCACGTTTTTGAGCATTTATGAACATCGTTCGGTGACGCGCGCCGCGCAGGACCTGTCCCTGACGCAGCCCACCGTCAGCCACGCACTTGGCCGGTTGCGGCGCGCCTTGCGGGACCCGCTGTTTATCCGTGGCACGGCGGGGTATGAGCCGACGGCGCGTGCCTCGGAGCTGGCCGCCGTGTTCCGCAAGGCGGTGGTTGCCGTCGACGACGCCGTGGATGCCGACCGCGCCTTTGATCCCTCCTCGACGAGCAAGACATTCCGCCTGTGTTTGACGGACATCGGTGAGCACGCCTTCCTGCCGAGGATCATGAAGCGCCTGGTGGCCGAGGCCCCGGGGGCCAGCCTCGAAGTGGTCCCGATGCAGGTATCCCGGGTGCAGGGCTGGCTGACCCACGGCGAAATCGACGGCGCCATCGTGAGCGTTCCGCTGGACGTGTCCGGGCGCCGCACCATCGTGCCCGACGACCATTACGTCTGCGTGCTCCCGGGCGAGGCGGCGGTTCCCGAGGGGCGGATCTCCTGGCGGGATTTTCTTGCCCTGAAGCACGTGGCGATGGACCCGGCCGCGGGCCACGACCAGGTGGAGCAGGCCATTCGGGCGCAGCAGGTGGAACGCACCATCTCGCTCCGGGTTCCACATTTCTCCGCGCTGGCCGAGGTGGTGGTGGGCTGCGGCATGGCTGCCGTCCTGCCCCTGGAAATGGCAACCCGGATGGCCGAACGCTGGCCCGTGGCCATCCGGGAGCTCCCCTTCGACATGCCGCAGTTCGAAGTGAACCTCTACTGGGACGTGGCGGTGTCCTCAACCGGAGCCGCAGCCTGGTTTTTGGATCTGGTGGCGACGGCGCTCGGGGCGCCGCAAACATAGGGGCTGCACGCCGACGGCGCCCGGCTCGCTGTTGCGATCCGGACGCCGTCGGCGGGTGCCGGGGGCCGCTTTAGGCGCCGCCCCCGGACTTAGGAGTGAAGCGCGGGCTTGCCGGCAGCGGCTGCCTCCGTGGCATCGGGCGCGCCGCGCCGGACCTTTGGGATGACGGCCACGGCCGCGACACCCAGCAGGGCGGCGAGGGCGAAAACGTAGAAGCTGAAGGGGTAGGCGATGCCGGCTACCACCAGCAGGCCGGTGATCCAGGGCCCGGTGATCGCGCCGAGGCGGCCCACCGCCGAGACGAAGCCCATGCCTGAGGCGACGATGTGGCGGGGGTAGAGGTATCCGACGAAGCCGTAGACCAGCACCTGGGCACAGAAGACGAAGAAGCCGGTGACGAAGACGACGCCGTTGAGCACAAGCTGGTTGTCCATCTTGACGCTGAGTACGGCCAGCAGAACGGCGGCGGCCGCGAACCAGAACATGGTGGTGCCCTTGACTCCGCGGCGATCGGCGATCCGTCCGCCGGCCAGCAGGCCGGCGACGGCGCCGACGTTCAGGACCAGCAGCAGGACCAGGGAATCGGCCACCTTGTAGCCGGCCCCGCGCATGAGCTGCGGTAGCCAAGTGTTCAGGCCGTAGACCAGCAGGAGGCCCATGAAGGCGGCGACCCAGAGGCCGATCGTGATCCGCAGGTACGGCGGGCGGAGCAGGTCCCCGATGCTGACCTTCGGGACGTCCATCGCCGCCGGAGTTTGCCGGGCTTCAGCAATCGGGGAGGTTTCGGGAAGCTTGGCCCACATCAGCGGTACGGCGACGAGACCAAGGATGCCGCCGGCGTAGAAAAGCCATTCCCACTGGCGCCCGACCAACAGCGCGACCAGCGACGCGACGACGGCACCGACGTGGTACCCGGTCATGGTCAGGGTGCTGGAGTGTGCTTTGCCGTCACTGGCTGCCGCTTCCTGCATTGCGGTCACGGCAACGGGCATGCAGCCGCCCAGGCCCAGGCCTGCAAGCAGCCGGAGGACGCCCATCAGGGCGACATTCGGCATCAGCGGGAAGATTAAAGTGAAGATGGAGAAGAGGAGTACGCAGGCAATCAGCGGTAGTCGCCGGCCGAACCGGTCGGAGATCGGGCCGATCAGGGCGGCTCCGACACCCACGCCGACCAGCGAGATGGTCGCCACGTAGGTGGCCCCGGCCGGATCAATGCCGGCGTGTTTCGTGTCCAGCAGGGTGGGGATGGAGGCGCCGAGGGCGACAAGGTCGAATCCTTCGAAGACTACGGTGAGCCAGCAAAGGATGACGATCCATTTTCGTCTTGAGTTCATGGTGTGAGCGTCCTTGGTCTACACAGCCGGACCTGGTTAGTGTCCGGAGAAAGTTACATCACCCAAGTCTGATGAGACCCCCGCCACAAGTCCAATAGATAAAGGTCGCATAGTTCATCGATGGGCTCTATGGCACCAGGTGCCGCAAGCCGTTGCCAGGCAGAGGAAGCGAGCAAGTCGGAGTCGGTCAAGGAAGCCTGTCCGGGAATCTCTCGAGGGGTGGCGGTGAGCCTTTCGACCCTACCCTCCGATTCCTCCAAGACAAGGAGTCCGACTCCCAAGAACTCGCCGGCTCTGCCTAATCAACGTCAGCCTTAGCCAGGCCTCTTGAAAAGTGCAGAGAAGCGACCAAGGTCCGGCGCGAGTTCGTGCATCCCCTGCTGTCGTGCAAGACCGCGGCCCAAAGGCTGGCAGTACTTCACCGTCCACGCCATCACCCACGCCCCGAAACAGCCATCGGCTACGACGGCAAAGTCGCCACCGAAAATGACCGGAGCCAAGACAGGGGAGGGCGCCGACCGGTGTGGCTGCAACCTGCTCCGGGACCACACCGCCAAGACCACGGCCCGGCCCCGAGTTCTCCCTGGTCGCCCTGATCCGTCGGGTATGAAAAGACCATCCAAGGGTGCCTTCGGTTCCTTCGTGCCGGCGATCGGAGAGCCGCCGGGCTATCGACCGTTCGCCCTTGTTCTCCGGCCCTCTGTCGTGATCCAGGCCGGTGATCTCCTCCATACGGGCGAGGCTCCCTGGGAGGGGCTGGTTCTGGCGGCCGCGGCAACTTGGTGTGCGGTCTCGAGTCCCGGGTCTGGGCGGCGGGCGATGACCAGATGGTATCCGACCGGGTATCCGACGACGGCGGGATGAACGCGCACGAGCTCAGCAATGCGTTTCCGGCTCAGTCCGAGCCGCTACATCAGCACCCATTCCGCGGCCGGAGCGCGCCGTAACCTCCTCTCCGTAGTGGACCCCGTCCTGCCACCGCCTCCCCATGTGGCGGCCGCCGAGGGGCTCACGGCACGGGCCGCCCGGCCCGAGCGGCCGTCGACCGCCGGCCCGGTTCCCGGCCGGGCGGTGCCCGCGAGCAGCCGATGAGGGATTGCGGCTGGCCGTTGCCAAGATGTAGTAGGAGTAGTAGTTTTGCTACTACTCCTACTACTATCTGAGGTTGTCGTCGTGGCGTTGAGTGTGAAAGACCGTGTGTTTGCTGCTGCGGAGCAGATCAGCATCGAGCGCCGGCCTACCGTTTCGACGGTGCGGGCAGCGGCGGGTGTGAGCAACGCCGATGCCACCCGTTACCTGAAGGAATGGGTTGAGGAGAAGCAGGCCGCGGGTGGGCAGGTCGCTGCGACCCCGGCAACGGTACTGGAACAGGCCGCGCGTCTGGCCGGGGCCTGCTGGGCTGAGGCTTCCGCCCTGGCCAATGAGCGGCACGCCGCTGCGGAAGCGGTTTGGGCGCAGGAGAAGAAGGACCTGGGCCTGGAGATCTCCGAACTCGTCGCTGACCTGGACAAGGTAAGCGCCGAGAAAGACGCCGCCGTCACCGAGTTCACCGCACGGATCACCGCCTTGGACACCCAGGCTGCGGCGATGACGGCGCAGCTGGAGCAGGCACGCACCGCTGAACAGCAGGCCAGCACCACCGCAGCCGATGTAGCTAGCAGGCTGGCCGCGGCCGAGGCCCGGGCAGAGGCCCTGGAAAAGGCCTACAGCGCGCTCCTGCAGCGCATCGTGCCGGAAACCCCGGACAGTAGCGGAAATTCCCGGGGGTAAGTTGCGAGGAGATGGGAAACGCCGTCAACACCGGAGGTGCACACAAGCCCGCACCCGGGGACGGGAACACGCCGACTTGTTGTCGTGCAGGCGCATCGATGAAGACGGTGCCGTGTCAGGTCGCGAAGAGGCCTTCGCCGACATACCCGCCGGGCTGGATCCCGGGAGGGACGGCGAACAACCCGGAACCGGTGTGTTCCAGGTATTCCACCGCCAGGGTGTCCTTCCGGGCCATCTCGAGCTGCATCGGCACGTAGTGGGTGCGGGGATCCTTGACGAAGGCGATGAAGAAGAGGCCAGCGTCCAGGTGACCCAGCCCGTCGGAGCCGTCCGTGTAGTTGTAGCCGCGGCGGAGCATCCGCACCCCGTTGTTGTGCGAGGGGTGCGCCAGCCGAAGGTGTGAGCTTGGGGCGATGAGCGGTTCACTGGCCCTGCCCTGGGCGTCAAAGTCCGGGGCGGTGAACTCCGCTCCGCCGGATAACGGTGCGCCTTCGGCCTTGGTCCGGCCGATCAGCTGTTCCTGCTCGCGCAGGGACGTCCGGTCCCAGGTTTCGATGTGCATGCGGATCCTGCGGGCGACGAGGTAGCTTCCGCCCTCCATCCAGGTGGCCGCGGGCTCTGCGCCGGCGGGGACCCATACATGGTCATCCAGGAGGTCGGTATCCTCGGACTTCACATTGCTGGTGCCGTCCTTGAAACCGAAGAGGTTGCGAGGAGTCTGCTGCGCGCGTGAGGTTGAGGACGTGCGTCCGAAGCCCAGCTGGGACCAGCGGACCTGCGCCCGGCCGAAGGCGATGCGGGCCAGATTGCGGATGGCGTGGACGGCCACCTGCGGATCGTCCGAGCACGCCTGGACCACCAGGTCCCCGCCGGTCCGCTGGTCCTGCAGCTTGTCCCCGGGGAAATGCGGCAGGTCAATGAGCGCTGCGGGCCGCCGCCCGTCGAGGCCGAAGCGGGTCTCACCGGCCTTTCCGAAGAGCGAGGCGCCGAACCCAAAGGTCAGCGTCAGCCGTCCCGCGGCCAGGCCCATTGCTTCCCCGGTGTCTTCAGGAGGAGCGTCGTAGGGGCCGTTAACCGCGCCGTCGGTGCCGGTTTCGCGGCCCGCTGTCAGGGCCGCGGCGGCCTCCGTCCATTCCTTGAGCAGGCCAATCAGCTCGTTCCGGTCCTCCGTGACGACATCGAAGGCTGCCATATGAAGCCGGTCCTGGGCCGGCGTTGTAATGCCGGCCTGGCGCTCACCGTGGAACGGTACCGTTGGGGCTGACTCGTCTGCGGCAGGGCCGCTGGCGGCGTCATAGCCGAAGACGCCGGCCGCCAGCCCGGCTGCAGCGCCTACTCCGCCGGCTCCGGCCAGGGACAGCAGCCTGCGGCGGGATACCGTGTTCACAGGACGACGGCCGCAGTCAGACGGGACAAGGGTTCCCCCAGGGTGTCCACCAGGGCCGCGAGCTTGCGGACCTGGGCCGGGGTGAGCTCGTTGTAATAGGCGAACCCGTTGCCCCTGACATGGGTTCCGAGTTCGGCCTGAAGAGAGGCGAACTTGGTCTCCAGCTCCTTGCCGAGTTCCGGGTCCTTCCTCTCGAGGACAGGACGGAGGTTTTCGAAGGCGATCCGGGCGCCGTCGACGTTCGCCTGGAAGTCCCAGAGGTCCGTGTGCGACCAGATTTCCTCTTCACCTGTCACCTTGCCCGTGGCGACCTCGTCGAGGAGTTCCTTGGCGCCGTTTCCCAGTTTGTCGGCTGTCAGTGTGAGGGTGCGCGTGCGCTCGTATAGGTCCTCGGTGTCCGCCACGAGCTGCTTCGCCAGCGTGGCGCGCTGCGCGCTTGTCATCGCGGTATAGCCGGCGGGGGAGAAGAGGTCCTTCTCGGCGCGGTGCCACCCGGTCCAGGCCTCTCCGGGTTCCAGATCTGCCTCGCGCAGGTCCAGTTTCGGATCGAGGTCACCAAAGGATTCGGCCACCGGCTCGATCCGTTCCCAGTGCATGCGCGTGGAGGCATACAGGCCACGGGCCTTCTCGTACTCGCCAGCAGCGAAGGCGGCCGCGAAGGTCCTGGTTCCGGCCAGGAGCTGCTCAGTTTGGTCCTTGACGTAGGCGGTGTACTGCAGGGTGGCGGTGTCGCTGAGTTTCTTCAGGTCCTCGTCGGACTCGGCAGGCTGGCCAGAGCCGGTGACAGTGAACGCGGCGCGGATACCGTCTCCTTCCATCCCCGGCTTGCAGGCCGTGAAGTACTTTCCGGGCGGAGCCGTAACCACCAGATTGCGGGTGATACCCGGGCCAATGTTCTCTACTTCGCCCACGATACGAAGCCCGTCCTCGGCCAGCAGATAAAACTCCGTGACCTTGTCGCCATCGTTCTTGATCGCGAAGGTCAGGTGGCCGCCGGCGGCCTCGGACGTGGAGACCTGGCATCCGCTGTTGGTGCTGGAAACCGTGATCGCTTCGTTCTTTGAGGATGCGGCGGGTGCAGCGTTGTCCGTGCAGGCGGCGAGAGCGAGGGGCAACAGTACGGCAGTGACGGTCACGCCGAGCCGGGTCGAGAAGCGGCGCGGGGAAGTACGGAAGGCAGCCATGGGGATCCTTTGAAGTACGGCGGGAAAGGGGAAGGGGGTTCAGACGGTGACAGACGTCGATGTGCCGCCGGCCGGGGCGGCCACAGCGGCGGTGCGGCGCATGCCGCGCCGGCTCGAACGCAGGTAGAGCGCCATCACCGGCGCCACGTAGAGGACCCAGGCGGCGAGCTCGAGCCAGGTGGTCGCGGGGGAGAAGTTCAGGGTTCCCTTCAGCAGGGTGCCGTACCAGGAAGACGGCGGCACGGATGCCGACACGTCGAAAGCGAGGGAGTGCAGACCCGGAACCAGGCCGGCTTCCTGGAGGTCATGGATGCCGTACGCTAGGACACCGCCGGCCACCACGATGAGGGCCGCGCCGGTACAGGTGAAGAACTTGGCCAGGTTCACGCGCAGGACCCCGCGGTGGAGCAGGTAGCCAAGCCCGGCGGCCGCGGCCAGCCCCAGCGCCGCCCCCAGCAGCGGTGTGGTCGACTGCCCAGTCGCCTGCGCCGCGGCCCAGAGGAACAGGGCCGTTTCAAGCCCCTCGCGTCCGACGGCCAGCGCGGCCACGGCGACGAGCCCCCACGCTGCGCCGTCGGCCACTTTGTCGATTTTGCCGCGGAGGTCGCTGCCGAGAGTCCGGGACGTGCGGGCCATCCAAAAGACCATCCAGGTGACGAGCGCGACGGCAACAATGGACAGGCTGCCCCCGATCGCTTCTTGCGCCTGGAAGGTGAGTCCGCGCGGACCGAAGGTCAGGAGAGCGCCAAAGCCGATGGAGACCGCCACAGCCAGACCGACGCCGGCCCAGATGCGGGGAACCAGCTCGACTCGTCCGGTGCGGGACACGTAAGCCAGCAACAGCACAACGATCAGAGCGGCTTCAAGGCCCTCGCGGAGGCCAATCAGGAAGTTCGCGGTCATCTGGATTCTCTCGGTAATAGTTGCGACCTAAGGTGGCCCTAAGAACCAAGGGTAGCCTTACCGAGGGAAATACGTAAATAAAAGATGACCTAATTGGTGATTGATGTCGGCTGATGTCGGCTGTTGGCGGGGATCCCGCCGGATGCAGGCGGCATTCGCATTGCGCTGCCGGGACACCGGTGGTTGCGCAGGGACGGGGCTGGTGCCCCGTCCCTGCGAGCGAGGGTGGGGAGTTAAGCTGTTTGCTAGGCGCCTGCCGCCGGGAACCGGTCCCAGGCCCGGTGTGCCGCCAGCAGCTCCGTCAGCTGCGGGACCACCTCAGCGGGCGTCTCTCCCAGTGCCAAGCCGGTGGCGTCCTGCGGGATGCCGGCCGCATTCAGGCAGCTTAAGGCCTCTCCCCAGCCGCCGATCGCTTTGGAGTGCCGGAACAGTTCGGCGAGGAGCAATACCAGCCGCGGGTCGACGGCGGCTCCGGGTTCGCCGGCTTTCGCGTCCCGTCCCGCCGCCGCGTCCTTGGCCGGTGCCCCCGTGCCGGCGAGCAGCACGGCGTCGAACTCGGTGGAGCGGGCGGTGAGGTAGGTCCGCTGGACCGGGATCCCGCCGTCGGGCCCGCCCAGGAACCCGCCGGCCGGGGCGATCACGAGCGGTACGATGCCGGCGTCGTTCAAGGCTTCCCGGGCGGCCTGGACAAAGTCCAGGTCGCTGCCCGCGTCGGCGACAATTCCGACCACCCGGCCCGCGACCGGCCAGCGGCCGCCCAGCTGCGACACCGCGGGGCTCGGCGCCGCATCGGGGACCTCTTCGCTCGCCCCCGGAGCCTTTATGCCCAGCCCCGCGGCAACGGCGGCGCACAGGCCGGCGTCGATGTTCGCCAGGGCCAGCAGCTGCCGTTCGCGGATCGCCTGCTCGCGGCACTTGCCCAGTTCAAAGGTGTACGCCTGGATGACATGGTCTTGCTCTACGGGTGCCAGGGAGCGGAAGAAGAGGCGGGCCTGGCTGTAGTGGTCGTCGAAGGAGGCCGGTGACTTCCGTTCCTTCACGGCTGCCGCGAGCTCTTCCGGCACGTCGATGAAGGCGCCGACGTCGGCTCCGGCCATGAAGGGGCAGCCGCCGTCGAGGGAGTTCGGGTGGTACGGCGCGGTTCCGCCGTGGACCGCGGTCTGGTGCATCCCGTCGCGGAGCATGTCGTTGACCGGTGCGTGCGGGCGGTTGATCGGCAGCTGGCTGAAGTTCGGCCCGCCGAGCCGGCTGATCTGGGTGTCGATGTAGGAGAACAACCGGACCTGCAGCAGCGGGTCGTTCGTCACGTCGATGCCAGGCACCAGGTGGCCCGGGTGGAAGGCGACCTGCTCGGTTTCGGCGAAGTAGTTCACCGGGTTGGCGTTCAGGGTCATCAGGCCGATCGGCTGCACCGGGGCCAGTTCCTCGGGCACGAACTTAGTGGGGTCCAGCAGATCGATGCCCTCGAAGAACTCCTCCGCCGTGTCAGGGAAGACCTGCACGCCCAGCTCCCATTCCGGGAACGCGCCCGCCTCGATGGCGTCGGCGAGGTCCCGCCGGTGGAAATCAGGGTCCATCCCGTTGATGAGCTGGGCTTCCTCCCAGACCAGCGAGTGCACCCCCTGTTTTGGCTTCCAGTGGAACTTGACCAGGCTGGTCTTGCCCTCGGTGTTGACGAAGCGGAAGGTGTGCACCCCGAAGCCCTCCATGGTGCGGTAGGAGCGCGGCAGGGCCCGGTCGGACATGTTCCACATGGTGTGCGCCTGCGCCTCGGTGTGCAGTGAGACGAAGTCCCAGAACGTGTCGTGCGCGCTCTGGGCCTGTGGGATTTCCCGGTCCGGATGGGGTTTGCCGGCGTGGATGATGTCCGGGAACTTGATGCCGTCCTGGATGAAGAACACCGGGATGTTGTTCCCGACGAGGTCGAAGGTTCCTTCGTCGGTATAGAACTTCGTGGCGAAGCCGCGGGTGTCACGGACCGTGTCCGCGGATCCCCGGGACCCTAGCACGGTGGAGAAGCGGACGAAGACCGGTGTCTCGACATCCTTGGCAAGGAAGCCCGCGCGGGTGATGTTGGCGGCCGTTCCGTAGGAGCGAAAGACTCCGTGCGCGCCGGCCCCGCGGGCGTGGACGACGCGCTCCGGGATCCTCTCGTGGTCGAAGTGGGTGATCTTCTCGCGAAGATGGTGGTCCTGCAACAGCACCGGGCCGCGGCGGCCGGCCTTCAGGGAGTGGTCCGTGTCGGCGAGCCGGAGCCCCTGGGCGGTGGTCAGGTAGGGCCCGGACTGCGCGCGCGAGTGGACCGGGGCGCCGGTGGGAGTGCCGGTCGGAGACACGGCTTCGGGTCCCTGCTGGTCCGGTTTGGGCGGCAGCGGTTCGCGGGGTTCCGTGGGTTCCTTCACGGCCGGCGGCTCGGCAGAGACGGCGCCGGGGATATTGATGTTGCTCTCTTCGCGCACGGGATCGCTCCTCAAGGTGTTTTGATGGCATGGACGGAAGGGGGCTCAATTAGGAAGCCTGCTTACTAGTGTAGGTGTCGGTCTTTCGCGGGGACAAGGATCATTGACGGAGCCGCTGAACCCTCCGGGCAAACCAGGCTCCACGCGTGGCTGAAGAAACACGGCAGCCGCTCCTCTGCCGCCGTAGCCCAAGCCGCCCTCGACGCCGCAAAATCCCAGCACACCGCAGTCCCGGCCCAACACCTCGGAGAACAGATCGTCGCCGCCCTCGCACAGGAGATCATCACCCTCGACAAGGAGTTGGCCGAGCTGGACGCCATGATCGGCGAGAAAGTCACCGAACACCGGCACACCCCGTCACTGCTCAGCATGCCCGGCTTCGGCCCTGTCCTCGCCGCGGAGTTTCTCGGCGCCACCGGCGGCGACTTGACCGTCTAGTCCGCGGACCGTTTCGCCGGAGTTGCCGGACTGGCACCGGCACCCCGTGACTCAGGGAGAATCAGCGGGAATCACCACAGGCCCAGACGCTATGATCGACGGCTCCTCCGGGTCTTCTACCTCTCCGGGCTCTCCGCCCTGAAGTCCTGTACCGCCTCGCGCGGCTATTACGACCGAAGACGTGCGGAAGGGAAATCCCACATCCAGGCAATGCTCTCGCTTGCACGACGGCGGCTCAATGTTCTCTGGGCCATGCTCCGTGACGCGACCACCTACATCCCCGTCCCGGCTCATTCCATGAGCATGGCTGCCTAAGGGACCGCCCACGAATGCGCTTCCGCGCGCCCGAAAATTGAACGACTCCCGGTCACTGCCTATCCGTTCGGCAGGAGCGCTCGTCCGCTGGGTTGCCCGTTCATCGACGTAGCCTCGGCAATGAACGCTGAAGGACAGCCCGTGGCGGAACCGCCCGGCGTTCGGGTCAGCCGATTCAGCTTTCGTCGGACAGCGTGTCGTTGGTTGCCTTCCGTATGGGCTCCGGTCCTGCCTGGCCCCAACGGCTTGAGCCGAGGAGGCGGATTATGGTTACCAGCCAGTCGCGCAGTTCCTTCAATTCGGTCTTGTCTCCAGGAGCCAGATTCTGCTCGAGCTCCCGCGCCCGGTCAAGCGTTGTTTTGCCGAGACCCGAGATCCCCACTTCGAGGGAGCGACTGTCACGCTGACTGCGGACCCGGGTAACGTGCCCGTTTTCCTCGAGCCTGGCCAAGGTCTTCCCCATGGTCTGCGCTTGCACCCGGACTTTGGCGGCTACTCGTGTTTGGGTCATTGTTCCATCCGCCTCGAGAACTTGCAACGCAATGAGCCCCGCGTGAGTCAGACCCACGGAAGCAAGGTTCTCATTACCGGCATGCTCCACCAATCGAGCAGCGGTCAACAGCAACCGTACCGTCGACCATCTATCTACATCCGGCATCATCCGAGTATAGACAGCCTGCTTCCTAACTCTGGTAGGAGCGGTGAAAGCCAGCGCCGATACGGGTTTCTCTGAGATCGGGCAGCACCGGCATTTCGTGCGTGCCCGCTTCACCGGCTTAACCGTTCTGCCGACGGTTGCATGGCCCGCGGCGCGGGCGCTGTTGGAGGGCTTGGACGATGCCGGCGGAGGGGCGGGATGACCGCGGCAGCAGGGGCGCCGTCATGCGCGTCAATGCCTGCCAATAAGGGTTTCGACGCTGAGTAGAATTGGGGGACAATCGTCGCGGACCGGCACCACGCCGGCTCCCGGAGAGGGCAGGGAGGGAATGATGACGCCACGCGGAATACGCTTTGTGCGTGGCTGGGGCGCGGCTGTCGCGGCAACCTCCATCGCGGCCTTCTCCCATGTATTTTCCGGCGGCCCGGCCCCTGAAATCTCTGTTCTAGTGCTGTCCCTGGCCCTGTCGGGGCTGGTCTGCGTTGCACTGGCCGGCCGGGTGCTGTCCCGGTGGCGGCTTTCGACCGCAGTCGTCTTCAGCCAGGGCCTGTTCCATGGGCTGTTCAGCCTGGAATTCGCTTCCTCTGCCGCCGGGACTGCTGTTCCCGCAGCGGGTCACGCCGGGCACGCCGCCCACGCGGTGGCTGCTGCCTACGGGTCCGGGCCGCCCGGGACCGGGGCCATGGTGATGGATCATGCCTCACCAATGATGTGGGCCGGGCATGCGCTGGCGGCCCTGGCCACGATCGCGGTCCTGCGGCACGGCGAAGTCACCGCGATGTGCCTGATCACGGCGCTTCGACTGCGGGTGGTCGCCTTCCTCCCGGTCTTCCTGCCGCTGGCCGTGGAACCCGGCGCGCCGGTCATTCCCGCTGATTGGCCGGTCCGGGTGCTGCGCAATCTTGGCGCCCCGTTGCTGGTCATGCGCCACCGCGGACCGCCGCTGCGTCCCGTCGCGTCCTAGGTGCACCGCGCCCGCGTCCCTTTGGATCCCCGCCGGGCCGTTTCACGGACAGCGGGGCGGGAATCAGCCAAGGCAAGATATTTCTTGCATTCGTCATGGCGGAATCCTGGAGGGCACGGATCGTTCCTGAACTTTCGGGCGGCAAGAATCGGTTGGAAGGAAACGCTAATTCAGCGCCCCGCTTTCCGGAGCCGCTGAACTAGACGAGCCGGGCTTCGAAGCCCGGTGCCCTGTCGGGTTCCCGTCATTGCTGACTTCACCCACCGGCGCGGCTTCAACTGCGACGTCGCTCCCGGCGCCGTGAGCGTCTCCGATTCCGGGCTGATCTTCGCCTCGTACCAGGCCGACGTCGACCGGCAGTTCGTGCCGGCACAGCGCCGCCTGGACAAACTGGACCTGCTGAACCAATGGACCACCCCGGTTGGGTCGGCCGTCTTCGCCATCCCACCCGGGTGCGGCCCCGGCGGATTCATTGGCGACCACCTCTTCACCTGAGGCAACCAGCCAACAGCACCACAGAACACACCACGCAAGGGCAACCGCCTCCGCGCCGGCCCCCACCCCTTCTAAGGAGTGCGGGACCGGTGACGGGTGACGCCTGCCCGCACCCATTTCAGTTTCTTCGCGACGGCCCCGCGGCCGAAAACGGACCATCTTTTGAGGAAAATTTCATGACAATCACCATCACCACCGAACCCGGCGGGCCGGCCAGCCCGGCCGCACCCGAACCCAAGAGGAACGCGCGCGGCCCGCTGCGGGCACTGATCATGCGGCTGCACTTCTACGCCGGGGTCTTCGTGGGCCCGTTCCTGATTATCGCTGCCCTCTCGGGCGCGCTCTACGCCCTGACCCCGGCGATGGAAGAGGGGATCTACGACAGGGAACTCCACGTCCCGGTCTCCCGGACTTCCGTTCCGCTGGCGGAACAGATCCGCGCCGCGCAGCAGATCATCGGGGCCAAGGAACCTTCCGCTGTCCGCCCGGCGCCGAATCCCGGGGACACGACCCGGATCATGTTCGCCGATCCTGCCCTGGGTGAATCCGAGTCCCGGGCGATCTTCATCAACCCGGCAAATGCCGAGGTCCGCGGTGATCTGACCGTCTACGGCACCAGCGGCGTCCTGCCCTTCCGGACCTGGATCGATGATCTGCACCGCACCCTGCACCTGGGCACCGCGGGCCGTTACTACAGCGAACTCGCCGCGTCCTGGCTCTGGGTCATCGCCCTCGCCGGACTCGCACTCTGGCTGACCAAACCCCGCCGGAAGAACACCGCAGCAACCGCCCTGGCCACGCGGACCGCTCAGGCACGGGCCGGCCGGTTCGGCCGCGCAGGAATCGCGAAAATCCACGGCACCGGCGGCGTCGTGCTCGTCCTCGGGTTCCTGTTCCTCTCCGCGACCGGCCTGACCTGGTCCCAGCTAGCCGGGGACAACATCGCCAATCTGAGGACGTCCCTGGACTGGACGACCCCGAAGCTTCCCACCGCATTGAGCCCCGCGGCGGCCGCACCGGCGGCCGGCGGCGAACACGACCACAGCCACGCCGGGACCGGAGCCGGGACCGACCCGGCCACGTATGACCACGTCCTCGCCGCGGCACGGACGGAACCGGTGATCGATGCCGGAAAGGTCGAAATCAAGCCGCCCGCGAAGGAGGGCAAAGCCTGGACCGTGACCGAAATCGACCGGTCCTGGCCCACCCAGGCCGACGCGGCCGCCGTCGACCCCGCCACCATGACGGTGAGCGGGAAACTCGTCTTCAACGACTTCAACGTCGCAGCGAAACTCACGCGCTGGGGCATCGACGCGCACATGGGCGTTCTCTTCGGTCTCGCCAACCAGATCGTTCTCGCCGTGATTGCGCTCGGTCTGGCCGGAAGCGTCATTGGCGGATACCTCATGTGGTGGAAGCGCCGTCCCACCCGCGGCACGTCCTGGGCGGCTGGCCGGCCCCCGGCCCGCCGCTTCCTTCGCACCGCCCCGTGGCCGCTGACCGCGGCCGTCGCCGTTCTGGCCCTCGCCGTCGGGATAGCCGTTCCCCTGCTGGGCATCAGCCTGGTGGCGTTCCTGGCCTTTGATACCGTTCTGGGAATCGTCAAGAACCGCCGCCAGAGGGCCGGAACCGGCGCGCACTAATCCGGGGAACTGATCAGAGGCGGGGCTGCCGTGGCCGGGACATGATTCCGGCCACGGCAGCCTGCGTCGTTAGGGGGACGCAGCCTCACCCTGTCCGGCGCGTTCGGGCGGGACAGGATGAGGGGATGTCGTGCCTGTCTCGCGGCCCGATTCCGGGCTGCGGAGCCGGCGCTTGATGAAGATCCCCGCCACCACCAACGCAATCAACAGGACAGCGGCTACCGCTCCCGCCGTGACCAGTCCTGTCTGGAGGCCCGTGCCGGTGCCTGCCGAGGCCGGGGACGTCGACGGGGCTGCCGCGGCGGAGGGGTTTGCGGCGCCGGCGGTGAACGTAAGGGTTCCTTCGATGGGGTGGCCGTCGGAGGACACGACCCGCCAGATGACCGTGTATTTGCCGTCCGGGGCGCCGGTTTTGACCGCCTGGGTGACGTGGTTATTGACGATGACCACGGGCCCGTCAGCCTGGTCAGTTCCGGTGGCATCGTCGACGCGGACGACGGATCCGATGGCAATCGGGGTGTGGTCGAAGGTCAGGCCGATCTTCGCGGGAACGGTGCGGACCGTGGAGCCGTTGGCCGGGTCGGTGGACTCGAGGACATCATGGGCCTGCGCAGCCGCGGCGGGGACCATCAGGAACGCTGCCGTGGCCAGGACCAGCAGGCAGCGGGCGAGCGGACCTCCCGGACTGTGACGGTGTGTCGTTTTCATGCGGGTGTCCTTTCAGGAAGAACCCCGGGGCTGTGGCGGGACGTTGCCGTCCCGCCGCAGCCCCGGCGCGCGTTGCTACTTGGCTGCTGTCCGGCCGCGCCGGCCGGCGAGGACGAGTCCCAGCGCGGTTGCGCCGAGGACGAATCCGGCCGCGCCCAGGACGATACCCCACACCGCTGCCGGATCGCTGGACGTCTCCGAGGTCTGGGCCGCGGCAGCAGGGGACGCTGCAGCCGGAGATGCGGCGGGGGCGGTTCCGTCTTCGGCGGTGGTGGTGAAGGACGGGGCCGGGTGCTTGGGCTCGGGCTGGCCCTCAGCGCTTTGTTCGTCCCAGTTCACGACGGTCCCGTCGGTGTAGGTCTGGGCCGCTTTCAGGGTCACGGTGGTCCCGGCGGCCGGGAGTTTGCCCACGGAGAGTGAGAACGCCTGGTATTCGTTTTGTCCGAGCTGGTGCGTTGCGTCGGCGGTCCAGACCACGGAGCTCGGGGCCTTGGTGACGGTCGTGCCGGACACGGTGACCGGCTTGGGCAGGTCGCTGGTGATGACCTGGGCGCTCCAGCCCTCGACGGGTTTGACCGAGACCGAGGTGAATGGGGTGTCGGTGGGCAGTTTGACTTCGAGTTTGCTGGTCTTCGCGGTCGGGGATTCGTTCGGGACGTTGAACGTCAGGTGCGTGTAGCCGTTGGCTCCGGTGTCGTCAGGGTTCACGGTGACGTGGGCTGAGGCGGCGGTGGCGCCGAGGGCGATCAGTCCCGCCGTCGCGGTGGCGGCGGTGAGGGTTTTGAGGGTGCGGCGGATTGAGGTTTTCATGAAAATGCCTTCCAAAAATGGGTGCGCCAAGGGCCCCGCTCGAGGGGCGGCGCGGGAGAGGGGATCACGGCTGTTCCCCGGCAACGGAGTTTCCTGCGTGAGGGCAGAATCCGGGCGGGTCAGCGGCTTAGGGTCGGGTGCCGCTCAGAGAGCGGGCTGAACACGCGGCGGCCCGCGCAGGGCGGGCAGCCTGAGGCTTCTCCACGGGGAGGGAATGACGATGACGAGCGGGGCTGGAAGGTGCGGCCAGTCCGGAATGGCCAAGGCTGTCAGGATCCGGACCAGGGGTTTCAGCCACGCGGCCAGCGCCCACACGGCTGCCTCGCCCCGGGCCAGGACCAGGGCGGTGGCCAGAGTCGCCGCGGCATGAAGGATTAGCATCAGCGCCCCGGGGGCGGCGGCGTGCTCCGGCATCAGGGCCAGTGCCGAAGGGGGCACGGCGCCGGTGCCGTGCAGATGCCCGCCGGAAGCGGGGGCAAAGGCTTCCGTCACGGACAGGGTGTTGAAGGCCTCGTGCAGGACCAGCTGGCCGGCGCCGAGAAGCCCGGCCATCACCGGGGCGGTGATCCTGATTTTGGCCAGGATCATCACCAATGCCAGCACCAGGGCGACGAGGCCGGCGAAGATGGCCGGCTCAGGCATGGAACCACCGGCCAGCACGTGTGCTCCGGCGGCCAGAGTGAACATGGCGGCGGTAAAGGTAACGGCACGGGGGAAGCGGAACGGAGCCGTCATG
>NZ_JABFMX010000033.1 GCF_013359735.1 Arthrobacter sp. C9C5
GCGGAAGCGGGGGCAGACGTCGGTGCGGGGGCGGCCGACGCTGCCGGCGCCGGTGCGGCCGGCGCGGTCGGGGACTCCGCGGCACCCGGTTCGGCGAGCATGGCCTGCAGGTTGCTGGCGAAGAGTCCCATCATTTGTTCGGTGACGCTGCCGATCACGCTCTTGCCCATCGCCGCGGCCTTGCCGGAGAGTGCTAGATCGGCACTGACGGTTCCGCGCGTCGTGGTCCCCTCCTCCGCCAGGGCCAGTGTGACCTTCGCTTCCGCGGTGCCCTGGCCGCGGGTTTCCTGTGCCTTGCCGCCGAGTACGGCCCGGTGCTCGGCGGCGTTCCGCTCCAGGACATTGAGCAGGCCCTTGTACTGCATGTTCACCGGACCGAGCTTCACCGTCATGCCCACCTGGTAGGCGTCGTCGGATAGCTTGTTCAGGATCTGCGCACCCGGAAGGCAACCGGCCACCCGTTCGAAATCCATCAGCGTGTCCCAGACCTTGCCGATCGGTGCAACCACCGAGAAACTGCTGTCAATCTGCATTAGCTGCTCCCTTGACTTGCGATCACTTGTCTTCCAACTGTGCGTCCGCCCGGCTCGGGCGGGCCGTCGCCGCGGATTGCCGCCGCCAACTCTGCCAACGCCGTGTAGCTGTGTCCGCTGACGAACGCGTCGCAGTAGGGCAGCGCGGCGGCGATCCCGCCAGCCAACGGCTGATAGTTCGGCGCTGCCTTCCGCGGGTTCACCCAGACCACCCGGTGCGCGAGCCTGCGCAGCCGGGCCATCTGGGCCGCGATCTGCGCCGGATCTTCCTGCGCCCAGCCGTCGGAGAAGACCACCACCACGGCCCCTCGCGCCAGGCCGCGCCGGCCGTGTTCGTCCACGAAGCGCCGGAGGCTCTCGGCGATCCTGGTGCCGCTGGCCCAGTCGGGTGCGGTGGCGGCCGCCTGCGCAAGTGCCAGGTCCTGGTCGCGTTGGGCCAGTTGCCGGGTCAGGCGTGTCAGCCTGGTGGAGAACACGAAGGCCTCCGCCCCGGCCTTTGTGACGGCACCCTGCAGCAGCGCGAGGAAGATCCGGGAATACGCTTCCATCGAGCCGGACACATCGCAGAGCAGCACCAGCTTGCGCCTTTGCTCGCGGCGCCGGGCGTACAGGAGCCTGGGGGAGTCAGAGCCGGAGCGGCGGGCAGCCCGCACGGTGGCCCGGATGTCCAGGCGTGCGCTGCTGTGCGGCGACTTGCGCGTACGCCGGCTCAGGCGCACGGGTGTTGCCAGCAGGATCCGGGTGGCCAGTCGGCGGATCTCGGCGGCTTCCGCCTCGGTGAGGTCGGCAAAGTTCATCCCGTGCAGGTGTTCTTCGGTGGACGCCATCGCGAGGATGGCCTCGCGCTCCGGCCCCTGCCGGTCTCCGGCAGCGTCCCGGCCCGCGGCCACTACGGGGTGCGGCCGCCGGGCGGTGCTGCCCGGCTCGGTCTCGCGTCCGGTGTGGGCGGCGGCCCGGGTGCGCGAACCGTCCGCCGGAGGCGGCGCTGCCGGGACCGGTACCGGTTCGCCGGCGTGGCGGTCCAGCGCGGCGGCGGGATCGAAGCCACCCCGGAAGACGGCGCGAAACACGGCGTCGAACACGGGCAACTGCTCACGGCTGGAGACCAGCACCACCCGCAGGGTCCAGTACAGCCGCTCGAGGTACGTCGGCGGGACCAACCGGAGTGCCACCGCCAGCCGGGCGGCCCGGTCCGGCGAGCACGTGACGCCCGCGCCGCGCAGGGCCGTGATGAAAGCCGCAGCCAGGGAGGCGGCCTCGACGGACGGCGGCCCGGCCGACGGCGGTCCGGCAGCCGGCGGTCCGGCGGTCAACGAAGAGGGCCGCGAGGGCGGCATCGGTTCAGCCATCGGTGCCGTCCACCAGCCAGGCCGCCCCGCGGGAGCCCACCAACTCCAGATCGTCGCGGTTCTTCACGATCGAACCCCAGGTCTGTTCGGCCGTCGCGGCGTCGATCCGCTCGATGCCCAGCACCGCGAGCGCCGAGACCCAGTCGATGGCCTCGGAAATCCCGGGCGGCTTGGCCAGGTCCAGGGTCCGCAGCCGCGTGATCACGGCAGCTGCCTGCAGCGCCAGCGGGCCGCTGCTGGCGGGCACCCGGCGGCGCACAATCTCGGCAATCCGGGCCGGTCCGGGGTAGTCGATCCAGTGGTAGAGACAGCGGCGGGTCAGCGCGTCGTGCAGGTCCCGGGTGCGGTTGGAGGTCAGCACCACGATGGGCGGATGCGTGGCGCGGATGGTGCCCAGCTCCGGGATGGTGACCGAGGCCTCCGCGAGCAGCTCAAAGGTGAACGCCTCGAACTCGGCGTCGGCGCGGTCGATCTCGTCCAGCAGCAGCACGGCCGGCCGCGGCCCCGGGTGTTCGATGGCCTGCAGCAGTGGCCGGCGCAGCAGGTATTGGGGGCCGAACAGCTCGGCTTCGCTGACCTCGGCGTCGCGCGCCTCGGCCAGCCGGATGCCGAGCAGTTGGCGCTGGTGGTTCCACTCGTAGAGTGCCTCGCCCGCGTCGATCCCCTCGTAGCACTGCAGCCGGTACAGCGGCGTGTCCAGCAGCAGCGCCAGCGTCTTCGCGGCCTCCGTTTTGCCCACCCCGGCCTCACCCTCGAGCAGGATGGGCTGGGGGAGGCGCACCGCGAGGAACAGTGCGGTGGCGAGCCCGGTGTCGGCCAGGTAGTCGTGCTTGTCCAGGGCTGCCATCAGTGAGGCCACGTCGGGGACCCTCCGCTGCACCTCTTCCTCCGCCCCTGTCCGGGCCGCCGTGTTCACCCGGCCCCCTGCAGCTCGGCCAGCACCCGCCGGTAGTCCTCCTCGGTGTCGACGTCGAGGGGGATGCTGCCCGGCGTGGGAACCTCGACGACGTCGTCCGCGCGCTGCTCCAGCAGCTTCCACACGGCCTTGTCGCCGTGCAGCGACGCCAGGTCCGGCAGCAGCGGCCGGCCGAACGCGAGGGGATGGCCGACGCCGTCGTCGTAGCGGCATACCGCCGCCCCGGGACCGTCGGCCCGGGCCAGCGCCCGCAACAACGGGGCCACGCTCTCCGCCCGGACCCCCGGCTGGTCGCCCAGCAGCAGCACCACCGCCTCGGTGCCAGGCCGCAGCACGGCCATCGCCGCGGCGATCGAGGACGAACATCCCTCGCCATAGTCGGGGTTGAGCGCCACCTCGCAGCCGGTGGTGTCCACGGCGCGGAGGACCTCCGCGGCGGATCCGCCCAGCGCCAGGACGGTCTGTGCGAACCCGCAGCGCCGGGCCGTCGCGAGGACGGCGTCCAGCAGCACGCCGTCCCCGAAGGGCAGCAGCTGTTTGGGTCGGCCCAGGCGCGCCGACGCCCCGGCCGCCAGGATGACGGCCGCGGTGCCGGCCATGCGGGGTGATTCAGCTGCTGAGGGCATAGCGCTCCGGGTCCTTGCGGAAGGCCGCGCGGCAGCCGGGCGAGCAGAAGTACACGGTGACGCCGTTGTGCTCGAGCTGCAGCGACGATTCGACCGCCGGCACGGACATGCCGCATACGGGGTCGACCGCGGTTTTCGGTTGCGGGGTGGACGGCGCGGGAACCCCGCCGGCCTGCGCGCTGTTCTGCCCGCCGGCCTGGGCGCTGTGCTGCGCGCCGGCCCGTGCCGCGGCGCGCTCCTGGACCAGCTGGGCGAGGATGGACAGGGCGATTTCCCCGGGGGTGCGGGCGCCCAGCTGCAGGCCGGCCGGGGTGTACACCCGGGAGCGCAGTACATCGTCCACGTCGAGCGAGTCCAGCACGGCGGCGCCGCGTGATTCGCTCGCCACCAGGGCGACGTAGGGCACGCCGGCGCGCAGCGCGGCTTCGAGGGCACCCTCCTCGGCCTTGCCATGCGAGGCGACGATCAGGGCGGCGTCGTCCGGGCGGGGTTCGGCCGCCCCGCCGTCGGCGAGTTCGACGTCGAAACCCACCCCTGACCCCAGCGCGGCGAGAGCCTGCGCCACCGGCGCGGCCCCCACCACCACCACCCGGGGCGCTGGGAGGCGCGGCTGGAGGAAGATCTCGATCGCGCCGCCGCTCAGGCACGGGTTGGACACCTCGACGGCGCCCTCCTCGGCCCGGCGGGATGGTTCCCCGGGCAGGACGCGCAGCAACAGGGGTTCCCCGGAGGAGAGCACCTGCAGGCCGTACTCCCGAACCGAGGACTCAACGCAGTTCCCGCCGACGAAGCCCTGGATCTCACCGCCGGGCAGCACCAGGGCGGTGTCCCCGGCGCGGGCGCTGGTCGGATGCTGGGCGCGGACCACCGTGGCGTGCACGAACGGTTCGCGGCGGGCGGTGAGTTCGCCGGCCCGGGCGGCGACGGCTTCTGCGGCGGTGGTCATCTCAGATCGGCGGCGTTGCCCGGCCCTGCATGGCGGCCCAGACCCGGGCCGGCGTGCACGGCATGTCCATGTGCACGACGCCGAATGGCGCCAGCGCGTCGACCACCGCGTTCACGATCGCCGGCGGTGAGCCGACCGTGGCGGATTCGCCGATACCCTTGGCGCCAATGGGGTGGTGCGGTGATGGTGTGACCGTGAACCCGGTCTCCCAGTCCGGGACTTCCATGGCCGTGGGGATCAGGTAGTCCATGAAGGAGCCGCCCAGGTTGTTGCCGTCCGCGTCGAACTCGATGATCTCCATCAGGGCCATCCCGACGCCGTCGGTCAGGCCGCCGTGGACCTGGCCTTCGATGATCATCGGGTTGATCCGGGTCCCGCAGTCGTCCACCGCGATGAAGCGCCGCACCTTAACGTGGCCGGTGCCGGGGTCGACGTCGACGACGCAGATGTAGGCGCCGAAGGGGAAGGTCAGGTTGGGCGGGTCGTAGGTGACCTCCGCGTCGAGGTTGCCGTCGACGCCCTCGGGCAGGGTCATGGTGCCGTGGGCGGCCATCGCGATGTCCTCGATGGTCTTCCCGGCGGTGGGATCGCCCTTCACGAACCAGCGGCCCTTTTCCCATTCAAGGTCCTCCGGGCGGGTCTCCAGCATGGCCGCGGCGATCAACTTCGCCTTCTCGCGTACCTTGCGCGCCACGAGCGCCACCGCGCCGCCGCTGACCGGCGTCGAGCGGCTCCCGTAGGTGCCCAGCCCGAACGGCGTCTGGTCCGTGTCGCCGTGGACGACGTCGATGTTCTCCGGCGGGATGCCGAGTTCCTCCGCGACGATCTGGGCGAAGGTAGTTTCGTGGCCCTGGCCCTGGCTTTGCACGGACAGCCGCACGACGGCCTTGCCGGTGGGGTGCACCCGGAGCTCGGCGCCGTCGGCCATGCCGAGGCCGACGATGTCGAAGTGCTTGCGCGGCCCGGCGCCGACGACTTCGGTGAAGAAGGAGATTCCGATGCCCATCAGCTCGCCCTTGGCGCGCTTCTGAAGCTGTTCGCGCCGCAGGTCCTCGTAGCCGGCCAGCTGCATGGACAGCCGCATGGCCGCCTCGTAGTTGCCCGAGTCATAGACCCAGCCGGTCTTGTTGGCGTAGGGGAATTGCTCCGGCTTGATGAAGTTCTTCAGCCGCAGCTCCGCGGGGTCCATCTCCAGCTTCCGGGCCAGGATGTCGACCATCCGCTCCACGAGGTACACGGCCTCGGTGACGCGGAAGGAGCAGGCGTAGGCAACGCCGCCGGGTGCCTTGTTGGTGTAGACGCCGGTCACCTTGCAGTGGGCGGCCTGCAGGTCGTAGCTGCCGGTGAAGATGGAGAAGAATCCGGCCGGGTTCTTGGTGGGCTGGGCGGTGGCGTTGAAGGCGCCGTGGTCTGCCAGCACGTTGGTGCGCAGGGCCAGGATCTTGCCGTCCTTGGTCGCGGCGATTTCGCCCTGCATGATGTAATCGCGGGCGAAGGAGGTGGACATCAGGTTCTCCGAGCGGTCCTCCACCCACTTGACCGGTCGGCCGGTGACGATGGAGCCGACCACGGCGAGGATGTAGCCGGGGTAGATGCCGACCTTGTTGCCGAAGCCGCCGCCGATGTCCGGCGACACGATCCGGATCTTGTGCTCCGGGATGCCGGCCACGATCGCGAACAGCGTGCGGTGCGCGTGCGGGGCCTGCGTCGTCTCGTACAGGGTCAGTTTGCCGTTGACGGCATCAAAGTCGGCCACGGCGCCGCAGGTCTCCATCGGGGCGGGGTGCACGCGGGGGTACACCATCTCCTGGCTGACCACGACGTCGGCGCTTGCGAACACGGCGTCGGTCTCGGCCGCGTCCCCCATCTCCCAGTCGAAGATCTTGTTGTCCGTCCGGCCTTCAATTTCGTCCCGGATGAGCGGGGCGTCGGCGTCGAGGGCCTTGCGCGCGTCGACCAGCGGCGGCAGCACATCGTATTCGACGTCGATCAGTTCCAGCGCGTCGCGGGCGGCGTACCGGTCCTCGGCCACCACGAACGCGACCTCCTGGCCCTGGAACCGGACCTTATCCGTGACCAGCACGGCCTGGACGTCGGCGGAGAGTGTCGGCGCCCAGGCGAGCTTGAGGCCCTCCAGATCCTTGCCGGTGATGACGGCGAGGACCTTGGGGTGCGCCAGGGCGTTGGTGGTGTCGATCGACACGAGCCGGGCGTGCGCCACCGGGGCACGCAGGATCGCGCCGTGCAGCATGCCGGGCAGCACGAGGTCGTCGATGTAGTGGCCCTTGCCGCGGACGAAGCGGGGGTCCTCCTTGCGCTGGATGCGGCCGTAGCCGATCGGCCGGTCCGCGTCGCCGGCAGCGGGGTTGCTCTCCCGCTCATGGATGACGGTCATGCCTTCACCTCTGAGTCTTCGGTTTCCGTGGCGACGTCCGCCACCACGGTGTCGGTGCCGTCGAGGACCTCGTCGGCCCCTTCGCCCCCGCCGGCGGCCGCCGGATGGGCCGCCGCCCACTGCACCGAGCGGACGATCGTCGCGTAGCCGGTGCACCGGCAAATCTGACCGGAGATGGCCTGCCGGATCTCGCCGTCGTCGGGGTGCGGGTTCTTATCCAGCAGGGCGCGCGCGGTGAGCATCATGCCCGGGGTGCAGAAGCCGCACTGCAGCCCGTGTTCCTCCATGAAGCCCTGCTGCACGGGGTCGAGCGTGGTCCCGGCGGCGAGCCCCTCGACGGTGCGGATGTCGTGCCCGGCAGCCATCGCCGCGAGGACGGTGCAGGACTTCACCGGCTGGCCGTCCATTAGGACCACGCAGGTTCCGCAGTTGCTCGTGTCGCAGCCCCAGTGGGTGCCGGTCAGTCCGAGCACCTCGCGGATGTAGTGGACCAGGAGCACGCGCGGTTCAATCTCGGACGTAACTTCGTTGCCGTTCACGGTCATGCTGATCTGCATGCGCTTCAGCCTTCCTGTGTCTGTGCGGCTGGCTGGGCGGCGCGCGCGCAGGCCTGCCGCAGGACGCGCCGGGTGAGTTCGTCGGCCAGGTGCCGTTTGTAGTCGACCGGTCCGCGCTGGTCCGCCACCGGGTCGCAGGCCTCGGCGGCCAGCCGGCCGGCGTCGGCGAACAGCTCCTCGGCGGGGCGCTTGCCGCGCAGCAGTCCGGCCGCTTCGGTGATGGTGTGCTCCAGGCCGAGTGCGGTCAGCCCGACGGCGGCATCGGCGATGCTGCCGTCTTCCGCGAGGGTCACGGACGCACCCGCGGCCCCGACGGCCCAGTCGCCCACGCGCCGCTCCACCTTCTCGTAGGCGCTACCGGAGCGGGCCTTGATGGGGATGCGGACCTCGCACAGCAGCTCGTCCTGGCCGACGGCGGTCTGGTAGGGGCCGCGGTGGAAATCCTGCATGGCCAGGCTGCGTTCGCCGCCGGGACCGCGGACCACGGCGACGGCGCCCAGGACGTCGCACACCGTGGAGAGGTCCTCGGCCGGGTCGGCCTGGCAGAGTGAGCCGCCGATGGTGCCGCGGTTGCGGACCACCGGGTCCGCGATCACCAGCTCGGCGTCCCGGACGATCGGGAACAGCCGGGCGATCTCGTCTGATTCCAGCAGTGTGCTGTGGCGGGTCAGCGCGCCGATGCGCAGTTCCCCGCCGTCGCGCAGGATGAAGTCGAGTTCGAAGAGGTCGTTGATGTCGATCAGCCATTCGGGCCGGGAAAGCCTGAGCTTCATCATCGGAATCAGGCTGTGGCCGCCGGCGATGACCCGCGACTCGGGACCGTGGCGTGCCAGAAGTTCGAGCGCGTTCTCCACCGTGGTGGCCCGAACGTAGTCGAATGGAGCCGGAATCTGCATAGTCCCACCTCACTCCAAGGCGCGGGCAACGTCGCCCGGCGCCGATTTAACGCAAGTCTTGCCCCGCCCCGACGAGGGTGTCAACATCGTCATAAGCGAAAGGTTATGAAGCCGTGTCGATGACGTTGGGCCAGCTGCGGACGTTCGCGCTGGTCGCGCGCCTGGGCTCCCTTCACGCCGCCGCGGCCGCCCTGGGGGTGAGCGAGCCCGCCGTGTCGGCGGCCCTCGCGGCGCTCCGGCAGGACCTGGGCGACCCCTTGTTTGTGCGGGCCTCGGGTGGGATCACCCTGACGCCCGGCGGCCGGGCCCTGGCGGACTATGCGCAGGAAATCGTCGGTCTAGCCGACCAGGCCCGCTGGGAGGTCGGCAACGCCAAGAACGACGCCGGCCGGCTGAAGATCGCGGCCACCGCGCCATTTGCCGAGCACGCTGCCGGCCGGCTACTGGACTTGTTCACCAAGCGGGTCCCGGGCGCCTCGGTGGACGTCGTCGTCGTAGTGGCAGAGGACCTGGCCGGGCTCCTGCTGGAGCGCGCCTACGACATCGCCCTGGGTGCCAGGCCGCCCGCGCCCGCCGGCAGTCCCGCTTCCATCCCCGGCCTGGTATCCGTGCCGTTCCTCCGCTACCAGCGGGTCTTTGTGGCGGCCCCGGCCGACCCCCTGGGGCGGGCGCACGGCCCGCTCGCCGCGGAACGGCTGTTGGGCAGGCCCTGGTTCGCCGGTCCCGCGGGCATCCTGGAGAGTTCGGAGGAGGGTCGCTGGCTCGCGGGCCTCGGCATCGCGCCGGAGATCATCAGGCTCAGCAGCGAGACCGATGCCCTAGCGGCCGTGCGGGCGGGGGAGGGAACCATGCTGGCCTTGGGGCACATTGTTCAGGCCGAAGTCGCCGACGGCATGCTGGTGCGCCTGCCAGTCGTCGGAACCCCTGTGCCCGGCTTGTGGTGGGCCAGCACGCTGGACCAGCATAGGACCACCACCATGGCCCAAACTTTGAAGCGCTTCGTCGGCACGGCCGACGCCACGGCGGCAATGGTCGCCCGCGGCGGTTCGCGCGGGCTGGAGCGCCGCGGCTCGAAGTTCCACGTTGCCCTCTGGAGCTGAGGGCCGGGGAAGCCAACGACTTGGCGGTGAGCGGCTGTGTCGCGTTGCACATTGGCCGGAATCGGTGCTACCCCTTGAGGGATAGCCGATCCACCGAAGCACCCGACGATGAGGAGTAGCACATGACCTTGCCCCGAGACGAAGACAGCTCGCTGCGGCACTGGAGCGCCCGCTTGATCCAGGCCCTGCAGATCCTGGACCTGGAAGTGGACCACGAGAAGATCGTGGAGGTTGCCGACGAATCGCTGAAGGCCGTCGGACCGCACGCGGATGCCATCAGCGCGTTCATAGTCGGCTACGCCGCCGGGACGGCATCCACCAACGGCCGGAAGAGCACCCAGGAGGCGGTGCACGCCGCGTCCAACAAGGTCATCGAGCTGTGCGAACACGGCGAGGCCGGCGGCCCGGATGAGAAGGGCTGGGCCAAGCGGGCCCAGTAGTACCGGAGCAACACCGAAAAGCGAGCAGGCCGCGTCCCCGTTGGGGGCGCGGCCTGCTCGTGGTTAGAGCGTAGGCATGGAGGCTAGACCTGCGCCGTGACTCCCGGGGCGCTGTGGAGCCGGGCCGGGCTGTCCGGCGACTGGTCCAGGCTCGGCTCGAGGCGCACGATGACGGCCTTCGAGATCGGCGTGTTGCTGCCCTCTGCCGTGTGGTTCAGTGGCACCAGCACGTTGGCCTCCGGGTAGTACGCGGCGGCGCAGCCCCGGGCCGTCGGGTAGGAGACAACGCGGAACTTGCGCAGCACGCGCTCGACGCCGTCCTGGTACTGGCCGTGGATGTCCACGAACAGCCCGTCGGCCAGGCCCAGCTCGTCCAGGTCCTCCGGATTCACGAACACCACGTGGCGGCCCTTCTTGATGCCCCGGTAGCGGTCGTTGTGGCCGTAGATAGTGGTGTTGAACTGGTCGTGCGAGCGCATGCTCTGCAGGATCAGGGTGCCCTCCGGCCGCTCCACGTGTTCGAGTTCGTTCACCGTGAGCACGGCCTTGCCGGTCGGCGTCGGGAAGGTGCGCGAGTCCCGGGGTCCGTTCTCAAGGATGAAGCCGCCTTCCTGGCGGATCCTGGTGTTGTAGTCCTTGCAGCCGCCCACCACCCGCGAGATGTGGTCCCGGATCAGGTCGTAGTTCTTCTCGTAGCCGTCCCAGTCCGCCTTGATCTTGTCGCCGACGAGGGCTTTGCCGAGCCGGCTGAGGATGGCCGGTTCGGAGAGCAGGTGGTGCGAAACGGGCTCCACGCTGCCCCACGAGGGGTGGACCGCGCAGACCGTGTCCTCGACCGAGACAAACTGCTCGCCGGATTCCTGGATGTCGATCTCGCTCCGGCCCATGGTGGGCAGGATCAGGGCTTCGGCGCCCGTCACCACATGCGAGCGGTTGAGCTTGGTGGAGACCTGGATGGACATCTCCGTCCCCGCTACGGCCGCCTCCGCGGCGTTGGTGTCGGAAATGGCGCCGACGAAGTTGCCGCCCATCGCCATGAACACCTTGATCTCGCCTTCCTGCATCTTGTTGATGGTCTCGACCGCGTCCACGCCGTGCTCGCGGGGCGGTTCGAAGTCGAATTCTTCGCCCAGGGCTTCCATGAACGACTGCGGCATCTGTTCCCAGATGCCCATGGTGCGGTCGCCCTGCACGTTGCTGTGGCCGCGGATCGGTGACGCGCCCGCGCCGGGCTTGCCCATGTTGCCGCGCAGCAGGAGCAGGTTGATGATCTCCTTGATCGTGGCCACGCCCTTCTTCTGCTGCGTGATCCCCATGGCCCAGGTGATGATGACCTTGTCGGCCTTCAGGTAGCGGGCGGCAAGCTCGTCGATCTCCTCGGTGCGCAGCCCGGTCGCCTCCAGCACCGCTTGCTCGTCCAGCAGGGCCAGGTGCTCCTTGAGCTCTTCGAGCCCTTCGCAGTGCTCGGCGAGGAAGGCGTGGTCCAGGACGGTGCCGGGGTTCTTCGCCTCGGCGTCGAGCACCCGCTTGGAGACGGCCTGCAGCAGGGCCATGTCCCCGCCGATCCGGATGTGCAGGAACTGGTCGGCGATGGACGTGCCGCGACCGATGATGCCCTTGACCTTCTGCGGGTTCTTGTAGCGGTGCAGCCCGGCCTCGGGGAGCGGGTTGACGGCGACGATCTCGCCGCCGTTGTGCTTGCAGTTCTCCAGCTCGGTGAGCATGCGCGGATGGTTGGTGCCCGGGTTCTGGCCCATGATGATGATCAGGTCAGCGTCGGCGTAATCGTCGAAGTTGACCGTGGCCTTGCCGATGCCGATGGTCTGGCCCATCGCCCAGCCGGAGGACTCGTGGCACATGTTGGAGCAGTCCGGCAGGTTGTTGGTGCCGTAGCCGCGGACCAGCAGCTGGTACAGGAAGGCAGCCTCGTTGGAGGTGCGGCCGCTGGTGTAGAAGGAGGCCTCATCCGGGGAGTCAAGGCCCCTGAGCTTTTCCGTGATGATCCGGATGGCCTCGTCCCAGCTGATCGGCTTGTAGTGGTCCTCGCCGCTGGGCTTGTAGACCGGCTCGGTCAGCCGGCCCTGCATGCCCAGCCAGTAGTCCGAGCGGTTGCGGAGTTCACTCACCGAGTGCTCCGCCCAGAACGACGTCGGGATGACCACCGGAGTCGCCTCCCAGGTGACAGCCTTGGCGCCGTTCTCGCAGAATTCGAAGGCCTTGCGGTGATGCGGATCCGGCCACGCGCAGCTCGGGCAGTCGAAGCCGTCCTTCTGGTTCATCTTCATGACCGTCTTGCGCGTGCGGTTCAGCCCCATCTGCTCGATGGCAGGCTTCATGGAGTGGTAGACGCCCGGGACGCCGGCGGCCCAGTGCTTCGGCCCGTCGCCGACCTCCAGGTCCTTTTCGTTCTCTTCTTCAACGCGCGGAGTCTTACGAGTCACGACAACTTCCCTTCTGCAGACGCCGCCGGTAGCCCGGCGGCCGGCACAACTACCTCTAGGCACCCTACCTGCCCTCTCATGACAGGCCTATCAGCTTGCCCGGAGCGCCGCAAGCAAATGGCAGGCGCCTACGGCGACCGGATTCCAGATTTTCCCAAGGCCCGTCCCGGATGCTGGCACCACCATCAGCGTCCGCAGACAGAAGCGCGTCATCCGACCGCCGACGTCGAGCCGCGGCAGAACTGCCAGGGGCCGCGTCCCGGACGCATGAGATGGGACCGCTGGCTGCCGGGTTCCCAGCGACCCGGCAGCTGGCCCTCCTCCGTCAGCGGCCGGCCGCCAGCATGTCCCGGATCTCGCGGCGCAGGACCTTGCCGATCAGCGAGCGCGGCAGCACGTCCAGGACCGCAACACGGCGGGGTACCTTATAAGCCGCCAGCTGCCCGCGCGCGAAGTCCAGCAGGGCGCCGGTATCGAGGGTGCCCCCCGGGGCGGGTACAACGGCGGCCACGACATCTTCGCCGCCGCCGGGCCGGGGCAGGCCCACCACGGAGACGTCGGCGACGCCGGGGTATTCGGCGAGGACGTCCTCCACCTCGGTCGGTGAGACGTTGAAGCCGCCGGTGATGATCAGCTCCTTGATCCGGTCCCGGATGGTGACGAAGTAGTCCTTGTCCACCGAGACGATGTCGCCGGTGCGGAACCAGCCGCCCTCCAGCAGTGCCTCCTCGGTTTCCTGCGGCCGGTTCCAGTAGCCGGCGAAGACCTGGGGTCCGCGGATCAGCAGCTCGCCAGCCTCGCCCGGTGCCCGGTCGATCCTCACGTTCTGCGGATCCACGACGCGGATGTCGGTGAGCGGGAACGGGACGCCCACCGTGCCCGGTTTGCGGCTCGGGCCGAACGGGTTGCCTATTGAGATGGGTGAGGTCTCGGTGAGCCCGTAGCCTTCGATCAGGTAGCCGCCGGTTGCTTTCTCCCAGGTTTCCACGGTGGCGGCCGGCAGGTTCATGGCCCCGGAAATGGAGAACCGGATGCCCTTGAGGCTGATGCCCCGCCGTGCCGCCGCGGCCGCGATCCGGTCGTAGATCGGAGGGACCGCCGGCAGGAAGGTCGCCGGAGACTTCCGGTACGCCTTGAGCACCAGGTCGACGTCGAACTTGGGGAAGAGCACCAGCCGCGCGCCGATGCTCAGGGCGAAGGTCATGCACAGCGTCAGGCCGTAGGCGTGGAACATGGGCAGCACCGCGTACACGGTTTCGCGCCCGTCCTTGAGCCCCGGAACCCAGGCCCGTCCCTGGGCGGCGTTGGCCTGCAGGTTCGCGTGCGTGAGCATGGCGCCCTTCGGCGCTCCGGTGGTGCCGCTCGTGTACTGCAGCACTGCCAGGTCCTCCGGCGCCGGGCGCGGGTGCCGTTTCTTCAGTTCGCCCGCGTCAAGGAGGTCGTGCCACGGCAGGACCCTGCGAGGCGCACCGCCCGTGTGGGCCCGGGGGGCGGGCTTGCCGGCGGCCAGGGCGGCCCGTGCCTTCCGGGCCGCCGGCAGCGGCAGCCGCAGTGCGAGCCGCTTGGCCAGCGGCATCGCGGGAATCAGCCCGACCGAGACGATGCTACGCAGCCCGACGTCGGCCGGCAGTTGCAGCACCCGGTCCACCGCCTTGTCCCAGACGATGGCGACGGCGGCGCCGTGGTCCTCGAACTGGTGGCGCAGTTCACGGTCCGTGTACAGCGGGTTGTGCTCCACCACGACGGCGCCGAGCCGCAACGCGGCGTGGAAGGCGATCACGTGCTGGGGGCAGTTCGGCAGCACCAGGGCAACCCGGTCACCGGCTTTCACGCCCAGTTTCTTCAGGCCGGCGGCCGCCCGGCTGATCAGTGTCCCGAGTTCCCGGTAGCTGGTCGTAGCCCCGAAGAACTCCAGCGCCGTCTTGCTTCCGAAGCGCCGGACGGAGGAATCCATCAAGTCCACCAGGGAACCGTTGGGCAGCTTGAGGTCGGCGGGGACTCCCGGGCTGTAGTGCTTCGTCCACGGACGGTCCGCCCAGGGGAGTCCGGGAACCGGGGCGCCTGGGAGCGATTTCTTGTTCATGCGTTGTCCTTGCCACTGGGAATGGCGGAGTCCGGTTTCCCTCCCCGCCCGAAGGCCTGCCCGGAGAGCCTGCCGGAAAAAGCCTACCGGTGCGGGCCCCGCCGCCCCGCCCGTACCTTGCCCGCTGCCGGCCGCCGCCCGTGACTTTTGGCCCTAGGTGGGGGCCCGGATTGCGCGGAAGGTGGGGGTGACGGACTCGGGAACGGAAGCACCATGAAACACGAGCAGCCGACCCTCCGGTTCTTCGGTGCAACGGACACCGTGACCGGATCCCGCTACTTGCTCGAAGCCGGCGGACGCCGGGTGCTGGTCGACTGCGGGCTGTTCCAGGGCTACAAACGCAGCCGCGAGCGCAACCGCATGCCTTTCCCGGTGCCGCCCCGCTCGCTCGACGCCGTCGTCCTCACCCATGCGCACCTGGACCACACCGGCTACGTCCCGGCGCTGGTCCGGGACGGCTTCGCCGGGCCGGTGTACGCCACTGACGGGACCACCGAGCTGTGCAAGCTGATCCTGCCGGACAGCGGCTACCTCCAGGAAGAAGAGGCACGTTACGCGACGCACCGCGGATCCACCCGGCACAGCCCGGCGCTGCCGCTCTACACCGCCGCGGACGCCGTCAAGTCGCTGAACAGCTTCAAGATCCGCGACTTCGACGACCCGCTGGATCTTGGCGGCGGAATGGAAATGACTTTCGTTCCTGCCGGCCACATCCTGGGGGCGGCGCAGGTCCACGTCAGGTTCGGCTCCCAGTCGGTGCACTTCACCGGCGACCTGGGCCGCGACGATGATCCGTTCATGTTCCCGCCCCGGCCGCTGGGCGCCGTGGACGTGCTTGTCACGGAGTCCACCTACGGCAACCGCAGGCACTCCACCGTGGATCCTGAACAGCAGCTCGGGGAGATCATCACGCGGGTCGCCAAGCGCGGCGGGGTGGTGATGTTCGCCGCCTTCGCCGTGGGACGGGCCGAGACGCTCATGCTGTACCTGTCCCGGCTCCGCCGCAAGAACGCCATCCCGGACATTCCGGTGTACCTCAACAGCCCGATGGCCATCGACGCCTCGGACATGTACCAGCGGCATCCCGAGGAGCACCGGCTCAAACGGGACGAATACGAGCACATGTACAGCATCGCCAAGCTCACGCGCAGCGTGGACGACTCCAAGCTGCTGAACCTCCGGGGCGGGCCGATGATCATCATCTCCGCCAGCGGCATGCTCACCGGCGGCAGGATCCTGCACCACCTCGCCGCATACGGGCCCGACCCCCAAAACGCCATCATCCTCAGCGGCTACCAGGCCGGCGGCACCCGCGGCGCCTCGCTCGCCGCGGGGGAGCGTGAGGTCCGGATCTACGGCGAAGACGTCAAAATCCGGGCCGAGGTCATCCAGATGGAGAACCTGTCCGCGCACGCGGACACGGACGGACTGATCAACTGGATGAAGGCCGCACCGGAGGCGCCGCGGATGACGTACATTACGCACGGCGAGCCGGAATCCTCCGACGCGCTGCGGGTCCGGATTAAACGTGAACTGGGCTGGCGGGCCAGGGTCCCGGAGCACCTGGAGCGGATCGACATCGGGGACCCGCGGTGAACCCGGGCAACGTCACCAAGGCATCCGTCCTGGGCGAGATCCATTCCCTCGCGCGGCCGCTCCGCACCGAACGGGACCTGGACGGGCTGGTCCGGCGCGCCGCGGAGTGCCGCTTCACGGCGATCGGGGAAGCCTCGCACGGCACCCACGAGTTCTACACCTGGCGGGCCACGCTCAGCCGCCGGCTGATCGAGGAACAGGGCTACACCTGGATCGGTGTGGAAGGGGACTGGCCCGACTGCTGGCGGCTCAACCAGTGGGTCCGGGGTCAAACCGGGCAGGACCAGGGCGTCCATGCGCTCCTCGCGGGGTTCCAGCGCTGGCCCACCTGGATGTGGGCGAACGAGGAAGTGGCCGGCTTCCTGGACTGGCTGCGCACCTGGAACTCCCACCGGCCGCTGCCGGAACGGGTCGGCTTCTACGGCCTGGACGTCTATTCGCTCTGGGACTCGCTGCGCGAGATCATCGCCTGGCTCGAGGAACACGTCCCCGACGCCGTGCCCGCCGCGATGCGGGCCTGGCAGTGCTTCCTGCCGCACCATGAGGACCCGCACCAGTACGCCTGGAGCACGCGGCTGGTCCCGAACTCCTGCGAGGCCGACGTCGTGGCCCTGCTCAGCGAAGTGCGGAGCCGCGTGTTCACCCCGGGCGACCACGACGAGGAAGCGTTCGACGCCGTCCAGAACGCCGAGGTCGCGGCCAACGCCGAGCACTACTACCGGATCATGGTCCGCGGCGACCGGCAGTCCTGGAACGTCCGGGACCACCACATGGCGGACACGATCGACCGGCTGAGCCGGCACCTGGGCGCAGCATCCAAGGGCATCATCTGGGAGCACAACACCCATGTCGGGGATGCGCGTGCCACCGACATGGCGCGGGACGGCCTGGTCAACGTCGGCCAGCTGCTGCGGGAGCGGCACGCGCTGGACGGCGTCCTGCTGGTCGGCTTCGCCGCCCACCGCGGCGCGGTCATCGCCGCCGACTCGTGGGGGACACCGGAGCGGATCCTGCCCGTGCCCGCGGCGCGCCCGGGCAGCCACGAGGATTTCCTGCACGAGGCGCTGGGCGAGCCGGCGGTGCTGGAGTTCGGCGACGACCGGACCGGGCCGTGGCTCTCGACCTGGCTCGGCCACCGGGCGATCGGGGTGGTCTACCACCCGGAGCGGGAGCAGGGGAACTACGTCCCGACCCGGATGGGGGAGCGTTACGACGCCCTGATCTGGCTCGAGGATACGGCCGCGCTGCGCCCGGTGCATCATGAAGGGCCGCCCCGGGAGCCCGAATTCGAGACCGAACCGACCGGCTTCTGAGCCGGTTGTGTGGGGCTTAAGGCCCTAACCCGCCACCGGGGGCCGGGGCACACTGAAGTGTCGGCAGAGCCTCGGTGCTGCCGGAGAGTCATGCCGGAGTGCAGCGGCCGCCAGCAACGGTCTCCGCCGCGGTCTTAGCAGTGGTCACAGAACGGTGCGCTGCCGGGATCACCGTTGAGGTCACGTACACGTTCACGCTATGGAAAAGAGCAGGATTCAGCATGAGTAAACCAATCGTCGTCGGCATCAACGGTTCGGCGGGCAGCGAGGCCGCGCTGGCGTGGGCGCTCGAACGCGCTGCCCGGCAGAAACTCCCGGTCATATGCGTCCACGCCGTGGACGACCGCTGGATGTCGCCGGACTTCCAGTACCACGAGCTCATCCGCGAATCCGGGATGGAACTGCTGGAGAAGGCCAAGGCCAATGCGAAGAACCAGGCCCCCGACGTGGACGTTGACGTCCAGTTGCGGCACGGAAGCCCCGGTTCGGCGCTCCGGGAAGCGTCCAAGGACGCGTCCATGGTCGTCGTCGGCGGCCACGATAAACACTGGATGGACGGCGGGCCGATGACGGACCGCGCCCTCCAGATCGTGAGCGCCTCGGACAGCCCGGTCGCGGTCGTCCCGAGCCAGCGCGGCACCGGGAACCACGGCGTGGTGGTCGGCGTGGACGGATCGGAAGAGTCGCTCCAGGCAGTGGCATTCGCCGCCGCCGAAGCCGACCGCGGCGGCGACGAGCTGACCGTGGTCCTGGCCTTCCGCAGCCCGGCCCGCTGGGTGGAACACCAGCTGCCCGAAAGCGGGCTCGCGGAGACGATCGTTGAAGAGGACCGGATTGTGCTGGCCGAATCGGTGGCGGGCCTTGGGGACAAGTACCCGGACCTGATAGTCCACCAGCGTCTCGAAACCGACACCGAGCCAGCGAAGGCCCTTGTTGACCTTGCCCGCGAGGCGCGGCTGCTGGTTGTCGGCAGCCGCGGCCGCGGCGGCTTCTCCAGGCTGGTGCTCGGTTCCACGGCCCATGCCGTGTTGCTGAACGTTCCTTGCCCCACCGTGGTGACCCGGCTGCACAAGGTCAAGCACGAGGACTGACCCGGCAGCCCGGCCGGGCTTGTAAGGAAGGCCCCCTTCGCTGAACTGCTCCCCGGAAGTTGGACTGAGAAATTCAGTTCCGACTCCCGGGGAGC
>NZ_JABFMX010000034.1 GCF_013359735.1 Arthrobacter sp. C9C5
AGTTGTAGACCGACAGCGTGTAGACGGAGGACGTTCCCAGACCGGCAGGGAACTTAAAGTCCAGGCGGACCCGGCCCGCCCTAGGCAGGTCAACGGCGTAGTAATCAGTGTCGTAAGAGCTCGCGCTCAATGCCGAACCCGAAACGGTCGTTCCCAGCGGCACCACCGTCGCGGCCGCCGTGGTGTTGTTGGGCTCAGTCTCCGCAGTCGCGGCCAAAGACGGCACCGCAGTGAGAAGCGTAAGTAGCACCGCAACCAGCGCTACGACTGCCGTGCGCGCCGGACTGAAAACGCGAATGATGACGCCGACCGTAAACGATGCCAATTTGTCCCCCTGAATTGTGTCTGCTGTCTTGCAGTCGACGGAATGGCCTTCAGATAGGTGAACAGCTTCTGGAGGACTAATGGCCGCTGATCTCGGTCATCAAATTCTTCAGCGTTGCCGAAAACGGGGCGGCAGGCTGTACTGCTCTGGAATGCCATTTGAGTTTGACGCTGCCGTCAAATTACCAAGACGGTGTCATTCCGGTACGAGTAGTTACTACCTGTATTTGGTGTCCCAGGACTCTTGGTTCCCGCTGAATGCAGAAGGCCGCAAACGCTTTGCTGCTCCAGTACGCCAATCGGAAACCGGGCCCACCGGGGGTGCCGGGGGTGCGCGGGGAGGCGGCTTGTTGTTGGGGACCGGGGCCAGTTTGAAGGCCCAGCCGGGCATTCCCTCTCTCCAGCGACGGCGTGTCCGTGTCGAAGTGGCCCCGGAACGCCGCTCGGGCGCCTGGCTGGCGCGGCCGACAGCGCATTGGGGCGGAGGAACTAGTCGGCGGCACCGGCATCGGGTTCGGCGGCGCCGTCCCCGGCCTCCACACCCGGTTCGGCGAACCAGAGCCGGGTCTCGCCGTATTTCTTCTCGGCGAACCGCTCCATGCCGCCCGGCCAGCTCGGCTCCGGGGTGCGGGCGGAGCGTTCCACCACGACGACGGCGCCCTCGGCCAGGTGCGGGAGCAGCTTGGCCAGGACGGCGGCCAGCGCGATTTCATCCAGCGGGTAGGGCGGATCCAGGAACACCAGGTCCCAGCGGGTCCCCTCGGCGGCCCGGTCCAGGAACGATTCCACCTTGGAGCGGTGCACGGAGACGACCTTGCGCCGCGCCACGGTGTTGACCAGGCCTGCGTTGCGCTGGCAGACCTCGCTGGCCTTGCCGTCGAATTCCACCAGGTCCACGGTCAGCGCGCCGCGGCTGGCGCTTTCCACGCCGAGTGAACCGGAACCCGCGTAGAGGTCCAGCACCCGCGCGTCCGCGATGACCTCGAAGGCGTCCAGCCTGGAGAAGAGTGCCTCCTTCACCCGGTCCGTGGTGGGGCGGGTCAGGGATCCCGGGACGCTCACCAGCGGCGTGCCGCCGGCGGCTCCGGCGATGATCCGGCTCATGGTTTAGCCGTGCCTGATGGTTTGGCCGTGCCCGATGTTCTAGCCGCGTTCAAGGAACGCCTCCTTTTCAGGGTTGAGGTACTCGTCAATGGCCGCGGCGAGGCCGGCGTGGCCGGCCAGGTCCGGGTCAGCACCGACGATCACCTGGGCGTCCTGCCGGGCGCGGGCGATCACGTCCTCGTGTTCCAGCACCCGCAGCAGCTTCAGCGTCGAACGGCCGCCGGACTGGGAGGCGCCCAGGATGTCGCCTTCGCGGCGGAGCTTGAGGTCCTCCTGCGAGAGCTCGAAGCCGTCGGTGGTCGCCGCCACGGCGTCCAGCCGGCGCCGGCTGGGATGCCCCGGTTCCAGGGTGGTGACCAGCAGGCAGGTGCCCGGCAGCCCGCCGCGGCCCACCCGGCCGCGGAGCTGGTGCAGCTGCGAAATGCCGAAACGGTCGGCATCCAGAATCACCATGAGCGTGGCGTTGTGCACGTCCACGCCGACTTCGATCACGGTGGTGGAGACCAGCAGTTTGGTCCGGTTGGCGGTGAACGAGGCCATGGTCTCGGACTTCAGGACCGGGTCCTGCCGGCCGTGCAGGGGCGCCACGGGCACGCCGGCCAGGGCCGGTTCGTCCCGCAGCTGTTCGACGACGCCGGTCACCGAGGCGAGCTCCCGGGCACCGGTCTCCGCCAGGTCGGCGTCGGTGGGTTCGGCCTCGCCCGGGGTGAAGTCGCCGTCGTCGTCGGTGCCGATCTTGGGGCAGACGACGTAGACCTGGTGGCCGGCGTCGATCTCTTCGCGCGAGCGGGACCAGATCCGGGTGGCCCAAGCCGGGTGCTCGGCAAGGCCCACCACGTGGGTAGAGATCGGGGCACGGCCTGCCGGCAGTTCGTCCAGCACCGAGGTTTCCAGGTCGCCGAACACCGTCATGGCCACGGTGCGCGGGATGGGGGTGGCAGTCATGACCAGCAGGTGCGGCGGCTTGTTGGCCTTGGACCGGAGCGCGTCGCGTTGTTCGACGCCGAAGCGGTGCTGTTCGTCCACCACGATCAGTCCGAGGTCGTAGAAGGAGACGTTCTCACTGAGCAGGGCGTGGGTGCCGATCACGATCCCGGCGGTCCCGGCGGCGGCGTCCAGCATGGCCTGTTTCCGTGCGGCGGTGGGCATGGAGCCGGTCAGCAGGGTGACCTGGACGGAGTCCGGGCCGAGGCCGCCCAGCAGCCCGTCCCGGGAGAGCGGTCCGAGCGTGCGCCGGATGGAGTCGAAGTGCTGCGCCGCGAGGACCTCGGTGGGGGCCAGCAGGGCGGCCTGTCCCCCGGCGTCGACCACCTGCAGCATGGCGCGCAGGGCCACGATCGTCTTGCCCGAGCCCACCTCGCCCTGCAGCAGCCGGTTCATCGGCGAATCCAGGGCCAGTTCCTCGGAGAGGGTCTTGCCCACGGCGGCCTGGCCCGCGGTCAGGGTGAAGGGCAGTTGCCGGTCGAACGCTGCCAGCAGGCCGTCGGCGGCGGGACGGCGCGCCGTTGCCTCCTCCGCTGCGAGCTGGGCACGGCGCCGGGCCAGGGCGGACTGCAGCACCAGGGCTTCCTGGTAGCGGAAGCGGTCCCGGGCTCGCTGCCAGTCCGCCGGGGTCTGCGGGGCATGGATCAGCCGGTAGGCGTCCGCGACGGGCAGGAACTTCTCCCGGGACGCGATCTCGGCGGGAAGGGGGTCCCCCAGGCTGTCCAGCTCGAGCGTGTCCAGCAGCGTGGAGATGACCTTCTGGATGGACCAGCTGGTCAGCTTGGCGGTGGCCGGGTACACGGGGATGGGCATCGCGGCGAGCTTTTCCGGGTCCATCCCGGGCGTGTCCGGGTCCTCGTCGAGGAGCAAGAAGTCCGGGTTGGTCAGGCCGAGAGATCCGCCGTAGCGGGTGACTTTGCCGGAGAACATGGCGCGCCGGCCCGGCTGGAGCTCCGCCTTGGCCCGGAAGCCGTTGAAGAAGCTCACCTTGAGGGTTCCGGGAAGGCCGGTACTGGCCGTCGCGGAACCGGGGGATCCGGCGTCGTCGGTAATCACGACGTCGGTCAGCGAGCCGCGGCGGGCACGCATGGAACGGGTGCTGTTGGAGATGACCCGCGCAATCAGGGTCACTTCCTCGTCCAGCGGGACCTCGTTAATCGGGGTCAGCTCGCCGCGGCTCAGGTAGCGGCGCGGGAAGTAGTTCAGCAGGCCGCCAACGGTGGTGACGCCGAGGTGCTTTTCGATGACGGCCGCGGAGCGTTTACCGATCCGGCGTTCCAGGCCCAGTTCAAGTTCAGCGTTCATGTCCGTCGAGGTCCGTGGTGCGGGGGCCGGCGTCGGGAACTGCGTCCAGGGGAAGGGAATCGGGATTACGCGGCAGGGCCAGCTCACTGACGTTGATGTCCGAGGGTTCGCCGAGCGAGCGGATCAGGGCGACGGCGGGCGCGGGGTCGGGCACGTGGACGTGGACCCGCCAACGGTAGGCACCGTCTTCGTTGGCCTCGCCGCCCACCTGGCTCATGATGACGGACTCGCCCATCTCGTCGAGCCGCTGCCGCATGGTGGCCGCGTCCAGCGGCGAGAGGGTGATGGTGCACATGACTTCCACGCCGTCGTCCCGCGGCATGTCCACGTGGATGTGCGGGTCCTGGACGTCGTAGCCGTGCAGTCCGTCGAGCAGCTGGTCCTGGAGCTCCTCGCCGAGCACGGCGGAGCGCAGGCAGTCCAGGACCAGGAGCATCCCGACGCCGCCGGCGTCCACCACGTGGGCGGTGTGCAGGGCCTCGAGCTGGTCCTCGGTGCGCACCACGGCGGCCAGGGCGGCCTCGACGGCGGCGTCGAGCGCCAGGCCCAGGGTGTGGTTGCTGTCGTCGCCGTCGTGCTCGGCGTCGACGGCGGCAGCGGCGCGGGCTGCCGCTTCCATGACAGAGAGCATGGTGCCGGGCACCGGGTCGCTCAGCGCTGACCAGGCCCGGATCTGGGCCCGGTTCAGGGCGGCGGCGAGCAGGGGTGAACTGAGCCGGGGGTGCCCGGCCAGCGGTTCGGCGGCGGCGCAGAGGAAAACGGCGAAGAGCGTGCCGGAGTTGCCCCGCGCCTGCTCCATGGCGGCCTGGCCTGCCTTGGCTAGGACGGCGCCGACGTCGTTCTGGGCCGGGTTGGGCGGCCCGACCACGTGCAGCGCCGCGCCGGCGTCCAGCTGCGGCAGGACGGCGGTGTCGGTGGCGACATCCTGGAGCGCCCGGGCGGCGGCGCGGACCGTGAGGTAGAGGTTGGTGCCGGTGTCGCCGTCGGCTACCGGAAAGATGTTGATGGCGTTCAGGCGGTCGCTGTGGTTTCCAAGCGTTGTCTCCGCCTTGCCCAACCACCGCTTCATCGCTTGCGCGTTGGCGGCAATCTTAGTCTGCAAAGTGATCCCATCCCACAGTGTCAGCGGGCCGGCCCGCGATCGTGACGCCTGTGCTGTCCGTTGGTGCAGAGGCCTCTACCGAGCCTATCGCAGTGAAACCGTGAGGCAGCTGAACGCCGGCCGGGAAGGCTGCGAGCAGGCCGTGGTCCTCGCCGCCGCCGAGGACCCAGTCCATCGGCTCCGCCCCCAGCAGGGAGGCGGCCGGCTGCAACGGGACGCCGAGTTCCTTGAGGGCCACCGGGTCCAGGTCCAGTACGGCGTGGCTGGCCGTGGCCATCCGCGCCCCGTCCCGGACCAGGCCGTCGGAGATGTCCATCAAGGCGGTGGCGCCGGCTTCCCGGGCCAGCGGCCCTGCCGCGAGGGGCGGCCGGGGGCGGCACTGGGTGTCCATCAGGGCGCGCTGTTCCGGGCTCAGGGCGGCCACGGGTGTGGCGGATTCCAGCAGGGCCAGCCCGGCGGCGGCCCGTCCGGCGGTGCCTGCGAGCGCCAGGGTGTCCCCCGGACGGGCGCCGGAGCGCAGCACCGGGGCGTGGCCGTCCAGGGTGCCGAGGATGGCGACGCTGACGGCGAGTTCCCGTCCGCGGCCCAGGTCCCCGCCGGCCACGGCGCAGTCCGGTGCGCCAAGCTCGCGGATCCCGGCGCTCATCCCGTCGGCGAAGTCCTCCACCCAGGACACAAGGGTTTCCGGGGGCATGGTCAGGCTGACCACCATCGAAGTGGCCCGGGCGCCCATGGCGTTGATGTCGCTGAGGTTCTGGGCAGCGGCCTTCCAGCCGACGTCGTAGCCGGTGGTCCGGTAGCCGTTGTTCCATTCCAACCGGAAATCTTGGTCCACCACCTGCGTGTCGATGCTTACCACCGTGCGGCCATCCGGCGCCGCCACGATCGCGGCGTCGTCTCCCGGTCCCAGCAAGAGGGCACCGCTGTCCCCGCCGTGGAGCCGCGGAAAGATCCGGGCAAGGAGTTGCGACTCGGAGAGTTCGGCCACGGTCAGGGACTGTGGTGTTTCGGGCGTTTGCGTCAGTGGTTCAGGCACATCCCTACGCTACCGCGAGGGGGCGACAACGGCGCTGGGCGGCCCCACCGACGCGTATAACAGCAGGTCGGCGTCGTATTTCGTGGTTGGGAACGCACGTGCCAAACTCTAAGGCATGCCCCGATTGATGCCCGAGTTGCCGCCTGTGGTGGCACAGGCGCTGGCGTTCACCGCCGGGGCCGCGGTGCTGTGGCTGATCATCGCGTTCCAACTGTTCGTCAATGTCGATCCCCTGAGCGTGCACCGCACGGACGCCGTCATCATGCTCGGCGGAGCCAGCTCCGAACGCCTGCCGGTGGCACAGCGGGTCCAGCAGGAACTCGGCGCCCCGGTCCTGGTGCTCTCCCACACGGACACCCCCGGCAACAAGGTGGCCGACGAAACGTGCAACGCGGCCCAGTTCCCCAACTCCACCCTCGTCTGTTTCCAGCCCGGTGAATACGACACCCGCGGCGAGGCAGAGGCCATCGGTAAACTTGTGAAGCTCAACGGCTGGAAGTCCATCACTGTAGTGACCTCCAGCTACCACGTCACCCGGGCCGGGCGGCTGATGGAGCAATGCACGACGGCGGACGTCCAGATGGTGCCCTCGCACCCGGACTTCTCGCCAGCACAGTGGCTGCGGCGCTTTGTCATCGAAACCGGCGGCCTGATCGATGTGTCGCTGCGACCGGAGTGCTCCTAAGGCACACGGCTGAGCGGGATCCGGGACAGCAGGGGCTATCTCGGATCCCGCTCGGCAGTCCTCACAGCTCCCTGCTGTACTCGCGGAGCCTTTCGTGGGCCGGGGCGGGCTGGAAGCCCGCGGCGGTGATCCGGCTCAGGTCCAGCACGCTGTTCTCCGGCCGCGGTGAGACTGTTTTCCCGCGGAAGTATTCTTCGGTGCTGACGCCGGTGACGGCGTCCCGCGGTTTGCCGACTAGTTCGTACACGTCGGCGGCAATGTCCGCCCAGGACTGCGCTTCCCCGGCGTTGCTGAGGTTATAGGTGCCGTAGGGCGAGCCCGTCTCGAGCAGGTGCCGGATCCCCGCGGCGATATCCTGGGTGAAGCTCAGGCGGCCAATCTGGTCGTTGACCACGGAAGGTTCGATGCCGCGTGCCGCGAGGGAGGCCATGGTGCGGACAAAGTTGTTGCCATCGCCAATGACCCAGCTGGTGCGCACAATGTAATGGCGGGGCACCACGCTGACGACGGCGTCGCCCGCGGCTTTGGTCTGGCCGTAGACGCCCAGCGGGGAGACAAGCTCCGACTCGTCGTGGGTCGCGCGGGTTCCGTCGAAGACGTAGTCCGAGGACACGTGGACCAGCGTCAGGTCGTACTCCACGGCGGTGCGGGCGAGCCGGGCGACCGCGGTGACGTTGATGGCCCAGGCGGCGGCGCGGCCTTCCGCCGACTCGGCGGCGTCGACCGCGGTGTAGGCGGCGGCGTTGATGATGGCGGAGTAGTTCTTCCAGTTGCGCCCGGTGAACGAGTCCTCGCTGGCGAGGTCAAACTCGGCGCGGCCGGCGAATTCCACGGACGCGTCGCCGTCGTAAGCGCTGCGCAGGGCCTTGCCGAGCTGGCCGTCGGCGCCGAGGACCAGGACCTTCTTTGGCGGCATCGGCGTGACGTCGGCCAGCCGCGGGTGTGCCTTGTCCTTGTCCGAGAGCTCGGCCTCCTCCAGCGGGACCGGCCAGCTGATGGCCGCGGTCTCATCGGCAAGGTTCAGGAACGTGTACTGGCCCTGTGCGTCGGCGGACCAGTGGTCGTTGACCAGGTAGGTATAGGCGGTGTTGTCTTCCAGTGTCTGGAAGGCGTTTCCCACTCCCCGGGGAATGAAAATGGCCTGGCTGGGATCCAGCTCAGCCGTGAAGACGGCACCGAAGGTCGGTCCCTCGCGCAGGTCCACCCAGGCGCCGAAAATCCGCCCGGTGGCAACGGAAACGAACTTGTCCCATGGTTCGGCGTGGATGCCGCGGGTGGTGCCGGCCGACTCGTTGAACGAGATGTTGTTCTGCACGGGACGGAAGTCCGGCAGGCCCAGCTCCACCATCTTTTGCCGCTGCCAGTTCTCTTTGAACCAGCCCCGGTTGTCACCGTGGACGGGAAGGTCGTAGAGGACGACGCCGGGAATCGGGGTTTCGTGGGCGGTGAGCTTTTTCGAGAACTCGATCGACATGTCCTACTGGCCCTGTTCCTTGTACTTGGCTTCGGTGGCGGCCTTCTGCGGACGCCACCAGTCCTCGTTGTTCCGGTACCAGGCGATGGTGTCTTCGATGCCCGCCTCGAAGTTGGAGAACTGCGGCTCCCAGCCGAGTTCGTCGCGGAGCTTGCTGGAGTCGATCGCGTACCGCAGGTCGTGGCCGGGCCGGTCCACTACGTGGTCGTAGGCGTCCGGCGTCTCCCCCATGTGCTTGAGGATCAGCTCGACGACGTCCTTGTTGTTCTTCTCGCCGTCGGCGCCAATCAGGTAGGTCTCGCCAATCTGGCCCTTGGCGATGATGGCCAGGACGGCCGACGAGTGGTCATTGGCGTGGATCCAGTCGCGGACATTCTCGCCCTTGCCGTACAGCTTGGGGCGGATACCGTCGATCACGTTCGTGATCTGGCGCGGGATGAACTTCTCCACATGCTGGTACGGGCCGTAGTTGTTCGAGCAGTTGCTGATGGTCGCCCGCAGGCCGAAGGACCGCACCCAGGCCCTGACCAGCAGGTCCGAGCCGGCCTTCGTCGAGGAATACGGGCTGGAGGGGTTGTACGGGGTGGCCTCGGTAAAACGCTCGGGGTCGTCGAGCTCCAGGTCGCCGTAGACCTCGTCCGTGGAGATGTGGTGGAAGCGCTTGTCGTGCTTCCGCGCCGCCTCGATCAGGGTGTACGTGCCGATGATGTTCGTGTCCAAGAACGGGCGGGGGTCGTGCAGCGAGTTGTCATTGTGCGATTCGGCAGCGTAATGAACCACGACGTCGGCGTCCGCCACCAGGCCGTCAACCACTCCGGCGTCGCAGATGTCGCCCTGCACGAACCGGAAGCGCTCCTCCGGCAGGCCTTTGAGGGATTCCAGGTTGCCGGCGTAGCTGAGCTTGTCCAGCACGGTGACATGGTCGTCGGTATTTTCCATGACGTAATGGACAAAGTTCGAGCCAATGAAGCCGGCGCCGCCGGTGACAAGGAGTTTCTGCATCCGTACAGCCTAACGCGCGGGAAAGGAAGAATTCGCAACACAAACGGGCTACCAACCGGCCGGTTTTGCTGTCAAACGTAATGCAGGCAATGATAAGTGCCATGCGTGGAATAATCCTGGCCGGCGGTACCGGCTCCCGACTGCACCCGATCACTCTTGGCTCAAGCAAGCAGCTGGTGCCGGTCTATGACAAGCCGATGATTTACTACCCGCTCTCCACGCTGATCCTGGCCGGCATCCGCGACATCCTGATCATCACCACCCCGCACGACGCCGACCAGTTCCAGCGGCTGCTCGGCGACGGCAGCAAGTTCGGGGTGAGCATCACTTACAAGCAGCAGCCCAGTCCCGACGGGCTGGCCCAAGCCTTCATCCTGGGCGAGGAGCACATCGGCAACGAGCCGGTGGCGCTGGTCCTAGGGGACAACATTTTCTACGGCCAGGGTATGGGCACCCAGCTCCGTCGCTTCGAAAACATCAAGGGCGGCGCGGTGTTCGGCTACTGGGTCTCAGACCCGGCAGCATACGGCGTTGTCGAGTTCGATGAGAACGGCAAGGCTATCTCGCTTGAGGAGAAGCCGCTCCAACCTCGCAGCAACTACGCAGTTCCCGGCCTGTACTTTTACGACAACAACGTCATAGAAATCGCCAAGAACCTCAAGCCCTCCCCTCGCGGTGAACTGGAAATCACAGACGTCAACCGGGTCTACCTCGACCGCGGCGAACTCCACGTGGAGATCCTGCCCCGCGGCACAGCCTGGCTTGATACCGGCACCTTCGATTCCCTCAACGACGCCTCGAACTTCATCCGGACGGTGGAACACCGCCAGGGCCTCAAGATCGGCGCTCCGGAAGAAATTGCGTGGCGCTTGGGCTTCCTCAGCGACGGCGAGCTCTACGAGCGCGCTGCGCCGCTGGTCAAGAGCGGCTACGGCTCCTACCTCATGAGCCTGCTCGACGACCCTGCCCGGGTCGTGGCGGCGAGGTAGCCCGCACGATCCGGGATCCGGTTCGAATGCCGATCCAACCCTCGGTGATGTAAGAATTGGGGATGGCCCGGTAGACGTCGTCCACCAAGGCGACGACCAAAGCGAGCGAGGAGGACCGACGTTGGAGCATGACGCCGAACAAACTCCGCCGCTCGTTGCCGCGCCCAGGCACCTCCGCCGTCGCCGCTTTCGTACGGAGATTTCGGATCCGCTACTGGTCCCGGACGCCGAGCCATTCCCCTGGGGCCACAGGCCAGCCGCACGCGATAAGCCCCGCACTCCCCCGCGTGCCGCGCGCAAGACCCCCTACCAGCGCAAGCGGCTCGTCGCCCTTGTTGCTGTCATCGCTGTCTGCCTGGCTGTGCCGGCCCTGGTTGCTGCCCTGCTGCTTGCCAGCTGAGAACCAACGGGCCCTCCAGCGCAGAGATTCAGCACGGCCCTCTCGAGCCGTCGATTCCGCGAATTGCAGGTCTTCCCGTAGCATCGTTGCCGACGTCAACACAAAACTTTGGGGGAATTTTCCATGCTCAAGATCATGCCGATCTTCGGAACCAGGCCCGAGGCCATCAAAATGGCCCCCATTGTAGCTGCGCTGCAGGAGTCCCCCCTCTTTGACTGTTTTGTCACCGTCACCGGCCAGCACCGCGAGATGTTGGACCAGGTCAACGAGCTCTTCGGCATCGTGCCGGACCATGACCTCGATATCCTGCAGCAGCGCCAGTCCCTCTCCGCCATCATGACGCGCACCATCGACGGCTTGGACCGGCTCTTCACGGGGGACAAGCCGGACGCCGTGATCGTTCAGGGCGACACCACGACGTCGACGGCCGGCGCGATCGCGGCTTTCTACCACGGAATCCCCGTCGTTCACGTCGAGGCAGGGCTTCGCAGCGGCGATCTCTTCTCTCCGTTCCCCGAGGAGGCCAACCGGAAGATCACCAGCCAGATCGCCAGCCTGCACCTCGCACCCACGCCGGTAAGCAAGGCGAACCTGCTGGCCGAGGGCATCAGCGCCGACGACGTGGTGGTCACTGGGAATTCCGTCATCGATGCCTTATTAACAACTGTCGGCAAGGAGATCCCCTTCACGGACCCGCAGCTCGAAGAACTCGCAGCCTCCGGCCGGCGCATCCTGCTGGTCACCACCCACCGGCGGGAGAACCAGGGCGACGCCATGCGCGGGGTCGGCAGGGCCCTCGCCCGGCTCGCGGATTCCGAGCCTGACCTGGTGATTGTCCTGCCGGTGCATAAGAACCCGGCGGTCAGGGAGGCCGTCCTGCCGGCGCTGGAGGGCAAGTCCAATGTCCTGGTGACCGAGCCGCTCCCCTATGGCGAGTTCACCCGAATGCTTTCGCTGGCCCACGTTGTCCTGACCGACTCGGGCGGCGTGCAGGAAGAAGCGCCGAGCTTGGGCAAACCCGTCTTGGTAATGCGGGACAACACCGAGCGGCCCGAGGCACTCGAAGCGGGCACCGTCAAGCTGATCGGCACGGACGAGGAGCAGATCGTCATTGAGGTGACCCGGCTGCTGCACGACGCTGGCCACTTCGCGGCGATGGCAAACGCGGTAAACCCCTACGGCGACGGCAAAGCGGCCGCCCGCACCGTGGCGGCCATTCAAGAACTGCTCGGCGTCGGCGGCCGGATCGCGGAGTTCAGCGGGGCGTAGCTCCGACGTTGGCAGTGCGGTCTGGCTTCGTCTGCTCTGCGACCGCCGCCGGCGCGAGGGCCCTGCGGTTCATGATCCAGAGGCGGTCCCGGATGGCGGCCCAGATCCCACTCAGCAGGCGGTACCAGGCGCCCAGTGGGTCATCCGGCTCGCAGTTCGCAGCCAACTGCCGGTAGTGGCTATGCAAACGCTCAGCGCCCCTTGGGCCCCCGCCGTAGGCGTACCCCGCCCAGGCCCTGTAGGCCAAGGGCCCCGGGTGGGCCAACGCCTGCCGTAGCTCCAACGACGTGCCTGCAAGAGGCTCCGCGGCGGGCCCGGTCTTGGTGATGAGTTCGTCGAAGCGGTCAAGCATCCGGTGCGAGAAGGCAAACATCCTGCGATGCGTCCCCCCGGGTGAATACGTGAACTCGCCAAAAACGGGCCCGGTCGGGCTGTCAAACATGTCGATGCTCACAAACGGCGAATCCGCTTCGCGTGAAAGCCGCTGCGCCCACCACAGCATCTCCGGGGCGTGAAGTGGCACGACAGGGGTGCCGGGTTTCGTAGTGCCGTTCAAGAGATAGTCCCGCCCGAGCCTCAGTGGACGGAAGGCTCCGTCGAAGAGGACAACCCGCACCGGCCCGGAATTACGGTCAATCTGCACCACGAGCCCTACATCGCCATCGAAGCAGTAGAACTTGTAGTCAAACGGAATCGCCCCCACACCAAGGGTGTGGATCACTAGTTCCTCCACGATCCAGCGGCCTTGGGACTGCCCAAATGACGCTGCCGCTGCTTCCTGAATACGGACGATAGAGGCGGCCTCTAACACTTGGAGAGCCATATGGTCAAAGAAGGTATCGGGGCCGGTCCGCTCAAGAATCATGACTCCCCGGGAGGACCAGCCGCTGGCGAGTTTCAGGACGAAGAGATCCGGCAAATCCAGCTCATTGAGGCGGGCAAGGCTGTCCAGCACGTAGAGGCGTTCGGGTACCCGCATCCCCAGTTGCTCGACGAACGGATGCGAAATTATTTTTTGCGCCAGTTCTTTTCGGCGTTCTGTGCCGCGAAGCTTGAATTCCTCTGCTACAAAGGCGAGGAATGGTGATTCTTCATCTGCGCGGTCGAATCCTGCCGGATAAGTCTTGTTCAAGTTTTTGCCCCCAATAGCAACTGATAGCCATGATCGAAAAGAAAGTTCACTCTCAGATCGTGACCGTTAGCACTATCTTATGGAGTGCAGCCAAGCCGTCCAAATCGTGGGAGGATTGAAACTGTTCGGGGGTGGGAGCGCTCAAACTTGGCCTCAACGGAGCGAAGTGGGAGCGGAAATGAAGATGGACCGCAGGGACTTTTTGAGATTGTCGTTGGGAGCGTCAACCGGCTTAGCCCTGACCGCCAGTGGCGCGGGTCTTGCCGTGGCCAAACCCGGACCTATCGATCAGCGCCGGGTTGCGGCGAACGTGCAGGCAATTCCCCGTGGCGCACGTAAAGGTGTAGGTCTTGCCCTAGGTGATCAGCAAGGGATCAAGCAGCTCGACTCGCTAAATGTGAACTGGTTCTATACCTGGGGCGCAGACTACCCCGACGTGCGCCTGACGCCCGGCTTCGTCCCGATGATCTGGGGAGGAGGCGCGGTCGAGCGGGGCGCCGTCGACGACGTCGTAGCGGAGCTGGGCACCACCCACGCGAGGGAACTGCTGGGATTTAATGAGCCCGACCACCCCGAGCAGTCGGCCATGAGCGTGGCCTCTGCGATCAGTTACTGGCCTGAACTCATGGCGTCGGGATTACGGCTGGGATCCCCCTCGCCGGCAAAAGTCAACGGCACCTGGCTCAAGCAATTCATGGACCAGGCCGCGAAGAAAAAACTTAGAGTGGATTTCATCACAATGCACTCCTACCCGTCGCCGAACTCCAGGGCCTTCCTGAATTCCGTGCAGAACCTTCACAACCGCTACCGCAAGCCCATCTGGATCACGGAGTTTGCGGTGGCGGACTGGGACGCCACGCCCGGCCAGCCCAGCCGCTACTCGGAGCAGCAGGTCATGGCCTTCATGCGCGAGACGGTGGCAGGACTCCGCCGGATGCCGTTCGTGGAACGCTTCGCATGGAAGACCAGAGCAGAGGGTGACCCTGTGATGGGGAAGTCTGCGCTTTTCCACAAGGATGGGTCACTGACGCGTGTGGGCCAGCTGTACCGGTCCCTATAAGCACCCAACACCGTTGGCCTCAGCTTCGGAACTCACACGACGCACCACATAAGCTCGGCCGAATCAACGATTCGGCCGGGCTTATGTCACTCCCAGTGCTGCGTAACTCGTTGGTTTGCGGCTGCGAGTTCCAGTAGTTCGCTCTTGTGGCCAAGTGAAACGATGTCCCAGCCTGCGGCGTTCCACTTTTCGTGGTCCAGGACATTGCGCCCGTCGAACATCCGCTTGTGCGCGACCATGGCCCCCAGCTCGGTGGGGTCGGAAATGACGAATTCAGACCATTCGGTCAGCAGCATGACCAGATCAGCATCCGCCACGGCCGTCTCCATGGAGTCTACGTAGTTCAGCCGAGGGTACCGCTTGGCGGCGTTCGCGTTGGCAGCCGGGTCATAGACGCTGACGTCGGCTCCGCTGTTGAACAGCCTGGCGGCCACGTCAAGGGCCGGGGAATCGCGGACATCGTCGCTGTTGGGCTTGAAGGCGACGCCAAGAACGGCGACGCGCTTGCCCTCCAGCGCGCCCAGCAACGTCTCGGCAACGTGGACCGCACGGTCACGGCGACGGAGGTTTACCTCGTCGACCTCGTTGAGGAAGCGCATGGTGCTGTCCAACCCGAGCTCGGAAACCCGCGCCTGGAGGGCCCGGATGTCCTTGGGCAGGCAGCCGCCGCCAAAGCCGATACCGGCGTTGAGGAAGCGGCGGCCGATCCGGGCGTCCAGCCCGATTGCGTCGGCCAGCGTGCGGATGTTTCCACCGACAGTCTCGGTGACCTCGGAGAATGCGTTGATGAAGGAGATCTTGGTGGCGAGGAACGCGTTGGCCGCAACCTTGACCAGTTCAGCCGTCTCGAAGTCCGTGGTGATGAACGGGGTGTCACGGCTGATGGCGTCCGCATAGACCTCTCGCAAAGTGGCCTCAGCAGCGTCGGAGTCAACACCGATGACCAGGCGGTCGGGGCGCAGCGTGTCTTCCACCGCAAAACCTTCGCGAAGGAATTCCGGGTTCCAGGCGAAGTTGACCGTGACGCCGTCGGGCGACTCATCGGCCACGAGGCCCTTGAGTCGGCGTGCAGAGCCCACCGGAACGGTGGACTTGCCGACGATGAGGGAATCCTTGGTGGCGGCCCGGGCTATCGCCGCCACAGAGGCATCCACGTAAGTCATGTCCGCTGCGTGCTCGCCGGCCCGCTGTGGGGTGCCGACGGCGATGAAGTGGACGTCGCCGAAGGCGCCTGCTTCCTCGAACGAAGTGGTGAACCGCAGGCGGCCGGACTCAGTGTGCTTGCGCAGGAGTTCCGGCAGGCCGGGCTCGTGGATGGGCAACTCTCCCCTGCTAAGGCTGTCGATCTTTTCCTTATCGACGTCGACGCCCAAGACTTCGAAGCCCAGTTCAGCCATGCACGCCGCATGGGTTGCACCGAGGTATCCCGTACCGATCACGGTTAGACGAAGTGTCACTAGTCCCCCAGTAGCTGCAATTGGTTCACTGCTTGGGCGCAGATGGCGCAACCAAACGGATCCACTATATAACGTGACGTTCGGTTGTCCGATTCTCCGATGCTGGCAAGAGACCGACAACGACCGACAAGGTCGCTGAGCGCCAAGGGACGCCCTCTTGGGCACCTTCATCTCCCACGGCTCATGACGATGATGCGACCCATTTCGTCATCCACCCGAACCGCTTCCTCTCGATACACGTGATTTGCCGGGGAGGTGTCTGTTTCCATGGGAACTGCCTGAGTCCGGATAGTATGCTTGGGCGCAATATCCCGATGACGAAGTGAGAGAACCTGCGTGACGACAGCGATTGAGGCTAATGCTGCCTGGGCGACCTGTAATTTCCCGGTCATGTCATTTGAAAGTGTGACCAAGCGTGTAGTCGCCGATGCGGTCCTGTCCAGAGCGGAAAGCGGTTCCATCTTCTGGGACAATCCTGCACCGCGCAGTTTCGTCCGGGGCGCAGTCTACGACAGCGCAGGCAAGTTATGTGCCGACTCTCAGCGGATGGGGGGCGTCAACGCCGACTTGGTAATCTCCGTCAACCCACCAATCCTTGCTCAGCGTGAACGGCTTGAGGCTGCCGACACTCGCTTGGACGGTCAGTGGCTCTACGCAGGGTCTTGGATGCACGGATTCGGCCACTTCTTGGTTGAGACACTTCCCACCCTTTGGCCTTTGTTCGAGTCCGGGGCGGAGTTTGATGGGATTGTGGCCCACAGATTCAACTCTCCTCGAACCTACGACTGGCAGTTCGAAATCTTGCGGCTTCTTACAGACGCCGAGGTTCGCGTCGTCTTGGACAGCCCAGCCGTCGCCAGCCAGCTAACCGTAGCTACGCGCCCTTACCACTACCAACGCGAAATATCGGCCGTAGCTGACAAAGTTTGGACGGCCGTGTCCGAGGCGGCAGGAGGAGCCATCGCTGCGCCCGTGTACCTGTCCCGCACTCTTTTTCACAAGGAACAAGGCGCACGCTCGGGACGAGAATTCGCAAACTCCGAGGCGGTAGATGACCTTTTCCGGGAACACGGGTTTGACGTTCTCTTCCCCGAGACGATGTCCGTCACGGAACAAATCCGAGCGGCGCGCTCTGCACCAATTTTGGCCGGGCAATCAGGCTCTGCCTTGCACCTGAGCGTCTTTCAGCAGCCCGGCGGCAGGGTTCTCGAAGTTGGAGACTCTCGAACCAGAGGGAAGATGATCGGCACACAACAGGCCATTTGCGCAATCAAGAAACAGCAGGTTGCGCAAATTCCTTACAAGGCTGATGACGCTGGCAATCTGGATCTCCTCAACCTCCGGAACGCCCTAGCACCCCTAATCGCTTAGGCGGACTTGCGCCTTACACTTTCCACCCAACGGTCCCGTCCCGGTGCCGTTGACATCCAATTGGACCTCCTGCCGCGAACCGAGTCCCGATACCCCAATCCAGTCGTCGGCTCGGGACAAGGACGCTCCGACCTCGGGCACTCCTGAGGGCTGCCGGGCGCCGATCCCACTAGTTGTTCCAATTCCAATCAGGCAAGAAGACCCAGAAGAAACCGCGGCTCACAGGAGACGCCGGAATCAGCCTCAATCAATGGCTCCGGGCCCCGTACGGGGGACAACTAAGGCGTCACCTCTCCAATGCCGTATATGGGCCTTACCAAGCTGAGCTCCGGATCAGGTGCTTCACCCGCACGGTCAGGACCTCCAACAGACCCGAGGCGGTTCGTGCGCTAAAGTGGGCTGCTGGATATGACTTTTGAGGGGGAACGCGTGGTAAATGACGACGGGAATGTGTGGATCGACCAGGCCGTGGCCGGAGGTCGGTCCGAGAGCTGTGACAACGGTCGCGGGGATGGCAAGCGGAGCCTCGCAGGATGACGTCGATTTGTTTCGTTTCCGAAACCGGCCGTAGTGAGAGGCCAATCCATGACCCGTCGGTACGGTACCGGTGCTATCACCCTGCAGAAGTGCTGTCAGGTCAAGGCCACTTCGCCCCGGTGTACTCGGCAACGCAATTCTTTAAAGACCCGAATTTCGATTATGACGTTTACATCTTCCACCGGCCTAACACGGCCCGCAAAAACTTCCTGCCCGTCCTCCGCCACCTACGCAAAGCGGGCAAGACCCTTATCGCGGATTACGATGATTTGATCTTCGGTGACGAGGGGGTCGCTCTGCAGTCGTCGGCGGCGAAGAACGGGACGCTGACACCTGAGAGGGCTGTCGCCGCGTTCTCAAGCAACCTGTTGGGCCTGCGTGAGTTTGACAAGGTGACAGTCTCGACTGCGCCGCTCGCGCAGCGGGTAGAGGATT
>NZ_JABFMX010000035.1 GCF_013359735.1 Arthrobacter sp. C9C5
CCGTCCACGCCATCACCCACGACCCCGAAACCGCCAGCGGCTACGACGGCAAGGTCGCCACCGAAATGATCGGAGCCAAAACCGGGGAGGACACCGACCGGTGGGGCCGGAACCCGTTGCGGGACCACACCGCCAAAACCACCGCCCGGCCCGAGTTCTCCCTCATCGCCCTGATCTGCGCAGGGTACGAGAAGACCATCCAGAAAGACTCATGGCGGTCCGCGGAGAAGCGGCACTTCCACTACCTGAACCAGCTCACCACCTGGGGCTACACCGCAAGTGCCGTGGAGCAGATCATCATCGACAAGCACACCACCGACATCGAGTAACGTGACGGGGAACCGGGCGGCTGTACCCCAGAGGCAGCCGCCCGACCACTCACCCCGGCAAGGGCCAGGAACCTTCCAGAAGTGGGGCGGTCCGCCGCCCGGGGCGAACCACAGCAGCCACTTACGAGCGACGGACCGCCATTAACCGCGACCACGCGGCCGGCAAGCCACCACCCGCGGGACCAGGATCAACGAGGTACCCGGTTCGCGGCAGCACCACAACGTTCAGCTAAGCTGAACCACAGAATTCCTTTGCAGAGGGAAAACAGAGAGGGTCGGCGCTGGAAGCGCTGACCCTCTCTGTTTTCGTTACCTGGAGCTAGTTGGAGGGCTAGGGTTGCTGGTTATTCGCCTCGATGTGGTCTTCAGCCCAGTCCTCAGCGGCCTGCAATAGGTTGAACTGCTCTTTGAAGCGCGCAACGAGGTTTGGAAAGTCGACATTGGTCTGTTGAGCCGGAAGATTTCCTGAATAGCGAAAATACGTCCCCGGTTCGTCGGCGTGGTGGATCAGAAGGAGAAGTTGCTGCACTTCTTGCGGGAAGGGTTCGCTCAAGTTCAGAGCTGCGTAATGTTCGAGGAGCTCTTCCAACAGCGGCTGGAGCTTGTGGCCGATTGCTCTGCCGCGGAGTCGTCGGTTGACTTCTTCAGCGCTCAAAGCAGGGTTGCTGGGCTCGCGATACTTCCGTCTCGCTGCAGCTAAGTACCTCGTAAATGACTTCAGCTGAAGCTCAAATGCCTGCCTATAGAGCGTGAGAAATGGCAACAGGATGGTGTCATCTATCGGCTTCCCAGAGAACGTTGATGCCAGCCTGTTGGCGGACTCTGAGTAGAAGAAGGCAAGGTCACGGTCTGTTTGGTAGGGCCACTGGACAATCAGGCGCTCGTAAACGGTGCTTGGTGCGGCGTTGAGTAGCTCCCACGAAACCGGCTGAGGGGAAGTGTTCATTCGCGCAGATTACCAGCTCACTAAGCGGAGGCCAGATCGTCAGCAATCGGCTCAGCGGGAAGGTACTCAGCGTATCTCTCGCGCACATATGAGATTCCCTTGTCATGATCCGAGGCATTCTCCAGAGAGAATCCTGAACGAACTGGAGCCGGAACTCGGCTTCGCTAATCACTTCCGCCCAAGTCTTCACAGCCGAGGTCCTCATCAGATGCCTCATGGGATACGCGGGATTGTCCAGCCATCGGACATAGTTCTAAGTCGGGAGTCCCATCTGCGAGGTAGATGCCCAGGGCAACACGAAATGGACTCAGCGACTCGGTGGAACGTTGAGAGTTTGAGAGCGGGGGTTCCAGGTCTTGCTGATAGATGAACGGAAACCTTGCCAACCTTCTTGAGACTGCGCCAGACGTTATGAAGTTCTCCGCGCGGATGAGGAGGCCCATGAAATTCTCTATCGCATCTTCGAATGCGTTCATTGCGTGAGTGCGCTATGATCTCTAGCAGACGATGTTAACAGTGAATTAGCGAAACGAAAGAGAGTCAACCAGCGATGGGATTCAAAGTTTTCGAGAAGGGTAGCGCTCCTGCTCCAACGATCCCCACAGTCACCATCCAGAAGCGGGGTATGTTTTCTTTGAACGAAGCCGCTTTTGCCTTGATCGATGAACCCGAGGCCGTGGAGTTCCTTTGGGATGAAGAGAACCAACTGATAGCTATCCAGGCAGCAAAGTTGACCGATCCCAACGCGTATCCGACTCGTCGTCAGGGCCCCGCTGGTACAAAGCCTCAGAAGAAGGGCATCGTACTGATCGCCGGCACTATGTTTACCAAGTTCATCGGTATAGATACGTCAATTGCGAAAAGGTGGGTCCCGGACAGGGACGGCAACATGCTCATCGTGGACCTCAAAAAACCGGCTCAGACGGTTGCGTCTAACCGAAGGAGCGTTGAGCGTGCAGCGGGCAAGACTGAGGAAGACACCGATGAGTAAGGCATGCGCGCGACGTGTTGACTAGCAACCACTTCTTTGTTGACGAGACAAAGCAACGAGGATATCTGCTCGTGGCCGGCGTCCTGGTCCCCTCCGATCATGCTGACGTACGGCGGGAGTTGCGCGGACTAATCTTGCCTGGACAGCGCGGCCTGCATATGAAGGACGAAAGGGACTCGCGTAGAAAGGCGATCATCGATGTGATCGTTCGTTCTGAAGTTGAAGCCACCGTATACGACGCGGCGCGCAGATTCTCCAACGAACCCGAACGCCGAGCCGAGTGTTTTCGCGAACTCGTCAACGATGTCGCGGCTCATCCAGGGCAGTCACTGCTCGTCATCGACAAGGACGAGTCCCTTGTTCAACGGGACCGCGAATGCCTCATCGAGTTCTCCCGAAAAGCCGGATGTAAGGACCGGATGAGCTACGAACATGCGAAGTCAGCCCAAGAGCAGTTGCTGGTAGTTCCAGATGCGATTGCATGGTGTTGGGCCAAAGGGGGATCCTGGCGAGAGCGTATTCGCCCCGTAGTGACGAGCGTCAAACAGATCGCTTAAACGCAAAACCCGAGCGCCGCGGTCGTCCGGCCGGGTCTCGGGTCTACTTCCTGAAGCTCAACGCAACAGGCACTTACAGAGTATGTCACACAACGACAGAACACCAGAATTTCAGCGAAGGAGCCTCGCGGCCCCGCCTCAGCAGTCCATTTAGGCAGATACGGGCGTTGGGCCGACGCCGGGGCGACCTGAGGGGCCGGTGGGTCTATGTCGCAGCTTCTAGTGGGTAGTCCTTTATGGGTCGAGACACGTCGAGATGGTCGAACGGGTGTCTCGGGAGCTCCTCGAGTGATCCGTCGGCACGGCGCACCCAGTAGGTCCCCATTGCATCTCTGAAAGCGATTTCCGCGCCGGCTCGTGCGTGCATTCCGCGCCAGCCTTCTACTACTCGAAAGCGCCATGTTCCGGGCGGAATCACGAACGTCTCCTTGCGAAGCGAGAACCGGTAGCTGGCGTGTGCGGCCAATTGCTCGCTCGTCCGCGCTCCAGCTCCTTGAACAAGCACAAGACTTACAACTGCGTCGTAGATTGGCAGTCGAGAGTCGTTTCGGACGATGAGAGAGTCGTAGCCGCGGCTGTTGGCTTCCGCCTCCATGCTGAAGCCTCCGTACCAACCAGCGACTGACTCGGCTTGCGACCTGCGAGCCTGCTGCGCCGTTCTTAGTTCGGCTGCTCGTCTCTGATTACGTTCGTTCTGCAGGCCAATAAAGGCGAAGACGAGTGCACCGCTGGTTGCGACTGCACCGGCCCAAGTTGCCAAATCTCCGACGTCCATGCCGCCAAAAGTAGCATTCAGGTTTCGCCGAGGGACCTATTGGGGCTCGGACGAGCGGCTCCGGAGCTGACGTGCAGCCAGTGCCATTTGTGATGGCTGCCAGATTCCGTAGGCAAGTTCTGATCTTTTCCGAGAAGTAAATTCAACGACCGGGCGCGCCCGGAGAATCTGGTCCTGGTCTCTAATCGCAGCCAGGTCCATATCGAACTCCCACGCGCATCGACCATACCGTTCCAAGGTGAAGGGCAGTTCTGGCGTCTTTTTATGATTGGGAGACTCGAAAAGCGAAGCGATACCCCCGCCTCCGTGGGATGCCTTATATCGGGTGATCTGCGCATCTCCGCGGTCGATTTCCCAATATGCGGCGATGACCTGCGTCGCCTGATTGCCTGTGTTGATAACAACGATGCTGAACGTTGCAGTGGTGGCGGTAGCCGTACTTCCGCCGATCCATTGCTCACCGGAGACTGACACCACAGGTCGGTCCCAGCGCCAGGTACGCCAGACTGTCCAGGCAGCCGTGAGTAGTGACACTAGGAGGGCGACTGTGGCAATGGAGTCGGAGTAGCTCACCGGCCAAGTATGTCAGCGGTAAATGCAGAACCCCCTGAGCGGCGCAGTCAATTTGATTGCGGGGCTCAGGGGGTTCAGTAGCTTCGAGGCTGTGCACGACCGCCGGCCACCATAGTGAGGGCGCCGCGTGAAGGTTCCCTGGCGGTTGTGTGCAGCCGGTCAGGTGGGTCCCGTCGTCCACGTGTGTGCGGGAAAAGCAGCGGAGCGGGTGGGCTTTTGCCGTGCCCAGGTGGGCGAGGGGAAACGCTACTGCTCGCCGCTGAGTTCGCTTGCAGAAGAGGAGTCGGGGGCCCCCGCAGCGGCGCGGCCCGCGCTCTTGCGTCGGCGGCCGGCTACAGCGGATTCCAGGCCGAGTTTCTTCAGTTCCTCCGGGCTCCAACCGTCCTTGGTTGCCCGAACATAGGCGCGCTTGTCCTCGCGCTCGGCCTCGGCAAGCTGCTCTCGGAGGTCAGCGATCCGCTGCCGTGTCTTGACAAGGTCGGTGATGGACTCGATACGAGAGTCCAGCAATGCTTTGGCCTGGTTACGTGTCTGTTCAATATCGATTGTTGCCATGCCCCCAGCCTAGCGCGTGGGACCGCTGGTTTTTCGGCGGCTCAGGTTGAAGAGCATGGAAGCGTCGGTTTCGGGAGGGGCACCAGAGCCGACGAAAAGCCAGCAGCCATCCCGGCGGAGCAAGCTGGTAACTTAGCCCGGCTAAGTTGGCTCGATTCTCGACTTGTCGTCTCGGATGCGGCACACTTGTCAGTGTGTTCCCCGGGTCTCCGGGTTCGCTGCGCTGGCAAATTCGGAGGGAGGGACAAGTGAGTGAAGGCAGTGGCTTCGCCGGTTGGAAGTCCCGTCGTCGTCGCGCGAATGTTGACGGCGGCCGGATGCACCGTCACGAGGTCAAGGTCAGCCCGGAGGAGGAAGCCCAGCTCCTTGCCCTGGCGGAGAAGCACCGGGTCACGATCCCGCGGCTTTTGATCGAGGCGGCGCTCAGTGATGGCACAGAGAGTCCGTCGGAGCGGCGGGATCAGTTCATGCAGCTCTCTGCGTTGCAGCGTCTTGTCGGGACCGTGGCGAACAACATTAACCAGATCGCGCGTCACGCGAATGCGACGGGGGAGGTGCCGGCAGAGGCTGCCGCTTCCATCGCCCATGCGCGGGCTGTCATTATCCGGATTGATCGTCAGCTCGCCGAGATGGCGGGCCGGTAGTTTCTCCGTGATTCCGAACATTACCCAGGGCGACCGCATGGCGGGTCTGATGATCTACCTCGCGGGCCCGGGGCGGGCCAATGAACACGAAGAACCGCACCTCGTTGCGGGCGATTCGGCGCTCATGGCCTGGCACGATGACAACGAGTTGAACCGCGATGCTGCCCTGGATATTGCCAATGCACTCGACCGGGCCAAGCAGTTTTTCGACACTGAAGTGGACGGCGGACACGTCTTCCACTGCTCGCTGAGTCTGGCCGCAGAAGAAGGTCAGCTCAGCGACGAGCGTTGGGGTGCCATCGCTGATCACTTCATGAAGGAAATGGACTTCACCGAGGACGGTGGAAAGGCTCCCGCCCGGTGGGTTGCGGTCCGTCACGGACTGAGCAAGAACGGCAATGACCACATCCACATCGTGGCGTCGATGGTCCGGGACGACGGCACCAAATGGAACGGATGGAAGAGCAAGTACAAGTCCCAGCAGGCAGCCAGGACACTGGAGAAGAAGTACGGACTGAACGCTGTCGGGACCCTACGCGCCGAGCGCGGATTCACCCCGGCAGAACAGTCGAAAGCCATCCGCCAGGGGCTGCCGGAAGTCGAGCGCCACAGCCTCGCACGCAAGGTGCGCGTCTGCGCAGCGGCATCGACAGATGAGGCGGAGTTTGTCCGGCGGGCACGCCAGGAGGGCGTGCTCGTGCGCCCCCGCTACGCGGCCGGCCGTACTGACGTCGTGACCGGCTACTCCGTGGCCGAACGCCCCCGCAAGGGAGAGCGCGCCGTGTGGTTCGGCGGCAATTCTTTGGGACGTGACCTGGCTCTGCCCAAGCTTCGGGCTGAGTGGGAGAGCACCCCGGAGTCAGCGGCTTCCGCTGTCGCGGAATGGAACGCTGCGGCGCGCAACCGCCGGCCGGTAAGCCCCGGCCGGGAGACGCTGCAACCATCTGCTGAGCTGTGGAGCAAGTACGCCAACGACGTCAGTTCCCTCCGGGAGAAACTGGCCACCACCCCGCACGATGATCACGCCGCCTGGGCGCAGGCAGCCCGCGAGACTTCCGCGGCATTCGGTGCATGGTCCAAGCGGATCGAACCGACACCGGGACCGCTCGCAGACGCCGCCCGAGAACTCGCCAAGTCCGCCCAGCTGCGCCGTTACCCGGCACGCCCGGCAGTGTCCCTGCCGTCGGCACGCGGGGCGACCATGATCCTCCTGGCCGCGACCTCCAAGAGCGACCGCGCCGCGTACGCCCTCATGTTCCGGCAGCTCGCCCTGACGGCCCGGGCGATCCATGACATGCACAAGGCCACGGACGATCTGCGCCGGGTCCGGGGACTTTCCACGGCCGTCAGGGCGGCCAGCAAGGTTGTCGAAGCCAGCGCCAACGCGCAAACACTCAAGGCACAGCCGATGTCGATCGAGACGCTGCGCCAACAACACCCGGAAGCGTCCGAGGAAGCCCTTAAATCAAGGCTCCTGGTCGAACGTTCACGGGGCGGCTCACCGTTGCCTCCCGTTCTGACCCGGCCGGACGCAGCGCAGCTCCAGGGAGCGCAGTCACGCACCGAAGAGACCCACCGTGAAAACAATCCAGGCATTGAGCGATAGGGAAGGTCATGAGCGAAGCAGACGGAATGGAAGATGCAGTGGACGGGGCGATGCGTACAGGGCTGATGGTCGCGGCCCGGATCGGGGAGCAGCTTGTTAGAATGCGCGAACAGGAACAGCGCACCATCGCCGCAGCAGAGGATCAACGGGCCCGGGAGCTGCAGGAACGCTTCGATGCTCAGCGGGCTGCCGCCCGGGCCCAGCTGGCGCCGGTCTCCCGCGAGGACTGGTGGGACAAAGTCACCCCGGAAATGATCGAACGGGTTCACGAGACGGCCACGGCTTGGAAGGCCTACGACCCCGAAGCTGCTCAGGCGGCAGGGAAGATCAGAGAACAGGTGCAGAGCCGTTACGGCATCGACGTGGACAACACCGGGGGCGACGAGGCATCCGTGTCCGCGGCGCTCTCCCGGGCACAGCAAGCCCGCTCCGAGGCCGTAACTGAACGGACCAAAGCCACGGGCGCCCGTACCGATGAGGTGGTGGCTGGCGCAGCAGTTGCCGGCGCCAACCGACAGGACCGTGCAGTCAGAAGCGAACCGGCTTGGGATACCGCAGAACGGCGTCAGCAGCTGGCCGAAGGCCTGGAAGGCAAGGGCGACCGCGAAGCCGTGAACGCCCGACTCCTGGCGGACAAGCACCAGGGCACCCACCCCTCGGCCGCCGTCGCGCAGAAACCGGCGGTAGCCAAGACATCGAAGATGGCCAAGCAGAGCGGCACAGGCCAGACACTGGAACTCGGCGGCCTGGAGCGCTAGGCCGCATCTCAGTTTCGTGCAGGCCTTGATGGCACGAGGCATATAAGAAAAACGGGCGCGGGTATACATTCCCGCGCCCGTTTCATTGGGCGTAATTTTGAGTGCTTTTCTTTTTTCGAGGAGCCGGAGTCTGTTTTCCCTTCACTTCTGGGATGCTGTTCGAGGTCCTCCATGCGGCGATCGCGGTGATGTTTGCGTCGAGGAGGTCCGTGCGGGCGTGGATCCAAAGGTCTGTTCCGCGGTGAAGGTGTTGCGGCGCGCCGGCTACTCTTCGTCCAGACGGGGCAGGCAAGGATTGTCTGTCCCGTACCCTCCCCAGATTTCCTCGACGCCTAACAAACTTCAGCTTGGCCTGGGATATGGTCCACTCGCTCTAGCTTACGAAATCGAAAGACGGCGCCTCGCCAACGGTTTCGGCTCCGGGGGCTGCCCCTCATGCTGGCAGCGTATGCTCCTTCTCTCTTTCGTCCTGCGCGCTTCTATCTCGCCGAGCCGGCCGCATTGCCGCGACGGCGCCGCCCGCCACGAGCACCACGACGCCGACGCCCATGTAGAGCATGGATGCCGTCCAGTGGGCGTCCAGCAGGGCGCCGGTGATGAGCGGGGCGACGATGGCTCCGACGCGGCCGATTCCGATCGCCCAGCCGACGCCGGTGCTGCGGACGGATGCACCGTAGAGGGCGGGGGTGATGGTGTACATGCCGGCGATGCAGCCGTTGATCAACATGCCAACGACGCCGCCCG
>NZ_JABFMX010000036.1:0-5427 GCF_013359735.1 Arthrobacter sp. C9C5
GAACATGGCGGCGGTAAAGGTAACGGCACGGGGGAAGCGGAACGGAGCCGTCATGCCAATCCCCGCCCTTCCATCCCTAAATATTGCCGGTCTCCAGTCTAGAGAGCGCCCGGCGTTGCCGGGTAATGCAGGCGGCCGGCAATCTCGATCGAGTGCAACGGGAAAGGGGCTCAGGAGGGCCCGTGCGTGATCGAGCCGGGGTCATCCCTGGAGGGCCTTGTCGATGTGGTCGACGTTGGCGTTCATCCATTGCAGGTAGGTCTGGTCTGCGGGGAGGGTTTCGGTGAAGTCGATGACGGGTACCCCGGCTGAGGTGGCGGCGTCCTTGAGGGCCGTGGTCTGGGGTCCTTCGGTCTGGTTGTTGTAGGCGAGGAACTTCACGGACCTGGTGGAGATCAGGTCCAGGGTGTCCTTCATGACCGCGGCGGGAACGTCCTGGCCGGCTTCGATGGCGTGGCTGTATTCTGCGGGGGTTTTGTTGACGAGCCCGGCGGCCTGGAGCAGATAGAGCGGCACGGGTTCGGTGATGGCGACGGCCTCGCCGGTGTGATGTGCTTTCACGGCGGCGGCGCGGTCTTTGAGCTTGCCGAGATCGGCTTTGAACCGGTCGGTATTGGCGGTGTAGGTCGCGGTGTCGGCCGGGTCGACGCCGGCCAGGTTCTTGGAGACAGTGTCCGCGAACGCGCCCATGGTGTCGAAGTTATACCAGAGGTGTTCGTTGAAATCCGTGCCCGCGGTGGGGGACTGTGTGGAGAGCCCGGAAAGGTCGGTGACGTCGATGAGTTGGTGGTCACCGGTGGTATCTGCGGCGAGGGTCCTGAAGAAGTCATCGTAGCCGCCGCCATTTTCGACCAGCAGCCGGGCCTTGGACACTGTGAGCTTGTCCTGGGTGGTGGCCTGGTAGGAGTGCGGGTCCTGGGCGGTGGTGTGGATGATCGGGGTGACGTGGACCTTGTCGCCTCCGATCGCGTGGACAATGTCGCCGTAAACGTCAGTGGAGGTCACAACCTCCACGGTTCCCGACACGGGAGCCGGAGACGTTCCGGCCGTGCTGCAGCCGGCCAGCAAGACGGCGGCCGCCGCGATGACGGCCGTCCGTTGGGCCCGGGCAAAAGTTCCTTGGTGCATGGCAAGTCTCCTGTCAGTGGTTAATGAGAATGAATCTCGTTAAGCATACGTGGAACTTGTCCTTGCATGTTCCGAAGCCTGTTGACCGGCTCGATTACCATGGGGGCGGACCCGACCGGATGGGAACCGCCTTGTGGCGGACCGGAGGGCCGTTCCAACAACAGAAAACTCAGGTCTCATGTACACACGAATTGGGCGGCGCGTGTCCGCTGCCGTCACGGTCGCTGCCCTTTGCTTTTTCTCATCGCCCGCGGGCGCGGCCAGCGCCTCCACCTCCGAGGATCCCTACGCTAAAGAAGTCCTGGACTTGATGAACGCGCAACGGGCGACGGCAGGGCTGCCGGCTCTTCGGTGGAACCAGTCCATCTCGAATATTTCCCAGGACTGGTCCAACCATCTCGCTACGGCCACGAACAGTCCGACGTTCAGCTTCGCAACGATCCACCGCCCGGACGCGGGCGGGAACGAGATACCGGCCGGCTCGGACTGGTACCGCGAAATCATCGGCTTCAATTTCGCACCCGCTGACATCGTCGACTGGTGGGCCGGCTCTCCCGCGCACCGCGACGCAATGCTCTCCGGGTGCGCCACGGACGTAGGGATCGGCTACACCGTACCCAAGTCCGGGCCCTACGCGGGGTACCATCTGGTGGTTTCCAACCTGGCCGGATATCCGGGCGCGGGAACGATACCGGTGCGAAACGGTGCGCTTCTTTCCGCCTGGGTGGCGCAGGGATGCGCGGCAGGGCGCCTGGGGCAACCGACCGCGCCGGAGGCGCCCGCGGCGAACGGCGGCGTTTACCAGAGCTTCGAGCACGGGATGATCTACTGGTCGGCCGCCACCGGGGCCCACACGGTGTGGGGCGGCATATCGGCCAAGTGGGGGACCCAGGGCTCGGAGGCAGGCCGGATGGGCTACCCCACCTCCAATGAGATACCCGCGGCGAACGGCGGCGCCTCTCAGAGCTTCCAGTACGGGATGATCTACTGGTCGGCCGCCACCGGTGCCCACACGGTGTGGGGCGGCATATCAGCGAAGTGGGGGACCCAGGGCTCGGAGGCAGGCCGGATGGGCTACCCCACCTCCGATGAGAAACCCGCGGCGAACGGCGGCGCCTATCAGAGCTTCCAGTACGGGACGATCTACTGGTCGCCCACCACCGGGGCCCACATCTCGTGGGGCGGGATTCGTACTGCCTGGGCCGCGCAGGGCTTGGAACGCGGGCCCCTTGGGTACCCAATGAGCGATGAATACGTCCTCACTCCGGGGATGATCGCCCAGGACTACCAGGGAGGCCGCATCACCTGGTCCGCCGCCACCGGGACCAAAGTGTCACTCCGCAACTAACCTGCGCTGATGGCGTCAAAGCACTTCTGGCCCGGAGCACCCGCCAATGTCAGTGGGGTCCCCGGGAGCCCTCCCATGCTCCGACCGCCCCGGACTGGGATCGGCGGCCGTGTCACATTGAAGTGCGGTGCCTGGGACTTCCGGAAGCGTATTGGTCTGGGAGGTGGTGTAGCTGATGGGCTGGGGGGCGTAGGCGGGGCGTGGAGATTGCTCGGGCATCCGCGCCGGGGAGGGCGACGGGACTTGCCCGGGGTGCAGGGCTGAGGGGTTCGACGGGGTTGTCGGGCACGGGTAGTTGTAGTCGAGGTCTCCGGCGGTGAATTGGGTCATCGTGATGGTTCCGCCGGGTGTGAGCGGTTCGGACGCGCATTTCGCCTGCGCGGACGCCGTCGAGTCGGCTCCGGGGATCCAGTTCTTGAGCTTGTTCAGATTGCTGCCGGGACCGACTGTGCCGGCAATTTTTCCGAGCTGGTGGGCGGTGGAGTAGATCCCGACTTCCGCCCCGGTGCTCTGCAGGTATGCGGTCATGCCCTCCAGGTCGGCGGTGTTGGCCGCGGTGTCGGGTGACCAGCTGTTCCCGGTTTCCACGTCCAGCCACCACAGGTGGTGCGCCGGATCGGGGACGCCGCGCAAATTGGCATCGTCGAAGGCCAAGGCGTAGCCGTACGTGTAGGCGCAGGCCGGGCTGGAAGTGCCGTCGCAGACCCCGTAGGGGTTGGTGACCTTCTTCCCGCGGTAGGCGTTCGATGCGGGCCACCACGAGGATCCGTCGCGTCCCGGATTGGCGGTGTTGACGTACACCGGGACCGGGATTCCGGCCGCCGCACCGGCGGTGCCTGCGCCCCAGGCCAGCTGCGTGAGCAGACAGGGATTCTCCGTGCCCGGCCGGCCGCCGTTCACGCCGATGACGGCGAACTTCGCCGGATTCGGAAGACGGGCGCCGCACTGAGGCCAGGAGACGTCATATCCCAGCGCCGCGGCATCGGGAGGAGGGGACACCGGAGCATCGTCTGCGGCGCGCGCCGGGCCGGCTTGCCATCCGAATAGCAGGCAAGCCACAACCAAAATTTTTGCGGATTTCATCAACGGCCCCCGCCTCCGAACGGACAGCAACGGGCCGCCAGCGGCCCACTACGAAGCCTAGGAGTACCACCGATGACGGTCACGGGTGGTCGTTACTGGACTTCGCCACATGATTGCGGGCCGGACACGTGTCTTCTACTTGTTTCACCTGTTGCCGGCGCCGCGCGGCGGACCGGTGTGGCCGGCGGCGGCGACGCGGCCGGGGCGCCACGTAGTCACGGATGCGGTTGGCCGGACATCGGCCGCGGGGCATTTATCCTCGAATGATGAGGTTGAGCAGCTGATGGGTCATGGACATTCACACCCCGGGTCCGGCGGGAAGGATCTTTCCACCCGGGCGGTGGCCGGCCGGCGCAGGGCCAACATCCTGCTCCTGGCCGTCCTCGTCCCGCTGGCGGCGCTGACGGTGGCGGCGATGGTCCTGATGTGGCCCACGGGCAACCGCGGGGACCTGAAGATCTCGAGCCCGTATGCTGCCGCGCCCGGGGTCAGCTTCGATACCGGTACGGTGCTAAGCGCCGGCGTGGAGGACTGTCCTTCGTCGGCCCCGGTTGTCGCGGCCGGGGGCACCGGGACGAAGTGCCTCGTCGCCCACACCCAGCCGGACCAGGGCGGCAATCTTGTCGCCGTGGAGATCACCCCGGAGATTGCCAAGTCCCACGGGGTCAAGGCAGGGGACCAACTGCGTTACCTGAACCTGTCCAAGGTTGCCCCGGCCAGCGGAGGATCGCAGTTCGTCTTCGTGGACTTTGTCCGCACGGTCCCCGTGCTGCTCCTGGCGCTGCTGTACGCCGTGACTGTGATCGCCGTCGCCCGCTGGCGCGGCCTGCGCGCGATCATCGGGCTCGTCGGCGCCTACGTCATCCTGGCCTCGTTCGTGCTGCCTGCCCTGCTGGAGGGCCGCCCCGCCCTCCCGGTGGCCCTGGCCGGCGCCTCGGCCATCATGTTCGGGGTCCTGTATTTCGCCCACGGATTCTCCGCGCGCACCTCAACCGCCCTGCTGGGCACCCTCTTCGGTCTCGGCATCACCGCACTTCTGACCACGTGGGCGGTCTCGGCCGCCTACCTGACCGGCATCGGGGACGAGAACACCTACCAGCTCATCAACGTCTCCGACAAGCTCTCCATCTCCGGCATCATCACGTGCGGGCTGATCATCTCGGGTCTGGGCGTGCTCAACGACGTCACCATCACCCAGTCCTCCGCCGTCTGGGAACTCTACGAACTGGCCCCCGCGACGACGGCGCGGAACCTGTTCACCTCCGCGATGCGCATCGGCCGGGACCACATCGCCTCCACCGTCTACACCATCGCCTTCGCCTACGCGGGGGCCGCCCTCCCCGTGCTGATTCTGGTCATGCTCTACGACCGGCCGCTGCTGGACGCCCTCACCAGCGGCCAACTCGCCGAAGAAGTCGTGCGCACCCTCGCCGCCTCCATCGGACTGGTCCTGGCCGTCCCCGTCACGACCCTCCTCGCCGTCCTCGTCGTCAAAGCCACCGCCCGGACCCGGGGAGACGAGCACATCAGCCCGCCACAGGAACCACACCCCCCTGCCGGGACCGCCGCGGCCCCGCACGACGACATCGACGACAACGCAGCGCTCGAAGCCGTCTACGAATCCCGCCGCGAACGCCGCCAGGCGACACAGGGCGCCGGCAGATAGATTTCCATAAACCGCCGGCAGCCGCCGCCCGCGGCCAGGTCCAGGCCTGAACCCCACGGAATTGAAGCCTGCGACCTCGCCTGCAAAACGCGCTCAGGGCGCCTAAGCGCGAAACGGGCCTCGCTGCGCTCAGGCTCTAGAAGCGTTCTTCTTGTCTTTTTTGCTGCTGTCCGTTGGATCCTACGTGCCCGCTCCACCGGCT
>NZ_JABFMX010000036.1:5525-7608 GCF_013359735.1 Arthrobacter sp. C9C5
TTCTTCTTGTCTTTTTTGCTGCTGTCCGTTGGATCCTACGTGCCCGCTCCACCGGCGCAACCGTCCTGCGGACGGCCGCGCACCGGATGCCTTGTGTCGGCGCTTCGCTTATTTCCTCCCACAATCCATCCGCCGCTTGCCCTTCGGGTTGCCCCGGCTCCGACGGGCACAGCTCCGCGATGCTCCGCCAGCAGGCAAAAAACATGGTGGGAGAGGGAAGCCGGTACGTCAGGCACCCGCACCGCCCGAGCGAAACGGAGCATCACCACATGAGCACCCAAACAATGACCCGCACGGCCACCGCCGACACCGCCGAAACGGTCACCGCCCCAGCCCTTCCGGCCGATGACCGGGCAGGGGACGGGTACGACTGGATGGACACCCTCGAGGGCACCCCTTGGTCCGTCCTGCCGAACTGGGGCAGCGAAGGCTGGGCCGCCGGATCCTGGCCCTACATCATCCTCACCGTCGCCCGCACCCGCGACGGGAACGGGGAACTCTTCGGCTACGGCACCTACGTCGAAGGCGACACCGCCACGCACTGGTTCCGATCCCAGGAGGCCTGCTTCGAAGCAATCACTGCCGAGGTGTTCTTCCACTGGGCCTCCGGACAGTCCGACGGCCCCGACAATCTCCCCGCCACAGCCGCGGAACTGCCCGACCAGGACCGGAAACCCTACCCCGGCTGGACGGACTAGGAAGGCCGCGGGTATCCCGGCCACGACTGGCCGGGATACCCGGAAGGCACGCCACATCCGTTGACAACATCATTGAGATTCCTTCGGATCGTACGTGCCCGCTCCAGCCCGTCTAGCCCCTCCTTCGTCGGGGCCTGCGGTGCAGGAAATGTCCCTGCGGCGCTCCTTCGTCGCTTATTTCCTTCGGGAATTTCCCGCCCGTTGCCCTGCGGGTAGACAGGCCTCCGTCGGGCACAGCTCCGCAAGCTCCGCCAGCAGCCAAAAAACAACCGGGGGAGAGGGGACGCTGGCCGGTCACCTGAGCCGCCCCACCCACCGGAATCCTCTGCAAAAAGGAGCAACAACCATGAACACCACACCCACCCTCGAAATGCTCGACCCGGCCACCATGACCGTGGACATCAACGTCCGCAAAGACGCGGCCCTAACCCCGGACTTCATCGCCAGCATCAAAGAACACGGCGTCATGGAACCGGTGATCGCCCACCGCAAAGACGACGGAACCGTCCACGTCCTGATGGGACAGCGCCGCACCCGCGCCGCCGTCCAAGCCGCCCGGCCCCAGATTCCGGTGATGATCATCGAATCGCCCGAAGAAGCAGAACGCATCGTGACCCAGGTCGTGGAGAACATCCAGCGGGCCGAGCTGACCGAAGCCGACGAGGCCGACGCCTACCACCAGCTGTCCCTGATCGGCGTCTCGGCCGCCGCGATCGCCAAGAAAACCGGCCGGACCAAAACCACGGTCGAGGGCGCGCTGAAAGCCAAAGCCTCAGACGCCGGAGCCGCCGCCCTGGGCAAGGGCTACACCATCGACGAAGCGCTCATCATGGCCGAATTTGAAGGGAATCAGGACGCCACCGAGGAATTGGAGTCCGTGATCGCGGACGAACCCGACCAGCTCCTCCACGTCGCGCAGATGCTCCGGGACCGCCGTGACAGCGCCGCCGCCCTCGCGGCACTGATCGAGGAACTGGAAGCGGCGGACAAGACCATCGTGGAGGACGCCGGGCACTACGCCACCGACGAGAACCTGTACGTCTCGGCCGCGAAGCGGTCCGACGGGGAACCGGCCACCGACGAGGACGCCAACGCCTACCTGATCAGCACCGACTACCGGGGCCAGCACAGCGCGAACCCCGTCATCGCCGGCTGGCAGGACCTGGGCTTCACCCCGAAGTACGAACGCTACGACGGCGGCCCGCAGGCCCAGAAAGGCCCGATGACCGAGGAACAGAAAGCCGAGCGGAAGACCCTGATCGCCAATAACCGCGAGATGGAAAGCGCCACGAAGGTCAGGCGTGAATTCGTTAAGACCCTGCTCTCGAAGAAGACCGCGCCGAAGGGCTGGCAGTACTTCACCGTCCACGCCATCACCCACGACC
>NZ_JABFMX010000037.1 GCF_013359735.1 Arthrobacter sp. C9C5
GGCCCTCTGCGTTGCAGAACCCCGAGCGCCGGGAACCCGACCACGACTCCGGCGCGGAGTTTCCCGCCACAGTGCACAGTTTCCTGCTCGGTTCGCTGGCGCTGCTGGCCGGAGCGGTGGCGTTCGCCTGCGCCGGGCTTCTGCTGCGGAGCGGGCCCAGCGCCCAGTCCGTGGCGTTCTGCCAGGTCTTCCTGCTGGGCGCCGCAGCGTCCGGCTTCACCTTCATGCTCTTCAGCAAGGTGATCCCTCGCCGCGGCAGGAACTAGGCGCCAGCCTGGTGCTCTGCCTTAGAGCTCGACGCCGATCAGCAATGGCTCGGGGTGCAGTTCGATGCCAAAGCGCTCGAGGACGCCGCGGCGCACCTCGCGGGCGACCGCCAGCAGGTCCGCCGCGCTGGCGCCGCCCCGGTTGGTGATGGCCAGGGTGTGCTTGGTGGACAGCGAGGCGCGGCCGCCGGAGACGCTGCCGGGCTCCAGTCCGAAGCCCTTTCCATAGCCGGCCTGGTCGATCAGCCAGGCCGCGGAGAGCTTGGTCAGCCCGTCGGCACCGCCCGGATAGCGGGGAGCCTCCGCGGGCAGCCCCGCGGCAACCTCCGCGGAGACGATCGGGTTCGTGAAGAACGATCCCGTGGAGTACGTGTCCCGGTCCGCCGCGTCCAGCACCATGCCCTTGGAGGCTCGGAGCCGGAGCACCTCGCGCCGGACGTCGTTGGAGTAGGCCCGCTGGCCGGCCTCGACGCCGAGCGCCCTGGCCAGTTCGGCGTAGCGGATCGGAGCGCTCATCCGGCCCAGCGGCAGCTGGAATTCCACCGTCAGCACCACGTACCGGGGGGACCCGCCCTCCGTGGCCTGCTTGAGGATGGAGTCGCGGTAGCCGAACTTCAGCTCCGAGTTGGTGAACGTCTGGACGGCGTTGCGTTCGCGGTCCCAGGTGCGCACCGCGGCAATGGTCTGCGAGACGTCGGCGCCGTAGGCCCCGACGTTCTGCACCGGCGTCGCGCCGGTGGCGCCGGGGATCCCGGAGAGGGCCTCTATGCCGGACCAGGCATGCTTAACGGCATGCTCCACAAGGGCGTCCCAGTTGTGGCCGGCCTGGACCACGACGGCGACTCCGCCGCAGGAATCTTCGGCGTTGACGGTGAATCCTTCGGACGCGATCTTCAGCACGGTACCGGGGAAGCCTTCGTCGCCTACCAGCAGGTTGGAGCCCCCGCCGATGATCAGCAGCGGCTCGCCGGCGGCGTCGGCCGTGCGGACGGCGTCGATGATCTCCGCCTCGGTGCGGGCTTCGACGTAGTTGGCGGCGGGGCCGCCAACGCCGGCCGTGGTCAGGGCGGAAAGCAGTGTCTGGGTCACCCCACCAGCCTAGCCGGGTTCGGCGTGTCCCCGGAAAGGCGGCAGGGCCGGGCCTAGGCGGCCTTGCGCGCCACTGGGGAGAGCAGGAAGCTGACGACGAGCATCACCATGACGGCCAGCAGCGAGTGCAGGATGCCGACGTGCTCGGCCAGCAGGCCGAGCAGTGGCGGTCCGCAGAGGAATGCCCCGTAGCCGATCGTGGAGACCACCGAGACGCGTGCGGCGGCCTTGACGGGGTCGTCCGCGGCGGCGGACATGCCTACCGGGAAGCCCAGCGAGGCGCCCAGCCCCCAGACGGCCAGGGCGACGTACGCCAGCCACGGAACCGGCGCGAAGACGAACAGGCCAAGTCCCGCCACGGCCAGCGCCGCGCACCAGCGCATCACCGGGACCCGGCCGTAACGGTCCAGCACCAGGGTGCCGGTAAACCGGCCGACGGTCATGAAGGTGACGAAGAGACCGTAACCGGCGGCTCCGGCGGCGTCGGACTGGCCGTGCCCGTCCGCAAGCGCCAGCGCCACCCAGTCCCCCGCCGCGCCCTCGGCCAGGGCGAGCCCGAGCACCAGGACGCCGAGCAGCAGGGTCCGGCGGTCCCGCCAGGCCTGCGCGATCTGCCGTTTGTTATCCAGCGGCTCTTCCGGGCCCTGTGTGACCTGGCTGATGATGGGCAGCGGACCGGTGGAGGGATCCTCGAAGGTGTCCGTCCCGGACGGGGTGAAGTCCTTCTCGGCCTCGAGCGGGGTGATGTCGGCGCGGAACCAGCTGGCGGCCGTGGCTACGGAACCGGCGACGAGCAGGCCGACGGCGGCCAGGTGCCAGAAGACCGGCACGCCGGCGCCGGCAGCCCAGGCCCCCGCGCCGGCGCCCGCGACGGTGCCCAGGCTGAACGCGCCGTGCAGCCGCGGCATGATGTGCCGGCGCACCGCGCGCTCGACGGCGGCGCCTTCCACGTTGGAGGCCGTGTTCCAGCTGGCCGTGCCGAGGCCAACCACCACGAGTCCCGCCGCGACCGCCAGCGGGTTGACCAGGACCGACGTCCCAAACCCGGCGAGGACCAGCCCGGCGCCCACCATGATGCTGCCGATCCGGATGGTCTGCTTGGAGCCGAACCGCAGCACGATCAGCCCGGACGCGGACACCGAGACGAAGGAGCCCAGCGTCATGCAGAGCAGCAGCAGGCCGACGTTTCCGGGCGTGAGGTCGAGTCCGTCACGGATGGCCGGCAGCCGGGACACCCAGCTGGCGAAGGCTATGCCGCTGAAGGCATAGGCCGCCACGACGGCGTTGCGCCACCGGGTCACCTCGGCGGACTGGGCAACACGGACCCTCACTGCTGGATCATTCGGTCAGGCCAGCCTGACGACGGCCTGGGCCTTCATGAGGACCTTCTGCCCGCCTGCGACGACGGTGAGGTCCACGCGGGCGGTGCCCGCGTCGGCGTCGAGCGCCCCAATGGCGCCGCTGACCTCGATCACCGCGCCGGCGTCCGGGGTACCGGTGGTGTCGGACACCGGGACCGGCTTGCTGAAGCGGGTCTGGAAGTCGACGACGGCGGCCGGGTCGCCGGCCCAGTCGGTCACGAGCTGGACGGCGGCGCCCATCGTGAACATGCCGTGGGCGATCACGCCGGGGAGCCCGACGCCGGTGGCGAAGGCATCGTTCCAGTGGATCGGGTTGAAGTCACCGGAGGCGCCGGCGTACTTGACGAGGTCTGTGCGGGTGACCTCGATGCTGCGGCTGCCGAGGTCCTGGCCGACCGTGAGTTCTGAAAATGTGGGGGTCATGGCTTACTGTCCCTCTCCGCGGACCAGAATGGACGAGGTGGTGGTGGCGACGGCTTCACGCGGGGCGGCCGCATCGCTGCCGGCGAGGGCGAAGATCTCGGAGCGGGTGGTGATCATGGCGCCTCCCCCCATGGCGCGGACGCCGTCGACGTGCAGCTCGGCCACGAGCCGGTCCCCGGCGACGATCGGGCGGTGGTGGACGAAGCGCTGGTCGGCGTGGACCACGCGGGAGAAGTCGATGCCGGAATCCGGGTCCTCGATCAGCTGCGCGTCGGCGCGCTGCGCGACGATGATCGCGAAGGTGGGCGGGGCCACGAGGTCACCGTGACCCAGGGCCTTGGCGGCGTCCACGTCGAAGTGGGCGGGGTGGGTGGCTTTGACCGCGCGCGCGAACTCGCGGATCTTCTCGCGGCCGACGTCGTACACCTCTGCGGCAGGGTAACTGCGGCCCTGCAGATCCGGATTGATAGTCATGGTTCCAGCCTAGCGCCCTGCCTCCGGATGGCTTTCCCCGTTACACGGCACCGCGGCGCTTGCACGCGAGCGATATGATGGAAACATCAATTCATAAATCCACGGCGCGGGCGGTGCCCGGCCGCAGGCCAAGAGAGCGCAGGACCGCCATGATTTCCGCAGCGCAGACCCCCTTGTACGAAATCAAGGCCAACCTGTTCAAGGCCCTCGCCCACCCGGCGCGGATCCGGGTGCTGGAACTGCTGGCGGCGGCCCCGGACACCTCGGCGCCGGTCAGCTACCTGCTGGCCGAGACCGGCCTGGAGGCCTCCCACCTGTCCCAGCACCTGGCCACGCTGCGCCGGCACCGGGTGGTGACCTCGGTCCGGACCGCCAACGCCGTGACCTACCGGCTGGCCCACCCGAAGATTGCCGAGCTGCTCGCCATTGCCCGGATCTTCCTGCTGGACAGCCTGGCAGATTCGGGCGAACAGCTCCGGCTCGCGCAGGAACTGCCGGCCGCGCACCTCCAGGGTTCCGCCTCGTGACCGCCGCGACGGCTACGACGGCGGCCCGCGGCGCCCGGGGCTACCTCACCCGGTTCCTGCCCTCCCGCCGCGACTACGACGGGCTGCGCGGCTCGTGGCGGACGGATGTGCTCTCCGGGATCACGGTGGGCATCGTGGCCCTGCCGCTGGCCCTCGCCTTCGGGGTGAGTTCCGGGGTGGGTGCCGAGGCGGGGCTCATCACGGCGGTGGTCGCGGGACTGGTGGCCGCCGTCATGGGCGGCTCCCACGTCCAGGTTTCCGGGCCCACGGGCGCGATGGTGGTGGTCCTGGCCCCCGTGGTCGCCGCGCACGGCGCCGGCAGCATCGCCCTGGTCTCCGTGATGGCCGGGCTGCTGGTCATCATCCTCGGCATCAGCGGCCTGGGCCGGGCGGTCGCGTTCATCCCGTGGCCCGTCGTGGAGGGCTTCACCCTGGGCATCGCCGCCATCATCTTCCTGCAGCAGGTGCCGATGGCCACCGGCACCGAGGGGATACCGGGCCACAACACCGTGCTGGCCGCCGTCGAAAGCGCCGCCAGGGCCACGGCGCCCACGGTGCTGCAGACCCTGGCCATCGTGGCGGGCGTCGCCGCCGTGATGCTCCTGCTGCCCCGGCTGAACAAGGCCATCCCCGCCAGCCTGGCCGCCGTGCTGCTGGCCACCGTGGCGGCCGAACTCCTGGACCTGCAGATTCCGCGGATCGGCTCGCTGCCGCATTCCCTCGCCGCACCGTCCCTGCCGGCACTGGACCCGTCGGTGCTGGGGGGCCTGCTGATGCCGGCCGTCTCCATCGCCACGCTCGCGGCCATCGAATCGCTGCTGTCCGCCCGGGTGGCGGCCGGCATGGTCGGCCCCGACGGCCGGCCCACCGGCACCTACAGCCCGGACCGCGAACTCACCGGCCAGGGCCTGGCGTCGGTGGCGGCGGGGTTCTTCGGCGGCATGCCGGCCACGGGCGCGATCGCCCGGACCGCCGTCAACGTCCGCTCCGGGGCGAAGACCCGGCTTTCGGCGATCGTCCACGCCCTCGTGCTGCTGGCCATCATCTACGTGGCGGCGGGCCTGGTGGGCAGGATACCGCTGGCGGTCCTGGCCGGAATCCTGATGGTCACGGCCACCCGCATGGTCTCACGGCAGACCGTGGCGGCGGTGATGCGCTCCACCCGGGCCGACGCCTTCGTCTTTGTCCTGACAGCACTGATCACCGTGGCGTTCGACCTGATCGTGGCGATCGAGATCGGGCTGGTCGCGGCGGCCGTGTTCACGCTGCGCAAGTTCGCCTCGCTCAGCGGGGTGCAGCGCGAAGACATCCCGGGCCCGGCCGTCCCCGGTGACAGGCACATCGCCATCTTCCGGCTCGACGGCGCCATGTTCTTCGGGGCCGCGGAGCGGGTCCTGCAGGAGATCAGCCAGGTCAAGGACATCCAGGTCGCGATCATCCGGCTCTCGCAGGTCCGGATGCTCGACGCGACCGGGGCCCACACGCTGGTCGATGTCATCTCGGCGCTGGAGCTGCGCGGCGTCACGGTGCTGCTCAAGGGCGTCCAGCCGCAGCATCTGGACCTGGTGACCAATGTGGGCGTGATCCGCTCGCTGCGGCACCACAAGCATTTGTTCGCCAGTCTGCCGGAGGCCGTGGAGCACGCCCGCAGCCACGTGGTGCGTAACGCCGCCGCTAGCGCTTGAGGTTTTTCCGGATTGTCTGGCCGCGGACCACGATCCCGGCGATGTGCAGGATGAGACCGAGGCCGATGACGGCCAGCGAGGCCAGGGCCAGGCCTTGGTTGCCCGTGTTGTTGCCGACCAGATTGAGGATGATGCCTGTGGCGATCAGGCCCATGGCGCTGAAAACAAGCACCTTGTAGGTGGTTGACGCGGTCGCCCAGAATTCGTTCAGCACCGTGCCAGTCTACCGGGGACCCCTGCACACGCCGTCGAGAGGCGAATCCGGCCTCAGAACAATGGCTCCTGGACGGCGGGGACCTCGGAGCCGTGGTCGCCAAGCTCGATGGTCCGCGCTTTCAGCTCGCCGAGGTTGACGACGAATTCAAGGTCGGCACCGTCGAGCCGGGCCAGCGCGACGCTGCCGCTCAGCGACGCGATCCGGAAGCCGTGGGCGTCCGAGCCGAGGTCGTGCGGGTAGGCGTGCCGGGCGGCCGGGGTGCAGGCCGCGTCGGCCAGCGCGGGACGCGGCCACCGTTCGTCCACGACCTCGAAGCCTTCCATGCCGGCACCGCCCAGCAGGTTCCGGACTCCGGCCGCGAGCCGGCCGTTCAGGGCGTCCAGTGCCGCGGCGGGCGGCGGCGCGGTGAGCCCGGCGGCCTTCGCCGCCGAGCGGACCTGTTGCGGCAGCCCGGCGTCGCGCGTGACCAGATCCTCCAGGACCCTGACCACCCGCCCGTCGTCGGCGCGGGCGACGTAGCGGGCCACGACGGCGCCCTGCTCGGCGAGCCGGTGCCATTTACGCAGGTTCGAGGCGGTGCCCACCTTGCTGGCGCCATTAGCGAAGGTCGCGACGTAAAGCCAGTGCGGTTGCATCAGGTAGGCGCGCAGCCCCGGCGGGACGCGGCCGCCGCGGTGGAAGTCATGGATCAGCCGCGAATCGTCGACGGCGAAGCACGGCCCGCACTGGCTGCCCCGGGCGGCCGTGGCCCGGTCCGGACAGACCACGTGGTCCCGGTCCGCGGGACCGTGCACTTTGTGGTGGCCCAGGCAGTGCTTCCCCCGGGAGACGAGCCGGAAACCGAGGCGCGTTCCGGCGTCGAGCGCCAGTTCGGTGAACGCACCCGCGGGGTCCTGCAACCGCAGGACGGCACGGCCGGCGTCGGGCTGCCCAGGAACCGGTGAGGCCGGCTGCGGACCATCCCAAAAGACCCCGTGGACCAGATAGCGGGTATCGGTCACGGGGTCTCCTTGCTGGGGCCGGGAACCGGCTACAGGGCCGGCTGCACCCCAAAGGCTACCGCGAGCTTCATGATCTTTTCGGCGCGGCCCAGGCGCGGCAGGTCAGAGCCGTCCCGGATGACGCGGCCGTTGGCCTCGAAGTCGGCCATGAAGTCGGTGGCCCAGGCGACGTCCGACGGCGTCGGGCTGATGACCTCGTTGATGACGCTGGTCTGGTCGATCGCGAGGCAGAGCTTGCCGGTCATGCCCATCATCACCGTGATGCCGGTCTGCTCGCGCAGGATCGGGTGGTTGGTGCCGACCGTGGGGCCGTCGATCGGCCCGGGCAGGTTGCCGACGCGGCTGGCAACGACGAGCTTGGCGCGCGGGTAGGCCATCGCCTCCGGGGTGGCCGCCATGCCGGTGTCGCGGCGGAAGTCACCGGAGCCGAAGGCCAGCCGGAACGCACCCTGGGCCTTGGCGATATGGTTGGCTTCCTCGATGCCGACGGCGGACTCGACCA
>NZ_JABFMX010000038.1 GCF_013359735.1 Arthrobacter sp. C9C5
CGAAAACCTCCGCAGCGTCCGCTGGAGCAACCGACCCCCAGGGATTCTGCCGGCCCAACCTTAGGGAGGTCTCAGGCGGCAAGATGTGAGCTAATTCGGTATCAGCTAGCCCTTGCAGCCTGCGGCCACTCTCTGCAGCACGACTCACCATCACGGGGCAGATCCACTACCAAGAAGAATTGTGGGGCCACTCCCCCACAGTCACTCGTATTGTCCGAACCCGAAAATCGACGTTATGTAATGTAATTGCTTCGGGTAACGTTTTGGCCCGATAGCTACACTGCTTCCTGCGTGCTCGGAGGCCGCACGGACTTCTACAACTACGGGGCCTGTGCCTCCGGGATAGCTAAACCCCCCGGACCGGCCGGGCACGACATCGGTCCGGGCACGCTTCGGGGCAGCTCTCGAGTAATGGGGGCAACCAAAGAGCCGTTATCAGCAGTACTGACGGGTTGTGCCCGTCAACCTACTTTTGTGGGCCAGGTCACTTGTAATATGACTTTTGGAAGGTGGCTCCCGGCAAGGATTTTGGGGGGGAGCCACCCTCCGTCGATTTGTTGCCATGAAGTGGCTTACCCAAGCGGGCCTGCGGGAGGCGAATCGATTTGCGGTCCCTCGGGCAGCGGACGTAGCTGCGGTGGCAACGCCGTGGACCTGTTCCCTTGGGAAGGGGTTGGTACCCGGCACCGTCAGCCATCACGCCACGGGGCGCGGGGTTCCTCAGCCCTACGGGAAACCCCGCCAGGCGCTTTCGCTGCCGGGATTTCCAATGGCTAGATGCCCTTACTAAACAGCCGGGTCACCGCAAACGTACCTATCAGTTGATCATTCAAATTCCGGTAGCAAAAACTCGGCATCCGGCTCCCCCAGCGGACATGCCGGAGGTGGGGTGGGCAGAGGTGGTCTTCCCAAATGTCACCAATGAGGGCATCGTTCGATTGGCCTTTCCCGGCAAATTGCTCCGACCTGATCTTCCAAAGTTCTGCTAAGGCGGGTACAACTTGGCTTATGGCGCTCCCGCGCCTCGTTCCCCCCAAAACGGGCGCGGGGGCGTCGTGTTGCACTTCAGCAGGTCCGAGGGAACTGCACGTTCAAGAAGAACCGGTGGGAGCATAGCCGATTTGGTTACACTGCCGCTTCGACGCCGGGTCCTTGGTGGAAATTTGCTGGCGAACGGACTCTTCCTAACTCTGCAAAACGTTGCCGTGGGCCGCCGAAGGTAAAACAGGTGGACGAAGAATTCGCGGCGCCTCCGGGTCTCTGCCCACGGACTGCCGGCCAGCCGCCAGCTGAGCAGGCGTCGGTAATCAATGGCCCTACATAGGGCCCCTCATCCCCGGGATCATCTCTCCCCTCGGACCCGACGGTGCCGGCGCATCAAGGATCGTCGCCACAGCACAGGTCGAGACATACCCAAGCGGAACGGCAGTCAAGATAAGACGCCTTTGCTATTGACAAGTCCCAAGTGAACCGGTTTAGTTGGTCCAAGCGAACCGGTTCAGTGATTTGGATCACCACTTGGCAATGAGGCAAAGATGACAGTGACTATTAAGGACGTTGCCCACGCGGCAGGCGTGAGCAAGGGCGCAGTCTCGTATGCTTTGAATGGCCGGCCGGGCGTCAGTGATGACACCAGAGCCCGCATTCTCAAAGTGGCCGGCGAGCTGGGTTGGAAGCCGAGCCTTCGGGCCAAGGGACTGTCGTCGGCAAAGGCTTACGCCGTCGGGCTGGTGGTTGCACGAAATCCGTTGCTGCTAGGGACGGACCCTTTCTTTCCCGCGTTCATCGCCGGGATCGAAACGACCCTGGTTGAACACGAATACGCGCTGGTCCTCACTGTTGCGGCCAGTGATGAGGCGGAGGAGCAGGCCTACCGGAAGCTGGCCGCCGAGGGCCGTGTGGACGGTGTCATCCTTACGGACGTGAGGGTTGATGATTCCCGCATCGCTTTGCTCCAGGAACTCAAAATTCCGGCGGTGACTCTGAACCGGCCGGAAACGCCTTCTCCGTTTCCTGCCGTGTGCATGGACGACACCAACGGCATCACCGATGTCGTCACGTACTTGGTCTCTCTCGGGCATACCCGGATCGCCCATGTAGGCGGACCCCAGACCTACATCCACGGTCGAAGCCGACGGCTGGCATGGCAGAACGCCTTGTCGAAGGCCGGGATAGAAGGTGGCGCCTTCATCGAGTCGGACTTCACCGCAGCTGGCGGGCTGGCGGCAACGGCAGTTCTTCTGGGTTCCGCGCAACCGCCCACCGCGATCATCTTCGCAAATGACCTAATGGCAACGGCTGGGCAGTCCTACGCGCAGTCTCTGGGGCTTGCTGTCCCCGATGACCTGTCCATCACCGGCTATGACAACACCGAGCTCGCCACGTACCTCAACCCCCCGCTGACGACGATATCCGCCGACCCGTTGCTCTGGGGCAGGGTTGCGGCGCAGAAATTGCTAGATCTGCTGGGGGGCGCGCGGTCGGAGGACGTATTCCTGCCCTCACCGGCCATCGTGGTCCGCGCCTCTACCGGTCCGGCCGCATCCGTTCCCGGCGGCTAGTCCAACCAAGACCAGGTTCTTTGCCGGCCAGCGTCCTATCTCGTTGACCGCACGGAAGAACCGAAACAACGCAATATTCCCTACCAATCCACCTTTCAGGGTTACCCGCACAGGAGATGCAATGAAGCACGGAAAATTCAGTTCACGGATCATTTCCCTTACCGCTATTGCCGTTATGGGAGCCGGCCTGGCCGCGTGCGGCGGCGGGGGGGCCGGCGGCAGCTCGGCGGCGTCCGTCACCACGGCCAAGGGCCCGATCAAGATCTGGTACTCCAACAACGAGTTCGAGGTGAAGTGGGGCAAGGAGATGGTGGCGGCGTGGAACGCGGCCCACCCGGACCAGAAGATTGACGCTCAGGAGATTCCGGCGGGCAAGAGCTCCGAGGAGACAATCGGGGCTGCCATCACCGCCGGCAACGCCCCGTGCCTGGTATTCAACACCGCACCGGTGGCCGTGCCACAGTTCCAGAAGCAGGGCGGACTGGTCGCACTGGACTCGTTCCCGGACGGCGCACAGTACATCAAGGACCGCACCGGCGACCTCGCAGACCAGTACAAATCCTCGGACGGCAAAACCTACCAAATGCCCTGGAAGTCCAACCCCGTCGTCCTCTTCTACAACAAGGATCTCTTCAAGAAGGCCGGTCTGGATCCCGAGAAGCCCAAGCTCGGAACCCAGGAGGAGTTCCTGAACGCGGCGCGGACCATCGTGAAGTCCGGGGCAGCCGCTAAAGCGGTGTGGCCCTCCCCGGCGAGCGACTTCTTCCAGTCCTGGTTCGACTTCTACCCCTTCTACGCGGCCAATTCCCAGGGAACCCCGCTGGTCAAGGACGGCAAAGCCACCTTCGACAGCGACCAGGGCAAGCAGGTAGCCACGATGTTCCAGACGCTCTACAAGGAGAACCTGGCGTCCAAGGAGGTCTACCAGGGCGATTCGTTCGCTGAGGGCAAGGCTGCGATGTCCCTCGCCGGCCCGTGGGCCATTGCTGCCTACAAGGACAAGGTCAACTGGGGCGCTGTTCCGGTTCCGGGCGCGCAGGCACAGACTGATGGATCGACTTTTTCGGATGCCAAAAACGTCGGTATGTATTCGGCCTGCAAAAACCAGGGCACGGCCTGGGACGTGCTGAAATTCGCCACGAGCAAGGAAGAGGACGGCAAACTCCTCGCCCTAAGCGGCCAGATGCCGATGCGCAAGGACCTGACCAGCGCCTACGCGGATTACTTCGCCAAAAACCCGCTGTACAAGCAGTTCGCGCAGCAGGCGGCACGGACCGTGGAAGTTCCCAACGTGTCCAACTCTGTTGAGGTGTGGCAGACCTTCCGGACGGCCTACGCCAAGTCCGTGATCTTCGGCAACGAAAGCATCGACGACTCCTTCAAGGGTGCCGCAGACAAGATCAACCAACTGGTAGCCCAGAAGTAGCAGGTGACCCGCAATGTCGCTTCCCTCAGCTGACGGTGGCCCCGCCACACTCGTCACCGCCGGGCACAGGGCGGACCGGCAGCCGGCGCCCAGGAAACGCAAGAACTTCCTGGGCCGCCAGCCGCTGGGCCTGCTGTTCAGCGCCCCGTACGTTATTTACATTCTTGGCGTCCTGGCCTATCCGCTGGGGTACGCCGTGTACATCTCATTCCACGACTTCTTCTTTACCGCCCCGGGCGTGCAGGTGGACCGGCCGTTCGTCGGGCTGGACAACTACATCACAGTCCTCTCAGACCCGGCCGTCCAGCGCTCATTTGCGAACATCGGCGTCTTCCTGGTCATCAATGTGCCGCTGACAGTGGGGCTGTCCCTGATTCTGGCCAACGCACTCAACCGCGTGACCAGACTGAAGACCTTCTTCCGGGTCAGCTACTACGTTCCGTACGTCACGGCCAGCGTCGCCGTCGTCGGCGTATGGCTGTTCCTGTTCCAGCAGGACGGTCTTGTGAACGCGCTGCTGGGGCCGCTGGCCCCCAACCCCTCGTGGCTGACCAACTCCTGGCTCGCGATGCCGACCGTGGCTTTGTTCGTGACCTGGAAGCAGCTTGGATTCTTCATCCTGCTGTATCTGGCCGCGCTGCAGAACATCCCGGACGAACTCTACGAATCCGCCTCCGTGGACGGCGGCAACAAGTGGGTCCAGTTCTGGAACATCACCGTTCCAGGCGTCCGCTCCGCAAGTGTGCTGGTGACCCTGCTGGCCACCATCACCGGAGCCAACCTGTTCACCGAGCCATACCTGCTCACCGGCGGCGGCGGCCCGGACGGCGCCTCCACCTCGCCGGTGTTCCTGATGTACCAGAAGGGCATCCTGCAGGGAAACCCGGACGTGGCCGCCGCGCTGGGTGTGATGCTGGTGATCGGTGTGCTGCTGATTGCCCTGATCCAGAAACGCCTCGTGGGCGGGAAGGAGGACTGACATGTCAACTCTCAATAAGGCAGCTGCGCCCAACGATGAGAATCACGGGGACGATGACGGCGTCTCGGTCCGCCGTCGCCGGCGTCTTCCCGGCACGAGCGGGCCAGGAAAGACCGCTGGCGTGGAGAAACGCAGGAACCTCGGCGCGGGCAGCTTCGCGCTGCTGGCGCTGGGCGCGTTCGTCTTCCTGTTCCCGTTCTATTACATGTTCATCGGCTCGCTGCAGACCTCCCCGGATACCTCGGTGGCCGGGGCGTTCCCCGACCCGTCGAACGTCACGGGCGAGAACTATACGAACATCAACAACTCCATCGACCTGCTCAAGGGCCTGGCCAACTCCGGGATATTCACCGGCGGCGTCATCTTCTTCACCGTGGTCTTCGGGTTGTTGGTCGGATACGCCCTGGCGCAAATGCAGTTCCGGGGCAAGGGCCTGGTGTTCGGCATGATGCTGTTGGTGCAGATGGTCCCGTTCCAGCTGCTCCTCATCCCCCTGTACGTGATGATCGTGCGGGACTACGGCCTCGCCGATACCTACCTGGGCATGATCTTGCCGTTCGCAATCAACTCCACGGCCGTGTTCGTCTTCCGCCAGTACTTCCTGCAGCTGCCCTCGACCCTGTTTGAGGCGGCAAGGATTGACGGCGCTTCCGAGCTGCGGATTCTGTGGCAGATTGCCATCCCGCTGGTGAAGCCCGCGATTGTCACGGCGATCCTGCTGACCTTCATCGGGCCTTGGAACGAGTTCCTGTGGCCGTTCCTGGTCACCAAGGACCAGTCCATCCAGCCGCTGGCCGTCTCCCTCGCCAACTACATCTCCAACATCGCAGCGACCGCCTCGAACCCGTTCGGCGCCATTCTGGCCGGGGCCTGCGTCCTCGCCGCGCCCGCCGTCGCACTCTTCATCTTCTTCCAGCGTCAGTTCATTTCCACCAATATCGGTTCCAGCGTAAAGGGCTAATCCATGACCTCCCCCCAAACTTCCGCACTGCCCACAGTCCCGTTCACCCTCACCCGCGCCGGCGTCATCATGACACCGGAAGCCGGGAACGAGTTCGAAGCCGAAGGTGTGCTGAACCCGGCCAGCGGCCGCGGCCCCGACGGCGAGCTGTACCTGCTGCCGCGCCTTGTCGCCAAGGGCAACGTCTCCCGCGTAGGACTGGCCAAGGTGGTCATCGAAGACGGCGTCCCCACCGGCGTCGAACGCCAGGGTGTCGTCCTGGCGCCCGACGAAGGGTGGGAACGGGGCCTGAACAACGCCGGCACCGAGGACCCCCGCACCACCTGGGTGCCGAGCCTTGGCAAGCACCTGATGACCTACGTCGCCTACGGTCCGCTGGGCCCCCGGCTGGCGTTCGCTTTCTCCGAGGACCTGCGCAACTGGGAGCGCCTGGGCCCCTGCCTCTTCGGCTACCAGGCCGACCTGTCGATGGACTTGAACCTCTTCCCGAACAAGGACGCCGTCTTCTTCCCTGAGCCGGTCAACGACCCCGACGGCGTTCCCTCCTACGCGATGCTGCACCGCCCCATGTGGGACCTTGGCTGGATCCGCGAAGGCGAAGGCGAACACCTGCCGGCAGGCATCACCGACAACCGCCCCGGTATCTGGATCTCCTACGTTCCGGTCACGGCCGTCGAAAAGGACATCAGCAACCTCGTCCACATGGCCAAGCACCGGCTCGTAGCGTTGAGCGAATTCCCGTTCGAGGAGCTGAAGATCGGTGGCGGCCCCGCCCCGATCCGCGTCGACGAAGGCTGGCTGCTGATCCACCACGGCGTCTCCGGCGAGCTGGCAAAGTCGGCCTTCGACCACCAGCAGAACGTCAACTACACGGCCGCGGCGATGATCCTCGACGGCGATGATCCCTCCAAGGTGATCGCCCGCAGCGACAAGCCGCTCCTGGCACCGGAAACCGAGGACGAAATGTCCGGCATCGTGCCCAACGTTGTGTTCCCGACGGCGATCGAGAAGATCGGCGAGCAGTTGTTCGTGTTCTATGGCATGGCCGATTCGAAGATCGGCGTCGCCAGGCTGGACCGCGTCTAAGCCGCCGTCCCGCACCCCGGCCCCTC
>NZ_JABFMX010000039.1 GCF_013359735.1 Arthrobacter sp. C9C5
CCCGGGCCGCCAGTCCCAGCGCTGTGGCCTTCCCGATTCCGCCGGTGCCGCCGGTAATCAGGACCGTCTTTCCTGCCATGGATTGCATGAGATTCCCGTTCTCCGTTCGTATGTGGAAGACCACGGCGCAGAAGCCGTGCTCAGGTTCGGCCGGCGCCAACAGGTGTAATTGGATGCGCAGATCGCGACGAATTCTTGATTGCCAGCCCAAGGGCCGCCTCGGGAATCCCGGAAGTCATCCCGTCCTCGGCATGGAACGTGCGTTGCCCGGCCTCCTCCGGATGCATCTTGCGGAGGAGGCCGGGCCTACCGTGCGCTAGTCGTTGGTGAGGACGACGCGGAATCGTGCCTTGCCTGACATCATGCGGTCGAAGCCTTCTGCGGCGTTCTCGAGGGGGTAGGTCTCGATCATGGGGCGCACGCCGGTGAGAGCCGCGAAGCGGAGTGTGTCTTCGGAGTCTTTCGCCGTGCCCGAGGCGTGGCCGGCGACGGAGCTGCTGCCCATGACGAGGTCGGCGGCGCTGACGGCGAGGGGCTCGTGGGGGACCCCGAGGACGACAAGCCGCCCGCGGGCTGCGAGACCGGGGATGGTGACCGACATGGACGGGGCGTCGGTGACGGTGGCCAGGACGACGCTGGCGCCGCCGAGGCGCTTGAGTTCGGCGGCGACGTCGGCGGTGGTGCTGTCGATGTAGTGGTGCGCGCCGAGTTCCTTGGCGAAGGGTTCCTTTTCGGCGCCGCGTGCGATGGCGACGGTTTCGAAGCCCATCTTGGCAGCGAACTGCACTCCGAGGTGACCGAGGCCGCCGAGTCCAAGGACGGCAACGAGATCTCCGGGGCGCGCGCCGCTGTGGCGGAGCCCGTTGAACGTGGTCACACCCGCGCACATCAGCGGGGCCGCGTCGGCGAAGCTGAGCGCGTCAGGGATCGCGGCGAGGGCTTCGGCCGGGGCCACCAAGTATTCGGCGTAGCCGCCGTCAGAGGTCAGGCCGGTGATCTTCCCTGCCTGGCAGGAGACGAAGTCCCCCCGCCGGCACGGATCGCATTCGAAGCATGCCCCGCCGAACCAACCCACACCAACGCGCTGGCCCTCGGTCCACTGCGTGACACCTTCGCCAAGGGTTGCCACGGTTCCGGCGACCTCGTGCCCTGGGGTCCGGGGGTAGGAAGAGGCGAAGCCTGCCGCGGGCATGGAGTCACTGTGGCAGATACCGTTGGCGGCGACCTTAATAAGGACGTGCCCGTGGGGGACCTCGGGGACGCCGATCTCGACGGTCTCCAGCGAAGTGCCGGGAGCGGTGAATTGAATGGCTTTCATGGCGACGGTGCCTTTCGTCAGTACAGGTGAGTGGTCAGTAGCGCCCGTTGGGCGGGGCGCGGCGGTGTTGCCGGCAGAATCCACGGGGGTCAGCGGACGATTTTGAAGTTGAATTCGGGTGTGCCGAGTGCGCCCCAGAGGCGGAGCCAGACGGGCAGGAGCATCTCGGTGCCGCGGGCGGTGGTGATGTCGCCGAGGTCGATCACGTCCTGGTGGCCGAAGTCCTTCAGCAGCCCGGCGACGGTGTTTTTGGCGTCAGAGTCGTCGCCGGAAACGAACACAGTGCCGGGGTCGGCGAGCGTCGCCGGACGGGCCATGAGGCCGGCATTGAGGGTGTTCAGGGACTTCACAACACGCGCCTCCGGGAAGGCACGCTGGATCTGCTCTCCCAAGGAATCCGTGTCCTTGACGAAGAGCGTCGGGGGCATGCCGTTGCTAAAGTCCAAAGGGTTGGCGATGTCGAGGATGACCTTGCCCGCCAGGTTTTCCGCCCCGGCCTGTCCGAGAACCTCAAGGGACGCAGCTCCGTTCGTGGCATTGATAACGAATTCGGCGCCTTCAGCGGCGTCCGCGAAGGAGGCGACGCTGATGTCCTGGTTCTCGTGTGCCCAGCCGGCGAACGGCGGGTTTCCCATGGCATCGGCGGTGGTGCGGGCCAGGGTGGCCTGCGGGTCGCGGGTGCCCATGGCCACGGTGTGACCTAATTCGGCGAGGCGGGCTGCAATGATACGGCCGACAGAGCCGGTTCCGAGGACTGCTATTTTCATGAGTTCTCCTAGTATTTGGACGTGTCTAGCGGGCGAGGATAGTGAAACTGATTTTGCGGCCTATGCCTTAGTGATGACGAGGTGCACCAGGGAGCGACGAAGCCGTCACTGGCGACAACTTTTCACGCATTAGGGGCACCTCAGATGACTTGGACGCCGCCATCGACGTCTAGGACGGTGCCGGTGACGAAGGTGTTCTCCATCAGGAACATGGCCGCGGTGGCGACGTCTTCCGGTAGTCCGGCGCGTCCGGCCGGAACACTGGCGGCGTAGCCGTCCAGCATGCCCTGGCGCACTTGCTCCGGCATCCCGGCGTAGGCGGGGGTGTCCACAAGGCCCGGAGCGATCACGTTGACGCGCACCGGGGCGAGATCGATGGCGTTTGCCTTGCCGAGGGCCTCCAGCGCGGCGTTTATCGCGGCCATCATCGGACGGCCCGGAGCGTGCTTTCGGCTTGCGGCGCCACCGACGAGGGTGATCGATCCGTCTTCGGAAATTCGGCCAGCGGCGGCACGGACCGCGTCATAGTAACCCCAGAACTTGGTGTCCATGAACGGGCGGGCTTCGTCAGAGGACAACTCACGGACCGTGCCCATGGCGCCGGGACCAGCGGAAAGGACGAGGTGATCGAAGTCCCCGATCCGCTCGAACAGAGATTCCACAGAGGACGAGGACGCGAGGTCCACACTTTCCAGCGCCACCCTGGCGGGCAATGTGACATCCTCCGTGGTTCGGGCTGCGGCCGTGACACGTGCCCCGGCCGCGGCTGCATGCTCCACGACGGCGCGTCCGATGCCCGAGGTGCCGCCGATGACCACGACGTGCGTCCCGGCGAAGTTGTAGTTGCTCAAGGGGTTCTCCTGCAGTAAGCGCTCGACCCGATGTGACGGATCGTTCTGCAACAGTTTGTGACGGAACGATCCGTCTGTCAAACTGGAGGAAGCGAACAGCGAGTGAAGATTCAGAAGGAGCGCGGGGAAGTGGTACGCAGGAGTGGTGAGGAGAACCGACGCATGGTGCTCGGGGTAGCAACGCGCCTGTTCTACCAGCGGGGCATCCGGGCCGTCGGCATGGACACGGTGGTCAAGGAGTGCGGTGTAGGCAACGCAACGATCTACCGCCAGTTTCCCACCAAGGACACCCTTGCCACCGCTTATGTGCAGGGGCGCGCGGACGCCTGGTTCGAGCGCATGCATCAAGCGGCCGAGGAATCATCCTCCCCGGCTGCCAAGCTGGCGGCGGTTTTCGAGGTTGTCGCCGGCGACGCCGCGAACCCCACCTATCGCGGGTGCCCGATGCTCAATACCAACACCGAGTTCCCGGAGGGCGGGCACCCTGCACATTTGGCCGCCGTCGATCATAAGCAACAGGTACGGGACTGGTTCCGCGCCCTCGCCGTCGACGCCAACGCCTTGGATCCCGACCAACTCGCGGACGAGCTACTCATCGTCCTCAACGGGGCCTACGCCACCGCCGCGGTCCTCGACGGCCCAACCTACGGTCAGCGCGCACTCCACCTTGCCCGCCTCTTGATCAACGACGCTTGCCCGAACCAGTAGGCCCCTACCCAAGAATCCGGGTGACCGGACCAGGTTCGCTTCCGGAAACGCCGGGGGCACTTCTGATCATGGCTTCGATGGCAAAGTCATAGGGTCGTTGCAACGCTCTGATAGATGGAGCGTTTGATGGGCAAAGTGTTTTCCCTGGAGACCCGTACTGAGTTCTTTGATTTGGTGTGTGGCGGGATGTCGGTTTTTGCTGCGGCCCGGCGTGTCGGTGCTGCGCGTCAGACCGGTGGGAAATGGTGGGCTCAGTCTGGGCGGATGATGAGTGTGAACATGGGGGCTGTCGGCGGGCTCGCCGATCCGGCCCCTTCGCCGGAGGGGCCGGGCCGGGCGCTTGGGCTTGCGGAGCGGGGCATGATCCAGATGGGTCTGCGCAGCGGAATGAGTTACGCCAGGATCGGCGAGCTGATTGGGCGGGGCAAGTCCGTGGTGTGGCGGGAGGTGAACCGGAATACCGGTGACGACGGGGAGTATTTCGCCTCGATAGCCCACGCAAAAGCGCATCAGTCCGCCGGCCCAAACCGTTGAAACTGGTCGAAGACGAGGCCTTGTGCCGGCTGATCGGGGTGTGGATGGATGATGGTTGGAGTCCGAAACTGATCTCGGCGATGTTGGCCTTCTACTTCGCCGACGATCAGACTATGCAGGTGAGCCACGAGACGATCTACCAGGCGTTGTATGTCCAATCCCGCGGTAGCCTGCGGGCCGACCTGGCGGAAAAGCTCAGCCTGAAGCGGAAGCAGCGAGTGCCCCATGCGGCGGACCGGACTAGGAACAGCCCCTACAAGGAGGCGTTCAAGATCAGTGAGCGCCCGGCCGAAGTCCAGGACCGGGCCGTGCCCGGGCACTGGGAAGGGGACCTCATAATCGGCTGCGACGGAACTGCGATCGGCACCCTCGTTGAGCGCTCGACCAGGTTCACGATCCTCCTCCACCTCCCCGGGGACCACACCGCCGAGACGGTCGCTGCCGCGATGATCCGGGAGATGGGCCAACTCCCGGACCACCTGCGCCGGTCAATCACGTGGGACCGCGGAACAGAACTGGCCGACTACGCCCGTATCCAAACTGCGCTGGAGACGACGCTCTACTTCTGCGACCCCCACTCGCCCTGGCAACGCGGGACCAACGAGAACACCAACAGGCTCCTGCGGTTCTGGTTCGAGAAGGGCTCTGACCTATCCGTCCACACCCCCGAGGACCTCCGTCGGGTCGCCGCGAAGCTAAACCGCCGGCCCCGGCCCACCCTCAATCTGGAGACCCCGGCCAACCGGCTGAACCAGCTGCTACAAGCGGCATAACCACCCGCGTTGCTCCCACCAGTTGACTTTGCCGATGCTGTCCGCCGCCTTATGCCCGGCGGGGTGACTTATTGCAGCTTTGGACGGCTTCGGTGCGACAGTCATTTCTGGCCGCACTTCGTGACCCGCTGGGCAGCTTGTGACGGTGGTACGTGGCCCCGCCTTAAACTTCTGGCTTCATCTGTGGAATGGCTGCTGCGGAGGGCTGGCCTGACCGATCTGATGAGGTAGGCCGAGTACAGGGTGTCATACCGTCGGTTATCGGGTTCGGACAATACGAGTAACTGTGGGGGAGTGGCCCCACAATTCTTCTTGGTAGTGGACCCGTCCGGTGACGGTGAGTCGTGCTGCAGAGAATGGTCGCAGACCGCAAGGGCTAGCTGATACCCAATCAGCTCACATCTTGCCCCAAACCTCCCTAAGATTAGGCCGGCAGAATCCCTGGGGGTCGGTTGCTCCAGCGGACGCTGCGGAGGTTTTCG
>NZ_JABFMX010000003.1:0-233693 GCF_013359735.1 Arthrobacter sp. C9C5
AGGGATCCACCGCGTCTTCGATGTCCAGGATGATGGCGTCCGCGCGGGACTCCGCCGACTGTCCGAAGAGTTCCGGCTTCATGGCGTTGACCAGCAGCCAGGAGCGGGCGATTTCGGCCGGGACGTTGCGCTGGGGCCGGACGATCCCGGCGGTGGTGGTAGAGGTCATGCCTCTACGCTAGCCGCCCGGGGCCGCCCGCCGCCAAGTAATACCTCCGTTTAGGGCGACCAATACGACCAAAATCACCCGCGGACCCCAACTGACTCGCAGTTGTTGTCTTTTTGAGCGCTCATAACGACAACAACGGCGAGCCAGTTGGGCGGGGCACGACCACGGCCGCGGCCGGTGCGTGCCTAGGGGATGTTGCTGCCCCGGGCCGTGATCCAGAGCCGGTACCACTCGGTGCGCGTCATGGCCGAGGCCACTTCGGCGGCGCCGGCGCAGGCCCGGATCCGGTCCGGCTTGGCGGTGCCGATCACGGGGGAAATTCCGGCCGGGTGCTTCATCAGCCAGCCCAGCAGCACAGCCTCGACCGTGGCGCCCTTCTCCGCAGCCAGCTCGGCGACGAGGGCCGCGGTGGCCTCCTCCGCGGCGCTCGGGTTCGCCGCCGGCGCCCCGGTGTAGAGCCCGCGGGAGAGCGCGCCGTAGGCCTGCAGGGTGATGCCGTGCCGGACGCAGTGCTCCACGGTGCCGTGCGGGAAGCTGTAGTCCGTTCCCTCGGCGTGGTTGACCAGCACGGTGCTCTCCAGCCAGGCCCGCGCGGAGAGGCTCATTTCCAGCTGGTTGGCCACCACGGGCACCTCGAGCCGGTCCTGCAGCAACTCAATCTGCGGTGCCGACATGTTGGAGACACCCACCGCGCGGACCTTGCCCTCCGCCATGAGCTGCCCGATGGCGGACGCCACCTCGGCAGGATCCAGCAGCGGGTCCGGGCGGTGCAGCATCAGCACGTCCACGTAGTCCGTCCGCAGCCGGGACAGGCTGTCGTTGACCCGGTCCAGAATGCCGTCCCGGCTCAGGTCGTAGAACGCATCGAGGCCCTGCTCGCCCAGCCGGATGCCGCATTTGGTCTGCAGCCGGATCCGCTCGCGTAGGCCGGGGGTCCGCGCCATCACCTCGCCGAAGACCGCCTCGGCCTTGCCGTTGCGGTAGATGTCGGCGTGGTCGAACAGCGTGATGCCGGCATCGAGGGCGGCGTCGACAGCCGCAGCCGCCTCGTCCACGTGCGCGGACGAGTACGGCTCCGACGACCAGCTGCCACCCAGGCCCATGCAGCCATAAATCAGCTCCTGGGTGGGGTTCAGTTCCTGCCCGGGCCGCCCCGGCTGCCCCGTGGCCTCACCGGACGCGGAACTCACCGAAGCCAAACGGTGGTGTTGCCCGGGAGCAGCTGGCCGTCCAGCGGGCCGCTGCTGACCAGCACCTCGCCGGCGGGCAGTTCGACGGCGTCGTCCCCGAAGTTGGTTACGGACTGCCAGCCGCCGTGGCGGCGGAAGTGCAGCACGTCGGCGTGGCCGGTCCCCAGCCATTCCAGCTCCTCCGAGGTCTGCAGCTCGCGGCGCAGCTTCAGGGCCTTGCGGTAGAACTCCAGGGTGGAGCCTTCGGTCCCGTCCTGGGCCGCAACGGCGTAGCGGCCGAACCAGGCCGGCTGCGGCAGGTGGGCGTCGCCGTCGCCGAAGCCGAAGGAGGAGCCTTCCGGGGCCCAGGGCAGCGGCACCCGGCAGCCGTCGCGGCCGATCTCGACGCCCTTGTTGCGGAAGAAGGTGGGGTCCTGGCGTTCGGAGTCCGGGATCTCGGCGACTTCCTGCAGGCCCAGCTCCTCGCCCTGGTAGAGGTAGGCCGAGCCGGGCAGGGCCAGCATCAGCAGGGTTGCGGCGCGGGCACGGCGCAGGCCCAGTTCGACGTCGAGCTCCTCGGCCGGGGCGCCGGCCAGCAGCCAGCCCTTGCCGTCCTGGCCCTTGGCGTGCCGTCCGCCGCCCTTGGGCAGGCCGTAGCGGGTGGCGTGCCGGACGACGTCGTGGTTGGAGAAGACCCAGGTGGAGGAGGCGCCGGACTCGGTGGCCTCGGCGAGGTTGCGGGTGATGATTTCGCGGAACTCGTCGGCGTCGAAGTCGGCCTGCAGCAGGTCGAAGTTGAAGGCCTGGCCCAGCCCCTCCGGGCTGGCGTAGCGGGCGCGGCGGGAGGCGTGCACCCAGGCCTCGGCGACGGCGGTGCGCGGCGGGTTGTACTCGTTGAAGACCTCGCGCCATTCGACGTAGATCTCGTGCACCTCGTCGCGGTCCCAGAACGGGTGCGAGCCGTCATCGAAGCCGTCGGTGCCGCTGTTGGCCTCGCTCAGCTCGACCTTGGACAGCAGCGGCTCGGTGAGGTCCTTGGTCAGGGCGTGCGCGACGTCGACGCGGAAGCCGTCCACGCCGCGGTCCGACCAGAAGCGCAGGGTCTTGAGGAAATCGTCGCGGATCTCGCGGTTGGACCAGTTCAGGTCCGGCTGCTCCTTGGCGAAGATGTGCATGTACCACTGGCCGGGGGTGCCGTCCGGTTCGGTGATGCGCTCCCAGGCCGGGCCGCCGAAGACGGACTCCCAGTCCGACGGCGGGATCTCGCCGTGCTCACCCTTGCCGTCGCGGAAGATATAACGCTCCCGGGCGGCCGAGCCGCGGGGGGAGGCGAGGGCTTCCTGGAACCACACGTGGCGGTTGGAGGAGTGGTTCGGGACGATGTCCGCAATCAGCTTGATGCCGGCGGCGTGCAGCGCGGCGGACATCTCATCGAAGTCCGCCAGCGTGCCGAGCTTGGGGTCGACGTCGCGGTAGTCGTCGACGTCGTAGCCGCCGTCGGCGAGCGCCGACGGGTAGAACGGGGAGAGCCAGACGGCGTCGATCCCGAGCGCCTTCAGGTACGGGACCTTGGCGGTGATGCCCTTGATGTCGCCCAGGCCGTCACCGTTCGAATCGGCGAAGCTGCGCGGGTAGATCTGGTACACAGAGGCCTGGCGCCACCAGTTGGGGTCTGCGGCGAGGTCGGAACCGGACAGGGTTGCCAGCGTGGCGGTGTTCGACAAGGTGAATCCTTCGGGGCTGGGGAGCGGTGTCTGATAAAAGCGGTGTCTGACAAAAGCGAGTCTGATAATTTAGATACAAGCTAAATCTAATGCAAGTTCAATTATGGGTCCGCACTCACAGGGAGGTCAAGATTCCAAAGAAGCCGCAGGGCGCCGCGACCCCCCAACTGCTGCGCCGCGTCAACGCCCAGGCGGTGCTTGCCGCTATCCGGAGCACCGAGGTGGCCACCGGCACGGAACTGATGGCAGGGACCGGACTCACCCGGGCCTCCGTGATTGCCGTCTGCGAGGACCTGATCCGGCGCGGCTGGATCCGTGAACTGGACGCCCCGCGGACGGACGCTCCCGCCGCAGGAAACCCGCAGAAGGGACGGCCTGCGCGGCGTTTCGAGCTCCGGGCGAGGGCCGGCGTCGTACTCGGCATCGACATCGGCGCCGCCACCACCACGGCGGCCGTCGCGGACCTCCGGGGCACGGTCCTCGGCCGCGCCAGCGGGAGTTTCCGTGCCGCGGACATCCCCGCCGCGGAGCGGATCGGCGTCGTCGACCGGGCCTGCCGAGAGGCGCTGGAGGCCGCCGGTGAGGTCCCGGGCAAGGTTCTGGCCGTGGGTGCAGGCATCGCCGCTCCGGTGGACCGCGGCGGCAACGTGCTGGCCGCCCAGCACTTCTGGAGCCTGTTCGACGTCGGGCTCCGCTCGGCCCTGCAGGACCTCCACGGCTGGACCGTGCTGCTGGAGAACGATGCCAACCTGGCCGCACTCGGTGAACGCTGGCGCGGATCCGGTGCCGGCGTGGATGACCTCGTGGTGCTCCTGGCCGGCGAGCGGCTCGGTGCGGGCGTGCTGGAGTCCGGACGGCTGCTGCACGGCCGTGGCGGCGGTGCCGGTGAAATGGGCTTCCTGGACATGGTTGAGGGCGTCGGATCCAGCGACGGCATCGCGAGCCTGGCCCGGCAGTGGCAGGCAGCGGGCGGCGGACCGGCCGACGGCGGCGAAGCGAGTGCCCGGCGCGTGTTTGAGGACGCCGCGGCCGGGGACGCCGCGGCCCTCGCGATCCTGGTCCGGCTCTCGGAGCGGATGGCCCGGGTAATCGCTGCCATCGCAAGCCTGATCAACCCGGAGCAGGTGGTGATCGGCGGCGCCGTCGCGGATTCGGCCGGCGCACTGGTGCCCGGCATCACCGCCGCGCTGCCGCGTTTCACCGCCACTCCCCCGCGCGTCACGGTCTCGCCGCTGGGCGACACGATCGTCACGGTGGGCGCCGTCCGGCACGCCCTGGACTTCGTCGAGGCCAACGCCCTGGAACTGGAACTGGCCGACTGACGAGGTCTCCGGGCCGCTGTTTTGCCCATGAAGGCCAGCTCAAGATTCGGCAACGATTGGATACCCAACTCGAAAGTTTGGCGCAGGTTTAATGATATTGCGCTATCCCATCCGTAGACTTACGTCACTCTGGTCACTTGCGGCCGCTCAGCTGACCAGTCCGCTGGGCGGCGGTCTCATGAAAGATGAACGTGAACTCTTTACGGATGAAGACTGCGTTGCTTGCCGCGCTTGTCCTTGCTCTGACTTCGGTCCCGGCTCTCGGAACGGCGCCGGCCTTCGCGGAGCCGGCGCCGAACGCGACGGACACTGTCACCACGGCGCCGGCGGCTCCGGCGGCAACTCCAACGCCGACGCCCGCAAGTGCCACCCCGGCTCCCGGCGTGACGACTGTCCAGCCGACGGTGGTCCAGCAGACGCCAAGTCCCTCCGCCACGGCCGGGTCGTCGCAGACGACGATTGAGTCCCTCCCGGTGGCCGGCTCCGACGAGCCGTTCATTGCGCACACGTTCGAAAATCCGCCCCCCGTCGGCAAAAAGGGTGCGCCCGCCGGCGCGGCGGCTAAGTCGCTGACTACTGAGTCCTACTCGCTGGCCCGGTCCGGCGACATCAAGGTGCGCCTGGTCCTGGTTCAGCTGGCGGACCGGAAGGCGACCATCCCGCTGGACGCGGCAAAAGCCGCCATCAGCACCAGCAGCAACTACTGGAAGACCATGTCCAACGGGCGGTTGTCGATGACCGTGACCAAGGTTGAAAGCCGCAACAGCAAGGCCACTTCCGGCCAGAGCTACCCGGACATGATGACCACGATCTCCAATGAGCTCGGCTGGACTCCCAACCCTTACACCGCCCTCGTCGTCTTCGTCTCCAGCCCCACGCTGTCGGACGGAGCCTACGGTGCCGGCTGGAGCTACCAGGGCACCAGCGGCCGGGTCATCATGCCGCTCCCGGCGTCACTGACCAACAGCGTCCTGACGCACGAATTCGGACACGTGCTCGGCCTGATGCACGCAAACGCCCTGCAGTGCGGAAGCGGTGCCCAGGATGTCGCCACAAACGCGGACGGTACATTCGCCGACGGCAGCTGCTACATCCGTGAATACGGCGACAGCCTGGACCTGATGGGCGTCTCCCAGACCTCCCAGCCCACGATCAGCTCGACCCTGTGGGCCTACGGCGGCTTCGGCCGCGGCGATGAAATCATCGACGCCGGCACCGTCACCGATGCGAAGAAGATTTCCCTGACGGCCTGGGCCGGCACCGCCGCAAGGCGGGCCGTGAAGTTCCGGGATGCCGTCAGCGGCGAAGTGTATTTCCTCGAACTGCGGCTGCCGGTCAGCTACGACACCGCCAAGGCCGTTTACCTCAACAGCGGCGTCAAGATTGTCCAGCAGCTCGGGGCGGGCTCGCTGATCCTGCTGCCCGACTCCCGGCCCTTCGACGGTTTCTACAACTCCCGCCAGGCCTGGCAGGCCGGGCAGACGTTCACCACCCACGCCGGCACGCGCGTGCGGATCGACGGAATCGGGTCCACGTCCGCCTCCGTGACCGTCGAGTCGCTGGCCTCGATAGTCGGCAAGGCCATCGCCGCAGCGGCCGCAGCCACGCCTGCCCTCGGCAGCCCGACGACCGCCGTCGGCTGCGGCCTCGCCGGCGGCGGCTGCTACCGGAACTTCCAGGGCGGTTCCGTGCACTGGAGCCCCCGCACCGGCGCGGTCGCAACCCTCGGTGCAATCAAGGCGGCCTGGGGCGCGCTGGGCTACGAAAAGGGCAAGCTCGGCTACCCGACCGGGGCCCAGCGCTGCGGGCTGGCCGGCGGCGGCTGCTCCCAGTCCTTCCAGAACGGCGCCATCGACTGGACCAGCAGCACCGGGGCCTTCGCGCTCCTGGGCGGCATCCGTACCGCCTGGGCCGGCACGGGCTCCGAAACCGGCAAGCTCGGCTATCCCTTGGGCAACGAAACCTGCGGCCTGGTCAATGGCGGCTGCTACCAGAAGTTCCAGGGCGGCACCATCCACTGGTCACCGGCCACCGGAGCCGTCCCCACCTGGGGCGCCATCCGCGCCACTTGGGCGGCGCTGGGCTACGAACGCGGCAAACTGGGATATCCGGCAGGCAAGGAAAGCTGCGGACTGGCCGGCGGCGGCTGCTACCAGTCCTTCGAGGGCGGCACCATCCACTGGACGTCGGCCACGGGCGCCGTCGCTACCCTGGGCGCCATCCGCAGCACCTGGGGAAAGATGGGCTACGAAAACGGAAGACTCGGCTACCCCACCGCCAACGAAACCTGCGGGCTGGTCAATGGCGGCTGTTCGCAGAAGTTCCAGGGCGGTGCGATCCACTATGCTCCCGGCATCGGCGCCTTCGCCACCTGGGGTCCGATCCGTGCCGCCTGGGCCGCCCGCGGGTACGAAACCGGAAAGCTCGGCTACCCCGCCGGCAACGTCGTATGTGCACAGCCGGACACCTGCGATCAGCGGTTCCAGGGCGGCCTCATCCGCTGGACCGCCGCGTCCGGTGCCGTCGCCACCGCGGGGCCGATCGGCGCCGCCTGGGCCAGTCTGGGGGCCACGCAGGGCAAACTCGGATACCCCGCGGCCAACGAGGTCTGCGGACTGGCTAACGGCGGCTGCTCCCAGAAGTTCCAGGGCGGCACCATCCACTGGTCGCCCGGCACCGGCGCCCGCGCCACCTGGGGCGGCATCCGCTCCACTTGGGCCGGGCTCGGCGCGGAAAACGGCAAGCTCGGCTACCCGACGGGCAATGAAGTCTGCGGGCTGGTCAATGGCGGCTGCTACCAGAAGTTCCAGGGCGGGGACATCCACTGGTCCTCCCGCACCGGCGCCCACGCCACCTGGGGCGGCATACGCTCCACCTGGGGCAGCCTGAGCTACGAACGCGGCAAGCTCGGCTACCCGTCCGGCAAGGAAGTCTGCGGCCTGGTCAACGGCGGCTGCTACCAGTCCTTCCAGGGCGGCACCATCCACTGGTCGCCCCGCACCGGCGCCTACGCCACCTGGGGCGGCATACGCTCCACCTGGGGCAGCCTCGGCTACGAACGCGGCAAGCTCGGCTACCCGTCCGGCAAGGAAACCTGCGGCCTGCTCAACGGCGGCTGCTACCAGATGTTCCAGGGCGGTTCCGTCCACTGGGCACCGGGCGTGGGCGCGTTCGCCACCACCGGTCCGATCCGCGCAACCTGGGCCAGCCTCGGGTACGAACGGGGACGGCTCGGCTACCCGGCTGCCCCTGAGGTGTGCGGCCTGGCCGACGGTGCCTGCAGCCAGCGGTTCCAAAAAGGCACCATCACGTGGTCTGCCGCGCAAGGCAGCGTGGTCACGCCCTAGCCCGGAATTGACGGGCGGTTGGCCTTGCTAGAACGCCAACCGCCCGTCCCCGGTCACTACTCCGGCATAATCATGGTGCGCAGCTCCAGCTGGCGCAGCACCCGTTCCGCGACCTCCGGGTCCATGTCGGGTTCGTTCCGGCCGCCACGACCTGACGCGCGGCGTCCAGCGCGATGGCCTGGACGGCAATAGCCTGCTCGCGACGCGCTTGCGTTTTTCGGCGACGCTCTCGTTCCGCAGGCTGCCGTCCAGGAGTTCGGCGTACAGCCGGGTCATCTTCTCTTTGACCAGGGCCACCTTTTCCTGCGGCAACACCTTCATTAGCTCGTTGTCCTTCAGCGCCGCAATCGCCGCCTGCTGCGCCCGGGAGGCCAGCAGGCGGGCGGCGTCGCGCTCCACCGACCCGTCCTCCCGTCCTCCGAGGCCTTCAGGACCCGCATCAGCCACGGCAGCGTCGGGCCCGGCAGCACAAGTGTGGCCAGCAGCACGGCGCACGCAATCACCAGCAGCCCGCTGCGGGCCGGGAACGGGGTCCCGTCGGCCAGGGTGGCCGGGAGGGCCAGCGCCAGCGCCAGGGTGGCCAGGCCGCGCATGCCGCACCATGTCAGGATCAGGACCTCCTTCGCATCCTAGAACGCCGTGCGGGTGACCCGCTCGGCGGCTTCCTGCGGCCGAGAATGCCGCTGGATCTCCAGGGCCGTGACGACGACGGCGATCACGCCGGAGGCGTGCACCTCCTCAGCGAGGATGTAGGCGGCAAACGGGACCACCAGCGTGTCCGCGCTGCGGGCTACCATCGAGTGCACCAGACGCGTGATGAGGCGCGTAAGCCAGCCCATGCCTATCCCGACGCCGACGGCAAGTGCCGCCCCTACGGCGAACTGGAGCACGACGTCGGCCCCACCCTGCTGCCGGAAACGGAGGCCGCGACGGCCGCCTGGAAAATGAGGATGGCGGCCGCGTCGTTGAAGGCCCTCGCTCTACAGGACCGTGATGAGCCGGCACGGCATGTGGACCCGGCCTGCGATGGAGTCCACCGCCACGGGATCGGGCGGCGCCGCCATGGCGCCCAGCGCGATCGCGGCCGGGATGCCGATGCCGATGCCCGGGATCATGAGCCAGGCCCCCGGGGTGACGGCGGCCGGGACACGGTGATCGACGCGGCGGCCGCCCCCACCACCCTATCGGGGCGCTGGTTCGCCGATTTAGCCCGGCGGACTATCTCACAGGTTTAGTTCGCCGGTTCGAGGGCTGCCGCGAGCGGCAGGGTTCCGTCCCGGAACTCGATGGTCCGGCCTGCGGTCCGCGGCAGACCAAGCACCGCCGCGGCGACGAGCGCCACGTTGGAGCGCGAGGTGCCGGTTCCGTCCGAGGTGTCTGTGGGGTTGACGTCCAGCAGTCCGTTGCCCGGACCGTCGGTCAGGGCACCGGGGCCCAGGATGGTCCAGTCCAGGCCGCTGCCGCGCAGGTAGGTGTCCGCGGCGGCCTTGGCCTCGGCGTAGGCGTGGAAGCTGTTGTCCGCGGGGACTCCATGGTCCGGCCCGGCGCCGAGGTAGGAGACCATAACGTAGCGCCGGACGCCGGCCTGGCCCGCGGCGTCGATCGAGCGGATGGCCGCGTCCCGGTCCACGGCGTAGGTGCGCTCGGGGCTGCCGCCGCCCGCGCCGGCGGACCACACCACGGCGTCGTGGCCCTTCAACGCTTCGGCGATCTCCGCCGTCGTTGCCTTTTCCACGTCCAGTACCAGCGGGGTGGCGCCGGTGGCCGCCACGTCCTCGCGATGGTCCGGGTTGCGGATGATGGAGGTCACCTCGGCTCCGTCTTTCGAGAGGATGCCGGACAGTTCCAAAGCCACTTTTCCGTGGCCGCCGATGATTGCGATTCGCGTCATCGTTCCATTCTGTCCCACAGAGCCCCGTCGCCGCACCCGGTATGCAGCCATTGGGCCGCGTTGCGCTATCACTTTTGGCCGTTATGGGTGCGGCAGAACAGCCACAAGTGACAGAGCAACGGCGGGACAGGGACCGCCGGCTGGGCCCACGGCGACTTTGTGTAGCCTGTGGTCATAACAGCGGGTCGCTGGGAAATCGACCCGGATGCTTAGGATCCTTCCCGCGTTCGCGCCAATACTCATCCCGTTGCCACAACGAAAACCGGGTCACCCAGATTAGGAAGACCGTGGTCCCAACAGCAAGGACCACTAGCTTGACCCAGCCCCAGGGCTCGTCGTCACTTGGCACGAAGTTCAGCGTGATCATTGCCAAAGCTAGAGCCCACCCGTAAGAGACAAGGCGCTTGAGCCTGCGCTTGACCTCAGGGCTTGCGCCGCCATCCGGTTCTCCCATGGCTCAGAGTAACGACTGCACCTTCCGGAAGGGAGTGGTTCGCCCACTTGGTGCTGGTTCCGCTGATGTCCCGACGGCCTTTCACACCGCCTCAAGATCTCACCCGTTGGATGACGCATTCGGCGCAGGGCACGCGGTTAGTTCCCACCGAGAGGGGGCAGATGGTGACGAATCCAGAGATACAGAAAGACCCCCGGAATCTCAAGGATTCCGGGGGTCTTATCTGGTAGCGGTGGGGAGGCTCGATCTCCCGACCTCACGATTATGAGTCGTGCGCTCTAACCAACTGAGCTACACCGCCACGAATGAGAAAAACCTGCGTCAAGCCGGTCAAAACCGCCTTGACGCAGGCCCTCATCCAGAGCCCCCCACCGGAATCGATCCGGTGACCTCGTTCTTACCAAGAACGCGCTCTACCACTGAGCTAGGGGGGCAACGAGTAAATACTCTACCGGAAGATTCGGCTCCCAACAAATCGGCCGGCCTGCCCCGGCCTCTGAGCCAAAATCCGCGCCGTTCCGGGGATCTCAGAGGGCCCGGGGCCTCCCCGGCGGACCCGTTCCGGCCGCTCCATGGCGCCGATGTGACGAAGCCGACTCGCGGGTCCGGCGCGCGTCCGGAACGGGACGGACCGGTCCGGACTTTAACGCAGGACAGGCCGGCTCAAGCGAGCCGGCCTGTCCTGGACTGTTCAGTAACTAGTGGTTACCACTTGTTACGGGGCTTGAAGCCGCCTTCGGTGCGGGGCTTGCGGGTGTCGGTGCCGACGCCGCGCTCGTTGCGGTCACTGAAGGAGCGGCCGCCGCGGTCAGCGGAGGAACGCTCGCCGTCGTTCTTGCGGAACTCGCGCTTGAAGCCGCCGTTGCCCTTGAAGTTGCCGCTGCCGCCGGAGTAGCCGCCGCGGTCGCCCCGGTCCCCACTGCGGGTTCCCTGGTAGGAGCCGCGGTCACCGGAGGGCTTGCGGCCGTTGTCCAGCTCGAGGTGGATCAGCTCGCCGCCGATCCGGGTGCGGGACAGTGCCTTCAGCTGGTCGGGGCTCAGGTCGGCCGGGAGCTCCACGAGGGAGTGGTCCGAGCGGATGTCGATGCCGCCGATCTGGGCCGAGGAAATGCCGCCCTCGTTGGCGATGGCGCCCACGATGGATCCCGGCATGACGCGCTGGCGGCGTCCGACGGCGATCCGGTAGGTGGCGTTGCCCTCGGTCAGGGTGCGGGTCGGGCCGCGGGAGCCGAAGCCGTCCTTGGAGCGCTCGCGCTTCTGGAATTCCGGAGCGGCAGGCAGTTCCTTGACCAGGAGCGGCTGTCCGCCCTGCGCCATGACGGCCAGTGCGGCGGCAATCTCGGCGGCCGGAACGTTGTGCTCTTCCTCGTAGGAGGCGATCAGGTCACGGAACGCCGAGACGTCCTCAGATTCGAGGGTCTCGGTGATCTTTTCCGCGAACTTGCCCAGGCGCAGCGTGTTGACCGTCTCCGCGGTAGGCAGGTGCATCTGCTCGACCGGCTGGCGGGTTGCCTTTTCGATCGAACGCAGCAGGTACTTCTCCCGCGGGGTCATGAACAGCACGGCGTCGCCGGAGCGGCCCGCGCGGCCGGTGCGGCCGATGCGGTGCACGTAGGACTCGGTGTCGTGCGGGATGTCGTAGTTGATTACGTGGCTGATGCGCTCGACGTCCAGGCCGCGGGCGGCGACGTCGGTGGCGACGAGGATATCGATCCGGCCTTCCTTGAGCGCGTCCACCGTGCGCTCACGCTGCTGCTGCGGGATGTCGCCGTTGATGGCCGCGGCCTGGAAGCCACGCGAGCGCAGCTTGTCGGCCAGGTCCTCGGTAGCCATCTTGGTGCGGACGAAGGCGATGACGCCGTCGAACTCCTCGACCTCGAGGATGCGGGTCAGCGCGTCAAGCTTGTGCGGGCCCATGACTTGAAGGTACCGCTGGCGGGTATTGGCGCCGGTGGTGGTCTTGGACTTGACCTGAACTTCTGCCGGGTTGTTCAGGTACTGCTTGGAGAGGCGGCGGATCTGGCTCGGCATGGTGGCGGAGAACAGTGCAACCTGGCGGCCCTCGGGGGTCTGCTGGAAGATCTGCTCCACGTCATCGGCGAAGCCCATGCGCAGCATCTCGTCGGCCTCATCCAGTACGAGGTACTGGAGTTCGGACAGGTCCAGGGAACCCTTGGCGATGTGGTCGATCACACGGCCGGGGGTACCGACGACGACCTGGGCGCCGCGGCGCAGGCCGGCCAGCTGGGGTCCGTAGGCGGAGCCGCCGTAGACCGGCAGGACGGTGAAGTCGTCGATGTGCTTGGCGTAGGAGGTGAAGGCCTCGGCGACCTGGAGCGCGAGCTCGCGGGTCGGAGCCAGGACCAGGGCCTGCGTCTTGCGGGACGGGCCGTTCAGGTCGTGGAGTTCGGCCAGCCGGGACAGCGCCGGTACTGCGAATGCTGCAGTCTTACCGGTGCCGGTCTGGGCCAGGCCGACGACGTCGCGGCCTTCGAGCAGCAGCGGGATCGTCGCGGCCTGGATCGGGGACGGCTTCTCGTAGCCGACGTCCTGCAGGGCGGCAAGGACGCGGGCGTCGATGCCGAGGTCGACGAAGCGGAGTCCGGTTTCGTCGTCGCCGTTGGCGTGAGCGGCCTTTTCGGCGGTGGTGTCGGCTGCCTCTGCAGCAGCCGGTTCGGTGAACTCGACGTCAGACTGGGTGTTTTCGGTGTCGACGGAGTTGTCCTGATTTTCGGGCATAGGGGAATCTTCCTCATCCATAGGGGCCAGGCGGCACAACCCGAGGTGAGCGGAGCCGCAGTACACGTGCCGTAATTGCCGGGCATACGTTGACCGGCCGGTCACATAGAAGCCCGGCGCTTTCGCAATCCCGTGGCAGGACTTCCCGCTGCAACTCTTGGCTGCTATCCCAGCAGTCTGTACAGCGTTTTCTTTAGCCGGCTCTCCCTATGAAAATGCCCGCATCACAGTAGCGGGCCCCAACACTTGCCAGTCCTGCCTCAAAAATTGGGCAGGAATAAGGGATTTCCGGAGTGGGGGATATTTCAAGTGTAAGGCATGCGGCAGCGCAGGTGGTAATGCAGAGGCCGACGGCGGCGGTGACCTTGCGCACATGCGGCACCTCCCGGGGCTGTGCGCCCCCGGACCTGGGCCGCGCCCGGAGCACGTGCTAGTCCGCCGGCTGCAGCTTCGCGAATTCCTGGCGGTACTCCGGCTGCAGCCGGATCAGGCCATCGGCGTCGGCGTCCCGCAGCGCCTCCATGTCCTGGACCGTGGGGTCGCAGAACCATTTGCCGATCGTCACGCCGTGCGCCGGGACGTAGAGCCGGTGGATATGGTCCCCCGCCTGGATGCTGCCGGTGCGCACCACGCGCAGGTAGGTGCCCACAAGTCCGGCCTCGGTGAACCGCTTGACCCAGTGGGGTTCGTTCACGCGCCGCTGGAAGGTGCTGCACGGCCGGCGGGGCGAGGTGACTTCCACTTCGACGTCGAGCCCGATCTTCCAGCGTTCGCCGATCACCGCGTTGGTGGCGTCGATGCCGGCGACCCGGAGGTTCTCGCCAAAATATCCGGGCGGGATGTCCCGTCCAAGTTCCGCAGCCCAGTAGTCGGCGTCGGCCTGGGAATAGGCGTACAGCGCTTGGTCTTCGCCGCCGTGATCGATGCGGTCGGCCTGGATGTCACCGCGGAGGCCCAGCCGGTGGACTTTCACGGGTCCGTCCACGGGACGCTTGTCGATGGCGGTCACGCCCAGCCTTCCCTCGTCGCTGAGCAGCTGGTGCACCCGGCAGACGGCAAGCACAGAAGCGGTGTTCATGGCACCAGTGTAGGCCCGGGGGCACGCGGCGACGCTCCAGCCAGGTTACTTTCCCACAGACCCTGCGACCCGGCCGCGACACCCGCGTGCCGGCCGCGCTCCGAGCGCGGGTCCGGAAGCAACTGGACAGGAAGGTCAGGGCCGGTGGCGCGGGACGGAACGTAGGATGCTCCCATGAGCAGTGTTGCAGCAACAGACGTGTCCGATGTCCTGGCGATCGATTCCCTGCTGAGCGCCGAGGAGCTGGCCGTACGGGAAAAGGTCCGCGATTTCACCAGCCAGCGGATCCGGCCCGGCATCGCAGCCTGGTATGACGACGGCGTCTTCCCGCTCGAACTGGCAGCGGAACTGGGCGAGCTGGGCGTGCTGGGGATGCAGCTGGAGGGCTACGGCTGCCCGGGCCGCTCCGCCGTCGAGTACGGCCTTGCCGCGATGGAGCTCGAGGCCGGCGATTCCGGCATCCGTACCTTCGTCTCTGTGCAGGGCTCCCTCGCCATGACCGCCATCCACCTGTGGGGCTCGGAGGAGCAGAAGCAGGAGTGGCTCCCCCGGATGGCCGCCGGCGAAGTGATCGGCTGCTTCGCCCTGACCGAGCCCACGGCCGGCTCGGACCCGGCGGCCATGCAGACCTTCGCCCGGCGGGACGGGACGGGCGATGACGCCGGCTGGATTTTGGACGGGGCCAAACGCTGGATCGGGCTCGCCTCCGTCGCGGACGTGTTGGTGGTGTGGGCGATGACCGATGACGGCGTGCGCGGCTTCCTGGTGCCCGCCGGCACCCCGGGGGTGACCGCCACGCCGATCGGGCAGAAGCTTTCCATGCGCGCCTCGATCCAGTGCGATGTCAGCTTCGACGGGGTCCGGCTGGGCCCCGAGGCGCAGCTGCCCGCCGCCCTCGGGCTGCGCGGACCCTTCAGCTGCCTGAACGAGGCGCGCTACGGGATCGCGTGGGGCGCGATGGGCGCCGCCCGGGACTCCTACGAGGCGGCGCTGCGGTACTCGCAGGAACGGCTGCAGTTCGGCAAGCCGCTGGCCGGGTACCAGCTCACCCAGGAGAAGCTGGTGAACATGCTGCTGGAAATCCAGAAGGGCACGCTGCTGGCGCTGCAGCTGGGCCGGCTCAAGGACGCCGGGAAGCTGCGGCCGGAGCAGATTTCGCTGGGCAAAATGAACAACGTGCGCGAGGCGATCGCGATTGCCCGCGAGGCCCGCACCATCCTGGGCGGGAACGGGATCACCCTGGATTACTCGCCGCTACGGCACGCCGCCAACCTCGAATCGGTGCGCACCTATGAGGGTACCGACGAGGTGCACACCCTCGTCCTCGGCCAGCACATCACCGGGCTGGCCGCCTTCCGCTAAAGGCGAGGCGCGGCCTCAGGCGGAGAAGCCGCCGTCGGCCTTCACCAGCTGCCCGGACACCCAGCGGCCCTCGGGTGAGAGCAGGAACGCCACCGTCCCGGCCACGTCTGCGGGGGTGCCGAGCCGGCCGCCGGGCTGCTGGCGGGCCAGGTCCTCGCGCAGTTGCGGGTCCATCCAGCCGGTGTCGACCGGCCCCGGGTTGAGCACGTTGGCACTGATCCCCTGCGGGCCCAACTCCCTTGCGGCCGCGATCACGATCCGATCCAGCGCACCCTTGGACGCCCCGTACGGCAGGTTGAACGCGGTGTGGTCGCTGGTCAGCGCCACGATCGCACCGCCGTCCGCCTGCGCCTGCCGGGCAAATGCGGCGATCAGCTGCCAGCTGGCGCGGGTGTTGACGGCGAAGTGGCGCTCAAAGCTCTCCAGGGACGTGTCCAGGATGCCCGAGTCTACGGATTCGGCGTGGCTCAGCACCAGTCCCTGCAGGGTGCCGGCGTCGTCCGCCACCACGGCCATCAGCCGGTCCACGGCGTGCGGATCCTCGAAGTCGGCGGGCACGGCCACCACCGCGGCGCCGGTCGCCTGCAGCTCGGCGGTGAGGCGTTCGACGTCGTCCGGCTGCACGCCCCAGGGCATCCGGGTGTCGTAGTCCTGCCAGTAGGTGAGGACCAGGTCCCAGCCGTCCGCGGCCAGCCGCCGCGCGATGCCTGCACCGATGCCGGCGAGCCTTCCGACGCCGGTGACCAGGGCCGTCTTGCGCTGCACCGGCGGGGCGTCGGCGGCCGGCGTGTCCGTGGTATTGGGGTTGGGCGGAGTGGAAACCATGGTGCCCAGCCTAACGTCCGGCCTAGGCCGGGACCGGGACCGCCGACTGCTTTCCGGCGTCCTTGCGGATGGTCGCGCTGATCACGGCGGCGATGGTGCACATCGCCGCGGCGGCGAACCAGGCGTAGGTGTACTGGCCGGTGGCGTCCCGGACGGCACCGGCGGCCAGCGCGGCCGCGGCGGCGCCGAGTTGGTGCGCGGCGAACACCCAGCCGAACACCACGCTGCCGTCCGCACCAAAGACCTGGCGGCAGATCGCGGCGGTGGGCGGGACGGTGGCCACCCAGTCCAGGCCATAGATGACCACGAACACGATCATGCTGGGCTGGACCTCGGCGCTGAGCAGGAGCGGCAGCACCAGCAGCCCGATGCCCCGGAACTGGTAGTAGACGGCGAGCAGGATCCGCGGGTTGAAGCGGTCCGTGAGCCAGCCCGAGGCGATGGTGCCGAGAATGTCGAAAATGCCGACGACGGCGAGCAGGCCGGCGGCCGTCGTTTCGGCCATGCCGTGGTCGTGGGCGGACGGGATAAAGTGGGTGCCGATCAGTCCGTTGGTCGTGGCTCCGCAGATGGCGAAGCCGGCCACGAGTGCCCAGAACGTCCGGACCTTGCTGGCCCGCTTGAGCACCTGGAGCGCGCGGACGGCGGCATTCCGGCGGGGCTCGGCCGGGACTGCCGGCTCGCCCGGCGCCGCGTTGGCCTCCGCCTCTGCGGCATCGCTGATCGCGGCCTCGCTCTCGGCGCCGTACGGCAGCGCTCCGACGTCGGCCGGTGAGTTCTTCAAGAATTTCAGCACCAGCGGCACCACCGCCAGGGCGCCGGCGGCGATCAGCAGCGAGGCTTGCCGCCAGCCCGGGTGCTGGGCAAGTGCGGCGATGAAGGGCAGGAACACCAGTTGCCCCGCGGCGCTGCCCGCGGTCAGGATGCCTATCACGAGGCCGCGGCTCTTCGCGAACCAGGTGTTGGCGATGGTGGCGGCGAAGACGAGCGCCATCGATCCGGTGCCGAGTCCGATCAGCAGGCCCCAGGTCAGCAGGATCTGCCACGACTGGTTGACCAGGACGGTCAGGGCGCTACCTGCGCCGATCAGCACCAGCGCCACGGCGGTCACGGCGCGGATGCCGAAGCGCTCCATCAGGGCCGCGGCGAACGGTGCCGTGAGGCCGAACAGCACCAGGTTGATGCTGACCGCGGCCGAGAGGACCGTGGTGGACCAGCCGAATTCGTTCTGCAGCGGCACCATGAGCACGCCCGGGGCGGCCCGGAAACCGGCAGCGCCGACCAGTGCCAGGAACGCGACGGCGGCGACGATCCAGGCCGGATGGATGCGGCGCCGGGTGGAGGGGCGCCGGGTGGAGGGGCGGGGCGTGGTGCGGGGCTCACTCATGCTGCGGTTCCGTTCTTCCGTGTCGCCGGAGCGGTGGCGAGGGGGACCGGGTCGGCGGTCCGGGTGAGGCTGTGCCAGCTGGTGTTTTCGGCCGTGAGCCGTTCGCCGCAGGCCGTGCAGCTGTCTGCAGAGGAGGTGCGCTGCCCGCAGCCGCTGTGGACGACAAACATATGCGCCTGTTCGGACGGCGCGGCCAGGTGCTTCTCGGCCCAGATCACGACGGCGTTGAGCACCGGCAGGGCGTCCTCGCCCTTGGCGGTGAGCACGTACTCGTAGCGGCGGCGGCCGCCGTCGTCGTAGGGGCGGCGGGTGAGCAGGCCGGCGTCGACGAGCGCCGCCAGCCGACGGGTGAGGACCGAGTCAGCCGCACCCAGCCGTGCCTTCATGGCGTCGAAGCGCCCGTTACCGAAAAAGACTTCGCGCAGGACCAGCATGCCCCACGGGTCGCCGAGGATGTCCAGGCCGCGGGCCATGCTGCAGGTGCGCCGGGACCAGTCGGATCGAAGTGCCATACCGGCAGGCTAGCTAACTCTCTTGAAGAAAGCTAGGCCGAACGGACACTTGGGGCCCCTTTTAGGCCCAGGATTAGGGCCCCAAGTGTCCGTTCGCGCGCAAACCAGGGCCGCAAGTGTCCGTTCGCGCGCAAAGGTGCCGGGGCTAGAGAGGCCCGCGGAGCCCGGCGCGGGACGGCCGGTAGGCCAGTGCCCAGTAGACCAGCATCGCGATTCCGCAGACCACGCCCAGGCTCGCGACCGTGAGCTGCCACTGCGTATTGGGTTCCTTGCCCCACTCGTGCGCGCCGGCCATCACCGCGAGGTACTTGGGGGTGAGGTAGAAGGCGACGGCGGAGGCGACGACGATGATCCAGCCGGCCAGCCGCATTTTGCCGTCACGCGACGGGACCCGGTGGATGGCGAACCCCATGCACGGCAGCGCCACGGCCATCCAGACCCAGTGGTGGGACCAGGACACCGGGCTTATCAGCAGCATCAGCAGCGCGGTGGCGGACACCGCCACGAAGTTCTCGTCCGCGTCAACCGCCCATTTGATCACGAGCGCGGCCACGGCGGCGAGGCCCAGCGCGAGCACCAGCCAAACCACGGAGGTCAGGGACGAATCCGGCATGCCCAGGTGCAGCAGCAGTCCCTTGACCGAGAGGTTGTCCACATAACCCGGGCCGCCAATCCGTCCGGTGTCCGGCAGAATCTTGGTCCAGAACGTCACCGAAGCGGTGGGCAGCATGGCCCAGGCCAGTGCTATCGAGCCGAAGAACCCCGCCGCCATCCAGCCGAGGGCCTTGAAGTCGCGGCGGACCAGGAAGTACAGGCCGAAGGCGAGCGGGGTCAACTTGATCCCGGCCGCGATCCCGATCAGCAGGCCCGCCGGCCAGCGGAACTCGCCGGCCCGGGATTTTCCGTACAGCGCGAAGTCGGCCAGGATCAGGCCCATCAGGATGATGTTGATCTGGCCGAAGTCGAAGGTATCCCGCCACGGCCCCATCAGCAGGATCGCCGCCGTACCGGCCAGGCCCACGGCCCGGAACCGCCAGTCCGCGACGGCGTCGCGCCAGCGGCCCCGCCCGAAGTAGTGCCGGGTCAGCCACGCAGACACGACGGCGGCGCCCAGCAGCGCGGTAGCAATGAAGACAAGGCTGCCGGTGGCTTGGCCCAGGGTGGCGAGGGCCGCGAAGATCAGCGCGGCGAACGGCGGGTAGGTGAACGGAAGCCCGTCGCGCGGGGCATAGAGCTCGTTTACACCGGCCTCCCCGGTCTGCAGCACACGGTTTCCGCCGTAGAAATAGACCTCGAAGTCGTTCATCAGCGGAATGTAGGCCGAGTACAGCACCACCAGGGCGGCGACGACGGCGGCCGCGCCGGCCGCCGTCGCGATCCAGCCGCGGGTGGTGGAGCTGGCGGCCCTGGAAGTGATGGTCACCGGAGGCTAGCTGCCCGTCTCAATGCGCGCGAAAGCCTGCTCGAGGTCCGCAATCAGGTCCTCTACGTCCTCAATGCCGCAGGAGAGCCGGATCAAGTTCTCCGGGACTGCCAGTTCGGTGCCCTTGACCGAGGCGTGCGTCATCTCGGAGGGGTAGTTCATCAGCGATTCGATTCCGCCCAGGGATTCCGCCAGCGTGAACACCGAGGTGGATTCGGCCACCTTGCGTGCCGCGGCCTCGCCGCCCTTGAACTGCACGGAGATCATCCCGCCGAACTTCTTCATCTGCTTCTTCGCCAGTTCGTGGCCCGGGTGCGAGGGCAGGCCCGGGTACAGCACGACCTCCACCTCGGGGCGCTGCAGCAGCCATTCGGCCACGGCCTGGGCGTTGTCGCTGTGCCGGTCCATCCGCACGCCCAGGGTTTTCAGTCCGCGGGTGGTGAGGAAGGCGTCCATCGGCCCGGACACGGCGCCGACGGCGAACTGCACGAAGCCGATCTTCTCGGCCAGCTCCGGGTCGTTGACGATGATCGCGCCGCCGACGACGTCGGAGTGCCCGCCGATGTACTTGGTGGTGGAGTGCACCACGACGTCGGCGCCGAGGGCCAGCGGGTTCTGCAGGTACGGCGAGGCGAAGGTGTTGTCCACCACGAGGAGGGCGCCGGCGTCGTGCGCCACCTTGGCGAGGGCCGCAATGTCGGTGATCTTCATCATCGGATTCGACGGCGTCTCCACCCAGACCAACTGGGTCTTGCCGCCGGCCGCGCCGCCGTTCGATCCGCCGGCTGCGACGGCCTTCGCGACGGCATCAAGGTTGGACATGTCCACCGGGGTGTTGCCGATCCCCCACTCGCCCAACACTCGGCTGATCAGCCGGTACGTCCCGCCGTAGGCGTCGTTGCCGAGCACGATGTGGTCTCCGGGCCGGGTGAGGGCGCGGATCATGGAGTCCTCGGCGGCGAGTCCCGAGCTGAAGGAGAATGCGTGCGAGCCGCCCTCCAGTGCGGCGAGCTGTTCCTGCAGGGCGTCGCGGGTGGGGTTGGTGCCGCGGCCGTATTCGTAGCCGGCCCGGAGGCCGCCGATGCCGTCCTGCGCGTAGGTGGAGGAGAAGTGCACCGGGGGCACCACGGCGCCGGTGCGCGGCTCGAAGGCCTGGCCGGCGTGCACGGCGCGGGTGTTGAAGCCGGCGTTGGCCGCGGAAGAGCTTTCTGGCTGGGACATGGGACTCCTTGGGCTGGTCAGTTGCTGAGGTAGGCGAGGAGGTCGTGGCGGGTCAGGATCCCCACCGGAGCGCCGACGAACGTCACCATCAGGGTGTCGGTGTCGGAGAGGAGTTCGCGGGCGGTCGAGATCGATTCGAGCGAACCGATCACGGGCAGCCGTGCCTCCATGTGTTCGGAGATCTTGTCGGTGAGGTTCGCCTCGCCGCGGAAGAGCTTGGCGGTCAGGGTGCGTTCGTCGACGGCGCCGAGCACCTCACCCATCACGACCGGCGGTTCCTGGGACAGTACCGGGATGTGCGAGACGCCGTACTCGTTCATGATGTTGATGACGTCCCGGACGCTCTCGTTCGGGTGGATGTGCACCAGGTCCGGCAGTTCGCCGGTCTTGGCCTTGAGCACCTCCCCCACCGAGGCTTCGTCGCCGCTGGCGAGGAAGCCGTAGGAGCGCATCCACTGGTCGTTGAAGATCTTCGCCAGGTAGCCGCGGCCGGAGTCGGGCAGGATCACGACGACGACGGCGTCGGCGGGCAGGTCCTTGGCGGCCTGCAGCGCGGCCACGACGGCCATGCCGGAGGAACCGCCCACGAGCAGGCCTTCTTCCCGGGCCAGGCGGCGGGTCATGGCGAAGGAGTCGGCGTCGCTGACGGCGATGACATCGTCCGGAACGGCCTTGTCGTAGTTGGCCGGCCACATGTCCTCGCCGACGCCCTCGACGAAGTACGGCCGGCCGGTGCCGCCGGAGTAGACCGAGCCGGCCGGGTCGGCCCCGATGATCTTGACCACGCCACCGTCGGCCTCGGGCCGGTCCGCGGAGACTTCCTTGAGGTAGCGGCCGGTGCCGGTGATGGTGCCGCCGGTGCCGGCGCCGATCACGCAGTGCGTGACCAAGCCGTCCGTGTCCCTCCAGATCTCCGGGCCGGTGGACTCGTAGTGGCTGGCCGGCGCGGCCGGGTTGGAGAACTGGTCCGGCTTGTAGGCGCCGGGGATCTCGGTGACCAGGCGGTCCGAGACACCGTAGTAGCTCTGCGGGCTGTCCGGCGCGACGGCGGTGGGGGTCACCACGACTTCGGCGCCGTAGGCCTGGAGCACGGCGCGCTTGTCTTCGCCGACCTTGTCCGGGACCACGAAGATGCAGCGGTAGCCCTTCTGCTGCGCCACGAGGGCCAGGCCCACCCCGGTGTTGCCGGACGTGGGCTCCACGATGGTCCCGCCGGGCTGGAGCTTGCCGCTGCGCTCCGCCTCTTCGACCATCTTGGCGGCGATGCGGTCCTTGATCGAACCGCCGGGGTTCAGGTATTCCAGCTTCACCAGGACCGTGGCGGCGATGCCGTCGGTCACGTGATTGAGTTTGACGAGCGGCGTGTTGCCGATGAGGTCCAGGACGGACTGGGCGTACTTCATAAGTACAAAGTTACCGTCTCCGGGGCGGCGGGCACGTCGCGTCGCCGGCGCCGCGGCGCGGGTGCGACGATAAGGCGGTGAAGCGAAGGACCTGGTTGAAGACGCTGAGGAGCTACCTGATCCCCGGCGGGATGCTCCTCGCCGGGGCGGCAGCGCTGGGTACCGGGCTGTTGCCCTGGCCCGCGTTCGAGGAGCTCACCGGCCGCACGGTGCCCGTGCTGGGCTTCGTTGTGGCCATGTCCCTGGTGACGGAACTGGTGGACGACGCCGGGCTGTTCCGGGCCGTCACGGACCGACTGGCCGCCCTGGGCCGGGGCCGCGTGCTGCTGCTCTGGCTACTGGTGATCGCGCTGGCTTGCGTGTCCACCGTGTTCCTGTCGCTGGATACGACAGCGGTGCTGGTTACGCCCGTCGTCGTACTCCTGGCCGTCCACGCCCGGATCCAGCCGCTGCCCTTCGCCCTGACAACTATCTGGCTCGCGAACACGGCCTCGCTGCTGCTGCCGGTGTCCAACCTGACCAACCTGCTGGCCCAGTCCCGGCTGGGCCTCAGCCCGGCCGCCTTCGCCTCGCTGGTCTGGGCCCCCGCGCTGGTGGGAATCCTGCTCCCCCTGGCACTGCTTTGGCTGGCCTTCCGGAAGGATCTGCGGGGCCGCTACGGCCCCCAGCCCGTCCACCGGGTGCGGGACAAGGTGCTGCTGTATGCCTCGGCCGGCGTGATGCTGCTCCTGCTCCCTGCCCTGGTGTCCGGCGTGCCGGTACAGCTTCCCGCCGCTGCCGCCGCCGCGGTCCTGCTGGCGCTGTTCCTGTGGCGCCGCCGCTCGGCCCTCCGCTGGTCCATGGTCCCGTGGCGGCCGCTCATGCTCACCGTCGGCCTGTTCATGGTGGTCGAGGCGCTGCACGCCAACGGCCTGACCAAGGCCCTGGCGGGCGTCGCCGGGTCCGGGGAGAGCCTGCCCGCGCTGCTCCAGCTGGCGGGGTTCGGGGTGGGAGCGGCGAACACCGTCAACAACCTGCCGGCCTACCTCGCGCTGGAACCGGCGGGCGGCTCGCCGGTGCGGCTCGCGGCCCTCCTGATCGGCGTGAACCTCGGCCCGCTGGTGAGCCCCTGGGCGTCCCTGGCGACCCTGCTCTGGCACGAGCGGCTGCGGGCCCTCAACGTCGAGATCCGCTGGGGCGGCTTCGCGCTTGCCGGCCTCGCCGCCGTCGTCCTCACGGTTCCCTTGGCGGTCGTGGCCCTGTGGCTGGCAAGCGGCATGCACTAGGCCCGGGTCAGGCCCCGATGTCGTTTCCGGCGGTCTCGCCGGCCGCCTCACCGGTGCTGCCGCCGGCAGCGGCCGGTGCCGCGGGCGCGGCGTTCTGCCAGAGCCCCACCACGTTGCCCTCGGTGTCCGTGAAATACGCGTTCCAACCGGACCCCGGCACCTCCATCTTTTCCCGCTGGACCGAACCGCCCCGGGCCACGATCTGCTCCAAGGCGGCGTCGATGTCGTCGACGTCGACGGTCACCACCGGGGCGGTGAGCTCGCCGCGGCGGAACAGGCCGCCGTTGATGGACCCGGAGACCGCGGGCCGGCCCTCCTCGTCCATCGGGGTGGTCAGCGCCAGGCTGTATTCCATCTCCGGCATGACCTGGAAACCCCAGCCGAACACCGAACTGTAGAACTCACGCGCACGGTTCTCGTCGTCCGCGGGAAGCTCGAAGTGCACCACTCCACCAGCCATCACACTCTCCTGACCATCAAGGGAACCGATCCCGGGGCGGCGCGGGAAGTCCGGGCCACGCACCGGATTCTAGTCCCGTCCGGGGCCGCGGATAAGGGCCGTCCGGTTGCGCGCATCCCGCCGCCCAACTGCCCGGATGTGCCGGCCGTCGGACTGGCGTGGGAACATATTCGGGTGACCACCGCAAAGCTCCCCGCCGGCGTGCCCGCCGCGGCGGACGCCTCGCTGCGATGGCACCCGGGCGGCCCGTTCGATCTCCTGCAGACCCTCGGCACGCTCCGCCGGGGCCACGGCGATCCGTCCATCCGGGTCACCGCGGACGGCTTCTGGATGGCGTTCACGACGGCGGCCGGTCCGGCCACGCTGCGTCTGGCCTCCGCGGGTCCGGCGGCCGCACCCTGGATCGAGGCGCGCGCCTGGGGGCCCGGGGCGGCCGCGGCGATCGAGGCCGTTCCGCGAATGCTGGGACGCGACGACGACTGGACGGCCTTCGACGAACCTGGCTTCCACGCCACGCTCCCCCGGATGGTTGTCGAAGCACGACGCCGGAACCCCGCCGTCCGGCTGCCGGCCACCGGGCGGATGGTCGATTCCCTGGTGCCGACGGTCCTCGAGCAGAAGGTCACGGTGATCGAAGCGCGCCGCGGCTACCGCTACCTGATGTACCGCTTCGGGACAGCGGCGCCCGGCGCCGGCACCGTGGCCCCCGCCAACCTTCTGGTCCAGCCCACGCCCGAGCAGTGGCTGCGCATCCCGTCCTGGGAATGGCACAAAGCCGGAGTGGGCCCGCAACGATCGGACACCGTCATGCGGGTGCTGCGCTCTGCGGCCGCGCTGGAACGGCTGGCGGCGCTGCCGGCGGCCGAAGCAGCCGCGAAACTGCAGACACTTCCCGGGATCGGCGTCTGGACGGCGGCCGAGGTGGTGCAGCGCACGCACGGCTGTCCGGACTCGATCGCGGTGGGCGACTACCACCTGGCCGCCTACGTCGGCGCGGCCCTGACCGGGCGGCGGACGGACGACGCCGGCATGCTGAGGCTGCTGGCGCCCTGGGCCGGGCACCGCCAGCGGGTGGTGCGCATGATCGGCCTCAGCGGCTTCCGCAAGCCGGTCTTTGGGCCGCGGATGACGATCCAGGACCACCGCGGCCACTGACCGGCGCCGCTCTAGCAACGCGGGGTCACATCCGGCCCATCCGGGGCGCCTTTATAGGCGCGATCTGACCCCGTGTTGCGTTAGACCGAGCGGAGCCGGGTCTTCTTGATCCGGCCAACGAGGGCTTCGAAGCCATCGGCGAGGTCATCGGCGTTGGCCTTGAAGTACGCCCAGCCAGCGCCGCGGAACGCTTCGTCCCGCCGGATGTCCCTGGATTGTTGTTCCCGGGTGAGGTGGTGGGCGCCCTCGTACTGGATGGCGATGCGGTACCTCCGGTAGCCCAGGTCTGCGGCCGGCGAGCGCCGGTCGTCAGGGTCCAGCCTGATCTGAAGCTCCGGCTCCGGTAATCGCGCGTCCATCAGCGCCAGCCGCAGAAAGGTCTCCGGGAACGAATCCGCCCCCACCCGCATCTCGTCCAGGGCCACCCGGGCTTTCTCGACGCCCTTCATGTTGGGATGCTGGCGGATGAGTAGCCGCAGTCCGTCCTTGTACGCGTAGGGCTCTGAGCGCTGTTCCAGGCCAGGCCGGGGTATCCGAATGATCTGGTCGCCCAGGGCGATGAGGTAGTTGAGAGGCAGGCCCGAGGCGAGATCCAGCCAGGTCCGCGGCGGTGCCGTCACAGGGACGCCGTCGACGTCGGTCAGCTCGCCGGGGATACACCGCACGCGGTGTCCCGTAACCCCGGCCCGGCGGACGCGAGGCAGTTCGTGCGGCTTGCTGAGATGGATGGTGGAACACCCGCCCAGCCACGGCGGCAGTCCGAGCCGGGTGAGCACGGCGGCGGTCTCGTGGGACACCAGGCGCCGGGCGTGGCTGCGCTGAGTACCCGGGCACGTTCGAAGATCTCCAGGTGCCGGCCGGCCGGCAGATAGATGAGACGGCCGCCGTCGGACAGGTCCTTCGCCCGGAGTCGCTTGGACGTAACGCCGACCGCACGGGATTCGTAGACCGTGAACGGCGTCTGGAAGAGACTTTCGGGGAGCGGCACAATGCGGACCATGGGCACCATTGTGGCCGCGGATTAGGCTCGCTGCCTGAGTTATCCACAGGCCTGCCTAACTCGAAGCATCGCGGGGTCAGTTACGGCCCATCCACGGCCCCGCGATGGGCCGTAAGTGACCCCGCGTTGCGGTCAGAGATGCAGCCGGGCGACGGCTTCCTGGCGCATGTCCACCTTGCGGATCTTGCCGGACACGGTCATCGGGAAACTTTCCCGGACGTCCACGTAGCGCGGGATCTTGTAGTGCGCCAGCTTGCCCCGGCAGAATTCTGCCAGCCCCGCGGCGTCCAGCCTGCCGGCTCCGGGCTTGAGGATCACGCAGGCCATCAGTTCCTCGCCGTACGTGGCGTCAGGGACACCGATCACCTGAACATCCTGGATATCCGGGTGGGTGTAGAGAAACTCCTCGATCTCGCGCGGGTAGACGTTCTCGCCGCCGCGGATCACCATGTCCTTGATCCGGCCCTCGATCACCAGGTAGCCGTCCTCATCCATGCGCGCCAGGTCGCCGGTATGCATCCAGCCCTCGGCGTCGATCGCCTCTGCCGTCTTGTCCGGCTGGTTCCAGTAGCCCTGCATCACGGAGTACCCGCGGGTGCACAACTCGCCGACCTCGCCGCGCTGCAGCACCTCCCCGGTCACCGGGTCCACGATCCGGTTCTCCAGCTGCGGCATGGTGCGGCCCACGGTCTGCGTGCGCTGGGCCATGGTGTCCCCGTCGCGGGTCATGGTGGAGACCGGCGAAGTCTCCGTCATGCCGTAGCAAATGGCCACGTCGCGCATGTTCATTTCCGAGATCACCCGGTTCATGACCTCGATGGGGCACAGCGAGCCCGCCATGACGCCGGTGCGCAGCGTCGAGAGGTCGTAGGAGGCGAAGTCCGGCAGCGCGAGTTCGGCGATGAACATGGTCGGCACGCCATAGAGCGACGTTCCGCCGAAGTCCTGCACGGCCTCCAGCGCGGCGGCCGGCGTGAACCCGCGGCCCGGAATGATGGTGGCGGCGCCGTGGCTGAAGGCGGCCAGGTTGCCGATCACCATTCCGAAGCAGTGGTAGAACGGCACCGGCAGCACCACCCGGTCGTGCTCTGTGTAGGCCAGCAGCTCGCCGATGGCGAAGCCGTTGTTGAGCAGGTTGTGGTGGGTCAGGGTGGCGCCTTTGGGGAAACCGGTGGTTCCGGAGGTGTACTGCAGGTTGATCGCGTCGTGCGGGTCCAGCTCGGCCATCCGCGCCTTCAGGCCGGAGTGCGCGACGTCGTCGGCCCGCCTCAGCAGCTCGGCGAACGTCCGCTCCGCCTCGCCTTCCGGGACCCCGGCGGTGAGGCCGGGCTGGCCGGAATCGGGCAGGAACACGAGTTCGCGCAACTCGGGACATTCCGCCAGCGCCTGCCGGGCCATCACGGTGTAGTCGCTGTTCCTGTCCGACGGCGCCGCCACCAGCATCCGCATGCCGTTCTGCTTGACGACAAACTCCAGCTCGTGGCTGCGGTAGGCCGGATTGACGTTGACCAGGATCGCCCCGACCTTCGCTGTGGCGTACTGCAGAATGGTCCATTCGGCGCAGTTCGGGCTCCAGATGCCGATCCGGTCTCCCTTGGCGACGCCGAGCGCCAGCAGCGCGCGGGCCAGCCGGTCGACGTCGTCGTTCATCTTGGTGTAGCTCCACCGCCGGGCCTCCCCGCCGGGAACCGCCGCGGCCTCAATCAGCGCGTCGTGGTACGGGAACCGGGCGACGATCCGCTCGAAATGGTCGCCGATGGTTTCATCGATCAGCGGGACGTCAGTGTCCCCGGCTGTGTACGCAAGCATGGTGTGACGCTACCAACAGCCCGCCGGCAAGAGAAGGGCAAAGCGTGGATGTCCTAGGAAATCTTCGGGACATCTTCCGCCGCCGGGGCGGCCGCCCGGTAGGGTAAAAACCATGAGCGCACCCATTGACCTGCAGGCCACTTTCATTCCCAACGAGGGCGAATTCTTCCGTGTGAAGCTTGCCCTCGAAATCGCGATCGACGAGGTCGTCAACGAACCCGGCTGCATCCGTTATGAGCTGACGGAGGCGAGCGAGGACAAGCTGGTGCTGACCGAGCAGTGGGCTTCCCAGGAAGATCTGGACAAGCACTCCAAGGGCACTACGGTCCAGGACCTGAATGAGTCCCTGAGCGCCTTGCTGGCCGAGCCGGTCAAGCTGGAAAAGCTCTAAGCCCGCCTCGTCAACAGCAATGCGGGGTCACTCCGCGCCGGTAATCCCGTCCGGGATCGGCGCGGGGTGACCCCGCATTTTTAAGTTGCCGTGAGTTGCTTTAGGCCGGCTTAGATGTCCGGGATCTGGCTGCCGTCCTGCTGGGTTGCGGCGGCCTCGGCCTGGGAACGGGCCACGTGCGCGTGGACCTCCTCCATGTCGAGGGCCTTGACGGCGTCGACCACCTGTTCCAGCTGCTGGGCGTTCAGCGCACCGGGCTGGGAGAACACCAGCACCTTTTCGCGGAAGGCCATCAGCGTCGGGATCGAGGTGATACCGGCCTCGGCGGCAAGCTGCTGCTCCGCCTCGGTGTCCACCTTGGAGAAGACCACGTCCGGGTGCTTCTCCGAAACGGCCGAGTATGTGGGGCCAAACTGCTTGCACGGGCCGCACCATTCGGCCCAGAAGTCTACGAGGACAATGTCGTTATCCTCGACGGTCGATGCGAACTGTTCACCTGTAATGTCTACGGTAGCCATGCGTCAACGGTACGCGAGCCGCCCGTGAAAGTCCCCTGCGTTTCGCTGTTGGCACATCCCGGGCGGGCTAGGCCCAGACGTGCGGGGCGGGACGGCGGGCACCCGGCAGCGCGTTCGTTTCCCGCCACTCGTGGATCCATTCCGGCAGCTCCAGGTCCGCCGGGGGCGCGCCAAATTCGTGGATGATTTCTTCCTGGCCGACCGGTTTGCCCTTGTGGACCAGCCGGGTGGCGATGTGGGCGCGCGCGTAGATTTCGCCGTCGACCACCATGCGCTGCTCAAAGTAGATGGCCTTCTCATCCAGGCCGATGACCTTGGTCTCGATCGTGTACTGCTGCCATAGCTGCAGGGAGCGGCGGAAGGCGATGGTCTCCCCCGCCACCACCGGCGTCCAGCCGCGCCGGCGGATGGACTTCCAGGTTCCGCTCCGCGCCATCAGGTCGAACCGGCCCAGGTCCATCAGCGAGAAGTACATGCCGTTGTTGACGTGCAAGGCGATGTCGATGTCCGTCGGCAGGACCCGGAGCGGCAGCGAGGACGTGTCCCAGATGCTCAGCGGGGAGCGCCGGGCGGACTTGATGAGCAGGATGAGGGTGCGGAGCAGCAGGTGCATGGACGCTATGTTACCCGTGAGTAACAAGGGTGCCAAGGAGGGGCCGCTCAGCCGGCGGACAGCATGGCCACCGTGGCCTTGCGGCCGGAGCCGCGGATGGTCCAGCAGTTCCCGGTACCGATCACCTCCAGGTCCTCGAGGTCCGCGTGGCGCAGCACCAGCGCGGTGTTCTCGTCCACCGCCACGGCCCGGTCCATCAGGCCCTCCGCAACCGCCGCGACCGCGCGGCTCAGGGTGCCTGCCTGCGCGGTATGGACGTCGACGGCGAACGGCACCAGGCCCAGGCCGTCGCGGACGTCGAGTTCGTCGAGGCCTTCGGAGCATTCTTCCGAGCACACCTCGATGCCCCGTATCCGGTAGCCGCCCACAAGTGCCCGTTGCGGCGCGATCATCGCCCCCGCGGAGAACCCCAGATAAGGCACGCCGGCCGCGACCGCCGTCCGGATCGCCGCCGCCGAGCCCTGAAGGCCGGCCAGGTAGTCCGGGGTGGGGCCGCCTCCGACGACGATTCCGTCGACGTCGTCGAACGTTTCCGGGTCCACTGGCTCATTCGAGCGCAGCAGGATCGGTGTTAGCTGGCCGGGCGTGCGGCTCTGCAGCGGCTCCAGGTAGGCGGGGAGGAAATACTCCGAGCTGCCTTCGCGGTCGAACAGCACGACGGCGATCCGTGGAGGCTTACTCCCCCCGGCGCGGTTCCGGACATCCTTGACGAAGCGGTCAAAGATAACCGGGGTGGTCACGGTATCGGGGCCGCCGCCCACCAGGATGATGCTCATGGGTATCACGGTACCTGCCCGGCCGCCGGGTCAGTCGGTGGCGACCAGCTCGATTTCGAAGCCGTCCGAGTTCACCAGGTAGGCAGCGTAGTGTCCGGGGCCGCCGGCGTGCGGGTATTTCTCCGGAAACAGCTCGGTCCAGCCGTGGTCTGGGGCGTCCGCGGCCAGCGTGTCCACGTGCTCCGGCGGTCCGGCCCGGAAGGCCAGATGGTTCAGCCCGGGCGCGGTGCGGTGGTGGGTCCGGCCGCTCAGGTCCGGGGACTCCTCGACGACGATGTGGGTGGCTCCGCGCCGCCAGCTCCGCCCGCGGGGCCAGTCCTGGTACTGCCCGTAGCCGAGCCTGGTCAGCAGCCAGCCCCATTCGTCCCGGGCCCGCGCAAGGTCCGGCACCCAGAGCTCGACGTGGTGCAGGGCGCCGAAGGATTCGTCAGTCACTGTGTGAGTCTCGCACGTGCCTCAGTGCAGGATGCGCTGGAACAGGACATGGTCCTGCCAGGCGCCCGCAATCTGCAGGTACTCCTGGGCATGTCCGATCTCCTGGAAACCGGCCCGCTGCAGCACCCGCTGGGAAGCGGCATTGTGCGGCAGCGTGGCCGCCTGGATCCGGTGCAGGCCCAGCGCGGTGCGGGCGGCACCGACAACATGGGCGACGGCGGCCGAGCCGATGCCGCGGCCGTTGAATTCCCGGTCCACCCAGTACCCGAGGTTGGCGCTGAGGAAAGGGCCCCGCACGATGCCGCTCAGCGTCATCGTCCCCACGGCCTCCTCGCCGGACAGCAGGATCCACGGAACGCCGGTTCCGGCGGCGAACATGGCGAGTTTGCCGCCGATGTTGGCGCTCTGCCCCTCCGTGGTGAAGAACTCGGCGGTCCGGGCCGGTTCCCAGGGGGCAAGATGATCCCGGTTCCGCCGGTACGCGGCACCCAGCCGTTCGGCGTCGGAGCCGCGCAGCAGCCTGATGTGGACATCGCCGGGCAGCTCTCCCGCCAGCGTGCGTCGGTCCTCATTCATCACTTGCCGTTCCGGCGAGCGCAATGATCATCCGCTCCATCCTGGCAACGCCGGCGAAGCGCCCCGCGTTGTCCGTCACCAGGAGCGAGTCGAATCTTTGGTTCTTGGGCCTCGTCATGGACCGGGCCAGGGCCTGGCTGAGCGGGGTATCGAGGTTCACGCGCATCCCGGGGCTCACCACGCCCAGTGCGGACGCTCCGGCATCCAACACCGCGACCGGCCGCAGGTGCTCGCCGAGCAGCACGACGGCCTCGAGCGCCGGGTTCGCCGCGAACGCGTCAGCGGCCTGGGTGACACTGCCCGCCGTCGTCGCCGGTTCGACGACGTCGCGGATGACCGTCTTGTGGGCCACGGGACGGGCGCTGGCGAGGCGGTGCGCCAGGTCAAGATCAATGCCGGCCCAGGGCGGGGCAGGCCGGGCGAGGTAGTAGCCCTGCACGAGCGGGACGCCCAGCGAGACCAGCGCCTCAAGCTCTTCGGCCCGTTCGACGCCCTCGGCCAGGATCCACGCGTCGACCCGGCTCGCAAACGCGCCGAGCATCCCGATGAGGGCACGCTTCGCCTCATCGCGGTCGACGTCCTGGATCAGGTCCCGGTCGATCTTGATCAGGGCGGGCCGCAGGGCCAGCAGGTGGCGCAGTCCCGCGTAGCCGGCTCCGGCGTCGTCGACGGCGATCAGGGCACCGGCGGCGCGCAACTGGTTCAGGTCCGGTTCCAGCTCCACGTACGAGTCGATCGGTGTTTGCTCTGTCAGTTCGACGATGAGGCCGCCCAATTTGCCCTCGTCGCGCCAGACGCTGCGGATGCATTCCGAGGTCAGCAGCTCCGGTGAGACGTTGAGGGTCAGGAAGCAGTTGGCCGGCAGGGCGGCACGTGCCTTGAGCGCGGTGCGCAGCGCCGCCGCTTCGAGTTCGGCGGCTTTCCCGTGTTGACGCGCAGCGGCGAACCAGACTTCGGGGTTCTTCTCGGCATAGCCGGGAAACCTGGCCAGGGCTTCATAGCCCACCACCGCTCCACGCGCGGTATCAACGATGGGCTGGTAGGCAGCCGCCAAGCCTTTGCCGCGGCAGGCCGAGGCCAGCAGCCCGTCCCAGTCCGGCGGCGCAGTGGCGCCGGCCCCCGGAGGTGGACCGCCCGCCGCAGGAATCAACTAACCGGGTGGATTGCTTTGTGCACCGAGGCGACGAGCTCGGCGGGAAGCTCGGTCAGGCCGTGCACGGAGGCGGCATGGGCGCCGACCTGGACCAGGATTTCGTCGTCGGTGCTGCAGACCCAGCGGGCTTCACAACCGGGAACAACGTCACCACATGCAAACGACTTCATTTCAGCTCCTCAGGCTCTTTCGATCAACGCGCCTAACCCTACTCCGCAGTAGTGCCGGATCGGCCGATTACCCGCCCGGGTGTCGGCGGGGATGCCGGAGCCTCCGGGGCCGCGGACGGATCAGCCGGCGACGCTTTGCGGTCCGTCGCTGGCGGCCAGTTCGCCCAGCCAATCCAGGGCGTCGGCGCGGGAGGTGAAGTAGCGTTGCGGGCAGTCGTTTCCGCGGCGCATCCACGCGGCGACAACCCGGTCCACGTTCGATTCGCCGACGAGTGCCACGGAGGAAACGAAGCGGCTATCCAGGTAATGGTTGCGGGCTCCTGCGGTCAGCTTGACGTCGCTGATGTCGATCAGCAACGGCAGCATCCGCCCGGCGCTGATTTTTGAAATGGCCACGACGGATTCGACGGCGTCCGCCGTATCGAGCATGGACCCGGCGGCCCAGACCAGCCGAAGAATTCCGCTCTCATCCAGGTTGAGCGTCCCCGTGCCAGCTGCCAGGACTATCTCCATGTGATTCCCCCTCCTGCGTCAGAGTAGCGCCTCAGCGGACCAAGATGTGACGCCGGGCACGTTTTCGACCGGAAAATGACGTTCGGCGGCGGAAAACCCTCGCGTTGCGCGTCTTCGCCAGCGGCCGGACCGCGTAGGGTGCCGTCATGGACATCATCCTGGTTCCCGGTTTCTGGTTGGACGCGTCGTCATGGTCGGAGGTCACGCCGCCGCTGGTCGCCGCGGGGCATCGGGTCCACCCGCTCACGCTGCCCGGACTGGAATCGGCTGACGCGCCGCGCGCCGGCATCGGCCTGCGCACCCACATCGACGCCGTAGTCGCCGCCGTGGACAGCGTGGACGCCCCGGTCGTCCTGGTGGGCCACTCCGGCGGCGGCGCAATCATCCATGGCGCCGTGGATGCGCGACCGGACCGCGTTGCCCGCGCCATCTACGTGGACAGCGGCCCGCTGGGGGGACGGCGGCGTCGTCAACGACCAGCTGCCGGCCGACGGCGACGAGGTGCCGCTGCCGCCGTGGGAACTCTTCGAGGACGAGGACCTCGTTGACCTGGACGGGGAGCTCCGGTCCGCCTTCCGTGCCCGCGCCATCCCGGAACCCAAGGGCGTCGCCTACGACCAGCAGAGGCTCCACGATGAACGCCGCTACGACGTTCCGGTGACTGTCATCGCCTGCGAACTTCCGTCGTCGGTGCTGCTGGAATGGATTGCCGCGGGGCAGCCGTATGTCGCGGAGCTGGCACGGATCCGCGACGTCGAATACATGGACCTGCCGACCGGGCACTGGCCGCAGTTCACCCGGCCCGCGGAACTGGGTGCTGCCATCCTCGCCGCCGTGGACCGCACGCCGATTGCTCCATAACTGCCGTTTTCACGTCCCATAACGGCGCCTACGGAGCAGTCGCTGCGCAATAAAACAAGAAAGCCTCCGGAACCGTCTGGTTCCGGAGGCTTTCTCGAGGGTGGCAGATGAGGGATTCGAACCCCCGTAGGCGTTGCCAGCTGATTTACAGTCAGCCCCCTTTGGCCGCTCGGGTAATCTGCCGAACTTCAAAAGAAGATCACTCGCGGCTTCCATCTTCGGAACGCCTGTTTCCAGTGCGTTCCGCTTCCAGCAACCGCGGGCAAGACAACTTTACAGAACTTCCGCCGAAGAATCGAATCGGCGCCGCGCGGCCCCGGGAGGACCGGAATATCAGGCTTCTCCGAGGATGCGGCCGGCGAGTTTGGCCTCGAACTTCGCCGCCTGCTCGGCGGTGACCTGGTTCAGCTGCACCGCCCGGGCCAGGTCCGCCTGCACGCCGTCGAGGCGCGCGGAAGCGTCCGCGGCCGGGCTGAGGATGATGGAGGCCGCCAGGGCCGCGGCGGCCACCGACGTCACCGCCGTCGTGATGGAACCCGCAGCTGCGGCGGTGGTGCTGCTGACGTTACGGATGGTCCTGCGGTTCATGTGCTTGCCTTTCAAGCGGCTCTTCCAACGGTTCCAACTCTCCCGGGCCAAGCTTCGTTCCCCCCGGGGTTCAGCTTTGAGCCAACTGTGAAGACCGGCCGCCCCGAGGCACCTTCACATCCGGAGCATCCGTACTAGGCTGGAATGCAGAAAACACCGCCCTCCAGCAGGGCGTCCGGACAACATCAGGAGGACAGTCATGGCAGGCGAATCCACATTCGACGTCGTCAGCAAAGTCGACAAGCAGGAAGTCGCCAACGCGCTGAACCAGGCGCAGAAGGAATTGGCGCAGCGGTACGACTTCAAGGGCGTCGGCGCCGAGGTCGACTTCAGCGGCGAGAAGATCCTGATGAAGGCCAACTCCGAGGAGCGGGTGCTGGCCGTCCTTGACGTGCTGCAGTCCAAGCTGATCCGCCGCGGCATCTCGCTGAAGTCCCTCGACACGGGCGAGCCCTACCCGTCCGGCAAGGAATTCCGCCTCGAGGCCACCATCAAGGAGGGCATTGCCCAGGACCTCGCAAAGAAGATCAACAAGCTGATCCGCGACGAGGGCCCCAAGTCGGTCAAGTCCCAGATCCAGGGCGACGAGCTGCGCGTGACGTCCAAGTCCCGCGACGACCTTCAGGAAACCATGAACCTGCTGAAAGGCTTCGACGAGGCCGATCTCCAGTTCGTGAACTTCCGCAGCTAAGTACCCAGCACCGCACGGCCGGGTTCCAGCGTGACAAACGACGCCGGGGCCCGGCTTTTTTGCGCCCGAACCGGCCCGGCTGCGGAGCAGCATCGGGCCCTGACGGCAATTAGGTCACGTTTGATTTACGTATTTCAGCGGGTAAGGGTTACCTTGGTTCTTAGGTGAACCTTAGTTAGCCACTTTTACCCGAGAGAATGCATATGACCGCGAACTTCCTGATCGGCCTGCGAGAGGGGCTTGAGGCTGCCCTGATCGTTGTCCTGTTGCTGGCCTACGTGACCCGGACCGGCCGGACAGAGCTCATTCCCCGCATCTGGGCCGGCGTCGGAGTAGCCGTCGCGGTCTCCATCGGTTTTGGCGCCCTACTGACCTTCGGCCCACGCGGACTCACCTTCCAGGCCCAGGAAGCGATCGGTGGCAGCCTGTCGATTGCCGCCGTCGCACTCGTAACGTGGATGGTCTTTTGGATGGCCCGCACGTCCCGGAGCCTCGGCAGCGCCCTGCGCGGCAAGATCGACCAGGTGGCTGACGGCGCAGTCTGGGGGCTCGTGGCCGTGGCCGCCCTGGCCGTCGGACGGGAAGGGCTCGAGACAGCCCTGTTTATCTGGGCCGCCGCACAGTCGACCGGACAGTCGTCCTCCCCGCTGCTCGGGGCGGTCCTGGGGCTGGCCGCAGCCGCCGGGCTCGGCTACCTGTTGCACCGAGGCGCCCTGCGCGTGAACTTGACCAAGTTCTTCACCTGGACCGGCGCGGCGCTCATCGTCGTGGCCGGCGGGGTCCTGGCGTACGGCGTCCACGACCTCCAGGAAGCCGGGCTGCTCCCGGGCCTGCACTCCCTCGCGTTCGACGTCTCAGCGGCCGTTCCGCCGTCGTCCTGGTACGGGACGCTGCTGAAGGGGACCCTGAACTTCTCCCCGGCCACCACCTGGTTTGAGGCCGCCGCCTGGATCCTCTACGTGGTGCCCGTGATGTCGCTATACCTGCGTTCATACCGGCTCGGCCTGGGCCGCGCCGCTGCCGTGACGGCCGCAGCTCCCGGCGGATCAGCCTCCGTCGCCGCCTGAACCTCCTGACCCCCAAAAAACCCTAAAAGGATCCCCATGACTGCCTTCCATACCTCGCCGCGCCGTTTTTCGGCCCGGCTGGGGGTGGCCGCCACCGCGGCGCTGCTGCCCCTCACACTCGCTGCCTGCACGGACAACGCCGCGCCCACCGCCTCCAAGAGCGGCGAAGCGATCACGGTTTCCAGCACCAACAGCGAGTGCAAAGTCTCCACGGCCGAGGCTCCCAGTGGCCACCTGACTTTCGCCATCAGGAACGACGGCGACAAAGTCACCGAGTTTTACCTGCTCGCCGAGGACGGGCTTCGGATCGTGGCCGAAGTGGAAAATATCGGCCCGGGCATCACCCGCAACCTGGTGGTCACGGCTCCGCCCGGAAAGTACCTCACCGCCTGCAAACCAGGGATGGAGGGGGACGGCCTCCGCGCCGCATTCACTGTCACCGGCTCGGACCAGCCCGTGACGGCAGGCGACGACGTGCAGAAACTCAACGACACCGCCACCCGGCAGTACACCGCGTACGTGAAAGACCAGACCGAGCAGCTGCTGGCCGGAACCAAGGCCTTCGCGGCGGCCTTCGCGGCGGGCGACGCCGGGAAGGCCCGGGGGCTTTATGCCCCCACGCGCATGCATTGGGAACGGATCGAACCCGTGGCCGAGTCCTTTGGCGACCTCGACCCGAAACTGGATCTTCGCCAGGCCGATCTGGAACCCGGGGAGGCGTGGACCGGCTGGCATCGCGCCGAAAAGGACCTCTTTCCCCCCGCCGGTTACACGGCGATGACCAGCGCGCAGCGCGGCGCGCTGTCCAAGCAGCTGGTGGCGGACACCGAGGACCTCTACCAGCGCACGCGCACCCTCACGCTGACCGCGGACAAGCTGGGTAACGGTGCCAAGGAACTCCTCGATGAGGTCGCCACCGGCAAGGTGACCGGTGAAGAGGAAATCTGGTCGCATACGGACCTTTGGGATTTCCAGGCCAACGTCGACGGCGCCCGGATCGCCTTCGAGAACCTCCGCCCCGTCCTGGAGAAGAAAGACCCCGCACTGGCCAAGGACCTCGAGACCAAGTTCGCCTCGCTGCAGGCCGAGCTCAAGACCCATGCCAAGGGCGCAGGGTTCTCCTACTACAACGAACTCACCCCGGCTGACGTGCGGAAGCTTGCGGCACTCGTGGACACCCTCGGCGAACCCCTGTCCCGGCTGACCGCGGCCGTCGTCCTGTGAGCACAGTTTCCCGCCGCGGGCTCCTATCCCTGGCCGGGGCCGGCGGCATCGGTGCAGCTGCCGGGCTTGCAGCCGGCGTCTTCGGCCGTGACGCACCCGGCGGACCCGCTGCTGACGCCCCGGGCGGGACGATCCCGTTCCACGGCGAGCGCCAGGCGGGCATCACAACCCCCGCCCAGGACCGGCTCCACATGGCGGCTTTTGACTTCGTGACGGAAGACCGGAAAGAGCTGATCGGCCTGCTCAAGGAGTGGACCGAGGCTGCCGCCGCCCTGACGGCGGGCCGTGAAACGGGCGCCACCGGTGCAGTGGACGGCCCCTACGATGCCCCTCCGGAAGATACGGGTGAAGCGATGGGCCTCGCGGCCGGTCGGTTGACCCTGACGTTCGGTTTCGGCGCCTCGCTCTTTGAAAAGGGCGGCAAGGCCCGTTTCGGGCTCGAGGGGCGGCGGCCCGCTGCGCTCATTGACCTGCCGCATTTCCCCGGCGACAAGCTCCAAGAGCAACGGACCGGCGGAGACATCGTGGTCCAGGCCTGCTCGGACGACCCCCAAGTGGCCGTCCACGCCATCCGCAACCTGGCCAGAATCGCTTTCGGCCGGGCGCAGGTCCGCTGGTCCCAGCTGGGCTTCGGGCGCACCTCCTCGACGTCACGCGCCCAGCAGACGCCCCGCAACCTCTTCGGCTTCAAGGACGGCACCAGCAACGTGAAATCCGAGGACGCCGGCCTCCTGCACGACCATGTCTGGGTACCCGCGGGGGCGGACCCGGCCGGCGCCTGGATGGAGGGCGGAAGCTACCTCGTCGCCCGGAGGATCCGCATGCACATCGAAACCTGGGACCGGACGTCGCTACGCGAGCAGGAACAGCTGATCGGCCGGACCAAGGCCGAAGGCGCACCGTTGTCCGGCGGGGCCGAGTTCAGCGCCCCGGACTTTGACGCCCAAGGCAGGGCCGGCGAGCCGTTGATCGCTCCCAGCTCCCACCTGCGGTTGGCGCATCCCTCACACAACGACGGCGTCCGCATGCTCCGCCGCGGCTACAACTACACCGACGGCTCCGACGGGCTGGGGCACCTGGACGCCGGGCTCTTCTTCATCGCCTTCGTCAAGGATCCGCGCACCCACTACGTGCCCATGCAGCTGGCGATGGCCCGGAAGGACACCCTGGCGGTGGAATACCTCGAGCACACCGGTTCCGGGTTGTTCGCCGTCCCGCCGGGAGTCCGGCCCGGCGGGTATGTGGGCCAGGGGCTGTTCGCCGGCTAACGCGGCGCAGCTTGCCCGGCGGGCCTAGCCGAGCTGACGCCCCGCCATCCGCTCCAGCCGGCCGATCCGCTCGCTCATCGGCGGATGCGTGGAGAACATCCGCGCCATGCCGCCGCCGCGGAACGGGTTGGCGATCATCAGGTGCGAGGCGTTCACCAGCCGCTGGTCCTGCGGCAGGGGCGCGAGCTGGACGCCCTGCTCGATCTTGCGCAGCGCCGAGGCCAGCGCCAGCGGGTCGCCGGTGAGCGCCGAACCGTCCTCGTCGGCGTCGTACTCGCGGGTCCGGGAGATGGCCATCTGGATCAGCGACGCGGCAAACGGCGCCAGCAGGGCCATCGCGAGCAGGGCGAGGGGATTGCCGTTGCGGCGGTCGCCGCCCCCGCCGAAGAACAGCAGCATCTGGCCCACCGAGGTGATCACGCCCGCGACGGCGGCAGCCACCGACGAGGTGAGAATGTCCCGGTTGTAGACGTGCATCAGCTCGTGGCCGAGCACGCCGCGGAGTTCGCGGGCGTCGAGCAGCTGCAGGATGCCCTGCGTACAGCAGACCGCCGCATTTTGCGGATTCCGGCCGGTGGCGAAGGCGTTCGGTGCCATGGTCGGTGAGATGTAGATCCGTGGCATCGGCTGCTTGGCGCGGGCGGAGAGCTCCCGGACGATCTGGTGCAGCACCGGCGCCTCGGCCTCGGTCACCGGATAGGCCTGCATGGACCGGATCGCGATCTTGTCGCTGTTCCAGTACCCGTAGGCGGTGGTGCCGACGCCGATCAGCGCCATGATCCAGATGGGCGCCGAGCTCCGCATCCCGGATCCAATCAACGCGCCCAGGCCAAGCAGCACCGCCCAAAGCACGCCGAACAGGGCCGCCGTCTTCAAGCCGTTGTGATGGTTATGCACTGATCCTCCCAAGCCATGCCGCCGATCGGGTGTCCCATAGATCACCCATCTAGGAAACGAACCGCTAGGGAACCGGGTTCCGCGCGTCGTACTTCAGGAACCCGGACTGCCAGCGCGCCACGAGCCAAGCCACCACCGCGCAGAGCACCCCGCCGGCGAGCAGAACCCAGCCTTCACTGAGCAGCTTAGTCGCGCCGCCGGCCAGCATGTCCCCCACCCGGGGGCCGCCCGCTACGACGACCACGAAGACGCCCTGCAGCCGGCCGCGCAGGTGGTCCGGGGTGGCCGATTGCAGGATGGTGGTGCGGAAGACCGCGCTGACGGAGTCGGCGATGCCGGCGAGCGCGCAGCACACGGCGGCAGGCACCAGCCAGGGGGTCACGCCCGCGGCGCCGGACCGGCCGGCGAGCACGACGACGAGGCCCAGCCCAGCGATCGAGGCGCCCCAGCCCATGACAGACCAGACCACCGCCGCGCCCTGTGCCCGGACCGCGCCGAGGGGGCCGGAGAAGAGTCCGGCCAGGAAGGCGCCGACGGCGGTGGAGGCCAGCAGCACGCCGACCGTGGCTTCGCCGCCGCCGATCATGAGTGCCGCGATGGCCGGCAACAGCGCCCGCGGCTGCGCCAGGATCATGGCCACGAGGTCGATCACGAAGGTCATGCGCAGGTTCGGACGCGTGCCGAGGAAGCGGAAGCCCTCCGCAACGGAGCGCAGGCCGGCCCGGTGCGACTCCTGCCCCGGCGGCATGGGCGGCAGCTTCAGCAGGGCCCAGACGACAAACGCGAAGCTGGCCACATCGATCGTGTAGGTCCAGGCGAAGCCGATCGTGGCGACCAGCACGCCGGCCAGCAGCGGGCCGGCGGTCATGGTCAGGCCGAAGATCATCATGCTCAGGGCATTCGCCGCGGGCAGGAGCTCCTTCCGGACCAGGACCGGGATGATGGCGCTGCGGGCCGGCTGGTTGATGGCCTGCGCGCCGCTCTGCACCGCAACGAGGAGATACAGCAGCCAGACGTTGCCCAGCTGCAGCCAGGCCTGCAGCGCCAGGCCGACAGTGGTCAGCCACAGCACCGCGGAGGCGAGCAGCGCGACCCTGCGGCGGTCGTGGGCATCCGCGATGGATCCGCCGAGCAGTCCGCCGAACACCAGCGGGACCAGGGCGAAGATGCTCAGCAGCCCCACGTACAGGCTGTCCTGGGTGAGCCGGTAGACCTCGAGGCTCACGGCCACCAGGGTGAGCTGGCTGCCCAACGCCGAGGCGGCGGATCCCAGCCACAGACGGCGGAAGGCCGGGCTTTCGCGTAACGGCGTGATGTCCGCCAGGAATTTCCCCACCCGGCAACTCTAGTGGGACACAAAAGCGAAATAAGCCGAACCTTATTGTGACCAGCTCAAAATAAGTGCTTGAATGGGGCCATGACGGATTCGGTGGGCGGCAGCGCGGCATGGACCGCCGCCCTGCATGCCCACGGCCGCCGGGTCACCAAACAGCGGCTGGCCGTGCTGGCCGCCGTCGAACGCCACCCGCATTCGCCGGCGGAGAGCATCCTTGCCGCAGCCCGCGAGGAGCTGCCCGAACTTACGGCGCAGTCCGTCTACGTGGTCCTCGGCGACCTGACCGAGCTGCAGATGCTGCGCCGCTTCGAACCCCCGCACTCCCCCGCGCTGTATGAGACGCGCGTGGGGGACAACCACCACCACGCCGTCTGCATCAGCTGCGGCCGGGTGGAGGACGTCGAATGCGCCGTCGGCCACGCGCCGTGCCTCACCCCGCACTGGGACGCGGGCTCCAAGCCCATGACCATCCAGATCGCGGACGTCCTGTACCAGGGCATCTGCGAGGACTGCCAGCGCGCCCAACAACTTCCCTCCGAACGTAATTAAGTACAAACAAGAAATAGGAGAACGATGACTCAGAACATCTCTGCGCCCGCAGTGTCCACGACACAGTCCGGCGCCCCGGTCACGTCCGATGCCCACTCGCAGTCCGTCGGCGCCGACGGCGCGATCATCCTCACCGATCACTACCTGATCGAAAAGCTCGCCCAGTTCAACCGCGAGCGCGTGCCGGAGCGCGTCGTGCACGCCAAGGGCGGCGGCGCCTTCGGCACGTTCACGACCACGGGGGATGTCTCCCAGTACACCAAGGCCGCGCTGTTCCAGCCGGGCGCCGAGACGGACATGCTCATCCGCTTCTCCTCCGTCGCCGGCGAGGCAGGCTCCGCCGACACACTCCGCGACCCGCGCGGCTTCGCCGTGAAGTTCTACACCACCGAGGGCAACTACGACCTCGTCGGCAACAACACCCCGGTGTTCTTCATCCGCGACGGCATCAAGTTCCCGGACTTCATCCACTCGCAGAAGCGCCTCCCGGGCACCCACCTGCGCGACGCCGACATGCAGTGGGACTTCTGGACCCTCTCCCCCGAGTCCGCCCACCAGGTCACCTGGCTGATGGGCGACCGCGGCCTGCCGGCCTCCTGGCGTGAAATGCAGGGCTACGGCTCGCACACCTACCAGTGGATCAATGCGGCGGGCGAGCGCTTCTGGGTCAAGTACCACTTCAAGTCCAACCAGGGCGTCAAGTCCCTGACGGGCGACGAAGCGGAAGAGCTGGCCGGCGCGGACGCGGACTTCTACATCCGCGACCTGCAGGAGAACATCGACGCGGGCAACTTCCCCTCCTGGGACCTGCACGTCCAGGTGATGCCGTACGAGGACGCCAAGACCTACCGCTTCAACCCGTTCGACGTCACCAAGGTATGGCCGCACGGCGACTACCCGCTGGTCAAGGTCGGCACCATGGAGCTGAACAAGAACCCGGAGAACTACTTCGCGCAGATCGAACAGGCCACCTTCGCGCCGTCGAACTTCGTGCCGGGCATCGCCGCTTCCCCGGACAAGATGCTGCAGGCCCGCATCTTCTCCTACGCCGACGCGCACCGCTACCGCGTGGGCACCAACCACGCCCAGCTCCCGGTGAACCTGCCCAAGAGCCAGGTCAACAACTACAGCCAGGACGGCGCGGCGCGGTACCACTTCAACGCCCCCTCGGTCCCGGTGTACGCGCCGAACTCCTTCGGCGGCCCGGCTGCCGTGGAACCGCAGAACCCGGTCGGCGGCTGGGAGAACGACGGCGAGCTGACGCTCTCCGCGCACTCCCTACACGCTGAGGACGGCGACTTCGGCCAGGCCGGCACGCTGTACCGCGAAGTGTTCGACGACGGCGCCAAGGCCCGCCTGCTGGACACCCTCACCGGTGCGGTGGGCGGCGTCAAGAGCGCCGACATCAAGGAACGCGCCATCCAGTACTGGACCAACGTCGACGCCGAGCTCGGCGCGAAGCTGCGCGCCAACCTGGGTGCCGCCGCCGGTGCCGCCACCTCGGACGCTGAGGCTGCCAACAAGATCGGCTAGTCCTTCCCAGCACGAAAAGAACACCCCGCCGCGGATGACCGCGGCGGGGTGTTCTTTCGCTCCCGGGGGGAGTGCGCCGCTATAGTCTGGTGAATGAATTCGGGAATCATTTACCTGGTCGGCACCTCCGGCCACCCCAACTTCGGCGACGAGTTTATTGCCGCCGCGTGGCTCAAACACCTGGCCGCGGCCCGGCCCGACGCCGACGTCTGGCTTGACTGCCCCCAGCCCGGGATGGCCCAGGTCCTGTTCGAGGGCCTGCACCCCCGGCTCCGGATCACCAACACCCTCTGGCGCCTGGTGCACGAGAACGGCGAACTTCCGGCCGACGTGGCCGCGAAAAACATCCGAGAACGCGTCACCGGCTTCGGCACCCCGGCGTACGATCTGGGCATCCTCAAGATGCGGGAAGCCGAGTCGCTCCACCTGATCGGCGGCGGGTACGTCAACGACACCTGGCCGCACCACGCGGGCCTGCTCGTCGGCATGCGGGCCGTCAGCGAACTGACCGGCGCCCGGCTCTTCGCTACCGGACAGGGTCTCATGCCGGCAGTTGACCCGCTCCCGGGGGAAACTCCCCTGTTTCAGCGCTTTGAATACGCCCGGGCGCGCGACGTACCCAGCGCGGCGGCCCACGGGTTGGAACTCGGCCTCGATGACGCTTTCCTGGGGATCGCCGGGGAAATCGGGCGCAACGAGGCCCCTGCAGGTCTCTACGTGTGTATCCAAAGCGACATGGCCGATCCCGGACGGTTCCAGGCCGCGGTGGAACTGGCCCGGTCAGAAATCCAACTCGCCAGCCGCCGGGGAATCAAGGCCTATTACGTCGAGGCGATTCCCGGCGTCGATCATGCTGCCTACGAACGCATGGCTGATCTCATCCCGGAGTCCCGGTTCGTGCCCTTCGCTCGGGTGTGGACCGATGGCCTCCCGCTTTCCGCCGAGCAAACCTGGGTCACAACCCGTTTCCACCTCCACTTGCTCGCCGCAGCCGCAGGTGCCCGAGGCATTGCGGTCGGAGTGAAAAAGGGCTACTACGACGTCAAGCACGAGTCACTGACCTCCCTGGGTAGCGGCTGGTCCCTTGCCCTGGACGGCGACGGTGCCACAATCCCACAGCAGCGCGGGCAGCTACGGGATGACCTGCCGGCACTCACCGCTCGGAAACGTGCCGAGGCTAACCATCTCTATCCGCAGCTGGATGGCCAGAGCGGGACCCTGACAGCCGGCGCCGCCAAGCTTCTGAACAAGGCGTTGGGCGCGTCCCTGAAGAACAAGATCCGGTCCGGAGCGCGCTGACACGTCCATGTTGAATTGGCTTTTTGAGCTGCTGCCGCACGCTCTGACCTTAGTTCTCCTTGTCACTGCATTCTTCCTCCCGGGACTGTTGGTGCTCCTGCCGCTGAAACCGGGCCTGCCCGCGGCCCTTGCTCTCGGCCCGGCCGTGACCCTGCTGATATTCCTGGCCGGTAGCCTGGTGCTGGACGCCATGGGCCTCCCGTGGAGCGCGCCCTCGGCCGCCCTTACTGCCGTTCCGCCGGTCTTTGCCGCTTGGTTGCTAGGAAGACGGTTCAGCTTCCGCGCGCCGCTGTGGCCCGCTGGCCTCGGATTACAGGTGAACCTCGCGGTCGGTGCCGGCGTGGCCATCGGTTCAGTGGTGACGTGCGTGGCGCTGCTCCGGGGAATCGGCGACCCCGCCACGGCTTCGCAGGGCTGGGATCCGATCTTCCATCTGAACGTGCTGCGGTGGATTCAAGAGTCCGGCAGCGCCACCCCATGGGGAGTCGCTCCGATATTCGGGGCCGGTACGTATTACCCCTCCGGCTGGCACAGCGTAGTGTCCCTGGTCCCGGGCAGCGTGACGGAAACGGCCAACCTGTCATCGATCGTCATCGGCGGCATGATCTGGCCAATCGGCCTGACGTTTCTGGCCTCCGCAGTCCTGCCGCGGCACCCGGCGGCCTGGGCACTGACGCCGCTGTTCGCGGCCTCGTTCGTCAGCTTCCCTTACTCGCAACTGCTCCGCAGCGGCCAGTGGCCCAACGGTCTCGCCACCGCATTGGTCCCGGCAGCTCTGGCCCTGAGCGTCCTGATTCTGCGGTGCCTGACCTCCGCGGACCGGGCCGGCACGCCAGCCCGCGAGCATGTCCTCCTGGCCGCCGTCCTCGCCGCTGCACTCGGCGGCTGTGCTGCCGCACATCCGAGTGCCGTTTTTGCCACCGCAGTTGCCGTCCTGCCCTTTGTGGCAGCCCGCACCCTGCCGCTCTTGATACGGTGCGCACGACGCCGCCCCTGGATTGCGGCAGTGGTGGGCGGCGCGGCGGTTGCTGCTGGCGCGGCGGCCTTAGGTGTGCTGACCCACTCCCGGTTGCTCGTCAGTGTGATGGCGTACCCGCGTGCGGTGCGGGCCAAAGTCCCGGATTCGCTGTATCTCGCGTTCTTCGACCTTCCCAGGTTCCCCGCCATTTCTTTGCCTGCCCCGGACGATTTCAACCTCGCGGTGGGGCTGCTTGTCATCCTTGGCGGTGCCGCGGCGCTCTTCATCAGGGATGCGAGGCCGCTTGCCGTCTCCTGGCTGGCGTTTGTCGCACTCTATGTCCTCGCCGCCGGACCGGAAAACGCGCTGCGGTGGCTGACTGGCGTCTGGTACAAGGACACGCAAAGGATCGCCCCGTTCATCGCGATGACAGGCAGCCTGTTGGCGGCCCTGGCCATTGCGGTACTGGCGAGGGCCGCACATCGCGCAGTGTCGGTGCGGCTGCCGTCGGCCCGCACCGGTGGCCGGTGGCCCCTTCCGGCGCTCCTCGTTGGCCTGTCCGTTGCCGTCGTAACGTGCGGAATGTACTGGGGATCGGGCAGCTACCGGTCCGCGGAGCGGGTGGCAGTGGCCGCACAGAACTACGTGGTAGCCGCCAAGCCTGGCACCGGCGTCCTCTCCAGGGGCGAACAGGACTTCATCCAACGGGCCGGCGCGACGCTTCCAGCGGACGCAGTGGTGATCGGAGACCCGTTCAACGGCGAAACCTACTTCTACGCCCTCACGGGCCGGCATGTGGTGTACACGCAGCTGGGGGCCCCGACGTCCGGGAGTGCAGCCAAGGAGCTGCTCCGCACCGGGTTCAATCGGCTTGCGACCGACAAGTCGGTCTGCGAGGCCGTGCTCAAGGTCGGAGCCACACACTTCTATGAGGACGCGCCAGGCGCATCCCACGGCAGTGCGAGCCTGAAGCGATGGCCCGGCTTCTACAACGTGCCCACCGGCCGCGGCTTCGAGAAAGTCGCGGCCGCGGATGGCCGCACCCTGTACAAGATCACGGCCTGCGGCTAGACGGGTACGCGGCCGCCCAGCGCTTCCAGCTAAGAAACACCCCGCCGCGGATAACCGCGGCGGGGTGTTCTTTTCGTCGGTGTCCCGGACGGGCGGGGCGGCTAGGCGCCGCTGGCGCCGGAGTCCGCCGTCGGGGCCGCCGGCGTCGACGCTGCCGCAGTAGCAGCTGCCGGGGCGCCCGCCGCCGCTGGGCGGTGGCCCTTCTTGGCGAGCTGGATCTGCTCATAGACGTGGTGGCGGAGTTCGGTGAAGCGCGGCAGCGAACGGGTGTTCAGCTGGTCCCGCTCGGCCGGAAGGTCGATCACAATGTCCTCCTGCACCACCGTCGGGGAGCTCGAGAGGATGATGACCCGTTCACCGAGGTAGACGGACTCGTCGATGTCGTGGGTCACGAAAAGCACGGTCACGCCGAGCTTCTTCCAGACCACCCGGATCAGGTCCTCAAGGTCCGCGCGGGTCTGCGCGTCGACGGCGGCAAACGGCTCGTCCATCAGCAGGACCTCGGGCTGGTACGCGATGGCACGGGCGATCGCCACGCGCTGCTGCATGCCGCCGGAAAGCTGCCAGGGGTAGGAGCGCGGCACGTGGGCCAGGCCCACCGCCTCCAGGGCCTCGTCGACAAGCCGGTCGCGTTCGGCCTTGGGCACGCCCTGGTTCTTCAGCGGCAGCTCCACATTGTCCCGGACCCGCATCCAGGGGAACAGCGAGCGGCCGTATTCCTGGAACACCACCGCCATCTTCTTCGGCGGCCCGGACACCCGCTTGCCGTCCAGGAGCACCTCCCCCTCGGTGGGTGCCATCAGGCCCGAGATGCACTTGAGCAGGGTGGTCTTGCCGGACCCCGAAGGGCCCACGAGGCAGGCCAGCTCCCCCGCGCGGAGATCGAAAGTGAGGTTCCGCACCGCTTCGACGTCGCCGCCGTCGGTCTGGTAGACCTTCTTCAGTCCGCGGACGGAGAGCATCGCCTCCGGGGCCGCCTGCGCTGCACTAGGCTGCATTTTCTACCTCTTTCTGGCCGTGGTACCAGCGCAGGATGTTCCGCTCGGCCCACTGGAAGATGAATGACATGGCCACGCCCAGCAGGCCGAGGACCACGATGCCGGACCACATTTCGGGGATGGCGAATGACCGCTGGAACTGGACAATGGTGAAGCCCAGCCCGGAGGACGAGGCGAACATTTCGGAGATGACCATCAGGATCAGCCCCAGGGACAGCGACTGGCGCACGCCGGCGAGGATCTGCGGGCTGGCCGAGGGCAGCACCAGGTAACGCACCCGGGCCCAGCCGTCGATGCCGTAGGTGTGGGCCGAATCCGAGAGGACCCCGTCCACGGCGCGGACACCCTCAATGGTGTTCAGCAGCACCGGCCAGACACAGCCGGAGATGATGACCGCAATCTTCATGGAGTCGGTGATGCCCATCAGCAGGATCAGGACCGGGACCAGGACGGGCGGCGGGATGGCGCGGAAGAATTCGAGCGTGGGTTCCAGCAACGCGCGGAGCCATTTGACCGAGCCGATCAGCACCCCGCCCACGACGCCGATCACGATCGCCGCGACGACGCCGATCAGGAGACGGGCGATGCTGGGCAGCACATCCGAGAAGAAGCGGGGGCCGAACCAGACCTCGCCGAACTTGTTGACCAGGGCGGCCGGGGTAGGAACGAAGAAATTGACCGTTCCGAGGGTCGAGACCCACCAGGCCAGAACCAGCAGAACTGGCAGCGCCAGCACGTAGGCCGCCGTTTTCAGTACTTTCATACGATCACCTCAGAACGGACCGAGGAATGCCAGGACAGGGTCTTCTTTTCGATGAAGCGCATCAGAACGTTGATCAGCACGCCGATCAGGCCGGTGGCGAGCACCAGGGCGTACATACCGGAGATGGCGCCACCGGATTGCGCGAGGGCGATTTCACGGCCCAGCCCCGGCGAGCCGATCACGAGTTCCGCCGTAATGGCCAGGACCAGCGCCACCGTGGCTGCGAGCCGGACACCGGTCATCAAGTAGGGCAGCGCGGTGGGGAACACGACGTAACGGATCCGCGCCATCCACCCCAGCCCGTAGGTCTTGGCGGTATTGTTGGCGACCATGTCGACGTCGGCCACCCCGTAGAGGACCTGAATGAGGACCTGCCAGAAGGCGGCATAGGTGATCAGCATCAGGGACGACTCGATCTTCACACCGAAGAGCAGCACGGCCAGCGGGATGAGGGCCACGGACGGAATGGGGCGCAGGAACTCGACGGTGGAGTTGGTGGCTTTGCGCAGGAAGCTGCTGGATCCGATGATGAAGCCCAGCAACACGGCGAGGGCAACCGCGATGGCGAGGCCTAGGAACCAGGCCTTCATGGTTTCACCGACCGAGACCCAGAACGCCGCCAGGCCGAAGTCGAGGGCCAGGGCGGCAATGACCTCGCTGGCCGGCGGAAGGTAGCGTTCGTCGACAATTCCCAGCCGAGGAATGAGTTCCCAGGTTCCCAAGAACCCAATAATCCCGACAACACCGAGCAACTGCTTCACTGGAAGTTTGTGGCCGGACCGGCGGCTCCGTCCCCCGCCGGGGGCGGAACCGCCGGACGCCACAGCGTCGGAACTCATGGAACTTACGGAACTCACGGGAGGAGGTCGCCTGCGTTCGGGGCCTTGGACAGCGTCCCGTACTTAGCGGCGGCGTCACCGAGGGTCTTGAAGGCGTCCTTGTTGAACTCCACACGGTAGCGGGGCAGGACAATCTTGGCCCGGGTGGCTTCGTCGATCTTGGTGTAGGTGCCCACGATGTCGCGGACTTCCTGCGGGTGCGCCTGGGCATATTCGAGCGACTTGTTCATGGCTCGGGTGAACTTCTGGGTCAGCTCGGCCTTGCCCTTGATGGTGTCCGCCTTGGTGAAGTAGCCGGCGATGTCCAGCTCAGGGCTCATGTCCACGAAGTTGGAGGAAATGATCTTGCCGCCCTCCGCAACGGCCTTGGACAGGAAGGGCTCCAGGATCCAGGCCGCGTCCACCTGCTTGTTGGCCAGCGCTGCGGGGGCGTCCGGGAAGGCCACCTCTACGAACTTCACGCTCGAGGGGTCGCCGCCGGCCTTTTCGACGACCGACTTGATGGTGGTGTCCCCGATGTTGGAGAGGTTGTTCACCGAGACGGTCTTGCCCGCAAGGTCCTTCGGGGACTGGATGCTGGAACCGGCCGGGACGACGACGCCGCCGATGTCCTTACCCTTCTCGCCCGTGGTTGAGGCGCCGTTGGCGACGAATTTCAGGTCAAGGCCCTTGTCCTTCGCCACCATGACAGAGATCAGGTTGGAGAAGGCGAAGTCGAAGCTGCCGCTCACCACGCCGGGGACGATCGCCGCCCCGCCGGTGGCCGTCTGGATGTCCAGCTGAAGGCCTTCGTCTTTGAAGAATCCCAGCTTGTTGCCCAGGTAGATGGGGGCGCAGTCGACGATCGGGATGACGCCGACGCTGACCTTGGTCAGATTCCCGCCACCCGTGGCGCCGCCGGAGGCGGTGCCCCCGCCGGTGGAACTGGGTGATCCGCTGCCGCAAGCCGAGAGGGCCAGGACCGACGCGGCCGCAAGCACGGCGATAATACGACGTTTCATGTTCACTCCTATGTGCGCATTGGCGTGGGAGTGACAAGCCCCCAAACCTCAAGTGTTCGCTCTTCGAACAAGCGTTCAAAATCAAGTCTGACCTAAGGGTACTGTGAGGTCAACCACATTAGGCGCATTGTTACAGCTCCGAGACGAGTGCGGTAGAGGCGGCGGCAATACCTCCCGTTACGCAGCAACGCGGGGCCCCTACGCCCGTCCGGACAGGCCGAACGGGCCGTAGTGACCCCGCGTTGAATAACCGCGTTGAAGTGCAGCGTTGCAGCTACGAGCGGCTGAGCGACTCCGCGTCGTCGTCCGCAGCCGGCTTGCCGTCCGCGGGAGCCGTGGCAGCCGGGCCGTTGACGGCAGCCCTTGCCTCGGCGAACTTCTCGTTGAGCCGGGAGTGGCGCTGGCCGTAGGCGAAGTAGATCGCAATGCCGATGACCAGCCAGATCGCGAAGAAGATCCAGGTCTCCACCGCCAGGTTCGTCATCAGGTACAGGCACAGGACAGCCGAGACGACCGGGAGCACCTTGCCGAACGGCACGCGGAAGGCCGGCTTGAGGTCCGGCCGCTTCCGGCGCAGCACCAGAATGCCGAGGCTGACCATCACGAACGCGGAGAGCGTGCCGATGTTGATCATTTCCTCGAGCAGGTCCACGTTGGTCAGTCCGGCCACGACCGCCACGGCCGTGCCGCAGATGATCTGCAGGCGTGCCGGGGTCGCCCGGATGGTGCCGGTCTTGGAGAGCGAGCGCGGCAGCAGGCCGTCGCGGCTCATCGCCAGGACAACACGCGAGAGGCCCATCAGCAGCACCATGATCACCGTGGTGAGGCCCACGAGGGAGCCGAAGGCGATGACCTTCGCGGCGTCGGTGTTGCCCACGGCCTCGAAGGCGGTGGTCAGCGTCGGGTTCTTCGCCTCGGCCAGCTTGGTGTAGGACACCATGCCGGTGAGGGCCAGCGAGACCAGGATGTAGAGCACGGTGACGATCGCCAGGCCGCCGAAAATGCCGCGGGGCAGCGTCTTCTGCGGGTTTTTGACCTCCTCGGCGGAGGTGGCGACGACGTCGAACCCAATGAAGGCGAAGAACACCAGGGCGGCGCCGGCGAAAATGCCCAGCGTGCCGTACTGGGCCGGGGCCGCGCCGGTGAGGAAGCCGAAGAAGGACTGCTTGAGCACGTCCGTGGCGCCGGTACCGCCGGTGGGCTCGGAGGCCGGGACGAACGGGGCGTAGTTCTCAAATTTCACGTAGCTGAAGCCGACAACGATGACGAAGAGCACGACGGCGATCTTGATCAGCGTGAAGACGTTGCCGACGCGGGCGGACAGCTTTGTCCCCAGCACCAGCAGGACGGTGAACACGGCGACAATCAGGAAGGCGCCCCAGAAGAGGTCGACACCGGCCACGGAGATCGACGGCGGAACGTCCAGGCCCATCAGCGCGAACACCTTGCTGAGGTAGATGCCCCAGTACTTGGCGATCACGGCGGCGGCGGTGAAGAGCTCGAGGATGAGGTTCCAACCGATGATCCAGGCGAGCACCTCGCCCATGGTGGCGTAGGTGAAGACATAGGCGGAGCCGGCCACCGGGATGGCGGTGGCGAATTCGGCGTAGCACATGATCGCCAGGGCGCAGGTGACCGCGGCGATGGCGAAGGAGATGGTGACGGCGGGGCCGGCGAAGTTGGCGGCGGCCTTGGCCCCGACCGAGAAGATGCCGGCGCCGACCGCAACGGCGACGCCCATGATCATCAGGTCCCAGGTGCTGAGCGAGCGTTTCAGCTTGCGTCCGGGCTCATCGGCGTCGGCGATCGACTGCTCGATGGATTTGGTCCGGAAAAGGTTCATAGGAAAGTCCAAAATCTCGGTAGCTGGTTGGAAACAGACCTATTAATAGTAGTGTCCATCCACTGGACGGCCGCTTTAATCCCACATCGTGAGACACAAAAAGGCGCGAACGTACACTTCGGGCCCCTCCTGCGAGGGCCCCAAGTGTACGTTCGCGCCCAGGGGTTCAGTGGCTTAGGCGGGCCAGTCCATCAGCGTCGAGCGGATCAGGAAGCGTTTTCCCTCGGGTGCCTCGACCGAGAAGCCGCTGCCGCGGCCGGGCACGACGTCGACCGTCAAATGGGTATGGCTCCAGTAGTTGAACTGTTCTTTGGACATCCAGAACTCCAGCGGTTGCGGCTGCAGGCCGTCTGAGATGTCGAACAGGCCCAGCAGCACGTCGGAGTCCCCAGTGAGGAACTCCCCCGCCGGGTAGCACATGGGCGAGGAGCCGTCACAGCAGCCGCCGGACTGGTGGAACATGAGCGGGCCGTGCTGGAGCCAGAGCTTGCGCAGCAGCTCAACCGCCTCGGGGGTGAGCGCCACGCGGGAAAAGTCCTCGCCGGCCTGTGTCACGGCGGCGTCGAGCCTGGTCTGGGTCATCGGAGCTTCTCCTGTAGGTAGGCGACGGCTGTCACGGGCGAAAAGGCAAGGCGGGGCGAACCGGTCCGGTCCGCCCCGCCGCGTCGGCCTAGAAGAAGCCGAGCTTGTTCTCGTTGTAGCTGACCAGCAGGTTCTTGGTCTGCTGGTAGTGGTCCAGCATCATGGCGTGGTTCTCGCGGCCGATGCCGGAGGACTTGTACCCGCCGAACGCGGCCCCGGCCGGGTAGGCGTGGTAGTTGTTGACCCACACCCGGCCCGCCTGGATTTCGCGGCCGGCGCGGTAGGCGACGTTGCCGTTGCGGGACCAGACGCCGGCGCCCAGGCCGTAGAGGGTGTCGTTGGCGATGCCCATGGCGTCGCTGTAGTCACTGAAGCGGGTCACCGAAACCACCGGGCCGAAGATCTCCTCCTGGAAGATCCGCATCTTGTTGTGGCCCTCGAAGATGGTGGGCTGGACATAGTAGCCGCCGGCGAGGTCGCCGGACAGTTCGGCGCGGGCGCCGCCGGTAAGCGCCTTGGCACCCTCCTGCTTTCCGATGTCGATGTAGGAGAGGATCTTCTCGAGCTGGTCGTTGGAGGCCTGGGCGCCGAGCTGGGTGTCGGTGTCCAGCGGGTTGCCCTGGATGATCTTCTGGGTGCGGGCCAGCGCGTCGGCCATGAAGGAGTCGTAGATGCCTTCCTGGACCAGGGCGCGGGACGGGCAGGTGCAGACCTCGCCCTGGTTGAAGGCGAAGAGCGTGAAGCCTTCGAGGGCCTTGTCGTAGAACGCGTCGTTGTGGTCCGCGACGTCGTTGAAGAAGATGTTGGGGCTCTTGCCGCCCAGTTCCAGGGTGACCGGGATCAGGTTCTGGGACGCGTACTGGCTGATCAGGCGGCCGGTGGTGGTCTCGCCGGTGAAGGCGATCTTGCGGATCCGCGGGCTGGAGGCGAGCGGCTTGCCGGCCTCGACGCCGAAGCCGTTGACGACGTTGATGACGCCGGCCGGCAGCAGGTCGCTGATCAGCTCCATCAGCACCAGGATCGAGGAGGGGGTCTGCTCGGCCGGCTTGAGGACGACGGCGTTGCCGGCGGCGAGCGCGGGGGCCAGCTTCCAGACGGCCATCAGGATCGGGAAGTTCCACGGGATGATCTGGCCGACGACGCCGAGCGGCTCGTGGTAGTGGTAGGCGGTGGTGTCGTCGTCGAGCTGGGACAGCCGGCCTTCCTGGGCGCGGACCGCGGAGGCGAAGTAGCGGAAGTGGTCCGCGGCGAGCGGGATGTCAGCGTTGAGGGTTTCGCGGATCGGCTTGCCGTTGTCCCAGGACTCGGCGACGGCGAGCATCTCGGTGTTCTCGTCGATCCGGTCGGCGATCTTGTTCAGGATGGCGGCGCGCTCGGCGACGGAGGTCTTCCCCCACGACGGGGCGACCTTGTGCGCAGCGTCCAGGGCCAGCTCAATGTCCTCGGCGGTGCCGCGGGCGACCTCGCAGAAGGCCTTGCCCGTCACCGGGGTGATGTTCTCGAAGTACTGGCCCTTGACCGGGGCAACCCATTCGCCGCCGATCCAGTTCTCGTAGCGGTCCTTGAAAGTGACCTTCGAGCCCTCGGTACCGGGCTGTGCGTAGACAGTCATTGCTAGCTCCTTTGCTGTGCAAGATTGGTGGCGGGAGCGGCCAGGATCTCTGCGGCCGCCGCTGGCACCAGCCTAGGAGCGGGGAGGTTGCGAGCAGGTTGCAACCATGTGAGCCGGATCACGCGGGCTCTCATGGTGCGGTATGCGCCGCGGCTCGCCGCCGGCTCAGGCGCCGAGTTCGGCTTCGAGCCGCTCCAGGTCCGCGACGACGGCGGCGCGCCTGGGTGAGCGCGGCGGCAGCAACTTCAGCGCGGCGGTGCGGACCTCGACGTCGTCCCGAGCTTCCGGCAGTTCGGCATATTTCAGCAGCGATTCGGCGCTGCCGTCGGTCAGCACGGCCTCGCGCAGCAGGGACGAGACGCGGCTGCGGAGCTCGGTGATCCCGGGTGCCTCGGAGCGCGGCAGGACCGCGCCGCGGTAAATTTCCAGCGCGATCCGGTGCGCGCCGCGCTGCAGGCAGCTGAGGACCTGGCCGGAGTCCGGCACGAGGTCCACCGGCAGGCGGTAGGGCCTGGACTCCGGGACGGCGTCCGGATTGAGCTGCTGCAGGACCTTGCGCAGCCGCACCATCTCGGCGCGCAACGTCATGGTGGAGCCGTCGCGCGGGTAGAGCAGCGAGCTCAGCTCCTCGGCGTTGAGGCCTTCCGGATGCGTGCTCAGCAGGGTGAGGATTTCGCTGTGCCGGGCCGAAAGCGTGACGGTGCGGCCGTCGATGCTCAACACGGCCTGGTCGCGGCCGAGCAACTGCAGGCTGTTGCGGTACAGGCTGCCGGGCGCCCTGGAGCCCGCCCGGGCGGGCCGCGCTCCGCCGGCCGCGGTGCCCGAAGCGGCGCCAGAAGCGGCGGCGGCCTGCCGGCGTCGGGCCGGGGCGGCCTGCCGGGCGGCGGCAAGCTGGAGGCGCTCCACCCGCAGGTGCGCCTGCGCGGCGGCGACGGTCGCCTCGACGAGGGACAGGGTGTGCGGCGCGACGGCGGATTCGGTGCCGGTGATGTCGACGACGCCCAGCAGGGCCCCGGAATCCGGGTCGTGGAACGGCACGGCCGTACAGCTCCAGGGGTGGACGGAGCGTTTGTAGTGCTCGGCGCCGGCGATCTGGATGCCGCGGCCCAGGGCGAGCGCGGTGCCGGGGGCGCTGGTGCCCACTGTGGCCTCGGACCAGTCGGCGCCGGGGACGAACATCATCCCCTCGGCGCGGCGCTGCATGGCAGGGTCCCCTTCAACCCAGAGCAGCCGGCCCACCTCGTCCCCAACGGCCACCAGCATGCCGCTGTCGTGGCTGGGCAGCACCAGCAGTTTGTGGATCACGGGCATGATCGCGGCCAGCGGGTGCTGCCTGCGGTATTCCTCGAGTTCCTCGCGGTCCATGGCCAGCGGGGCTTCGGGGTTGTCCGGGTTGGCGTGCAGTTGCGCGGAGCGCTGCCAGGATTCCCGGATCAGGCTGCGGAGCCCGGGCGGCTGCTCCCCGCCCAGGCCCATGGAACCCAGTTGCTCATGCCCCGCGTAGGCATACTGCTGGCGCAGCTCCGGGCTCAGGCCGTGGCCGGAACCGCGCGGGGCCGTCTGCTCGACCGGATTCCTCATTGAACTCCCACCTGGCGGGCACCTTCATTGGCGCGCGACGGCATGCCGGAGGCAGCGTCGTTTCATCGAGTGTACGGGGCGTTGCGGACCCCCGCCAGAGGATCCGCCAGCGCGGCTCAGTCCCGGGAGATCCGGATCATCTCTTCCCGCGGCACGACCTTGATGCGTTCGCGTACCACGCCGTCGGGGCCGTTGGCTGCGGTCCACGCCGCGCCGAGGGCCAGCTCGTGGGCGTCCAGCTTGTTCCAGCCTTCCCAGGTGGTGTATTCGATGCCGCGCTCTTCGAGCAGGTCGATGATGGCCTGCGGATCCGGGTTCTGGGCCGGCGGAAGGGTCAGCCGGTCTTCAAGCAGGAAGCCGATGGTCTCCAGCGCGTCTCCCTTGGTGTGGCCGATCAGGCCCACCGGGCCGCGCTTGATCCAGCCCGTGGCGTAGATGCCGGGCACGGGCTTGCCGTCGGCACCGAGCACGCGGCCGCCCTCGTTGGGGATGACGCCGCGCCGCGCGTCGTACTCCAGCTCGTCCAGCTGGGAGCCGTGGTAGCCGATGGCGCGGTAGACGGCCTGGACCGGGTAGTCGACGAACTCGCCGGTGCCCTTGACGTTACCCGTGCCGTCCAGCCGCATGCGCTCGAATTTGATGCCCGTCACCTTGCCGGGATGCGCGGCGTCGCCTGTTTTTTCTCCGAGGATCTCGACCGGGTTGTGCAGGAAGTGCAGGTGCAGCCGGCGTGAGGACGGTTCCTCGGCCTCGGCGTGCTCCTCAACGAGCCAGTTGCCGAGGGTGTTCACCATCGTCTTGATCTGGTTGTTCGTGCGGATGGCCTCGTCGGAGGCTTCGTCGAACTCGAAGTCCTCCGGGTAGAGCACGATGTCCACATCCTTCGCGTGGCTGAGCTCGCGCAGCTCCAGCGGCGTGAACTTCACTTGGGCCGGACCACGGCGGCCGAAGACGTGCACGTCCGTCACCGGCGAGTTCTTCAGCGCCTGGTAGACGTTGTCCGGGATCTCGGTAACCAGCAGGTCATCAGCGTGCTTGACCAGCATCCGTGCCACGTCCAGGGCCACGTTACCGTTGCCGATCACCGCGATCTCCTTGGCCTCCAGCGGCCAGTCGCGGGGAACGTCAGGGTGCCCGTCGTACCAGGAGACGAAGTCGGCCCCGCCGAACGAGCCTTCGAGCCCGACCCCGGGAATGTCCAGGTCCGCGTCCTTGATGGCGCCGGTAGCGAAGATCACGGCGTCGTAGAAAGCGCGGAAGTCGTGCAGGGTCAGGTCCCGGCCGTAGCTGACATTGCCAAGGAAGCGGATGTCGCCGCGGTCCAGCACCTTGTGCAGGGCGTTCACGATCCCCTTGATCCGCGGGTGGTCCGGCGCCACGCCGTAGCGGATCAGGCCATAGGGCGCCGGGTACGCCTCAAACAGGTCGATGCTGACCTTGAAGTCGCCGTCCTTGACCTCATTGGACTTGGTCAGGATGTCCGCGGCATAGACGCCGGCCGGTCCGGCGCCGACAATCGCAACGCGGAGGGGACGTTTGGACGTTCTTTTAGGCGAGGTTTTGGCCGAGTTGGACACCGGGAGCCCTTCTGAGTCTTGGCGGGTGCGCCGGCAGATACAGCGCACAGTCCCCCATTCTAAGTGCCCCCGCGGTGGCTGGTGCCCGGGTGAGGGAGATCGCAGGCGCCGGATTGCCCTGCCGCGCCCCGCGGCAGGAATAGCCGCACCGGGGGTGGTGTTATTGATCTTGTGCCTATCTCCGACGGATCCCCCGCCCCCGCAACCCTGACTTCCCCGGGCGGCGTTGCCCCCGCTACCGGAGCCGCCGGAGCCGCCGCGGCACCGGGACTCAAGGCAGTGGACAAGGACACGACGGCGGGGATCCTGTTCGGCATCGGCGCCTACGGCTTGTGGGGGCTGCTCCCGCTGTACTTCTTCGTGCTGCACCCGGCCAGCGCCGTCGAGATCGTGGCCAACCGCGTGGTCTGGTCCCTGCTGTTCTGTGTCCTGCTAATCACCGTCACCCGCGCCTGGCGGGTGATCGGCGCCGCGTTCCGGAACCGCACCGTGATTGGTCCGCTGGCCCTCGCGGCCGGCCTGATCGCGATCAACTGGCTGACCTACACCTACGGCGTGACCACCGGCCAGGCCGTGGAAACATCGCTGGGCTACTTCATCAACCCGCTCGTGTCCGTGCTGCTGGGCGTCTTTGTCCTGAAGGAGAAGCTGCGGCCGCTGCAGTGGGCCGCCGTCGTCGTCGGTTTCATCGCCGTGGGCGTGCTGACATATTCGTACGGCAAGCTCCCGTGGATCGCCCTGACGCTGGCGTTCAGTTTCGGCCTCTACGGCTTCGTCAAGAAGCGCGTCGGTCCGCGGGCGGACGCGATCACCAGCCTGTCGGTGGAAACCATCGTGCTGGCGCCGATCGCCGGCGTGACCATGATCGTCCTGGCCCTGACCGGCGCCGCCTCGCTCACCAGCAACGGCGCCGGACACTTCTGGTTGCTTGCCGCGTCCGGCGTCATCACCGCTGTCCCGCTGCTGTTCTTCGGCGCCTCCGCGCGGCGGCTGCCGATGACCACGATCGGGCTGCTGCAGTACTTCGCCCCGGTGCTGCAGTTCATTGTGGCGCTCGTGGTGTTCAAGGAGGCGATGACCCCGGAGCGCTGGATCGGCTTCGGCGTCGTATGGCTCGCGCTGTTGCTGCTCACGGCGGACATGCTGCGGACGGCCCGGAAGAACTCCGTCACCCGCAGGCTGGCCCGCGCCGCCGCCTGAGCAACCCCTAAGAACGCTGCCCTGCCGGAGCCCGAACGGACACTTGAGGCCCTGCTTGTGCCACGAAAACGGGCCGCAAGTGTCCGTTCGCGCATGGCGAGCGGGCCGCAAGTGTCCGTTCGCGCATGGCGAGGGGCTTAGTCCTCCGGGCTGGTGTCGATGCGCACGTAGTCGCGCGGCACCACGACCATGGGGACCGGCAGGGCGCGGAGCACCTTGTTGGCCGTGCTGCCGATGAAGAGCTTGTTCTTCTCCGCCAGGCGGGACGAGCCGACGATCATGATCTCCGCGTCGTCCCATTCGAGGTCGTCGATGGCTTCCTCAATGGTCCGGCCGTGCGCGACCTCCACGCTGACGTGGTGTCCCGCGGGCAGGCGCGCGGCCGCGGCCTTGAGCACTGTGTTCGCGTGGACATGCGCGGCGTTGACGTTTTCGCCGCCGTCGCCCTCGGCGTCCAGCTCGACGAGCGAGACCAGCCGCAGCGGCACGCCGCGGCGCTCGGCCGACTCAATCGCGACGTCGATCGCCGCCTCCGCGCCGGTGCGCTGGCCGACGGCGAGGGTCAGCCGGGTGATCGGATCCGTTCGCCGGTAGCCGCGGGGAGCCAGGGCAACCGGCACCGGCGAAGCATGCAGCAGTGCGTTGGCCACGCTGCCGACGCTGTACCGCTTGAACAGGCCGTTGCTCGCGGCGCCCACCACGATCAGGCCGGCGCGGTACTCCTTGGCGGCGTCGATCAGTCCCGCGGCGAAGGAATCCGCCTGGCGCACGTGGAACCTGGCCTCCAGGCCCTCCGGGACCAGGGACAGGCCCTGCCGCTCCGCCGTCAGCACGGCCTGCTCCGCAGCGCTGACACGGTTTCCCTGCGGGTTCAGCGCGACATAGGGGGTGTTCCGGTCCACCACATGGACCAGGTCCAGGTGCGCGCCCTGGGCGCGGGCCATGGCGGAAGCCAGGGCGACGGCGTCGGCGCCGCGGTCGTTGGGTGTGTAGCCAACTACGTATCGCATGTAAAAACCCCTTATGGGTCTGGGGCAGAATCCAGCTTGGCTCCGGGGTTCCGGGCGACGTCGGCCGGTCTGCGTTCCTGCAGTGGTAGGAACGACTCTAGCCCAGCGTTGCGGGGAATAGTGGGTGACTTTTGGCCCTGCGGCACGCAAGTTTCCGCGACTACGCTGAAGCCGTGGAGGGGAGCTCACCATGAGTCTGATCAGGAACACCGGGTTCGCGGCACAAACGAGCGGGCTGGGAGTGTTGATCTTCCTGCTCGCGCTGACCGGCTGCACCCCCTCCCCGCCCCAGCCGCCCGGGAGCAGCACGGCATCGGCGACGGACTCCGCGACGTCGACATCCACCCCTTCCGGCACTGCGACGCCCTCATCCACCGCCTCGACCACCTCGGCGACGCCGTCGGCCTCCGCGACGCTGCCTCCGGATGCCGATGAGACCAAAGCCCCGCAGGACGGCGACCGCGTGATCTCCTCGACCATCACCCATGACTGGGCCTGGCCCGGAGCGAAGTCGCCGTTCAAGACCACGCACAGCAATCCCGTACCGTTGGCCCCGCCGCCGGCGGAACCCCTGCCCACGCTGTACACGATCGGCGCCGGCCAGCACCCCTCGGACACCCCGCCCTATGACCAGCTGAGCTTCCGGTTCAACGGCGCCTTTCCCAGTTACGACATCTCGTTCGTCCCCGAGCTGATCGCCGACGGCAGCGGCCTGCCCGTGCCGATGCCCGGGACGGGCGCCATCCTGAAAGTCGTCTTCCACGGCGCCCAGGCGCACACCGCAGACGGGAAGGCCAGCACCATCAAGAGCAGCCCCGCACCGTCGATCGGCTACCGCGCACTCACCCGCTACGCCCCGGCCGGCGATTTCGAGGGGGTCCTTAGTTACGGGATCGGCGTCGGCCGCCCGGGTACCGCAGTGCAGCAGACCAAGGTGCGGGTCTACGAGGTGGAGAAGATCGAGCAGGGCCGGCACCTGTACGTCGTCGCGATCCAGCTCGACGCCAGCTCCTGGAAGTAGGCCGGCGCGGGGCCACCCCAGGAGGCCGCCCCGGACGCGAACGAGCCGCGGACTTCTCGGTCCGCGGCTCGTTCACGTTGCTTCTTTGGTCCCGCTGGGGGTGTCCCGCTGGGGGTGTCCCGCTGGGGGTGTCCCGCTGGGGGTGTCCCGCTGGGGGTTTCCCGCCGGCGCTTAGGCGTTGGCGCGGACCGCCGCGGCCAGCACCTCGAGCCCGTCCAGCAGCAGCTCGTCGCTGATCACCAGCGGCGGCAGCAGCCGGATCACGTTGCCGTAGGTGCCGCAGGTGAGGATGATGACACCCTCCTTAAGGCAGGCCGCGGCAACGGCCTTGGTCAGTTCCGGGTTCGGTTCCTTGGAACCGGCCTGGACCAGTTCGATCGCGAGCATGGCGCCGCGGCCACGGATGTCACCGACCACGGTGAGCTCGGACGCGAGCTCCCGCAGCTTGCCCAGGGCGAGTTCCTCGATGTGGCGGGCCCGGGCGTTCAGGTCGTACTGCTCCATCGAGCCGATGGAGGCCAGCGCCGCGGCACAGGCCACCGGGTTGCCGCCGTAGGTGCCGCCGAGGCCGCCGGGGTGGACTGCGTCGAGCAGGTCGGCGCGGCCGGTGATGGCGGAGAGCGGCATGCCGCCGGCGATTCCCTTGGCCATGGTGACGATGTCCGGGATGACGCCCTCGTGGTTCACGGCGAACCATTCGCCGGTGCGGCAGAAGCCGGACTGGACCTCGTCGGCAATGAAGACGATGCCCTTCTCCTTGGCCCAGGCCGCAAGGGCCGGCAGGAAGCCCTCGGCCGGGACGATGAAGCCGCCCTCGCCCTGGATGGGTTCGATGATGATCGCGGCAACCGACTCGCCGCCGATCTGCTTCTCGATCATGGTGATGGCACGCTTGGCGGCCTCGGCACCGGTGATCCCCGGGTTTTCCTCGCGGTACGGGTAGCTCATCGGCATCCGGTAGACCTCGGGCGCGAACGGGCCGAAGTTGGTCTTGTACGGCATCGCCTTGGCGGTCAGCGCCATGGTGAGGTTGGTCCGGCCGTGGTAGGCGTGGTCGAAGGCGACGACGGCGTCCCGGCCGGTGGCGAGGCGGGCCACCTTGACGGCGTTCTCCACGGCTTCGGCACCGGAGTTGAACAGCACGGTCCGCTTCTCGTGGTCGCCCGGGGTGAGCCGGTTCAGCTGCTCGGCAACGGCGACGTAGCCCTCGTAGGGCGTGACCATGAAGCAGGTGTGGGTGAAGTGCTCCACGGCTTCCTTCACCGCGCCGACGACGGCGGGGTCCGAGGCGCCGACGCTGGTCACGGCGATGCCGGAACCGAGGTCGATGAAGGAGTTGCCGTCGACGTCCTGGATGATGCCGCCGTCGGCGTCGGCGACGTAGACCGGGACGCTGGAGGCGACGCCGGACGCGACGACGGCCTTGCGGCGCTCGGTCAGGGCGACGGACTTGGGGCCCGGGAAGTCGGCCTGGACGCGGCGCTTCTGCTCCAGACGGTAGGTGATGTCGTTTGCTGTGGTGGTCATGGGAAGGCCTTTCTAAGCGTGGAAGGGTCGGCGGGGCCGAGTCTGGCGGTAGCGTTATGCAGCCGCGTTATGCGCCTGAGTTATGCATCTGTGGTTATGCGTCGAGCGCGCTCATGACGTGCTTGATGCGGGTGTAGTCCTCGACGCCGTACATCGAGAGGTCCTTGCCGTAGCCGGACTGCTTGAACCCGCCGTGCGGCATCTCGGCGGTGAGCAGGATGTGGGTGTTGATCCAGACGGCACCGAAGTCCAGGTCGCGGCTGACCCGCATGGCCGTGCCGTGATCCGTGGTCCAGACGCTGGAGGCGAGGGCGTAGTCGACGTCATTGGCCAGCTCGATCGCCTCGGCCTCGGTGCTGAACTTCTGCACCGTGATGACCGGGCCGAAGGCTTCCTTCTGCACGATGTCGTCGCTCTGCTTGACGCCCGTGACGATCGTGGGCTCGAAGAAGAAACCCTTGTCCCCGGCCTGGTGGCCGCCGGTCTCGATCCTGCAGTTCTCCGGCAGCGACTCCACCAGGGCTTTGACCGTGTTGAAGTGGTTGACGTTATTCAGCGGCCCGAAGTAGTTGTCCTCATCGTTCTGCGAACCGGTGCGCAGGGTCTTGGTGTGCTCCACCATGGCGGCGAGCAGGTCATCGTAGGCAGCGTCCTCGACCAGCACGCGGGCAATCGCGGTGCAGTCCTGGCCGGCGTTGAAGAAGGCGAACTCGGCGATGGCCGCGGCGCTCTTCTTGATGTCCGCATCCTTGAACACGATCGCGGGCGCCTTGCCGCCAAGTTCCAGGTGGGCCCGCTTAAGGCCCTTGGCGGCACCGGAGGCGACGGCGATGCCGGCCCGGACCGAACCGGTGATGGAGACAAGGCCGGGGACCTTGTGCTCCACCATCAGCGAGCCGGTCTCACCGGTGCCGAGGACAACATTGAGCACCCCTGACGGCAGGATCTCGCCAGCGAGGCGGGCCAGGACCAGGGTGGATTCCGGTGTGGTGTCGGAGGGCTTGAGCACGATGGTGTTGCCGGCCGCGAGTGCGGGGCCGATCTTCCAGATCGCCATCAGGAACGGGTAGTTCCACGGGGCGACCTGGGCGACGACGCCGATCGGTTCGCGTCGCACGTATGAGGTGTGGCCCTCGAAGTACTCGCCGGCGGACTTGCCTTCCAGGATCCGGGCGGCACCGGCGAAGAAGCGCAGCTGGTCTGCCCCCGCGGCAACCTCCTCGGCGGCGATCAGGGAGCGGACCTGACCAGTGTTGCGGTGCTGGGCCTCGACGAGTTCGTCACTGTTGGCTTCGACGGCGTCGGCGAGCTTGAGCAGCATGAGCTGGCGCTGGCCGGGGGTGACGTGCTTCCAGCTGGCGAAGGCGTCCTTCGCGGCGGTCATGGCGGCGTCGACGTCGGCCTGCACCGAGACCGGCGACTTGGCCACCACCTCCCCGTTGGTGGGATTGACGATGTCCAGCAGGGCGGTCCCGGCGGGGGTGACGAACTCGCCGTTGATGAAGTTCTGCAAGGTTTGAACCACGGTGTACAACCTCTTTCGTGCTGGCCTCGGAAAGGCAGGTATGAGGGAACTGCGACTGCTCCGAGCCTATGCCAGGCACGCAAGGCAGGGAATAGGCAGCTGCACACCGAAGCCGCGGGACTTTAGTGCGGTTGACCAACCCCCGGTTATCCTGATTCCATGGCAATTTCACTCGCGGCCCTGCTGGGGGTTCCGTCCCTCAAGCTGACGAAATCGGGCCTCGCGGAGACCACCTGGCACCAGGATATCCACTGGGTCGCGGTGACGGAGCAGGAGGACCCGCAGCGCTTCCTCAATGGCGGGGAACTGGTCCTCACCACCGGGATGCGGCTCAGGACCGCCCCCGAGCAGCGCCGCTTTGTCCGCCAGGTCCAGCGCGCCGGCGCGGTGGGCATCGGTTTCGGGATCGGGCTGACGCACGACGCGGTGCCGCCGGCCCTGATCGCCGAGGCCAACCGCTGGGGCCTTCCGGTGGTGGAAGTGCCCTACGAAACACCCTTCATCGCCATCGGCAAGCTCGTGGCCGATGCCCAATCAGCGGACCATTACGCCAAGCTGGAGCGCCTGATCGCCGGGCACCAGGTCCTTGCCCGCGCCCTGCTGACCGGCGGCGGCCTCGCCGAGCTGCTCAAGCACCTCGGCTCCATGCTGCGCACCGAGATAGTCCTGACGCAGTTCACCGCGCAGCTCTACAACAGCGCCGTCGGCAGCCCCTCCCCCACGGCGGACCGCTGGGCCTCGTACCCGATCCCGACCGGCCGCCGCGACGCCTGCACGCTGTGGGTCAGGCACCCGTTCGAAGACTCGGGCATCGTCGGCTATGCGCAGAACCTGATCAGCGTCGAGCTCAACAACATGGTCAAGCAACGCCAGTCGCAGCGCGCCCTGGCCGGGCAGGTGCTTGAGGACGTGATCCACGGGACCCTCGATGCCACCGAAGCCACCCGCAGGCTCGCCGGCATCGGCGTCAACAGCACCCGCAAGAACGTGGTCCTGCTGGCGGAATCGGCGGCCCACACCAAGCAGCTAGGGAGCTCCTCGCTGCCGCAGCCGCTGGCGGCGGCGGTGACCGCCGTCGTCGGCAAGGACCTGGTGGTGCTGGTGCACGACGACGGCAGCGGCGCCAGCGCCCTGGCCCGGAGCCTCAGCGACCACCTCGCCGAGGCGGGCATCCATGCCACGATCGGCATCGGCGGGGCGTATACGAAGCCGAACGGCCTGCGCTGGAGCTACTTCGAGGCCCGCGACGCCGCCAGCCACGGCCTGCCCGTCAACGAGCCGGAGCGGCTGAGCCTGACTTCGCTGCTGCTGGCCAGCGAGGACGTTCCGCTGGCGGACATGGCGAACGAGTCGCTGAACCCGCTCCGGAACTTCGACGCCGCGCACGGCGCCGAACTGATGACCACGCTGGAGAGCTACCTGAGCAACAACGGCTCGGTCGCCGCCGTCGCCGAGGAGCTCACCCTGCACCGCAACACGGTCCGCTACCGGCTGGCGCAAATCACCGAATTGACCGGCTACGACCCGGCACAGACCGCGGACCGGGTTCAGCTCTGGCTGGCGCTGGCCGTGCAGCGGCTCAGCGCCCGGCACCCGCGCTGACGCACGCATCCCCGCCACGAACAACGCGGGGCCAGACCGCGCCCGTCCGGCAAGTGCCGTGGGAGCGGTCTGACCCCGCGTCGGAGTGGAACCAGCGCGCTTAGCGGGAGAGGCCCTTGAAGACGTTCTTCGGCCGCTGCATTTCACCGTGCTTGGCGCCCAGGACGATCACCCAGCCTGCGAAGACCGGGATGGCCCACTGCAGGATCTTCAGCTGCTGCTGGGCGGAGCGGAGTTCCTCCGAGGCGCCCGGCTTGGGCTCGGTGGCACCCTCGGCGCCCTCGGCGGCCAGCTTGTCCACCTTCGCGCCCTGCAGTCCGGCGTACAGCGTCACGGCTGCACCGGCCAGGGTGACGATGGACTTGTAGATGCTCAGCCGGGTAACGCCGTCCTGCTTGGCCATCCGGCCCTTGTTCTCCCACATGATGGCGAGGCCGGAAAGGAAGTGCGCGCCGAATGCGGCCGTCTGGTACGGGGCCCACTTCTTCCAGCCGAGGCTGGACAGACGGGTGCGCTCGGCGGGATCCTTGGCCTCCGCCGTCGCGCCGTTCAGCCCGATGGCGCCCATCAGCGAACCGCCAAACCACGCGCCGGCGGTCAGGTCGTGGATGGATCGGGCAACAAGATTACCTGCCATGGTGAGCTTCCTATCGTGTGAATTCGAATCCGGAATGGTGCGGCCACATGCGACGCCGCACCCCGGACATAGTAAGCACACTTACCAACAAGTTGGTAGTCCCGGTATTCCGGTGCCAGTCCGCCGGCTTCCAGCCGGAAGGGCCGCCGGAAGAGCCGCCCCGTTGCGCGTAAGCTCGTGGCCATGGAGGCAAACGGTTGAGCGGCGAACTGCCGGGCGGTCGTGCCGTGCCGCAGCACGAGGCTGCCATCGGCGGAGCCGCCGATGCCGCAGAGGCCGCCTCAAACAGCAGGGTGCTCGACGTCGTCGCGCGGTGGGGGTTCGCCGTGATGGCATTGCTCCACATTGTCATCGGGGCGATCGCCGTCGCGCTGGTCCTGGGCGCGCCGGGCCAGGCCGAGCCCACCGGAGCGATCGAGCAGCTCGCCGCCAACCCCTGGGGTCCGGCGGTGTTGTGGCTCTGCTTCATCGGCTGCGCCGGACTCGCCCTGTGGCAGCTGAGCGAGGCGACCCTGCGGGCCAGGCACCTGCCCCGCGGCGAACGGCTGGGCAAGCTGGTCTCCTCGGGCTTCCTGGCAATCGCCTACGGCAGCGTCGGCTTCACCTTTGCCAGCTTCGCCCTGGGCTTCCGCAGCGACTCGGGCGATTCCACCGCGGCATTCAGCGAAGCCCTGATGAACCGGCCGCTGGGCGCACCACTGCTGATCGGCCTGGGACTGACAGTGGGTGGGATCGGCGTCTTCTTCGTGGTCAAGGGCCTGGGCAAGAAATTCAAGGAGGAGTTGCGCCACTTCGAAGGCACGCACCGCGGCCACCTCATCAGCGGCCTGGGCGTGGCCGGCCACGTTGCCAAGGGTCTGGCGCTGGTCCTGACCGGCCTGCTGTTCGTGATGGCCGCGGCCACCAATGACCCCGGCTCGTCCACCGGGCTGGACGGTAGCCTCAAGGCGCTGCAGCACCACCCGTTCGGGCCTTACCTGCTGCTGGCTATTGGCGCCGGGTTCATGGCCTACGGGGTTTTCGCCCTGATCCGCGCACGGTTCGGCCGGATGTAGCGTAGGTTTCCTCCCTTGTTGCCGCGCGGGGCCGGGGATATCGTTTTAGCTAGGCCCGGAACCGCGTTTCCTTCTCTTCCGGCAGGTACCGAGCACGCCCCCAGCGGGTCGGTTCTTCGAGGTAGGGCCATGAGCTACGTCCCAGTCAGCAGACGCACCATCCGGCGCCACCGTGAATCCGAGCGGTCCACCCGGCGCCTGGTGATCGCCTTGTCCGCGGCGGCGGCAGCGGCGTGGCTGCTGTCGGTCACGATGTCTACGGCGGTCCGGGTCGGCGGCTACGCCCACAACATCGCCGTCGTCCTGCATGTCCTGTCCCTGGTGGTGTCCTTCGGTGCCATCCTCCTGGTCGACTGGCACGGCTTCCTGTGGCTCCTCGGCCGGCGCAAACTGGCCGAAACCATTCGGCTCGACGGAGCCGCCACGCCGCTGATCTGGGCGGGCCTCGCCGGCCTGCTGGCCACCGGGGTGTTCCTGAACCCGCACCTGAACAACCCGATGACAGACGTCAAACTGGCCGCCGTGTTGGTGCTCAGCCTGAACGGCATCATGCTGATCCCGCTGATGCGGCGGCTGGCCCATCTGCCGCCGGAAACCCCCTTCCGGGGCCTGAGCGCCGGTCAGCGGATCCACCTGCTGGTGTGCCTGGTTATCTCGCAGGCGTGCTGGTGGACGGCGATCATCATCGGATTCATCAACGCCGAGTTCTGACGCGCCGGGTTCTGACGCGCCGGGTTCCGCGCCGGCCCTTTCCGCTGCGGCTGCCGGTCAGCGCAGCGGGACGACCGCACCCTCCTGGTACAGCAGCGCCCGGATCTCCGACTCGGCCGAATCCAGCCGCTTCGGGTCGATGGTCTCCCCCGCCGCGAAGTGGTCCAGCAGGCGCGGATCCACGTAGCTCTTCCGGGCGATCGACGGCGTGTTGCCCAGCACCGCCGCGGCGTCGACCATGGCGCGGCTCACGGCGCGCTTCCGGGCCGAGACCTTGGCCTGCGGGCCGCTCTTGGCCAGGCTTACGGCCGCCGCGACGGTGCCGCGCAGGGTGCGGAAGTCCTTCGCGGTGAAGTCCGCGCCGGTGCGTTCCTTGACGTACTCGTTGATCTCGGCGCTGGTGACCGGATGCCAGCTGCGGCCGTTCTTGTAGGCCAGCAGGCGGGCGTTGCCGCCGCGGCGCTTGAGCGAGCGGACGACGGCGGCGAGGTCGGCGTCGTCGATCCGGGACTCCCAGGTCTTGCCGCTCTTGGCCGGGAAGCTGAGCCGGAGTTCGTCCTTGCGCACCTTCACGTGGGCGCAGAGCAGGGTGGCCAGGCCGTGGCTGCCGTTCTCGTTGGTGTACCGCTCGGAGCCCACGCGCAGCGATCCGCTGTCCAGCATCCTGAAGGCGGCCGCGAGCACGCGCTCCCGGGTGAGCCCTTCGGAGCGCAGGTCCAGGGTCACCAGCCGGCGTGCGGACGGCAGGGTTTCCGCGAGTTGGAGCGAACGGTCGAACTTCAGCCGGTCCTTCCGCTCCCGCCAGCTTGGGTGGTAGATGTACTGGCGCCGGCCGACGGCGTCGACCCCGGTGGCCTGGATGTGCCCGTTCTCGTAGGGCGCGATCCAGACATCGGTCCAGGCCGGCGGGATCCCGATGCTTTCCAGCCGCTCCCGCACCGGGCCGGCCGGCAGGGTCGACCCGTCCAGGTCCTTGTAGCTGAACCCGGTCCCGGCGGGAACCCGGCGGTAGCCGCGGCCGGACGCGTTGCTGTGACGGAGCCTCATCGGCCGGATCCTGGGTGCCTGGCAATGTCCATGACGGTAAGCCTACTGACTACCGCCCCGGATCGCGTACGCAACATAGCTACAAGAGATCAGACCTCTGCAGCGACTCCGCCGCGGGAGATCTCCACCATGTCCTCGCGCGGGACCACCTTGATGCGTTCGCGCTGGACGCTGTCCGCGCCGGCGCTCGCCTTTTCGCCGAGGGACCGCTCGTGCGCGTCCAGGGCAAGCCAGCCCTCCCAGCTGGTGTACTGCACGCCCCGGTTTTCCAGCAGTCCGACGATCGCCTCCGGCGCGGGCGCAGCCGCCTGCGGCAGGCTGTCGCGGTCCTCCAGCAGGTAGGTCACGGTTTCCAGGGCGTCGCCCTTGGTGTGCCCGATCAGGCCCACCGGGCCGCGCTTAATCCAGCCCGTGGCGTAGATGCCCGGCACGTGGTCTCCGGAGGCATCCAGCACGCGGCCGCCGTCGTTCGGGACGACGCCCTTGCTGTGGTCGAACTCGACCTCGGGCAGGGCCGAACCGAAGTAGCCGATGGCGCGGTAGACGGCCTGGACCGGGTAGTCGATGAACTCGCCGGTGCCGCGGGCGTTGCCCGTGCCGTCCAGTTCGGTGCGCTCAAACTTGATGCCGGCGACGCGGCCGGGGGCGGCGGCATCGTCGAAGATCTCGACCGGGCTGTGCAGGAAGTGCAGGTGCAGGCGCCGGGACGCGGTGAGCTCGGAGAGATCCTCCGGCTGCTCGGCGATCCAGTTGGTGAGCGTGCCCACCATGGTCTTGGTCTGGTTGTTGCTCTGGATCTGGCGGTCCGATTCGGCGTCGAACTCGAAGTCCTCCGGGTAGAGGACAATGTCCACGTCCTTGGAGTGGGATAGTTCGCGCAGCTCCAGCGGGGTGAACTTCACCTGCGCCGGGCCGCGGCGGCCGAAGACGTGGACGTCGGTAACCGGGGAATCCTTCAGGGCGCGGTAGACGTTGTCCGGGATCTCTGAGACCAGCAGGTCATCGGCGTGCTTGGAGAGCATCCGGGCCACGTCCAGGGCCACGTTGCCGTTGCCGATCACCGCGATTTCCTTGGCCTCCAGCGGCCAGTCGCGGGACACGTCCGGGTGCCCGTCGTACCAGGAGACGAAGTCGGCCCCGCCGTAAGAGCCTGCCAACTCGATGCCCGGGATGTTCAAGTCCGCGTCCTTGATGGCGCCGGTGGCGAAGATGACGGCGTCATAGTGGGTCCGGAGGTCCTCGAGCGTGAGGTCAGTGCCGTAGTCCACGTTGCCGAAGAAACGGATATCGCCGCGGTCCAGGACCTTGTGCAGGGCGTTCACGATCCCCTTGATGCGCGGGTGGTCCGGGGCCACGCCGTACCGGATCAGGCCGTAGGGTGCCGGGTAGCGGTCGAAGAGGTCGATGCTGACGGTGAGCTCGCCGCTCTTGACGGCCTCGCTCTTGGTCAGGATGTCCGCGGCGTAGACGCCGGCGGGGCCGGAACCGACGACGGCGACGCGCAGCGGGCGGGCGGCGGTTCCTACGGGGGTGTTCGTTGACACGGCTGTGTTCCTTATTCTTCTGCATCCGTTGCTCCATAACCGCCCTTTTGAGGCTTGATAACGGCAGTTATGGAGCAATCGACGGTCTTTACGGGGTCGTGACGCGGGCTGAAACTAACGGGCGGGGACGCGCGGGACGTTCGGGGAGGTGGTGCTGTAGTCCGCGGTCTTGAAGTGCGACGGCGCGAACGGGCTGACGCGGACCACGTCTCCGATCACGATCACGGCAGGATTCGCGACGCCTGCGGCCTCCGCCTGGTCCGCGATGGTTTCGAGCGTTCCGATGGTCACCCGCTGGTTGGGCAGGTATCCATTCTCTACGATGCCAACAGGCGTCCCGGCTGGCAAACCGGCGCGTCCCAGCGAGGCCGCGGAATCGCGCAGTTGTCCCACGCCCATGAGCAGAATCACGGTGTGGTCGGCGCGGGCGGGCACCTCGGAAAGCTCCTCGTGGCCGGTGACCACGCTGAAGCCCTTGGCGAGGCCCCGGTGCGTGACCGGGATGCCGGCGGCGGCGGGGACTGAGACCGCCGAGGTCACGCCGGGCACCACTTCCACCTCGACGCCGTGTTGCCGGCAGAATTCGGCCTCCTCGCCGCCGCGGCCAAGGACGTAGGGGTCGCCGCCCTTGAGCCGGACCACCCGGTGGCCGGCGAGGGCTTCGTCGACGAGGATCCGGTTGATTTCGGACTGCGGGACCGGGTGGTGGCCGGGGGTCTTGCCGACCTCGATCACGCGGACGTCGGGGGCCAGTTCGGCCAGGAGTTCGCGCGGGCCGAGCCGGTCGGCGACGACGACGTCGGCCTGGCCCAGGAGCCGCCGGCCGCGGACGGTGATGAGTCCGGTATCGCCTGGTCCGCCGCCCACGAGCGCCACCGTGCCGGCCCCGGCGGCCGAGCCTGTGCCCGAAGCGCGGTGTCGGCGCAGCGGCAGGTCCCCGGCAGCCAGGGCGGTGGCGACGGCGTCGCGCAGGGCCATCGCCCGGCGCGGGTCCCCCCCGGCGTTGACGGCGATCTTGACGTCATCCACGACGGCGACGGCCGGCGTCCAGGCGGCGGAGGCCTCGTGGTCGGAGGCGTTGACGCACCAGATGCGCTGCGCCTCGGCGTCGGCGGCGACCTGCGCGTCCACGCCGGCGTCGCCGGTGGCGGTCTGGACGAACCAGGCGCCGTCGACGTCGGAGCTGCGGTAAGGGCGGGGCTGCCAGCTGAGGAGCCCGGCGTCGGACAGGTCGTTCAGGGCCGGGCAGGCAAGCGGCGCCACGACGGTGACTCGGGCGCCGGCGTCGAGCAGTCCCCTGGCGCGGCGTGCGGCGACGGGTCCGCCGCCGACGACCAGCACGGGCCGGCCGAGCAGGCGCAGCGCGGTGGGGTAAATGTCCTGAATTGCCATGCATCGACGATAGGGCGGCGTCCGAGAGTGGAACAACGGTGCGGAAACACCCGTTCATGCAGGGTAACGGGGCGTAACCTGGGTCTCCTCCGGCTGGCTGGCCGGCCGATGTTTGGCTGAGTCGCTGGCGCTCCGGGGGAACTTTGACGGCTGCGGCAGCCGCACCGGCCTCAAACGGCGGCGTGTCCGTGTCAAAGCCGCCCCGGACGGACGGCGCCGGGTCCTGAAAAAAGCCTTCGCCCCTACTTCACCGCAATGACTTCGACCAGTTTGATGTCCGGATCCTTGGCCAGCAGCTCCGGGCCGTGTTGGCCGAGGGCGGCAGGAATGGCCCCGTTGAGATGGGCCTGCCGGTCCTCCTCGGTGTCAAAAGTGTCGAAAATGCCGAAGGTGTTCTCGTTGACCCGGAAGGCGTACCAGGTCCGGGTGCCAGGTTCGCTGAGCACGATCTCGCGGCCTCCGTTGAGGAAGTCCCAGACTTCCTGTTCCTTTCCCGCTTTGGCTTCGACCAGTGCCAGCACTCCAAATTTTGGCGCCACGGCTGTCTCCTTGGAATCGGATGGTTTGGCCGTAACCCGGCCTATAGCCGTGAGTGTAGGCCTGCCTTTGACGACAGACAACAGCAACGCGGGGTCACTTACGGGCCATAAATCCTTAGATCATGGGCTGTAAGGGACCCCGCGCTGCTTGGCGCCAGGGATCTAGCGGGTGCTGCCGGCGAGGAGGCCGCGGCGGCGAAGCAGGCGTTTTTCGATCGGTGCGAAGACGAGCAGTTCGATCAGGATCCCGACGCCGAGGATCAGCAGGATGGCGGACATGACGATGGTCATGTCGGACAGAACACGGCCTTGGTCCAGCATCGAGCCGAGGCCGAAGCCGATGGTGCCGCCAACGGCGATGATTTCCGCGGCCATGAGCGAGCGCCAGGAGAACGCCCATCCCTGTTTGAGACCGCCGAGGTAGCCCGGCAGGGCCGCAGGCAGGATGATCTGCAGGGCCAACTGGAGTCGGGAGGCCCCCAGCACTTTTCCGACGCTGCGGTACTGCGGTGGAATCTGGTCGACGCCCGAGACCAGCCCGTTGATGATCGATGGGATGGCACCCATGAACACCACGAAATAAACGGTGGCATCAGTGATCCCAAACCAAAGGATGGCGGCAGGCACCCAGGCCACAGACGGCAGGACTTGCAGGCCCGAGATCAGCGGCCCGAAGGCGCGCCGCAAGGGTGCCACCTGCGCGAGCAGGAGCCCCACCGGCGTCGCAATGACCACGCTGATCAGGAAGCCCAGCACGCCGCGCTGCAGCGAGGTCCAGACAGCCTCCTGCAGCTTGCCTTCGCCCCAGAGCGTGCCGATCTGGCCGATGACATCCAGCGGGCCGGGCACGACGTCGCGCCGTTTGAAACCGAGGGACACGTACAGCTGCCAGAGGATCACCAGCACCGCGAGCGCAGCCACCGGCAGCAGGATCCTGCTCCAGTCGATGCGGGCCCTGCGGATGGCATCGGACTGCAGGGAATCGAGGCCTGCTTCGAGCTCGCGCAGGTCTTCCTTTCCGCTGGCGGAACGGGTCAGGGCGGCGGTGACCTTGCGGGTCTCGGCCGGAGCTTCCGCTACGGGAAGTTGGTTATTTGGCATGGCGGCGGATCTCCTCTCGCAGCCGGGCGGTGATTTCGCCGGTGAGCTGGCCTGCCAGGCCGGCGTCGGTGCGGTGTTCCTCGCTGACCTGCCATTCGCGCACCACGCGGCCGGGCCGGGAGGAGAGCAGCAGCACACGCTGGCCCAGGCGGACCGCTTCCCGGACGTTGTGCGTGACAAAGACGATGGTGCGGCCGGTTTCCTTCCAGATCCGTTCCAGCTCGTCGTGGAGCAGGTCGCGGGTAATCGCGTCCAGGGCCGCGAAGGGCTCGTCCATGAGGAGCAGCTGCCGGTCCTGGGCCAGGGAACGGGCCAGGGACACCCGCTGGCGCATGCCGCCGGAGAGTTCGTGGGGCCGTTTGTCGCCGGCGCCGCCCAGGTGCACCAGGTCCAGCAGCTCCCCCGCCCGGATCCTGCGGTCGGCTTTCCCGATGCCTCGCAGCTTCAGGGCCAGCTCGATGTTTTCCCGGGCGGTCAGCCACGGGAACAGCGCCGCGTCCTGGAACATGAACGCAGCGCCGTCGCTGGGCACTTCGAGGGCGCCCGACGTCGGGGCCTCCAATCCCGCCATGATGTTGAGGAGGGTGGACTTGCCGCAGCCGGACGCACCGAGCAGGGCGACGAATTCGCCCTGCCCGATGGTGGCATTGACGTCGTCCAGCACCGGGGCGCCGTCGCCGAAGCGCTTGCCCAGGTTTTCCAGTACGACTGGCATGGTCTGGTCCTTACTGTTGTTGCGGTTGGCTGGAGGCTAAGGAGCTAGTCCTTGCCGAGCCCTCCGGCGGAGATCGTTTTGCCGGCCGCACTCTCGCCCAGGACACTATTGAGCGCCGTGAGGTCGAAGATGCCGTTGATGTCGGCCTGCTTGGTGGTTCCGGCGTCGACGCCGTCCTGGAGCAGTTTCTTGTAGGTCCCGGCGAGCGGGTCGGTGGTGAAGACGATGTTTTTCAGGGACCGGTCGATGACGTCGGCCGGCAGCGCCTTTCCGGCGGCTGCCTTGAGTGCGTCGTTGAGGACGGTGGCCTTCTCTGCGGCGGGTGCCGCGTTCAGCCAGTCGACGGATTCAACATGCCCCTTGAGGAGCGCCTGCACGGTGGCCGGGTGCTCGGCGGCGAACGTCTTGTTGACGATCAGGACGGTGGTGACGAACTCGCCCTTCTCCCATAAGTCCTTCTCGTCGACCAGGACCTTCGCCCCGGCCTGGAGCACCAGGCGTGACGCCCACGGCTCCGGCAGCCACGCGCCGTCGAGCTTACCGTCCTGAAACAGTTTGAGGGTCTGGGCGTTCTCGGTCGGGTTGATCGTGACGTCGCCGCTGCCGTCCGTGGAGGTCTTGAACCCCTGATGGCCGAGCCAGGCGCGCAGGGCCACGTCCTGGGTGCCGCCGAGCTGCGGCGACGCGAGCGTCTTGCCCTTGAGGCCGGCGGCCGAGTTGATACCGGGCTTGACCACAAGCTGCGCACCGCCGGCCGTGGCGCCGGCGATGATGCTGATGGATTCGCCTTTGCTCTTCACGTAGGAGTTGATCGCCGGGTTGGGTCCGATGTAGGTCGCATCGATCGCGCCGGCGTTGAGCGCCTCGATCGCGGCGGGGCCGGCGTTGAAGACCTGTGTGCTGAGCTTGGTTTGACCCAGTTCCTTGGCGATGAACCCCTTGGTGACGCCAATCAGGGCCGGGCCGTGGGTGATGTTGCCGAAGTAGCCGAGCCGGAGTTCCGTCGCCGGGGCGGTGCCCGCGGCCGGCGCTGCCCCGGCCTCGTTGGTGCGGGACACCGTCGAGGCGACGGCGGCGCCGGCGCCGATCAGCAGGGCGAGGCCGACGGCGACGCCGATTTCGACGGTGCGCTTGCGTTTCGGCTTGGCCGATTCGCCGGCGACGATCCGGGTGGTGCCGGGGGTGGGGTTCTCAGGCGTGGATGACATGGAAGGATCCTGTTCGTGGGGGTGCGGGTGGGCCGGGCGGGTGGTCAGCGCCGGCGACATCGCCCCTGGAGTGCCCTGAGGGAGGGGCTGTTGAACCGTTCCGGAGTAGTCATGGACTCACCCTAGGGAGGGCCACGAACCGGGTTCAATGGTGCGGAAACCCGGGGTCACGCAAGTTCATGCAGCGTCATATGCGGACCCTGCATTCGCACCCGGCCGGGCTCAGTCGCCTTTGACGTTGACGAGCTGCCGGAGCTTGTGCCGCACCCTGACGAGGTCCGCAGAGTCGCGCATCACCAGGTCGATGGGCTTGTATGCGGCGGGGATCTCGTCGATGAAGGCCTCGCGGGGCCGGAATTCGATGCCCTGCATGGCGGTCTTCAGCTGGGCGAGCGAAAACGCTTTCCGCGCGGCGGTGCGGGAATACTCCCGGCCGGCGCCGTGCGGTGCGGAGTTCAGCGACGCCTGGTTCCCCCGCCCGACGACGATGTAGGACGCCGTGCCCATGGACCCGGGAATCAGCCCGGGGTCCCCTGCCTGGGCCCTGATGGCGCCCTTGCGCGAGACCCAGACAGACTTGCCGTAATGCGTTTCCTGCGCGGTGAAGTTGTGGTGGCAGTTGATCCGTTCGAGTTCCCGGACCGGGCCGCCGACCCAGCATTCGAACTGCTGGACCACCCTGTCCATCATTTCCTCGCGGTTCAGCAGGGCGAAGTGCTGCGCCCACCGCAGTTCCCGGAGGTACCGGCGGAATTCGGGGGTGCCTTCCTCGAGGTAGGCCAGGTCCCGGTCCGGCAGGGCGATGTGCCGGCGCAGGGCCACGCTCCGGGCCTCGGCGATGTGCCGCTGGGCGATCTTGTTGCCCACCCCGCGGGAGCCCGAATGCAGGAACAGCCACACCGCGGCGTTCTCATCCACGCAAACCTCGATGAAGTGGTTGCCCGAGCCCAGCGAGCCAAGCTGCAGCTCCCAGTTGGCCGCGTACATAGCCGGGTCAAAGCCCGCTTTCGCCGCCAGCCGCCGCAGCTCGGCGAGCCGGGGTCCGGCGGTGGCGGAGATCCTGCGGTTGAAGTGGCCGGCGGACAAGGGAATGGCGCGCTCGATTGCCTCGCGCAGCCGTTGCAGGTCTTTGGGCAGCTCCTTGCGCATGTACTGGGTGCGGACGGCGATCATGCCGCAGCCGATGTCCACGCCCACGGCGGCCGGGATGATGGCGCCCACGGTGGGGATGACAGAGCCCACAGTGGCCCCCTTGCCCAGGTGGGCGTCCGGCATCAGCGCAAGGTGCGGGTAGATGATGGGCAGCTGGGCCGTGGCGAGGGCCTGCCTGCGGGTCTCGTCGTCCAGGATGGATGCCCAGCTGAAGAGACGGCTGTTGATGGCTTCCAACGATCTGCCCTCCCACGACGATGATGGTCCGCCGGTGGCCGGGTGGCAAGGACCCTGAGGCCCGGGCACGGCCCGGGTCTCTCCGCTCGCGGGAGACCCGGGCGCGGCCATTGCTGGCCAGGCAGCCGACTGCCATTCTTACTGAACCGGGACACGCAGGAAAGGACGAGACGATGCCCCTCTATCTGTCGAAGTTCAGCTACACACCCGAGACGTGGGCGAGACTGATCAGCAAACCGGAAGACCGCAGGAAGGCCGCCCAGGCCTACATCGAATCGGTGGGCGGGAAGCTCCACGGCTTCTGGTACGCCTTTGGCTCGCACGACGGCTACAACCTGTGGGAGGCGCCCGACAACGTGTCCATGGCCGCGGTTGCGCTCGCGATCAGCGGAGGCGGGGCACTTAGCTCCTTCGAGACGACCGTGCTCCTGACGGTCGACGAAACCATGGAAGCGCTGGCCAAGGCCGAGCAGATCAAATACCGGCCGCCGGGCGCCTGATTGTTTCGGGTGCGGCAGGCTCAGTCCTGCATCCGCTCCAGCCGGTACGTCAGCTTCGCCTCCCGTTTGGGGTCGTCGCCCAGGGACTTGGTCCGCGCAATGTAGTCCGCGCCCCATGTCTTGAGCAGGAAGTCGTCGGCGATCCGGACGTGGCCGGCGGGGAATTTGTAGTCCATCCGCTTCGCCACGCCGGACCAGTCGGCGGCACCGAACAGCTTCTCGGCCTCGGCCACGGTCCGCACCCCGTTGGCCGCCAGGACGTCCCCCAGCCAGCCGTACTGCCGGGCCTGGCTTCTGGGGTGTTCGGAGAGCAGCCGCGCGAGCATGTCGTGGAGGATGTCCCCGGTGAGCTCGGTGGCGGGATTCGCGGCGAACTCGGCCGTGCTTTCGGCCTGGCGGCGTTTGACGATGTCGTTGATTGCCGAGAACTGGGCGTCGGCGAGTTCGATCAGGGTCGACGCCATGGTGAACGCTCGGTCCACTTCCGCGTTGGCCTCGGCGAGTCCCTTGTACCGGATGTCGTGCTCGAAGGCGGCCCACGCGTGCTGCAGCACCGTCCGGATCTGGACTTCGAAGCGCTCGCCGATGAACGTGTGGCAGCCCACTGGTACGTTCCCGGCAGGGACTTCGAGGATGAGGTGCCGGCCGGCGTAGCCGATCTGGCCGTTCCGCCGTTGGGAGCTGGTCTTGTCGTCGTCCTCGCGGCAGTTGAACTGCCCCTTCAGCGCCGTGGCAACGTCCGCGATGTCGGGTTCCAGGAACATGATGATCCGGACACCGATGAGGTCATTGAGCTGCTCGAGGCCGCGCTCGTATTTGAACCTGCCGTCGGCCGTGAGGCGGTCCAGCTTTTCCTTGACCGAGTCTGGGTCCTTGACCCGGGCCTGCACGGTGTGGTGGTTGAGACCATCGTCGCGGAGCCGGGCGCGGATGGCATCCCCGATCGCGTCCGAAGCAGCATTCAGCCGGGGAAGCAGAGCCCTGTAGTGCTCCAGGGACCTGGCAATAACGGAATCATGGTCTTCCAACCGCTCCCCCTCGGATCAACGCGCAGCGCCTCTAAGCAGCAGGGTATCCAAGGCCGCCGGTTTGAGCTATTGCAAAGCTTAGGGCAGTAGAACAGCGCCCCCGATCGGTGAGCCTCAGATCGAGTAGCGCTCGTCCTCGTGGTCGCCCGGGTGGTCCTTGACGAGCCCGGCGGCAAGCGTGTTGCCGTCCTGCGGGTCGATCACCAGGAAGGCCCCGGTCCGCCGGTGGCGCAGGTAGTTTTCCAGCGGCAGCGGCGCTGCGAGCCGGAGCTGGGCGTGGCCGATGTCGTTGAGCTCCAGGGTGGTGGTGGGCTCCAACTGGAAGTTGGCGAGATCCAGCTTGCCCGTCACGTTGCGGACCAAGGCTTGGACCGTGCGGGTGCCGTGCTTCACCAGGACCTTCGCGCCCTCGCGGAGCGGCTTGGGCGAGAGCCAGCACAGCGCCGCGTACAGGTCGGCGGTGGACTCCGGGATTTTGCCCCCGGCGGGCCCCGCCGCCGCGATCGTGTCGCCGCGGGCGACGTCGAACTCGTCCGCGAGCCGGAGCGCTACGGACCGCGGGGCCACGGCCTCGGTGAGTTCGCGGCCCGCAAAGTCGATCCCGGTGACGGTGGTGGTGCGCGGCGCCTGGCCCGGGGTCAGGACATTGACCTTATCCCCCACTTTTACCGAGCCTTCGGTGATCTGTCCGGCGTAGGCCCGGTAGTCACGGTAATTCTCGACGTCGAGTCCCCCGGCGACGGCGTCGGGCGCCAGCGCACCCTGCGGCCGAATGACCAGCTGGACCGGGAAGCGGAAGCTCTCCAGGTGGCTTTCGAGTTCGTCGGCGGCGGGCAGCGTCTCGAGGACCTCCAGCAGCGCCGGACCCTGGTACCAGGGGGTGCGGTCCGAGCGGTCGACGACGTTGTCGCCGTCGAGCGCGGACACGGGGATGACGAACAGATCGGCGACGCCGACGGCACTTGATTCCTGGCGACCGAGCCCGAGCTCGCGCCCGACCTGCTGGACATCCGCCTCGATCGCGCGGAACACGTCCTCGCTGAAATCCACGAGGTCGATCTTGTTCACGGCGACGACCACGTGGGCCACACGCAGCAGCTGCAGCACGGACAGATGCCGCCGGGTCTGCTCCAGGACACCCTTGCGGGCATCGATGAGCACGACGACGGCGTCCGCGGTGGACGCGCCGGTGACGGTGTTCTTGGTGTACTGCACGTGCCCGGGGCAGTCCGCGAGGATGAAACTGCGGCGGTCCGTGGCGAAGTAGCGGTAGGCGACGTCGATGGTAATGCCCTGTTCCCGTTCGGCACGGAGGCCGTCGGTCAGGAGGGCGAGGTCGATCCGCTGTGTCCCTCCCGGGGCCGCTGCCCCGGACCCGCCGAAGCCGCGGTCCGCGGAGGTGCGCGCAACGGCGTCGAGCTGGTCGGAGAGGATCGCCTTCGAGTCGTGCAGCAGCCGGCCCACCAGGGTGGACTTGCCGTCGTCGACCGAGCCGGCGGTCGCGAACCTAAACAGTGAAGCGGATGAGAGCCCGAGGCTTGCTGCGGCGGATTCAGGCACAGTTGCGGTGGTGCTCATTAGAAATAGCCGTCCTTCTTGCGGTCTTCCATGGCAGCCTCGGAGATCCGGTCATCGGCCCGGGTGGCGCCACGTTCGGTGATGGTGGAGGCGGCAACCTCAATGACGACGTCGCGCACGGTGGCGGCGGCCGATTCCACGGCGCCGGTGCAGGACATGTCGCCGACGGTCCGGTAGCGGACGGTCTTGGTGATAACTTGCTCGTCTTCCCGCGGCTGGGAGGCCTCGCCGACCGCGCGCCACATGCCGTCGCGGGCGAAGACCTCGCGCTGGTGGGCGTAGTACAGGCCCGGCAGCTCGATGTTCTCTCGTTCGATGTAGCGCCACACGTCCAGCTCGGTCCAGTTGCTGATGGGGAAGGCCCGGACGTGCTGGCCCACAGTGTGCCGTCCGTTGTAGAGGTTCCACAGTTCGGGGCGCTGGTTCCGCGGGTCCCACTGGCCGAATTCGTCGCGCAGGCTCAGGATGCGCTCCTTGGCCCGGGCCTTGTCCTCGTCCCGGCGGCCGCCGCCGAAGACGGCGTCGAACTTGTTGCGCTGGATCGCGTCCAGGAGCGGGACGGTCTGCAGCGGGTTGCGGGTGCCGTCCGCGCGCTCAGCCAGCGCGCCGGAATCGATGAACTCCTGGACGCTGCCGACGACGAGCCTGAGCCCCAGCCGCTCCACCGTCCGGTCACGGAACTCGATTACCTCAGGAAAGTTGTGCCCGGTATCCACATGGAGCACCGGAAACGGCACCTTCCCCGGCCAGAACGCCTTCGTGGCCAGGTGCAGCATCACCACAGAGTCCTTGCCGCCGGAAAACAGCAGCGCAGGCTTCTCAAACTCGGCGACCACTTCCCGGATGATGTGAATCGCTTCCGATTCCAACGTATCCAAAGACGACAGGCGGGCCGGGGAGCTCAGGCGGCCATCCGCCGTCGACCCCGATGCCGCCCAGGGAGTGGCATCGGGCCTGTCGGAGCGGGACGCGATGCTGCTTGCAGCATCGCCGTCCCGCGAAGGGGCGGGGGCGGCATCGGGGTCGACGGCCACGGAAGTCAGGAAAGTGCTCATACGTGTAGTCCGCATTCTGTCTTGTCGGTTCCTGCCCAGCGTCCGGCGCGGGGGTCGTCGCCGGCCGCCACCTTGCGGGTGCAGGGCTGGCAGCCAATGGACGGGTAGCCCTGGGTAAGCAGCGGGTTGACGGGCAGGAGATTGTCATCGGAGTACCGCACCAGCTGGTCGAAGCTCCAGGCCGCCACCGGGTTGACCTTGACCAGGCCGTTGGCTTCGTCCCAGGTGACCAGCGGGGTGTTGGTGCGGGTGGGCGCCTCGTCGCGGCGGACCCCGGTGAACCAGAGTTCGTAGCCGGCGAGGGTGCGGCGCAGCGGCGCCACCTTGCGCAGGGCGCAGCACTGGGCGGGGTCGCGGGCGAAGAGATCCTTGCCCAACAGCCGGTCCTGCTGCTCCACGGTGGTTTCCGGCAGCACGTCGACGACGTTGACGCGCAGGTTCGCGGCCACTTCATCGCGGGTGGCATGGGTTTCCGGGAAGTGGTAGCCGGTTTCGAGGAACAGCACGTCGACGCCGGGGAGTTGGTCCGCGACGAGCGCCGGCAAGACGGCATCCGCCATGGAGCAGGCCACGGCGACGGCGGGCAGCTCGAAGTTGCGCGCCACCCAGGCGATCACCTCGCGGGCCGGGACGTCCCAGCCGAGCTCGGCGGCGCCGGCCTCGGCGAGTGCCTTGAGCTCCTCGCGGGAACGGGGTGCGGCCGTCATTGCAGGTCACCCTCATCGGCGGCGAAGGCCCATTCGGCGAAGGTCTGGCCCTCCGAACGGTCCGCGACGAATTTCCGGACCACACGCTCCACATAGTCGGGCAGCTCTTCGGCCGTGACCTTGAGACCGCGCACAGTGCGTCCCAGACCCGCCTCCTCGCGGCTGTCCGAGGCCAGCCCGCCGCCGAGGTGGACCTGGAAACCCGGGGTGGGGTCGCCGTCGGGCGTGGGAAGCATCATGCCCTTCAGGCCGATGTCCGCGGTCTGGATCCGGGCGCAGGAGTTGGGGCAGCCGTTGATGTGCAGCGACAGGGCCTGCGGGAGCTGCTTGGTCTCGACCAGGTCGGAGAGGCGGCGCTCCAGCTCGGCCACGGCTGTGGCGGCGGTGACCTTGGTTTCCACGATGGCGAGCTTGCAGAACTCGATGCCGGTGCAGGCGATGGTGCCGCGGCGGAACACCGACGGCCGGGCGGAGAGGCCCAGGGCGTCGAGTTCGGCCACGAGCGGTTCCACCTCGTCCTTGGGCACGTCGAGGACCACGATTTTCTGGTGCGGCGTGGTGCGCAGCCGCTGCGAGCCGCGGGCCTCCAGGGTGTCCGCGAGCTGGACCAGCTGGCTGCCGGAGAGCCGGCCGGCCAGCGGGGTGGCGCCGATGAAGAACTTTCCGTCCTTCTGCTCGTGCACGCCGACGTGGTCGCCGGGGGTGGCGGGCTTAGGCGCCGCGGGGCCGTCGGCAAGTTTGTAGCCGAGGTATTCGTCCTCGAGGATCCGGCGGAACTTCTCCGGCCCCCAGTCGGCCAGCAGGAACTTCAGCCGGGCCTTGGTGCGCATCCGCCGGTAGCCGTAGTCGCGGAAGATGCTGGTGACTCCGAGCCAGACGTCGGCGGCCTGCTCGGGCCGGACGAAGGCACCGAGCCGCTTGCCCAGCATCGGGTTGGTGGAGAGGGCTCCGCCCACCCAGAGGTCGTAGCCGGCGCCGAGCTCGGGGTGGACCAGGCCCACCAGGGCGACGTCGTTGATCTCATGGACCACGTCCTGGCTGGGGTGGCCGGTGATGGCGGTTTTGAATTTGCGCGGCAGGTTGGCGAGCTCCGGGTCGCCGATGAACCGTTCGGCGAGCTCGTGGATCAGCGGCGTCGGGTCGATGATCTCGTCCTTGGCGATGCCGGCGACCGGGGAGCCGAGGATGACGCGCGGAACGTCGCCGCAGGCCTCCGTGGTGGACAGGTCCACGGATTCGAGGCGGCGCCAGATCTCCGGCACGTCCTCGACCCGGATCCAGTGCAGCTGGATGTTCTGCCGGTCGGTGAGGTCGGCCGAGCCACGGGCGAAGTCCACGGAGATCTGGCCGATGACGCGGAGCTGTTCGGTGGTGAGGGCGCCGCCGTCGATCCTGACTCGGAGCATGAAGTACTTGTCCTCGAGCTCGTGCGGCTCAAGCGTGGCGGTCTTGCCGCCGTCGATCCCGGGCTTGCGCTGGGTGTAGAGCCCCCACCAGCGGAAGCGGCCGTGCAGGTCCGTGCCGTCGATCGAGTCGAAGCCGTGCTTGGCGTAGACGGACTCGATACGCTCGCGGACGTTTAGGCCGTTGTCTTCCTGTTTCCAGGTTTCGTTGGCGTTCAGTGGGGCGGTGCCGTCCACTTTCCACTGCCCGTGCGGCTTGGCCGCGGGTCGGGCGGGTCGCTTGGCGCGGCCTGCGGCAGCCTGGTCCGGGGACGCTCCGGCTAGAGCTGTATCAGTCATGGATCGACTGTAGGGGTGGCCGTAATGGCGTCACAAAGGGTCAGAAACGCGGGGTCACCTAGGGCAACATTTCGTCATGAAGCGCTGCCGGCGACCGCCGCGTCATAACGCGCCAACGCAATCTCGGCGAGCACCGGGGAAGGCAGCAGGGGCGCGGTGACCAGGTCCGCGCCGGCCTTGGCGAGCTGGTCGTGGAAGAACCCCGGGGCCAGCAGGTAGGACGCGATGACCACCCGGCCGCCCAGGTCCACCGCCCCGGCCGACAGCCCCGCGCCGGCGCCTCCCGCCGCCTCCTCGCGGAGCATGGCCACGGCGTCCGGCACCGACGGCGTCGCCGAGGCGCCGTATGCGGCCACGATCCGGTTGGAACGGAGCGCGCGCAGCTGGCCCGCGAGTTCCTCGACGTTTTCCGCGGCGGTAGCGTCAGAAGATCCCGCGGCGGCGAGGATCACGGCGTCGTTGTCGGTCACTCCGGCCTCGCGCAGCCGCTGGTCCAGCAGCGCCGCGAGCCGCGGGTCGGGGCCCAGCGGCGCCGCGGCGAGGGTGCCCGGCCGGCTCTTCACGGCCCGGGCGATGTCCACCTTGACGTGGTACCCCACGCTCAGCAGCAGCGGCACGACGACGGCGGTTTCCCCCGCCGGGAGCCCCGCCACCACGGCGGGCAGCTCGGGGTCCTGAACATCGACGTAGGCTTCGCGGACGTCGAGCCCGGGACGCAGCGCGGCGATACCGGCCCGCAGGGCATTGACTTCCGCAGCCCCCTGCGTGCTGGAGGTGCCGTGGGCGCAGGCGATCAGGATGGGGCTATTCATAGCCGTTAGCGTAACCTTGGAGCCGCCCTATCCGCCCCCCCTGCAACCGACCGGGACGCCCCATGACCTTCTCCTTTAGCCTCGTTATGGTCTGGCTGGACCTCGCCGGCGTCTTCTTCTTCGCGGTCTCCGGTTCGCTGCTCGCGGCCCGGAAGCAGTTCGACATAGTCGGGTCCCTGTTGCTGGCCTCGGTGGTGAGCCTGGGCGGCGGCGTCATCCGCGACATCATCATCAACGCGGGCCCGCCGGCGGCCTTCACCAACCCGGCGTACCTCGCTCCCCCGCTGCTGGCGACGGTGCTGGTGTATTTCCTCTTCTCCAGTGTCCAGCGTTTCACCTCGCTGCTGGTCTTGTTCGACGCCGGCGGGCTGGCCTTGTTCTGCATCACGGGAAGCCTGAAGGCCCTCGCCGCGGGCATGCACCCCGTGGCCGCGGTGCTCCTGGGCGTCACGACGGCGGTGGGCGGCGGCCTGCTCCGGGACATCACCGCTAACGAGGTGCCGCAGCTCTTTGACCCCAAGGACATCTATGCCCTGCCGGCGTTCGCGGGGGCCGCGCTGACGGTGGCGCTGTCCGTCACCGGGGTGTTCACCGCGGTGACGGCGAGTGCGGTGGCCGCCGTGGTTTTCGCCTTCCGCGTAACCGCCTGGCGGCGCCACTGGTACGTGCCGCTGGCGGTCCGCGGCTGGCACCGCCTGGGCCTGGACGCGGCCGAAAGTGGCCCTAAGGATTAGCTAGGATAAGAGCATGACTGACATGTTCCTCGAGAAGTTCCGCGCGCTAGTTCCGAAGTATCTCGAAGACGAATGGCAGGAAGAGGACGGGCTGCCGGCAGACGAGCTCGATGCGGCCCTGGCCGAGCACCAATTCCAGGTCCCGCTGGTCCTGCGGGAGTTCTACCTGGCCCTCGGCGGCTGCGAGGACCTCATGGAGGCCTACCACTACTTCTGGGACCCCGAAGAGCTTGAGGTCGACGACGAGGGCTTCCTGATGTTCCTCGAGGACGAGGAAGAACAATTCACCTGGGGCTTCCGTGTGGGCGACCTCAGCGTCCCGGACCCGATCGTGTACCGCCGCAACAACGCCCGCGGCCAGTGGAAGAGTGAGGAAGGCACCTTCTCCGAATTCGTCTTCGACATGTTCGAGTGGGCCTTCAACGAAGAGGACGAGGACTAGAGAGGCCCTCCCCGAGCCGCGGGGCGCGGACTTTCCCCACGTTTGAGCCGGCCGGCCGGCGTGTTGCGCAGAATCGCCGGTTGATTCCGGCGGTTGCCGCCGAAAGGTGGGGAAACTCAGCGGACGACCCTTCCGCGTAACACCTGCCAGACTTCCGCGACGATCTTCTGCGGGTTGAAAACAACGTCCTGATACCCGTACCTCAACACCGCGTACCCGGCCAGGGTGCTTGCATTGTTCCGCCCGCGGTCCTTCTTCACCTGCCGGGCTTCCAAATGTGTGCTTCCATCGATCTCCACAATGAGGAATCCCTCCAGCAGGAAGTCCACGATCCCGATCCCCGGGAGATCCACCTGGGTCTGCGTGAAGATCCCTTCGCTCCGGAACAGGAGCCTGGCTACAACTTCGATCGCGGATCCCGCCGAACCGTCCACCAATTCCAGCGCCGCCCGCGCTGAACCGTTCCGGTTGCCGGGAAGATGCCCTCTGAGATATTCGAGAGTGGTTCGACCCTGCAGGAGTGCGCTTTCCACCATGACCACGGATTCCATGGGCGGCCGGCATCGCAGGGCGTGCAACAGTGTATCCGTCAGCCCAGCCACGGGTCGCGGGAACTCCGGCGGGAGCACACTGCCTCGGTGGACAACCACACCGGAGGCCGAACCGTGGCGGCAGAAGAGGTGCAGCCGCGCCGGCTCGTGGAGTCTCCAGATCCTGTGGTGTCCCGCCGCCGAGACACAGGACAGCATGCCATTAGCCAAAACCGCGGCCACCAGGTCCGGCGCCGCACCCGGCAACGCAACTACATCATGGCGCAACCGCAGTATTTCCCCGGAAGTAAGCGAGTTGCGGATACTCCGTTCCGAGAACCCAGCCTGAAGCAGCGTTCCAGTCCGTGCGACGGAGCCCGCAAATTTCATGTACGTCGTGACATCCACGCTTCCAGCAGAGCTGCCAACACCCACAGCGGGGAGGCTGCCCGGCTGCTATGTGGACAAGTCCCGGGCGGATTCTCCCCGGGTTCGGAGGCGCCCGACGGCGGGTCGGCGCGACTTGCCGGCCGTTCGACGTCCGCGGCGCCCAAAACAGTTGAGAGTTCCACGCCCCAACACCCGGCAAATCCGTGACAGGCAATTTACAGAATCACTAGACAATATGACACAACTGTCATAAAGTTGTTCGTGGGTTCACCAAATGCCTCCGGTGAATCTGATGCGAACGGAGAAATGGCCCCGGTTCCGCACAACGGACGACTCGTAACGTTGTGAAGAACCGGGGCCATTCCGGTTTAAGACTCAGGCGGGAGGACCCGCCGCCATGACCGCTAGCTGCTGCGGTCCACCACGGCGTGCGCGAAGCTGGTGAGCGAATCCTTGACCACACCCCCGGGCAGCGGCGCGAGGGCGGCAATGGCTTCGTCGGCCCAGGACCGCGCCACAACCCAGGACTCGGCGGTGACGGGGTGTTCGCGCAGCCCGGCGACGGCGGCGGCGAGGGCCTCGTCGGAGCTGAGGTCGCCGTCGATGAGCTGCAGCAACTCCACAGCGGACTGGTCGCCGTCGGCCGCCGCCTTGCGCAGCAGCAGCACCGGCAGCGTGGGCACGCCCTCGCGCAGGTCGGTGCCCGGGGACTTGCCGGACTTGACCTTGACACCGGTGACGTCGATGACGTCGTCGGCGAGCTGGAAGGCGACGCCGACCTTCTCGCCGTACTCCACCAGCAGCGCCTCGTAGGCCGGATCGGCGTTGGCGAAGATCGCACCGAGCTGGCCGGACGCCGCCACCAGCGAACCGGTCTTGTCCGCGATCACGGAAAGGTAGTGCGCCACCGGGTCCTCGTCCGGGCGCGGCCCCACGGTCTCATGCAGCTGGCCCAGGCAGAGCCGCTCGAAGGTGCGGGCCTGGATGCCGAGCGCCCGCGAACCGAGCTCGGAGACCAGGATGGAGGCCCGGGCGAAGATGAGGTCGCCGGTCAGCACGGCCACGGAGTTGCCCCAGACCTCGTGCGCGGTGGGGGCGCCGCGGCGGAACGGGGCGGAGTCCATCACGTCGTCGTGGTACAGGGTGGCCAGGTGCGTCAGTTCGACGACGACGGCGGCCTGCACCACGGCCGGCAGTGAGGCGTCGCCCAGGTGGGCGCAGAGCAGGGTCAGCAGCGGCCGGATGCGCTTGCCGCCGGCCTCCACGAGGTGGCGCGACGTTGCGTCAGCCAGCGGATCCGAGTTGGCGATGGCCTCGCGCAGCTTCTTCTCCACGCGCGCGAGGTTCGTGGTGATGGCCGGGCCGAGTTCCGGGTCCCCGGCGATCGCCGCAAAACCGGCCGGCAGCTGCAGGCCGGTGGCGATGGCGGTGGTGTTGAGGCTGGGTTCGGAGCCCGGCAGGCCGTGTCCGGCGTGCGTCCAGCTTTGGTCTGCAGAGTTGGTCACGGGTTAACCCTAACTTTTTGTTGCGGAATCCGCGGATTTGAGTCTGGAACGGGCCGGGTATTGGAGGTGGCCGGGACCAAGGCTTCCAGGACCCGGATCATCCGGTCCTCGATCCCCCTGGCCGAGGGGTCGGTCAGGTTGGCCAGCAACCGGACGACGAACTTCATCAGCACTGGAAGGGGCATGCCCGTCCGGAGCGCCAGTTTCATCACGGCCGGCCTGCCGATCACGGCGGCAAAGGCCCGGCCCAGGGTGAAGTGCGAGCCCCACTGCTGCCGAACAAAGTCCGCGTAGCCGGCGAGGTGCGCGTCGGCGTCGGCCCCGCTCCAGCCCGCCGAGGCGGAGCGCGCCGCGGTGTCGATGATGAACTCGGCCGCGAAACGGGCCGATTCCATGGCGTAGGAGATGCCCTCGCCGTTGAACGGGGAGACCATGCCGCCGGCGTCGCCCAGCAGCAGCAGGCCCGGCGAATAGTGCGGGGTGCGGTTGAAGCCCATCGGCAGCGCGGCGCCGCGGATCTCGCCCACCTGGTTCTCCGGCGTGAAACCCCAGTCCGAGGGCATCGCGGCGGTCCACTCGCGCAGCACCTGCTTGTAGTCCAGCTTGCCGAATTCCTTGGAGGAGTTCAGGATGCCCAAGCCCACGTTGGAGGTGCCGTCGCCGACGCCGAACACCCAGCCGTAGCCCGGCAGCAGCTTGCCGTCGCGGCCCGGAAGCTCCAGCCAGCCTTCCATCCAGTCGTCGTCGTGCCGCGGGCTCGTAAAGTAGGTGCGCACGGCCACACCCAGGGGCCGGTCGTCGCGCTTTTGGATGCCGAGCGAGACGGCGGTGCGGGTTGAGTTCCCGTCCGCGGCGAGGACGACGTCGGCGCTGAAGTCCCGCGTTTCGCCGGTCTTGCGGCCGGCGTCGTCAAGCAGCGCGGCGCGGACGCCGGTGACGCGGCCGTCCTCGGAGCGCAGCGCCTCGGTGACGCTGTGGCGTTCCAGGACGACGGCGCCCGCGGACTGCGCGTGCCGGGCCAGTTCCTCGTCGAAGCCGAGCCGGGTGCGGATCAGGCCGTACTGAGGGAAGTCGGCGACTTCGGGCCAGGGAAGCTCGATGGTGCGGCCGCCGGCAATTAGCCGCAGGCCCTTGTTCCGCCGCCAGCCCTCGCTTTCGGGGTGCGCCAGGCCGAGCTTCTGGATTTCCCGGACCGCGCGCGGGGTGAGCCCGTCGCCGCAGACCTTTTCCCGCGGAAAGCTCGTCTTCTCCAGCACCGTGACGTCGAGGCCAGCCTGGGCAAGGTAGAACGCGGCGGTGGATCCGGCCGGACCTGCCCCGACGATCAGTACTCTCACGGCAGCTGTCAGCTAACGTTCGGGCCGGGTGATGTTGCGCCGCAGCTTGGCCACGGGGCCGGTGTGGTTGGCCAGCGCCTTCGCGCCCGAGGCAGGATCGGTTGCCGGACCGGCAGCCGGACCCGCGGGCTTCTGGGCGCGGTGGACGGCGACGATGCCGCCGCTGAGGTTGCGGTACGTGACGGACTCCCAGCCGGCTTCCTGCAGCCAGGCGGCAAGGTGGTCCTGGTCCGGCCAGGCGCGGATGGATTCGGCGAGGTAGACGTAGGCGTCCGGGTTCGAGGAGACCTTGACGGCGATCGCGGGCAGCGCGCGCATCAGGTACTCGGTGTACATGGTCCGCCAGAGCGGCACCACCGGCTGGGAGAACTCGGCGATGACCAGGCGGCCGCCGGCCTTGGTGACCCGGAGCATCTCGGCGAGGGCCTTCTTGGGCTCGTTGACGTTGCGCAGGCCGAAGGAGATGGTGCTGGCATCGAAGGTGTTGTCCGCGAACGGCAGGCGGGTGGCGTCACCGGCGATGAAATCGATGTCCGGGCGGCGGCGCTTGCCGACCTTGAGCATGCCGAGCGAGAAATCGCAGGCAATCACGTCGATGCCGGCGTCGGCGTACGGCTCGCTGGAAGTGCCGGTTCCGGCGGCCAGGTCCAGCACGCGCTGGCCGGCCTTCACATCCATGGCTTCAACGACGACCCGGCGCCAGCGGCGCGTCTGTCCCATGGACAGGACGTCATTGACGACGTCGTATTTGGGGGCGACGTCGTCAAACATCGTGGCTACTTCGTCCGGACGCTTATCCAAGGATGCTCGGTTCACCCCGTTATTGTCTCAAATCTTCGACGCACCCCCTAACCACGGGCGGGCCGGGGCGCGGCGCGCGGCGGGAGTAGTGTTATCTCATCATGACGAGCGCGTTCCGTACCAGAATTATCAGGACACTGACAGTCCCCCTCGATGCAGATTCGTTCCCCGGGGGGCTGCCGTCGTTTCTGGTCCGTGACGACGTACTCTGTTGGACCCGCCGCGAGGCCGGCTTGGTCGGCTTCGGCGAGGTGGCCCGGTTCAGCGCCACCGGCCCCGAGCGGTTCCTCGAGGCGGACATCTGGTGGCGGCACCTGGTCCTCGAGGCAGACATTACCGACGCCGTCGGCTGCCCCGGCACCGGCCCGGTGGCCTTCGGCTCCTTCGCCTTCTCCAAAGTTTCCGAACACGCCTCCCGGCTGATCGTCCCCGAAATCGTGGTGGGCCTGCGCGACGGCAAAGCCTGGCTCACCCAGCTCACGTTCAACGACGGCGAGCTCACCGAGGCGGGCGCCCGCGCCGCCCTGCGGCGCTGGCTGGACGTGGACAGCGCCGCACCCGGGGCCGGCGCCTCCTCGGACGACGCGTCGGCGTCGTCGGCCGTGCAACAGGCCGACCCGGCGTCGCCGGCCGTGCAAACGGCCGGGCGGGAAGCCAAGCTGAGCACCGGCTCGCTCAGCGAGGCGGACTGGATGGCCGCCGTCGCCGAGGGCGTCGCCGAAATCCGCACCGGAGCGCTGGAGAAGCTGGTCCTGGCGAGGGACATTGTCGCCACCCTGCCCGACGGCGTGGACGCCGCCGAGATCCTGCGCCAGCTTGCGGTCCGATACCGCGAATGCTGGACCTACGGGGTCGACGGGCTGGTGGGATCCACCCCCGAAATGCTGATCCAGGTCGAGGGCCGGACGGCGCAGGCGCGCGTCCTGGCCGGAACCCTGGACCGGCGCGACGCCGAGGGGATGGCCGGCTCGCCGCTGGAGTTTGCCGAGCGCGTGCTGGCCGGGTCCGAGAAGCAGCGGCATGAGCACGACATCGCCATCCAGTCGCTCACGACGCAGCTGGCGCCCTTCTCCGAGGCCATGAACGCGCACAGCGAGCCGTTCATCCTGGAACTGCCGAACGTCTGGCACCTGGCCTCGGACGTGAAGGCCGAACTCACCGAGGTGGAAGGCCATGTGCCCACCTGCCTTGCCCTGATCAACGCGTTGCATCCCACGGCCGCGGTCTGCGGCACCCCCACCACCGTGGCCGGAGCCCTCATCCGCAAACTTGAGCACCTGGACCGCGGCCCGTACGCCGGCCCGGTCGGCTGGCTCGACGCCGCCGGCAACGGCGAGTGGGGCATCGCGCTGCGCGGCGCGGTCATCGAGGGCCCGGACACCGTCCGGCTCTATGCCGGCTGCGGCGTCGTCGAGGGCTCCGTGCCCGAAGCCGAACTGGCAGAGACCTGGGCCAAGTTCCGGCCGATGCTGGAATCCCTCGGCATCAGCAGCTAGCACCCCTCCCTGACGGGCGGCCTGGACGGGCCGCCGGGGCCCGCGCCGGAATCCGTAATCACAGACAGCCGCCGGGTGCGGCCTCTTGATAATTGCCGGCAATTAGTTATCCAATAGTGAAACTAAGTTTCCTGTGATGCACATCTCTTATTCGGCGATAGACTAAAAGCCGTTTTGGACAAGCATGCCCCTGCAACAAAAGGTAAAGAAATGCTGATCTCCCGTTCCTTCCTGGCCGGCTCCGCGGCCAAAGCGGCTGCCCTCGTGGCCGTCGGCGCCCTTGCCCTGACCGGCTGCAGCACGTCCGGCGGCTCGACGACCACCGATTCCGGCGTCAAGCTGATCGAATCCGGCAAGCTCACGGTCTGCTCGGACATCCCCTACGAGCCGTTCGAATTCGTCAAGGACGGCAAGAACGTCGGCTTCGACATGGATCTGGCATCCGAGATCGCCAAGGATCTCAAGGTCGAGCCGAACGTCCTGACCGTGGCGTTCGAAGGAATCCAGTCGGGCCAGGCCCTGAACACCAACCAGTGCGACGTCGCCATCTCGGGCCTCTCCATCACGGATGCGCGCAAGACCGTGATGGACTTCTCCACCCCGTACCTCGACGACGATCTCTCGCTGCTCGTGACCAAGGCGTCCGGGCTGAAGACCCTGGCCGACCTCAAGGGCAAGAAGGTCGGTGTCCAGCAGGGCACCACCGGCGAGGAATACGCCAAGTCCAAGGGCCTGGAGACCATCCAGTACGAGAACACCGGCCTGCTGATCCAGGCGATCAAGACCGGCGGCGTGGACGCTGCCATCAACAACCAGTCCGTGCTGGGCTTCGCGGCCAAGGGCGACAGCAGCCTGGTCTTTGCCGAAACCTACAAGACCGGCGAGCAGCTCGGCGTCGCGATCAAGAAGGACAATAAGGCCATGACCGACTCCGTCAACAAGACGCTCAAGCGCCTTGCCGACGACGGCACCACGACCAAGCTCAAGACCACCTGGTTCGGCGAAGCCGCCAAGTAACCCACCCGCCCGGACCGACCACAGCAGGGCGGTTCCGGATCAGTAGTTGGCTCCGGCCGGCGCCTGACCCGGAACCGCCCCGCAACATGTAAAAGGCAAATCACATGGCAATGACTGTTCGCCAACGGGCCCGCGTCAGCCGGTCCGTTCAGTACGGACTGCTGGCACTCGCCGTCGTCCTGTTCATCCTCTTCGCCGACTGGGCCTCCATCGGCAAGGCGTTCTTCAACTGGGATTCCGCGGTCAAGCAGTTCCCGGAGATCATCACCCTGGCGCTGAAAAACACTCTGATCTACACGGCCCTGAGCTTCGTGGTGGGTCTCTCCGGCGGCCTGCTGCTGGCGCTGATGAAGCTCTCCTCGGTGGCCGTGTGGCGCTGGATCGCCACGCTGTACATCGAGTTCTTCCGCGGCGTCCCGGCCCTGCTGGTCTTCATTGCCTTCGGTTTCGGCATCCCGACGGCGTTCGGCGTCCGCTTCGACATCTACGTCACCGTGATGCTCGCCCTGGGCATGGTCGCCGCGGCATACATCGCCGAAACCCTGCGGGCCGGGCTGCAGGCCGTGCCGAAGGGGCAGCTCGAGGCCGCCCGCTCGCTGGGCATGCCCCACTGGCGCGCCATGGTCTCGATTGTCATTCCGCAGGCGTTCAAGATCGTCCTGCCGCCGCTGACCAACGAGGTCATCCTGCTCACCAAGGACTCCTCCCTGGTCTACCTCCTGGGCCTGGCAGCGTCGCAGTACGAACTCACCAAGTTCGGCCGCGACGGCATCACGCAGCCCAACGCCGGCCTGACCCCGCTGGTGATCGCCGGCGCCTGCTACCTGATCATCACCGTTCCGCTCGGAATTCTGGCCCGCCGCTTTGAATCCCGTACCGCCAAGACGAAGGGCTAGGACTCACCATGACTGAATCAACGTCATCGGCTGCCGCGAAGCAGATCCAGGCCGCCGGGGTTTCCATCAAGGACCTCCGCAAGTCGTACGGCGCCAACGAGGTGCTGAAGGGCATCGACCTCGAGGTCGCTCCCGGCGAAGTGGTGTGCCTGATCGGGCCCTCCGGCTCCGGCAAGTCCACCCTGCTGCGCTGCGTCAACCTGCTGGAGAAGCCCAACGTGGGCACCATCCACGTCGGCGGTTTCGAGTCGACCGACCCGGACGTGGACATCGACAAGATGCGCCGCAAGGTCGGCATGGTGTTCCAGCAGTTCAACCTCTTCCCGCACCTGAGCGCGCTGCAGAACTGCACGATCGCGCAGACCAAGGTGCTCAAGCGCAGCCAGGCCGACGCCTCAGACGTGGCCCGGAAGAACCTGGCCCGCGTGGGCCTGGACCACCTCGCGGACCGGTTCCCGGACCAGCTCTCCGGCGGCCAGCAGCAGCGCGTGGCCATTGCCAGGGCGCTGAGCATGGATCCCGAACTGATGCTGTTCGACGAGCCCACCTCGGCCTTGGACCCGGAGACCGTGGGCGACGTGCTCGCCGTCATGCGAAACCTGGCCAAGGAAGGCATGACCATGCTGGTGGTGACCCACGAGATGGGCTTCGCCCGCGAAGTCGCCGACCGCGTGGTCTTCATGGACGGCGGCGTCGTGGTGGAGGAAGGCGCGGCTGAGCAAGTCGTGAGTGCCCCCACCCAGCCGCGCACTAAGGAATTCCTCCGGCGCGTGCTCGACCCGACGCACATCGACATCGCGGAGTAAATTCTTTCCGCACCGATTTCGGACAGCCGCTACGTGGATCTCCACGTAGCGGCTGTCCTTTTTCGTAGCGGAAACCGGGTGCTACCGGCCCAGGACCCCGGCTACGGCGGCGGATACGGCAGTGCGGATGCGCCCGTGCAGCTCCCGGAGGCTGTGGCGGTCCGTCCGCACTTCGATGACGCTGCGGCCCACCACGGGCTCCGCGAGTGCCGCGGCGAGGTCCGCCGTCGTACTGACCGCGCGGTGCGCGACGCCGTACGCGGCGGCGAGAGCGGCAAGGTCAACCGTGTGCGGGGTGCCGAAAAGGCGCTCGACGGCGCTGCCGTAGCGGCCGGTCCGCTCGACGGCGCCGTGCTCCAAGAGCCCGAAGATGGCCCCGCCGGCGTCGTTTAGGACCACAATCCGCAGCGCCGGCACGGACTCCCCTGCGCCCAGCAGCAGCCCGCCGGCGTCGTGCAGGAAGGTCACGTCGCCCAGCAGTACGGTGGTTTCCTGCCGGCCGCCGACGGCGATGCCGGTGGCCGTGGCGAGGGTGCCGTCAATCCCGGCCAGGCCCCGGTTGGCGAAGACCGTGGCCTGTGGCTCCTGCGGCGGGGCGCCTGCGAGGTCGACGTCGCGGATCCCATTGGAGGAGCCCAGCACGAGCTGCCCTCGGACGTGTTCCCAGACCAGGGCGCCTACGGCGGGGCCGGAGGCGGCGGGACCGGTGAGCACCAGGTCCAGGGCGTGCTGGGCGGCGGCACCGGCCAGCAGCCAGGCGTCGAGCCAGGACGCCGGGCCCCGGCCGGCGAAGTCGGCCAGGTCCGCGAGGGTCTCGAGCGGGAGTTCGGTGCGGCGGCCGGGCTCGTACCAGGCCACCGGAACGGGCTGGTAGAGGGCGGACGGGATGTCGGCGCGGGCGAGCAGGGCCGACACCGGCCGGGACAGGGTGGGGCGGCCGAACAGCACAACCCGTTCGATCGGCTGGGCGGACTCCGGGCCGAAGTGCTCCAGCAGCAGCCGGTAGGGGCCCACCGCGTTCGGACCGAACCTGGCGTTGGAGGAGGGTTCGGCGAGCAGCGGCAGGCCGTGGGCGCGGGCGAACGCCTCGGCGACCGGGCCGGCGTCGTGCCCGGCGAGGACCACGGTGCGCCGCTCCGGCAGCGCCCCGGACGCGGCCGGGAAATCCAGGGCGAGCGGATGCCGGGCTGCCTGGTGGATCCTGCGGCCGGACGCCTCACCGAGGCCGTCGCCGGCGGCCGGGACCAGCGGGTCGCGGAAGGCGAGATTCAGCTGCACCGGCCCGGGCGGGATGTCCGCGAAGGCGCCGGTGGCGGCGCTCAACGCGGTCTCGACGGCGCGGAGCGGATTGTCGCCCGCGGGCACGTCGACGGCGAAGCGGACATGCTCACCGAAGAGGTCCGGCTGCACGGTGGTCTGGTTGGCCCCGGTGCCGCGCAGTTCCTCGGGCCGGTCAGCGGAAAGCACCACGAGGGGTACGGCGGCGTGGTTGGCCTCCATCACGGCCGGCAGCAGGTTCCCGACGGCGGTGCCGGAGGTGGTCAGCACGGCCGCGGGGGCACCAGTGGCCAAGGCCAGGCCCAGCGCGGTGAAGCCGGCGTCGCGTTCGTCGATCCGGACCAGCAGCTCCACCCGGCCGGCGGCGTCGGCCTCGGCCAGGGCGTAGGCCATCGGCGCCGAACGGGACCCCGGGGCCACCACGACGTAGCGCACCCCCGAGCCGATCAGGGCCGCGACGGCTACCCGCGCGGCCTCAACCGCCCCCAGCCCGCCGCCCGCAGCAGGAACGGCCGGTTCCCCGGACGGGCTCACATGTTCTCCGGCGTCTCGATGCCCAGCAGCTCCAGGCCGCTGGAGAGCCGCCGCAGGACCAGTCCGCACAGGGCCAGCCGCGATTCGCGGACCGTTTCGTCGGCCTTGAGCACGGGGCATTGGTCGTAGAAGGAGGTGAACAGCTGCGCGAGCTCGAACAGGTAGGCGCACAGCCGGTGCGGTTCGAGCAGTTCGCCGACTTTCTGCAGCGTGGCGTCGTATTCAAGCAGGTGCAGGGCCAGTGCGCGTTCGGCGGGGTCGACGACGGCGATCGTCGCCGCGGGCGGCGCGGACGACGCGGCGGCGCCGTCGAGGTGCTGGTCCAGGGCCCCGGCCTTGCGCAGGATGGAGCGGATCCGGGCGGCCGCGTACTGGACGTACGGGCCGGTGTTTCCGGTCAGCGCCAGCATCCGGTCGAAGTCAAAGACGTATTCGGTGTCGTGCCCGGTGGAGAGGTCGGCGTACTTGACGGCGCCGATGCCCACCTGCCGGGCCGTGACCGCCCGCTCGGCGTCGCTGAGCTCGGGCCGGCTGGCGTCGATGACGGCGCGGGCCCGGTCCACGGCCTCCTGCAGCAGCGCCATCAGCTTGACCGGGTTGCCGGCGCGGGACTTGAGGATCTTGCCGTCCTCGCCGAGCACGTTGCCGATCTGGACGTGGGTGGCTTCCACCGTGTCCGGCAGCCAGCCGGCGTCGCGGGCCGTGGCCATGACCATCCGCAGGTGAACGTTCTGCGGCGCGCCCACGACGTACAGTACCCGGTCCGCCTCGAGCTCGCGGACCCGGTACCGGATCGTGGCGAGGTCGGTGGTGCCGTAGCCGTAGCCGCCGTCGGACTTGCGGATGATGAGCGGCAGCGGATCGCCGTCCCGCCCGGTGAAGCCGGCCGGGAAGGTGCAGAGCGCGCCTTCGCTGATCCGGGCGATGCCGCGCTCCTCGAGTTCCTGGCACAGCTGTGCCAGGTGCGCGTCGTAGGAGCTTTCGCCGGCAATGTGGTCGTCGGTCAGGCTGATGCCGAGCATCGCGTAGATCGCATTGAAGTAGCGCTTCGACTGGGCCACGAGCCGCTGCCAGACCGCGAACGTCTCAGGGTCCCCGCCTTGCAGCGCCACCACGCGGAGCCGGGCGCGGGTGGCGAAGCCGTCCGGGTCCGTGGCGGAGGCGTCGAACTTCGCCCGCGCGGCCTGGTAGAAGGCGCTCGGGTCATCGACCAGCAGGGCGGCCTCGGGCGAGTCCTCGCCCACCTCGAGCCAGTGCTCGATCAGCATGCCGAACGGGGTGCCCCAGTCGCCGATATGGTTCTGCCGGATCACGGTGTGGCCCAGCGCCTCGAGCACGCGCACGATGCTGTCCCCCACCACGGTGGTGCGCAGGTGTCCGACGTGCATTTCCTTGGCCACGTTCGGGGAGGAATAGTCGACGACGACGCGGTGCAGCGGCTCCGGCCGGCTGTCCGCCGGCGCCGGTGTGTTGAGCAGCTCCTCGATCCAGGTGCCGTCGAAGGTGAGGTTGATGAAGCCGGGTCCGGAGATCTCCACCAGGCTGCAGACGCCGTCGAGGTCCAGCGCCTCGACGATCCGGGCCGCGGCGTCGCGGGGCGGCAGGCCGACTTTCTTGGCGAGGGCCATAGCGGCGTTAATCTGGATGTCCGCGAACTGCGAGGGCCGGATCACCGGATCCGTCTGGCGGTACTCCTCGCCGAACGCGTGGGCAATAGCTGCCTGGACTCTGGGGACAACCATTTCGGCCGGATTATTCACACTGTTCAAATTATCAGTTCCCGCCTCCCCCCGACGCTCCCGCAGATCACGCCGCCCAGTCGCGCGGCTCTGCGGGAGCGTCCACCCGAACACCCCCACAACTGCGGAAGCGTCCGGGGCGGGAGGGGCTAGTCGTCGGCGCGGAAGACCTGGACGACCGACGGACGCGGGATCCGCGCCTGGCCCGGCTTCGGCGTCGCGCCGGCGGCGACGTAATCCGGGAAGCGGGAGTTCTGCGTCTCGAAGCTGCCATCCTCGCCCGGGTGCTGCACGGCGACGAAGACGTGCCGTTCCTCATCGTGGATGATGGGTCCGCACGTCTCGGCGTCGCGCGGTACGGCAAGGAACTGCTCCACGCGGCCGCGCTCCGGACCGGCCAGGGTGACCTTGAAGAGACCGTCGGCGTAGCCGGTGCTCGAGGGCGCGCCGTCGGTGGAAATCCACAGGTTGCCGACCGAGTCGAAGGCCAGGTTGTCCGGGCACGAGATCGGCGAGACCTGGCTGGCCGGGAAGCCGGCAAAGTACGCGGACGTGTTCTTGGCCGGATCGCCGCAGACCATCAGCAGGTTCCAGTTGAACTTCGTGGACGTCTGGTCCCCGGTCTCGGTGATTTCCACGATGTGGCCGTCGCGGTTCAGGGTGCGCGGGTTGACCTCGGTGGCGCCCTCCTTGCCGGTCTTGCCGCGGTCCGTGTTGTTGGTGCAGGCCACGTAGACCTTGCCGGTGTGCAGGCTCGGCTGGACGTCCTCGCAGCGGTCCATCTTGGTGGGGCCGACCTTGTCGGCGGCGAGGCGGGTGTAGACCAGGACTTCCTCGACCGACATCCCGGACACCATGGACTTGCCGCCCACCACCAGCGGAAGCCATTCCCCGGCACCGTCAAAGGCGCCGTCGGCGGGCAGCTTGCCGGAGCCGTCGATCTCGGCCGCCGGGGAGTCGCCGCCGAATTTGGCGACGAAGAGGTCGCCGTCGGAGAGCAGGGTCATGTTGTGCCGGCGGTCGGCCGCCGTCGTCCCGGGACGGTACTTGTCCTTGGAGACGAACTTGTAGAGGTAGTCGAAGCGCTCGTCGTCGCCCATGTAGGCGACGACGTGACCGGAGGCGGCCACGATCACGTTGGCGCCTTCGTGCTTGAAGCGGCCCATCGCGGAGTGCTTCTTCGGCGTCGACGTCGGGTCCTGCGGGTCCACCTCCACGATCCAGCCAAAGCGGTTGCTTTCGTTGGCGTAGCCGGGGTTGCGGGTGTCGAAGCGGGGGTCGTCGAGCTCCCACTGGCGGGCCGTGGGCTTGCTGGTCAGGCCGTAACGCTTGTCCGCGGCGGACGTCCCGGCGGACACGAAGTAGCCGTTGAAGTTCTCCTCGCCGGAGAGGATGGTGCCCCACGGGGTGGTGCCGCCGGAGCAGTTGCCCAGGGTGCCCTTGATGGTCCGCCCGGCCGGGTCGGCAACGGTGGTGACGAGGGCGGAGCCGGCAGCGGGGCCGGTGAGTTCGTAGCTCGTGTCGCTCAGGAAGCGGCGGTTCAGCGGGGCGCCCTGGACGTAGCGCCACGGCTGGTTCTTGTTCTTGCGCTCCAACTCGACGACGGTGAGGCCGTGGGCGGCACGGCCGATGGCCCGGGTCTCCGCGGCGTCGAAGCCGGCCGGGAGCATGATGCTCTCGTTGGTGTACTCGTGGTTGGTGAAGAGCACGGCACGGCGGCCCTTGGCGTCGAGCGCCAGGATGTCCGTGTAGTCGTTGTTGTAGCCGAACTGGCGGCCCTGCGCCGCGGCGCTCTGGCGGTCCACGTCGAAGGCGGGCGAGTCGTTGAAGAGCGGGTCGCCCCAGCGGATGATCGGCTGCCAGCTGAAGCCTGCCGGCACCGTGAACGCGTCGACGGCGGCGTCAACCGGGGCAATGGCGGTGAACTGCAGCTTGGACTTGCCGAAGCCGGTCTTGGCGGCGGCGGCCAGGCCGGGGCCGCCGGCGGCAGCCGGTTCCGCGGAGGTCACGGCGTTACCGAAGACGACGGCGAGCGCGCCGGCGGCGCCGAAGCCGAGTGCGGCGCGGCGGGACATCGTGGCGGAGGCAATGTCGCGGAAGTAGCCGTTCGGGCTGCTGTTGCAGACCTCGCCGGAGCAGGCGTTATCGCACTTGAGCGCACAGGTTACCGGGCTGCGCTTGCCCTTGGTGTGGCCCAGCATGGGCAGCAGGGAGAACTTGCGTCCGGAGGAGACAGACATGGGTGGGACCTTCCAGGGCAGAGGGATGCGTCCCCGCCACCCTGCCAGCGGCAGACAACGCGGAGCCGCCCCGCCGGTGAAGTTCCGGTTAACTCTCGTAACTCACGGGTTGGCGGCCGTCATCGCGGCGACTGGTCCGGAGCGCTGGCGGCGACAAGCAGCCGCTGCCCGATTCCTTCCAGGAAGCCGGCGACGTCGGAAATGCTGGCTTCGGGTGATCCCTCAAGGACTGCCGCGGCAGCTTCAGCGAAGTGTTCGGTGGCCCACTGCATCGCGTGCGTCCCGGCCGGACTCAGGTGCAGGAGCACACTGCGCCGGTCCGTGGGGTTGGGTTTGCGGACCATGAAACCCTTGGATTCCAATCGGTCCACCATCGCGGTCACAGATCCGGTGGTGATGTTGAGCAGATTGCCCAGGGCCTTCGGCGTCATGCCGTCGACTTCGCCCACGAAGGCCATGGCATTGATGTCGATGGTGCCGATGCCAAGCTTCTCGGCCAGCCGGATCCGGAGGGCATAGGTACCTACGTCAACGCGGCGCAGCCCCTGCGTGATGCGCAGCAGCGCGTCCTTGTCCCCCAGTGATCCCTCCGCCTGGTCTGCCATGTCTAGCTCCTTGTTGCTTCGCCCAGCTATCTGCGGGCAATTCATCATAAGCGCCCGGCCTCGAGCCGTGCCGCGGATCCAAGGTGAAACCGTGTTGTGATCTACTTTACTCTCAAGCTATCTAGCCAAATCCCTTGCATTCCGGGGCTTTTTCGACCCAAAAACAAAAGAGATTATTCGTTAGCTTGATTATCAAGCAAACTTTATGTAGTTTTTCCTTAGCAGGGTCCGCTCAGGGATCCTGTGCTAGGTCTCATCCGGGGCGGGGGCCCCATTCACCACCAGGAGCACGTCATGTCAAAGGTCTCAGCGCGCACGGCCACGTGGGTCAAATGGGCAGCAGTCCCCGCAGCACTCCTGGTGAGCGGCGTCGCCGTCTCCCAGGCCTCTTACTCCGCGTTCAGCGCGACGAGCGAGAGCGCGACCAACAGCTGGAAGAGCGGCACCGTGGCAATCTCCAGCAGCGCAGACAAGACCACCGGCACCGCGACGTTCTCGGCCGAGAACATGAAGCCCGGCGCGACCGGTGCCAAGTGCATCACGGTGACCTCCACCGGCACCCTGGCCTCCGCAGTGAAGCTCTACGCCACGGCACCGGCCTCAACCAAAGACCTGAGCACCTGGATCACTCTGGACATCACCGAGGGTACCGGCTCAAACAGCGCCTGCAACGACTTCAAAGTCCTGACCCCGGCAGCTACGGCTTACTCCGGAACTCTCGCTGCGTTCGGTGCAGCAAGCACCAGCTACGCGACCGGCTGGGGCTCCTGGACTCCCACGGGCACCGCATCGGAAACCCGCACCTACAAGATCACCTACACGCTGAAGTCGGACGCCCCGAACAGCACCCAGGGCGGCTCCGCTTCCATGGGCTTCACCTGGGAAGCACAGAACAGCTAAGCCGATGCCCGGACCGAGCCGACTGCCCGCGACGTCCGGGCACCGTGCTGTCCGGGCGTCCCGCGGCAACATCGGCGGGGCACCGGACAGCGGCACCACACATGGGGCCTTTCTCCGCCGGGCCACGGCACACAGAGGCACCCGCGGAGACCACGGTCCCGCGTCCCCAGCCACCACCGGCCTCGTGGCCGGTGACAGCGCCAGTGCCGCCGCGGCACCCCACGACGGCGGCCCGGAAACCGCCGTCGTAGGGTCCGTCCGGCTCGCTATCACCGTCGCAGCCAGGGCTGCGCTCTTCGCCCTCCTCGGGATGCTGGCCTGGGCGTTGCTCCCCTTCGCCCTCGGATGGATCCCCACCACTGTGATGACCGGTTCCATGGAGCCGCGGATCTCCGCCGGCGACGTGGTCATCGCCCGGCCAATCGCCATCGGAACGGCCTCGCTGGGGCACGTCCTGCTGGTCGAGGACCCGGACCACTCCAACAAGCTGCGCCTGCACCGCTATGTCGAGGACACTCCGGACGGCAGGCTCATCCTGCGCGGCGACGCCAACCAGGCCAACGATTCCTCCCCGGTGGCACCCGAAGCAGTCCACGGCGTGGCCGTGCTCCGCGTCCCCTACGTGGGACTTCCGGTGGTTTGGATCGCTGAAAAGAACTGGGGCAACCTCGCCGCACTGTTCGTCGCGGTTTCAGCGCTGACGGTGGCAGCCGCCGCCGGTTCCAGTGCGGCCCCGCGCGACGGCGGCGCTCCCGCCCAGCCCGACGCCGCCCGCGATGCGCGGCAAACGCCGCACCGTCATATCCCCACTACCCGCCGGGCCGTCCGGCGGCGTGCCCGGGCAGCGGCGCGGCGGACAACAACCGTCCGGACCCTGCTGTGCCTGGCCTCGCTTCCGGTTCTCATCACCCCGCAGCTGTTGATGGCTGCACCGGCGCATGCCGCTTTCTCGGCCGCCGCGCCCACCCAAGCCGGCAGCTTTGCCGCATCGAGCAAATATGACTGCCTATCCCCCACTGTCCGGGACAACCCCACCTTGTTCTACGCGTTTAACGAGGTCTCCGGGCCGGAGGCCGTGGATGGGTCCGGAAACAAACTCGACGGCACCCTGTCCGGGGCCGTTGAGCGCGTTTCGGGATCCTGCGCCGGCGACAGTCCCGCCCTGGTCCTCGGCGGCTCCTCCGGCGTTGTCAGCTCCCCACAGCTCCTCAACGCCCCGGACACGTTCAGCGTGGAAATCTGGTTCAGGACAACGCCGGGAGTCACCGCGGGCGGGCGGCTGCTCGGGTTCGGGAACGCCCAGAGCGGACTTTCCACACTCTCGGACCGGCACCTGTATCTGACGGATACCGGCGGAATCGGCTTCGGCGCCGCAACCCGCAACGGCAACAGCCAGCAGTACAAAGCTGCCGGCATCACCAGCCCTGGCTCCTACAACGACGGCCAATGGCATCTGGCCACGGCCACTATGTCTTCGGCCGGGTCGGTTCTCTACGTGGACGGGGTGCGGGTGGCTGCCAACACTGGCCTCGTGGCGGAGCGCCCCTACAGCGGCTACTGGCGGGTCGGCTACGACAGCATGGATTTCGACAAGAACAGGGACTGGCCCGGCGCCTCCACCGATTCCTTCTTCGGCGGCAGCGTCGACAATGCCGCCGTCTACCCCGTTGCCCTCACTGCAAGCCAGGTCCAAGCGCACCACACTGCAGGCCGCTAGCACCCCTCAGCAGGAAGACGGGCGGCCGTGTCACCCGCCTGCCGCAAGCACCCCGTAGACGCGCCGGAGCCGGTCCAGCCACCAGTCCCTCCGCTCCGGGGCCGCGGCGTATTCCGCCAGCAGGCCCGGGTCGACGGCGACGTCGCGGAGACGGATGGCGCCGTCGTCGGGGACCAGGGAGTCACGGGTGACATCGGCGGCGAGCAGCGACACGGTCCCCAGCCCGCAGGCGTAGGGCAGTTCGGGCAGGGCGGCGGCGAGCGCCAACCCGGCACGAATCCCCACGGAGGTGTCCAAGGCGGAACTGACGACGGCGGGCAGGCCGGCCTGTGCCACGATGTCGAGGGCGCGCCGCACTCCCCCCAGGGGTGCCACCTTCACCACAACCAGGTCCGCGGCGCCGGCGCGGGCCACCTTGAGCGGGTCTTCCTCCTTGCGCACGCTCTCGTCCGCGGCGATCAGCACCGGAACGCCGGCGGCCCTGAGCCGGCGCCGCACCTCCGCGAGGCCGGCGATGTCCGGGACCGGTTGTTCGGCATATTCCAGTCCGACGGCGGCCAGCCGGGTCAGTGCCTCGACGGCCGCGGGGACGTCCCAGCCCCCGTTCGCGTCGACGCGGATCGCGGCGTCCGGCAGCGCGGCGCGGACGGCGGCCACCCGTGCGGCGTCGTCGTCGAGCCTCTGGCCGGTCTCGGCGACCTTGACCTTGACGGCGTCCACCCGGCCGAAGCGGGCCAGGATCTCCGGCACCCGTTCGGCAGCGACCGCGGGAACGGTGGCGTTGACCGGGATGCTGTCCCGCAGGGGTTCCGGGAAGCCGTGCCAGCCGGCCTCGACGGCGGCGTAAAGCCAGCGGGAGGCCTCGGCGTCGCCGTACTCGGGGAAGGGGCAGAACTCCCCCCAACCGAGCGGGCCCGGGAGCAGCAGGGCCTCGCGCTGCATGATGCCGCGGAATTTCACCCGCATCGGCAGGGTCACCACCCGGGCCAGGTCCAGGAGCTCCTCAACGCCGCCGGGATTCAGGCCGGAAGGGGTGGGGTGGTCGGCAGTGGTGGGCATGGCTGTACTCTACCCGCGGCGCTAGCTGCCGCCGTCGCGCTGGGCGGTTCCGGGCTGCTCGAGGTCCCAGACATCGGCCGCCGCGCCGTGCGGCAGTTCCAGGCGCCATTCCTCACCCGGCGCCGGGTAGGCGCGCACCGTCGCCGGCACCGAGCCGTGGCGGTAAACTTCCACGATCGAGCCGTCCACGAAGATCCGCAGTTCGTCCCCGCCGGCAACGGTGTCAGCGAAGACTGCCCGGACCTGCGCCGCCGAGGCCAGGACCAGCCGGATCCGGCCCTCCCCGCCGGTGACCACGGCTTCCGCGTGGCCGGGCAGGTGCAGGGTCCCCGCGGCACCCCTGACGCGCTGGCGGCCCCGGTAGCCGCGCAGTTCCGGTGCCGGATCGACGGCGAGCGCGTCCCCGTGCACCGCCAGTTGCCGGGGGAAGGTCAGCAGGCCGGCCCAGCCCGCGGCATCCGTGGCCGCCTGGCCCCGGCCCGCGCGGCCGTCCAGGCCAGACACCTCGTCGGACCAGCCCCACAGCAGGGCGCGGTCCGGCAGGGACAGGATCTGCGGGGCGTAGAAGTCCGGCCCCAGATCAGCTTTGCCGCCCCGGGCCGGGGTGAAGACCGGCAGCCCCGTGGCGGTGTCCTCCGCGAGCGATCCCAGCAGGTAGCCCACGCCGCCGGGATGGTGGTGCACGTCCGAGGCGGCCCGGAGGGAGGCCATCAGGAGCCAGGTCTCGGCTCCGGAGGAGTCCGGCACGCGGACCAGCTGCGGGCACCCCCAGATTCCGGCAGGCAGGTGACTGGCGGCCAGGGCGTCCTCGGTGGTGAACCAGATGCCCTCATACCGCCAGTCGCGCAGCTCGTCGGCGCGGTAGAGCAGTACGGCCGCGTGCCCCGAGGCCAGGCCCGCCCCCTGCAGGGCAAAGCGCCGGCCCTGGAAGGTGAAGAGGAACGGATCGCGCACCGCGGTCACGTGGGGATCCGGCGGCACCGGCGCCGCGGGCTGCCCGTCCTGCTGCCAGACGTCCGGCCCCGGGAGCCGGGGACGCAGGGCGACGGGGTGCTCTTCCCAGCGGAGCAGGTCCAGGGAACTCAGGTGCCCCCAGCAGGTCCGGCGGTGCTCTGCCGGGTCCGGGTTGTAGTCGAAGAACACGTGGTACCAGCCATCGAGGTACCGCAGGCCCGCGGGACCGCCCATCCACCCCTGCGCGGGCCGCGGGTGGAACCGCGGGAAGGCGGGATCCGAATGGCGAGCCACGGTATCCATGATCAAAACACTACTCGCGCAGGATGCTGGCGGGATGCCCCCGGATAACTCGCAGTGTTCTGTGGGAACCTGTAAAGCATGAGTTTTCGGCAGGAACGCGCGAGCAGGCACGCAACTTCTGAGTACCCGGCGCCCCAGCTTGGCGCGCCGGACGTGAACCCCGCGCCCGGCAGCGCCACCGGATTCCTCTTCCTGCTGGGCACCCTTGGCTGTGTGGCTGCCCTCGCCGCCACGTACTACTTCTTCGTGCGGACCACCACCGGCCAGTTCATCGACGAATCCGCGCTGGTCGAGGCAGTGGAGATCCACGGCGCGGCTGGCAAGGCGAGCAACAAACTCCTGGACTGGCTGCCCGCGCTCTCCGTGCTGATCGCCTCCGTGGTGGTCATCTTCGTGACCGTGGCGCGCCGCCGCTGGGCGGCCGCCGGCATCGCCGTCGCCGCCGCCGCGGGCGCCAACGTCGCCACCCAGATTCTGAAGGATCTGGTCCCGGTGCGGCCGTTCCGCGGGATCGAAACGCTGGAGTTCAACTCGCTCCCGTCCGGCCACACCACCCTGGCGGCCTCGGCCGCGGCCGCGGTGTTCCTGATGGTCTCGCCGCGCTGGCGGCCGCTGGCCGGCTTCCTGGGCGGCAGCTTCGCCGTCGCCACCGGGGTCTCTACGCTCATCAACCAGTGGCACCGGCCCGCCGACGTGGTGGCCGCTTTCCTGGTGGTCGGGGCGTTCATGCTGCCGGCGGGCTGGCTGATCATGCGCAAGGGACCCAAGTGGAACGTGTGGGACGGCTACAACGGCCACTGGGCCTCCGCCCGGCTGTGGGTTGCCGTCCCGGTGCTGGCGGGGCTCGCCTCCGCCGCGGTGGCCACGTACTCGCTGCTGAAGATCGCCCCGGGACCGGGGCAGGAGGGCAGCACCACCAACTACTTCTGGGCCGGCACCTCGCTGATCGTCATCACCGGGTACCTGGCCACCGTCGCCGGTGTGTGGCTGTTCGGCCACGCCGCACGACGCCGGCGCGCCGCCTCCGGCGCCTGAGGCCTCCGGCGCCGGAGGCCTCGTCCGCCGCCTGGGCCCAGCGCCGCCCTAGTCGAGCGCCGCGGCGAGCGCCTTGGCGATCCACTCCCGGTATGCCGGTACCGTCCAGCCTGCGTCCTGCACCATGGCGCGGTACACCTGGGGATGTCCCAGCGACCAGATGGCTGCGGCGGCCTCGGCGTCGGACATTCCGGAGCTGAGCCCGCCGCGCTCCCGGGCCGCCGCGGCGGCCTCCGCATAGCGCCGGAGCCGCTGCTGCCCGCGGTCCCGCTCCAGCTGCGCGGCCGTGTCATCGACGGCCGCGGCCCGGGCGATGACGGCGTTGATGCCGGCGGTGCGCGGATGAACCTCCACAAACCAGTCCGCCAGCACGGCGATCAGGGCGTCCAAGTCGGCCGCCTGTCGAGTCCGATCCCGCATAAGGTCCAGCACGCCCGCCTGCGCCCTGGGCCCCGCGGCCGCGCTATCCAACACGGCCGAGAGCAGCGCCGCCTTGTTCCCCACTGAGTTGTAGACCGTCTGGACGGCCACCCCGCTCGCGGCGGCAATGCCGTCGATGGTGGTCTGGACGTATCCGTCGGCGGCAAACAACCGGCCGGCCGCTTCGACAATCACGTCCCGCGTGCCGGCCGCCTGGATGGCCCGGCGCGTCACTTTTTGCATGGAATTAGACTATCGCTCCACTGACTAGAACGGTATTCTAAATATAAGCAAAAGGATGCCCCAGCAAGGAGGCGGCGACCATGAACCAGAACAGCCAGCAGCTTGATGCAGTAGTTATCGGCGCGGGCCAGGCGGGGCTGGCCGCCGGCTACCACCTCGCCCGTGCGAAGTTACGGTTCGAAATCCTTGAGCAGTCCCCGCGGGTGGGCGACGGCTGGCGGCGCCGGTGGGAGTCGCTGCGCCTGTTCACCCCCGCCCAGCACGACGGTCTTCCGGGCCTGCCCTTCCCGGCGGCACGGAACACCTATCCAGGCAAGGAAGAGTTCGCCGCCTACCTCGAAAACTACGCGGCCCACTTCGGCCTGCCGGTGCGGACGGGCGTCCGCGTGGACGCCGTCACGGCGGCAGGTTCGGGGTTCGCCGTCGACACCGCACGCGGGACAGTGCGGGCGCGCAACGTGATCGTGGCAGCCGGCGCGAACGTCTTCCCCCGCATTCCGAACGCCGCCGCCGGTCTGGATCCGGCCATCAGCCAACTCCACAGCTCCCACTACCGCGGTCCGGCAGAGATCCCGGACGGCGAGGTGCTGGTGGTGGGCGCCGGGACCTCGGGTGCGGAGATTGCCCTGGAACTCTCAGCCGGGCACCGGGTGCTGCTCTCCGGCCGGCCCACCCCCCATATTCCCGACCCCCTGCTCCGCTACGCCGGCGGGGCGTACTGGCGGTTCATCCACTCGGTGCTGACGCTGCACACCCCGGTCGGGCGCAAAGTCGCGGCGACCTTCCACCAGCGCGGGGCCCCCTTGATCCGCATCTCACCGAAGGATCTTGACCGCGCCGGGGTCGTCCGGATGCCACGGTTCACCGGCACAGCGGAGGGCCGTCCCGTGTTCGACGGCGGCGCTTCAGCGGAGGTGCGCACGGTCATCTGGGCCACCGGGTTCCGCCCGGACCTGGACTGGGTCCACGGGCCGGAGCGGGCGCCGTCGGGCTGGCCGCAAACGACGCGGGGCGTTGTCCCCGGCGTGCCGGGGCTGTACTTCGTGGGCCTGCCCTTCCAGTACGCTCTCACTTCGGGCCTGATCGGCGGCGTCGGCCGGGATGCGGCATATGTGGTGCGGGACTTGGCGCAGCGGGTGCAGGAGCCTTCAGTAGTTGCGGCGGTGCCTGAGCCGCGGAATGGTGATCGCGAAGACGGCGGCCGCGGCAAAGCCGAGCACGCCGGTGGCACCCACACCGGCCCCTAGCGACGCCGCGGCGGTGACGCCGGAGAGCAGCACCGGGCCGCCGGTGGCGCCGGCGTCGGCCATGAACCGCCAGAGCCCTAAGAATTGGCCGCGGCCGTTGTCCGGCGAGAAGTCGGCCCCGAGGGTCATGTTCAGCCCGGAGCTGATGCCGTTGCCGAACCCGATCAGGAGCGCGGCGAGCAGCAGGCCCACGAATCCGGTGCTGAGCGGGATCAGCAGCATCGCCGTGCCCATGATGAGCGTGGAGGGCACCGCCACCCATTGGCGGCCCTTGCGGTCCATCAGCTTCCCGGCAGGGTAGAAGACCAGCATGTCGATGGCCCCGGAGATGCCGTAAATCAGCGAGGCCTGGGTGGCGTCCATGCCCAGGTGCTCGGCCCATAGCGGGATCACCACCTGGCGGGAGGCGCGCAACGCGCTGAGCAGCAGGACCCCCAGGCCCACGCTCAGGAACACCCCGGCGTGGGAGGCCGCGACGCTGCGCAGCGTGGGCTGCGGGGCTGGCGTGCCGTCGGCCGGGCCGGGCACCGCGGCGAGATCCGGGATGGTGACCGACAGTGCCGCGGCCGCGGCCATGGCCACGACGCCTGCCCAGTAGGCGGCGGTGATGCCGCCGAACTGCATCACCGCGGCGCCGATGAAGGGGCCAATGAAGATGCCGATCCGGTTGACCCCGCCCAAGGTGGAGAGCGCCCGGGCGCGGAGGATGACGGGCACGGCCTCGGTCAGGTACTTCTGCCGGGCCAGGCTGAACACGCTGGCGGCCATGCCGACCACCACCATCGCCGCGGCCAGCAGCCAGATCCCGTCCGGCACCAGCGGGGAAACGGCGGCGGCGGCGAGGGCGACGGCGCTCGCGGCCGCCGCCCCGACAATCGCCCACCGCTCGCCGAACTTCAGGGTGATGAGCGACGCCGGCAGGTTGAAGAACCACGAGCCGAGCCCAATCAGCGTCACGATCAGGGCCGCGACGGCGACCGAGGCGCCCCGGTCCCGTGCGGACAGTGCCACCACCGGTAGGATCGCTCCCTCACCGATGCTGAACAGCAGTGCCGGGCCGAAGGCAGGGACGGCGATGCTGCGGAGGCTGAAGGCGGCGGGGCGAGTTGTGGTCATCGCTTTCATCCTAGGCCCGGGTGCGCCCTGGCGGCCGGGAAATCAGCTGTCGAAGTGGGTGTGGATTTCCTCACCCGTGACGTTCTTGAGCACGTCGGCGGCGACGTCGCGGAGCTTTTGGTTCCGGTTGCTGGACACCCGGGTGAGGATGGCCATCGCCTCGTCCTGCGAGCAGCGGTTCTGCGCCATCACGACGCCGCAGGCCAGGTCGATCGAGGTGCGGTGCTCCATGGCTGCCTGCAGGTCCTCGGCGCGGGCCTGGGCGGTGCCGATCCGGACGGCCAGGCGCAGCGCCCGGCCGGCGAGGTCCGCGAACCCCGAGGCCTCGGCCACGATGGCCGCGGTGAAGACGCCGGTCGAGGAGGCGAAGAAGTTCAGCGCGGCCGCCGAGTCCTCGCCGATTTCCAGGGGCACGCCGAGGGTGCTCCGGCAGCCGTGGGCGGCGAGCTGTTGCTGGTATTCGGGCCAGCGCGGGTCCGTGTCCACATTGGCCAGGAGCACGATGCCCCGGGTGCGCAGCGCCTCGATGCAGGGGCCCTCGCCCAGGCTTTGCTCGATCCGGTCCAAGATCACGGCTTTGCTGCTGCTGCCGGCCACGGTCATGTTTTTCTTCCGGCGTCGGAGCGTCACACCGCACTCGATATCCGCGCCGACGGACTGGCTCAGGGTGGAAGCGGAAAATTCCGCGAGGCGGTCCAGGAAGTCCTCGACATTTTCGGTGCCCACAATGAGGTCCTGCAGCTGGATTGCGGCGTCGTTCCCGGCGTACTTGCTCATGGCCTAAATGTAACGGCTAAACGTAGCCGTCGACGATTGCGGCGGCAATCTCCCGGTACGCCCGACGGGTTTCGGGGCGGAGGGAATCCAGCGTGACGAGGTCACCGTCGGCCACGCCGCGGTCGTGCGGGACGGCGATCAGCTGGCGGCAGATGCCGGAGAGGTGGTCCTCGATGGCGTCCTTGTCCACGCGCGAGGAGACTTCGTCCTTGTCCGTGATGACCACGACGGCGTTCCGCGCGAGGTCCTCGTAGCCGTGGCTGGCGAGCCAGTGCAGAGTGCTCCGTGCGCGCTTGGCGCCGCTGACGGCGTAGCCAGCGGCGATGATCAGGTTGTCCGCGGACTGCAGGATCCCGCTCATCGCGTTGTGCGTGACGCCGGTGCCGCAGTCGGTCAGGGCCACGGAGTAGTAGCCGGAGATGAGCTTGCGGATCCGCAGGTACTCCTCCGCCGTGAGCGAGTCGGACACCTCCGGATCCTGTTCCCCGGCGATCAGGTGCAGGCGGCCGGCATGGTGCATGTAGCGGGCCAGGGCGGTCAGCGAATCGATGGATTCGACGTTGCGGAGCAGGTCGCTGATGGTCCGCGGGGCCTGCTGCTGGTAGATCCCCTCGCCGAGGGCGCGCTCCACGAGGTCGCCCGAGTCCGGGTTGGCGTCGATCGCGCACGGCGGGTCGCCGCGGTATTCGGCCAGGGTCAGTCCGACGCCCACCGTGGTGGAGGTCTTGCCGATGCCGCCCTTGAGGCTCAGCACCGCGGTGTTGTAGCTGCCCTGGAGCTGGCGGGAAATCCGGCGTGCGAGTTCGTCCTCTTCGCGTTGCCGGGCACTCGGTCCCAGGTTCAGGCTGCCGCCCGTGAGGTTGTAGAGGGCGCCGCGGAAGCCGCCGACCGGCCGTGGCTTCTGTTCGCGGACGAAGAGGCCCGGCGAGCTGATGAAGTCCGGCACCGGCGCGTTGGCCAGGGCGGCGGCCCGGCTGGCCGAGCGGGTGGCGCGGGTGGGCTGCGGCGGCACGGAGGCGGCTGCGGCCTCGGGGGCGTCCGGCTCCTCCGGCTCCTGCGGCACTGCCGGCGCCGCCGACGTCGGCGGGGCGACGGGCGGCCGCGGCGCAGCCGGGACCTGACTGATCACCGGAGTGGCTCCGGTAGCCGGGTTTCCAAAGCGTTCATCGGCGGCCTCGGCGGCCTGGGCCCAGGAGCTGCTGCGCGGCGGGGCCGGGCGGGCGGGGGCTTCTGAGGGCTCCGCGGGGATGCTGCGGGGGTTGACGACCGGCATGGTTCCTGTCCGGACAGCTGGATTCTCACCATCGGCACGACGCAGGTCGCGGCGACGGCGAAGTTCAGGCTGTCCTGAGTTTTCAGCAGTGGCAGCTGAGTTGTCTTCCACCGATTCGGGCATCTTTTGGTTTCTCCCCCAGGACTCACCGCGGAGCACGCTGCGGCGCTTGTTGTGACTTCTTTCAAAGAGCCAGTCTAGGCGCAGTCGCCAGCACCCTTAGCTTCGGCCGGATCCGTGGCCCGATTTTGGGGCCGCCTCAGTGGTGGGCGCGGGTCTCCTGCAGACGCCGGATGAACCACCGGGACTGCTCCGGTCCGTACGGAAGGATCGGCACGGCTTTGGTGGCGTCGTTCGGCGTCTCGCGGGTGGCCTGGGTTGCCTGCCGCACGGCGGTGCTCATGGTGTTGGCCATGGTTTTGACGAACTGGTCGCTGCACGGTTCGCCGTGGCCCGGGATCAGGAACTCGTAGCGGTGCCGCAACGCGGACAGGTGCCGCAGGGCATCGGCCCACTCCTCCGGGAACGAATCCTCGAAGGACGGGTGTGCGCCCTGTTCCACCAGGTCACCGGCGAACAGCGTGGTGCCCGTCCCCACGAGCAGGTCGCCATCGGTGTGGCCGCGTCCCAGGTAGAAAAGTGTTGCCGTCTGGCCGCCCAGGTCCACCAGGACGGGCTGGTCCTTGACGATCGCGTTCGGCACCACCAGCTCCACAGAGCTGCCCTCGCCGGCAGCCATTTCCGGTTCCGCCGACGCGACGAAGTGCCGCTGGGCGTCGCCGTTCTCTTCGATGTCCGCCGCGCAGTTTTCGTGCCCCCAGAACTCGGTCACGCCGTCGTCGGCGAAAATGGCGTTGCCAAAGAAGTGGTCGTAGTGGGCATGCGTGTTGACGACCACCAGCGGCAGCTGCGTCTTTTCTCGCACGGCATCCAGGATCTCGCGGCCCTGCCGGGGCCCGCCGCCGGTATCGATCACCATGGCGCGTTCGGTGCCCACAACCAGGCCGGTGTTGAGCAGGGATCCTTGGGTAGTCAGTACGTAGTTGTCCTGACCGACCTCGAGCCATCGTGACATGAAATCTCCGTATTCCGACGCTGTGCCGGCATGGTTGGTGCGATGTTCTGGCCTCGATTCTACCCATCGCATCCGGCATCACCGGCACTCACCGCGCACACGCAGCACGGTGCCGGGGAGGAGCGGACCCTTAGGCGTCGTCGTTGTGCAAGCCTGCTGCAGCCAGCGCCACCGCATCAGGGTGCAGCGCGGGCAGACGGGAGGTGGCCAGGCGCGTAAATTTGCCCTTCGCAAGAAACCGGTAAAACAGATGTTGCGGAAGCACGGCCCAAAGTATCCGCTTGGTGAGAATCTTGGCACGATCACGGTTGGTGCGGCATTCCAGAAGGCGGGCCTTAGTAGTGTCAGCGTCGTAGCGGGTGCTGCGCCCTCCCATTTCGAACTCGCACACGACTACGGGCAGGAACGTAGCTCCGGCAGCCCTGACGGCATGCGCGGTGTAGGCTCCGTCAGCCCCGATGGGACGGGCCAGCGTGTACCTGTTGGCTTCGTAGAAGCGTCTGGGGTAGAACGTTGCCTGGTGTGCCGGCATGGACAACGCATCGGCCTCGCGGCCCAGTCCTGGGCGCAGGAATCGATCATCCTTCCAGCGCTCGATGCTGTAGCCCAGGAGGACCTGACCTGCCGCGGCGTCCACAACCCTGTCCAGCGAAAACTCCTTGTGGAGGGAGTCCCCCGCGTTGAGGAACAGCGCATACTCCCCGGACGAGCGGGCCAGGCCCTTATTCATCGCGTCGTAAAGCCCATCGTCGGGCTCACTCACGAGGAACGTCCGCGCGGGCAGATGCCCATCCAAGGCCTCCCTGACCTGGCCATCACTGCTGCCATCGATAATCCAGTGCTCGACGGCCTCGGATCGAAGCGGGGCAACGCTGGCGAGGGTCCTCTCCAGGCCCGGCCAGTCGTTGAAGACAACGGTGATGATACTCAGGAATGGAGTGTGCAAGTCAGACACATGTCCCCCAGCTGCAGATGTGGTTGCTCCTATAATAAGCGTCTCCTTCGGACAGTCCAGTCGAGTGACTCAGACGGTGCCGAGCATCCGGGGCCGGTCCCAGCGCGGTTGCCCCTGCCAGAGGTGCCGGCTACAGATCGGCGAGCACGGCCCCCGGGTTCTCGATCGCGTCGGCCACGTAGCGGAGGAATCCGCCGGCGGTTCCGCCGTCACACACGCGGTGGTCGAAGGTGAGCGTCAGCTCGGTGACCTTGCGGACGGCGAGCTCCCCGTTGACCACCCACGGCTTGTCGATGATGCGTCCGACGCCGAGGATGCCCACCTCGGGGTGGTTGATGATCGCCGCGGAACCGTCCACGCCGAAGACGCCGTAGTTGTTCAGCGTGAAAGTGCCGCTGCCCAGTTCCGCGGGCGTCGCTTTACCGTCGCGGACGACGGCGGTGAGCCGGCGGATCTCCGCATCCAGTTCGCGGGCGCTGAGTTTGTCCGCGTTCCGCACGGAGGGGACCATCAGGCCCCGGTCCGTCTGCGCCGCGAAGCCGAGGTTGACGCCATCGAAAGCCACGATTTCCTGGCTGGCCCCGCCCGTGGTGTCCTCGGTGGTGACGATCCGGGTGTTCAGCTCGGGGAACTTCTTGAGCCCGGCGGTGACGAAGCGGGCAATGAACGCCAGCAGCCCCGGGGTGTGGTGCGGATCCGCCTTCTTCAATGCGGCACGAAGCTCCACGAGCGCCGTGGCGTCCACGTCCACCCACACGGTGGCCTCGGGAATCTCGGACCGGCTGCGGCTCATGTTCGCGGCCACGGCCTTGCGCACGCCCCGGACCGGGGTGCGCCCGGAAATGCCAAGCCCGGTGCGGGCATCGGTGTCCCCGGCAGCCGAGACCGCAGCTGCCGCCGGCGTTGCGGCCGGAGCTGCTACCGCACGCTCGACCACCGAAGGCTTGATAACAGCCTCAACGTCGCGCCGCATGATGAGCCCGCTGGCCCCCGAACCCTGGAGTTCCCCCAAATCAACCCCATGGTCCCGCGCCATCCGCCGGACCAGCGGAGAAATCACAGCCCCCAACTTCCCCGGAACCCGGGTCCGCATCAGCAAGAGATCGTCCGCAGCCTTCTCAGCATCCGATACCAACGCAACAGGCTCGGCAACCGTAGTGCCGGCCGAAGCCTTCCGCGCCCGCGTCCGCCGAGCAACCCCATGCCCGCCCGGCGTCCCATACCCAATCAAAACGTTCCCGGACCCGGCCTTCTCCTCCTCGCGGTAGGTCTCAGCAGCTACAGCGGCCGGCGAGTCGGCAACAACGGCCGGTGAGTCGACAGCGCTACCAGCCGACGCAGGCAATGCCGCCCCGGGCGTGGCATCAAAGGACCCGGACGAGGGCCCCGATGCGAGCTTGCGAGCATTGGGAAGTCCGGGGCCGCTGTCGGAGCCGGACGGCATGCTGCTTGCAGCAATGCCGTCCGGCGAAGGGGCGGGGGCGGCATTGCCTGTGGCGGCGCGCCGAGCGCTACCGGGGGCGGCATCATCCGCGGCGGCCCCACCGGGGGCCGCAGCTAAGGGAGTTACAGAAATCAGCGGCTTGCCGACGTCGAGCGTCTGGCCGGGCTCGCCGTGCAGCACGGCGACGGTGCCGGCGTACGGAGAGGGGACTTCGACCATGGACTTCGCGGTCTCAACCTCGGCGATCGGCTGGTCGACGCGGATTTCGTCGCCCACGGCCACAAGCCAGTTCACGAGCTCGGCTTCGGTGAGGCCTTCGCCGAGGTCCGGCAGGAGGAATACTTTCGGTTCGGTCATGGTCAGTCTTCCCACTGGAGGTCGTCAACGGCGTCGAGGATGCGGTCCACGCCGGGCAGGTAGTAGTGCTCGAGTTTCGGCGCCGGGTACGGCACGTCGAAGCCGGTGACGCGGCGGATCGGGGCGGCGAGGTGGTGGAAGCAGCGTTCCTGGACCCGGGCCACGATCTCGGAGGCCACCGAGGCGAAGCCGTGAGCTTCGGCGATGACGACGGCGCGGCCGGTCTTTCGGACCGAGGCGCAGACGGTCTCGTCGTCGAACGGCACGATCGAGCGGACGTCGATCACCTCAAGCGAGCGGCCCTCCTCGGCGGCAGCGGCCGCGGCGGCGAGCGCCGTCGGTACGGACGGGCCGTAGGCGATGAGCGTGGCGTCGGTGCCGGGACGGGCGACGGCGGCGCGGCCCTCGGAAGAGGTCCCGCGTTCGGTGTTCGCGGCGTGCTCGGCCCGCAGCGCGTCCAGGTCGACCTGGTCCTTGGACCAGTACAGCTTCTTGGGCTCCATGAACATCACCGGGTCGTCCGAGTCGATGGCTTCGCGGAGCATCCGGTAGCCGTCGGCCACGGTGGCCGGGGTGAAGACCTTGAGGCCCGCGGTGTGGGCGTAGTAGGCCTCGGAGGAGTCGCAGTGGTGCTCCACTCCCCCGATGCCGCCGGCGTACGGGACGCGGATAACGATGGGCAGTTTCACGGTGCCTTTGGTGCGGTTGTGCATCTTGGCGACATGGCTGACGATCTGTTCGAACGCCGGGTAGGCGAAGGCGTCGAACTGCATCTCGATGACCGGACGCATGCCGTTCATGGCCATGCCCACGGCCATGCCGACAATGCCGGATTCGGCCAGCGGGGTGTCGAAGCAGCGGCTCTGCCCGAAGGTCTTGGTGAGCCCGTCGGTGATGCGGAAGACGCCGCCGAGCATGCCGACGTCCTCGCCGAAGACCAGGACCGAGTCATCGGCGTGCATGGCGTCGGCCATGGCGGTGTTCAGCGCCTTGGCCAGAGTGATGGTCTGCGGGCCCGTCTTTTCGGCTTCAACGGCGGCCTTGGCGGCGGCCCGGGCCGTGGCGGCACTGACGTTGTTGTTCGCCTCGGAGGAGGTGGTGACGGTGGGGCTCATCGTGCGGACTCCTCGGAAGTCGTGGCGGAGGCGGCGTCGCGCGCCAGTTCATCGGCGAGCATGGCGGACTGTTCCTTCAACTGCGGGGTCGGGGCGGAGAAGACGTACTTGAAGAGGTCCTGGGGATCCACGGGGACATCCTCGCCCAGGCCCTCGCGCAGCTGCGCGGCCACGGTTTCTGCCTTTTCCGCAATCCGGGCGGCGCCGTCGTCGTCGAGCAGTCCGCGCTCCGTCAGGTAGGTTTTCATCCGGCTCAGCGGATCCTTGGCGACCCATTCGGCCACTTCACTGTCCTGCCGGTAGCGGGTGGCGTCGTCGGCGTTGGTGTGGGCCTGCATCCGGTAGGTGTGAGCTTCCACCAGGAGCGGGCCGGAACCGTCGCGGGCCAGTTTCACGGCCCGGCCGAGCACGGCCAGGAGGGCAACAATGTCGTTGCCGTCCACGCGTTCGCCGGCCATGCCGTAGCCGACGGCCTTGTGCGCGAGCGACGGCGCGACCGACTGGTGCGCGAGCGGCACGGAGATGGCGTACTGGTTGTTCTGGACGAAGAAGACCACCGGGAGGTGGAACACGGCGGCGAAGTTCAGCGCCTCGTGGAAGTCGCCCTCGCTGGTCGCGCCGTCGCCGCACATGGCCAGGACGACGGTATCCTCGCCGCGGAGTTTGGCCGCGTGGGCGACGCCGACGGCGTGGAGCAACTGGGTGGTCAGCGGCGTGCACTGGATGCCGACCTTGTGCTTGGCGGGGTCGTAGCCGCCGTGCCAGTCGCCACGGAACAGCGTCATGGTCTGGACCGGATCCACGCCGCGTGCCATCACGGCCACCGAGTCGCGGTAGGTGGGGAACATCCAATCGCCGTCGGAGAGGCAGAGCGCCGCCGCGACCTGGCAGGCCTCCTGGCCGTGGCTGGAGGGGTAGACGGCCATCCGGCCCTGGCGGACCAGCGCGGAGTTCTGGTCGTTGACGCGGCGTCCGACGACCAGCTGCTCGTAGGCGGCCATTAGTTCCGCATCCCCCGGGAGGCCGTACTCGTGGCCGGGCTGGGCGCCCTGCTCCGTGTGCGCGTTCAGGGCGCCGTCCGGTCCCACGATCTGGATCGGATGCCGGGCGGGCAGCATGTAGTCCTCAACCGTGATGCCGAACTTGCGCACGGCCTCGCTGGCGGCATTTTCCGACGCGGCGGTGTTGTCCGCCGTGGGGGAGGTCGCTCGTCCGGCGGCTGGCTGCTGCGCAGTGTGGTCTGCGGAGATCGTCATTGGTCCGTCTTTCTGTAGCCACTATTCGCTCCCAGTATGGTCCCGGGGGCCGTTTCGTATCCACCCCCGGCCGGAATCATGGAGAAGTCCCGAATTTTGCCCTAATCTGAAAGACAAAACGTAAATGTGAGCTGGATTACCGGCGGAGGTTGTAGACAAATGGCAGAGACGGAAGCGGACCAGGCGGTACCGCTCGACGACGTAGACCGGAACATCATCGCCGAGCTGACCCGGGACGGCCGGATGTCCGTCACCCAGGTGGCCGAGAATGTCCACATTTCGCGCGCCCACGCGTACACCCGGATTGCCCGGCTGACCGGCGAGGGGGTCCTCACCAAGTTCACGGCGCTCGTGGATCCGATCAAGGCCGGGCTGAAGTCATCCGCCTACGTGACCCTGAAGGTGCGCCAGCATTCCTGGCGGGAGCTTCGGGAACTGCTCCGCGCGATTCCCGAGGTGCACCACATCGCCCTGGTGGGCGGTGACTTCGACGTCATTCTGCTGGTCCGCGCCGTGGACAACGTGGACCTGCGCCGGGTGATCTTCGATCAGCTGCAGTCCATGCCCGGGGTCCTGGACACGCAGACGTTCCTGGTGTTCGAGGACCTGGATACCCGCTAGCCGCCCAGCCCCTAAACCAAGCGCGAACGGAGATTTCGGGCCCCTCCCGGGCGGCTCCACAGGGCCGCAAGTGTACGTTCGCGCTTCCTGCAGGGCCGCTAGTGTACGTTCGCGCTTCCTGCAGCGCCGCAAGTGTACGTTCGCGCCGGGTTAGTTAATGAAGCCCTTGAGCCAAATCTTGAGCTCTTCGCCAAACTCAACGCGTTCAGAGGCGATGGTGATGACGGCCTTGAGGTAGCTGAGCTTGTCGCCGGTATCGTAGCGCCGGCCTTTGAAAACCACGCCGTACACGCCGGAACCCTCGCCTTCACCGGCGGCCAGGGTCTGAAGCGCATCTGTCAGTTGGATCTCGCCGCCGCGGCCCGGCGCGGTGGTCTCCAGGACGCCGAAGACGGAGGGATGCAGCACGTACCGGCCGATGACGGCCAGGTTGGACGGCGCCTCGCCGACGGACGGTTTTTCCACGAGGCTGTTGACCCGGACGAAGCTCTCGCCCTCGATGGCCGTGATATCCGCACACCCGTAGGCGCTGATTTGTGCGGGGTCCACCTCGATCAGGGCAATCACGGACCCGCCGGTCTTCTGCTGCACCTCCATCATGGTGGTGAGCAGGTCTTCTGCCTCGTCGATAAGGTCATCGCCCAGGAGGACAGCGAACGGATCGTCGCCCACGTGCTGGCTGGCGCACAGCACGGCGTGCCCCAGGCCCTTGGCCTCGCCCTGCCGTACGTAGTGGATGGGTCCGAGGTCTGAGGCCTCGTGGACAGTGGCCAGGCGCTCCGTGTCGCCTTTGAGCTCCAGCATCCGCTCGAGCCCGGGCTCACGGTCGAAGTGGTCCTCCAGGGCGCGCTTGCTGCGCCCCGTGATCATCAGGATGTCGTCCAGGCCGGCCCTGACAGCTTCCTCGACGACGTACTGGATGGCCGGCCGGTCCACCACGGGAAGCATTTCCTTCGGCATAGCTTTCGTGGCGGGCAGGAACCGTGTTCCCATTCCGGCGGCAGGAATGACGGCTTTTGTGATTGATTTCCCCAATGTCATGAACGAATCCTAGCCGCTAACCCTTGAAGACGGGGCTCCGCTTTTCCTGGAACGCCAGGAATCCCTCGGCGTAGTCCTCGCTCTTGCAGAGGCGGGCCTGCTCGACGTTCTCTTCCTCCATGGATTCCCAGAGGCCAAGCCGCTGGTCGCGGATGTGCGCCACCAGCTCCTTGCTGGCGTTGAACGCCCCGGTGGCACCGGTGGCCACCCTGGCGACGATGCCGCGGGTGTTCGCCAGCAGCTCCTCCGCGGGCATGGCACGGCTGAACAGCCCCTGCGCCACGGCCTCGGCGCCGCTCATGAGCTCGGCGGTGTAGATCAGGTCGAGGGTGCGGTGCATTCCGAGCCGTTCGGTGAAGTACCAGTGCCCGCCGGAATCCAGCGTGGCGCCGAGCTTGGCGAAGGGGGATCCGAACTTGGCCGTGTCCGCGACGTAGACCACGTCCGTGGCCAGCAGCAGTCCGAGCCCCACGCCAAGGCAGGCGCCCTGCGCCGCGGCGAAGGTGGGTGCCGGGAAGGAACTCATCTTCTTCAGCAACGGCTGGACGAGTCCGCCCAGGTAGGCCTGGGCGTCGTCGCTCTCCGGGGTCACGCCGGCGATGTCCCTGCCCGCGCAGAAGGCACGGCCCTCGCCCCGGAGCAGCAGCGCCCGCACCTCCCCGCGCGCGGCGGCGTCGGCGGCGTCGTCGTACGCCTGTGCCAAATCCTGCAGCGCCTGCTCGTCCAGCGAGTTCAGCTTCTGCGGCGCGTCCAGGACAACCTCGGCGATGCCGTCGGCGATGGTCAGGGAAATCATGCGGCTCCTTGGGTGGGTGAAGGCTTAGACGTCGAAATCGACGGTGACTTCGGCGGTGGTGGGATGGGACTGGCAGGTCAGCACGTAGCCCTTGTCCAGTTCGTCCTGCTCCAGCGCGTAGTTCTCATCCATGGTGACCGAGCCGCTGACCACCTTGGCGCGGCAGGTGCCGCAGACGCCGCCGGCGCACGCGAAGGGGACGTCCGGGCGGACCCGCAGGGCCGCGTTGAGGATCGATTCGCGGGCGTGGGTGGGGCTGGCGACCTCGCCCTGCAGTCCGTCGAGCTTGAAGGTGATCTTGTACGTCTCCTTGGACTCGTCCGCGATCACCGGCCGGCCGATGTTGCCCTCGGGGCGGTCCGGCTTGCCGGAGGTGAACAGCTCAAACCGGACATGCTCCGGGGCTACGCCCCGGGCCGCCAGGGTATCGCGGCACAACTGCACGAGCTCGAACGGCCCGCAGAGGAACCATTCGTCGACGTCGTCGGCGTGGATGGCGGTGCCCAGCAGCGCCTGCAGCTTCTCGGCGTCGATCCGGCCGCTCAGCAGCGGGGCGATCCGCTGTTCGCGCGAAAGCACGTGGTGCAGCGCCAGCCGGGCAGGGTATTTGTCCTTCAGGTCCGCGAGTTCCTCCAGGAACATCACGTCCATGGCGGCCTTGTTGGCGTAGATCAGGTCGAAGCGGGTTTCCGGGTGGGCCGCGAGCAGCGTCCGGGCGATCGCGATCACGGGAGTGATGCCGGAGCCGGCGGCGATCGCGACAAACGAACCGGGCTCCCCCGCCAGCTCTTCCGGATGGTTCATGGAGTTCATGACGTTCTGTTCCACGGGCTTGCCGTCGCGGCCGTGCTTGGACACAAAGGCGCCCATCGGGCTCATCACGTCCAGGACGTCGCCGGCCTTGAGCTCGGCATTGGCCCAGGTGGAGAAAAGGCCGCCGAGGTCCTTCTTGATGGCCACACGGATCTCGCTGCTGCCGTCCGCGAAGCTGCGCGGCTCGGCGCAGATCGAGTAGCTGCGGCGGATTTCCTTCGGCTCGCCGGACTCGTCCGGAAGGGTGGTGCGCAGGGCGACGTACTGGCCCGGGAGGTAATCGAACTGGCCGGTGAGCTCAGCCGGAACGCCGAAGGTCACCTCGATTGCGTCATCGGTAAGCCGGCGGACTTCGTCCACCGTCAGGGCGTGGAAGGACGCACGACGGCGGCCGGTGGCTGCGGCCGACTCGGCGGCGGTCTGGCGGACAACAGTCATGGAGGCACCTGTTCCTTACAAAACTTTGAAGTAGTCGAACGGTTCCTTGCAGTCCTGGCAGACGTACAGCGCCTTGCAGGACGTGGATCCGAAGCGGGTGAGTTCCTTGGTGTTCAGCGATGAACACTGCGGGCATTTGACGGCGAGGGACAGGCGGATCGGCCCGGCGTGCCGCACTGCGTTGGAGTGGCCGGAGGGCGGGGCGATCCCGTACTGCTCCAGCTTGACCTTGCCGGCGTCGCTCATCCAGTCCGTGGTCCAGGCCGGGGAGAGAACCAGCTCAACGTTGACGCTGGGGTAGCCCTCCCGGTTGAAGGCGGTTACGAGGTCGTCGCGGATGGCGTCCATGGCAGGGCAGCCCGAGTAGGTGGGCGTGATGGTGACCTGCACTGCGGGGACCATGCCGCCGTCGTCTGCGTTTGGTTCCTTCGTCACCCGGACGTTGCGCAGGATCCCGAGGTCCTCGATGGTGAGGACCGGGATTTCCGGGTCGCAGACCGTGGCGGCGATGTCCCAGGCCTTTTGATCCGCAGTCTTCTGGCCTGTGATCTTCTGTTGCCCGGGTGCCATGGAATCGGCCGTGGGGTGGCTGACGTACATGTCCGGCATGGTTACCAGCTCGCTCCGGGGAATTCGCGCGCCAGGACCTGCATCTCGGAGAGGAGGTAGCCCAAGTGTTCCGAGTGGAGTCCGCGGCGGCCGCCGCCGGGTGCGGGCTGGACCTGCGGGACTTCCAGTTCCGCTTCCGCGAGCACCGCGCCGGTGAGGCGGTCGAAGTCGGCGCGCAGGCTGGAGGGCTCGACGGCGGCACCGGACTCGCTGAGGCGGTGGGTGAGCTCGTCGTCGCGGAACAGCTCGTCGACGTAGGGCCAGATGACCTTGAACCCGTGGATCATCCGCCGGCGGGACTCATCCGTGCCGAGGGCCAGGCGCAGCACCCACTGGGCACTGTGGTCGCGGTGGTAGTCCACTTCCTTGACGGCCTTGGCCGCGATGCCGGCCAGGGTGGCGTCGGTGGAGTCGACCAGCCGGCGGTACAGCTCGAACTGGTAATAGCTCACGACGAACTGCCGGGCGATGGTGACGGCGAAGTCGCCGTTCGGGATCTCGAAAATCTCGACTGACCGGAACTCATGCTCGCGGCGGAAGTACGCGAGATCGTCCTCGCTCTTACCGTCCAGACCTCCGGCGTAGCTGAGGAAGGAGCGGGCGTGGCCCAACTGGTCCAGCGCGATGTTGCCCAGGGCGATGTCCTCTTCGAGCTCCGGCGCGCGGGAGATCCAGTGGCCCAGGCGCTGGGCCAGGACCAGGGCGTCGTCGCCCAGGCGCAGGGCGAATTCGGCGGCGTCTTCGCTGGGCTTGGCCGTGCCGCGGCTGACGGCCAGGGCGATGTCCTCCGGGCGGAGGGCATTGCCCGGGGTGATCCGGGTGGCGCTGGCCATGCCGTCGCCGCCGGCGCCTGCCCCGGCGACGCCGACGGAGATGTCCCCGTGGCCGCCGTCGTGGGCGTTTGCTTCAGTCGTTGCTTCGGGGGTGCTCACAGGTGCTTCACGCCTTCGCTCTTGGTGTAGTACGTCGCATGCCGGTAATCCTTGCCCTGCGGCGACTCGAAGAAGGAGCCCTTGGAATCCGGGTCGCTGGAGGCGATGGCGTCGGCGGGGACCACCCAGATGGACACGCCCTCATTGCGGCGGGTGTACAGGTCGCGCGCGTTGCGCAGGGCCATCGCGGCGTCCGGGGCGTGCAGGGATCCGGCGTGGACGTGGGACAGGCCGCGGCTGGAGCGAACGAAGACTTCCCAGATGGGCCAGACGTTGCCTGCGTGGGGTTCGGGGGTGGTCATGCGACTTCCTTTGCTTGCTTCTTAGCCTGCTTCGCTGCGTAAGCCGCGGCGGCTTCGCGCACCCAGGCGCCGTTCTCGTGGGCTTCGCGGCGCCGTTCCAGGCGCTGGGCGTTGCACGGTCCACGGCCGGCCAGGACTTCGTGGAATTCATCCCAGTCCAGCGGCCCGTGCTCCCATTTCTTGGTTTCTTCGTTGAAACGGATGTCCTTGTCCGGCAGGGTGAGTCCCAGGACCTTGACCTGCTCCATCATCATGCCGACGAAGCGGTTGCGGAGTTCGTCGTTGCTGAAGCGCTTGATGTTCCAGGCCATGGACTGCTTGGAGTTGGGGGAATCGTCATCCGGCGGGCCGAACATCATTAGGGCCGGGGCGTACCAGCGATTTACGGCGTCCTGGGCCATCTGCTTCTGCTCCGGGGTGCCGTTCGAGAGTTCGAGCAGGATTTCGAAGCCCTGCCGCTGGTGGAAGGACTCCTCCTTGCAGACGCGGACCATCGCGCGGCCATAGGGGCCGAAGGAGGCCCGGCAGAGCGGCACCTGGTTGGCAATCGCAGCGCCGTCGACCATCCAGCCGATGGCGCCCATGTCCGCCCAGGTCCGGGCCGGGTAGTTGAAGATGGAGGAGTACTTGGCCTTGCCGTCCATCAGGTCCTGCATCATCTGATCGCGCGGCTGGCCAAGGGTCTCCGCGGCGGAGTAGAGGTAGAGGCCGTGGCCGGCCTCGTCCTGGACCTTGGCCATCAGGATGGCCTTGCGCTTGAGGCTCGGGGCGCGGGAGATCCAGTTGGCCTCGGGCTGCATGCCGATGATCTCCGAGTGTGCATGCTGTGAGATCTGGCGCAGCAGGGTCTTGCGGTAGGCCGCCGGCATCCAGTCACGGGGTTCGATCCGGGAGTCCTCCGCCATGACTTTGTCGAAGTAGGCCTGCCCCTCGGCATCACGGCGGGCCGCGTCCTCCGGGCTCATTTCGTGCCGCGTTTCATGCCGCGCCGGCGATGGCTCGGCGGGCACTGACTGCAGGGTCTGCGATGCCATGGTTGCTCCTATGCATTTCCGATAAATAATTACCGACCGTTCGTTCAGGATATGCGGAAGGCGGGAAGGGAGTCAAGCACCGCGGGCTGCGGCCGGCCCGGGCCTGCGACCCGGGTGTTAAGTTGGAGGTCGCGCCCAAACTTGGCGCTGTTCCGGCCCACGTGGAGGATGAGATGACGCACCCGTTCGACGGCGAAGGCCAGGCTTCCGTCGCGGAAGCGGGCGGGCGGCAACCGGCTGGGAGGCACCGCGCCGCAAGGTGTTGATCGCGGTCGCCGTCGTCGTGGCACTTTTCGCCGTCGTGGCCGGCGGCTATCTCTATTACCTCGCCCGGACGTTTGACTCCAATAGCAGCAAGATCGAACAGGCCTTTCCGGACGAGTCCACCCGACCCCAGAAGGCGAAGCCCGAACCGGGCCAAGCCGGCACACCCCTGAATATCCTGCTGATGGGCAGCGACAGCCGCGGGGCCACCGGGGCCGACGCGGAGAAGGGTGCGGCCACTGACCAGCGCGCCAATACCCTCATGCTGGTGCACATTCCGGCCGACCGGAAAAACGTGTACACCATGTCCGTGATGCGCGACCTCTGGGTGGATATCCCCGGCCACGGCCAGGCCAAAATCAACGCGGACTACCAGCGGGTCCGCAACCAGCAGGAGTACCTGAAGGCCGTGGTCAAGAAGTCCATCGATGGCCAAACGCTCTCCAACCCCGTCACCATCAGCAACCTGGTAGGCGCCATCTCCCCCTACGTCAGCGTGGACAAGTCCCTGAACGCTGCAGCGCTGGGCGGGCTCGCCCTTGAGTTGAAAGATGTGCGGGCGCGGAACACCGTCATGTTTGCGCTGCCGACCGGCGGCATCGGGACGTCGGCCGACGGCCAGTCGATCGTGCTGACCGACCCCAATGCAATCCGGGACATCTCCCGGGCGTTGGCCTCGGACACACTGGACAAGTACGTCGCTGCGAACAAGTTCCAAAACGGAAACTGATCCGCGCCGTGTGACAGCCGTGTGAGAGCGCCCTGGCGCGGACGCCGGTGATATCGTCCGCTCATGGTCACGCCTGAACCCGCAGAACCTCCAGCAGCGCCACCCCGGGCCCCGGGCAACCGCCGGCGCCGCCGGATCCTTGTGCTCGCCCTGGTCCTTTTGCTGAGCGCCGGCATTGCTGCCGCGTTCCTGCTGGCACCGCGGACGGAGAACGCAGCCCCGGCGCAAAGCCCCGCACCGAGCGCCACACCAACTGCCAAGCCCACTCCCACGCCGCCGCCAGAGCCCCCGCCCACGGCATTGAACATCCTGCTAATCGGCAGCGACAGCCGGGTCAACCAGCGGGGCGCGGCCGCCGCGGGCAAGGCGTCCGACCAGCGGTCCGACACCATGGTGTTCATCCATCTGCCCGCGAACCGGCAGCGGGTCTACGGAATCTCGCTGATGCGGGATCTGTGGGTCACCATCCCCGGTCACGGCCAGGCGAAAATCAATGCGAGCCTGCAGCTGGGCGGAATCCCGCTGACGACGCGGACTGTCGAATCGCTGCTCGGCCAGCACATCGACCACACGGTCATGGTCGACTTTCAGACCTTCGCCGCACTGACCGACGCCGTTGGCGGCGTCGACGTCACTCTGAAGCAGCCATTCACCTCGACAATCGACCCTGGCGTGGCCTTTAGAGCGGGCGTAAACCGCCTCAATGGCGCCCGGGCACTGGATTTCGTCCGCGAACGGAAAGCATTTGTCGACGGCGACTACCAGCGCGTGCGGAACCAGCAGACCTTCCTCAAGGCCGTGCTGGCCAAGGTGGTCAAGCAGAGCATGGCCAACCGTGCCACGGCCCGCAAGCTGGCTTCCGTCGTGCTGCCGCGCACCGTTGTAAGGCCGGCCCTGACCCTCGACACACTGGCGCGCCTTACGTTCAGTTTCCGCAACACTCCGCCCGGCGGCGGGGTGTTCTTCACGCTGCCGACGGCGGGGGTCGGCACCAGCGATGACGGACAATCCATCGTCCTCCAGGACCCGGCCGCAACCGCGGAAGTAGCCGCAGCGCTGCGGGCCAACAAGATTGACCGTTACGTGGCCGCGCACAAACTGCAAAACGGCAACTGACCGCCGCCGTCATTTGTGACAAGAAGCTGTCACATTTCGTGGAGGGCTTACTCAAAGGGAACAAAATCCCTCAAGTGATTTACAGACGTGAGTGATTCGCTGCGGAAATCTCCGTCATAATCGTTTGATGAGCCGTCTCCCCAACACCACATCCCGGTTCCGCAGGTGGCTCCTGGCGAGCGCGGCGGGCGTCGTCTCCCGGCGAGGGGCCGAGAGGGGGCGCGGGGACGTCCAGCACGTGCTCGACGCTACCCGGGACGGGATCTACGGCGTTGATAGCACCGGGCGGATCACCTTCGTGAACCGCGCACTGTGCGAACTGGTCGGCGCCGACCGGGCCGATGCCCTGGTGGGCCGGAATCACCACCAGGCGCTGGGGCACCTCCCGACGCCAGGATCCGCGGCTGCCGGGACACAGCCCGGAACGCGCGGGAAGGAAACCCTGGAACGGTGCGGGGCATGTGCCGCCGTCGCCCTCGCCGCACCGGCGCACGGTGACCTGTTCCTCGAGGGCGTCGGCCAGGAGCCGCTGCCCGTCGGGTATTCATCCCGGCCCCTCGCAGCGGCCGGCAGATACCAGGGCACCGTGATCACCATCCACGACATGCGGGAACACCATGCCCTGGAGGCCCAGCGCCGCCGCGCACAGGCGGAACTCAACCAGCTCGTTTCCGTGGTGGAGGCCAGCCCTAACCTGGTTGTGGTGGGCCGGTCTGACGGCCAGGTGCAATGGATGAACACCAGCGGGCGCAGCTTGCTCGGGATCGGTGCGGACGAGGACGTCAGCGCCTTGACCATCGGGGACATGTTCCCGCCCCAGGAGCTGCTACGGATTTATGCGGAGGACATGCCGGCGCTCGTCAGCACCGGCCGGTGGCAGGGGCAACGCACCTTGCGGTCCCGCGCCGGAGATGCGATTCCCGTGGCTGTCGCGTCCCGGCTGCACCTCGACGACGGATTCCCCGAGGGCTACTACGTCACGGAAATCATGCGGGACCTTCGGCCGCAGCTTGAACAGGAACGTAGCCTAAGGCTCAGCGAGCGCCGCCTTTCCACCGCCGAAACGATCGCCCGGATGGGGAGCTGGGAATGGAACCCTGAAACGGACCATGTCCAGTGGTCGCGCGGGCTCTACCAGCTCTATGGCATGGCCGGCAGCGGTGTGGAGACCGTGGAGACCTGGCTGATGACCGTGCATCCGGACGACCAGCAACGCGTCCGGGAGATCTGCACCAGGGTGGCCGAGGGAAACGGCGGCCTCGACTTCGTGTGCCGGTCCAGCCGCGCCGACGGCACTCCGATGGTCGTCCACAGCAGGGGCGGAATCGTCGAGGAGCCGGGTGCCCCGCGCGTCATTGTGGGCACCCTGGTGGACATCACGGAGCAGCATGCTGCCCTCTCTGCGGTGCAGCAGAGCCAGGAGCTGACCCGGCGGATCCTGGAGTCCGCGGGCGACGCGTACGTGCAGTTCAGCGCCGATGGGCTGGTCACTGAATGGAACGTCCAGGCCGAGGAAACATTCGGCCTGACCCGGGCCGAGGCGATGGGGCAACCAGTGGTCGCACTGGTCACGGCGCCGGACAAGCGGGAATCCCTCGAGCGGCTACTCGGGCTGCCTGGCGGTCCCGCCCACGCGGGGCAGCCCACCGAACATTTTGAACAGCCGATGCTTCACCGCGCAGGCCGTGAATTTCCCGCTGAGGTGACGGCGTGGACCACCGACGACGGCGCACAGCGCGTGTTCAGCTGCGTGATCCGCGATATCAGTGAACGGCAGGCCGCGGAGCGGGCCAAGAACGAGTTCGTCTCGGTGGTGGGCCACGAACTGCGGACTCCCCTGACCTCCATCCACGGGGCGCTGGGTCTGTTGCGGGCCGGCCTGCTTGGGGAATTGAACACCCGGGGGAAGCGGATGGTGGACATCGCTGCCCACAACACGGACCGGCTGGTCCGGCTGGTCAATGACATCCTGGACATCGAGCGGCTTGAGTCAGGCAAGGTGGACCTGGAGTTACAGGAATGCGACGTCGCCGTCCTGGCGGAGAGGTCCCTGGAGGTAATGCGGTCCCTGGCCGACGGCGCCGGGGTACGCCTCACGCTCGACGCCAGGCCCGCCGTGCACCTAGTGGATCCGGATCGGATCGAACAGGCCGTAACCAACCTGCTCAGCAACGCGACCAAGTTCTCCCCCGCGGGTTCCGAGGTCCTATTGACGGTCCGTTCGGACGCGGACGGGCTCACAATCCGAGTCCGGGACCAGGGCCGCGGCATCCCCGTCGAAGACCTGGAACGGATCTTCGACCGTTTCCAGCAGGTGGATGGCTCCGACGCCCGGGACAAGGGCGGAACGGGCCTGGGCCTGGCCATCTGCCGCACCATCACGGAGCAGCACGGCGGCCGGATCTGGGCCGAGAACGGACCCGGCGGCGGGGCAGTCTTCACCATGACAATCCCGGCCACCCGCGGTGCGGGTCCGGAGGTCGGGGCTGAGGAGACCGGCGGACCGATGGTAGTGGTGTGCAGCGAAGACGCCTTGGTGCGTGCCCGCATCGGGGAGGTGCTGCTCTCGCGCGGCTACGACCCGATCGAGGTGACCGCTGGCTCGCTGCTGCTCGACGCGGCACTCCAGCACCACCCCGCGGCCATTCTGTTCGAACAAAGGACCCCCACGGTGGCCGGCTGGGAGGCCGTAGTTGGCCTGCGCGCCCACCACGAGACCCGCGACATTCCGGTGGTCTTCCTGAACTTCGACGGGGACACTGTCTTCGCCAGGTCTGAAGGCGCTGCGATCGACGAACCGCTGGACATAGGTGGGCTGCTAAGCGCAGTCGAGGAGGTCATCGGCAACCGGGAGACGGGACCGGAGCTGCTGCTCGTGGAGGATGACCAGGGCCTGGCCGCTGTTCTGGCAGAGGGATTCCGCCAGCTGGGCATCCGGGTTCACCACGCCCCAACGGCCCGGCAGGCATTGGCCTTGTGCTCCCACATCGTCCCGGACCTCGTGGTGCTCGACCTTCAACTCCCTGACCAGGACGGCTTCGCCGTCGTGGCCCAATTCCGCCAGGACGCACGACTGCGCGGCGTGCCCCTGGCAGTTTACAGCGCCCGCGACGTGGATGAGGCGGACCGGAAACGGCTGCGGCTCGGAAGGACCGGGTTTTTCACCAAGGGGCGGGTCAACCCGGATGAGTTTGAACAACACGTCATGGAGTTGCTCGGCCACCTGACCCAAGCTGCAAAGGAGACCGCCCATGGATCACCCCCGGCGCATTCTGCTGATTGACGACGACCAAGGCATCCGGGAGGTGGCCCGTACCGTGCTCGAAATGGTGGGCGGCTACGACGTCGAAACGGCGGCCTCAGGATTGGAGGGCCTCGGGAAGGCGCGCACCAGTCCGCCGGATGCGATCCTGCTGGACGTGATGATGCCCGGACTAGACGGACCGGAAACCTTCGCCTTGCTTCAAGAGCACCCGGAAACATGCAACGTCCCGGTTATCCTCCTGACGGCCAAAACACAGCCGGCGGACCGCAGCCGCTTCGCCTCGCTGGGCGTTGCCGGGATGCTGGCGAAGCCTTTTGATCCAATGGCGCTCAGTGACCAGATTGCGGGCACCCTGGGGTGGCAGCCGTGAGCGGCGCTGCGCCGGAGACCGGCAGGAACGATCCGGCGGCCATGATCCGGACCATCTGGAACAGCAACCGTGATGAAGTCATGGACCGCGTGGCTGTGCTTGAAGACGGCGTGGCGGCAATGATCGAGGGCCGGCTTTCCGCCGAGGACCGCAGGGCCGCCGAACGCGACGCCCACAAACTGGCTGGCACCGCCGGGACCTTCGGCTTCCGGCGGGCCTCAGAGGCGGCCCGCGAGCTGGAGGGAATTCTGGCGGGGACGCACGGGATCCCGCTGGACCGGACACTCGTCGCAGCCGACGAAATTGTGGCACTACGCGGGGACCTCGGCCGGGACCCATCGCCCGCTGCGGAGCCTGACATGGACCAGCCTCCCGGCGGAACCGGGCACCGGGACCCAGCCGCAGGACCCCTGATAGTCATTGACGTGACCACCCGGCGGTTGCGGAAACAGCTGGCCGCTGCCGCCACCGACCGCGGCTTCCTCCCCCTGGCGGTCGGTGCCCACGGCGCGCTTCCACAGGGACCGGCTCCCGTCGCGGCACTGATTGAACTTGGTGCAGGTAACAGCAGCCACGAGCTCATCGCCCGGCTGGCGGCGCTGGATCCTCCCGTTCCCTCACTGGCCCTGGCACAGCCGGACGCATCCTGCGACCGGGTCGCGGCTGCGCGTACAGGAGCCCGCGGGGTAGTCAGTTCCGAGGCGCCCCCCGAGGAGATCCTTACCGCGGCGCAGGGCATGCTTGCTCCTCCGCACCCGCCCGAAAGTACTGTGCTGGTCCTCGATCACGTGCCGGAGAGCCAGTCCCCGGTGCGCGCCGCCCTGCTGGACGCCGGCCTGGCCGTGGTGACGCTCGCCGACCCGGCGCGGTTCTGGGAGGTGCTGGCCGAGACGCAACCGGACCTGGTGATCCTCGGAACCGGTTTGCCCGGGGCCGACGGTGCCGAACTGTGCCGGGTGCTCCGCAGCGACGCCGGATGGGCTGCCCTGCCGATTCTCCTGTTGTCGGCACACCAGGATGCGGACGCCGTGGCTGCTCTCTTCGACGCCGGCGCGGACGACGTCGTCACCGTGCCCTTCGCCGGAACCGATCTTGCGGTGCGCGTCCGAAACCGGATTGAACGCGCTCGGGTGCTCCGCGCGAGCGTACGTGTCGATTCGGACGAGGGTGCGCTTGCTGTGGACCGGGCCACCACGCCGGCGGGCGGAACGGTCGCCGCGGAATACGACGTGGATGTGGTAGTGGTTGAAGACGATCCGCTGCTCGCAGACCTCCTCCGGCATGCCGTGACCACGCGCGGCTACCGCTTCCGGCACTTCGCAGACGGGCAGGCTGCAGCAGACGAGCTGACGGGCAGACCACCGGCGTTGCGGTCGCGCGTCGTCCTGCTCGACGTCGATCTCCCCGTCCTCAATGGTTTCGGCCTGCTGCAGCAGATGGCAGTCACCCACAACCTGGTGGCCACCCGTGTGATCATGCTGACCGCGCATTCCAGCGAGAAGGAGATCGTCAATGCCTTGAAACTGGGGGCATTTGACCACGTAGCCAAGCCTTTCAGCGTGCCCGTCCTGATGCAGCGCGTGGACCGGGCAATGGGAGGCTGACATGCAACTGTACGACTTGCTAGCCTGTGTTCTGCTCGCCGAAGGCGGGATCCTCGGTGGCGGACTGAGCCTGATTCTTGGCCATGCGGCGTTCCAGCAGCTTCGGGCTGCGCGGCTGCGGCCTGGAATGCGGGCAAACATGCAAACTTTGGCCCGGGTCCTGGCCGGCGCCCCGGACCGTCCGGCCCTTGCCAGGCTTCCGCTGGACAAGGCGATCGAAGTAGTGGCCGAAGCGACGCGCAGCGTCGACGATGCTGGCCGGGCGCGGCTGGCGGAACTACCCGTCTACGCGGCGCTCACGGAGCGCGCGGCCCGGTGGTGCACCAGCACGCGTTGGCACCGCCGGCTCAAGGGCGTCCGGCTGCTGGTGATCCTGGGCGCCGGCCAGGACGCCGTCCCCCCGCTGCTGGAGGACCCCCGCGCCGAAGTGCGCAGCGCGGCCGCTGCCTGGGCAGCGAACCAGCCGAGCCCGCAGATCGCCACCCGGCTGGTCCGCATGCTGAGCGACGAGGCCCTCGCCTGCCGGCTGACCGCCCACCGCACCCTTGTCCGGATGGGCCTCCACGCAGTGCCCGCCATCATAAGCCACATGACCGAAGAGTCCCCGGCATCGCTGGCCACGGCGCTCCTTGTGGCGTCCCGCGTCCACGACTCCTCGCTGATGGGACCGGCGTTGGCGCACCGGAACCACAGCGATCCTGAGGTTCGGGCCGCCGTCGCGCAGGTGATCGCCTCCGGCGGCGGGACCGACGGCGTCGAAGGGCTGGAAGGTTTCCTGACTGACCCCGCCCCTGCCGTACGGGCCACAGCCGCGGCCGGCCTCGGCGGACTGGGCCACTGGCCCAGCTCGCCCCTGCTGGCCGAACTGCTGGGGGATCCGGCCTGGGAAGTCCGCCGCGCGGCCGGTCTTGCGCTCGACCGGCTCGGCGGCCCGGGTCAGCTGTACCTTCAGCGGGCACTTCATAGCACGGACCGGTTCGCGCAGGACATGGCCCGGCAGGTGCTGGACCGCGGCGGGACTGGGACCGGCACGGAAAGCGGGACCGGGACCGGGACCGGGACCGGGACCACATTGGCAGTTTTCGCAACGAACGGCAAAGAGCGCAGATGATCTCCGATCTCGTCACCACGGTCCTGGCCGGTTTCGCCTGGGCGGTGTTCGCCTATTTCATCGTGGTGAATGGCTGCCAGACAGCGTTGCTGGTGAGCGCCACGGCCGCCATGCGCCGGCACCGGCACCGGACCTGGGAAGAGGACCGGGTCGGCCTGCTCGGCTCCGCAGTGACACCGACAATCAGCGCCCTCGCGCCCGCCTACAACGAAGAAGCCAACGTGGCCGAAAGTGTCCACGCGCTGCTGATGCTCCAGTACCCGGCGCTGGAGGTGGTGCTCATCAACGACGGTTCGGCGGACTCGACCCTGGACGTGCTGATCCGCACCTTCGAGCTGTACCCGATCCACCCGATCTTCCGCAACCAGGTGCAGTCCCAGCCCATCCGCGGCCTCTACCGCTCAAAGGTCCATCCGCAGTTGCTGGTGGTGGACAAGGAGAATGGCGGGAAAGCCGACGCGCTCAACGCCGGGCTGAACTGCGCCACCGGAGAACTTGTGTGCGCCATCGACGCGGACACGCTCATCGAGCCCGACGCGTTGCTGCGGATCGTCCGTCCGTTCCTGACCGACGAGAACGTCGTGGCCGCCGGCGGCACCATCCGCGTTGCCAACGGTTCCCAGGTGGCCAACGGGCGGGTTCTGGATGCGCGGGTTCCCCGGGGGCTGCTGGCAGGCTGCCAGGCCGTGGAATACCTCCGCTCGTTCCTGTTCGGACGGCTGGGCTGGAACAATCTGGGCGGGAACCTGATCATTTCCGGCGCCTTCGGCCTGTTCCGCCGGGCATCCGTGCTGGACGTGGGCGGGTACGTCCATGACACGGTGGGTGAGGACATGGAGCTCATCGCCGATCTGCGGCGGCAGGGACAAGACCGCGGGACCGCGAGCAGGGTGGACTTTGTCCCGGACCCGGTGGCGTGGACGGAGGTACCGGAGTCCCTGCGCGTGCTCGGACGCCAGCGCGACCGCTGGCACCGGGGCCTGACCGACGTCCTGCGCCGGCACCGGGGCGTATTGCTCAATCCGCGGTACCGGGCCCTGGGCCTGGTGGTCTATCCCTACTACGTGGTGGTGGAGCTGCTGGGACCCGTAGTCGAGGCGCTGGGGGTGATTGCGGTGCCGCTGGGTTTGATGCTCGGCGCGGTCGACCTGACGTTCGCGCTGTTGTTCCTGGCGGTGGCGTACGGCTGGGGCGTGCTGTTGAACGTGACCGTCATGGTGCTGGAGGAACTGACCTACCGGCGCTACCACCGGTGGTCGGACCTGTTGCTGTTGCTGTTCTGGAGCGTCGTGGAGGGAATCGGCTACCGCCAGCTCACCGTCTACTGGCGGCTGCTGGGGCTCTGGCGCTACGCCCGGGGCAGCAAGGACTGGGGCGTCATGAGCAGGCGGGGCTTCGGAACGCCAACACCGGCGTGACAAGGAAGCCCGGTGCCGAAATCGCCCCCGGCCGGGGGCGGGAATTTGCTGCGCCGCTCTCCCGGTAGCGAACGCCCCGCGCCGGCAGCAGCACGGCTCTATATATTGGGTCCATGACGCAGACTCCCGTGCAGCCTTCCCCGCAGCCCCCCGTCGCCAAGAAGGTCCCCGCCCCCCGCACCCACCACGGCGACGTGTTCGAGGACGACTACGAGTGGCTGCGCGACAAGGAATCCGCCGAGGTCGTGGAACTCCTGAAGGCCGAAAACGCCTACCAGGAAGCTGTGACCGCCCACCAGGAACCGCTGCGCGAGGCAATCTTCCAGGAAATCAAGGGACGCACCCAGGAAACCGACCTCTCCGTGCCGAACCGCAAGGACGGCTGGTGGTACTACACCCGCTCGGTCGAGGGCAAGGAATACGGCATCCAGTGCCGCGTCCGCGCGCAGGACAGCGGCGACCGCGTGGCGGACTGGACTCCCCCCGCCGTCGAGGTCGGCGTCGAAATCCCGGGCGAGGAAGTGCTCCTGGACGGCAACGTGGAGGCCGAAGGCAAACCGTTCTTCGCCGTCGGCGGCTCCGCGGTCACCATTGACGGGAACCTGTATGCCTACGCCGTGGACAACGCCGGCGACGAGCGGTTCACCCTGCGCATCAAGGACCTCCGCAGCGGCGAACTGCTGCCGGACGTGATCGAGAACGTCTTCTACGGCATCTCCTTCTCCCCCGACGGCAGCCGGATCTTCTACACCGTGGTGGACGCGTCCTGGCGCCCGTACCAGGTGAAGTCCCACGTGCTGGGCACGCCCGTCAGGGAGGACGAGGTCATCTACCAGGAGGACGACGTCGCCATGTGGCTCGGCTTCGAGCTCTCCGCGGACCGGCGGCACCTGGTCCTGGGCATCGGCTGCTCCGAGTTCAGCGAAACCCGCCTGCTGCGCTTCGATGACCCCGACGCCGGCCTGACAACCGTGATTTCCCGCGACGAGCGCATCCTGTACGAGGCCGAACCGTTCCTGCTGGCCGGCGCGGACGGCGGCAAGTCCGAAACCATCCTGCTGACCCACAACAAGGACGCCATCAACTCGATGGTCTCCCTGGTGGACCCGGCCGAACTCGCCAAGCCGGCCGCCGAGCAGCACTGGCGGACCGTCGTCGCGCATTCCGACCAGGTGCGCGTCAACGGCGCCGGGGTCACATCCACCCACCTCGTGCTGTCCATCCGCAAGGACACGATCGAACGGGTGCAGGTCCTCCCGCTGGCGGGCCTCGGCACCCCGGACCAGGGCGCACCCGTGGAGCCGGCCTTCGACGAGGAGCTGTACACCGCCGGGGTGGCCGGCTCCGACTACGAGGCCCCCGTGATCCGGATGGGCTACACCTCCTACTTCACGCCGTCGCGGGTCTACGATTTTGTGCTGCCGACGGCGGAACTGCCCGCCGGCGAGCTGTTGCTGCGCAAGGAAAGCCCGGTGCTGGGCGGCTACTCGTCCGCCGACTACGTCGCGACCCGGGAATGGGCGGTGGCGTCCGACGGGACCCGCATCCCGCTCTCGGTGCTCCGGCACGCCTCGGTGGCCCGCGATTCGACGGCGGCCGGGCTGGTCTACGGCTACGGCTCCTACGAACTGAGCATGGATCCGGGCTTCGGCATTCCCCGGCTCTCGCTGCTGGACCGCGGCATCGTGTTCGTGATCGCGCACGTCCGCGGCGGCGGCGAGCTGGGCCGGCACTGGTATGACGACGGCAAGAAGCTGCACAAGAAGAACACCTTCACCGACTTCATTGCGGCCACCGACTGGCTCGCCGGATCCGGCTGGGTGGACCCGGCCCGGATTGCGGCGATGGGAGGCTCCGCCGGCGGCCTGCTGATGGGCGCCGTGGCCAACCTTGCGCCGGAAAAGTACGCGGCGATTGTCGCGGCCGTCCCGTTCGTGGACGCCCTGACCACCATCCTGGACCCGGAGCTGCCGCTCTCGGCGCTGGAGTGGGAGGAATGGGGAAACCCGATCACGGACCCGGACGTGTACGCCTACATGAAGTCCTACACGCCGTACGAAAACGTCCGGGCGGCGGCGTACCCCAAGATCGCGGCCGTCACCTCGTTTAATGACACTCGGGTGCTCTACGTGGAGCCTGCCAAGTGGGTGCAGCGGCTGCGCGAGGTGAACACCGGAAGCGAGCCGATCGTGATGAAGATCGAGATGGAGGGCGGCCACGGCGGCGCTTCCGGCCGCTACGTGCAGTGGAAGGAGCGCGCCTGGGACTACGCCTTCGTCGCGGACTCCCTCGGCGCCACGGAACTGCTGCCCGGCGCCGGACTGAAGTAGGCGTCTCCCTCCCCCACCGATTGCTCCGTAACGGCCCTTTCGAGCCCTCAAAAGGGCCGTTACGGAGCAAACGACGGAATATCCAGCCGGACGTATACCCAAATTTGATCATCATGCTTACTATTGACCTGCACTAGGCACGTCGGTGGAGACACTGCTCACTGGGGGCAGCAGGAAACCGTGCCGGAACTGGAGTAGTCAATCGTGAGTACTGAACAAGCTATGAGTGGGCTGTCCGACGAGGAACTGATGGCCGAGGGCGCCACCGCCCTGCCGGACAAGGAAGTTGCCTCGGTCCTGGATCTGAACGCCGACCTGAACCTGGGCATCGAGGCCGCCGCGCCGATCGACCTCGGCGTCGCAGCCAACGCCAACGTTGCCGCCCCGATTGATGCGGCGGCTTCGGCCAACGTCCTCTCGTTCGGTTCCGAGTCCCAGGCTCTCGCCGACCAGGGCACCATCATCAACCAGGGCGTCACGGGTGATGCCACGGCAGACTCCACCCAGGACAGCGTCCTTGACCAGGGCAACGCCACCGACGCCGGGACCACGGCTGATCCGGCTGCTGCGCCCGCCGCCACGGATCCGGCCGCCGCCGACCTCGCCGCCGGGGTGGACGCCGGTGCTGTCCCAGCCGACGCTACGGGCGGAATCCTGCCCGACGGCACGGCCCCGGACCTGGGCGACGCGACGGATGTGGCCGGGACCGCCGGCGCCGCAGGCGCCTTGAACGGCAACCTGCTCAACGTCGACGTGAACCTGGACGCCAATGCAGGCATTGCAGCCCCCATCAACGGCGCGGTGGCCGCCAACGCCAACGTAGCCGCGCCGATCGACGCTGCCGTCGGCGCCAACATCGGCTCGATCGACAGCAACGCGTTCGCCGTCGCCCAGCAGGATGCCATCATCAACCAGGACATCCATGGCGATGCCACGGCTTCGGCCGATCAGCAGTCCGACCTGAAGCAGTAGAACCTAGATGAGCACTGTTCACGGAGGGCCGTCCGAGCAGGACGGCCCTCCGGCCCTGTCTGCTGCTCGCAGCGCAGCCGCCGGCGCGGCTGCCGGCAACCCGGCGTCGTCCGCGGCTGCCGGCACCCTGCCGCCCCCGGCGCTGGCCGACGGCGTCCAGCTGATCGGCGAGACCAAGGGCTCGGGCTACAAGCAGGCCCCGTCGCTGGTCCGGCGTGCCGACGGCCAGACGATCCAGCTGACACGCCTGCTCTACTTGGTGCTTGAGGCCATCGACGGCCGCCGCAGCCTGGAGGAGATCGCGCAGCACGCCGGCAGCGCCTACGGCAAGCCAGTCAATGCGGGAAACGTCCACACGCTGATCGACTCCCAACTGCTCCCCCTGGGCCTACTCCGGCTGGCCGACGGCTCGCAACCCGAAGTCAAGAAGTCCAACCCGCTCCTGGGCATGCGCTTCCGTTACTCCGTGACGGACCCGGAACGCACGCGGAAACTCACCGCGCCGTTCGCCACACTCTTCAACCCGCTGATCGTCGTGGCCGTGACCGCCGCCTTCCTAGCGACCTGCTGGTGGGTGCTGATGGTCAAGGGGCTCGCCTCCGCCACCCATGAGGCCTTTGCCAATCCGGGTCTGGTGCTGCTGATCCTGCTGGTCACGGTGCTGTCAGCCGGCTTCCACGAATTCGGGCATGCCGCCGCGGCCCGCCGCGGCGGGGCCACGCCGGGCGCCATGGGCACCGGCCTGTACCTGATGTGGCCGGCGTTCTACACCGACGTCACGGATTCGTACCGGCTGGGCCGCCCCGGCCGGATCCGCACCGACCTGGGCGGCCTGTACTTCAACGCGATCGTGGCCGTGGCCATCATGGGTGTCTGGTGGGCCACCGGCTTCGACGCGCTGCTGCTGGTGGTGGTCACCCAGATCCTGCAGATGGTCCGGCAGCTGATGCCGATGGTCCGCTTCGACGGCTACCACATCCTCGCCGACGCCACCGGAGTCCCGGACCTCTTCCAGCGGATCAAACCGACCCTGCTGGCCCTGGTCCCCTGGCGCAAGACAGATCCCGAGGCCCAGCTCCTCAAGCCCTGGGCCCGGGCCGTGGTCACCGTTTGGGTGCTCATCACCGTGCCCTTGCTGCTCTTCAGCATGGTCACCATGGTGCTTACCCTGCCGCGGATCCTCGGCACCGCTTGGGACAACGGTTGGAAGCAGCAGGCCATGCTCTCGCACAGCGCCGCCTCGGGCGACTTTGTCGATGCTGCCGTGCGGGTGCTTGCGATCATCTGCATTGCGCTGCCGGTCCTGGGCATCTTTTATATCCTGCTGCGCCTGGGGCGGCAGTTCGTGACCGGCCTCTGGAAGCGGACCCGCGGCAAGGCGCTGCAGCGCGGCGTCGCCATGGCCGCCATCGCAGCTGTCACAGCGGGCCTCGCCTGGGCCTGGTGGCCGGGCGCCGAGAGCTACCGCCCGGTCCAGCCCTACGAACGCGGCACCCTCAGCGACATCACCACGGCTGTATTTCCCGCCGCCTCGACCAAGGGGATGAAGGAGGGCCAGGCCGGCCGTACCGTGGCGCTCTGGCCTGCCGGTGCGAAGAAGCCCACCCGCGAGGACCCGCAGCTGAGCATGGTGCTGGTACCCCGGGAAGGGTCTGCCCCGGCCGGCGGATCCGGCAACACCACGGCTGCGCCGTCCTGGGTGTTCCCCTTCGACAAGCCGGCCGCGCCCGAAGAGGGCGGCAACCAGTCGCTGGCGGTTAACACCACAGACGGCTCGGTGGTCTACGACGTCGCCTTCGCGCTGGTCTGGGCCGAGGACGGGGACGACGTCCGGAACCGGAACGAAGCCTACGCCTACGCCAGCTGCAAGGACTGCGCCGCGGTCGCGGTGGGCTTCCAGGTAGTGCTGATTGTGGGGCAGGCGGACGTAGTCGTGCCGGAGAACCTCTCGGCCGCAGCCAACTACAACTGCCTCCGGTGCCTCACCTACGCCCTGGCCAGCCAGTTGGTCCTCACACTGGACGGGCCGCTGAGCCCGGACGGAATGTCCAGGCTCAACGCGCTGTGGCAGCAGATCGCGGAGTACGCCCGGAACCTGCAGAACGTCCCGCTCTCCGAGATCCAGGGCAAATTGAGCGGATTCAAGGAACAGATCATGGAGATCGTCCGAACGGACCCCAGCGCCACCCCGGGCGGTGCCGGGACGCCGACGGCGCCGGCAACGGCTCCGGCAACGGCTCCGCCGGGGGCCACCCCCGGGGCCACACCGTCGCCGTCGCCAGGCACCACGGACCAGCCCACCCCGGGTGGAACCGTCGCACCCGCGCCGGACGCCACGCTCGCCCCGGAGCCCAGCCAGCCTGTGGAAAGCGCCACCGAGCCGGCCACTGCGCCGGGTCCCGCCGAGGACACCGCCTCGCCGGCCACGACGACGTCGGCTCCGCCGGCCCCATAGTCCGCCGTCGGGAGTTGTCGGCCGCCGTTCCACCGCCCCGCCCGCACCGTAGGGTCCGGGGCCTTATCCGAAGCTGCCGGCGGTGCCGGAGCGGGGCCCCGGGACTGCAGGCCAGGGCGGGGCGCTGTGCACGTGTCCGTTTGCCGAAGATGGCCGCTATGGAACTCTCATAGCGGCCATCTTTGGCAATTCACCGAGGTCGTGGCATCTCCGCCGACGTCCGCCACGTTCCAGAGGACGCGCCGCGGGCCGCCGCTGCGGACCTCCTGGCTGGACAGTCTCAGCGGGACGTCAGGCGTGTGATGCCTACCGTGTTGTGGCGCTCCAGCCCAGTTAGCCGCTGCCTGAACCCTGGATGTCGGGTGGAAACCGGGAGATTCCGGGCCCTGGCGGCGCCAAAGCAGGCTGCGCACCGGGGCAACCGGGCAGGAACGTACGCCTCAGGCCCGCGCCCCCGTCCCCCGCGGGCACCTACCGCGGCTGCCGGGCCTGCCATTCCTCGGCGAGGATCGCGTACACCACCTCGGTGGCCCACTGGCCCTTGTAGTGCCATTTGTCCACCTGGGTGGATTCCAGCCGCATGCCGAGGCGCTCGCACAGGGCCGCGGAGGCGGTGTTCAAGGCATCCAGCTTGGCGTCGATCCGGTGGAAGCCAAGGTCCTCGAAGCCCAGCTTCAGCATCGCGGCGGCAGCCTCCGCCGCATACCCTTTCCCGCGGGCCTCCGGAGCCAGGCTCCAGCCCACCTCGGCCTGGCCCCGGCCGGGCAGCCACTTGAGCACCACCTCGCCCAGCAGCCCGGGCGAGTCCGCGGCCTCGATGGCCAAGGCCACCCAGTCGCCCTCCTTCTCGAATTCGAAGTTGGCGTATTTGCCGACGTACTCCATCGATTGGGTGTAGCTCTTGGCTTCCCGCGGCAGGAAGCGCGCGGTTTCGGGCAGCGAGTGGTAGGCGTGGAAGGCGTCCAGGTCGCCCGCTTCGAAGCGGCGCAGCACCAGCCGCTGGGTGCGGAGGGGCAGCCGGAAGGGCAGGTTCGGTTCGGTCATGTCCCCAGCCTAGGACCCGTTCCCCGTCGATTGCTCCCCGCCGGCCCCCTCCCCTCGCAAGCTCGGTCAGGGAACCCTGCCGGCGTGGGCCCAGCAGCGCCGTTTTGGGCCGCCAGTAGGGCGGCTACGGAGCAACCGATGAGCGGGCGACGACGGCGGCGGTCGCCTCCGCGATCGCGCGTTCCTCGTCGGTGGGCACCACCAGCACCGGCAGGGCGGACTCGGGCGTTGAAATCACCCGGGGTTCCTTGGACCGCTCACGGTTCAGCCCGGCGTCGAGCTCCACGCCGAGTGCCCCCAGCCGTTCCGTGACGAGGCTCCGGAACTGGTACGAGTTTTCGCCGATCCCGGCGGTGAAGACCAGGGCCTTCGCGCCGCCGACGGCCACGTGGTAGCCGCCGATGTATTTGGACAGCCGGTAGGAGGCCACCGAGAGGGCCATGGCGGACTTGGCGTCCCCGGCTTCGGCCGCCTCGACGACGGAGCGCATGTCGTTGTTCCCGGCGAGGCCCTTGAGCCCGGACTGGCGGTTGAGCATGGAATCGAGATCTTCGGCGGACCAGCCGGCCCGGGCCAGGAAGACCAGGATCGAGGGGTCCAGGTCGCCGGAGCGGGTGCCCATCACGAGGCCTTCGAGCGGGGTGAAGCCCATCGAGGTGTCAATGGATGCGCCGCCGCGGATGGCGGTGACCGAGGCCCCGTTGCCCAGGTGGGCGATCACGGCGTCGAATTCGTCCACCGGGACGTCCAGCAGCGCGGCCGCCCGGTGCGCGACGTACTCGTGCGAGGTGCCGTGGAAGCCGTAGCGCCGGATGCCGTGGTTCGTGTAGAGCTCGTCCGGCACGGCGTAGCGCCAGGCGTGCTCGGGCAGGGTGCGGTGGAAGGCGGTATCGAAGACGGCCACCTGCGGCAGTTCCGGCCACTTCTTCGCGATCGCGCGGATGCCCAGCACGTTCGCCGGGTTGTGCAGCGGCGCCAGCGGGTTCAGCCGCTCGATGGCGCGGGTAATCTCGTTGTTGACCAGCACGGGCTCGGCGAAGCGCTCCCCGCCGTGCACCACGCGGTGCCCCACGGCGTCGAGCGGCCGGTCACCCAGTGCCTCGTGGATCGCCCCGTCCACCTGTTCCAGTGCCTCCGCGTGGTCGCGGGGGCCCTCGATCTGACCGTCGCCGTCACCGCCGTTGCCCATCCCGATCTTCTCGACCAGCCCCTCCGCGAGCACACTGCCCGCTTCGACGTCGCGGACCTGGTACTTGAGCGAGGACGAGCCTGAGTTGATGACGAGCACGAGCATGGGGCCTCCTAAGCCTTGGCTTCGACGGGCTGTACGGTGGCTTGCCCGACGGGCTGTGCGGTGGGCTGTCCGGTGACCGGTGCGTCCGGCTGGGCGGACTGGGCCTGGATCGCGGTGATGGCGACGGTGTTCAGGATGTCATCCACCGTGCAGCCGCGGGACAGGTCGTTGACCGGTTTGCGGAGCCCCTGAAGCACGGGCCCGACGGCGACCGCACCGGAGGACTGCTGGACCGCCTTGTAGGTGTTGTTGCCGGTATTCAGGTCCGGGAAGATGAACACCGTCGCCTGGCCGGCCACGGACGAGCCGGGCATCTTGGACTCGGCGATGGCGGCATCGACGGCGGCGTCGTACTGGATGGGGCCTTCCACCGCGAGGTCCGGGCGCCGCTGGCGCACGAGTTCGGTGGCCTGGCGGACGGCGTCGACAGCTTCGCCCGCCCCGGAACCGCCGGTGGAGTAGGACAGCATGGCAACGCGCGGTTCGACGCCGAACTGGGCCGCGGTTTCGGCCGAGGCCAGGGCGATGTCCGCAAGCTGCTCCACATTGGGCTCGGGGTTGACCGCGCAGTCGCCGTAGACCAGCACCCGGTCCGGCATCAGCATGAGGAACACCGAGGAGACGATCTTGACGCCCTCGCGGGTCTTCACGAACTCCAGCGCCGGCCGGATCGTGTGCGCCGTGGTGTGCGCGGCGCCGGAGACCATGCCGTCCACCACGCCGAGCTGGACCATCATGGTGCCGAAATAGCTTTCGTCCTGCATCACCTCGAGCGCCTTCGCCAGGTCCACGCCCTTGTGCGCGCGCAGCTCCGCGTACTTCTGTGCGAAGCCCTGGCGCAGCTCGGAGGTGGCGGGATCCACGATGTTGATCCCGGCAAGGTCGATACCCTGGGTGGCGGCAAGTTCGCGCACGTCGGTTTCACGGCCCAGCACGGTGAGTTCGCAGACGTCACGGCGGTGCAGGATCTCCGCGGCCCGGAGGATCCGAACGTCCGTGCCCTCCGGCAGGACGATGTGGCGGCGCTGCGAACGTGCCCGTTCGATTAGGTCATGGAGGAAGCGCAGCGGCGTCATCCGCTCCGGCCGCGGCAAGTGCAGCCGCTCCAGCAGTTCCGCCTCGTCCACCCGTTTGGCCCACAGGCCCAGCGCGGACGCCACCTTGCGGCGGTGGCCGGACCAGATTTCGCTGCGCACCTCGGAGACGCGTTTGGCGGTCACGTAGGTGTCGTCCGGGGCGGCGAAGATCGGGAACGGGGCCTGCGCCAGGAGCGAGTAGATGGTGGGGTCCGGGGCCAGTCCGCCGGTCAGGATCAGCGCGGACGGCACCGGGAATTCCGGCGAGAAGGAGGAGGCCAGGCAGGCCACCAGCACGTCCGCCCGGTCGCCCGGAACAATCACCAGCGCGCCGTCGTCGAGCACATGCAGGAAGTTGGCCACGTTCATGGCCGCCACCTTGACCGAGTGCACATCGCGTTCCAGGTCCGGCAGGCCGGCCACCTGGCCGATGCCGAGCGCGGCGGCCACTTCGCCGGTGGTGGGCCGCGCGATGTCCTCCAGTTCGGGGAAGACGTACACCGGTCGGCCGGAGGCGCCCGGGCGGACCGCCGCGGCGATTGCCTCCAGGTCCTCGGGGTCGGCGCGGTTGACCATGATGGCCAGCAGGGTGCACCGCTCGGCCAGGAGTTCCTTGCGGGCCACCTCGACGGCGTCCGCGGTTTCGGCCACCGTGCGGCCCTTCGCCCCGACGACGGCGACCATCGGCGCCGCGAGGTTGTTGGCGAGCCGGGCGTTGAGGTCGAATTCGACGGCGGCGTCCTGGCCGGTCAGGTCCGTGCCCTCGATGATCACCACGTCGCAGTGCCGGGACATCTCCGCGAAGATCTCGACGCAGCGCGAGTCGATTTCCTCCCGTTTTCCCTCCGCGAGCAGGCCCCGGACCTCGGCGAAGGTCAGGCCGCCGCGGCAGCGGTCGTCGTCGAGGTCGAAGCGGGACTTCATCAGCGCGACCATCGGGTCCGCGTCGGCGCGGCCGTGGACCACGGGCTTAAAGAAGCCGATGCGGTCCGCGTGCCGGTGCAGGGTGTCCGCGAGGCCCAGGGCGATGAGCGACTTCCCGGATCCCGGCGTCGTCGCGCTGACATATATTCCTTTGGCCATGTGTCCCAGCATACTTACACCCCTTGACAGCAGGCACCCATATGGGATTACCTAATGAACATTCGGTAAATAAAGCTGGAGGCAACGACGCATGGCTGAACTGACGATTTCCGGTGACACCCACCCCATCCTGAAAGACGACTACGCCTCCGAATGGATGGGCATTGAAGTCCTGGCGCTCGATGACGGCCACGCCACCATCCGGATGCCGCTCCGCCAGGAAATGCTCAACGGTTTCGGCATGGCCCACGGCGGCATGATCTTCGCCTTCGGTGACACCGCTTTCGCCCTCGCCTGCAACCCGGTCAAACCGGCGCCCGGCGAAGCCGGGTCCATCACCGTCGCCTCCGGCGTCGACATCAACTTCATCAAGCCGGCCTTCCGCGGGCAGATCCTGACCGCCGTCGCAAACCGCCGCGCCAGCACCGGCCGCAGCGGCCTGTACGACATCCAGATCTACGCCGCCGACCCCGGCACCGCACAGTCCCCGACAACCTCCACCGCCGCAGCACCCGCCACAACACTCCCGGGCGGACTCCCCGCCGACGTCGCTCCGGGCGAACTCATCGCCGAGTTCCGCGGCCGCAGCCGCACCATCTCCAAGAAATAGAAATAGGGACCTAGATGACCACCCCCACCGCTGAATCTGCCCTCGCCCCCAGTGACGCCGTCCTGGACCGCGAAGAAACCATCTCCCGCGACGAGCTCGAGGCCTTGCAGCTCAGCCGCCTGCAGCACACCGTGGCGTACGCCTATGACCGTGTCCCCCTGTACAAGCGCAAGTTCGACGAGGCCGGGGTGCACCCCACGGACCTCCGCGAGCTCTCGGACCTGGGTAAGTTCCCCTTCACTACCAAGGAAGACCTCCGGCTCGAGTACCCCTTCGGCATGTTCGCGGTGCCGCAGCGCGAGGTGGCGCGGATCCACGCCAGCTCCGGCACCACCGGCCGCGCCACCGTGGTGGGCTACACCAAGAAGGACCTCGCCGACTGGGCCAAGCTTGTGGCCCGCTCGCTGCGTGCCTCCGGCGTCCGGCCCGGCATGAAGGTCCACAACGCCTACGGCTACGGCCTGTTCACCGGCGGCATGGGCGCCCACGCCGGCGCCGAGGCGCTGGGCTGCACCGTCATTCCGATCTCCGGCGGCCAGACGGAGCGCCAGATCACGCTGATCCAGGACTTCAAGCCGGACGCCATCCTGGCCACCCCGACCTACCTGCTGACCATTGCCGACGCCATGATGAAACAGGGCATCGACCCGGCCTCCACCTCGCTGAAGTACGCGGTGCTCGGCGCCGAGCCGTGGACCGAGGAAATGCGGCACGAGCTCGAGACCACCATGAACATCAAGGCCTGCGACATCTACGGCCTTTCCGAGGTCATGGGCCCCGGCGTCGCTGGCGAGGCCGTGGAGACGCAGGACGGCAGCCACATCTGGGAGGACCACTTCCGCCCCGAGATCATCGACGCCTTCGACCCCACCGTGGTCCTGGGCGACGGAGAGCCCGGCGAACTGGTCTTTACCTCGCTCACCAAGGAAGCCCTGCCGATCATCCGGTACCGCACCAAGGACCTCACCCGGCTGCTGCCGGGCACCGCCCGTCCGGCGCACCGCCGCATGGGACGCATCACCGGCCGCAGCGACGACATGATCATCCTGCGCGGCGTGAACCTGTTCCCGTCGCAGATCGAGGAAATCGCGCTGCGCATCCCCGAGCTCAGCCCGCACTTCCAGCTGGAGCTCACCCGTCCGGAGGGGCAGCGGATGGACCAGCTGACCGTCAAGATCGAACGCCGCGAGTCGGTCACGGTCGAGGGCAGCGCGACGGCGGCGAAGGTGCTGCAGCAGCAGATCAAGATCCACGTCGGTTCCTCCTGCACCGTCGACGTCGTCGAGCCCGGTTCGCTGGAGCGCTCCAACGGCAAGTTGCGCCGAATCTACGACATGCGCCCCAAGGCCTGACCTGCCCCGCCTGTTCAGCCACCGGGCTGGCCCGGCAGGTGTGTCCTTCGAGGCCACGGCTGCCGGGCCGACCGACCGTTCATGAGAAACTAGCGAGTATGCCCAGCACAGCAACCACCACCAAGCGCGGCCGTCCCGGCTATGACCAGCAGTCGGTGCTGCTGATCGCCGTCGACGTCTTCAACCGCCACGGCTATGACGCCACCTCGATGGGCATCCTCGCCGAGAACCTGGGCATCTCCAAGTCCGCGATCTACCACCATGTGCCGTCCAAGGGCGATCTGCTCAAACTCGCGCTCGACCATGCCCTCGGCGGCCTCGAAGCCATCCTAGACCGGCCCGAGGCGCAGACCGGCTCGGCCGACGCCCGGCTGGAATTCGTGGTCCGCGAGACCATCTCCGTCCTGGTGGAACGGCTGCCGTTCGTGACCCTGCTGCTGCGGCTGCGCGGAAACACCGAAATCGAACGGGACGCCCTGGAACGCCGGCGCACCTTCGACCACAAGGTGGCCGCCCTGATCTCGGCCGCCCGCGACGAAGGCTCGCTGCGCCAGGACATCGATCCCCGCACCGTCACCCGCCTGTTGTTCGGCACCATCAACTCGATCGTCGAGTGGTATAAACCGGGCGGCGCGCTCTCCCCGGAGAAGCTGGCCGACGACGTCATCACCATGGCCTTCCACGGTCTCCACGTCCCCAGCAAGGCCTGACGCCGCCTCCGGGGGCAGCTTGGCGGCCGCGGCAGGCGGTTCCGCCGCCAAAGACCGGCGGGTCCGTGTCAATGTGCCCCCGCAAGGCCGGGAAACCCGTTCACGGCCGCAAACCAGCCCATGTAGAGCAACACGGCGGACAGCGGGAGCACGGCCAGCCCTAGCAGGATCGAGTAGTCCTTGGCGCGGAACAGCGCAGCCAGGTTGACCACCAGCGTGCCGGCCACAACGAGGCACTGGAAAATGCTGTTCGCGGCCACCGCCCGGGGTGACTCGAACATGCCACCGGCACCCACCAATAACGTCACGAGGTACCAGGACGGCAGGACCCAGACCGGGAAGGCGACCATCGCCAGGTCCAGAACCAGTGCCACCTTGCCGGTCCGGGTGGTGGGGATCCAGACGATGGGGCGGACCCGGGCTGCGGGTGCCGGTCCGGGAGACGAATCGGTCATGGTGTGCGCCTCGCCTCCGCCGGCCGGGAATCTGGTTTCAAGCTACACCCGGAGTGCGTCCCGGGGACAGGACCCTGCAGCCCTAGCCGGGACATGGAACAGCGCCCCGGGGCCGGGGCGCTGTTCCGCAATTCTGTTCTGCAATTCCGTTCCGCAGCCACGATGCCGGGAGCCGCCGCTCAGAGCTGGTAGTCGGCTGCCGTGGTGATGTTCTCGTGCACGCAGAGAATGTTGTGCTCGGAGTCCATGAACCAGGCGCACTTCTCGGAATCCGTTGTACAAATGTGGTTCTCGGTCTTGAGATCAGGGAGGTTGTAGTCCTGGAACGTGACACCCTTGGCTTCCATCTCCCTGACGGTGCGTTCGATCTCGCTGACTTCGAAACTCAGGGTGGTGTGCTCCGAATGCTTTCCATCCTTGACTGGCATCAGTTGCAGCATCGGGCCGCCTTCTGAGCCGAATAGCTCGCTTCCGTCGTCTGCCACGCCACGGTGCGGGAGCCCCAGGGTGTCCGCATAGAAATGCCGGGCACGGGCTACATCATCGACTGGCAGGACTGTTGTGGCTTTGTTGAGTACTAGGGACATTTCGCCACCTCCTACGAGCACGATTTTACGCCCGAGGAGGGGATAAAGAGCCCGCCAGGGGTTACTTCTCTACGAGGGTCAGGACGTCGTAGGTGGCCACGATTTCATCGTTCTGGTTGGTCAGGACGGCGTCCCAGGCCACCTCGCCGTACTCGTCGGTCTCGCGCGGGGTGATCTTCTTGGCCGTCAGGGTAACCCGGATGGAGTCGCCGGCCGCGACGGGGGTGATGAAGCGCAGGTTCTCCAGGCCGTAGTTGGCCAGGACCGGACCCGGCGCGGGCTCCACGAACAATCCGGCACCCCAGGCCAAGAGCAGGTAGCCGTGCGCCACGATGCCGGGAAAGAACGGGTTGGCCTCCGCCGCTTCCTGGTTCGTGTGGGCGTAGAAGGTGTCGCCGGTGGAGTTCGCGAACTTGGTGATCTCCTCCAGCGAGACCTCGCGCAGCTCCGAACGGATGGCGTCGCCGATGTGCAGCGTGCTCAGGTGCTTCCGGAACGGGTGCTGGCCCTCGGTCTCGAGGGTGAAGTTGCGGTCCGCACCGGTGTGCCAGACGCCCGTGACGGCCGTCAGCATGTTGGGCGAGCCCTGGATGGCGGTGCGCTGCATGTGGTGCATGACCGAGCGGATGCCGCCCAGCTCCTCGCCGCCGCCGGCACGGCCCGGGCCGCCGTGGACCAGGTGCGGGACCGGGGAGCCGTGGCCGGTGGAGCTGCGGGCGTCCTCCCGGTTGAGCATGAGGACGCGGCCGTGGTGGGCAGCGATACCGGTGACGAGTTCGCGGGCCACCGCCGGATCGTTGGTGCAGACCGAGGCGACCAGCGAGCCGCCGCCGCGGGCGGCGAGGCGGACGGCGTCGGCGAGGTCGGTGTAGCCGATCACCGAGGAGACCGGGCCGAAGGCTTCGAGTGAGTGGACCTCTTCGGCTTCCGGATCGGCCCAGCTCAGCAGCACCGGGGACATGAACGCGCCGTCCTCGACGACGCCGATACTCCCGTCCGCGCTGGTGACCTTGGGCGAGTCGAGGGTGCCATAGGCGAGCTCGCCGCCGGCGTCGAGCATGGACTGGACGGCGGCGCGCACGTCGGCGAGCTGCTCAAGCGAGGCGAGGGCGCCCATCGTGACGCCTTCGGCGCGCGGGTCACCCAGCACGACGCGTTCGGTGATCCGCTCCCCCACGGCGGCGACGACGTCGGACACCAGTTCCTGCGGCACGATGGCGCGGCGGATCGAGGTGCATTTCTGGCCGGCCTTGGCGGTCATCTCGGTGACGAGCGACTTGATGAAGGCGTCGAATTCCGGGGTGCCCTTGACCGCGTCCGGGCCCAGGATGGCGGCGTTGAGCGAGTCGGTTTCGGAGGTGAAGCGGACGCCGCCCTTGACCACGTTGGGGTGGGACTTCAGCGTGTTGGCGGTGGAGGCCGAACCGGTGAAGGCGACGAGATCGCGGTAGTCGAGGTGGTCCAGCAGGGTGCGGACCGAGCCGGAGACCAGCTGCAGCGAGCCCTTGGGCAGGATGCCGGATTCGTCGATCGCCTTCACCACGGCCGCGGCGACGTAGCCGGTGGGGGTGGCGGGCTTGACGATGGTGGGGACGCCGGCGATGAAGGCGGGGGCGAGCTTTTCGAGCATGCCCCAGACCGGGAAGTTGAAGGCGTTGATCTGCACGGCGACGCCGGGGATCCGGGTGTAGATGTGTTCGCCGGCGAAGGAACCGTCCTTGGACAGCACCTCCATAGGCCCGTCCACCACCACCTGGGCGTTGGGCAGCTCGCGGCGGCCTTTGGAGCCGAAGGTGAAGAGCACGCCGATGCCGCCGTCGATGTCGATCATCGAGTCGACCTTGGTGGCGCCGGTCTGCGCGGAGAGCGCGTAGAACTCGTCGCGTCGGCCGTTGAGGTACTGGGCCAGTTCCTTGAGCTTGAGGGCGCGCTGGTGGAAGGTCAGCTTCCCCAGTTCCGCCTGGCCGGTGGTGCGGCCATAGTCGACGACGGCGGCGAGGTCGAGGCCCTCGGTGCTCACCTTGGCCAGGAGCTCACCGGTGCTGGCGTCCAGGACGGAGGCGGCTCCGGCGGCGGAGGCCGCGTCGGGCGTCCACCACGAGTTCTGGACGAAGCTGGGGACGATCTCGACGGTGCCCACTGAGGGTTCCGGAGCTGTTGCAGTGGTGGTCATCGTTGACGGGTCCTTCCAACGCGGGGCAAGATCAACACGGCCAGCGCATTACTGACCGTCCGTTCGGTAATATGTCTACAGTACATGAAGGAGCCCTGCGGCACACTAGTAGCGGCAGGGCCGACCGGCCCGTGACAGGCCAGAGCCCCAAAGGAGACGCAATGACGCCCGACGCCCGCGATACCGAGCTGTGGAAAATCACCCTCGGTGAACTCGACGAGAAGATGGGTGTCAAGATCGTTGAGCAGTCCGTGGAACGCGTCGTGGCCACCATGCCGGTGGAAGGAAACCGCCAGTCCTTCGGCCTGCTGCATGGCGGGGCCTCGCTGGCCGTGGGAGAGGCCGTGGGGTCATGGGCCTCGGTGATCCACGCCAGCACCCTGGGCAAGACCGCCGTGGGCGTGGACGTTTCAGCCACGCACCACAAGTCCGCCCGCGAGGGCCTGGTCACGATCACCGCCACCCCGATCCACCTCGGCAGCACGGTGACGACCCACGAGGTGCTGATCACCAACGCAGCCGGCGAGCGGCTCTGCACCCTGCGGATCACCAACCTGCTGCTGGACCGCAAGGGCTGAGCCGGGCGGGGCAAAAGGTCCCACCGGCTGCATCCAAAGAGGGGCGCCGGCCGGTAGTAACGGTGTAAGCAAATCACCGCCCGAATCCGGGCAACTCAATGAGGAGTTTGAAATGCGTAAAACCGTTTATGCCGCCGGTGCCGTGTCGATGGCGGCCGCCCTCGCGTTTGCCGCCCCGGCCCAGGCCGGCGGGAAGCACGACGGCGGCAGGCACCACGGCGACGATGCCGTCCTGTCCGTCTTGCACGGCGTCCCCGGCCTGACCGTGGACGTGTGGGTGAATGGCACGCTCACCTTGGACGACTTCAAGCCCGGCAAGCTCGCGGGCCCGCTGAAGCTTGAGAGCGGCAATTACAAGATTGCCGTCACGGCCGCCAACGCCAAGAGCGCCGACGATGCGGTGATCGGCCCGGTTGAGGTCAAGCTCAGGGAGGGCCGGAACTACACCGCCGTGGCCCACCTGGATGAGGACGGGGATCCCACCGCCACCCTGTTCAAGAACGACACCTCGCCCAGCCCCCGGGGCCAAGGCAAGCTGACGGTCAGGCACGTGGCGGCGGCGCCCGCCGTGGACGTTCTTGCGGGCAAGACCGCCGTCATCGAGGACCTGACGAACCCGGACCAGGAAGTGCTGACGCTGAAGGCCGGGAAGGTGTCCGCCTCGGTCGCGGCCGCCGGGACCACCAAGCCGCTGATCGGCCCGGCGGACATTCCGGTCACCGCGGGCAAGAACACCATTGTGTACGCGTGGGGCAGCCTCAAGAAGGGCACCCTCGGCGTTGCGGTCCAGGTAGTCGACTCGGACAAGTGGCGGAACCACGGCCGCTGACCCGTCGTGCAGAACGCGACAGTCGGCAGCGCTTCCGCTGGCCGGAATGCGCTGCCGGCCCGGCCGGGCACGGCCGCCGGGCTAGTCGGGTTGCGGCACGCTGCTCGCCCTGACGACCAGGCGGGCCGGGAAAATCAGCGGGTCCCGGCTGGTCCCCGGGTCTTCGATGTCCGCGAGCAGGAGGCGGCCCGCCTGGGCCGCCATCTCCACCGTAGGCTGGTTGATCGTGGTCAAGGGCAGTTCGCCCGGAGCGGCCAGGTGGTCGTCGAAGCCGACGACGGCGACGTCCCCGGGGACCGAACGTCCGGAGGCTTGCAGGGCCATGATGGCACCGCGGGCCATTAGGTCGGAAGCGGCGAAGATCCCGTCCACGCTGCTGTCCTCGACCAGCAGCCGCTCGGCGACTTCGGTGCCCCCGGCGGGGGTGAAATCTCCATGCACAACTGGCCCGGCTGGCAGGCCGGGCTCCCTGAGGCCGGCCTGCCAGCCGGAGAGCCGGTCCGCGGCCGCCGGCCGCCGCGGGAGATCAGGCCGCAGCTAACGCACCGTCCGGCGTCGCCCCAGTGCGATGCAAGCCCCGCCGAGCAGCAGGGCCGCCGCCGCCAAAGCTGCGGCAGGAAGCACGCCGTCGGCTCCGGTGCTGGCGAGCATCGCGGGGCTGCCCGGCTGCTTCGGAGTCGAGACACGAGCCCCAGCTGCTGCCGTCGGCGGAATGTTCGCTGCCATGGCTGCGGATGCCGGAGGACTGATCGTGAACTTGGCCGTCACCGGTGACGAAGCGATCCCGTCAACGGACTGGGTAACGGACAGTGTGTGCGGCCCTGTGGCCAGGCCAGCGGGGAACCGTACACTCCAGCGCCCGTCAGCCACGAGGATCTGCGGGACCAGCGACGGGAACACCGCCTTCGTCCCCACGCCGGATCCGCCCTTCTGCACGGCACCGACCGGCTGCCCGTCAATCAGCACGGTGACCGCGGCACCGTCGACACCCGACCCGGAGATTGCATCGGGCAGCAAGTCCTGACGGAACGAGAGCCCGTTCCACTGTCCGGCGACGGCCGGTGCCGGCGGACGCACGGTGAACTCCAGCGTGGCCCGCGGGCTGTCCACGTGTCCGGGCGCCGTCTGGACCGCCGAGACCGAGAGCTTGCCGTACACCCGCTGGCTGCCCACGGAAACGCTCCATTGCCCCTCCGGCGTAACCTTCGCGGAACCGGTCAGCTCGCCCGAAAGGACCACGATGTTGCCCGGAGTGCCCGTTCCTTCGACGCGGTCCAGCGCCGCGAGGGTGGATCCGGGGGCGGGGGCACTGATCTCCGGCGCGGGCAACTCAGAGACGTTGAGGCTGAACGCTGTGGACCCCGACCGGCTGAGGCCGTTGACGGTCTCGGCCGTGAACTGGTGCGTTCCTGCCGACGCCGGCGCGATGAAGGACCAGTTTCCCGCCGCGTCCACCGGGATTTCGACGGCATCCTGGTTCGGGCGCATCAGGCGGACCTTGGAGTTCGCAGCGACGCCCGAGGCGGGGGCGGCAGGCACGCGCCCCCGAACGAGGCTGCCCGGCAGCACCGTGCCGCCGTCCGGGGTCCCCGCAAGGTTGGGCTTGTTCAAGAACAGCTGGAGCTGGACGGGGCCGGGAATGTAGCCCAGCGCATCGTCGAGCGTTGTCGCGACCGCAAAATTCTGCGCCGCACCCCGGGGTTCCCCGGCGGAGTGTGTGCCAACGGCGAAGTTTCCGCTGATCCAGGGCCCCCCGGAGTCTCCACCGCTGGATTGGACGTCGTAGGACAGGAAGCCCTTGAAGGCCCTCAAATCTCCTGCCGCGGTGGTTCGTCCTCCCACCACGTAGACGCCGGTTTCGGCTACCTCGCCGCAGGACCAGCCGGTGGTCCGACCGGACCGGCAGACGGCCTGGCCCTGGTACGGCGCTGCGATGCCAATGATCTTGACGGAGGTTTGTCCCGGGTTGGCCGGCGTCTTCCACGTAACGGCGGAGGGCTGCACCTTGAGTCCGGGCCGCAAGTCCTTGATCACGGCTATGTCGGTGCCGATGTTGCCCGGACTCGACTCTGCCCCGGTGATGGGCGAGTTATTGGGTCCGCCGAACTGGCTGAAGCCGAACGTTCCCAAGGGCTCGAGAACGGCCGGGAGCGACGTCGTCGCCCCGCCGGCCGGCGCCGCCGTCGAGGGCTCAACGTCGGCCTTTGCCGCCGTCCCGTCTTCGGCGCAGTGCCCGGCCGTCAGCACCAGCGGCAGGCCGGCGGGATCAAAGGCTCCGAACCCGGCAGAGCAGATCGTCATCTTGTCGATCACGTAGCCCTGCCCGCCGAAGTAGTCTTCTTCGGTCTTGATTGGAGCACCGTTTTCCAGCTCCACGTTGGCGTAACGGGACACGAAATCTGCGGCCGAGATCTTTCCGGGGGCCGGCGCCGCAGCCGGGTCGAGGCTGTTGGGCGCCAGGCCGGCCGAGGTCCACGCCTCGGCTGTGTTGGTGCCGCCGGTGCGGATGATGAAGTGGCCGTCGGCGTAGGCCACGGCCTGCAGCCCGGCAGGACCGACCTCACGGACATACGCCTGGAAGAGCTGCTCGGCACTGCCGGCGACGAGTTCCGGCTTCGGGGCAGCGGCTGGCGTGGCCCCTGGTTCCGTGGGGGCGGCCAGCGCGGAGGTCTTCAGCGCGGGCGCCTCGAGCCCGAATTCCGCCGGGCCGGCCTGGTTCAGTTCATCGATCCGCGCTTGAAGCTCGGCACCCGCGCCTTGGACGACGATTTTTCCGTCCCGCAGGGCAATCCCGACATAGCCAGGCAGCCCGCGCAGGGAGGGCGCAGCCTCGGCGGCTCGCTTGGCCTGCGCTCCGGCGGCGTTAAACTCCGCCAGGGTCATGCCTAGGTCCCGTCGGATCGCCTCGGCGAGTCCGGCGTCGCTGATGCCAGGTTCTGGCGAGGACGCAACGGACTCAACCGGCGCCGTCGGCGCAGGCGCCGGGGCCGCCTCCGAACTGGTGTTGGGCGAAGGGGAAGGGGACGCCGTAGCGGGATCGGGGGACCCGGCCTCTGCCAGGGCGGGGACAGCCACAGACGACCCCGCGAGCGCAACGGCGACGGCCGCCGCTGCCCGCATAACCAGCGCGTACGTGGGAGTCTTCACCCGGTTACTCTAGTGCCCCAATTTGCCCCGGATGGCAGTCAGCTCCGGAACCGTTACCCCATTGTGGCCCAAAAATTCGGCGGTCTTCACCTGCCGCACAAAGCGCAGGAGGCTTTCCTGGCGTACCTTGATCAGCGGCGCGAGGATCTCCTCGGGCAGGTAGCGCTCATGCGGATGCGGGGTCGCGGACAGCCGGTGGTGCTCGTTGATGCCCCGCATGGCGCGTGCGTAGGCCAGGGCAATGGCGTCCTCCCCTGCTCCGGCGAGGTCCTGGAGCATGGCGGCGATCATGCCGCTGCGATCCCTGCCGGCAGAGCAATGGATCACGACGCCGCCGGGAGCCGCCGCCACGGCCTTGAAGACCGCCGCGAGCTTCCCGGGGAAGATTCTGGCGTTGTCCGGATAGGACGCCGGGTTGTTCAGGTAAGGAACGCAGAGCGCGCGGAATTCAGCGTTGCCGGGATCCTCGGTGGGGGCGTGCACGACGTCGAACGCCGCCAGGGTCGCCTCGCCCACCCGTGGATCGGTGTCGCGGCGGCGGATCTCGTCCGGGTTGCGGAGGTCGATCACGGTCCGGATGCCGCCGTCGTATGCCTGCTGCCAGCCGGTCTCGGTGAGCCATTCCCGGCGTCCCATCCGGTACACGCTGCCCGCAATGTGCCAGGCGTTGACGGCGCCGTCCCAGTTGACAGCCCAGTCCCCGTTCACAGCGCCGTCTGCGTCCCGGGGCCTCGCCATGTCGTGCTCCGGCCGGCTAGCCACGGGACACGTCCCGCTGCCTGGCCAGCCGGAACTCCAGGCCGCTGCGCACCATCGGCCATTCATGTTCGAGGATGGAGAACACCACGGTGTCGCGCAGTACGCCGTCGGCCGTGCGGCTGTGGCTGCGCAGCACGCCGTCCTGTTTGGCGCCCAGCCGGGCAATCGCCTCGCGGGACTGGTGGTTGAGCCAGTGCGTGCGGAATTCGACGGCGGGGCAACCGAGCGTCTCGAAGGCATGACGGAGCAGCAACAGCTTGGAGTCCGGGTTGCTGCCGCTGCCCTGCGCGGAGGCGGCGTTCCAGGTGGAACCGATCTCCACCCGGGGTGTGGCGGCGTCGATGTTCATGTAAGTCGTCATGCCGATCACTCTCCCGGGGCCGCCGGTGGCCGGGTCAAGCAGCCGGGTGGTGAACGGCAGCATCGAGCCGGCCCGCTGCAGGGCCAGCCGTCGATCGATCTCGGCCGTCATGGCCTCCGGGGCGGGGACGGAGGTGTACCAGAGCTTCCAGAGCTCGCCGTCCCGGACCGCCTCCACCAGGCCGTCGTGGTGGGCATGGCTCAGCGGTTCCAGCACCACGTGCTGGCCGGTGAGGGTGATGGGTTCAATGCGCGGCGGGGCGGTAGTCACCGCACCATCCTAGGCATGCCGGCCCCTCGCTGGCGCCCGGACGGATCCCCCAATGAGCATCCGTCCGGGACCGGCTCAGGCGGTCCAGTCGAAGAAGCCCTTGCCGGTCTTGCGCCCGAGTTCACCGCGGGCCACCTTGTCCCGGAGGATCTGCGGCGGTGCGAAGCGCTCACCCAGCGTGGAGGCCAGGTATTCGGCGATGCCGAGCCGGACGTCCAGGCCCACGATGTCGGTGGTGCGCAGCGGGCCGGTCGGGTGTTTGTAGCCCAGGACCATGGCGTTGTCGATGTCCTCGGCCGAGGCGACGCCTTCCTCCACCATGCGCATCGCCTCGAGGGCGATTGCGACGCCCAGCCGCGAGGAGGCGAAGCCCGGGGCGTCGTTGACGACGACGGCGGTCTTGCCGAGCGCTTCGACCCAGCCGCGGGCGGCCTGGGCGAGGGCCTCGCTTGTCTGCTCGCCGAGGACGACCTCGATCAGGGTGGACGCGGGGACCGGGTTGAAGAAGTGCAGGCCCAGGAAGTTCTGCGGGCGCTTCAGCTCGCGGGCCAGGCCGTTGACGGAGAGCGAGGAGGTGTTGGAGGCGAGGTAGGCGTCCGCGGCGAGCCGTTCCTCGATCCCGCGCAGCGAGGCCACCTTCAGGTCCCAGTCCTCGGGTACGGCCTCGATCACCAGCTGCCGGTCCTTGAAGTCGTCGTAGTCCACGGTCACGGAGAGCCGGGAGACCATCTCGTCGAGGTTGCCGTCGGTCGCGCCGCGCTCGATGCTCTTGGCCGCCGCGGACTCCACGCGCTCGCGGGCCGCCTCGGCGGACTCCTCGTCACGCTCAACGACCAGCACGTCGGCGCCGTTGATCAGGAAGGCATGGGCGATGCCCGCGCCCATCCGGCCGCCGCCGAGCACCCCGACGGTCGCGGGCAGGTTGGCGGGGAGTACCGAGTTGCTCATATCTACTTCTTCCGGTCTGGATTCTGGCCTGGCGTGGCGGCTGGCTTCTTGCTCACTTTTTGGCTGACTTCGTGGCTGATTTCTTGACTGACTTTTTATCCAGGAAGGCCTGCATGCGCTCGAACTTCGCCTGCGATTCGAAGAGGATGCCCTGCGCCAGCTGGTCGATCAGCGGGTGCGCCTCAGCCGGGGCATGGAACACGGACTTGGTGATCCGCACCGCGAGCGGGTCCTGCTGCGCGATCCGGTCCGCCAGCGCATGGGCGGCGTCCATCAGCTGCGCGGGTTCATGGATCTCGGTGACGAGCCCGACGGCGAGCGCCCGGTCGGCGCGGAGTACTGCGCCGGCCAGGAGGATGTCCTTGGCCACCGGCTCCCCCACCAGCTCCTTGAGGCGCCAGCTGGCGCCGGCGGCGGCGAGGATGCCGAGGCCGGTCTCGGGGTTGCCGATCCGGACCCCGGGGGTGCCGATCCGGAAGTCGGCGGCGTAGGCCAGTTCGGCGCCGCCGCCCAGGCAGAAGCCGTCGAGGGCCGCGATAACCGGCATCGGCAGCTTGGCGATCCGGACGAAGATGGTGGAGTTGATGCCCTGCAGGGCGTCGTCGCGGCGGCGTTCGCGCAGCTGCGCGATGTCGGCGCCGGAGGCGAATACGCCTTCCGTGCCGGCAAGGATCAGCACCTTGGGCGTCTGCTCAAGGTACGCGCAGACGCTGTGGAGCTCATCGACCATCTGCTGGTCGATCGCGTTCCGGACCTCCGGGCGGTTGAGCAGGACCACCAGCCGGTCCTCGCGCTCCTCGACCAGGAGTGTGCCGAAGCCTGCGGCGTCCAGGCCGCCGGGTCGGGCCGCCATTAGACGCGCTCCAGCAGCATGGCCGTGCCCTGGCCGACGCCGATGCACATGGTGGCGAGGCCGATCCTGGCGTCCTCGCGCTCCATCCGGCCCAGCAGGGTGATGGCAATCCGGGACCCGGACGAGCCGAGCGGATGGCCCAGGGAGATCGCGCCGCCGTCGCGGTTCACAATCTCCGGGTCGAGGCCGAGCCGGCGCATGCTGGCCAGCGACTGCGTGGCGAAGGCCTCGTTGAGTTCGACGGCGCCGAGGTCACCGACGTCGAGTCCGCTCCGGGCGAGGACCTTCCGGGTGGCCGGGACCGGGCCGATGCCCATGATCTCGGGCTCGCAGCCGGCCGAGGCGCCGTCGATGATGCGGGCCCGCGGGCTGAGGCCGAGTTTCTGGATCGCGGCTTCGGAGGCGACGATGATCGCGGAGGCGCCGTCGTTGAGGGTGGAGGAGTTGCCGGCGGTGACCACGGAGCCGCCCGCGACGACGGGGCGCAGCCCGGACAGCACGTCCATGGTGGTGCCGGCGCGGGGGCCCTCGTCGGTGTCCACGACCGTCTCGCCCTTGCGGGTCTTGACGGTCACGGGAACGATTTCGTCCGCGAAGCGGCCCGCGGCAATCGCGGCGAGGGAACGCTCGTGTGAGCGGACGGCGAACGCGTCGGCGTCCTCGCGGGAAATGCCGTCCACGCGGGCGACTTCCTCGGCCGTCTCCGGCATGGAGTAGGTCATCTTGCCGTCGCGGGAGAGCTCGCCCTTCTGGAACAGCGGGTTGGCGAAGCGCCAGCCGATCGAGGTGTCGAAAATCTGGCCCGGCTTGGCGAAGGCGGTCTGCGGCTTTTCCTGCACCCAGGGGGCGCGGCTCATGGATTCGACGCCGCCTGCAATGACGATGTCCGCGGCGCCGGACTTGATCATCTGGCTGGCCATGATGATGGCGCTCAGGCCGGAGGCGCAGAGCCGGTTGACGGTAATGCCGGGGATGTGGAGCGGAAGTCCGGCCAGGATGGTGGCCATCCGGGCGACGTTGCGGTTTTCCTCGCCGGCTCCGTTGGCGTTGCCGAGGATGACCTCATCGATGGCGTCCGGGTCGACCCCGGCACGGGCGACGGCTTCACGGACCACCAGCGCCGCCAGGTCATCGGGCCGGACCGCGGAAAGGGCGCCGCCGTACCGCCCCACGGGAGTGCGGGCACCGCCAACAAGAAAAGCCTCGACCATGAGAACATCCTTCACCAAGGGAGCAGGGCCGGCAGCAGAGTAAATTACCGACCGTTCGTTCTATAAAGATTACACAACGGGTCAAGGGGGTCAACCGGACGGCCCCGGATGACGCGGCGGGGACTCAGGCCACGGTGATACCCAGATGGCCGGCCAGCAGCGGGGCCAGCAGGGTGAGCTGGTGCTCGTCGACCACGATGCCGGCGAGGCTGCCGAGGCCGCTGAGGGACCGGAACTCCGTGCCGCGCAGGTCGAAGTCCTTCAGCCGCGCTCCACTGAAGTCCAGGCTGCCGATGGTGCAGTTCTTCAGCGCCACCCGGGTGGCCGTGCAGGAGCCAAGGTCCAGTTCGTTAATGATGCAGTCGCTGATCTGCACGTCCACCAGTTTGGAGCCGCGGAGGTTGACGTAGTCCAGCTTGCCGCCGTCGATCCGCACCGACTGCCAGCCGCTTTCATACAGTTCCGCCGACCCCCAGCGGGGGTTGCGGATCTCGACGTCGCGCAGGCTCGAGCGCGCCGCCGTGAAGACCGGGGCGTAGACCTCGGCCAGGACGCAGTCGCGGAAGCTGGCGCCGCGCAGCTGGGTCTCGTTGAAGGAGGCGCCGTCAAACTCGCACTCGGCGAAATCCGCGCCGCTGAGCTCCAGTCCGTCCGCGGGCGCGCGGGTGTACCGGACGCCGTCGTAGCGCTCCCCTCGGCGGAAATCGGGGGCAGGATCCTCCGCAAGGTCCGCCAGCCGGACCGGCGTGAGGCGCGGGGCGGTGACTTTGGGCCCGCCGGCGGGCTTGGCCATCACTGTAACTCCGCCTTGGCAACGGTCGTTCCTTGGGCTGGGGTGGTTGAGGGCTCCATGGTTTGAGCCTAGCCGGGCGGATCGGAAAACCCTGGGCCTGGGCCGGATCGAATGATCCTGCAAAAGGACTTGAAATAGTAAGCATGCTTCGTGTTATGGTGAAAGTGCGTTGAATTTCAACCGGAAACGAAAGGTGGAGTACACCATGGGTATCGGAGACAAGATTCAGAACGAAGCGGAGCACCTCGGCGGCAAGGCCAAGGAAGCTACCGGAAACGCCACGGACAACGACCGCCTGAAGGCCGAAGGGCAGAAGGACCAGGTCGTCGCCGACGCGAAGAAGGTCGGCGAAAACGTCAAGGACGCGGTCAAGCGCGACTAGTCCAAAAAATCGACGGCGTCGGACATTCCTTTGGGGGATGTCCGGCGCCGTTTTTCGTGGCCGGATGCAAGACTGTCCGAACACGACACCCGCACCGCCCGACCTAGGAGTGCACATGGCCAGGAATTCCGCGAACCGGGGCGAAGACCCGGACATGGCTCTGCATAACGTCGACCTCAGCGGGGCCAGCCTCGCTGCCGGCGGCTCGCCCCGGCTCCGCGGCTACCTGGCGGAGCCGGAAGGGGACGGCCCCTTCCCGGCCGTGCTGATGATCCACGAAGCCTTTGGCCTGGATGGCATCACGGTCCGGCAGGCCGAGCGGATGGCGGCCGCCGGCTATCTCACCCTGGCCGTGGACCTGTTCAGCGACGGCGGGGCGCGCCGCTGCCTCGTCTCGACCATGCGCTCCCTGGCTGCCGGGCAGGGTCGCGCGTTTATGGACCTGGCGACGGCGCGGCAGTGGCTGTTGGATTCGGGCCGCACGACCGGAAAAATCGGCGTCATCGGCTTCTGCATGGGCGGCGGCTTCGCCCTGCTGCTGGCCAATGACGGCTTCGACGCCGCGGCGGTGAACTACGGCAGGCTGCCCAAGGACCCGGCAACGGAGCTCGCCGGCGCCTGTCCGATCGTTGCCAACTTCGGCGCGAAGGACCGTTCCCTTCCCGGGGCGGCGGCACGGCTGGCCTCCGTGCTGGAGTCCCTCGGCGTCGAGCACGACATCAAGGAATTCGAGACGGCCGGCCACTCGTTCCTGAACGACGAGGAAACGGGACCCAGGCCGCTGCGCCCGTTGTTCCGCGTTCTCGGCGTCGGGCCCGATCCTCAGTCGGCGCCGGAGGCCTGGCGCCGGATCGAAGACCATTTCGCCCGGCATCTGAAGGACTAGGAGCCAGATCCCGCATCGGCTGCTCCGAAGGCGCCCTTTTGAAGCCCCCTAACGGAGTTTACGGAGCAATCGATGGAACAGACGACGGCGGCGGCCACCTTGTTCAGGTGGCCGCCGCCGTCGTTGTTCATTTAGGACCGTGATGCTAGCTGTACAGCTCGCTCTTCGGTTCGTTGTTCTTGACCTTCTGCCAGCCGAGCCAGAGCACCACCGCGAAGAACGGGATGGTTGCCAGGGTCCACAGGCCCAGCGGGAAGACCTCGCCGGACTTGCTGGTCATGGTGTCGAAGCCGATCAGCACCGTGATGGCCAGCAAAGCCACCAGTCCGGCCCAGCTGGTCCACGGTGAACCCGGCATCGGCAGGGAGGACGCGTTGCCCTTGGTCTTACGCAGCGCGATCTGGCTGGCGAAGATCGAGCCCCACGTGAAGATGACGCCGATCGAGGCGGTGTTCAGTGCGAGGTCGAAGGCGTGCGAGCCGCCCAGCCAGATGTTGAGCAGGATGCCGACGAGGTAGACCGAGCCGATCGCCAGGATCGCGGCGTAGGGCACGTGGCTCTTGGACATCCGGGTCAGCCACTGCGGGGCATGCCCGTTGTTGGCCATGGTGCGGAAGATCCGGCCGATCGAGTACAGGCCCGAGTTGCAGGACGACAGCGCGGCGGTGATCACGATCATGTTCATGACGTCGCCCATCCACGGCAGGCCCATCTGGCCGAAGACGGTGACGAACGGCGAGGTGCCGGCCTTGTACTGGTCCGAGGGCAGCAGCATCGCCAGGAGGGTCACCGAGCCGACGTAGAACACGACGATCCGGATCACGACGGCGCGGATCGCCTTCGGGACCTCCTTGGCCGGGTCCTCCATCTCGCCGGCGGTGATGCCGACGAGCTCGATGGCGTTGTAGGCGAAGATCACCGCGTTCAGCACCAGGATCATCACGAGGGCGCCCTTGGGGAACATGCCGCCGTCGGCCGCGAAGAGGTTGTTCACCGAGGCGTGGCCGTCGCCGACCTTGGCGTTGGTGACCACCATGAAGGTGCCGACGGCCAGGAAGATCAGGATGGCCGCGACCTTGAGGACCGAGGCCCAGAACTCGAATTCACCGAACGCCTTGACGCTCAGCAGATTCACTCCGACGAGCAGCAGCAGCGCCGCGATGGCGGTCAGTTCCACCGGCACGTTGGGGAAGAAGAACTGGAAGTACAGCCCGATCGCGATCAGCTCGGCGATGCCGGTCATGGCCCAGTTGATGAAGTACATCCAACCGGACAGGTAGGCGCCCTTCTTGCCGAACATCTCACCGGCGTAGCTGACAAACGAGCCGGAGGTCTGGCGGTACATGATGAGCTCGCCGAGGGCGCGCATCAGCAGGTAGGCGATGACGCCCGCGATGGCGTAGGAGAAGATCAGCGCGGGGCCGGTCGAGGCCAGGCGCCCGCCGGCACCCATGAAGAGGCCGACGCCGATTGCGCCGCCCATGGCGATCATGGTGACCTGGCGGCCGTTCAGGGACTTCTTGTAGCCCTCGGCGCTGAGGGTCGAGTCGACGACGGCGGATTGCGCCGGCGCGCTCTTAACTTCTGTGGAAGTACTTTGTGGCACAACTGTTCCTTGTAGGTCGGGGTATTGCCGGGACGGGAAGGCGGCTCCGGGAGCACAAGTGTGGGCCCGGCCCGTGCCCTGAGCCTAGGAAAGCGGGCAGGGGTTTAGACCGAAACTCACAACGGGTCGCAGCGTCGCGCGGCACGTCCATAGTACTAGCCTTCGGCGCCGCACCGTGACGCGGGCTACACCCGGAACCGCTGAAAATACGAAATTAAAACAACGTTTTGACGCAAAAGCGCTGGTCAGGCCGATGTTTCCATTACTCTGAGCGAACCGGCGGGGATGTTCCTGCCGGTTCGCCTGCGACATCACTGCAGGCCATGGCAGCAGTGCCGTGAGTCAGGGGGGACTATGAAACAGAGAGCGCTACTGCCCGCAGTGCTGCTTCTCGTACTAGCAGGGTGTTCGAGCGGCGGTTCCGGTCCGGCCACACCCAGCATCGGCAGCACCGCAGCAACGCCGGCACCATCATCATCAGCAGTATCAGGATCTCCGGCGCCGAGCACTTCCGAGCCCGCCGATGTTTCCACTTCGCTGAACGCACCCGACGCCTTGCGGAAGCCCATCTGCCGCGCGACGGCCGACGGGTCGTGGTCCTTTACAGGGACCCTCGTCAACAGCAGCGACAAGAACAAAATGTTCACCGTGGCAATCGCGGTCACCGTCGGCCCTGCAGTGGCAGGGCACACCATCATCACCAAAACCGTCGCTGCCGGCAAGTCGGCCGAGATCGCAGCACCGAACTTTGCCAAGACCAAGGACAGCGCCGGGACCTGCACGCCGGTCGTCTCCGTAGAGGATGCGCCATGAAAAAACTACTTGTCATCTCAGCGGTGGTGCTGGGGCTCGCGGCTGGACCGCTGGCGGTCGGACCGGCCTTCGCCGAGACCGCAACGCTGCCACAGGACACAGCCAGCCCCACCGCGACGCCGAGCAGCGCCCCCGTTCCGACCACGTCCGCCTCGATCACTACCGCAACCGCCACCGCGCCCCCCTTGGAAGGAACCGAGGCAACGAGTGCGTCGGCGGAACCCACCGGGGAGCCGAGTGCGCCCGGCGCCGAGCCGACGCCCACCGAGGAGCCGACGCCCACCGAGGAGCCGACGCCCACCGAGGAGCCGACGCCGCCGGCCGTCGTCGTACAGGGGCCGATCGGCGCGAAGTGGACCGAACTGAAAGGCGCCTCGGGCGTCCTCGGCGCGGCAACCGCGGACCAGCGCTGTTCAAGCGGGGTCTGCAGCCAGGCGTTCGAGGGCGGGTCGATCTTCTGGACCACGGCAACGGGCGCCCATCCGGTCCTGCGGAAGGCCGGCCACACGGGCCCCCGCTGGCACGCGAAGGGAGGCCTAGCCGTCCTCGGCTACCCGATCACGGACGAGACCGCGGTGTCCGGCGGAACGATCCAGAAGTTCTCCAACGGCATCGTCCTGGCGTGGACAGGCACGCAAATGCTGGAGTTCTCCACCCGAAGCGGCATCGGGAGCCGCTGGGTCGCAGCCGGTGGCGAGGCAGTCCTGGGCCTTCCCATGACCGCTGAGGTCTGCGGGCTAAAGGCAGCGGGCTGCGTTCAACAGTTCACCAAGGGCCCCATCTACTGGGTGCGCGGCGTCGGCGGCCAAGTGGTCTGGGGCGGTATTCTCGGACGCTGGAAGGCGGCCGGGGCACAGAACAGCGTCCTCGGCTACCCGGTCAGCGCGGAAAGCTGCGGTTTGCCTTCCCGGGGCTGCGTACAGCGCTTCCAGGGTGGCAGCATCTACTGGTCACCCACCACGGGCGCGCAGGCAACCCGGGCCGGCATTGGCAGCAGGTACCTCGCCGCCGGAGCGTCGCGGGGCATGCTGGGCTACCCGCTGACCGGCGAGATCTGCGGGCAGCCCGCGCGCGGCTGCATGCAACACTTCCAGGGCGGAAGGATCTACTGGTCACCCGCCACGGGTGCCTGGATCTCCGGCAGGGGAATCGTCAGCAAGTTCATCGCGGCCGGCGGCCCCGGCGGCTCGCTGGGATATCCGATCGGCAGCGAACACTGCGCCGCAGGCTCCTGTGCACAGTCCTACCAGCGCGGGGACATCACCTGGTCCCGGTCCACCGGCTCCCGGGTGTACGCAATGTCTGAGTGCCGCAACCTCAATAACGGCAAGTCCAAATACCCCACATACGGCGCGAACCGCGTCCTGCTCACCTGGACCCAGGGCTACGGACAGAACCATGCGACCAACCTGTACTGCATGAAGGTCGCCGGGACGTATGTGCCGGACTGGCGGACTGACGGGTACGTCGGCAAGTCAGGGTTCAAGCCGCCGGGAGTGCCGTCCGGCCCCACCCGGAACCTGTTCTCCCCCACCGGCTCGTTTTCCGTGACCGAGGCGTTCGGCCTCGGTAACCCGGGCACGAAGCTTCCCTACCGCACGCTCAATCCCCGCTCGCGCTGGGGCGGCAACCCTTGGACGGCCACGTACAACAAGTACCACGAGTCCTCCTCCTGGGTCGGCTGGGACGAGAACATGTGGTGGTTCGCCAGCCTGGGCTACTACCGCCAGGGCGTGGTGATTAACTACAACCGGCCCAAGATCGTCCAGGATGCGGGATTCGCCATCTTCCTGCACATGACCAAGACCCCGACGGCGGGCTGCATCTCCCTCGATGACTGGGCAGTGGTGGACTACATCCGCAAGTCCACCCCGGGCGACCGGATCATCATGGGGACCTACGGGGCGCTGTTCCGGTAGAGCGCCAGCTCCTCAGCTACACAGCTAACGCCCGGCGCCCTCGGCCCGGGCGTTAGCTGTGTCCGCACAGCGGCGGGGCTAGGCTGGTGGCATGGGTCCCGCTCTCCGTCAACCACCTGCGCAGCGTCCGGAACTGTACGCTTTCTCCCGGCTGGACCTCATCACGGCGGGGATCTACGTGGCAGTGGGCGCGTTCTTCGCCACCGCCTCAGGCCTGCTGGCCCCGCTCGTGCTGCGGCTCTCGCCCAACCCGGCGGTGGCGTCCTACGCGGTGAACCTTCTCATCTATGCGGTCATCGGCCTGCTCGCCCTGTCCGCGGCACGCCAGGTCGCACGCCGGGACCTCCGCGTCCTGGCCACGAGGCCCTGGTTCACCCTGCTGATGGTGCCGCTGACCGTGGTGGCCGCGATGATCCTGACCGCCATCTTGGTGGCAGTGGCAGGGACTCCGCAAACCTCCGCCAACCAGGCCGGCCTGCAGGCACTCATGCAGCAGGTGCCGGCCTGGCTGATGGTGCCGCTGCTGGTGATTGTGGGCCCCTTCGTGGAGGAGTACATGTTCCGGCACCTGCTCATCGGCAAGCTGAGCCGGAAGCTGAACATCTGGCTCTGCTGCGCGCTCTCCGTAGTGCTGTTCGCGACCATGCACGTCGTGGGCCAGGAGGCGCTGACGCTGCCCGTGCTGATGCCCTACCTCGCCATGGGCGCCACCTTGGTGTTCGTCTACGTCTGGACGGGCAAGAATGTGATGTTCTCCTATTTCGTCCATGCCTCGAAGAACCTGCTGGCCGTCATCTTCATCTACGCCATCCCGCCGGAAATCCTCGAGCAGCTGCAGTAGCGTCCGGACAACAACAGCGAAAGCTGCCCCGGCTGCACCCTAGCGCCGCGGGCGCCGTCGTCGTAGGTTTTTCCCATGGCACTGAACATCCAAATCGCTGTCGACTGCGTCGATCCCCACGCCCTTGCGGACTGGTGGGCCGAAACCCTGGACTGGGCCGTGGAGCCGCAGGACGAGGACTTCATCCGTTCCATGATCAAGCAGGGCTTCGCGACGGACGCGGAGACCAAGCGGCACCACGGAAAGCTGGTCTGGCGGGACGGCGCCGCCATCCGGCCGCCCGAGGACCTGGGCGTCAAGCCAGCTTCACGCCGGATTCTTTTCCAGACCGCGCCGGAGGCGAAGACCGTCAAGAACCGTGTCCACTGGGATGTGAACCTGGCCGGCGCTGACAAGGACGAGGTCCGGGCCGCCCTCGAGGCCCGCGGCGCGACGTACCTGTGGACCGCCAACGAGGGCCCGCATTCCTGGCACACCATGGCGGACCCGGAAGGCAACGAGTTCTGTATCAGCTGAGCCGATTACTAGACTCGGACTGTGAGCAACGAAATCCCCGCCAAGGTATCCGACGTCTTTGACCCCACCCGCTGGCGCACCGTGACCGGCTTCGACGACTTCCAGGACATGACCTACCACCGGCAGGTGGAGCGCTCCGCGGACGGCACCGTGGTCCGGGACCTTCCCACCGTCCGGATCGCCTTCAACCGTCCGGAGGTGCGCAACGCGTTCCGGCCCGGCACCGTGGACGAGCTGTACCGGGCCATGGACCACGCCCGGATGACCCCCGATGTTGCCACGGTCCTGCTCACCGGCAACGGCCCCTCCGCCAAGGACGGCGGCCACTCGTTCTGCTCCGGCGGGGACCAGCGGATCCGCGGGCGGGACGGATATCGCTATGCCGAGGGCGAGACAAAGGAGACCATCGACCCCGCCCGCGCCGGCCGGTTGCACATCCTCGAGGTCCAGCGGCTCATGCGGACCATGCCCAAGGTGGTCATCGCCGTCGTGAACGGCTGGGCGGCCGGCGGCGGCCACTCGCTGCACGTCGTCTCCGACCTCACCATCGCCTCCCGGCAGCACGGTAAATTCAAGCAGACCGACGCGACGGTAGGGAGTTTCGACGCCGGCTACGGCTCGGCGCTGCTGGCCCGCCAGATCGGCCAAAAGTCCGCCCGCGAGATCTTCTTCCTGGCCCGCGAATATTCCGCCGAGGACATGGTCCGGATGGGTGCCGTGAACGAGGCCGTGGACCACGAGCGGCTCGAGGAGGTGGCGCTGGAGTACGCGGCGGACATCGCCCGGCAGTCCCCGCAGGCCATCCGGATGCTCAAATTCGCCTTCAACCTCGCCGACGACGGCCTGGCCGGCCAGCAGGTGTTCGCCGGCGAGGCGACGCGGCTGGCCTACATGACGGATGAGGCGGTGGAGGGCAAGGAGGCCTTCCTGGAGAAGCGTGATCCGGACTGGTCCAAGTTCCCGTACTACTTCTAAGGCTGCCGCTATGACAACAGGCGCGGTGAACATCGAACCCGCCCTCGCTGCCCTCGCAGCTGCCCTCCGCGGGGAGGGTCCCGCCGTCGAGCTTTCCGCCGGCCCGGACGGCTCCCCCGTCGTCGGGCTGGTGGAAACCCCCGGTTTCGAGGATGCCGCCGTCGTGGTGCGGACCTCCGGCTCCACCGGGGTGCCCAAGGCCACGGTGCTGACCGTGGACGCCCTGGCGGCTTCCTCGATGGCAACGGCGATGGCGCTCAAGGGCGAAGGCCAGTGGCTGCTGGCGCTCCCGGTGCAGTTCGTGGCCGGCGTTCAGGTGCTGGTCCGGTCGCTCTTCGCCGGCACCCGGCCCTGGGCGATGGACCTCTCCGGCGGGTTCACCCCGGAGGCCTTCACCACCGCAGCCCTTGAGCTTACGGAGAAGATCCGTTTCACCTCCCTGGTTCCCACACAGCTGCAGCGGTTGCTGGAGGGGCCCTCGGCCGAGACGCTGGCCGTGCTCCGGCGCTTCAACGCGGTACTGCTTGGAGGCGCCCCCGCCTCGGCGGAGCTGCTCGCCGCGGCCCGGGAGGCCGGCGTCCGGGTGGTGACAACCTACGGTTCCGCCGAGACCTGCGGCGGCTGCGTGTACGACGGCGTGCCGCTGGACGGCGTCGAGCTGAAGCTCGCGGCGGACGGCCGGATCCTGCTGGGCGGCGCCACCATTGCGGCCGGCTACCTCGACGAGCCGGAGCTCACGGCCTCGGCGTTTGTCGAGGAGAACGGGATCCGCTGGTACCGCACCAACGACCTCGGCGCGCTGTCGGCGGACGGCGCGCTGACCGTGCTGGGCCGGGCCGACGACGTCGTCATCACCGGCGGCGTCAAGGTGTCCGCCGCGCATGTGCAGGCGGAACTGGAGAAGCTCGACGGCGTGCGGGCGGCGTTCGTGGCGGGTGTCCCGTCCGCCGAGTGGGGCCAGGCGCTGGCGGCCTATGTGGTGCTGGCGGACGACTCGCCGGAGGCAGCCGAGGCCTTCACGGCGCGTTTCACCGCCGGCGGCGCGGGGGCGCTGGCGGGGGCCCTGGTCCCTAAAACAGTGCTCACCGCCGCGGAACTGCTGATGCTTCCGAACGGAAAACCGGACCGGCTGGGCATGACCGTTCGGCTGGACACCCGCCATCAGGGAAAATAGAAAAGCTTCAAGCAACCTTTTCCACCAGATCAACACCCAAACCAACGAGGTACTGAACGTGGCCACAGCCGCACAATGGATCCAAGGCGCCCGTCTGCGCACCCTGCCGGCTGCAATCGCGCCGGTCCTGATCGGGACTGCAGCCGCCTACGAGATGAACGCGTTCCGGCCCGTCAACGCCCTGCTGGCCGCCATGGTGGCCCTGTTGCTCCAGGTCGGCGTGAACTTCGCCAACGACTACTCCGACGGCATCCGCGGCACCGATGAGGACCGGGTGGGCCCGCTCCGGCTCGTGGGTTCCGGGGTGGCGAAGCCGGAGCACGTCAAGCGGGCAGCGTTCGCGGCGTTCGGCCTGGCGATGCTGTTCGGACTGATCCTGGTCATCATCACGCAGGCCTGGTGGCTGATCCTGGTGGGGGTGGGCTGCGTACTTGCCGCGTGGGGCTACACCGGGGGCAAGAACCCCTACGGCTACCTCGGCCTGGGCGACCTGTTCGTGTTTGTGTTCTTCGGGCTGGTGGCCACGCTGGGCACCACCTACACCCAGGCCGGCCAGCTCAGCCTCGCGGCCATCATCGGTGCGATCGGCACGGGCCTCATCGCCTGCGCCCTGCTCATGGCGAACAATGTCCGGGACATTCCCACCGACCGCGTGGCCGGGAAGAAGACGCTGGCTGTCCGGCTGGGCGACAAGCACGCCCGGGAAAGCTACGTGCTGATGCTCGCCGTGGCGATCCTGCTGGTGATTGTGCTTGCGCCCGGGCGGCCGTGGATGCTGATCGTGCTGCTGCTCATCCCGGCCATCCTGATGCCGTCCTGGCTGATGATCGCGGGCCGGCGCCGCAAGAGCCTGATCCCGGTGCTGAAGCAGACCGGGTTGATCAATCTTGGCTACGCCGTGCTGTTCTCGCTCGGCCTGGTATTGAGCCGCGGCTTCTAGGGCTGGTTCCGGCTGGTTCCGACTGGTTCCGGCTGGTTCCAGCGTGTGCTGGCGGGCTCTAGGAGTCCTTGGGCCGGCTGTCGGTGCGCACGGTCACGTCCGGGTGTTCATCCACCAGGCGGTCTTCGGCGTCGGCGTCGTCGACCTCCCCGGCACTGCGCAGCGGCTTGGCTTTGCCGGAGAAACGCTGGTGGATCGAAGCGGTGGCCGCATCGCGCTGCTTCTGGAAGAACAGGAAGCTGATGGCGAAGGCCATCATCCCGGCGCAGAGCGCGGCCAGCAGCCAGCCAAGCTGCAAATAGACAAACAGGGCGAACAACGGCACAAACAGCGCCAGACGGATCAGGGAGTATTTCAGGAAAGCCACGCTTCCAGTTTAGCCGTCCCGGCCAGGGCAGGAACCCGGCGGCCCGCCTGCCGCTGCGTTGGGGCACACGAGTGGCTGACCGGCTCCGGCCGGTGGGGTGCCCGGCGGCTGCCCGGCGCCGGAAGCTCGCGCGGAGGCTAAACTGAAGCTATGCTCCGTGTCGTGGTACCAATCCTTGTACTGGTCGTCTTTGTCTACGGACTGATCGACCTCATCCGGACTGACGCACGTCTGACCAAGGGCATTTCCAAGCCGGCCTGGATCGTGGTGCAGATCGTCCTCCCGGTGGTCGGCGCAATCCTCTGGTTCCTCATCGGCCGGCCCCGCGGCGAGGCCGCGGCCGCCCCGGCCACGTACCGCCACCCCACCGCCCCGGACGACGATCCCGACTTCCTCCGCAACCTGGAGCTGCGCCGCCGCAACCAAGCGGAGGCGGACCGGCTCAAGAAGCTGAAGGACGAGCTGGACGCCAAGGAGCGCGAGCTTGGCAACGGCACCGGAGACGCCCCCGGCACGGAATCCGGCGAAGCCCACGGCAGCGGCGACCCCACGCAGGGCACCGACGAGGTCAAGTAGGCCCGTCCGTCGGATTCCCCGGCCCTCCTCCCCCGCGCCTCGACTTCCTTTCCGCTACGGATTCGGACCAGCGCTACGCGGATCCGGATCGCGCCAGACCGAAACCGTAGCGGAAATGTAGAAGGTGCGCGCGGATGCGGGCTGCGGTGGTCCGAAACAGCCGCGAACCCGCCCGCACCCACCCCGCGCCCATCTGACAGGAATGGCCGCTAAGCGGGGTGGCTTAGCGGCCATTGATGGCGAATCGACGAACTCCCGGCGCCCTACAGCCCCGAGTAGGAGTGCAGGCCGTTGAAGAACTGGTTCACGATGGTGAAGTTGAAGACCACGCACAGGTAGCCGACGATCGAGAGCCAGGCCGCGCGGGTCCCGGTCCAGCCGCGGGTGGCGCGGGCGTGCAGGTAGCCGGCGTAAACCACCCAGATCACGAAGGTCCAGACTTCCTTGGTGTCCCAGCCCCAGAAGCGGCCCCAGGCCTTCTCGGCCCAGATGGCGCCGAACATCAGCGTGAACGTCCAGCCGACGAAGGCGATCGCGTTGATCCGGTAGGAAAGGTTCTCCAGGCTCAGGGCGTTGGGGACCAGGCGCATGAAGCCCAGCTTGTCGGCCCCTCCGGCGGCAATGGTCTTCTGCCGGTGCGACTGGACCAGCTGCAGCGCGGACATCGCGAACGTCAGGGTGAACAGGGCCGAGGACAGCACGGCGATGGAGACGTGGATGATCAGCCAGTAGCTCTGCAGCGCCGGCACGAGGTGCCCCACGGGCGTCCAGAACGCGATCGAGGCCGCGACCAGCATGATGATGGCCAGGCCGATCACGAAGGTGCCGAGGAAGCGCAGGTCGCGGCGGATCAGCACCAGCAGGAAGACCGCCACCGCCACGAACGCGCCGGTGGTCAGGAACTCGTACATGTTGCCCCACGGCACCCGGCCCGCGCCGATCGCGCGGGTGATGACGCCGGCCGCGTGGATGGCGGCGCCCAGCACGGCGAGGGCGACGGCGACCCGGGCCGGAACCCGGCGCTCGGCACCGTAGCGCATGCCGCCGTCGGCGGTTACGCCGGCTCCGTTTGCCTGGCTGCCCGAGACCGACGACGTCGGGCGCTCGGCACGCCCGACGGGGCCGCTGACCTCGGAGTCTGCGCGGTCCACGGCTACGGAGGAACCTCCGACGCCGGCACCCACCGGGACACGGGCCGTCTCGGCGCCGGACAGTTCCGCCGCCTTCAGGTCCACCGCACGCAGGGTCTTGCTGCTCTTGGCCAGGTCCCAGGCGAAGGCGATGAAGGCCACGGTGTAGGTGCCGGCTGCGAGCAGCATGAAGAGCTCGCTGTACTGGCCCATGGTTTCGTTGATGGGGAACATTACTGATCCTTCTTTGACTCAGGCGAGCCTGCTGTGGACTGGATGAAGTCTGCTGCGGGTTGGTCCGTGGAGGCCTGCGTGCCGGCGTCGGCGCGTGCGCCGGTGTCCGCCCGGTCATTATCCGCTGTCGCGCTGGGAACAGGCTGGGAATCCGCCCCGGAATCGTCCGCCGGCCTGTCATCGAGCGGCCAGGCGGCCGACAGCAGGGCCCGGATGGCGGCGGCTTCCCCGGCCAGGCGGTGGTCCTCGCCGCGGGCCAGGAGGCCGTACTCCACCATGGTGCGGCCGTCCTCGTGGGTGCCGGTGCGGACCCAGACGCGGCGGCGGTTGACGTACAGCGAGGTGACCAGGCCCGCGACGGCGAGCAGCGCGAAGAACAAGGCGTAGCCCTGGCCCGGGTTGTGGTGGATGTCCACGCCGACGTAGCGCTTCACGCCGTCGAAGCTGATGGTGCCCTTGCCGTTGGGCAGGGTGTGGGTGGTTCCGGGGGTCAGCACGATGCCCTTGGTGGGCAGGTTGCGGGCGTTGAGCGGCGTCAGTTTCTTCACATCGAGCTCGAACACGTTCTGCGGCGAGCCGCTGTCCAGGCCGAGGTCGCCGTAGTACGAGTTCAGCGTCAGCTGCGGGTTGAACAGTTCAGGATCGCCGCTGAAGGAAACGCCTTCCTTCGTGATGAATGCGGTGGGCAGGAAGAAGCCCGCGAAGGCGAGCTGCTCCGGCTTGGCATCGGGGACCTTGATGACCACGGAGGAGTAGTAGTTATCGCCCTGCAGCTTGGCCACCACCGGGCCCTGCATGGCGATGTTGCCGGCGCCGTCCCGCACCGTGACCACCGGGGCGTAGCCGTTGCCGGTCAGATAGATGCTGGTACCGCCCAGGCTGAGCGGGTCGTTGACCTTCAGCACCTCCTGCTTGGCCGGCGCGCCCGGGTTCTCCTTGGTGGTGACGTCCGCCTTGAAGTCGATGGGCTGGCCGAACTTGCCCTTCGATTCGCGGTCAAAGGTGATGTGAAACTTGTCCAGCTGGATGGAGTAAGGCTCCAGCTGGCTGCTCTGGAAATTGGTGCCCGGGGTGAACTGGTCGTAGCCCACCAGGGTGTTCACGAAGGTGTCCCCCTCGACCAGGATCCGTTGGCCGCTGTAGCCGAACAGGCCGCCGGCCGCGACGGATACCAGGACACCGATCAGGGCGGTGTGGAAGACGAGGTTGCCGACCTCCCGGAGGAAGCCGCGTTCCGCGCCGAGCGAGGGCCGGTCGCCGTCGCGGTCCCGCACATCGACGCGGTAGCCGCGCTTCTTCAGCAGCGCGGCGGCGTCGTCAATGGCGCGCGACGCCGGGATTCCGGCGTCGGCGGGGACCACCAGGGTGCCGTACTCGGGCAGCCGGGAGAGCCGCGCCGGGGTGCGCGGCGGCTGGGAACGCATGGCCTTGTAGTGCACGATGGCGCGGGGCACCACGCAGCCGATCAGCGAGATGAACAGCAGGATGTAGATCGCGGAGAACCACGCCGAGGAGTAGACATCGTAGAGCTGCAGGGAGTCCAGGATCTTGCCGTAGTCCGGGTGGTCCTTGATGTACTGGGTGACCACCGCAGGGTTAGCGGGCCGCTGCGGGAAGAGCGATCCGGGCACCGCGGCCACGGCGAGCAGCAGCAGCAGGAACAGCGCGGTGCGCATGCTGGTCAGCTGCGTCCACGCCCAGCGGAGCATGCCCACCGGCCCCAGCGAGGGCAGGACAGCGCCTGCCTTCGCGGCGGAGACACCCGCCTGGGCGGAATTGGTGCCGGTCTCGGGCGTGCCGGGGGACGGGGATTTCTTCTCTACGTTCACTCGCTCGCTCATCAGATCGGCAATTTCACATCGGTTTGGAACCAGTACTGCAGCCCGGACACCCAGGCTCCCCACACCCCGCTGGCCATCAGCACGCCCAGCACAATCAGGATCCCGCCGCCGGTGCGCTGGATGGCGAGCCGGTGTTTGCGGAAGAAGGAGAGCACCCCGATGCCGCGGCGGACGGCCAGGGCGATCAGCAGGAACGGGATGCCCAGCCCAAGGCTATACACGAAGGCCAGCAGGGCGCCCTTCGCGGCCGACGATCCGCCGGAAAGGCTCAGCAGCTGCACAGCCGAATAGGTCGGGCCGATGCACGGGGCCCAGCCGAGGCCGAAGGTGATGCCCAGCAGCGGCGCACCCCAAAGCCCGGCCGGCGGCTTGGCGTGGATCTTCGCGTCGCGCTGCAGCCAGGAGAAGCCGCCCATGAACACCACGCCCATCACGATTACCAGAACCCCGAGCAGCTGCGTAATCCAGGCGTTCTGCGAGCCGGTGATCAGTGTGCCCAGCTGGCCGAAGGCCCCGCCGAGGAGCACGAAGATCACCGAGAAGCCCAGGACGAACAACCCGATCCCGGCCAGCATCCGGCCCCGCTTCTGCTTCTGCAGGTCGACGCCGGTCAGGCCCGTCACGTAGCCAAGGTATCCAGGCACCAACGGCAGCACGCAGGGCGAGAGGAAGGATACGAGTCCGGCCAGCAGCGCCACCGGGATGGCGAGCAACAGCGAACCGTTCAGGATGGCTTCGGCGAAGGGGCTGTTCACGGCGCCGGCCTTACTCGGCCACGGCGGCGGCGATGAGGGACTTGAGGGTGCCCTTCTGGATTTCGCCGAGCACCCGGGAGGCGACGCGGCCCTGCTTGTCGAGCACCAGCGTGGTCGGGACCGCGCCGGGCGGAACCAGCCCGGAGACGGCCAGCAGAACCGCGCCGTCCTTGTCGTTGAAGCTCGGGTACGTCAGGTTGAAGGTCTTGTCGAACGCTTCGGCCGTCGGTTTTTCGTCCCTCAGGTTGACGCCGAAGAACTGAACGCCCTGGCTCTTGAACTCCTGGTGCAGGGCCTCCAGCGACGGCGCCTCCACCCGGCACGGGGCGCAGGCGGCGAACCAGAAGTTGAGCACCGTCACCTTGCCCTGGAACTGCGACGCCGTGACTTCGGTGCCGTCGAACAGGGTCCCTTTGATCTCCACCGGTTTTTTCCGGTCAGCAGCGGCGAATTCGGTCACCGAGCCGTCGCCGGCAACGTAGTTCTTGTTGTCCCCCGCCTTGGCCTGCTTGGCGAGGTCGTCCTCCTGGGCGCAGCCGGTCAGGCCCAGGACGACGGCCAGGGCCGCGCCGCCGGCCGTGAGGACGCTGCGCCGGGACAGCCGCGAGTCGTTTTCGAACATGCTCAGGCCCCCGGGGTGCGGGAGGCACCGGGCAGGAGGGCGGCAGCGGGCTCGCTGTACTCGACGCGCAGCAGCGTTCCGCCGTCGTCGAACATGAGGGAGGTCACGGAGGTGAGCGTGCATTCGCGCTTGCGCGGGTCGTGCCACAACGGCCTGCCCTCGGCGCTGAGCCGGGTGGCCCAGATGGGCAGCTGGTGGCTCACCAGGATCGCCTCGGCGCCGTCGCCGCCGAGCTCGATGGCCCGCAGGCGTGCGTCCTGCACCGCCGCGGTCACCCGCGCAGCCTGCTCCTTGTACGGCTCGCCCCAGGACGGCCGGAGCGGGTTGCGCAGCATCGGCCAGTGCTTCGGCTTGAAGATTTCGCCCTTGGACACCTGCAGCCCCTGGAAGTAGTTCGCGGCCTCGATGATCCGCTCCTCGGTGGCGATTTCAAGGCCGAGGGCCTGGGAGATCGGCTGCGCCGTTTCCTGCGCACGGGTCAGCGGGGAGGCCGCGAGGTGCACGATCCTCGCCCCCTGCGCGGCGCGTTCACTAAAGTGCTCGGCAAGCATCCGGGCCATCTGCTGACCCAGTTCGGAGAGGTGGAACTCGGGCAGCCTGCCGTACAGGACGCCTTCGGGATTGTGGACCTCGCCGTGGCGGAGCAAGTGAACAGTGGCTTGGGGCATGTGTACCAGTTTCTCAAAGGGCAGGGGCAATGACGAAATCTTCTACGAGAGGTAGAACTGAAACTTTTTCGGAAATGTTCCCCGGCGGCGGAATAAAAGATGCAAATGCATGTTTATACTGGGTGAAGCAGTTAGTTGAGACTTCAACCAAAGAAGTGGCGACCGACGACCAGATGAACTTCCGCACGACCCACCCGACTCAAGGAGAACCACCATGGCACTTCCCGCCAACCTCACCACCGGCACCTGGACCCTCGACTCCTCGCACAGCGAAATCGGCTTCACCGTCCGCCACGCGGGCATCAGCAAGGTCCGCGGCCAGTTCAAGGAAGCCGACGCAACCCTGGACCTCGCCGAGAACGTCGCCGACTCCAAGGTGAACGCCACCATCAAGACCGCGAGCTTCGACTCCGGCGACGTCAACCGCGACGGCCACGTCCGCGGCGAAGACTTCTTCGACGTCGAGAAGTTCCCGGAGATCTCCTTCGTCTCCAACGCCATCGTCCCCAAGGGCGACGCCTACGAGCTCCAGGGCGACCTGACGATCAAGGGTGTCACCCGTCCCGTAGCGCTGGAAACCGAGCTCAACGGCGTGGCCGTTGACCCGTTCGGCAACACCCGCGCCGGCCTGACCGCCGAGACCACGATCAGCCGCAAGGACTTCGGCCTGACCTGGAACGCCGTCCTCGAGGCTGGCGGTGTGCTGGTCAGCGACAAGGTTGCCATCAACCTCGAACTGGCCTTCATCGCCCCCGCAGCGTAGTCCACGCCGCCCCGAGTGGCGCACAGGGCCCGTCCACGCGCCGCCCTCTTCAAACACCCCGCGCCATCCCCGGATGGCGCGGGGTGTTTGCTTTAATCGGGGCCGCTGCCGGGGCTGACTTCGGCGCGTTCTACGAAGGCGCCGGGCAGCCTCCGCTCCCGCTCCGGAGTCGGCTAGGAACCACCAGTTCCGCGGTCTAAAGTGAAATCCATGAGCAATACCGGCGACGTCCCCGAGCCCGATCAGCCAGGCGCCAATCCGCCGGAACCGGGCAGCGTTCCGCCGGTCGGACCGGGTCAGCCCAGGCGGTTCGGCAGGCTACGGATCGAGTGGCCGGCCGACCGGCCGCGGAACTTCCGGGACACACTCCCCCTGGGCGGTTACTCCGGGATCCTCAACCTCCCGGCCATGCCCACGGAGCTGAAGATCTCCTACTGGGTCTGGGTGATTGGCGGGTTGCTGGGCCTGCTCGCAGGCGTGATCGGGCTCTTCGGCACCCTGGTCCTCTTTGTGGTCTCGCCGCCGGCGGGCATCCTGCTGCTACTGCTGGTGCTGGTGGCGGTCGCCTTGGCCGCGGCACAGGTCACGCTGGCGATGAAGATGAAGGAGGGCTGGGAATGGGCCAGGTTCGCCCTCACCATCGCCGCCGGCGTCAGCCTGGTGCTCGCCCTGGCCAGCATCGGCGTCGCGGGAGGCGGAAGCTGGCCCGGCTTCGTCATCAGCCTGGTGGCGACCGTGCTGATGTGGCTGCCGAAGTCGCAGGCCTGGTTCGACGCGTTCAAGGGCCGTTCCTGACCTCCCTCTGCACCAGGCTGCTCCTTGGCGGCTTCGTGTCCGAAAAACGCGGATTGCTCCGTGCCGGCGAGTCCAAAAATGCCCCTCAGAATACTTCTGCGGAATGACCCAAACCGCCGCAAGCGCGGGGTACGGTGTAGCTAAACCATGCTGGGGGCAGGGTGAAGACACTGGTCCCGGTAGCCCATCCCGTCATCGAAATGCAAGGACCGCCATGAGTAACCCGCCAGTCGAGCCTTCCAGCCCGGACGGACCCGAGTCGGGCAAGCAGACTCCGCAGTACGGCCAGAACGCTCCCCAGTACGGACAGCAGCCGCCGGCTCCGCAGTGCGGGCAGAACGCCCCGCAGGCACCCCAGTACGGCCAGCAGGCTCCCCAGTATGGCCAGAACGCCCCACAGTACGGGCAGCAGGCTCCCCAGTACGGCCAGCAGGCTCCCCAGTACGGACAGCAGGCTCCCGGCTATGGCCAGCAGCCGCCGGCCTACGGTCAGGCCCCGGGCCAGTTCGGCCAGAGCCCCTACGGCCAATCCCCCTACGCGCAGTATCCGTCGGAGCTTCCCACCGGTGGCGCCGGGACCAGGCCGCCGCAGCTCGACCTCGCCTTCTGGCTCATCATCGGTGCGGGCATCCTGTCCCTCATCAGCAGCCTGGTTGTGTCCTTTACCGGGGCGGACTACTTTGAGACCGCCATGCAGCAGGCCGGCGCCCAGCAGGGCAGAAGGCTCTCTGCGGACGAACTCAATGCGGTGCGGGCAATCGTCCCCATCAGCGGCATCATTGGCGGCCTCATCTCCTTCGGGCTTCACGCGCTGGTCGCATTCCCGGTCCGCAAGGGCAAGAATTGGGCCCGCATCCTGGGAACGGTCTTTGCCGCCCTGTCGCTGTTTGGCCTGTTCGGCGGCGTGTTCGCCTTCGGCGTCGTCTCCGGCGTGCTGCAGATCATCGTGATCCTGATGGGCGTGGCCGGCATTGTGATCCTGTACCTGCCGACGGTTTCCCCCTACTTCCAGAAGCAGCAGCCGTTCTCCAACCCGTACGCGCAGAACCCCTACGGCCGCTAACCCAGGGCCCCTGCAGAGGGCGCGGGAACCGGATGGGCCGACTGAAGTCAGTCGGCGTCTTCCGGGTCCTGCGCCCTTTGTGCGTGGTAGGCGAGAATCTGCAGTTCGGTGGCCATGTCCACCTTGCGGAGATTGACCCCCGGCGGGACCTGCAGCATGACGGGGGCGAAGCTCAGGATGCTGCGCACGCCCGCGGCCACTACCCGGTCGCACACGCTCTGCGCCACGGCCGCGGGCAGCGCCAGAACCACCATGTTGGTCCCGGTGCGGCGCAGCACGGCTTCCAGATCCGCGGCGTCGCTCACCCGCAGCCAGCCCACCTCGCTGCCCACCACCATCTGGTCGGCGTCGAAAATCGCCACGATGTCAAAGCCCCGGGACTCGAAGCCGCCATACCGGGCGAGGGCTTTGCCGAGGTTGCCGGCGCCGACGATCGCAACTTTCCAGTCGTGGGTTAGGCCCAGGGCCGCGGCAATGTGCCGGTTCAGGTACTGCACCTCATAGCCGACCCCCCGCGTTCCATAGGAGCCCACATAGGAGAGGTCCTTGCGGAGGGTGGAGGAACTGACGCCCGAAGCCTCAGCGAGCGATTCGGAGGAAACCCGGTCCACCCCTTCAGCCAGCAGGGTGGTCAAGGCGCGCAGATAGAGCGTCAGCCGTGCCACGGCCGCGGGCGGGATCTGCTTGGCGGCAGGTCCGGCTCCCCCAGGCAGGGCGTCGGGTGAGGAATCCAGCGAAGTCACTATCTGCTCCATTGCGTCGCGTTGTGACTCCACTCTAGAGCCCCTGTAGTTCGGGCCACAAAGCAGCAGCCCGCGGCCCCGCAGCCGCCTGCCCGGGGTGCAGTCAGGCTGACTGGCCGAGGGCGCGGCGCAGGGTTCGGGCCAGCCGAACCTCGTCGATCCGCCAGAAATCCCGCTGGACCCCGTCCACCAGCAGCACCGGGATCTCCTCGGCGTAGCGCTCGCGCAGGGCGTCGTCGTCGTCGATGGACCGCTCGGACCAGCCGAGTCCCAGCGCAGCGGTGACCCGGCCGACGGCGTCGCGGGCGTCCGCGCACAGGTGGCAGTCAGCTTTGGTGATGAGTACGACATCGGGAAGGGGCGCGGGTTTGGCCATGGTTCCACGGTAGCCCGGCGCCCGGTCCGGCGTCGACGCGACCCGGTGTTCCAACCGGGCGGCCGGTGCGGGGGCCCATTCTGCGCGTGGGATCCTCCGGCATTGACTAGACTCGTGGCATGCCCGAGGAGAAGATCGTCGCTGTGGCCACGCGGCCTGTTGCGTCACCGCAGCACGGCGAAGCCGCCTTCTTCGACGTTGACAACACCCTCATGCGGGGCGCCAGTCTCTTCCACGTGGCCCGCAAAATGCATCAGCGCGGGGCGTTCACCATTCCCCAGGCGGCGGGGTTCGCCTGGAAGCAGCTGATGTTCGTGTTCCGCGGCGAAAACATCGACGACGTCCACGCCGTCCGCGACACCGCCCTGAGCCTCGCCTCGGGCTTCACCGTGCAGGACATCGAAGCTCTCGGCGAGGAAGTCTACGACGAGATGATCGAGTCCCGGATCTGGCCCGGCACCAAGGCCCTGGCCGAACAGCACCTGCGGGTGGGCCGCCGGGTCTGGCTGGTCACGGCGACGCCGATCGAGGTGGCCACCGTCATTTCCACCCGGCTGGGCCTCACCGGCGCCCTCGGCACCGTCGGCGAGATCCGCGACGGCTCCTACACCGGACGGCTGGTGGGCGAGATCCTGCACGGCCCGGCCAAGGCCGTCGCAGTCCGCGGCATTGCCGAGGCGGAGGGCCTGGACCTGAACCGCTGCTGGGCCTACAGCGACTCCCACAATGACATTCCGCTGCTCAGCATGGTCGGGCACCCGGTGGCCATCAACCCCGACGCCCGGCTGCGCCGCCACGCCCGCGAACACAACTGGCCGGTCTACGACTTCCGGTCCGGCCGCCGCGCCGCGACCCTGGGCCTGAAGGCCGCGACCGTCGGCGGGGCCATCTACGGTCTCTGGCGGGGCTTCTCCCGCTTCCGGGGCCCCGCGGCCTAGGCGCTTCCCGGGGCCCGGCCGGCTTTCGGCTACGCGTTCGGACGGGCGCACCCCGGACCCGGGTGCCCCTGTCCGGAACCGCCGCGTTTTCCCGAATCCGGCGCGCTTTGCCGAAAAGAAAATGCCCGCCGCCGTGAAGGCAACGGGCATTGACGCTGTTCGAAGTATCTCTACTTCTTGTTGCGACGCTGGTGGCGCGTCTTGCGAAGCAGCTTGCGGTGCTTCTTCTTGGCCATACGCTTGCGACGCTTCTTAATAACTGAACCCACGAAAGTTCCTTACCGGCTAGATGCAGTACCTGCCCGTTGGGAAGGGTCCGCGGGCTAAGCAAGCAGACTGAACAACTGACAGGTTCTTACAATGACGTAAAACGTTCCTTAACAGGGTACCGCCTATCCGGGGCACACCACGACCGCAGGCCCCGCGAGGGGGTCTGCCGTGGCCCTGTGCGACAGCAGAAGACTCAGGCCGACTCAGTACGTCCGTCGACAACAGCACCCTTGAGATACTGTTCGACGGCGTTTTCCGGAACCCGGTAGGAGCGGCCAAAGCGCACCGCCGGCATTTCGCCGGAGTGCACCAGGCGATACACGGTCATCTTTGATACCCGCATTACATCCGCGACCTCGGCCACGGTGAGAAAGCGCGCGTTGGAGAAGTTGGCCTCCGAAGACATTTCCCTATTCCTTTTGCTCAAGCGAACGGCTGCCCCGTCTGAACGACATGGCGGTGTGCCGATGCTGAGCCATCAAACAACCATGTGCTAGATACTCTAGGGGTTCATGGTGCCAATGTGAAAGGTTTCCGCAGGATTCTGCGAAGGATTTCCGCAGGATTGTCCCACTTGGCCCCTCCTGGGTCCCCGCACTCAGCCCCGGACCCGCCGGGTGCGTGCCGACGCCGCCAGCTGGCCGAGCAGCGCCGCCGTCACGTCCCAATCCATGCAGGCATCCGTGACACTCTGGCCGTACAGCAGCTGGTCGGTTCCCGCGGCGTGTTCGGCAACGTCAAGGGACTGCGCCCCGCCCACCAGGAAGCTCTCCAGCATGACGCCGGCGATCGCGGACGCGGAGGCCCCGCCGTCCTCGAGCTGGGCACCGATCTCCAGCGCGACCTCGGCCTGCCGGTGGTGGTTCTTGCCGCTGTTGGCGTGGCTCGCGTCCACGATCAGCCGCGGGTTCAGCTGCTTGGCGGCGAGCCGGGCGGAGGCGGCTTCGACGTCGGCGGCGGAGAAGTTCGGGCCGTCGCTGCCGCCGCGCAGGATGACGTGGGTGTCGGGGTTTCCGGCGGTGCTGACCAGCGCGGCCCTTCCGTCGCCGTCGATCCCCAGGAAGGCCTGGGCGGCACCCGCGGCACTGCAGGCGTCAAGCGCCACCTGCAGGCCGCCGTCGGTCCCGTTCTTGAAGCCGATCGGCATGGAAAGCCCGGATGCCAGCTGGCGGTGGATCTGGCTTTCCGTGGTGCGCGCCCCGATGGCACCCCAGGCGACGAGGTCCGCCATGTACTGCGGGCTGATGGGCTCGAGGAATTCCGTGGCGGTGGGCAGTCCCAGCGCGGTGACCTGGCGCAGGAACTGGCGTGCGGCGCGCAGGCCCGCGGCAATGTCGTGGCTGCCGTCCAGCCGCGGATCGTTGATTAGGCCCTTCCAGCCGACCGTGGTGCGCGGCTTCTCGAAGTAGGTGCGCATGACAATCAGCAGGTCTTCGCGGTGCTTCTCGGCCTGGCTGACCAGCCGGCGGGCGTATTCCAGTCCGGCCTTGGGATCGTGGATGGAGCACGGGCCCACGATCACCAGGAGCCGGTCGTCGACGCCGTCCATGATCGCGCGCACTTCGTCCCGGCCGCGGCCGACGACGTCGGAGCCCCGGGCGTCCAGCGGGAGTTCCGCGATCATCTCCTGCGGGGTGGGCAGCGCGGTGAATTGGCTGATGCGCAGGTTGGACGTGGTCTGCTGGCTGTCAGGGGCTGCTTCGATGCTCATGTTGGGGTCCTGTTCCAGGTGCGGAGCGGGCCCTGATCAGAACCCGCCGGAGAAATGGCGAAGGGCAGAGAATGATCTCTGCCCTGTTGGCTCTGAAGGTGTGTTGGATGCGTGTCAGTTAGACGCGGGCCCCTCCAGAGCCAACGAAAAATACGCATACCAACGGTTAGTCATGCCACCGACCATAGCCCCGTCAACCGCCGAAGGGCAAAGCGGCGCCGTAATATTCCGACGGCGTCCCCTAGAGTGTGGTTGGACCACAGACTGTGACGAGACGCACCGGAGGCAGCAATGACGCAACCCCCAATCATCGGCAACCCCGAGGCCCCGACGACGCCGGAGGACACCGCTACCGACCATCACACCGGCGGGACGCCCGCCGGCGTTGGGGGCCCGGCGCCCCGCGGCGGCGGACTGCCTGCCGCCCTCAAGCGCCGGGTGCCGAAGTACGCGGACCTCGCACCGCTGATGCAGTTCAAGAAGCCGGACTTCGGCCGCGAGGCGAGGCTGCGCCGGGCCAGCACCATCTGGGACCTGCGGGAGATGGCCAAGCGGCGCACCCCGAAGGCGCCGTTCGACTACACGGACGGGGCGGCCGAGGCCGAGATCACCCTGCGCCGGGCCCGCCAGGCCTTTCTGGACATCGAATTCCGTCCCGGCATCCTGCGCGACGTCTCCAGCGTGGACCTCGGCACCGAGATCCTGGGCAAGGCCGCCCGGCTGCCGTTCGGCATCGCGCCCACCGGCTTCACCCGGATGATGCAGTCCGAGGGCGAGTACGCCGGCTCCCGGGCCGCCGCGGCCGCCGGCATTCCGTACACGCTCTCCACCATGGGCACCGCGTCGATCGAGGACGTTGCCGCCGCGGCCCCGGACGGCCGCAACTGGTTCCAGCTGTATCTCTGGACGGACCGGGACCGTTCGCTGGAGCTGATCGAACGCGCCGCCAGGGCAGGCAACGACACGCTCATGGTGACGGTGGATACCGCCGTCGCGGGCGCCCGCCTCCGCGATGTCCGCAACGGCATGACCATCCCGCCGGCGCTGACGCTGAAGACCGTGCTGGACGCTTCCTACCGGCCGGCGTGGTGGTTCAACTTCCTCACGCACGAGCCGCTGACCTTCGCCTCGCTGTCGCGCTACACCGGCACCGTGGCGGACCTGATCAACTCCATGTTCGATCCCACCCTGACCTTCGCGGACCTTGACTGGCTGCGCGAAACGTGGAAGGGCAAGCTCGTGGTCAAGGGCATCCAGACCGTCGACGACGCGCGCAAGGTGGTGGACCACGGCGCGGACGGCATCGTGCTCTCCAACCACGGCGGCCGCCAGCTGGACCGGGCCCCCATCCCGTTCCACCTGCTCCCGGAGGTCTCCGCGGCGCTCAAGGCGGACAACAGCGACGCTGCGGTCATCCTGGACACGGGCATCATGAGCGGCGCGGACATCATCGCGGCACTGGCGCTGGGTGCGGACTTCACCCTGATCGGCCGCGCCTACCTTTACGGTCTGATGGCCGGCGGCCGGGCCGGGGTGGACAGGGCCATCCAGATCCTGGAGACGGACATGCGCCGCACCATGGCGCTGCTGGGCGTCAGCCGGATCTCCGAGCTCACCCCGGACCACGTCCGGCTCCTCGCCCGGTAGCCCACGGTTCCGCGAGAGGGCAGTGGGGGGCGGGTTACTTCCTGCGGCCGAATTTCGGCAGGTTGGCCAGCAGGTCCGCGGCGCGGGTGGCGGCGCGGCCCACCGTCCGGCCGATCTGCTGCGGCCGTTTGTCCTCCCCGGCGGTGCCGACGGGGATGGCGACGGCGGGGCTGAGCGCGCTGCCCGCGGGGCGTTCGGCCAACGCCGATGCGGCCGGTTCCGGTGCGGTCGGCGGGGTGGTGACGGCGGCGGCAAGGCTGTCCGGGCCGGGTGCCGGGGTGGCGGCCGGCGTCGAGGGCTCGGCGGCGGCGGCACGGCCGACGTCGAACGTCTCCAGCCAACTGGCGACGCCGGCCAGCGGCTTGGGGTTAAGGGCGTAATAGCGTTTCTGGCCCTGGGCGCGCATGCTGACCAGGTCTGCTTCGCGCAGGACCTTGAGGTGTTTGGAAATGGTGGGCTGGCTCGCCTCGAGCTCCTGGACCAGCTCCCCCACCGCTTTGTCCCCGTTGCGGAGGGACACCAGAATGTCACGCCGGGTTGCCTCAGCAATGACGGCAAATACGTCGTCTGTCACCATGCCCTCCACCCTAGCGACATATACGCCAGATGGCATCCACTAATTACGGGCGCCTGCGCGGGCTTGGCCCGGCAGTCCGGAACCGCCGCCTAGTCGAACCAGGGATCCAGTCCGTAGAGCGGGAAAACTTCCTTGCGGGTGGCCATCACGGTGCGGTCCACCTCGTCGTTGGGGTCGAACCCGACCTCCCAGGAACGCCACCAGAGATCGACGTCGTCGCCCATCACCGTAGGCGGTTCGACACCGTACTTGGCGCCGTACTTTTCCTGCACATAGTGCCGCCAGTCCTCGGGGACGGCGGTCCGCAGCGGGACCGGGCGCCCGGCGGCGATCGCGATCAGGTGGCTCCAGGAGCGCGGGACCACCGTGATCACGTTGTAGCCCCCGCCGCCGGTGGAGATCCAGCGGTTCTCGCAGTAGCGGGCCGCGAGGTTGCCGATCGCCGTGGCGGCCTCCCGCTGACCGTCCACGCTGATGTTCAGGTGCGTCAGCGGATCCAGGCGGTGCGAGTCACAGCCATGCTGGCTGACGATGACCTCCGGCTCAAAGGCTCCCACCAGCTGCGGAACGATCGCGTGGAAGGCCCGCAACCAGCCGGCATCCCCGGTCCCGGCCGGGAGCGCCACGTTCACGGCGCTGCCCTGGGCGTTCGGGCCGCCGATCTCGTTGGCGAAGCCGGTGCCCGGGAACAGCGTCAGCCCGGTCTCGTGCAGCGAGATCGTCAGCACCCTCGGATCGTCCCAGAAGATGCTCTGCGTTCCGTCGCCGTGGTGCGCGTCGACGTCGACATACACCACCCGTTGCACGCCGCCGTCGAGCAGCCGCTGGATGGCCAGGGCGGCGTCGTTGTAGATGCAGAAGCCGCTGGCCCGCTCGCGGGAGGCGTGGTGCATGCCGCCGCCGAAGTTCACGGCCCGGACCGCGCTGCCGTCCAGGATGGCGGCGGCCGCCAGCAGGGAGCCGCCAGCCAGCCGCGCACTGGCCTCGTGCATGCCGGCGAAGGCCGGGTCGTCTTCGGTGCCGAGGCCGCGTTCCAGGTCCGGGGTGTCCGGGTCGGCACTGACGCGGCGGACGGCGGCGACATATTCCGCGCTGTGCACGGCTTCCAATTCCTCGTCGGTAGCCACCGAGGGGGCCGCCACGCTGACGTGGTCCAGGTCCAACAGTCCCAGGCTGCGGGCCAGCCGTGCGGTGAGTTCCATCCGTTCCGGCGCCATCGGGTGGCTGTGGCCGAAGTTGTAGGCCGTCATGGCAGAGTCCCACACCACCGTCGTCGGCAGGGCGGTCTGGGCGAGTCCGGGCAGGAAGGTCATCAATCACAGGCTACCGGAGCGCACCGCCCCGATCCCCGTCCTTGCGCGGAATATAGTGGTTTACTACTGAAGGACGCCGTTTCAACCGAGGACAAGCCGCACATGACGCAAAGCCAGTCGAGGTCACCGAGCCCGGCCAGCTGGCACCCCGGCCAGCCGGAGCGCGAGGGCCTGTGGATCTTCACCCGGTTGCGCGACTTCGTCGACGACATCGCCAACACCTCCCCGGCCCGCCTGGCCGTGTCCGCCTTCGTCGTGGTCGTCCTGATCTTCACCACCCTGCTCTCCCTGCCGGTATCCTCGGCCGCGGGGCAGCCGACGCCCTTGCACCAAGCCCTCTTCACCGCTGTGTCCGCCGTGTGCGTGACCGGGCTGACCGTTGTTTCCACGGCCGTGCACTGGTCCTTCTTCGGCCAGCTCGTGATCCTGGTCGGCATCTTCGTCGGCGGCCTCGGTACCCTGACCCTGGCGTCGCTGCTGGCACTGATGGTCAGCAAGAAACTCGGTGTCCGCGGCAAGCTCATCGCCCAGGAGGCCATGAACAACGCGGGCCGCCTGGGCGAGGTGGGCACCCTGCTGCGGATCGTCATCGTCACGTCCGTGGTCATTGAGGCAGCCTTGGCCGCGGCCCTGATTCCGAGGTTCCTGGCGCTGGGCGAAAGCGTCGGCCAGTCGGTCTGGCACGGCGTCTTCTACTCCATTTCCGCGTTCAACAACGCGGGCTTCACGCCGCATTCGGACGGCATCGTGCCGTACGAAACCGACCTGTGGATCCTGATTCCGCTCATGATCGGCGTCTTCCTCGGCAGCCTAGGCTTCCCGGTCGTCATGGTGCTGCAGCAGAACGGCCTGAACTGGAAGAAATGGAACCTGCACACCAAGCTGACCATCCAGGTCTCGCTGATCCTGCTGGCCGCGGGCACCGTGCTCTGGGGGCTGATGGAGTGGGAAAACATGCGCACCATCGGCGGCATGAGCCTGGGCGACAAGCTCACGCACTCGCTCTTCGCCTCCGTGATGACCCGCTCGGGCGGCTTCAACCTGGTGGACCAGAACCAGATGGACTCCACCACCATGCTGCTGACCGACGCGCTGATGTTTGCCGGCGGCGGCTCGGCGTCGACCGCCGGCGGCATCAAGGTGACCACCATCGCGGTGATGTTCCTGGCCATCATCGCCGAGGCCCGCGGCGACGCGGATGTGAAGATCTACGGCCGCACCATCCCGGAGGGCACCATGCGGGTGGCCATCTCGGTCATCGTCGCCGGTGCCACCCTGGTGGCGGTCTCGGCCCTGCTGCTGCTGCAGATCAGCGGCGCGTCGCTGGACCGGGTGCTGTTCGAAACGATTTCCGCGTTCGCCACCGTGGGCCTGAGCACCAACCTGAGCGCCGAACTGCCCCCGGCCGGCGTCTATGTCCTCACCGTCCTGATGTTTGCCGGCCGCGTCGGCACCGTCACCCTCGCCGCTGGGCTGGCCCTGCGCCAGCGCAGCCAGTTGTACCACTACCCGGAAGAGAGACCGATCATTGGCTAGTTCCTCAGGCGCCGTCAACCGTCCCGCCCACAATGCGCCCGTGCTGGTCATCGGGCTGGGCCGCTTCGGCGCGTCCACCGCAGAGCAGCTAGTGAAGCAGGGCCGCGAGGTGCTGGCCATCGAACGCGATCGGAACCTCGTGCAGAAGTGGGCCAGCGTGCTGACCCACGTGGTGGAGGCCGACGCGACCAACATTGACGCCCTCCGCCAGCTCGGCGCGCAGGAGTTCAGCTCCGCCGTCGTGGGCGTGGGCACCTCCATCGAGTCATCGGTGCTGATCACGGTCAACCTCGTGGACCTCGGCATCGAGCACCTCTGGGTGAAGGCGATCACGCCCTCGCACGGCAAGATCCTGACCCGCATCGGCGCCAACCACGTGATCTATCCGGAGGCCGACGCAGGGGTCCGTGCCGCGCACCTCGTCTCCGGCCGGATGCTGGACTTCATCGAGTTCGACGACGACTTCGCGATCGTTAAGATGTACCCGCCGCGCGAGACCGTGGGCTTCACCCTCGACGAATCGAAAGTGCGCTCGAAGTACGGCGTCACGATCGTGGGCGTGAAATCCCCGGGCGAGGATTTCACCTACGCCCGGCCGGAGACCAAGGTTTCCGCGCGGGACATGCTCATTGTCTCCGGCCACGTGGACCTGCTGGAACGGTTCGCAGCGCGGCCATAGCACCCCCCGTGCCGTCGGCCGGAGCCCGGCCTAGACGCCGCGGCGGCCGGAAGCGATGACGTCAGGGGCGGGGCCGGCGGCCAGGTTCCTTGTGGCCGGCCCCTGGATAACGGTGCCGTCAGTGGTGAACCGGGACCCGTGACAGGGGCAGTCCCACGTCACGTCCGTCCGATTGAACTCCACGGTGCAGCCCAGGTGCGTGCAGACGGCCGAGACCGCGTGGACGTCCCCCGTGGGACTGACGTACACGGCGGTTTTGGCCCCGCTGACGTCCACCACCTTCCCCTCTCCCGGGGCCACCGACGCCGGAACGACCAGCGCAGCAGACGCAGCAGGCGGAGCCGCACCGTCGGCGCCCGGTATCCCGCCCGCCGGGCGCACCCCTTCCGCCGGGCGCGCCGATTCCGCACGCGTTGTCGGTGCGCCCCTGGTGCTGTCGAACACGGCGGCCCACGGGTTGGCGGTGCCGCCCAGAGTGTCCCGGAGGATCAAGGCGGCGGCAGTGCCGTTGGTGAGGCCCCATTTTCGCAGCCCGGTGATCACGTGGACGTGCCGGGACTCCGGAGCCATGCGGCCCACGTACGGCAGCCCGTCGGCAGGCATGGCGTCCTGGGTGGACCAACGGAAGGCGATCTCCCCGGCGCCCAGGCGGTCGCGGGCGAAAGCCGCGAGCCGCCGGTATCGTTCGGCGGAATCGACGCTTTCGGTGGCCGGGTGTCCTTCACCGCCGGCCAGCACGTAACTGGTGCCTTCGACGTCGACGGTCAGGATGGAGCGCATCGGCTCATCAACGCTGACGAAGGTTGCGTCCAGCGGAGCCACCGCGCTCCGGGCAGCGACGATATACGATCGGTGCGCGTAGCATCGCCCGGCGTAGAGCCCGACATCCCCGAACGGCAGGTTGGTCGCCACAATGATCTCCTTGGCCCGGACGGAGCCCCGCTCCGTAACCACCACAGCCGGAGCGCCGTCGCGGAAGCTCGTGGCCGGCGACTCCTCAAAGACGAAGCTGCCGTTCCCGTGCACGGCACGGGCCAAGCCCTGCACATACCTGAGCGCGTGGATCTGGGCCTGGCCATCGAACCGGACGGCGCCCCGGACCGCGAAGGGCAGCGGAACCTCTGTCGTGAAGGATGCCGGCAGCCCCAGCCGCGCGGCCAGCGCCGCTTCCTCCCGGACCAGCGCAAGCGCCTGCACGGATACGGCGTAGGTGTAATTGGCCACCCGCCGGAAGCCGCAGTCGATTCCCTCCGCCGCCACAACGGCCGCCACGTGTTCGATTGCCGCCTCGTTGGCCTGCCCGTAAATGCCGGCCGTGGCGTCGCCGTGGCGGGCCGCAAGGTCGGCGTAGGCAAGCCGGTGCAGTGAGGTGACCTTGCCCGTGGTGTTCCCGGTGACGCCGGTGCCCACCCGCGCCGCCTCCAGCACCGCCACCGTCTGGCCCGCCCGTTTCAGGGCCAGCGCGGCAGTCAGTCCTGCGATGCCGCCGCCAATCACGGCAACGTCCACGTCCAGGGACGCGTCGAGGGGCGCGTACGTGGCGGCTCCGCCGGTGGCAGACCAGAGGGAAAGTAGTCGTCCTGCCGGCTGTTCATTCACGGTCCCGACCTCCACGCACTAGGTTCCCTCCGCCGTCGGGCGCGTCCCGGCGTCGCTGGCTGAGCTACCGCAGGATCAGGGCCCGGCGGTCTTCGCAGCCTTCGCGGCGGCCTTGGCTGCCTGCTTGCTGGCCCGTACCTTGTTCAGCGACTCCGGATCCACGATGTCAGCGACGGACAGGAAGGCGTTCTCCTGGCCGTAGTGGCCGGCGGCCTCGCGCCAACCGTCAGCCTGGAGCCCGCACTGCTTTCCCAGCAGCGCCAGGAAGATCTTGGCCTTTTGCTCGCCGAATCCCGGCAATGCCTTGAGCCGGCGCAGCACCTCCTTCCCGTCGGGCCCACCCTGAGTCCAGATGGCCGTGGCGTCGCCGTTCCATTCAGATTGCACCGTCTCAGCAAGGGCCTGGACGCGGCCGGCCATTGATCCGGGGAACCGGTGGACGGCCGGGCGCTCCTTGAACAGCTCCACGAACCCTTGCGGATCGTAACCGGCGATCGCGGCGGGGTCCATGGACCCGAGACGCGACCTGATCTTTTCCGGCCCGGCAAAGGCCGATTCCATGGTCACCTGCTGGTCCAGCAGCATGCCGGTGAGCAGGGCAAACGCGTCGTCGCTGAGAAGCTTGTCCGCTGCGGGATCCCCTGTGATGTGCAGTTCCATGGGTCCCATCCTGCCACCCGGCCCGGTCTGCGTCATGGGTTGCGCCCGCGTTCCGGCTAGCCGAGCTGCCTGGTGATTTCGGCGGCCCGCTCGGCGGCGGCCCGGGCGCCGTCGGCGATGATCGCCGGGAGTCCGCGCTCGTCGAAGGTGGCGATCGCCCGTTCCGTGGTGCCGTTCGGGCTGGTCACTGCCTTGCGCAGGGCCGCGGGGTCGGCGCCCGGCTCGGCCAGCATGAGCCCGGCGCCGGCGACAGTTTCGCGCGCCAGCAGCAGCGAGAGTTCGGGGTCCAGGCCTAGTTCGGCCCCGGCCGCCGCCATTGCCTCGGCCAGGTAGAAGGCGTAGGCCGGGCCGGAGCCGCTGATCGCGGACAGCGCGTCCACCTGTTCCTCGGGAATCTCGACGACGGTGCCGACGGCGGCGAAGATGTCCTTCGCCTGCTGCAGTTGCTCCGCCGAGCAGTGCTTCCCGGCCGAGACGGAGACGACGCCGCGGCCCAGCCGTGCGGGCGTGTTCGGCATGGCACGGATCACCGGCTGTCCGGCCGGGAGCGCCGCTTCCAGTTGCTCCAGCGACACCGCCGCGGCAACGCTGACCACGATGGTGTCCGGCGAGAGCGAACCGCTGATCTCCCGGGCCAAGGCGGCGATTCCCACCGGCTTGACGCCCAGCACCACGACGGCGGCGCCGGTGGCGGCCTGCGTGTTGTTCTCCGGCTCTTCTTCGCCGGCGATGGCCGTGATGCCGTGGTGCCGCTCGGCCAGTTCGGCCGCCCGTTCAGCCCGGCGCACCGTGGCGACAATGTCCGCGGGGTCCGTGCCGCCCGCGATCATGCCGCCCATGATTGCCTCGTTCATTGACCCACAGCCCAGGAATGCGATTCGGTTGCTCATTCCCCCATCATTGCAGTCCGGCCCGATTCACAGCCAGCTCACATCCTGGGCGCAGCTTGCTCACAAAATCGGAGATTAGCGTAGGTACTACCTCATTGAGGGTGCGAGTGATGATAGGCAGTCATGCGGATGTCTGCCCGGCACCGGTGGGCTGCAGCGGGTTTCCCCCATTTTCCCGTGGCAGACCGCCGGTGCCTTCGCCGTTAAACGGCCCCCGTAAACAGCACACCCCCGGCTACTGCTGGGCTAGTGCTGGATGGGCCGCACTTCGATGGGGAGAGTGGTGGCGCGGGCCAGCCTCCCGGCCCAGCCGAGGGCGGCGTCGAGGTCCGGCGCCTCAATCACGGTGAATCCGCCAAGGTGCTCCTTCGCTTCAGCGAATGGACCGTCAGTGATGAGCAGCTCGGTGCCCTCCTGCCGCACGACGGTGGCGGTGTCGGTGGGGTGGAGCCCCGCGGCGAACACCCAGGCCCCGGCGGCCTTCATTTCGCGGTTCAGGGCCTCAAGGTCCCGCATGATGGGTTCCAGGACCTCCGGGGCGGTGGCCGGGCCGACGGGCTGGTAAACGCTGAGCAGGTACTGTGCCATGGTGCTGTCCTCCTTGACGATTGGGCCGGTTCCTTACCGGCCTCTCACCTACCAGACGAACGCCGCGCGTCCGGTTCGACACCTCGCTGCCGGGCATTATCGGTTCGGAGCGCAAGCCGTTCACCTGACGCCGGCCGATCGATGTTGCGTTGCGCCTGTTATGTTGCGCCTGTTACGTGGCCTCCGGCCAGTCGGCGTCGGGTAACTGCGGCTCGGCGGGCTCGTCGGCCTGGGCGACGTGGGGCGCGGGCTGCAGCGGCCCCTCAAAGACCAGCTGATCCAACCGGCGGAGGATCAGACCTTCGCGGAGGGCCCAGGGGCAGATCTCCAGGCTTGGAAACTCGAACATTTCGAGGGCCGCTTCCGCCACCAGCGCGCCGGCCAGAAGCTGGTGCGCGCGGGCCTCCGAGACACCGGGAAGATTCAACCGGTCCTCCACCTCCATGGCCGAGATGCGCTGCGCCCACAGGCCCAGGTCCGTGGCAAATAGTTCCCGCTTGACGTAGGGCCCGGCCCCGCTGGGGGCGGCCCCGGCGATGCGGGCCAGCGAGCGGAACGTCTTGGAGGTGCCGGCCACGTGGTTGGCCTTGCCGAGCTTCGCGAAGTCCCGCACCACCGGCTTCAGTGTGGTCCGGATATGACGGCGAAGCTCCTTGACGCTCTTGGCCGAGGGCGGGTCCTCCTGCAGCCAGTCCCGGGTGAGCCGGCTCGCCCCGAGCGGGACCGACGTCGCCAGTTCGGGAAGCTCGTCCTCCCCGTAGGCCATTTCGAAGGAACCGCCGCCGATGTCGAGGTTCAGCATGGGACCCGCGCCCCAGCCGTACCAGCGGCGGACGGCGAAGAACGTCATCGAGGCTTCTTCGCTGCCGGTCAGTTCCCGGAGCGTCACGGTGGTTTCATGCTTGACCCGGGCCAGGACGGCGGACCCGTTGGTGGCCTCGCGGATCGCGGAGGTGCAGAACGCCAGCAGGTCCTCGGCCTTGTGTTTAGCCGCGAACTCCCACGCTTCGAGGACGAACTCGATCAGCTCATGCTGGCCGGCGTCGTTGATATTGCCGTCCGCGTCGAGGAACTGCACCAGGGAGAGCGGGCGCTTATGCGAGGCGAACGGAACCGGGCGCGCGCCAGGGTGGGCGTCCACGAGGAGGAGGTGGACAGTGTTGGACCCGATATCGAGGACGCCTAGCCGCATGCTGCCATTATTCTCCCCGTAGGGGCTGTGCCCTAACCGGGCGCAATTGCGCAACCTCGCGCCGGTGCCGGTTGCGCCCGGGCGCTTACCCGGGCGCTTAGGCCTGGCTGTCGTCCTGGGCCGCGTCCGGCTCCTGCTCGGACGGTTTGAAGTCCCGGCGGATGTTCGCCACGCCCTCCGGGTCGATTTCAAAACCGTAGACGGCGCCGGGGTTGATGACCATACCCAGCTGGTCGCCGAGGTTGCCGATGATTGCCGAGCCCTGGGTGCCGAGCACGTTCGGCGCCGCGGCGAGGAACTGTTCGGCGACGCGGCTCGGGTGCGAGAAGACGGCCAGCACGGGCTCCCCCGAAGCGTTGGCGAGCACCAGCGGCTCCACCTGGGAGTCCGGGCCGTCGATCGTGTCGGAGCTGACGATGTAGACCTCGTTGTTGAGGAAGGACAGGATGACCTCCACCGGGTTGGCGTCCGGCTGCTCCCCCCGGGCGAGCTTCTCTTCGAGGTCGTTGAGCGGCTGGAGATCCATGGGTTCTGGCTGTTCAGTCATGTTCCTACTCGATCACGTCGCGCCCCGGTCCGCAATTCCTTCGCATCCGGCCAGCCGCTTCGCGGGTTCCGTCCGGGCTCGCGGTTTGGACACCGCGAGCCCGGCTCAAAGCCGCGAGCAGACGGCAATCTCAGCGCCCGAGCACCCGCAGCAGCCTCGTCTTCAGCTCCTGCTCGCGGAACAGGTCCCGCCATTCGACCCGGATGAACTTCCAGCCCAGTTCCATGAGGGCCTTCTCACGGCGCCGCTCGGCAAAAATGGCCTCCGCGGTGGGGGCATAGTCGAAGTATTTGCCGCGGCCGTCAAACTCCAACGCCACGCTCCGCTCCGGCCACGCGCAGTCCAGCCTGTATTTCCCCAGCCGTGTCCGGACCTCGAACTGGAGCTGCGGAGCAGGAAGCCTCAGTCGCCTGACCAGGTCTCGGACGAGGGTTTCACCCGGCGACTCGGAGAGCGGATCGGCATGGGCGAGCACCTTCTTCAGCGTCGCGACACCCGGCGCTCCGCGAAGCCGGGCGCACTCCAGTTCCAAAGCCTCCCGGCTGGCACCGAGTCGCAGGGCATGGTCCATCAGAATCAGTCCCTGCGAATAGTTCAGGACGAGGCAGCTGTCCACGGCCGTTCGGGCCAGCGACGTAACGCGATGCCCTGCCACGTGCACGATGTCGGCGGGAGCCAGCGAACGGGTATGCGCCTTCACGTCGCTCGCGTGGCCACCGGACGACGGGAGAAACGGCACCGTGAGGTGGATGGTGTCGCCTACTTGCCATAGAAAGAGGCCGTGGAGCCGGGCTGCCGTGGTGTGGCTGAAAACGTAGGTGCCCGTTGAGCTCGTCAGGCGACGGTGGGCGTAGGCTTCGATCCGGCAGCGCGAGGCACCGTTCGCATCGAGCGCTGCCCAGAAAGAGCGGCGGACGTAGCAGCCGCGGCGCAGTTTGACGAGGGCGCCGTCGGCAGTCAACTGCAGGATCTGCCGCGCGGACAGACCTCGGTCCAACAGTTCCTCGGTGCGCCACAAGTTGACGGCTTCGGGAAGCGTTGTGCTCAGGGTTGCTGTCGAGAGTTCCGGGGCGGGTGTCAGCGGACGGGCCGACCCCGCGGAACCGTCCCATACGGCGGCGAGGGGATCCTCAGGCTGGGCAACGGGGTAATCCATGGCGCCAGCCTGCCGCCGCCGCTAGCCCTCCGAAAGTCCGTGAAGCACTCATGTGCACAACGACTCGCGGGTTCCGTCCGCCGTCGGCGTTTTCTGACGTCGAGCTGGGAAGGAACCCGCGAGCGGAGCGAAATGACCTACTTCTTGGCGGCGGCCTTGCGGGCGGGGGCCTTGCGGGCCGTCGTCGTACGCTTGACCGGGCCCTTGGCCCGCTTTTCGGCGAGGAGTTCGACGGCGCGTTCCCGGGTCAGTTCCTCAATGGCGGTGCTGCGCGGCACCGTGATGTTGGTGACGCCGTCGGTGATGTACGGACCGAAGCGGCCTTCCTTCACCACGATGTTCTTCTCCGAGACCGGGTCCGGGCCGAACTCCGCCAGCGGTGGGACGGCGGCGCGGGCGCCGCGCTGCTTGGGCTGCGAGTAGATCTCCAGCGCCTGTTCCAGCGTGATGGTGAAGATTTCCTCCTCCGAGCCGATGGAACGGGAGTCCGTGCCCTTCTTCAGGTACGGGCCGAAGCGTCCGTTCTGCACCGTGATGGGGTTGCCGTCGGCGTCCTGGCCGAGCACCCGCGGCAGGCTCATCAGCTGCAGGGCCTCATCAAGGGTCACGGTGTCCACGCTCATGGAGGCGAACAGCGAGCCGGTGCGCGGCTTGGCCTTGACCGGCTTCTTCGGCGGCTTCGGCTTGCCGTTCTTGTAGTACTCCACCGGCTGGTTGGCGAGCTGTTCCTCGGTCATCTCCGGGATGATCTCGGTGACGTAGGCGCCGTAGCGGCCGTTCTTGGCCACGACGGTGTGCCCGGTGTGCGGGTCCGTGCCGAGCACGCGCTCCTCCGGGGCGGCGGTCTCCATCAGCTCGACTGCCTTGGCGGCGGTGAGCTCGTCCGGGGCCAGGTCCTCGGGGACGTTGGCGCGGGCGGACTCGATGACTTCGCCGGTCTTCGGGTCCACGGTGGGGACGGAGCTTTCCAGGTACGGGCCGAACTTGCCGACGCGAAGCGTGATGCCGTCGGTGATCGGGATGGAGTTGATTTCGCGGGCGTCGATCTCGCCAAGGTTGTTGACGATGCTCAGCAGGCCGGGCTCGGAATCCTGACCGAAGTAGAAGTGCTTGAGCCAGGCGGGTCCGGCTTCCTGGCCGTTGGCGATCTTGTCCAGGTCGGCTTCCATGTCGGCCGTGAAGTCGTAGTCCACGTAGTCGTGGAAGTGCTGTTCGAGCAGCCGGATCACGGAGAATGCGATCCAGCTCGGGACCAGCGCGGAGCCTTGCTTCCGGACGTAGCCGCGGTCCTGGATGGTGGAAATGGTGGAGGCGTAGGTCGACGGGCGGCCGATGCCCTTCTTTTCCAGTTCCGCGGTCAGGGACGCTTCGGTGTAGCGCGGCGGCGGCGAGGTTTCGTGCCCGACGGCGACGATCTCCGAGGCGGTCAGCGCGTCGTCCTTCGCCACGTTGGGCAGCCGGCGCGCCTCCTCGGAGTCCTCGTCCCCGCGGCTCTCGTCCTTGCCTTCTTCGTAGGCCGCGAGGAACCCCGGGAAGGTGATGACGGTGCCGGAGGCGGAGAACTCTGCGTCCCGGCCGGCCGCCGCGCCACCCACGGTGACGGCGCCAAGGCGGATGGTCGCGGTGGAGCCCTTCGCATCGGCCATCTGCGAGGCGACGGTGCGCTTCCAGATCAGCTCGTAGAGGCGGAACTCGTCGCCGGAGAGCTGCTTGGCCACCTGCGCCGGGGTGCGGAAGGAGTCGCCGGCGGGGCGGATGGCCTCGTGGGCTTCCTGCGCGTTGGCCGCCTTTCCGCTGTAGACGCGGGGCGACTGCGGGACGTACTCGGGGCCGTACAGCTCGGAAGCCTGGCGCCGCGCGGCGGTGATGGCCTCGTTGCTCAGCGCATTCGAGTCCGTACGCATATAGGTGATGTAGCCGTTTTCGTAGAGCCGCTGGGCCACCTGCATGGTGCTCTTGGAGGAGAAGCGGAGCTTGCGGCCGGCTTCCTGCTGCAGCGTGGAGGTGGTGAACGGCGCCGCGGGACGGCGGGTGTAGGGCTTGGTGTCGACGGAGCGGACGCGGAAGTCCGCGTCCTGCAGGCCGGCGGCAAGGGCACCGGCGAGTTCCTCGTTCAGGTGCACGACGCCGCGCGAGGTGAGCTCGCCGTCGTCGTTGAAGTCCCGGCCGCTGGCGACCTTGGAGCCGTCGACGGCGGCCAGTTTGGCCTTGAAGGAGCCGGACTCGGCGCCGAACTGGCCGGTCAGGTCCCAGTAGGCCGCGGACTTGAACGCCATCCGTTCGCGTTCGCGGTCCACCACCATGCGGGTGACGACGGACTGCACACGGCCGGCGGAGAGTCCGCGGGCCACCTTGCGCCACAGCACCGGGGAGATTTCGTAGCCGTAGAGGCGGTCCAGCACGCGGCGGGTTTCCTGCGCATCCACGAGGTCCTGGTCCACGTCGCGCAGGTTGTCCATCGCGCGGTGGATGGCTTCCTTGGTGATTTCACCGAAGGTCATCCGGTACACGGGGACCTTGGGCTTGAGGACTTCCAGCAGGTGCCACGCGATGGCCTCGCCCTCGCGGTCCCCATCGGTTGCGAGGTAGAGGGCGTCGGCGCCCTTGAGCTGGGCCTTGAGTTCGGCGACCTTTTTCTTCTTGTCCGGAGACACCACGTAGTACGGCTTGAAGTCGTGTTCAATGTCGACGGCGAACTTGCCCAGCGGCGTTTTCTTCAACTCTGCGGGGAGCTCCGAAGGCTGCGGCAGGTCGCGGATGTGACCGATGGAGGCCTCAACGATGAAACCTTCGCCCAGGTACTTGGCGATGGTCTTGCTCTTGGCGGGAGACTCCACAATCACGAGTTTCTTGCCGGTGGGGGCCTTGCTTGGCACGGTGCTCCTACAGAAAAAGGTTGCTCGGGCAGATGCGCCCATACCCGCCTAGTTCACCATATTTTGCAGATTCCCGCGCATCCGGGTGCAAAAGTCAGGCTCCCGGGCACGTCTTGCGGACGTAACGAAGCACCCCCAGTTGCGGCCTTCGGGAGCGCCGCACGGCCGCTCAGGAGGCCGGCGCGGCCTTGCCCCGGTCGTCCGGAATCATCGACCACATGGTGGCCATCCGGACCGCCCCCTCGGGCACCCGGTCCGGGTCCTCGAGCTCGTAGTCCTTCAGCAGATCGAAGAGCCTCTCGTTCAGCTCCCCGGCCTGGGCCGGGGTCAGGTGCAGCAGGCTGCTGGCCAGCACCACGGCGGAGGTGCCGTCCACGGCTTCGCCGCGCTGGCGCCGCTCGTCCCGGGTCCTGGCGTAAGCATTGACGCGCCGGCGGTAGGCGTCCAGCTCCAGGTCCAGCACGGCGAATTCCGGACTGGCCACTCCCCCGCCCGAATTGATGGTGAAGTCAGTGCCGGCCGCTTTCCAGCGGCGTTCGCGGGCATCGCCGGCGGTGGCCGCAGGCACCACGATGCCCCACTTCTGCAAGGCGCGCAGGTGGTAGCTCATGGCGCTCGGCGTGAGGCCGGTCTGGGCGGCAAGTTCGGTGGCGGTCCGGCTCACCTGGGTGGAATACAGCTCGGAAATGACCTCGAGCCGCGCGGCGTGGGCCAGTGCCCGGATCGCCTTCGGGTCGGTGATTTCGACCTTCTTTTCCGGACGCGGCCTGCGCTTGGCGGCCGGAGCGGCGGTGTCGGCGGGGCCGACCGCCTTTGGGGTTTCTGCATTCACGCTTCCAGTCTACCGAGGCCCGCCAAACTATGAAAGAAATGCTTGACACTACCTCCAGCGGCGGGATACCTTGCGGTTATGAAACAGATACTTCATAAAGTGCGCGGCGCATCCGACGAGCCTTCACTCTGGCGCAACCGCGACTTCCTGCTCGCCAGCAGCTCCCGCTTCCTGGCGACCGCAGGCATGGGCGCCGTCGTCGTCAGCGTCATGCTGCACCTGCAGAACGTTGCGGCGGACGGCGCGGCGCCGGCTGCCGGGCCGTGGCTCGTGGCGGCTTACCTGCTGTGCTCGGCGCTGCCGCTGGTCCTGCTGGCGCCGTGGGCGGGCCGGCTCGCCGACACGCGTGATTCCCGCACGCTTGCGACGGCGTCGTCCGCGGTCAGCGCCGTGGCCGTGGCGGGCATGGGCTTGAGCCTGCAGTACGTGGACAACCACATGCCCGTGCTGTTCGCCATGACGTTCCTGCTGGACGCCGCGCAGGCCGTGGCGGGGCCGACCTGGCAGGCGCTGCTGCCCCGGATCGTCGGCGAGGAGCGAACCCCGAGGGCGATGGGCACCATGCAGGCCACCATCATGATCGCGGGAATGGCCGGCCCGGCTGCGGGGGGCCTGCTCAGCGGCTGGGGCGGCTCGGGGCTGGTGTTTGCGGTCGCGAGCGGCTGCTATCTGGCCATGGGCGCCGGTGCCCTGCTGATCCGCACCCGGCGCGGTACCGCGGCCGAGCTGGCCGGCCGGGAAGCACCGGCACTGCTGGACGGCCTGCGGCTGATCCGGCGGGACAGCCTGGTCTGGGCGCTGGTGCTCGGGGCGTTGTTCTTCATTGTCGTCGGGGAGGCCACCAACGTGCTGGAGGTCTTCCTGGCCCGGGGCGAACTAGGCGCCACCGAGACCCAGTACGGGCTGCTCGCCGCGGCGTTCGGGCTCGGCATGGCGGTGGGCGCGGCGCTGGCGGGACGGATCAAGACGCCGCCGGCCCGGCTGCGGGTGTTGCTCGCCGACATGGCCCTGACCTCGGCCTTCCTGGGAGTGATGGGGCTGGTGCCCACCGTGGAGCTGCTGTTCGTGGCCTACACGGCGATGGGCACGGCCTGCGGCGCCTTGAACGCCTGCTTCGGTGCGATCGCGATCCTGCGCATTCCGGAAAGCGGGCGGGGCCAGGCGATGGCAATCATCGGCGGCATGACCCGCGCCGTCTCCATTGCCGCCCTGGCCATCGGCGGCCTGCTCGGCGCACTGCTGCCGGTCCGGCTCAGTTTCCTCATCACCGGGGCGGGCGGCGTGCTCGTGGCCCTCGCCGTCGCCGCCTACGTGCTGCCCCGCTTCGGCCGCGAAGGCGCAGCGCCGGTCGCGACGCCGGGCGCGGTGCCGCGCGCGACGCCGGTGCCGGTGCCGGTAGCGGTGCCGCCGTCGTCCTTCTTAGGCGGGGAGCAGGAAGCCGTCGCGCACCAGGTTCCCCACCTCGTCGAGGAGCCCCTGCCGGAACGCCGCGCTGTCGTATCCCTCGTAGCCGCCCAGCAGGGCGTCCAGGGCGCCGATGATCTGCCCGACGGAGAGCTCGCCGTCGCACGCTGAAACAAAGCCGGCCAGCTCGGTACTGAGCAGGTTGGTGCGGCGCAGCCCGGCGCCCTGGCGCAGCAGGATCACGCCGGGGTGTTCGGCGCCGGGGCGCTGGTGCCGTTCCTCGGTGACGTCGTCCGCAACCAGCAGGTGCGCGGATTGCAGCTCGTGGGCGGCCAGCCAGTCGGCGCGCTCGACGGCGGCGCCCAGGTGCGGGCCGACGGGCTGTTCGATCGGGTAGGTGATCTCCTCAAACCGGGAAATCACCGGCCGGGCGCCGGCCGCGGGGCGCCGCAGCCAGATCATCCCGAAGCCGATGGCCTCCACGTTCCGCGCGGCAAAGTCGTCCAGGTAGGCGGCATAGGAGTCCTGGTAGAGCCGCCGGTCGCGGGCCTCGGAGGCGTCCTGCAGCCAGGTTTCGGCGTACTGTTCCGGGCTGACCTGCTCGCGCTGGATGAACCAGACGTCCGCGTCCGGGCTGGCCCAGCTTCGCGGCCGGTCGGCCCACGCGGCGCCCGCCGGGATCTCCCAGTTGCCCAGCAGCTGGGCTGTGCCGCCGGGGGCGAGGACCGTGGGGAGGTCCCGGACCAGCGCGGCGACGATGTCATCGCCCGGCAGGCCGCCGTCGCGGTAGGTGAACTGGTCCGAGGCGGTCTCCCCGGCCCCTCGCGGGGTGATGACGAACGGCGGATTGGAAACAACGAGGTCGAACTCCTGCCCCGCCACCGGATCCAGCAGCGAGCCCAGCCGCAGGCTCACCCGGGCCTCCGGCTCGGCGGGATCCAGGTGCAGCACCGCCGCGTTCAGCATCAGGTTGAAGCGGGTGAACGCCAGCGCCCGCTCCGAGATGTCGGTGGCGGTGACGTGCTCGGCGTGGTGCAGGAGGTGGAAGGTCTGGATGCCGCAGCCGGTGCCGAGGTCCAAGGCGCGGGCCACGTGCCGGCGGGCGGTGACCTGCACCAGGGTGGTGGACGCCTGCCCGATCCCCAGCACGTGGTCGTGCCGCAGCACGCCCGGGCGCTGGTGGGCGGCCAGGTCGCTGGCCACCCAGAGCTCGGCCCCGCCGCTGCTGACGGTATCTTCCCCGGACGTTCCCTCCCAGCCGTACGGCCGCAGATCCACCTTCGCCTGAACCAGGCCCTCCGCGGACGGCTCCACGAGGCCCAGTTCCAGCAGGCCCGCCGTGCGGATGCCGGGCAGTGCGGCGTCGAGGGTTCCGGCCGGCTGCGGCTCGGCCAGCAGCCACAGGCGGACGACGGCGGCGAGCGCCGCCGTCGTCGTCCCGCCATTGACGGCGGCCTCGGTCGCGATCAGCGCGGGGATGAGCTGGTCCCGGCCCAGGGCCGCGTGGGCGGCCGGGCCCAGGAGCTCGGCCACGCCGTCGACCGTGTAGCCGATGGAACGGAGGTCCGCGGCGAGCGCCTGGAGCAGGTCCGGGAAGTCGCTGCGGGGAGCGTCGGGGGTGTTGCCGGCCGTGAAAAGCGTAGAAGGAGTCACCGGACAAGTTTAGGCGCGGGGCCTGCCGGCCCCCGCCGTATCGGAGGTGCTCCTGCGTCAGAGGTTCTTGTTCGCGTAGGCCCGCAGCGCGTCCCGCACGAACGCCGCGCCGGCGGGCCCGCCGTAGTTCGCGGCGAAACGCGGATCTGCCACGTACATGTCGCCGAGACCGGACACGTATTCCTTCACGTTCCCGCCGCCTGCCGCCGGGGTCCCCGGAATACCGGTGAGCCATTCGACCTGGCGCCGTGCGAGGTCCTGCGCTTCCGGACCATCCGGGTACGCACCCGATTCCGCCGCGGCAATCCAGTCCAGGCCCAGCTGCTTGGACCGCTGTTTCCAGGCGTCCTTTTCGGCGGCACCCATGCCGCGCCACCAGGCGTCGCCCTGCGCGTACGCGGCCGTGCCCCAGCGTCCCTCCACCTCGTCCTTGTGCTGCGTATGGTCGAAGCCGTCGAACATTTTCTCTGCCATGAGTTCCTTTCCTGCCTTGACTTCCCTGAGTGTGTGTTGGACCGAGGCGATCTGCCGCGCCAGCCTGTCCTGCTCCTGGCGCAGCCACTTGAGGTGGCCGGCCAGGGCGCGTTCCGCCTCCCCCTCGCGGGCGAGCGCCTCGGCAATCGCCGGCAGGCCGAGGCCCAGTTCACGCAGAAGCAGGATGCGCTGCAGCCGGAGCAACGCGGCCTGGTCGTAGTACCGGTAGCCGTTTTCCTCGGTGCGACTGGGCTTGAGCAGCCCGACGGCGTCGTAGTGGCGCAGCGTCCGGCTCGTGGTGCCGGCGATCTTCGCGATCTGCTGCACGGACCAGTCCATGGCGCCCCTCTCGTTGACCCTCGAACGCCCGCGCTATCCGGCCGCTACCCCGAGCCTAAATGTTGACGCCGCGTCAAGGTCAAGGGTGCTTCTTACCGGCCGGCCGTGCCGTTGCGCCGGGCATGCCCTGACGTACGATGGACCCATGCACACGCAGCAGCGATTTATCAGCCCTCGGCCGCTTCCCGGCCGCACGGGCTTCTTGACGCGCACCTAACTGCGGCCGCGGGGGTCCGTCCGGCGCAGCGGCTGAGGGTGATTTCCCCCTCTCCGCCCCTGGAACCCAAGGACCCCCGCCATGAAGACGTACCTTTCCCTGCCCGAGCTCAATTCCGCCCTTGCCGTGCGCGATCTGTCCGATCCTGCCGCCGGACCGCACGCCATCCAGTTGCTGCTGGCGGAGGTGGTGGACGGGGTGCAACGGCTCTGGGATATCCCGGCCGCAACGCACCGCCACAGGCCCCTGGTGGCCACCGCCGACAATTACGACCGCTTAGGCTACTCGGCCGACGACGTCACCCGCGACTCACGCTATTCCCGCCATGTCAGCCCCACCGTGATGCTCCGCAGCCACACCTCGGCCGGGGTCCCCGCGCTGCTCGATACCCTCCGAGGCGAGCTCGGCCGCTACGACCGGCTGCATGTATTGCCGGGCCTGGTGTACCGCCGCGACGCGGTGGACCGCACCCATGTCGGCGCCCCGCACCAGGTGGATCTGTGGCGGCTCAAGGCCCGGGGACTCCTCGGTCCCGCGGAACTGCACGCGATGATGGCCGCGGTGGTGGAAGCAGTGCTGCCGGCCGCGCAGTATCCGGATGTCCAGTGGCGGGCCACGCCGTCGGAGCACAGCTATACGGCGCTGGGGCAGCAGCTGGACGTGCTGCTCACCCTGCCCGACGGCCGCCGGGAGTGGCTGGAACTGGCCGAATGCGGGCTCGTGGCGGCGCGGGTCCTGCGCGGGGCCCGGCTGGATCCCCGGCGGTGGGCAGGGCTCGCCCTTGGCCTGGGGCTGGACCGTGCGCTCATGCTGCGCAAGGGGATCCGGGACATCCGGCTCCTGCGCTCGGAGCATCCGGAGGTTCAGGCGCAGCTGCAGGACCTGCAGCCGTACCGGCCGGTGTCGGCCATGCCGGAGGTCCGGCGCGACCTGTCCCTGGTGCTCGGCAGCGCGGAAGAGGCCGACGTCGAGCTGCTCGGCGACCTCGCCCGCACCGCACTCGGCGCGGACGCCGAGATCCTGGCGGCCCTCGAGATCCGGGCCGTGACGCCGGCGGCGGCGCTGCCGGCGTCCGCCGTCGAACGCCTCAGGCTGGGCCCGGACCAGGTGAACGTGCTCGTCAGGCTGGTCCTGCAGCCGCTGGACCGGACGCTGACGGATGAGGAGGCCAACCGGCTGCGCGACAGGGTGTACCTGGCCCTGCACCGGGGACGGGTCCTGGAGCTGATTGCCGGCTAGCGGCCGCGGGACGACGCTGGGGCGGGGACGGGGCAGTGACCGGGCGCCCCGGCGGGTAAGTTGGAGGCATGCTTTTCGCTCTGCCCTCGCCCTCCCGCCCCCGCGCTTTCGGACGCGTCTTCGCCGCCGCGGCCGGCGTCGCCGTCGTCCTGGGAGCCTCGGCGTGCTCCGCCGGGGGCTCCATCGAATCCGCCGACGTGAACGCCTGGAAAGCCACCGCCATGCCGTCGGCCAGCGGAATCGTCCTGGCAGATGCGGGCAAGATCCTTAACCGCGACCCGGTCGCCAAGGAGGCCAGCGTCCCGGCCGGCAGCTACACCCTGACGATGAGCTGCGACGGCGGCGGCAAGGAATTCTTTGAGGTCTCCCTCGACGGAAACCACCTCACGGAGGCCGGTGCCGCCTGCAACGGCAGCCGGGAAACCGCCAGGATCAAGGTGCCCGCCGCGGGCACGCTGAAGATCAGCGCTTCGAGCGTGGACGCGCCGCTCATCTTTGCCTACCAACTGGTGGCCGCAGCCTGATGTGACTTGCGCCGGCCGGAAGCGTAGCTAGGCTCGGGGCATGGTTGCTGCTGGGGGTAAGCAAAGGGTCCGCGCCTGCGCGCCGCTGATCGCACTGGCGTTTCTTGCGGTGGTGGGGCTGGCTGGCTGTGAGGTCGCGGACGACGTCGGGCTCCCGGCGGCCGACGCCGGGCCATCGGTCCGGTCGGCCGCACCGCTGCCGTTTCCGACGCAGGACGTAGCTAATGCCGCCGAAGCGGCCAAGAACACGACGGAAGTTCAGCGGCTCCTCGGCCCCCGGCCGAAGAACGAACTGACGTCGGCATTGAGCGGGATCGGGTTCCGGCAGACCATGCACGGCACAGCCAAGGGCCTGTATGGGGTGACAGTGGCCTGCGCCGGTACGCCCACCGCGCTTTTGACGGTTACCCAGGTTGACCGCCGGGACGGGACAAGGCTCACGCTCAACGTTCCGTGCGGGCGCACCGTCCAGGCGACCGTGAAGCTGGAGTCCGGGCCGACCACGGTGCAGATTGACCCGCTGTCAGCCGAGCCCGCTCCAGGCGCCGCCGTCGCGATCCGGCTCGAGCGACTGCCGACCCCCTAGTGTCGCGATCCCGTGGGCCTGCCTGCTCTGGCCCGCCGTGGCGGCCGGGCTTAAAGTCGGAGTATGCCCACCGCGCAGGCACCCCTGCCGCTGCGGTCGCGCGGCGCGCTCACCGCCGTCGTGCTGGCCGTCGCACTGGCGTGCACTTCGGGGCTGGCCGGTTGCGAGTATGAGTACGACGACGGGCTTTCCGCCCGTGACGCGCCGTCGCAAGCGACCACGTTCACCGATGCCGCCCTCCCCCAAGACCCCGACCTGAACCGGCCAGTGACCGGGCCGGAACTCAAACACTGGGTGACGGAAGTGTTACCGGAAACCCAGGGCCAGGTCTTCCATACCGGCTACGGGCTGCTGGACGCCAGCGCGACGCGCAATGAGACCACCACGCAGCTGCCGAGCGGGACCTATGCCCTGACCCTGGTCTGCCGAAGTGCCCGGCGGGTTTCGTTCACCATCGTGGACAAGGAGAGCATTCTGGTGGACTTGAGCCTGCGGTGCGGCACCTCGCGGGTGAACGTGGTGCAGCTCGGGGCGGACACGGTGCTGAAGGTACGGATCGGGTCCCTGTCGCCGGCGAATTTCGCGTACCGCGTGAGCCGGATCTGAGCCTGCGCCGTCAGGAGCCAGTGCGCTCAGGCGGGCGTGTGTCGCCAAGCGGCCGCGCGCGTCTTCAGGCGGCGGCGCAGCCGTCCGGGCAGCAGCATCCTCAGGCGGCGGCGCAGCCGTCCGGGCAGCGCAGCGTCGCCGGGTCCGAGGCGCAGTCGGCGCAGTACAGCGTCAGGGTGCGGCAGCTGGGGTTGGAGCAGTTCTCGAACTTGCTGGTGGCCGCCGCGCAGCGGACGCACTGGCCGATGGTCTTGGCGTCCTCGCTGAACTCCAGGTGCATCCGCTTATCGAAGACGTAGAGTGAGCCCTCCCAGAGCCCCTGGTCCTTGAACGCCTCGCCGTAGCGGACGATCCCGCCGTCGAGCTGGTAGACCTCCTTGAAGCCGCGGTTGACCATCAGGCTCGAGAGGACCTCGCAGCGGACGCCGCCGGTGCAGTAGGTGACCACGGGCTTGTCCTTGAGGGCGTCGTATTTGCCGGAGTCGAGTTCCTTGATGAAATCGTGGGTCGTCGCGACGTCGGGGACAACGGCGTCCTTGAATTTTCCGATCTGGGCTTCGAAGCCGTTGCGTCCGTCGAAGAACACCACTTCGTCCCCGGCCTGCTTCTTCGCTTCCACGAGCCGGTGCAGTTCCTCGGGCGCAAGGTGCGTCCCGCCGCCGACGACGCCGTTTTCGTCCACCTTGAGCTCCCCCGGGGCGCCGAAGGAGACGATCTCGTCGCGCACCTTGACGCTCAGCCGGGGGAAGTCCGCGGCACCGCCGTCGGACCACTTCACGTCGATGCCGCGGAAGCCCTTGTATTCGCGGGTCGTCTTGACGTACTGCTTGACGGCGCCGATCTCGCCGCCGACGGTCGCGTTGATACCGTCCTTGGAGATGATGATCCGGCCGGTCAGCCCGAGCTTTTCGCAGAGGGCGCGCTGCCAGAGCCGGACGGCGTCCGGGTCCGCGATCGGGGTAAAGCCGTAAAAGAGCACAATTCGATTCAAAGCCACGCATTTAAGCGTACTGGGCGGGGCAAAACCCGGCGCCGTCGGCCGACGGCGCCAAGGGGTTACCCGCGAGCCACTGTCACAATTGCGTAAGCAAGCGGCCTCGCGGATCCCGGCCTCTGTTGCTTGCGGCGGGGCTGGAATACGCTCGTGTCATGAGTCTTGACGCCATGGTTGACGACACCACCCACCTCCTCGAGGTCTGGGTTGCCGGGTGGGCCGGTTGCCGGGGTTATGAGACCCGCAGGGAGGGCCGCTTCCCCGCGGCGCTGAGGGCGGACACGACCCACGAATGGGAATATTTCGCCCATGACCCCTCCGATGCCGAGTTCGCGGAGCTGGCCGCCAAGACCGCCGAGGTCCCGGCCCGGATCCTTACGATCCTCACCAACGATGTGGCTCGCTACACCGCCTTGGCCGAGAAGAACGGGCTGAACGTCACCTCGGCGTCGCAGACCATGATGATCGTGGACATGGAAACCCAGGACGCCGAGGACCCCTGGCTTCCGGACGACGATCTGCGCTGGGTGCCGTCGACCACGGGCGGGGTCCACCATGCCGTCGTCTACGCAGGCGAAGAGGTGGCCGCCAGCGGGCGGGTATTCGTCGCGGACCACACCGCCGTCTTCGACAAGATCGTCACCGAGCCCGGGTTCCAGCGGCGCGGACTCGGCAGCTTCATCATGCGGGCACTGGCCGCCCAGGCGTTTGAACACGACGTCGAAGGCGGGCTCCTGCTGGCCTCCCTGGACGGCCAGCAGCTGTACTCGCATCTCGGCTGGACCACGGTATGCCATGTGCTGATGCTTTCCGCCTCGGACGAGGGCGCCGACCTCTCCGTGGGATGAGCGGGGCACGGGCCCAGGCAACGATCCGCGCCCCCGCCGGGCGATTTGAGCCCGGGTGAAACAATGTTGGAGTGAATCCACATGAGTCCCTGATCCCGTTGCTGGGCCGCGGCCCGGACCCGGAACAGCTGCGGCATGTGCGCACGATTCCCGCCCGGAAGGCGGTCAATGAACCGTGGCCGGAGTGGGTGCACCCCGACTTGGTGCAGGCCTACGGCTCTCTCGGCATCCACGAGCCCTACCGCCACCAGGTGCAGGCCGCCGAACTGGCCCACGCGGGCGAACATGTGGTGATCGCCACCGGCACCGCCTCCGGCAAGTCCCTGGCCTACCAGCTGCCGGCGCTGGATGCGGTCCACCGCTCCGAGCTGCGCGTCCTGGCCGACCCCGGCAAGATCCACGACGACGGCGCCGTCACCCTCTACCTCTCCCCCACCAAGGCCCTGGCCGCCGACCAGCTGGCCGCCATCCGCTCGCTCAAGCTGCCCACCGTCCGCGCGGAAACCTACGACGGCGACACCGACCCGGCGTCCCGCCGCTGGATCCGGGACCACGCCAACGTCATCCTCGCCAACCCGGACATGCTGCATTTCGGGATCCTGCCGAACCACACCTGGTGGGCGCGGTTCTTCCGCCGGCTCCGCTACGTGATCGTGGACGAGGCACACAGCTACCGGGGCGTGTTCGGCTCGCACGTGGCCAACCTGATGCGACGGCTGCGACGGATCTGCGCCTACTACAGCCCCGGCACGTCCCACCCCGGGCCGGTGTTCATCGCCGCATCGGCCACCGCATCCGACCCCGGCACCTCCTTCGGCCGGCTCATCGGCGCTCCGGTCCGGGCGGTGTCCGAGGACTGTTCGCCGCACGGCGCCACCACCGTGGCGTTCTGGGAACCCGCGCTGACCGAGCTGCGCGGCGAAAACGGCGCCAAGGAACGCCGGACCGCCGTCGCCGAAACCTCGGACCTGCTGGCCAATCTGGTCTCCTCCCGGATCCGGACCATCGCGTTCATCAAATCGCGCCGCGGCGCCGAGACGATCGCCTCCATCACCAAGCGCCTCCTGGACGAAGTGGACCCCAGCCTGCCGCAGCGGGTGGCGGCCTACCGTTCCGGGTACCTGCCGGAGGAACGGCGGGGTCTGGAAAAGGCGTTGCGTTCCGGCGAGCTGCTGGGCGTATCGAGCACCTCCGCGCTCGAACTTGGCATCGACATCTCAGGGCTCGATGCGGTCCTGGTCGCCGGCTGGCCGGGAACCCGGGCGTCGCTATTCCAGCAGATCGGCCGGGCGGGCCGCGCCGGACAGGACGCCATTGCCGCCTTCGTCGCGAGCGACGATCCGCTCGACACCTACCTGGTGAACCACCCGGAGGCGATCTTCGATGTCTCGGTGGAGGCGACGGTCTTCGACCCCTCCAATCCGTACGTGCTGGGCCCTCACCTGTGCGCCGCGGCGGCCGAACTTCCCCTGGGCTATGCGGAGCTGGAGCTGTTCGGCCCGACAGCCGAGAAGCTGCTGGACCAGCTGGTTGCCCAGGGCTACCTGCGCAAACGCCCCGCGGGCTGGTTCTGGACCCACCCCCAGAGCGCCGCGGCCATGGTGAACCTGCGGGCCGACGGCGGGGGTCCGGTGAGCATCGTGGACGCCGACACCGGCTCCCTGCTCGGCACCATGGATTCACCCCAGACCCACTATCAGGCGCACACCGGCGCCATCTACGTTCATCAGGGCGAGAGCTACGTCGTCGAGGATTTGAACGAAGGCGAGCACTGCGTCGTGGTGCGCCGGGCCAACCCCGACTACTACACGACCGCGCGCGACGTGACGCAGATCGAGGTCCTGGAGACACTCCGCACCACGCAGTGGGGGGACGTCGCGGTGCACTTCGGTGACGTGAAAGTGACGACACAGGTGGTCTCCTTCCAACGCAAGGCGCTGATTTCGAACGAGATCCTCGGCGAGGAACCGCTGCAACTGGGCGCCCGGGACCTGTTCACCAAGGCGGTGTGGTTCGTGATGGACAACCGCTCCCTGACGGGCGCGGGGCTGATCGAGGCGCAGTTCCCGGGCGCTTTGCACGCGGCCGAGCACGCGGCCATCGGGCTGCTGCCGCTGGTGGCGTCCAGCGACCGGTGGGACATCGGCGGCGTGTCCACGGCCATCCACGCCGACACCGGGGTGCCGACGATCTTCGTGTACGACGGCCACCCCGGCGGGGCCGGCTTCGCCGAGCGCGGCTACGACAAGGCCAGGGTGTGGCTCTCCGCGACGCGCGACGCCATCAAGGCCTGCGAATGCGAGTCGGGCTGCCCGTCCTGCGTGCAGTCGCCCAAGTGCGGCAACAAGAACAACCCGCTGGACAAAGACGCCGCCGTCACGCTGCTCGAGATGCTGCTGACCGACGCCACCGATCTTATGGGCGGCCCTGCCGAGGAGCAGGGGGCAGCCCCGGCCGCCGGGCACGTCATCAGCCAGCCAGGCTAGGCCGGCACCCGCTTACCGGACCCCGAACGCCGGTCCGGTGCCCTCGGCCGGCGGAGGTCCGGCCCTCGCCAGGCCGGTGGCCGGACCGAACACCGTGCGGGCTCGCAGTTCCGTGCGGACCTGGACGGTGTCGCCGGGTCCGACCAAACAGCCCACCAGCCGCGCATCATGGCGGCCGGCGACGTCGGCGGCGACGGCACACGGCTCGCCGGCGGAGAGTCCACGGGCGGCATCCGCGGCCGCGAGTGCCGCCAGATCCGCCGCCGCCGCGGCTTTCGACGCCATCACCGCGGCCTGGCCGAGCAAGACGACAGCGGTCATCGCCAGCAGCAGCACCATCCCCAGGCCCAACGCCAGGGCGCTGCCCGCCCCCAGTTCAGGGTCCCGCATCACGGCCGGCATCACGCGCGCCAGCCCAGGGCGAGATCCGCCGTCGCCGGAGCGGAGAGGGCGGGCGCGTCAGAGGATTCACTCCTCGCCCACGCTTTCGCGGTGAGGGTCCACGGAACCAGCGGACCCATCGCACCGCTGACGGTTCCGGACACCGTGACGCTGAGCCAGACCCCATCGGACGCCACGGCAGCCAGCGCCGAATCCCCGGCCAACTGGCGGACGATTCCGCCGACGACGGCGGCGTCCTCACCGCGCGCGAGCGCCCTCGCACCGGCCCGCGCGGCTTCCTCAAGCCGGAGTTGCGTCAACCCCGCGGCGGACCCTGCCAGCAACAACCCCAGCAGCAGCACAACGGCTGGCAGCGCGACGGCGAACTCGGCCGTGACCGCGCCCCGGGCCGCCGCTGCGACTCGGGCCGCGCGGGACCCCGGCTTCGATGCGTCCAGGTGCTTCGGAAAGCGCCATCCCGGTTGCGCGGACGCCTTGGCCGGGGCCGCCGGCGCACTCCGGGAGCCCCTGGTCACGGCAGTGCCAGCGCCGTGCGGATAAGGTTCAGCAGGAACCCCCGGACCTCGTCGCTGCGCATGATCAGCACGAGCAGGCCGGCGAAGCCGACGGCAGCCAGAGTGGCGATGGCATATTCAGCCGTTGCCATCCCCGCTTCGGAACCGGGGAGGTTTTTCCATCTGCGTGCCGGCCGGGAAACGTCCCGCACCGGTGGTGCCTGCCGGGCGCCGGGATAGATTTCCCGCACCTCCGCGGTTCCAGTGTCGGCCTCCGCACGGACGGGGCCAGCGGGGGCGTTTCGGTGGAGTGTCATGAGCTTTCCTCTCAGGTGATGCCGGCGCAGTTGCCGGCTGATTCCAATGTCGCGCCCACGCCCGTCGCCGGTAAGGGCGCTGCGTGGCCAAGTGGACAACTTCGGCTGTGGAGGACGAGTCGACGCGCCGGGGACAGCCGTCAGGAGCCATGCGGCACCATCGCGAGCAACACCGGCACAATGCCCAGGCACACGAAGGCGGGCAGCGAACACAGCCCCAGGGGGATGACCAGCTTCACGCCCAACGCAGCGGCCCGCTGCTCGGCGGCGCGGAAGTGTTCGCGCCGCAGCCGGGCGGCCTGCGCATAGAGGATGGCCGACGACGGCACGCCGGTCAGCGCGGCGAAACCCAAGGCATCGCGGAGGGCCAGCAACTGTTCGGGGATCGCGCGGGAATTCCGCCACGCAGTCTCCCAGTCGGCGCCGATCGCGAGGGCGGAGACGACCGGAGCCAGCGGGCGCCCGATCGCGGGGTCGGCGCGGATGGCAATCAACTCCAGCGAGCGCCCCAGCCCGGATCCGGCATCCAGCATGGCACCGATCAATTCCAACATCATGGCCGGATCACGGAGGCCGCCCACCTGATGCGCCGCCGCACCAGTGCCGCCGCCGCTCGGGGCACCCGCGGGCGCCCCGCCAGGCGGACGCCGGCCCAGCCGCCTCCAGCGCAGGCCCGCGCGCCGCTGGTCTGCGAGCGCCACGATCACCGCGGCCGCCATGAGCGCGGCCACCGCGGGACCGCCAGCCTGCGGGATCACCACTGCCGCCCGGCAGCCGCTCGGACGAGACGGGCGGACCAGATCCGGCCCGCGGCCGTGAGGGCGAGCCCAGCGACGAGCGCCGCCATGCCGAAGGGGGTGCCGAGCAGGATGGTCGAGGGATCCACGCCGAGCAGGACACCGAGGACGAGCCCCAGGAAGGGCAGCCAGGTCAGGATCCGGACGGTGGCCTTGGGCCCGGCCAGTGCCGTCTGCCGTGCGGCTTCGGCGTCGTCTTCGGCCTCCAGATGGGCGGCGAAGCGCGTCAGGACCTCAGCAAGCGGACAGCCGGTAGCCTCGGCGACGTCGAAGCACGCCGCGAGTTCCACCCAGATCGCCCGTTCCCTTGGACCGGGGCCGCGGCGTGCAGTACTGCCGGTGCCGGTCGCGGCACCTTTCCGGATGGCCGCGGCGACCGGAGAACCCCTCAGGGCCGCAGCCCGGGCTGCGGCCAGGATCTCAAGCGATGTCGCGCCCAAACCATCAGTGGGCGCGGCGCGGTTAGGGCGTCCACCCCCTCCCTTCGCAAGGTCCGGCTCCCGCAGGTCACCATAAAGAAGCCAGAGTTCCTCCCACAGCCGCGCAGGAGTCCGGCCGCCCTTCAGCAACGCGGCCAGCTGCTGCACCACCACGGTCATGGGGACCTCCGCCTCGGCTCTACCCCTCCTGCGCCACGGCGCTAAGCGGCCACGCCGTCCTTGTCCCGGCCGCCCGACGGCCGGTTCGCGGGCGGCGCCCACGGAGCGACCGGACAGAGCCCGCCGGACGCGCCGGCCGGACGCCCCCGGCGGCGCGAAAGCCAGCCAAGATGCGAGGGCCAGGATTCCGGCCAGGACGGCCGTCATGGCGGGCCGGGGGCCGCGCTGGGCACGCCGGTCCCGGGCGTAACGGCCGGATCCAGGCCCAAACGGGCCGCCAGCTCGGGCCACGCGGGCCCGGCGCGTACCTCGCCGCCGACCGTTGCCAGCGCCACGGCTACGGCCAGGCCCGAAGCGCCTTCTCCGACCAGTCCCACGGACGACACCTGACGGCCGAGCCGTGTACGTTCCAGATGGACGACGACGTCGAGGGCGCTGGCTGCCTGAAGGCGGACAGCGTCGGGCCCCATCCCCGCGAGCGCGCCGAGCGCCGTCAGCCGGGCCGGGACCGCGGCGGCGGTGTTGGCATGGATCGTGCCGCCGGCTCCAGTGTGCCCGGTGTTCATCGCGGAGAGCAGCTCCCGGACCTCGGCGCCGCGGCACTCCCCCACCACGAGCCTGTCGGGCCGCATCCGCAGGGCCTGCCGGACCAGCTCGCCGAGATCAACCGCGCCGCCGCCCTCCAGGTTGCTGTGGCGCGATTCGAGGGACACCACGTGAGGATGGACCGGATTCAGCTCCGAAGCATCCTCGATCAGGACCAGCCGCTCCCCCTGCCCGCAGAGTCCGAGCAGCGTGGCAAGCAGCGTCGTTTTTCCCGAGCCCGTCGCGCCGCTCACCAGGAAGCTCAGGCGCCGCGCCACCATTCGCGTGAGGACGTCCTGGATAAGCGGGCCGAACATACCGACCCGGGAGAGCTCGTCCAGCGAGAAAACGGCCTCGCGGCGGATCCTCACGCTCAGCAGCGTTCCGGCCGTGGAGATCGGCGGCAGCACGGCATGGACCCGGTAACCGCCGTCGAGCCTGACATCCACGCAGGGCGAGCTGTCATCCAGCCGCCGCCCGCCGGAGGCCACCAGTCGAACGGCCAGCGCTCGGACCTGGGCCTCGTTGGCAAAGGCGACCGGGGCGCGCTCAAGCCCGCGGCCCCGGTCCAGCCACACCGAGTCCGGGCCGTTGACGAAGATGTCCGTCACGAGCGGGTCGCGCGCCAGCGGCTGCAGCGGTCCCAGCCCGTTCAGTTCCGCGCTGATGCTTTCGACGGCGGCTAAGGCACCGGCCGTGCCAAGGAGCTTGCCGCTGGCCTGCACGGCCGCGGCCACCCGTGACGGGGTGACCGGGCCGGCGTCCGCCATGACCGATTCGCGGACCGCTTCGAGCAGCCGCGCGTCTACCCGCCGCTGGGGCGGGCGCAGTTGCCTGCGCAACCGTGGACTCTCCGGGTCCGGTGGGTCCGCCGCCAGATGCGAACTCACGGGAACCCGTCCGTGCCGAAGGCCAGGACTCCTTCGGTGAAGCGTTGCACGCTCCGCCGTCCGCCGGCATCCAGCAGGCGCCCGAGTTCCGTGGCGGCGGCCGTCCCCCGGACCTCGGGCATGATGCCCTGCACCGGGAGCCCCACGGCTTGGGAAATCAGCTGGTAGTCGAACGCGACCCCGGGTTTCGTCCGGATCACCAGTGCGGTCTCCACCGGCGGTAGCTCCGGCACCAGACGGGCGGATGCCACCGCCGCCCGGAGCTGGGCGGGCAGCACCACGACGACCCGGTCGCATTCCCAGGCGAAGGTCCGCAGTGCCTCGCGTCCGCGGCCGATGTCCAGCACCACTAGCTCATAGCAGCGACGCGCGGCGTCGAGCACCCCGGCGACCGCTGCCGCGTCGATGGCCTGCGGCCGTTCCCGGTTGCCCGGCCAGGACAGGAAAGAGAATCCGCCCGCTTCGGGCAGCGCCTCGTGGAGCTGATCCGGGTCGATGCTGCCGCTGGCCTCGGCGAGGTCCGGCCAGCGGAGCCCTGGTTCTTCTTCGGCAGCGAGGGCCAGTTCTAGACCACCGCCCCAGGGGTCTCCGTCGATCAGGAGGACTCTGGCGCCCAGCCCCGCGGCGGCCTGGGCCAGCCAGATCGCGGCGGTGGTGGCCCCGGCGCCGCCACAGCCGCCAACCACGCCGAGGACATGCCCGCCCGGTTCCGGGGCGTGCGATCGGCTGAGGTACTCGGCGAGCCAGGGTCCGCCCTCGGGGAGGACGGCCACCCGTTCGGCCCCCATGGCCGCGGCCAGCTGCCAGAGCCTGTCGCCTTCGCCGCTCAGTCCCACAAGAACTGCCGGTGCACGGCGCCGGATCGGGAGTTCCCGGACGTCACTGCCCACAAGCACTGCGCCGGCAGAGTCCCAGTACGGGACCGCTTCCGCGGCATCCCGCGCCAGACTTAGCTGCCGGCCAGCCGCGGCCACAATCCGTTCCACCTCCCCGCGCAGGACCTCGGACCCGGTGACCAGCAGCGTCTCCGCCGCCCCTTCGGGAAGCCACGACCCGGGGTTGGGCACCGGGTCCGGTCCCGCTTGGGGGCCGGCCCTGGACACGGGCTGTCGGGACGGGGCCTGACTGGTGACTGGCTCGGGTAATTGATGACTGCTCATGCCACCACTTTCGGCGCTACGGACGCCGCAGCTGCACGCCGTCTTCGGCTATGTGGAAAACCGGGCCGGATTCGGGCGGCGCGACGCGGCCCCGCCCGGCCCGGTCCGCCGGGAAGGCATCCACAGGGCAGAATTGAGCCTATGCATCTGCTGCTTGCCGCCCACGCCGACGGCGCAGCCCTACAACGACTCACGCCGTCGGGCGCCCCCGATCCCGCCGCGCCGGAACCGCGCATCGTCAGCGCCGCCGAGCTGCCCGGCGTCGTGCATCAACTGGAGCAGCAGCGCCCGCGTTGGATCTGGCACCGCACGCAGGACTGGTACCCGGCGCTGCTGGCCGCAGGGGTCGAGCTGGAACGCTGCCATGACCTGACGCTGTGCGGTGCCATCCTGGCCCATTCGGAGTTCACCGCGCACACCGAGTACGCCCGGAACGCGGAGAAACTGACCCAGGATGACGACGTCCAGCAGCCGCCGCGGGCCCTGCAGCCCCCTCCCCCGCCCGCGGACCAGGGCGCCCTGTTCGAGGACCCGGGCCTGAGCGCTGTGCCGCGGTATTCCGGCGAGGAACTGCGCGCCGAATACGCCGCGCAGCAGGAGGCACTGGCCGGCGTCGCTCTGGACGGCGACCGTCGAAAGCAGAGGCTCCAGCTCCTTCTCGCCGCCGAGTCCGCCGGGGCCATGATCGCCGCCGAGATGCAGCACACCGGCGTTCCCTGGCGCGAGGAGCTGCACGAACAGATCCTCGCCGACTACCTCGGTCCGCGTCCGCCCCAGGGCCACCGCCCGGCCAAGCTGGAGGCGCTCAACAGCGAACTCCGCCGGCTGCTGCAGTCCCCGGCGCTGAACCCCGACTCCCCGCAGGAACTGATGCGGGCCCTGCACCGGAACGGCATCGAGGTGAAGAGCACGCGCCAGTGGGAGCTGAAGGAGTCCAGCCACCCGGCAATCGAACCGCTGCTGGCCTACAAGAAGCTCGCCCGGCTCCACTCCGCCAACGGCTGGGCGTGGCTCGACGCCTGGGTCAAGAACGGCCGCTTCCAGCCCGAATACGTGGTGGGCGGGGTCGTGTCCGGACGCTGGGCCTCCCGCGGCGGCGGGGCGCTGCAGATTCCCCGCCAGATCCGCGGCGCGGTCCACGCCGACCCCGGCCACAAGCTGATCGTCGCGGACGCCTCGCAGCTGGAGCCCCGCGTATTGGTGGCGCTGGCACAGGATTCCAAGATGGCGGAAGCCGCCCGAGACAAGGACCTCTACGCCGGCATCGCCGCGCAGGGTTTCGGCGGGGACCGGGGCAAGGCCAAGATCGCGCTGCTAGGCGCGATTTACGGCGCCACCACGGGCGAATCCGGCCGGCTGATGCCGCAGCTGGCCCGGACCTATCCGCGCGCCGTCGGCTTCGTGGAGCAGGCCGCCCGCGAAGGCGAGGCGGGTAAGACCGTAACCTCCCGGCTGGGCCGCAGCAGCCCGCCACCTTCGGAGCGGTGGCTGCGGAGCCAGCAGTCCGCCACCGCGGAGGAACAACGCCGGGCCGAGTCACTGGCGCGCTCTCGCGGAAGGTTCACGCGCAACTTCGTGGTGCAGGGTTCCGCGGCCGACTGGGCGGCCTGCTGGCTGGCGGAACTACGACGGCGGCTGCGGGGACTGCGCGCCGACGGCTCGCCCGCCGGGGAGCTGGTCTTCTTCCTGCACGATGAGGTCATGGTCCATTGCCCGGCGGACTCCGTCGATGCCTGCATCCGGGCCATCGAGGAATCCGCGGCAGCGGCCAAGGAGCTGCTGTTCGGCAGGATCCCGGTGGAATTTCCGGTCAGCATCGCCGTCGTCGACTCTTACGACAACGCCAAATAGCTGCCGTCAACCGCTGCCCGACGCCGGGCTGGACACCCCGGGTAACGTACCCGCCAGTAGCGTTGCGCCTGCTCCGCGGGCCCCGTTACAGTCGAAAAGGCCGGCGATGATCCCGATTGATCCGCCGGCGCAAATGCAACGAGGCAGGGAACCGGGGAGGCAGCAGAGTGGCTGGCGTATTCGAGATTGCAGAGGCCGGGAACGAGTCGTATTTCTTCAGGCTGACGGCACCGGACGGGACAGTAGTTGCCGTTTCACCTCTTTTTGAAACCATCAAGGGAGCGGCCGCCGGCATCACGGCGGTGCGCGAGAACGCCGCTACCGGGCTGGTCGTGGATCGCTCCGCCCGGAAGGCCGTCACCCAGTCCGGAAGCAAGCCCGCCGCGACGGCGTCCTCGCGGCCTGCGCCGCTGCTGACGGCTCGCTAGCGGAAGCGCTGTAGCGGAGGCGCTCTACCGGAGGCGCGCCGCTACCCGTCGATCCCGTGCAGGCGCGTCCGGTCCCACGGGACGGACCAGCCCAGCTGGTCGAACAGCTGGTTGAGGATCATGCCGGTGAAACCCCAGACCACCACGCCGTTGACGGTGAAGGCCGGGCTCTGAAAGGTCTGGCCGGCCCGGCTGACGGTTGCCATGACCCTGTTATCGGGGTCAAGCAGGTCCCGGACGGGCACCCGGAAGACCTGCGAGGACTCGCCGTAGTCCACTACCCGGACGGGTGACTGGGACGCCCACCAGCCAAGGACGGGTGTGACCAGGAAGTTCCCGCGGGGCAGCGCCAGTTCGGGCATGACGCCGAGGACCTCCACGCCCTGCGGATCCAGCCCTGTTTCCTCTTCGGCCTCGCGCAGGGCGGCCTCGATGACGGTTTCGCCGGGGTCGATGCCGCCGCCGGGGAACGCCACCTGGCCCGGGTGATCGTCGAGGGTCTGCGCGCGCTGGAGCAGCAGCACGTCCAGATCCGCCGGCGCCAGCAGCTTCACCGACGTCGCCGGGACATCATCCAGCGAGCCAAACAGCATCAGCACGGCGGCACGGCGCACCCGCTCGCCCGGCTCAACTGCCAGTTCGCGCCAGCGCGGATCCGGCGACGGGGCGGTGCCTGCCTGCACCGCGGCCACGAGGTCAATCAGGTCCTGTCGGGCGGTCATTGCGGCCTTCTCTGCGATTCCATCCGGATTTCGGCGGCCCGGTGGGTTTCGGCCAGCAGTTTCGCCAGCAGTTCTTCCTGGCCCGGGGCCAGTTCGTACTTGAGCAGCGTCCTGGCTTTCTCCGGATCCGTCTCGCCGGCTCCGTAGCTGGGGCACCAGTTCGCCACCGCGCAGGCGCCGCAGGCCGGTTTGCGGGAATGGCAGACGCGCCGGCCGTGGAACACGACGCGGTGCGAGAGCATGGTCCAGTCTTTCGGCTCGAACAGTTCGGCGACGTCGGATTCGATCCGGACCGGGTCGTCCGAGTCCGTCCAGCCGAAGCGGCGGGCCAGCCTCCCAAAATGGGTGTCCACCGTGATGCCGGGGATCCCGAACGCGTTTCCCAGGACGACGTTGGCGGTCTTCCGTCCGACGCCTGGCAGTTTCACCAGGTCTTCCAGCCGGCCGGGCACCTCGCCGTCGTAGTCGTCAACAAGCTTGGTGCCCAGCGCCATCAGGTTCCGCGCCTTGGCCCGGAAGAACCCGGTGGGTTTGATGATGGCTTCCAGCTCGGCGGGCTCGGCCTCGGCCATGCTGCGGGCATCCGGGTACCGGGCGAACAGCAGCGGCGTGATCTGGTTGACCAGCACATCCGTGGTCTGGGCCGAGAGCACCGTGGCCACCACCAGCTCGAACGGGCTGCGGAAATCCAACTCCGCATGCGCGTAGGGATACTGCTCGGCCAGTGCCCTGTTGATCCGGCGGGCGCGGCGCTTGAGCCCCAGCAACGTCTCCCCGCCAGCCTGTGCGCGGGGCTTCGCGGTGCCGGTTTTGGCTGTGCCTGTTCTGGCGGTGCCGGTTTTGGCTGTGCCGGGTTCGGTGGCCACGGTCCGGCTAGCCGCGTTCGATGTTGCTGAGGTCCCGGAGCACGCCGACGCGGCCGTCCGTGTGCTGGACCAGGAATTCGTGGCCGCGGTCCTCAAGGGCAAGGACCCAGCCGCCGGGTTCGACGACGAACGCCGGGGCGCCGCTGCGCTCGTCCACCGCGGTGCGGGGCTGGGCGACGGCGAACCAGAAAGCCTCGTAGGCAGGCTGGGCCGCCTCACTCTGGGGGCGGCTTGTGGGGTCCACGGTGGCGCCGATCGGCTCCTGCGAACGGACCTGCGGGGTGAGGGCGGTGGGGGCCTCATGGCTTGCGGCGGAAGGTGCCGCGGCCGATGCCGCCACCGGGACGCTGGCCGCCTGGGTCGCCTCCAGGCCCGCTCCCTGCTCGGCGGGTGCCGGGGAGGCGACCGGGGGCTCGGCCGGAGCGGACGCGGCGGGTGCCATGGCAGTCGGGGTCTGCTCGGCGGCAGACGGCACCGCTTCTCCTGCGGCAGACGGCGCGTACGCCGCCGTCGGCGTCGGGGATGCGGCAGCCGTCGGCGACGGGGACGCGGAAGGAACGACGCCGTGCGCCTGGGTGGCCGGCTCGGCAGCCGCGGGACGGGTGTACGCGGCGGCGGCACCGGCACCCGCAGCAGCACCCGCTGATGCCTTTTGGGCTTCGTGGGCCTGCGGCGTGGCCTTGGCCTCGCCCGCCTGCTTGCCAGGGGCTATGCGCTTGGCCCAGCCGGCCAGCGCACTGCCTCCCTCCTTGGGAGCCTTGGCTTCGCTGGCAGCCTTGGGGGCACGCGGCTTGCGGACCGGCTCCGCGGCTTCCCGCGCCACGACGTGGGCGGGGACTTCGGCGCGGTGCAGGAAATCACCGGCGAGGCTGGGAATCAGCCGCGCCAGTACGGTAGCGGTGAAGAGGCCGAGAGCGCCCACGAGGCCCAGCAGGAGGCTCGGCACGAACGCTCCGGCGGTCGCCAGGAAAAAGAAGGCCAGGCTGAAGGACGCCACGACGGAGGCGAACTGGTCAATCGAGAGGGAGCCGATCCGGATTTTCGTGCCCGGGCTGACCCGTCGCGCCACGAAAAGCGCAGCGACGATCACCGGCAGCAGCACGCCGAGGCCCAGGAAGAAGAGGCTGCCCAGGTTCCACAGGTTGTAGCGCTCGGCGAACATCGGGATCAGGGAGGCGATGAAGAGCACCAGCGTGGAGCCGAAGACGGTGAGGTCGCGGACCGTGAAAGGCCCCAGGACGGCCTCGTTGTTCTTCGAGTTCGGCTTGTCCACCGTGAAGCGTGGCTGTTCCCCCCGCCCATTGGACTGCGCCGGCCCTGTCTGGCCTTCGGTGCGGGAGGGCGCATGGAGCTGCCCGTTGCTCTGCTCGTTCATTCTGTTTCTCCTTAGCATGGCCGCACTCTGGACAGTGCCGCCTAACGGCAGGCAGAAACAGGACCGCCAGCGGTCCTGTTGCCCCCATCGGATGTCACAACTCCATCTCAGCCTAGCCAAGTGCAGGACCGATCACTACTGCCCGGCCGTCACTCCAGCACCAGTGCGCGGACCCTTTCGCCCTGCGCGTAAACCGGCGTTCGACGCCGATGTCGGCCGGCCGTGCCGCGGCCGCCCACCACTCGGCGCTTAATAAACACCGCTCACGGCGCCCTTTGTGACGGGGCACACGTTCTGTCGTACCCGGGCGTTAGTGTGTATTTCGGAACAGCTCTTTGCGGTACGCCCGTGACCAGCCGATGCCCGATGCCGCGCAAGCGGCCCGGCGCCGCGGCGGCGACGGACGTTCCGTGCAGCACGGAACGATGAATGATGAGGTTCACCATGTCCCAGCAGACCCCCGGCTCCACCACCACAACCCAGACGCCCCGGCAGGGCGATGCGTTCGAAAACCTGTCGCAGGAGAACCGCAGGTTCGCCCCGTCGGCCGAGTTCGCTGCCAACGCCGTGGTCACTGCCGCCGACTACGCCGAGGCCGACGCGGACCGGCCGGCCTTCTGGGCCAAGCAGGCCCGCGGACTGCTGAGCTGGAGCAAGGACTTCACCCAGACGCTGGACTGGTCCGACCCGCCGTTCGCAAAGTGGTTCGTCGGCGGCGAGATCAATGCCGCGTACAACGCCCTGGACCGGCACGTCGAGGCCGGCAACGGGGACCGGGTTGCCATCTACTTCGAGGGCGAGCCGGGCGACACCCGCAGCTACACCTACGCGCAGCTCACCGAAGAGGTCAAGAAGGCCGCCAACGCGTTCGAATCCCTCGGCGTGGCCAAGGGTGACCGCGTGGCCGTGTACCTGCCGATGATCCCCGAGGCCGTCATCACCCTGCTGGCCTGCGCCCGGATCGGCGCGATCCACTCGGTGGTGTTCGGCGGCTTCTCCGCCGAGGCGCTCCGCTCCCGGATCGACGACGCCGAGGCCAAGCTCGTGGTCACCGCCGACGGCACCTACCGCCGCGGCAAGCCCAGCGCGCTCAAGCCCGCCGTCGACGAGGCGCTCGCCCACGAGGGAGACGGTTCCGGGCACACCGTCCAGAACGTCGTGGTGGTCAAGCGCAACGGCCAGGACGTCGACTGGCATGAGGGCCGGGACCACTGGTGGTCCGACACGGTCGGCGCAGCGTCCGCCGAGCACACCGCCGTCGGCCACGACGCCGAACACCCGCTGTTCATCCTTTACACCTCGGGAACCACCGGCAAGCCCAAGGGCATCCTGCACACCACCGGCGGCTACCTCACCCAGGGCGCCTACACGCACAAGGCGGTCTTCGACCTGCACCCGGAAACGGATGTCTACTGGTGCACGGCCGACGTCGGCTGGATCACCGGCCACTCCTACGTCGCCTACGCGCCGCTCATCAACGGCGCCACCCAGGTCATGTACGAGGGCACCCCCGATTCCCCGCACCAGGGCCGCTGGTGGGAGATCGTGGAGAAGTACAAGGTCTCCATCCTCTACACCGCCCCCACGGCGATCCGCACCTTCATGAAGTGGGGCAAGGAAATCCCGGCAAAGTCGGACCTGTCCTCCATCCGCGTCCTGGGCTCGGTGGGCGAACCCATCAACCCCGAGGCCTGGATGTGGTACCGGGAGGTCATCGGCGCCAACGCCGGGAAGAACGGGGAGAAGAAGCAGAACCCGGCCCCGATCGTGGACACTTGGTGGCAGACCGAGACCGGCGCGCAGATGATCGCGCCGCTGCCCGGAGTGACCGCGACCAAGCCCGGCTCCGCCCAGGTCCCGCTGCCCGGCATCGCCGTGGACGTCGTCGACGAAGCGGGCGAGTCGGTGCCCAACGGCGCCGGCGGCTACCTCGTCATCCGCGAGCCGTGGCCGGCCATGCTGCGCGGCATCTGGGGTGATCCGGAACGGTTCAAGGACACCTACTGGTCCCGCTTCGAAACGATGTACTTCGCCGGCGACGGCGCCAAGAAGGACGACGACGGCGACATCTGGCTGCTCGGCCGGGTGGACGATGTCATGAACATCTCCGGCCACCGGCTCTCCACTGCGGAGATCGAATCCGCCCTCGTGTCCCACCCGGCCGTGGCGGAAGCCGCCGTCGTGGGCGCGGCGGACGAGACCACCGGGCAGGCCGTCGTGGCGTTCGTGATCCTGCGCGGGGACGCGGTGAACTCGGGCGATGCGATCGTCCAGGAGCTCCGCAACCATGTGAGCAAGGAGATCGGGCCGATCGCCAAGCCCAAGACCATCCTCGTGGTGCCGGAACTGCCTAAGACCCGCTCCGGCAAGATCATGCGCCGGCTGCTCAAGGATGTCGCCGAGGGCCGCGAGGTGGGCGATGCCACTACCCTGGCCGACAACACCGTGATGGCACAGATCGCGCATTCGCTTAAGAAGTGAGCGCGGATCCGGGCCGGGCTGCACGGGACGGAACGATGAGGCCGTGACGGATTCGTGCGAGGTGCTGGTGGTCGGGGCCGGTCTTGCCGGGCTGCAGTGCGCCCGGGAACTGCAGGCCGCCGGGCGCGAGGTCGTGGTCTGGGAGGCCTCCGACGCCGTCGGGGGCAGGATCCGGACGGACCGGGTGGACGGGTTCCTCGTGGACCGCGGCTTTCAGGTCCTGAACCCGGCGTACCCGGCGGTCCGGCAGTGGGTCGACGTCGATGCCTTGGCGCTGCAGGCCTTCGGCGCCGGCCTCCGGGTGCGGCTGCCGGAGTCCCTGGCGGTGTTGGCCCATCCCCTGCGCGAGCCGGGGCTCATCCTGCAGACCCTGCGCAGCGGGATTCTCACCCCGCGCGCCGTCGCGGGGCTGCTGCGCTGGGCCGTCCCGGCCTTCGCCGGGCCCCTTCGGCGGAGCGGCCAGGATGTTGCGTTGCGCGACGCCCTCGACCGGGCCGGCTGCTCGGGCGAACTCCGCACCGTGGTGCAGCGGTTCCTCGCCGGCGTACTGCTGGAGGACGTGGGCAGCACCTCCAACGACTTTGCCTTGCAGCTGGTGCGCGTTTTCGCGACCGGGGTTCCCGGAGTGCCGCGCGACGGGATGCAGGCCCTCCCGCAGCAGTTGGCGGACGGCCTTGCCGCCCCGGTCCGCACCTCTACCCGGGTGGAGAAGATCACGCCGGACGGGAACGGGGCCCTGGTCACCGCATCGGGGACCGCCATCCGGGCCCGCCACGTCGTTCTCGCCGCCGATCCGGTGGACGCGGCCAGGCTCGCCGGGAGCGAGGCGCCGGCCATGAAGGGAGTGCTCACGCACTGGTTCGCCGCCGACTCGGCACCGACCGACGCGCGCATGCTCTGCATCGACGGCCGTACCCGCCCCGGCGGACCGCTGCTCAACGCGGCCGTCATCTCCAACTCTGCACCAAGCTACGCGCCCGCCGGCCGGCACCTGATCCAGACCTCTGCCCTGTTCGGCGCGGGCCGGCCGGTTCCCAGCGACGCGGACGTCCTCCGGCACGCCGGGGACATTTTCGGCTGCTCCACGGCCGGCTGGGAACTGGTGGCAAGGCACGAGATCCCGGATGCCCTGCCGCACCAGCCGCCGCCGCTGCGGACCCGGCAGCCCGTGGAGGGCCCGGACGGGATCACCGTCTGCGGCGACCACCGGGAGACGGCTTCCATCCAGGGCGCGCTCGTCAGCGGCCACCGCGCCGCGCTGGCCGTTCTGGGCCGGCCCGGGTGACTTTCTCCGTTTCGCGCCGGGTGGCCGCGCCCGCGGGCGTGGTGTGGAGGCTGCTCACGGACACCGGGCAGTGGCCGGCGTGGGGCCCGTCGGTCACCGGCGTCGAACCTGCCACCGCCGCGGCCGCTTCCCCGCGACTCGCGCCGGGCAGCCGCGGAAAGGTACGCACCGTCCTGGGGGTAGCGCTGCCGTACGCGGTGACAGGGTTTGAAGCCGGGCGGTACTGGGCGTGGTCCGTTGCGGGCATCCCGGCCACCGGCCACCGGTTAACCCCGCAGGACGACGGCTGTCTGCTCACCTTCACCGTGCCCTGGTGGGCACCGGCCTACCTGCCGGTCTGCGCCCTGGCGCTGCGGCGGATAGAACGGCTCGCGACCGGCCCGGGGACCCCCGCCGGTCGCGGACCTGACCATGATTGATGGACTCCGCAAGAAACATCAGGGTACGGTCCCGGACAACGCGATACATTGGCAGGCATGAGCGAAGCCACCCCCTCGGACGCCCGGCGCGGCACCATCCTGGTCCTGAACGGGCCCAACCTGAACCTGCTGGGCACCCGTGAGCCCGAAAAGTACGGCACGGCCACGCTGGCCGACGTCGAACAGCTCGCCAAGGACACCGGAGCGGCGCACGGGCTCGACGTCGAGTGCTTCCAGTCCAACCATGAGGGCGCACTCGTGGACGCCATCCACGCCGCCCGGGGGAAAGCGGTGGGCATCGTCCTGAACGCCGGCGCCTACACGCACACCTCGGTGGCGATCCGGGACGCAATCACGGCCGTGCAACTGCCCGCCGTCGAGGTGCACATCACCAACGTGCACGCCCGGGAACCGTTCCGGCACCACTCCTACCTTTCGGACATCAGCAAGGCTGTGATCGCCGGCGCGGGCATCCTCGGGTACCGCTTCGCCGTCGAGTACCTCGCCGAGCTGAACGCGGGCCGGGGCTGAGCATGTCCCCCGCGCCGGAGCCCCCGGGGACCGCGGACTGGTACCGCCATTTCGGCACCGTCGACGCGCCCGGCAATTCCGCGTGCTACGCGGAATGGTCCACGGCCATCGCGGACGACCCCGAGCTGATCAGCCGCATCGACGAGTGGCCGCACAACAAGCGCCAGCCGCTGCTGATGCTGGCCGCCGCCCGCTTCCTCGGCGCCCGGATCGGCCCCTACGCCGAGTTCCGGAGTTTCCTGGATACCCACTGGGACGGGGTCTCCCGAATTGTCCTGTCCCGGTCCACCCAGACAAACGAGGCCGGCCGCTGCGCCGCCCTGCTCCCGTCCCTCGCCCGGATCGCAGCTGCGGAGGGACGCCCGCTGGCCCTCATCGAAGTCGGCGCTTCGGCCGGCCTGACGCTGTACCCGGACCGCTACGGCTACGAGTTCGACGGCGGCTCCGGCGCCGTGACGCGGCTGTTCCCGGCCGGTGCGGCGCCCGGGACTTACCCCGTGCTGAGCTGCGCCACGGCCGGCCCGGTGCCGCTGCCGGCCGCGCTGCCCGCGGTGGTATGGCGCGCCGGCATCGATTTGAACCCTTTGGACATCCGGGACCCCGACGACGTCGACTGGCTGGAGGCGCTGATCTGGCCGGAGCAGGACTTCCGCCGCGAGCGGCTGCGCCAGGCGATCGCCGTCGCACGGACGGATCCGCCGCTGCTGGTGGCCGGGGACCTCAACGAACAACTTGTGTCATTGGCGGAGCAGGCGCCGCCGGAGACCGCTCTGGTGGTCTTCCACAGTGCCGTCATGGCCTACCTCGACGCCGCCGGCCGCGAACGTTTCCGCGACACCATCGCTTTGCTGGCCGCCGACCGGGGCTGCCACTGGATTTCGAACGAGGGCCACACGGTCATCCTGCAGGCGGACGGCTCCAGCGTGGTTCCCGAAATGGACGAATCCCGCCTCCGCGGCCGCTTCCTGCTGCTGGAGGACGGCCTGCCGGTGGCCATGGCGGGCCCGCACGGCCAGAGCCTGGAGTGGATCGAAGCGGCTCCGGCCTGACGGTGCCCGCAAGCGGTTCCCGCTTGGTTCCTACCGCTGGCTATTTCTTAATGCATTGGCCCGGCGAGACGGCGTCGCCCAGCCCGGGGGCCTTTGCGGCCACGGGGCCGAGGTCGTTCATGGTGATGGCGAAGCCCAGCGAGGGCTCGGAGGTGGATTTCGCGAAGACGACGCCGGCCACCTGGCCGCCCGTGGTCAGCAGCGGACCGCCGGAGTTCCCCGGCTGCACGTCGCCCGCCAGCCGGTAGACATCCTCGGCAGCGGCGTTGTTGCCGTAGATGTCCGGGACCAGGACGGTGGTGATGTCCCGGACCGTGGCCGGTTTGGACTGGAACGGACCGCCGTGCGGGTAGCCCGCGAACGCCGCCGGGCTGCCGGCCGGAAGGTCGCGGCCCAGCGGCAACGGCGCGGCGCGCAGCCCGTCCACGGCCAGGACGGCGAGGTCATGCCGGCTGTCGAAGTAAACGACCCGGCCGGGGAGGGCACCGCCGCCCGGGACCTCGACAACGGGCTCCGGGACGCCGGCCACCACGTGGGCGTTCGTCACGACCCTGCCCGGCGAGACCACAAAGCCCGTTCCGGTCTGGTTCTGGCCGCACTGGTAGGCGGTCCCGGCGATCTTGAGCACGGAGGCGGCGGCCTTGTTCAGCGGAGGGGTGTCGGTGCTGGCGTCGGGCACGGGCACGGCCCGTCCGCCGACACCCTCGAACAGGGTCGGGATGCCATCGCCGATCACGGCCGAACGCAACTGTGCCATTGACGTCTTCAGCGGCGTGGGGGTGACGCCGTCGATGAACCCGATCACCTTGGAGTCGGCCAGCTGTTGGGAAACAAAGGGAACGCCGAGGGCGCTGATGCTGAAGGCCAGCATGGACATCACGAGGCCGGATACGGCGAGGTTGACCCCGCCGCCCACCACCCGGTCGGCCAGCCGGAGCGGACTGATTTTTACGACGCTGCGGATGCGCCGGCCGATCATGGTGCCGAGGCCGTGCCCCAGCATCATCAGCAGCACGGCCGTGGCAATGATGGCGGTGAGCCGCCAGCCGGGGTCGTCTACGAGGTCGCTCACGATCGGGACAGACACGAAGGCGGCCACGGCGCCCGCCGCGAACCCGGCGATTCCGCCAAGCGTCACCAGGAAGCCGTTGCGCAAGCCATAGATCAGGTAGGACAAGAGCGTCAGAATCAACGCCAGGTCCAAGATGGTCAAGCCGAACACCGGGGCTCCTTAGTGACTGGTAGGAACCCTATTCTACCGGCGCGGGCTGACAGTTTGCCGGGGCCCAAGGCGGACCAGACCGTCACCCGCCCGCCGTTTCACGCGTTTCGGTGCCAAGTACGTCACAGAAGCCTCAAAATTCTGAAACAATGGCTGGAGCGCCCCAGCCGACACAGTAAGTCAGGAGATTTCATGGATATCGAGGTATTGCGCCGCGCACCCCTTTTCGCCACGCTCGACGACGAGGCGTTCCGTCTGCTGACGGACGAGCTCACCGAGGTGGACCTCTCACGCGGAGCCTCGGTATTCCGGGAAGGCGACCAGGGTGACCAGCTCTACTTCATCGTCTCCGGCAAAGTGAAGCTCGGCCGCACCTCCCCCGACGGCCGCGAGTCGCTGCTCGCCATCCTCGGCCCGGGCGAATTGTTCGGCGAAATGGCGCTGTTCGACCCGAGCCCGCGCACCGCAACGGCCACCGCCGTCTCGGAGACCCGCCTGGCCGGGCTGAAGAACGAGAGCCTCAACGCCCTCCTGCGCACCCGCCCCGAGGTCTCGGCCCAGCTGCTCCAGGCCCTGGCCCGGCGCCTGCGCCGCACCAACGATTCGCTCTCCGACCTGGTCTTCTCCGACGTCCCGGGCCGCGTGGCCAAGGCGCTGCTGGACCTGGCCGATCGCTTCGGCCGCCCCGCGACCGACGGTGTCCTCGTGGCCCACGAACTCACCCAGGAAGAACTGGCCCAGCTGGTCGGCGCCTCCCGCGAGACCGTCAACAAGGCCCTCGCCGAGTTCGTCCAGCGCGGCTGGCTGCGACTGGAGGCACGCGCCGTCGTGATTCTCGACATGCAGCGCCTCCGCCAGCGCTCCCGCTAGGCACAGCCGCAACACGAGCTTTACACACTGAGGGCCGGCCCGTATTGACGGGCCGGCCCTCAGTGTTTTCGGTGTTTTCGGTGTTGCGGGATCTCGCCTGGCTGGCGGGACATGCCCATCGTTCGCGAGAACTCCCACGGGACATGCCCATCCCTAAATGCCCCGAGTGGACATATACCTGCTATGCCCATCGCCCAACTGATGCGAAGGACATGTCCCGTGGTCGAGAGAAAGCCGCGAAGAGCATGTCCGTTACCTGGCCTGGGCCGGTCAGCGTTCCCGCTGCGGTTCCCCGGCGACGGTCTTGGCGGCCTCGACTTCCAGCATCAGCCGGCCGTCTTCCTCCACCAAGGCGGGCTGATAGGCGTGGGCCTTGCGCTTGTAGCTGAGGTAGGCGATGCAGCCGTTGGCGGCGGCCATCTTCTCCAGCATGATCTCCGAACCCGGGACCAGCAGCTGGCCGAGCTTCAGGCCCACGGTGTTGGGCTGGCCCACCTCGTCGCCCAGCGCTGTTGTGTCGCGCTCGGCAATGACCTTGCGGACGCACACCCAGCGCGCCCACACGCCCTTGCTGGCCAGCAGCGAGGGCTGCTGGTTCATCGGGATGGTCGCGGCAAAGTACCGGGTGTTGAAGCGGCGGTGGGCGAAGTCCGGGCTGAGCCAGTTCACCAGCGGCTTGAGCAGATCGGTCCGCACCGAAAGCCCGCGCTTGGCGAGCACGTCGGTGAAGGACTTTTCCTGGTCCGCCACGGCCTCCCGGGCGCGCATCCACTCGGCCGTCGACGTTGCCTCCACGGTGGTCGACAGGTCCGGACCGGCCAGCAGGACCCCCGTTTCCTCGAACAGCTCACGGATGGCGCCCACCACGTGGCGTCGCGCGAGGCCGACGTCGGACGTGCCCATCTGCTCGGCCCACCACTGCGGCGAGGGGCCAAGCCAGCCCACGGCGTCGTCGTCGGACGGCTCGAGCGAGCCGCCGGGAAAGGCGAGCACGCCCAGCGGCGAGGACCCGGGCCGGTAGCCCAGCCACGTCTCCAGCCCGGTGGGCGAATCTCGCAGCAGGACCACGGAGGAGGCGTAGCGGGGGGCACGGGGGGTCCGCTCGCCGTGTTCAAGCCAGCTGCGGGCTGCCCCCTCAAGGTCCGGGGGGAGGGTAAACAGGCGTCGTGCTAAGTGCGGCAAGGGAAGCGACCGGGCCTCTAGGCGAATTCAGCGATCAGTTCGACCTCGACCGGAGAGTCGAGCGGCAGAACTGAAACGCCGACGGCGGAACGTGCGTGCTGGCCGGCGTCGCCAAGGACCTTGCCCAGGAGCTCGGAGGCGCCGTTGATGACACCGGGCTGGCCGGTGAATGAGGGATCAGAGGAGACGAAGCCGACCACCTTGACGATCCGGGTAATCCGGTCCAGGTCGCCGATGACGCTCTTGACGGCGGCCAGCGCGTTGACGGCGCAGACCTCTGCGTAGCGCTTGGCCGCCTCCGGGGACACGGTCGGCTCGTCCGAGGTCACTTCGGTCCCGGTGGAGACCTTGCCCGTGGCTTCGAGCTTGCCGTTGATGAAGGGCAGCTGGCCCGAGGTGTAAACGTGGTTGCCGGAGATGACTGCCGGAACGTAGGCGGCCACCGGGGCGGCCACCTCGGGAAGCGCCAGGCCGAGCTCGGCCAGCCGCTGTTCGACGGCGGACGACGCGCCGGAGCCGGCGTCACTTTGGACCGCGGTTGCGGGGCTCGCGGCCTCGGCCGGAGCCGCCGTTTCGGGGGTGCTCATGGCTAGTTCTTCTCCCGCTTCAAGTAGGCAACCAGGCCGTTTCCATCGGGGCCCGGAACAACCTGGACGAGCTCCCAGCCGTCGTCACCCCACTGGTCCAGGATCTGCTTCGTCGCGTGGATAATGAGCGGAATCGTGGCGTACTCCCATTTGGTCATGAAGTAAAGCCTAGTCCTTGCCGGTAAAGTGGAAAACATGGCGACTGGTAAGAACCCTTTATTCGACACGGCCACCACCCTCGGAAAGCTCATCCTTTTCCTGGGCGTGAGCGCGATTTGTGGTGTCCTGATGGCGGGCCTGCTGGTCCCCGCGGCCGCCGTCTCCGGCAACGCCGCAAGCGGTTCGATCAAATTCTTCGAAACCCTGCCGGCCGAACTGAAGGTTGATCCGCCGAGCCAGTCGACCAAGATCTTGGCCTCGGACGGCAGCACCATCGCCAACCTTTACCTTGAGAACCGCACCCGCGTGTCGCTGGATCAGATGTCGCCGTACATCAAGGACGCGGTGATCGCCATCGAGGACAGCCGCTTCTACGAGCACGGCGGCGTCGACACCACCGGCATTCTCCGCGCGCTCGTCGCCACCGCGCGCGGTAACAAGCAGGGCGCCTCGACCATCACCCAGCAGTACGTGAACAACGTCATCAACTCCTCCCTGGAGTCCGAGGGCAAGGGCGACCAGGTCCTGCTGAACGGCGTCAACAAGGGCGTCGGCGACAAGCTCCGCGAGATGAAGCTGGCAATCGCCCTTGAAAAGAAGTTCACCAAGGAACAGATCCTTGAGGGCTACCTGAACATCGTCTTCTTCAACCGCGACGCCTACGGCATCGAGGCGGCCGCACGGCTGTTCTTCAGTACCTCGGCCAAGAACCTGACGCTGCCGCAGGCCGCGCTCCTGGCCGGCGTCGTCAACAGCCCCTCGTTCTACGACCCGATCACCAACCCGGACAACGCGAAGGTCCGTCGCAACCTCGTGCTGAAGGCCATGCTCTCGCAGGGCAAGATCAAGCAGGCCCAGTACGACGCCGCGGTCGCCACCCCGGTCAAGACCAAGGTGACCCAGCCGCGGCAGGGTTGCGCTTACTCGCCGACGTCGCCGTACTTCTGCGACTACGTGCTGCACCTGCTGCTCAACAACCCGGCCTACGGCGCGGACACCAAGGAACGCGAGCGGAAGATCTTCCGCGGCGGCCTGACCATCAAGACCACGCTCGACCCCAAGGCTCAGAAGGTTGCGCAGGCGCAGGTCGACTCCGCTGCCGGGGCGAACCCGAACAAGTGGGGCGCCGCCCTGGTCTCCGTGGAGCCGGGCACGGGCAAGATCACCAACATGGCCCAGAACACGTCCTGGCTGCCGGCCAAGGGGAAATTCGACACCCAGCTCAACTTCAACGTCGACAAACGCGATGAAAAGGGCAACGACCTCAACGGCCTCGGCGGAGCCCAGCCGGGCTCCACCATGAAGCCGTTCACCTTCGCCGAGTGGCTGGACGAGGGCAAGTCCATGAATACCGTGGTGGACGGCTCCGTGCGCAAGTACCCCTTGAACTTCCAGTGGAAGAACTCCTGCGGCGTCACCACGGGTGCCTACAACACCGACGAAGAAGGCCTGGGCGCCGCGCCCGACCTGCAGAACGCTGAAGAAGGCTACTATCGCCCGATGACGGTCCTCAAGGGCCTCTACAACTCGATTAACACGATCACCTTTGCCTCCGCCGCGCAGCTCGATTTCTGCGGAATTCAGAAGATCGTGGACGCCGTGGGCCTACACAACGGCCTGGATAACCAGCCGATCAACATGTCGATCGTGGCCAACCTTTTGGGCTCCACCCAGACCGCCCCGCTGACCATGGCCAGCGCGTTCGCGACCTTCGCGAACGACGGCCGGTACTGCGCGCCGATCGCCATTACCTCCGTGACGGACGCGACCGGGGCCAAGCTGCCCGCCCAGGCGACGAACTGCCGGGATGCCCTCAAGCCCGAGGTTGCCCGCGGCGTGAACCACGCGCTGCAGGAAGTCCTGAACCGCGGCTCCGGCTCGCTCATCCAACCGCGTATTTCCACGCAGACCGACTTCCCCATCGCGGCCAAGACCGGTACCTCGAACAACAACGGTTCCACCTGGGTGGTTGGCCACACCACCGGCCTGGCGACGGCGGCTTGGTTCGGCGACCCGCTCGGCAGCCAGAAACGCGCCGGCCAGAACATCACGATCAACGGCCAGTTCTACCAGGGCATCGACGGTTACATGATCGCCGGGCCGATGTTCTCCAAGTTCATGGCCGAGATCGCCCCGTCGCACGGCACCGAGCCGTTCCCGGAGCCGCCGTCGAACCTGCTCGCCGAGGCATACCAGCCGCCCGCCAACAACAACGCCGGTAAGAACAACAACTTCATGCCGCCCGCGACGCAGAACCCGGCGCCGTCGTCCCCCGCACCGTCGGCACCGGCCCCGAAGGACCCGCCCAAGGAAAAGAAGTAGCCGTGACCATCGGAACCACCTTGGCCAGCCGCGCCCGGAGCATCGGGCGCGGCTTTGCCGTAACCACCGCCGTCGGCGCCGCCGCGGGAGCCGCCGCGACCGGCTACGGATTGTGGGAGAAGAACCAGTTCGTGCTGCGGGAGGAGTCGCTACCCATCCTGCCGGCCGGGTACGGGCCGCTCCGCGTGCTGCACCTGAGCGACATCCACTTCGTCCCCGGCCAGCACCGCAAGGGAGCGTGGCTGCGCTCCCTCGCCGAGCTGAAGCCGGACTTGGTGGTGAATACCGGCGACAACCTCAGCCACGCTAAGGCAGTCGATCCCCTGCTGGAGGCGCTGCGGCCGCTGATGGAGTTCCCGGGCGTCTTCGTGCCCGGGTCCAACGACTACTTCGCGCCGCGGTTGAAGAACCCCGCCTCATACCTGCTGGGTCCTTCAAAATCGCGCCCCGATCCCGTCGAACTGGACTGGCCGCGGCTCCGGGCAGGCTTCGGCATGGGCGGCTGGGTCGATCTGACCAACCGTTGCCAGTCGCTCGTACTCAAGGGACTGCGCGTGGACTTCTCCGGCGTCGACGACCCGCACCTGCGCCTCGAGCGCTACGCCGGCTGGCCGCGCGGCACCAAGGGCCAGGACGCCAAACCGCACCTGCGGATCGCCGTCGCGCACGCCCCGTACCAGCGGGTGCTGGACCACTTCACCGAGGACGCCGCGGACCTGCTGCTTGCCGGCCACACCCATGGCGGCCAGATCTGCGTCCCGGGCTACGGCGCCCTCGTGGCCAACTGCGACCTGCCCACCTGGCGGGCCAAGGGACTGCACGACTGGGAAAGCAACGGTCGCACGACGCCGGTCAACGTCTCCGGCGGAATCGGCACCTCGCGCTTCGCCCCGGTCCGGATCGCCTGCAAACCCGAGGCCGTGCTACTCACCCTTACCGCGCGCCCCTGAGCCCGGCGGCGTCTCCCCCGCGCCGACTGTCCACGGGATGGGACGTGTCCTGTCTCGCACTAGCTTTCCGAGGGACATGCCCATTCCCCGGCACTAACTCTCCACGGGACATGCCCATTCCCCGGCACTAACTCCCCACGGGACATGCCCATTCCCCGGCACTAACTCCCCACGGGACATGCCCATTCCCC